>CAWDRK010000001.1:0-63360 GCA_963804635.1 Candidatus Acidiferrales bacterium
CGCCCGTGGCTCAGATTGCGCAGTATTGCGCAGTCTGCAGGATCGCGACCTGTTAGATTGATCCCACCATCGTGCCCTCGGTACTTCCTATTGGTTCCTATTGGTGTCTCCGTAAATCTCCCTCGCTACTCCGAAAAAGCGAATTCAAGAAGCCCTATGTTTTTTGTGAAACTGTTTCTCGACTTGGCCGCTCTGGGAAGAAAGATCGTCCAAATCGAAAACCGGTGTTGATAACAAGAGACATACCAACGCTCACCAACCCTTCTCCTGTCACTCATCAACTGGGGTTTCAAATCCCCCCTCTCCGCCAGATTCCCCTAACTCGCATTTCGGAACCATAATAGTTTTCCCACCGGAATGCCGTGATTTGGAGAAACAGAAGAGCCTGCTGAGCCGCCCTCCCGGGCCAAGCCTCAAGGCACGGGAGCAGGAGCCCTGGTCTATTCAGCCGTTTACGCGGTTGCGGCTGTCGATTGCCCAAAGGAGTTCACGGCTAACGCCTCGTCATTCTTGATGTCGAAAACGGTATAAAGTCTTGTCATCTGCATCAGGTCTGTGACCTTATCCGTCAGGTTGAGAAGCTTTAGTTCTCCGCCCTGCTTCCGCGCGCTTGTGAAGGAAGTAACCAGTGCACCCAAGCCTGAGCTGTCGATGTAATTGACAGCGCCAAGATTGAGCAAAATCTGCTTATGTCCATTGCCTAACAGTTCGGAAACCAAGTCGCGCAGAGAGGCACTTTCTTCGCCAAGTTCAATCCGTCCGCTGATGTCTACTATCGTGACGCCGCCCACTTGTCGAGTGCTTGCAGTCATTTTCATCGGCAACCTCCTGAGAAACTCAATGGTCCTTGACAGGTCTCCACACTCGGAAAGTGTAGGCATAGAAGAGGCGCCTGCCTGTTCAATATCGCACATCTCGGAAGATTGGCGCCATCAAGTTATGCGTGACTCCTGATTAACCGATCATAAAAGGGTGTCCCTTTCTCGTAATGCGGTCACCACGCCTTAGTCGGGATTGCCATGATCGAGCCGTCGAAATTTGAGCTCACCGGCGACGACCTGTTGGACTCCGACGGCCCCGGGGAGTATCGCGTTCGATGCCCCGAGGCCGAGAGTTACCGTAAGAACCCGCAGTCCGTTACCTTGCGTCTTTGCAGACGCCCGCCGCCCGTCGGCAGGAGTCCTACATTCACAGTCTGATGGAAGCTTCAGTGCCTGGAGAACGCGGTAATCACCGAGATGGTACTAGGAGCAAGATGCCAGGATTCCCGCCTAATTGGGATTTACGCGCCAACTCGTTACTTTTGACAATAGACGGAGAAGGACCCGAACAATAGCCTACCTCCCTCCCAGGTATTACGCGTCACAGCTGACCGCGCGAGCTTCGATAGGACTTAAGAAGGAGAACACAGACCTATGAGGAATATGGAGACGACGTGGAAGTCTCTGGGTCTGCTTCAACTCGGCGCAGTGCTACCCATGTTTCTGCTGGCACATGTTGTGCCAGTCGCCGCGCAGCAGGTCACGGGCACCCCAGGTTCGCCCAGCGCCACGACTACCATCGACGGAAAGCAAATTCCTCCACCGCCTCCGAAGTTCGGTGGTGTCATCAAGGAAAGCGCCAAGGAGTCCACTTCTTGGTGGCCTCCGCGTGTGGTGCCGCCCAAGGGTGCGCCGAACGTGCTGCTCATTATGACCGACGACCAAGGCTACGGTGTGCCGGGCACCTTCGGGGGCGTCATCCCGACTCCCTCGCTGGACCGCATCGCCAAGGCTGGGCTGCGGTATACGCAGTTCCATTCCACTGCTCTTTGCTCGCCAACGCGAGCAGCGCTCATCACCGGCCGCAACCACCACTCTGTTGGATTTGGTGTTATCGGGGAATTATCCACCGGCTACCCGGGCTATGACTCCGTCATTGGTCCTGAAAACGCCACCGTCGGCGAAATCCTCAAAGAAAACGGCTATGCCACTTCGTGGTTCGGAAAAAACCATAACACACCGGGCTTTCAATATAGCAGCGCAGCGGGACCGTTCGAACAATGGCCCTCAGGTATGGGATTCCAGTATTTCTATGGATTCCTCGGAGGCGAGACTGACCAATGGCAACCCTATCTGTTCCGCGATCACACTCAGGTTTTCCCTTGGGTGGGAAAGAAGGATTACAACCTCACGACGGATCTGGCAGATGACGCTATCCGGTACATGAGCGAATTGAACGCGGCCGCGCCCGACAAACCGTTCTTCCTCTATTACGTTCCCGGCGGAAGCCACTCGCCGCATCAGCCGAAACCGGAATGGGTTGACAAGTTCAAGGGCAAGTTCGATATGGGTTATGAAAAGATGCGCGACGAGATCTTTGCCAACCAGAAGCGCCTCGGTGTCATTCCTGCCGCCGCGCAACTTACTCCGTGGCCGGACGAGATCCCGAAGTGGGATTCACTCTCGGCCGTGCAAAAGAAACTGTACTCACGTCAAGCGGAGGTATATGCCGGCTACACGGCTTACACCGACTACGAGATCGGCCGCGTCATTCAGGCCGTCGAGGATATGGGCAAACTCGACAACACCATCATTATCTACATCGACGGCGACAACGGTACCAGCCCTGAAGGCACTTTAGGCGGCACCTACAACCAATTGATCGCGTACAACGGAATTCTCGACACCCCCATGCCCTTGCAGCTATTGCACCTTGCGGATTGGGGAACCGACAAGACTTACCCCCACATGGCGGTCGGCTGGGCTTGGGCGTTTGACACACCTTTCAAGTGGACGAAGCAGGTGGCGTCGCATTTCGGAGGGACCCGCCAGGGCCTGGCGATTTCTTGGCCCGGCCACATTAAGGACGTGGGTGGTATTCGCACCCAGTTTCACCATGTTATCGATATAGTTCCCACAATCCTGGAAGTCGCCGGCGTCAAAGCACCCGACGAGGTAAATGGCATCAAGCAGAGGCCGATCGAAGGCGTTAGCATGGCTTACACATTTGACCAAGCCAATGCGCCATCGAAACGCGATACGCAGTATTTTGAAATGGTTGGCAACCGCGCCATTTATCACAATGGCTGGATTGCTGCGACCACGCCACCGGCACCGCCTTGGCAACTGGGAACCGGCAAGATGCCAGACATCACCAACGGCTACAAATGGGAACTCTATAACATCACCGAAGACTACTCCGAATACAACGACCTCGCCGCCAAGAATCCCGACAAGTTGGCCGAGCTGCAGAAGTTATTCCTGACAGAGGCTGGAAAATACAACGTTTTCCCGCTGGATAACTCGGGCTTCGTGCGCCTTCTGGCACCGAAACCGAGCGCGGTCGCCGGGCGAACTGACTTCACCTATGTCGGCGAGAATCCCGGAATTCCTGTGGGTAACGCTCCGAGCATTTTAGACCGCGACTACACGATCACTGCCGAAGTGACCATCCCCGAGGGCGGTGCGCAGGGGATGATCGCAACTCTGGGTGGCCGCTTCGGCGGCTATGGCTTGTACCTCAGCAGAACCTTCAATTGGTGGTTCCACGAGAGGTTCTTCCGAAGAATTGGTCTAGCGATATTGATCTTGGGACTCCTGCTGATTTGGCTGGGTCAATACAAGAAATGGTCACCGGGGAAAATGCGGGTTGGCTATGGGCTGTCGATCCTCGGCTTGCTGGGATTTGTGCTTGTGTTCCTTATAGGTCTGGCAGGAATCGGCCGAGGTAAACCTGTATTTCTTTACAACTTCCTGGATATGGAGCGCTTCAAGTGGGAAGGCCCTTCGCTCAGCGCGGGCAAACACACCATCGTGTTCGCGTTCAAATACGACGGACCCGGACCTGCCAAGGGTGGCACCGGCGTGCTCTCGGTGGATGGCAAAGAAGTCGATCGCAAGACCATTGCTCACACGATTCCGCTGCTCATGTCCATCGACGAAACCTTTGATATTGGCAGCGATACCCGCACTCCGGTGGACGACTTCGCATATCAGGTGCCGTTCCATTTCACCGGCTCGATTGACAAGCTGAATTACAAACTCGGCCCCGAGCAGTTGTCGGCAGAGGACAAAGAGGCTGCGGCGAAAGTACTCGCGGCCGCCAAGGACTAGGCGCTTGCCAAAAGGAGATCATACGATGAGCCAGAATCACTTTACTCTCAGCTTTCCCCTGAAGACTCCAGCGGACGCAAAGTGGATCGCGGAGCAACTGCCGCCCTTAATGCCAGGGATGTTCAGGGCGGAGGACTCCCTCGGCACGATTCACTACTCACGCTTCACTGTATTGAGCGACAAGACCTTGCTTTTCCTTGGTGACTTCGACGGCGAATTCGCTCAGCTCATGGCCGATCTGGCCAAGGCCGCAGGGCCGGTGTTCGACGCGATCTTTCAGCGTGTCGTTAATCCGCCGCTCAGCCTGGTCGCGGATCATGCCGATGCGTTCGTCGAATGGAGCGCGGAGCATCTTGTCACTGCTGTGAATCTCTACACCGCTTACCCAGGCGTAACCGCCAAAGAGATCAAGGCCTTGGCGGCGGCTGCAGACGTTGCCGGTGTGGGTGAGCTACATCCCTTCCTCGTAATCCTGCCCATGAAATCAAAACTTGCCTTCATCGAGGTGGAACTGATCCTGCGGGCCAGGGGCAGCGGAACGACGAAGGACCTCGATAAAGTCGGAACACCCCATTTCGCACAGTTCGTCAAGCTGGAAGACAATCAAATCGGTTTCTTCACGGTATATGACGGCTCCTTCGACAAGTACATCGCCGATTTCACCAAGAATATCGGACCGATCTTCGATCTTCTTTTCAAGTTCACCAAGGGCGCACCCCCCTCGCCCTGCCGGAAATACCTCCAGGAGTTCATTGACTTCGCAGCGGGAGCAAACCGCACTCCGATCGGGTTCTACCAGGCATATCCAGGTCTATCGGTGCAGGACATTCATGCCCTGATCGCCGATCGCAAGGCAGAATCAGCGACGGTTTCATAGCGCGCATGAATTCAGGAGACCGGCAGTGAGTCCAGATAGCAAAACACAAACGCCGCAGCCGAAGACGAGCGGAGGACTACTCGGCCGGCTTTTTGGGCGAGGTGAGCACGAGACCTCCGGGGTCGATGCTCATTCGGGAAAACCTACGAGAAGCACACTCGATCTCGCCGATATTCAGGGCTTCATTCTTCGCGGTTACCGGATGCCGATGGTGCGCCATTTCTTATTGACCGTTAACGCTCCTGCGGCAGCACGTAAGATTTTGGCACGCCTCGTCAGTGGCGAGGAATCTGACGCCCCCCAAATCACTACCGCCGAGAATTGGCACGTGGGTTTCGAGCCCGGCCCGGGAGACAATCCGGCGGAAGCTCCACGTCGTAAGCCTGACTATTGCTTGAATGTCGGAATTACCTGGCCGGGAATGATTGCGCTGGAGATCAAGCAACGCGTTCCGAACATTTCGTTCAAGTCGTTCGGCGCGTTTACGGCTGGGGCCGCCGAGCGCGCATCTTTGGTGGGAGACACCGGACCAAGTGCACCGCAAAACTGGGTCGGCGACTTCGGGAAGGGAGGCGATCACGTTCTGGTTACGCTGCACGCGATCAGTCCCGATGCGATGAAATCCTATACCGACCGGCTGACGGCTCTGTTCGCCGAAGGCAATGCCTTTCGCGAGATCTGGCGCCAAGACGGGGCGGCATTGATCGAGATGCAAAACGGCCAGCCCGTGCCTACCGCCAGAGTGCACTTCGGATACACCGATGGCATCAGCATGACAACCATTCGTGGCGGCCCGGAAAAATACCACCCGGATCACCAGCAACCCTGTGAATCCTGGCTCTTCGTCTTGCAGGAAGAGGCTGAGAATTACATCCTGCCGGAGCCGCGAGAACTTGGCCTGAACGGCAGCTTTGCTGTTTTCAAGATGATTGAGACCGACGTCGTCGGATTCGAAACTTTCTTGCAATCGAATAAAGACAAGATCGCTCCCGAACTGTTGGCGGCCAAGATCTGCGGGCGGTGGCGGAACGGCGTTCCGCTGGCCTTGTCGCCAGACACCGACAGCCCGGCGGGCGGGATTCCGCCCGAGCAGATGAACAATTACGAGTACGTGAACGCCGATGGCTCTGGTGATCCGAAGGGACTGCGCTGTCCCGTGGGTGCGCATATGCGCCGCATCAATCCGCGCGGACAGCCCGTCACCGGCCAGGGTGAGCCCGGCGGCAGTAACAACACGCACCGGTTGATTCGGCGAGGGTTGCCGTACGGGCCTGCCTATGATCCGAGCAAACCCTACGATGGAATCGAACGCGGCCTTCTCGGATACTTCATCAACTCAAGCATCGAGAACCAGTATGAGTTCGTCCTGGGCCATTGGGTAAACGACAGCGAATTCGCCGGCTCGGTCAGGCTGCACCCTAAATCGAAAGATCCGATGATTGGCACCCAGGATCCAGCCGAAAGCATTTTTGTCATTCCGCAGGCAAATGGCGGGCCGCCGATCAAGGTCACGGGATTCTCAACGTTTGTGAAGACCAAGGCCGCCGCGTACTGCTTTCTGCCCAGCATCACGGCCATCAAGTTCATCGCCAATTTGGGAACAAGCCTGTGATGCGACGCTATTCAGAGGACTGTCTATGCTGTTTCTGACCCGATTGTTCGGCGTGACCGGAAGTGACGCGGAGCGCAACCTTGCTGCAGAACCGTCACTCATCAACGAGATCGTCGAAAAAGTGCTCTTGCTGCAGGCCAACTCCGCCGCTCAACAAAAGCGCCCGCTTGGCCGGGGAACGCACGTAAAAGGTACGACGTGCCGCGCTCAATTCGAGGTGTTCGACATCAATACAGGACGCGACACGGTACTCGCAGCGCGCCTCGCCAAAGGAATTTTTGCCAAGCCCGGCATATATCCCGCGATTGTGCGCTTTGGAAACGCGGACCCGAAGATCAATTCAGATTTCAAGGCTGACGTCCGGTCATTGTCTTTCTCTGTGGACCTCACGCGCGACGGCGCGGTTGTTCCCGACTCGAATGTCACAAGGCAAGATTTCTCACTGCAGAACGCGACGACTCTGCCCATAAACGACGCACCCGGATTTCTCGCGATCATGAAGCTCCTGACGGCATCGCACCCGGCTGCCGGCTTGTGGTCGCTGCCGCGGAAAGACAAGTTGCGGGTATTCAGGACTCTTGCGCTCGTGCAAGTACAGGCCCACCAGAAAATCAAGCCCTATCAGAAACTGCGTTATTGGAGCAACGTTCCGTTTCGCCACGGACCGAATGAAGTGGTGAAGCAGTCGGCCACGCCTCTCGCAGGCAATCCTGCGCGCCCTCTCGACAGGAGTAACCCCAACGCCCTGCAGGACGAACTGGCTAGGCACCTCAAGGAAGATGGCAGGATGAGCGGCTTTGACTTTGGATTGCAGTTCCTCGACGCCGGCAGCATGACCTATTGGGGCCAGCAATACGACAATGACTTCTGGACAGAGAACGCGAGTCTGGAGTGGAAGGAAGCAGAAGCGTCATTTCATACGGTTGCGCGGCTTACCCTACTCGCGAACTCGCAGCTTTCGCGGGAGGGCGCCGAAGCGGCCTATTTTGATGTCACCGGCCACGCCACACCCGACAGCACGCCAGTGGGCAGCATCAATCGCGCGCGATGGCTGGGAGAAGTGGCCAGCAGAAAAGCACGTACTCGTGTCGGGGAAAAAGTGGCAGCAGTCGCCTCGCGGTGAGCGCGGGATTTTGGGGAAATAACTAAACGTGGAATTCAAGGACAAATCTAGCAAAGGAGAAATTCATGATGAAGCGTTACTACCTGTTGGTCGCGGTGCTTGGCCTGGTTTCCCTCTTATTCCTCGGAATCACCTTGCTGCGCGCCGGCGAAGCCAAGGCTGAGCCGCCGCAGCAGTATCCGATCATGGATAAGGTCGCCGACAAGATCATCCAGAAATACCAGACCTCCACTTGCGAGCAATTGTGGCTGAAGAAGAGCGAAAAGACTCCGCCAACTCCCGAAGAACAGAAGGCTATTACATTTCTTAAGAGCGATCCGCAGATGCGCGCTGCCTTCATCAACAAGATCGCTCCACCAATCGCAAACAAGATGTTCGATTGCGGCATGATTCCCTGATTTGTTTCGGTAAGACGAAAGTTAGTCGAGTTGTTTGAGGAAGAATATGAATATTCTATGCAGGTTATTTGGAGCGGCACTCTTGTTGTCTCTGGTGCTCTCTCTCGGTTCTGAGGCCGCTCTTGCTCAGGGGGCAACACAAACCCCGCAAAAGAAAACTACGCCAAAGGCAAAACCGGCAGCGGCTGCGGTCGAGACCAGGCCGGTTCTGGAACCCAAGGCCATTGAATTACTGAAAGCCTCGTGCGCCCGTCTCGCCGCGGCGCACTCCATGTCCTTTACCGCGGAGGTTACCTACGAAAGTCCCAGCCGCATGGGTTTCCCCCTTGCCTACACGACAAAATCTGATGTCGTCATGCAGCGGCCAGACAAGTTGCGGGTGATCACCCTGGGTGACGGCCCCGCCTCGGAGTTTTACTACGACGGTAAAATGATGATGGCTTATGCGCCGGCGGAGGATCTTGTCGCGATCGCCGACGCCCCACCTACCCTTGACGAGACCATGGAAGTGGCCTACCACAATGCCGCCATCTATTTTCCGTTCGACGACGTGATTGTCTCGGATCCTTACAAAGATATCTCCGACGATCTCCGCATGGCCTTCTACATCGGGCAATCGAACGTCGTCGGTGGCACCACCACCGATATGATCGCTTATGACACCGGCGGCGTGTACGTAGAAATATGGATCGGTGCTGAGGATAAATTGCCGCGCATGCTCCGCGCCATTTTTGCGGATGACCCCATGAAGCTCCGGCACCGCTTGGAACTCTCGAACTGGCATATTGACCCGAATGTCACCGCGGATTTCTTTACGTCAGAGAAAGCTACAAACGCAAAACACATCAAGTTTGCCCGTCCCGATGCACCGCTTCCGCCACGAGCAGGCGCAAAACCAAAAGCGGCCACCAAGCCAAAGTCCACCCCTGCACCCGCAACGAACAATTCTCAGTAATCAGGAGGCACAGTAATGAAGAAAATTCTTGTTAGTTCACTATCCGTTTTGCTCACAATGCTCCCGTGTTTGCGAGCTTCCGCTTGGGGACACGCGAACGCCTACGGCGGCGGTTCCACCAGCCACACTGGTGATTCCACTACCCGCACCAATGCGTATGGCGGCAGCGCGACCCACACCGCAGGGCAGGGCACAACCGCTTCCAATAAATATGGCGCCTCGGCATCACACGCTGAAGGGTCTGGAACCACGACCGCCAGCAATGCCTACGGTGGCAGCGCAACTCACAACGCCGGGCAGGGAACCACTGCTTCCAATGGATACGGCGGGTCGGCATATCACGCTGAAGGTTCTGGGACCACGACTGCGACCAACGCCTACGGGGGCAGCGCCACGCACTACGCCGGTGTAGGCACCGTCGGAACAACTTCCTCTGGCCAAACCATGTATGCGAGCGATCATTATTACGGCGGCGCTTACGGAGCTGCCTATCATCCGCCAGTTGCGGCGGTTCCTTACTACGGCGCGTATCATCCACCGGTCGTGGTCAATTCGTACAGCACTGGTTGCTACAACTGCGGCGGCTGGGCCGTCGCGGGAGCCGCTGTGGCTGGAGCGGTTGTCGGTGCAACGGTGGCGACCGCCAATGCCAATGCCAACGCTGCGGCCGCCAATGCTGCAGCCGCCAATGCCTACACACAAGGCTACGTCGCGGGTACCACGACCAGTGCTGCCAACACCTCCGTAGCCGTGGCCAACGCCAACGCTGCCGCCGCGAACGCCAATGCTGCTGCGGCCAATGCAAATGCCGCCGCAGTCAACGCGTCTTATTCCATGGGCGAAATCGTGTCGGCCATTCCTGCTGGCTGCGCGGTTCCGGTCGTCAATGGGACCACCTACTATCTCTGCGGCAACACCTGGTTCACTGCTTCCTTCGGCGCGAATGGAGTCTTCTACCGCGTAGTGCCCACTCCGTAAGGAAGACGGAATCGCTCGAATTCACAGGCTATTGTTTTGCAAGTTTCGACTCACACTAAGGAGAGCTCTAATGAATTGCAACCCTGCAGTGAACTACGTGAAGCAGTCTGCAACCGCTACATTCGCTCCGTTCAGCAGACGTCTGTTGTTCATCGGTGCAGTAGCGCTTCTGACGACGGTCCCGACGCTGCCGCAGAATCCTGAGCTTCAAGAAAAGCTTGCAGCCGTGAAGGCGGTGGCCGCTGAAAATAAGCAGCAGCTCCATCAGTATCAATGGATCGAAACCACTCAGCTCACCCTCAAGGGAGATCAGAAACCACCCACCGAAAATAGTTGCCAGTACGGCCCTGATGGGCAAGTCCAGAAGACGCCGATCGGCCCTCCTCCGGAACAACCCAGCGGTGGCAGACTGAAGGAAAGAATCATCGAAAAGAAAAAAGCGGAGATGAAAGACTACATGCAAGACGTCAAAGCCGTCCTAGCCATGTATGTGCCGCCCGACCCGCAGCGAATGCAGCAGGCTTACCAGGCCGGGAACGTCGCATTGAACCCTATGCCCGGCGCTGTGAATCTGGTTTTTACTAACTACGCTCAGCAGGGCGATAAGATGACGCTCACGTTCGACACCAACGCCAAGAAAATTACCTCGTTGAACATCAATACCTACATGGGTGAAGAGAAGGATGTCGTGACGTTGCGCGTGCAGATGGGCAGCCTCCCCGATGGCACCAACTATGCGCAGCAGACCGTTCTTGACGCGACTGCCAAACAGCTCGTCGTAACCACGACAAATTCCAATTACCAGAAGCTATGAACCAATTGTTCAGCCCACTAGGCCGGAGCAATTTTCTCGATCAACGAGCAGACGCACTATTACCCAAATAGCTCTTTGGGATGCCGCACCAGTTAATGCCTCGGACGTGCATTTTGTGATAGCCTTGTGGCCACTTATCGATGGAACTCGCTCTTCGAGCGATGTAAAACAATAATCGCCAGGTCAATTGCGGGAGGACTCGCGGATGTACGCGACTGGCGTCAGAAAGCTTTTTCCTCTAGTGCAATTAGGGGCTTCCACTTTGCCCAAGTGCGAAGCGGCGGCTCACCTTACCCGTTCAAGATCCGTTCGATATGCCCGGTTTTTGTATGATCCGGCGTCTGCGAAGTTCACTCCTTACGGCACCGACGCCTGGTTCGGGACGAAGATTTGTTGCCAGTGCCATACGGCTGTGAGGGCAAGAAACTACGCCTTCACGGATATCCTCTGAGGTAAACGGATCGTCAGTGCTTTCAACAATGGCTGAGAATTTAAGGGCCGAAAATTTAACGGAGGAACTATGGCAACGACAAGAGTCGGATTAGCTCCAATGAAGGCAGCGCAGATTCCCAAGGCAGGCGCTGATTTCGAAATCGTCGAGCGCGAGATTCCCAAGCCGGGCGCAGGACACGTGCTCATCAAAGTGCAGGCCTGTGGTGTTTGCCACAGCGACGTGTTCACGAAAGAAGGCTATTGGCCAGGGATTCAGTACCCCCGTGTTCCCGGGCACGAAGTCGCGGGCATCATCGATGAATTGGGTGCCGGCGTTTCCGACTGGAAGAAGGGACAGCGCGTCGGCGTCGGCTGGCACGGGGGCCATGACGGCACGTGTCGCTCGTGCCGACGCGGAGATTTTGGCAATTGCCAGAATCTGAAAATTGCGGGCATCAGCTATGACGGTGGATACCAGCAGTACATGGTGGCTCCCGTGGAAGCGCTAATCGCGATGCCGGAAGGTCTAACTGACGCCGAAGCTGCGCCGCTGCTCTGCGCCGGGATTACCACGTACAACGCGCTGCGCCACAGCGGCGCGGTGCCCGGTGACCTGGTTGCCGTGCTGGGCATCGGCGGTCTGGGCCACCTCGGCATTCAATTCGCGAACAAGTTTGGCTATAAGGTCGCGGCGGTCGGGCGCGGGTCGGAAAGCGCAGCGCTCGCAAAGAAACTCGGAGCGAGCGTGTACATCGATAACCAGGCAACGAACGCGGCGGAGGAATTGCAAAAACTGGGCGGCGCACAAGTCATTCTGGCGACCGCGCCAAGCTCCAAAGCGATGTCGGAAGTGATCAACGGTCTGGGCCCCAACGGCAAGCTCATGGTTGTGGGTGCGGCGTTTGATCCCATCGAGGTCACGCCGGTACAGCTCATTTCCGGAAATCGCAGTCTTCAGGGCTGGGCCTCGGGAACACCAGCTGACACCGAGGACACGCTACAGTTCGCCGAATTAACCGGCGTGCGCCCGATGATTGAAACCTATCCGCTCGAAAAAGCTGCCGAAGCCTATGCGCGCATGATGAGCGGCAAGGCCGAGTTCCGCGTCGTTCTGACGATGTGAAATCGACCCGGCCGCGCATTGGCGGTCATTTCGCGGTCTGTAATGAGCTATATCTTTGTGGCGCGAAATGCGAACAAGCGCTCCCGGATACGTAAAGAGAACCTAGAAATGGCAAACACACAGAAAACAGCAATCGTTACCGGCGCCTCCCAGGGAATCGGCGCAGCACTCGCGGAAGCGTTCTTGAAACGTGGTTACAGCGTAGTTGCGAACTCGCGAAGCATCACCAAGGCGAATCCGTTCCCCGCGTCTGCGAATCTAGCACTGGTGGATGGAGACATCGGTGATCCGAAGACGGCGGCAAAGATCGCGGATACAGCCGTGTCCCGATTCGGCCGGATCGATGTGTTGATCAACAATGCCGGCATTTTCATCCCGAAGCCTTTCACGGAATATACGACTGAAGATTTCAATGCACTGGTCTCCACAACGCTTGGGGGCTTTCTTTACGTTTCGCAGTTGGCGGTGAAGCAAATGCTGAAGCAGAAGAGCGGCAGCATCGTCAATGTGTCAACTACGCTGGTTGACCAGCCGATTGCGGGCGTAAACGCCGCTGTCCAAATCATGGTCAAGGGCGGCTTGCAGGCGGTGACGCGCGCACTCGCCATTGAGTATGCCAAGGATAGCATTCGCGTGAACACCGTGGCTTTGGGCGTCATCAAAACTCCAATGCATAAGCCCGACACCCATGAGTTTGTCAAAGGGCTGAACCCGTTTGGCAGGCTCGGTGAAATCAAAGAAGTCGTAGATGCAATTTTGTTTCTGACGGACGCCACGTTCATTACAGGTGAAATCCTGGACGTAGATGGCGGCGCACACGCAGGCAAATGGTAACCGGCCCGGGCTCTCGGCCTGCCAGCGCCGAGCAGCGGTTGAAAGAACTTGGCATCAAGCTCCCGGCGCCGCCTGAGCCGTTCGGCACTTATGCGGAAGCAGTGCGCACGGGCAATCTGCTTTTTCTGACCGGGATGCTTCCCACGGAAGGGCGCGAGGCGAAATTCCTAGGGCGCGTCGGAGCGGAGTTGGATGTGGACTCGGGGCGCAAGGCAGCTCGCCTCGCGGCGCTCAACGGCCTTGCGGTTGCACGGGAGCATTTGGGATCGCTCGACAAAGTCACGCGGATCGTCCGGCTCGGCGTGTCAGTGGCCACTTCCGGAGATGTCCGCGAACAGCCGAAAGTCGCTGACAGCGCTTCGGAGCTGCTGCAGGATGTCTTCGGGAAAGACAAGAACCCTTCCCGCTTTCTGTATCGCTATCAGCCTTGTCGGCCCCGCTTGGTGTATGGCGTTGCAAGTCTTCCGCTCGGCACCCCGGTCGAGCTGGAAATCATCGAGGTGGCGGGGTAAGCGGAGTCGAACCCGGACTGGAGTGCGACGATGAACCCATCATGGTCGGCCCTCGCCGCTCGGTTTGGCATTTGGGGCGCTTATGGAGAACGCAATGTGTCGTGGGGCAACTATGCCCGATTCGTGGACTATACGGCTAAGCTCAATTGGTATTTGCCGGCAGCAATAACCGGGCATTAGCGCTTGTCGCCACGGCTGCTGAAACTCTCTTCGGTGCTACTGGTTCTCGGTTGGGAAACTCGCATCGCCGCTTGGCTAAGTGGAGTTTTTCTGATCGCCTTTGCACGGACCATGACGATGGCCTTGGGAGTGAAGGCGCCCCTCAATTTCTCGGTCTTTTTCGGCCGCCGGGGGAGCGCTGCTCCTGGGGACGTGTGCGCATTTCCCGTTGAGCCTCGACGGCTTGCTTCAACGGAATGGGCAGCGGGAATGACCTGCTTGTGGCGGATTCCGAGGACAGGATCGCCTTCTCGACTGCGCTGATAATCATTGAGACGTAACCCGGCGACGCGCATCCAACGGTGGAGGATTTCTTATGCGAGCTGACATTGTTCCAGGGGCTATTTTCCCCGACTACGAGCTTTCCGATCACACCGGGAAACACCGCAAGCTCTCAGAGCTGCAAGGACAACATCCCATGGTTCTCGTCCTCAGCCGCGGAGGTTTCTGCCCCAAGGACCGCCGGCAAGCTCAATTGCTTGTCGAACTCCATGGCGAGCTCGAGGTTGCCTATTGTCGCCTGGTCACCCTCAGCACCGACAATATCACCGAGACCAACGAATATCGCACCGGGGTCGGCGCCCACTGGCCTTTCCTCTCTGACCCGGGGCGTATGGTCCAAAAGGATCTCGACATCGCAGAATACACGGATGCTGCCCACAATCCCATGATCCCCCACGTGATTGTCCTCGAGCCAGGTCTTGTCATTCATAAGATCTACAATGGTTACTGGTTCCTCGGTAGGCCCACTATGGAAGATCTCCGTCAGGACTTACGCGCCGTTACCAGGAAATGCCGCCCGGACTGGGACATCACCACGCCCGAACTGAAAGCCGCTTGGCAGCAAGGCCGCAAGGAACTCTTCTACCCCTACGGCAAAACCTATGCCCAAACGATCGGTGAACAGGATTAGCAGCGCCATCGAGTAGTCCTGATTGCCGGCGCTTCCACCGGGGCTGAGAAAAGAACAGCGACGAACGTTAACGCCGCACGCCCTGAAGATAGCCGGAATCCCATGCCGTCGATGCCGTGGCGCCTTGCGGGCCGCGAGCCTCACGCTCGCCGCGATGTTCACTTTGTCTCTGTCTGCCCCGGTGGTATCGTCTCGCGCATCGCTCTTGCCGATGTCAGCGGCCACGGACAGACCGTGGCAGTGTTTGGCGAGCGGCTCCGCGAACTGATGCAACGGTACCTGCTCGACCTCGAACGGATCACACTGAGGCGGGATCTCAACCAGGTGGTTCGAGCGGAACTGGGCGGCGGGCGCTACGCCACGATGCTCGCGTTTGGTTTTCACGACCGCGGAGGTCTGGTGGTAATGACGAACGCCGGCCACCCTCCTCCTGTTTGGCATCGCGTATCCCGCGACGAGTGGAGCTGGCTTGAAACACCCCCCAGCGAGCGAAGGCCAGCCGCCGGTGTGCTGCTTGGCCTGGTCGCCGACGCCACCTGCGATCGGTTAGTCGGCAAACCGCAAGCAGGCGACCTTCGGGTGCTGCACAGCGACGGCGTTTGCGAAACCATGAATCCGGCTGGGACTGAATTCGGTCGAGAAGGTCTCATCTCGATCTGGTGGGCTTACTCGACTCCCGCTCCGCCGAAACGCTCGGCACGCAACTCATATCCGCGCTCCGTGTCTTTCCTGGAAACGCCGAGCGTCTAGATGACGTGACGATCATGGTCCTCAGAAGAAACGATTCTGACGGCGCTTATGTGAAATTTCGTGGAGGAGAAATGGAAGTCGGCTGAATAACCCGCGGCGAGAGCAGTTTCAGCGTGATGAACACCGCGGGAACCATACCCACGAAGAGTCCAAACACCCACATGAGCGCTCCGGCGAAAATTTGGTCCTGCAACGGAGCAATACCGAACAGCGAGGGAGCTTCGTTGTACGACGGGTAGAGGACGCGATCGCAGAAGGCGAGAAATGCGCCAAGCGCCCCGCCGGGCAGCGTTCCCAGAAAAAGATAAAGAGGCATGGACCAGCGAGGCCAGCGTGGTTCAGAAGGAAATGGTTGCACAACAGGCCACCAGAAAAGTATGGAGGTCAACAAGAAGCAGGCGTGCTCAACTTCGTGCCAGGAGTCCGAGCGCAGCGCGAGTTCAAATGCCGAAGGGATATGCCAGCCAATCAGAGCGGCAGCAGCGAGGATCCAGCAGACAACAGGATGAGTGAGAAATTTTCCGAGTGACTGCACGGCCGACCAGCGCAGGAACGGACCCAGCGTCGTGCGCACGATACCCTGCGGCAATCCATGGAGAAGCGGTAGAGACGGCGCGCCAAGAAGAACGAGAGGCGGAACAACCAGCATCAGAAGAATGTGCTGGACCATGTGGACGGTAAGGGAAGCTTCGTCGAAGGCAGAGAGAGGCGAGCCTATCGCGATCCAGAGAGAGAACATGCCCGCCAGAAAAGCGCCGAGACGCGATGGCGGAAAGAGACTGGGAGAAGAGCGGCGCAGCGAAAGCCACCCGCGCAGATAGCAGAGCGCGGTGAGGATGATGACCACGTTGATGATGATCGGCGGCGACCACTCCTTGAGGATGGACTGTGCTTCGGGTGGCATGACGCGTTAGGGATTTTTGCTACCCGGCGGATTTGTTGCGGGCTCCTCGGCGACGGCGCGAGAGGCATCGCGCGCGGGCTGTTGGCCAGCAGGATGGAGAGTTTTCAGGAACGCGACGAGAGCCGTGGTTTCCGGGGGACTCAGATTTTTCCCGTAGGCCGGCATGTTGCCGCCGCCCTGAATCACCTGGCGAATCAGCTGATCGGGTGTCAGCAGAAGAGCCACGTCGTCGAGTGCCGGACCGCGTTTACCGCCTTCCTCGCCAAGTGCGTGGCAATTGTGGCATTGCTTCAGTTGAAAGATCAGCGCGCCTTGGCGCTCCAGCGCCGAGCGTTTTTGCAAAAACTGCTGAGGAATGGGGTCGCCGCTCCAGGCGTCCATGACCGGACTCCAGGGCGCGTGTCCGGCAAGATCCGTGAACGTGCCCAGAACAACCGCGACCAGCAGAATGGTGAGAACGGCAATCGGTCGCCGCTTCCAACTCTTTTCGCCCTCACCGAAAAGAAATGGCAGCAGCAGCAGAAATAGCAGGGCGACGACCGGGCCGATCAGCAGCGCGGGCGTTTCCATTTGTGGCGGAAGCAAAGACAGAAGCGCATACAGCCACAGGAAAAAATAGTCAGGGCGAGGGACAGTCTGGATGATCGTGGGATCAGGACGGCCGGAAGGGCCAAACGGACCGAAGTACGCCGCGACAAGGGCGAGCGTAAGAAGAACGCACCCCGAGAAGAAAATATCTTTGTAGATAGCACCAGGAAAGAAGGGGACGCCGTCTTTTTTTATCAGCTCGTGATATTCCTTGATATAGGTGGATTTGCGAACGATGCGGCCAGGCATGGGCCATTCGTTGATGCCGAGCTTCAGCACCATCAGAAGGTGCAGGCCGATAAATCCAATAAGCATGCCCGGAATCACGAACACATGGAGAGCGAAAAATCGCGAAAGCGTCGCGCCCGCAATGATCGGCCCTCCCAACAGAAGGTTGACAATCCACGGACCCAGCACCGGAACACGGCTCGAGATCGAAGCGCCTATCCCAATCCCCCAGAACGCGTCCTGATCGAAACGAAGAACCTGCCCCGAGAAAGCCATTCCCAGCGTCATGAGCAGAAGAAAGATGCCGATGATCCAGGTCAGTTCGCGCGGATATTTGAACGCCCCGAACAGAAAAACCTGCACCATGTGAATCAGAACGATGGCGACCATGAAGTTGGAACCCCAGCCATGCAAAGCACGGATGTACCAGCCCAGCGCGATGGAATGATTCAGCGCCTGTAGGCTGTTCCAGGCTTCGCCCGCCGAGGGAACGTAGATGACCGCGAGCATGATTCCGGTGATGATTTGCATCACAAAAACCGCCAGCGCGCCGCTCCCGAAAACATAAAACCAGCTCGCGGTTTCACGCGGCACAGGGTGCTCCATGGTTTCGCGCAGAGGGGCGGCGAGTTGCAGCCGCTCATCGAACCACTCGCCGATTTGCCGTATCAGGCGCATGGCCGCCTCCCGCTTACCTCGACGAGCGCGCTGGGCTTCTCCGGACTTGTAGGCGTCGGGAGTTCGCCCGCCTTGATGTACAGTTTCCCGTCCTCAATTTTGTAGGCGTATTCGAAAAGCCCGCGCTCGGGAGGCCCAGACGCGCGAGCGCCGTCTTCGTAATAAACGCCGCCATGGCACGGACACATGAACAGACCGGATTGCGGAAACCAACGCACGGGGCAGCCAAGATGCATGCAATTGATGGCGAAAACTTGAAAGGTGCGGTCGTCGACGCGGCGGACCCAGCAGTCGCTGTAAGCGGTTTTGCCGTCCCAAGGTTGAACGTCGGGATTGCGAAATGTTCCGAGACGGGTCTGCCCGGCGGGGAATTGATCGAGCGAGCCGAGCGGAAGCCATGTTTCGTACCCAACTTTATGCGCTCGCGTCACGGAAGAAAGCACGTAGCGAAGGATCGGAATGGCCAGCAAGGCGGCGACGATGCCGTTAAATAGAATTCCCAGTTTCACAAACATGGCGCGCCGGGAAAGATTATCGGGCAGGGTCATGGCAGTTCTCCCGCAGCTTTAGCTGCGCTGGGATAAGGACGCCCGGCAAATTGCGGCCGCTGAGCCGAAAGCCAAGCGACAACGTCGGAAATTTCCTGCGAAGACATGGGCTTGCCGGGAACATTGTTGCGCCAATCGGGCGCGCCCAGATCGGGCCGTCCGACAATCACCAGGGTGCGAAGTTCCTGGTCGGTCAGCAGTGCCAGGAACGTGCCGTCGACGATCGCGCTGGCCTTCCCGCTCCCCTTGCCGTCGGGGCCGTGGCACGAAGCACAAAAAGTTTCGTACACCGCCGCGCCGCGCTTGGGATCACCGGGTTGTGAGGAAGAGTACGCAGGCGGAATGATCCCGGCGAGTGCGTCGGGTTTGCCATAACGTTCGCGAATGCCGCGGATAATAACCTCGACCTGCTTGTCAGTGAGCATGCCGCCAGCGCTCTTGGCGAAGGCGGCCATGGACGTGCCGGCGATACCATTCGTGACGATTTTGCGTAGTGTGGCATCGTCGGCAATCGCCAGATAGACGGGATCTCCCAGCGAGAGCGCGGCGCCGCCTTGGCCTTCCGATCCGTGGCAGCCGGAACAATTTTTTCCGTAGAGCAGCGCGAAATCCGTGACGTCGTCGGGATCAACAGGGATGGAATTTTCCGACGGACGTCCAGGCAGATTACTGCAGCCAGCGCATGTGAAGAGCGCGGCGGCGAAAACCGCCAGTAGCTGCCGGCAATGGCTCATGGCCGATGGTCCTCATCGCTTCTTTGGTGCATCATGCCGGGAGTTTCGATGCCGGCTCGAACGGAAAAGGGAATGACCTGTTTTACGGGGATGCGGTTCTGACGGGCGACGACAAGACCAGCAACAATGCCAAAAGCGAATTGCGAAGCAATGAACCACCACCAATCCACGCGCTGACTGAGCAGCGGATTAATGAGGTCGAGCATGCTGTGAAGAAGCCCGGACCACAGCACCGGGGCTACCACTCCGCCGAGAAGAATGGGCCGGCGCGGGATCATCGGCAGCATCGCTCCGTAAAGAAGCCCAACCAGCACAGAAGTGATCAGATGAAGGCCGCAAGCGATAAGAAAGCTGTCGAGATGGAAAGCTTTCAGGGAGCCATGACTCAGCATCATGGTTTGCGAATACACGGTGGCGGCCAGCAGGTTAATCGGATACCAGATACTTCCTTGCTTCAGGATTCCGTACAAACACGCGAGCACCGCCATGGCAACCGCGCCAGCCAGTCCACCTTTGATTCCCGCGGCCACGGGATAGGTTTCGAGCGGAAGTAGCGCCCGCGGCAAATCGGGAGCAATCTCCAGGCGAGCCACCGCGGGACGAGACGTGCTGACAGACACCGGTCCATCGACCACAGGAACTTCCACGTGCTTTTCGTGTGGGAAAACGTCGAGGAACCACCCAACACAACCCACCACCGCAAGAATCGCACCGAGAATCGAGAGCGATACGCTGGTGATGACTCCGGCAAAAAGCAGCGCGATTCCAAACGCCAGCGTAATGGGCCACGCGCTAGGAGCGGGCAACCTGACCACGGAGGTCGCAGTGCTACCGGCGCCGGATTGTGGAGTGGACGATGACATTTGCTTGCGCCCTCCTTAACGCCCGATGACGTATACCACCGTAAAAACCACGATCCACACGACGTCGACAAAGTGCCAGTACATCGCAAAGACGTCCACGTTTCTCGCGTGTTCCGGGTGGATTTTGCCGACTAACGCCAAAAGCAAAACGGTCAATAACCCGATCAGGCCAACACTCACGTGGAATGCATGCAGGCCCACCAGCGAGTAGTACGTCGTGCCGAAAAGATTCGTGCTGATGGTTAGTCCTTCGTGATAGATCAAGCGATCCCATTCGCGCCCAGTTTCAAAAAGGAAAATGGCGCCAAGCATAAGCGTGATGAACCACCATAGACGGAACGTCCCCAGATTCCCTTTGCGGATCGCGCCGACGGCGGCGTGAATGGTGAGGCTGCTCGAGAGCAGGCAGACCGTAGCGAAAATGGGGAGGTGAAGAACTTCTCGCGGGGTGGGCCCGGAGACGCTCTTACCGATGTAATAGAGGTACGCGACAACGAAGATCGTGAAGATCGCGGACTCCGCAGCGATCAGACAGGCCATGCCGATCGTGCCCTTGTAGGGCAGTGTCCACTGCGACTCGATCGAAGCCGGCGAGATGGTCGTGGTGCTCATCGTTTGCTTACTCGAATTCCCAGTCGGGGTCCTCGGGATGCTTCAGGTCCCACAGAGGACGACGGCTACGAACAACCGGAGTTCGCGCGAAATTGTATTCGGGCGGCGGAGAAAAAGTGGACCACTCGAGAGTCCAGGCGTCCCATGGATCATTGCCGGCGGGCTGGCCCTTGAATAGCGAGTTGCCAAGATTCCAGACGAACACCAGCGTGGAAATGGCCTGAAAGAAAACGCCGACGGTGACAATCAAATTCCAGATATCCCAGCCGCGACCGGGCTCGTACGTGTAAATCCGGCGCGGCATGCCGAGAATTCCAGGCACATGCATGAAGTCGAACGTCAGATGGAAGCCGATGACGAACAGCCAGAACTGGAGCTTGCCGAGTTTCTCGTTGTACATTCGGCCGGTCATTTTCGGGAACCAATAATAGAACGCGCCGAAAATCGTAAAGAGAATTGCGCCTACGATCACGTAATGGAAATGCGCAACCACAAAGTACGAGCCGCTGAGCTGCCAGTTGAACGGAGCGGCGGAAAGCATGATCCCGGTAAGTCCGGCAATCAGGAATTGGAAGATGAACGCAACGCAGAACAGCATGGGCGTCTTGAACTGCAGCCTGCCACCCCACATCGTCCCGAGCCAATTGAAGATTTTGATTCCCGTGGGAACCGAAATGGTCATAGTCGTGACCACAAAAAAAATGTTGCCATAGGCGCTCATGCCAACCGTGAACATGTGGTGTGCCCACACGGTCATGCTGACGAACCCGATCGCCACAGTCGCGGCAACCATGATGGGATAGCCGAAGATGGGCTTGCGCGAGAACACCGGAATAATTTCCGAAGCGAAGCCGAAGCACGGAAGCACCAGGATGTAGACTTCGGGATGGCCGAAGATCCAGAAGAAATGCATCCACAGAACCGCGGAGCCGCCGGCTTGCGTGTCGAAGAAGTGCGCGCCCAGGAAGCGATCCAGACCGAGCATGACCTGAGCAGCGGTAAGAGGAGAGACCGCGAACAGAACCAGGCCACCCATCACCAGATTCATCCACGCAAACAGCGGCATTTTGCCAAGCGTCATCCCGGGACAACGCATACTTACAATCGTGGCGATAAAGTTGACGGCCGCCCCGATGCTGCCAATACCTGAGACCAGCAGCGACATCGTCCAGAAATCCGTGCTGTGACCGATGGAAAATGTTCTTGCGGTCAGCGGCGCATACGCGAACCAGCCCACGTCCGGCGCGGCGCCCGCGCCATACAGTCCGTAGCCTCCCACGAAGCTGAAGTACAGCAGCAAGCCACCGAACGCCGTCAGCCAGAAGCTAAAGGCGTTTAGTCGGGGAAACGCCATGTCGCGCGCGCCAATCATCAGAGGGATCAGGTAATTGCCAAACCCGAATAAAACGGGCATGGCGACGAAAAAGATCATCGTCGTGCCGTGCATCGTGAACAGCTGATTGAACAGTTGCGGCGAAACGAAGTGATTGTGCGGAACGATCAACTGGATGCGCATGAGGGTGGCTTCGAGCCCACCAATCAGCAGGAACAGAAGTGCGTACAGAATGTAGAGGATGCCGAGGCGTTTGTGGTCGACCGTGGTCACCCAGGAATACAGAACCTCGCTCAGCGGTTGTGCGGGCTCTCCCGCAGCGGTCAGCGCAATCGATTCGGACGACATTGAGCTAGGCCCTCGCTCTCATCGCAGCGTCTCCAGGTACGCCGTCACCGCTTCCAGGTCCTGTTCGTTCAAATTCATCGCCGGCATCAGCGAACCCGGCTTGATGGAATCAGGATTGTGGATCCACAGTTTCAGATTTTCGTGAGTATTGCTGGCAGCACCGGCCGCGATCGTTTCGCGGCTCATCAAGTGCGTCAGGTCGGGTCCAAACCGGCCGTCGGCAATGGTGCCGGAGACGGCGTGGCAATTGATGCAGGCGGTTTTTTCGAAGATTTGGCGCCCAGCAGCGACGGCATCGGCGGAATGCGCCGGCTGTTTCTCAGCGGCAATCCATTGGTTGAATTGCTCGGGAGATTCGACGTAAACGCGAAGCAACATTTTTGCGTGCTGCGTGCCGCAGTATTGCGCGCACTGCCCGACGTACATGCCCGTTTCGTGAGGTTCGATCCACATGGAATTAACTCGATTGGGAATCAGGTCGGTTTTGCCCGCGAGCTGCGGAACCCAAAAGCTGTGGTCGGTATCGGCGGAGAGCAGTGTGATAAACGTCGGTGTGCGTTGTGCTGAACTGCTGACCGGCACGTGCAGTTCGTTGGCGGTCACAACTCCGAGCCCGGGATACCGGAATTCCCACCAGAACTGGTGACCAATGGCGCTGACTTGAATCGTGCCGGGTGGCGGCACCGCCTGCTGAATCGAGTGGATCACGCGCGCGGTGGCAAAGAAAAGTACCAGCACGATGAGCACCGGAACGACCGTCCACGCCAGCTCCACCTGATTGCTGCCATAAACCTGCGGAGGTTCGCGGCCGTCTTCGTTCGCGTTGTGGCGGAATTTCCCAACGGCGTATGCCAGCAGCGAGAACACCACAAGAAAAATCAGCCCGGTAATAATCAGCACGAAGACAGAGAGCCGGTGAATCGCATCGGCCGGGGTCGATGCGGGCTTGAAAATGTCAGGCACTTGCGAGGCTTGCGCAAAAGCAAAACACGAACAGGAACGAACCGAGAACAGCGAGCCGGCGAGGAGATAGCGACTTGGGACGGATTTACTCCCAACGGGAAAATGCGAGACTCGTTTGAGACCCAGATGAGTCATGGCCACGCAACCGCGATGACACTGGGCAGGCAAGAAGGCGGAGGAGAGCGAGATTCTGCGCCCAGAGGGGACATACCCTACCACATTCAGTGCCCGCCTGCACAATCTAAATATGAAGCCACGCCAGGCCAGGACGGAGCGGCACCGGCACATACTGAGATGTTGCTGTTCGACATTAGGCGCACATTTTTTTGCCATCTTCAGCCGGGCAGCCGCTCATTTTGAAGGCAACGCCATAGCCGGGGACCAGGGGCCGCGCGCATGATTGCCAGGCCGTCTGCTCTGGATAGCATCGCCGACCTCGCTGGCGAATGCATCCGAATCACCAGCAAAGGACAAGCTACACAATCAGTCTGAATAGCCATGCGGAAAGCGTATCCGCCAGCCCCACGCGGATTGCAGAATCTCCTCCAGCGAAGAATGCGCGGCCTCCCAACCCAGCACGCGCTTCAATTTCTCGCTGCTGGCCACAAGTACTGCCGGATCGCCCGGGCGCCGCGCGCAAAGTTGCACCGGGATGTTGCGGCCGGTGACCCGCTCCGCCGTCCGGAAAACTTCCAGATTGGAGTAACCGGAACTGGTGGCAACGTTGAAGACTTCGCCGTTAAGCCGATCGATCTGTTCCAGTACGCGGATATGTGAGTCCGCGATATCGAGCACGTGTACGTAATCCCGCACGCAACTTCCGTCCGGCGTCGGATAATCCGTCCCGTAAATCTCCATTTGGCATATCTTCCCCAGCGCCGTATCGAGTACTTTGGGAATCAGATGCGTCTCATCGCGCCGAGATTCCCCGCGTTCTGCCGAGGCGCCCGCCACATTGAAATAGCGCAGCACCACGTATTTGAGCCCCGTGTAAGCGCGATAATCCACGAGGATCTGCTCAAACATCAGCTTGGTTTTTCCATACGGATTAATCGGCATTGCGGGGTGCTCTTCGGCGATCGGCACGCTTTTCGCCTCACCATAAGTCGCTGCGGTCGAAGAAAAAATGATTTTATTCACGCCGTGGCGGATCATCGCGTCCAGTAGGTTGATTCCGCACGCCACGTTTGCCGCGTAGTACGTGCTGGGCACCAGCATGGACTTCCCCACCAATGCTTCGGCCGCGAAATGCATTACCGCATCGATCTTGTGCGCGGAGAAAACTTTCTCGATTTGCGTGGGTTCGGCAAGGTCCGCAAGGCAAAACACCGCGGCTGGCGGCACCGCGGCGCGATGTCCTTCCTGAAGATTATCCAGGACGACGACGTGATGCCCGCGCCGCAACAATACTTCCGTGCAGATGCTCCCGATGTACCCGGCGCCGCCGGTGACCAGAATGTTCAACGCAACTTCCTCCATTTTGAAACGCATCCATGCAGCCGGCAGTCGGACGCCAAGCTATTCCGCATTTGCAGCGAGCTCCAGAATTCTACACGATCGCCAAAACGCGGGGAAATTGCCTTTGCGATGCGTGTATACTCGCTTCGGAGTTTTGCTCGCTTCGCTCAACAATGCCGCTCGTGCCAGGGATACTTCATGATTGAAACGTGCCGCCGTTCTCTTGGCGCCACCTGATTGCGCTCCTGCAACTCTGCCGATGAAACTCCTTTTCTATTCGCATTCCTTTCCGCCAAGCGTTGGCGGTATCGAAAGCATCGTTCCGGCCCTCGCTCGCGGTCTTGCCGGATACGCGCCCGCGCGGAGCCGTAACGCATTGGACGTAACGGTAGTGGCACACGAATGCCCGACGGTTTGCCCCACAGGAATGTTGCTGAAACTTCCGGAACTCTCCGTCGGCCCGGATTACTTTCGTCAGCAAAAATACCGCAAGTGTCGACGGTGCCTTGCTCAGGAGAGCGGCTGGCTACGCGCCGGGCAACGGCTTTTGTGGCAGTTTCCCCGGCGCCCGCCCGGCTCTATGCGAAAGTTGGCCCCAAAAATTCCCGGTAAAGCCACGTCCCGCAAGCATGTCTCGAAGTGTTTACAATGAATCTTCGCTCGCCACGCATTCCAAGGATGGCCTGATCTGCGCATCGCTGCTCTATCTCCCTTTGTCGATCGCCGCCACGGCACGGAACGGGCTCTCGCCGAGACCATGGAGCGTTTAGTCAGCGTTTATGGGTGCGAAGTTCATCTGTACTCCCAACGCGTGGAGGACCTGGCCGTCGTTACGCCCGCACAACATGTTGATTCAACCTCGCGCGCAATCATCTGGCATCCTGTGCCTGCTCTTCCCGGTCCGCATCTTCTCCAGTTCTTGTTCTGGCTTGCCGCAAACAAGCTGTGTCGCTTGCGCGATCGCTGGCTGCACGGAATCCGCTTCGATGCGGTGTTCTCTCCAGGAATTAATGCCACGGACGCAAACGTAGTTCTGGTGCACGCTGTATTCCATCGCTTGAAAGAATTGCAGGTTTCGCGCACTTCCAGCGGCCTCCGCGCGCTGCATCGTTCGCTTTACTATCAGCTGCTCTGTGCACTGGAGAGCCGCGTGTATGGTCAGAAAAACGTGCGCCTGGCAGCGGTTTCACAACACGCCGCCAACCAACTTTCCCAATACTTTGGCAGGCAGGACGTTGCCATTGTTCCCAACGGCGTGGATCTTTCCCATTTCTCACCCTCCGCGCGCATTCCGCGGCGCGCCCAGGCGCGCCAAACGTTATGCTGTCCCGAAGGAGTTCCTCTGCTCCTTCTCGTCGGAAATGACCTGCGCAACAAGGGCTTGCCGACGTTGCTGCAAGCGCTCGCGCAATGCCGCGACCTGCCCTGGCATCTTTGTGTTGTGGGCAGCGACTCATCCGGTGAGCACTTGCTAGAGATCGCGCAACGACAATTGCAAGGCCGCGTTACGTTCGCCGGCGAAACCGCCGACATTCTTACTTATTACGCTGCCGCCGATATCTACGTCGCGCCTTCCTTGGAGGACTCCTTCAATTTGCCGGCGCTGGAAGCCATGGCCTGCGGTCTGCCGATCATTCTCAGTTCTTCCGCGGGAATGAGCGACTACCTCAAGGATGGCGCGGATAGCCTGGTGCTCCGCAACCCGCGAGACGCCAACGAACTTGCCGCGGCACTGCAGCGGTTACTCGCGGATTCTTCTCTCCGCGCCACCATCGGCACGAATGCAACGCCAGCCGCGGCATGCTTTTCGTGGGATCGTCATGCCGAGGAAATTCACCGTCTTCTCCGCGACGCGGTCCATCGCTTTTAGCCTCACTTCGGATTTAGCACGGCCTTCCGCGTCGCGCCCAGCGTGAATTCCAGCGACTCTTTCGGAATGCTGGTGATGATCGGCTCGATCAGCCAGCCCAATCCGGTGGGCACATCCCGGGTCAGCGACACCACCTGGTTCTGCACGTACACTCCGCCGTCTTTTTCTTGCAACCTCCACCACGTTTCCATTTTCCACAGGAATCCCTGGTCCTCTCCCGGCTTCTTTTCCTTTTCGTTCGGACCATCTGGGTTTTCCACTTCTGCAATGCGAATCGCGGAGCTGCGGCTGTGTGCCCGCGTCGGCGAATCGCGAAAGTAGTTCACGTCGTGCTCCGTGTCCAGCACTACGGTCACCACTTTGGTCCGCCGGAATCGCAAAAAAACAACATAGTGATTGCCATCGTGCCGCTGGATCTTCGCTTTCTCCACATCCGGAGCGTAAATCGTGGCGTGACGGTCATAATCCTGCAGCACCCGCAGAACCTGATCCAGTTTTACTCCTGGGATGAACACCATTCCTTTCCAGTCATGAATCATGCCTCCAGGTATCCCCGCATTCGCCCCCGCTGCTTCCGGTGGCACGCGGCGCATTGCAAGCTCGCCGCGCTTCAGGCTTGCGTACGCCTCTTGGCTTTCTTTCTCAGGGAGACTATCGATCCACAGAAAATTTCCTTCCCCCAGGTTTCGGTTGTTTTGCGTGTCCGTGATGGCCACGTACCGCTGAAAGGCTTCAAGCGCCGCAGGGCTCAAAGAAACGCGTATCCCGGACGGCGCCCTTCCAGCTGCCAGACGAGGCAGCGGCGTGACCGCTAGGAGGCACCCAGCCAGAACGTACAACCAGCTGCAAGGAAAAGGCCTCACGCGTCCGCGCCTTCCGCCGCAACGCGGCGCAGCAACGCATCTTAACTCCTTCGTTTTCACCATCTTTCATTAACTCACATAGAATGGATGCACGCCGCTGGCCGAGGGTTTGCGCAAACTAGGCGTTTCGATTCTGCAAGATACCTTGGCGGGAGAATTTGGCGGGTTGGGTAGCTCGCACACGACCCCTTGCGGGGCCGCTGTCCCCGCGCGGCCCCCAACCCACTGTCCTTCATACTAAAGGCCGCGACCTCATGCCTCAATGGCCCGATGGCCCTACGAAATGGGGTACGGGGGTCGTAGTACCGAAGCGCTACGCACCGTCTTCGGCATGTGTCCTATTGATAAGCATCGGAATGAAAAGGTTAGACTGCGGCTCGGGAGATTTTGAAAACTGCATTTTCCAGCAACGCTTGTTCGACGAGAGCTACTTCTGCTTTGCTCCAGCGGCTTTTGGCATTTCCTTCGCGTAAATCAGATGCAGCGTAAGATCCTTCGTCTGCCCCTTGCGCAGCGGGATGTTCTTCTGCCACTCAGAAAAGACCCCGTTCGAAGAAGCTCGTACATCGTAACTGTCCTGCTTCAAACCAGTAATCATGAAGTGCCCCCTGCTGTCAGCGTAGATGGCATGAGGCGCAAGTCCCCCGGAGGATTGGCACATCACGCTGGCCTTCGCCACGGGCTTATCGTCCGGACCGATCACCGTGCCGGTAATTGTTGCTCCGCTCTTCTTCTTCGGCGGTGTCTGCGCCTGTAGCGCAGTCGCAACAAAGAAGGTCATTGCTACCAGGCCTGCGAGCAGAAGTCTGCGTTTCACGGTGTTCCTTTTTTCTGACTTCTTTCAGTCTAGTGCTTCGCAGCATTCCTTTGTACGCCGATCCCGCGCGTGTGTCGCACTCGAAACCTGCCAGCCAGACCAGTCCCTGGCTCGCGAATCGCGGGCGGCGCGCCCAGGGTTCAACCCGCATTTTGTGCCGGGGGAGGAAAATTCTAAGGCAATTTCAGATCGATGGAATAGACGTCAACGCCGCCGTGATCCACGGTAACATACACCGACTCATCGGGACTTACTCCCGTGAAGATGCAGCGCGTGGCGCCAAAGCTCAGCAAATCACCAAAGCGTGTTACTCGTTCCATTTCCCGCGTCGCCATTGGAACGCGAAACACCGACTGCTCCACTTCGTCCGTGTCCTGGAAATACAGCGCATCTCCCCCAGGCGACCAGCGCAGCGCCGACGGAAAATTTGCGTCCGCAAGTACCGACCACTTCTGAAGTTTGCAGTCGTACAACCAAACTTGTTTTTTCGCGGGATGCAACGCGGCAATGTAGCGCCCATCGGCGGACCAGCGCGGCTGCAGCAGCCCTTCCGAACCGGCCAATTGCGTCAACTTCCCGCTCTCCAGGTCCAGCACACGAATACTCGGCTCTCCACCTGATTCCGTGTCTTGCACGTCCAGCACGATTTGCCGACCGTCCGTTCTCCAATCGCCGGAAACCGACGCCCACTTGTTGTCGGGTGGCAAAACGCTCCTCGGCACGCCGCCCTGCGCGGAAACTACATACAGCCGGGGTTGCTTGTCCAGAAGAAATCCGGTGAACAGGATTTGCTTCTGATCCGGCGACCAGTGCGGTGCAAACGCTCCCGTCGCTTTGGTCGTCAATTGCAGTTTTCCGCTGCCATCCAGGCGGCTTTTCCACAGCGTTCCGTTTTCCCGCGCCGTGTACACCACCCACTTGCCGTCCAGCGAAAAATCCATGTCCGTCGCGCCGGAATCGGTCAACAGTGCCGTGCGTGAAGATGTTTTGGGATCGATGCGCAGCAGTTGGTATTCGTTTTGCGAGCCGACCGCAAATACTCTGGTTCCCGTTGGCATCGCCGTCGGGTGATCGAACGCGATCGGCCCGCTCGTCAACTGCATCGGGTCTCCGCTCCTCGTCGACAGCAGCCCGCGCCTTTCTTTGGTCAGCCACAAACTCGCTTGCGTATCTACGGCCAGGCTGGCGCGGAGATCCACTCCCGACGAAAACACGAAGTATTTTCCGCCGTCCAGCCAGGTTCCGCTTCCCTCGTGCGGACCGTGTTCGCCTTCGGGAAGCACGCGCCGCGGCGAACCGCCATTCAGCGCAATCTCCCACATCGAGTCGGTGCCCTGCGAAGGCTCCATCTGCGTGAATCGCAACCTCTTTCCGTCGGGCGACCACACCAGCGAGTGCGGCGCCGGATGAAAATGAGCAATCTCCCGGCTAGTGTCACCTTCTGCCGTGGTCACGCGAATGTGCTCACCGTCGATATACGCGATGTCATTCCCGGTGGGAGACCAGGCCGCTTCTTCCGCCATGATCTCGCCAAGCCGCCGTGGCGCTCCGCCCTGCACCGGCCACAGCCACAAAGGCGTAGCCTCGCCGCGGTGTGTCAACTGCCCGATCAGGAATTGCGAATGATCCGGCGAAAGATCGAAGATGCGCGTGTTGTCAAACGGCGTAGGCGTGCGTTGCGTGTTGCCGCCTTCAACGGAGGTTTGCATCAGGTTCCAGCCCATCACGTCCCGCACAACGAAATAGATGCGCGTCCCGTCGGTAACCAACTTTCCCCACGGGTCCACCTGGCCCGTATGCGTCAGTTGCCGGACAGCCCGCACTCGCGGTTCCGGTCGCGGCCACATTTCGTAACTCACCAGGGCCGCAACTCCTGCCAGCAGAATTCCCAGCTCCCACCACCACAAACTCATCTTCCGCGGCCCACGCCCAGCGGCGCCAGCCGAAGTTTTCCGCAATGGCGCCTCATCGTGCAGCGGCACCTCAAGCCCGTCAATTTCCTGCTCATCGCTCTTGATTCGGATGGCGGTGGTAACTGTGGGGGTGTCGGTTTTTGGCACTTCAATCGGCGCGATAAATCGATATCCTCTTCGCGGAACGGTCTCGATGAAGATGGGATTTTCCGCGTTATCATTCAGCGCAGCGCGCAATTTCATCAGCGCCGTATTCAAGCTGCCGTCAAACTCCACAAACGTGCCGTCCGGCCAAAGACTCTTCCGCAAGTCTTCCCGGGCAAGCACATCTCCCCGGGCTTCGAGCAGCAAAGCCAAGATGCGGAAGGGCTGCTCCTGCAGCTTCACAGGTACACCCAGACGGCTTAGGGTTCCCTGATCCAAGTCGGCCTCAAACAACCCGAACTTGTACTGGCGGCGTGCTTGTGAAGACCTAATTTCCATTCGGTCGCGTGCGCATCCTCCATGGATTCGGACATCCTACACCAAAAGTTCAGTTGATGAAAGACCCTAACTCTTAGCCGCAAAAGAATTTAGTAGTTGATAAACGAACGACATCTAGTTCGTTTGACGACATCGCCCTTTTCTCCCATGCTCGTCGCAAGTGTGCTCCCGTTCTAGCGGGTCCCCAAATACCCGCTTGGAACAAACCCTTTCTGAGGAGGCTTACGCCCCTCATACCGGGTGATCCGCACTCTGAACCAATGGGACTGTCCGCGTCTCGTGCCCACCGTCGAAGTACCGGGCACGGGCGCGGCACCTCCCTAGCGATGGGCCGCCAAATGGTCCGCGCAATATCCGCAAAATGCTCAGCCAATGTTTTCGAGCAATCTCTTCCCTGTGCCTCTGCAAAATTTTCGCGGCTCGGTACTAAAACCCCACGGTGCTTCTCAGCCCAGCACTCCGCTTATGTTCTTATTCTTTCAGGCTCTTACACACAAGGACCGAAATTCCCTCCAGGTTGGTTGCCTTCGTGCCCCTGTCTGGTCGCACCCAGCGAAATCGATATGGGGGTTTTCCACTATGCGATTCCGCACTTTGCTCGTCGTCGATGCGTTCGTTCTTCTAGCCGTGGCTCTCGCCGCCTGGTCCAAACCAGTACCGGCCCCGCTTGACTCGCGACTCGCTTCTCCTCCAGAAGCCCATTCCGTCTCCGGCAAGATTGCCGCTGTTGCCGAAAGCCAAATCAGCCTGGACATTCTGAAGAACGCCAAGCCCGACATCGTGCATTTCGTGATTGATGAAAATACTGCGGTCGAAGGCAAATTGACTGTTGGCGCGCAAGCCGCAGTGGACTATCGTGTGGACGGCGAAAAAATGATCGCCACGCGCGTGGTCATCATACAAGCATCGGGCGTCGTGGCCAGATAAGGCATATACCTGATTTTCATTGCTTCGGTCGCGAGTTGAAATAAGGGGTGCGGCACCCCTCCCAGCTCAAGCGCCGCACCGGTTGTACTCTTCAGGGGCACAAGGAGGCACTTTTCTTCCGTCGGCATTTTTTCTGGCCGTGGCGTACGTTGCTGAGCACCACGGCAATTCAGCATGGTCAGCGCACTCGGATTAATTCAGGGACACCTCTGTACCGCCCGTGGAGGCAGCATGCGCACCACACTTAAATTGGTTTTGCCGCTGGCTTTCAGTGTGGCGCTGGTATCGCTTCTCTACGCCGGATATCAGTACCGCACCCAGCGGCGCAATTTGCGCAACGATCTTTCCCATCGCGCCGCCACACTGGCCGAAACCCTCCAGGAAAGCATCGAGGCCGCGCCCGGTCGTGCCACAGACAAAAATCTTCAGCGCATCGTTGCCAAAATCGCCCAACGCGAACACCTGCTGGGAGTGGTGATTTACGATCGCACGGGCAAAATCCTGGGCATCACTCCGGAGCACCCCAAATATTTCGAAAGCCGTCCCGAGGTCGCAGCACGCTCCGACCAACTCAACGCCAGTGCCGCCGACTATCTGGTTGTCGGCGCGCTTCCCGTTTACGCTTACGCGTTGCCGCTTCATCGCGAGGCGGAACAGACTGGAACGGTTCTGGTGGTCTTCGACACCAGTTATATCGATCAGCGCCTCGCCTATTCCATTCGCGACTCTCTCCTCACTGCGCTTTTGCAAACCATTTTGATCACTGGTCTGGCATTCATTCTCGTCCGCTGGAACATTACAGCGCCTCTCGCTCACACCGCGAAATGGCTTCGCACGGTCCGCGCTGGTTCTTCCGACACCAGCGCCGCGCCTCCACAGGGTGAATTCTTCGACCAGATCCACACCGAGGTGAAACACCTCGCCCATGCACTGAACACGGCGCGCGCCGCGGCACAGGAAGAGGCGCAACTGCGCGAAACGCAATCGTCCGTGTGGACCGCTGAGCGCCTCCGCGTCAGTCTGCGCAACAAACTCAGCAATAAACCTCTCTTCGTTGTCTCCAACCGCGAGCCTTATATGCACGTTTTTCGCGACAAGGAAAAAGCCGTGCAGATGATCGTGCCGGCCAGCGGTCTGGTCACCGCGCTCGAGCCCGTCCTTCAAGCTTGCAATGGCACCTGGATCGCCAATGGTTCCGGCAATGCCGACCGTGAAACGGTTGATGAGCACGATCATTTGCAGGTTCCACCCGATCGGCCCAGCTATACGTTGCGGCGCGTCTGGCTCACTCAAGAAGAAGAGAACGGTTACTACGAAGGATTCTCGAACGAAGGTTTGTGGCCCCTCTGCCACATCGCGCACACTCGGCCAACCTTCCGCCTCGATGATTGGATTCACTATCAGCGCGTCAACCGGCGCTTTGCCGACGCGGTCCTCGAAGAAATGAAAGGAACGCAATCACCTATTCTTCTCGCGCAGGACTATCACTTCGCCCTGCTGCCGAAGATGGTGAAGGAGGCGCGTCCGGACGCCGCCGTCGCGATTTTCTGGCACATTCCCTGGCCCAACGCGGAAGTGTTTGGCATCTGTCCGTGGCAGCGAGAGCTGATCGAAGGACTGCTGGGCGCCGACTTGGTCGGTTTTCACATACAGACGCACTGCAATAATTTCCTGGAAACCGTGGATCATGCCGTGGAAGCCATAACTGAGTGGGACCGCTTCGCCGTGAACCGCCAGGGGCATGTCACCCGTGTGCGTCCCTATCCCATCAGCGTCGCGTCCCTCACAACGAATAACGGAAGCGAGCCAGTTCGCAACGCGGGAGAAGAGCGCGGCGCCCTCTGTGCCGAGCTCGGCATCGAAGCATCGCTTCTCGCTGTCGGTGTCGATCGCCTCGATTATACCAAGGGAATCATCGAACGGTTCCGCGGCGTCGAGCGCTTTCTGGAAATGAATCCCGTTTACCAGCGCCGCTTCTCCCTGGTGCAAATCGGCGCTCCCAGCCGCACTGACATTCCTCGCTACAAGCAGTTTCTCGACGAAGTCATCGCCGAAGCGGACCGCGTCAATAGCCGCTTTGGCGTCGGTCGCTGGAGGCCCATTATTCCTCTCCTTCGGCACCACTCGCATCAGGAAATTTCTCGCTTCTACCGCGCGGCCTCCTTGTGCCTGGTTACTTCGCTGCATGACGGCATGAATCTCGTGGCCAAGGAATTCATCGCCGCTCGCGACGATGAACAGGGGGTGCTGATTCTCAGCTCGTTCACGGGCGCCGCTCACGAGCTTACCGACGCCCTGCTCGTCAATCCCTACGACATCCAGCAGCTTGCCGATGCTATACACCAAGCTCTCGACATGAGTTCGGAGCAACAAGCCGCCCGCATGGGCCACCTGCGCAAGACCATTCACGAATACAACATCTACCGCTGGGCCGCCAACCTTCTGTCCGATCTTACCGAGATCCGCATTGAGGCTCCGGAGGGCAAAAACGAGGTTCAGTCCTTGACCTGAAGAGCCTAGTTGAGAACGTCGTTTTTTTGCGGAGGCCGTGGCTTTACAGCCTGCGGAAAAACCTCACTTTGTCCGTTCACTGGCGATCTCTGGAGGGCCGGGCTTCAGCTATGCCGTAGGTAGCGCTAACTGGACCCGGGTTGAGCCGCTGAGGGGCTTCTTTTGCTGCTTATCACAGAGAACCGGAAGGCCCGGCGGCTGATCTTCACCGGGCGCGGGAGGAATCCACCCTATGGAGACGGCACAAACACCGTTCAACTTTTTCACCGTCTCTTATCTCACTCGCATCGGCAACATTTCTGCCATGACCCTTTCCGAGTTTCGCGCCGGACTCGAGCACTGCAGCGACGCCTCCATTTTCCATCACACCTTTCAGACCCTCAGCACCCACCATTTCCTTACCGAAGGCTTCTCCAACGACTTTGCGCAATGGGTTCTTGCCGATGCCAATCGCGACGCTCTGGCCGAGCAGCTCGCGGCCCTCGATATCCGCGATTATTCAAGCATCGCCGCCTTGCGCGCGGATTTGTGCATGGTGGTCCGCGATTTCTGCGAACAGCATCCGGAATTCGCCAATCAATCCACCCTCGAACCCTTTTTCTTTTGCGAGTCCATTGAGGTAACTCTTCCTCTGGGCCGCGCGGCGAAAACTCTCGACGAATTCCGCGAAGGCGTTTCCCATCTCAGCCATTCCAGTTTCTATTTCCACTTCATCTCCTCGCGCCTCCGCCTGCAGCTCCGCACCAACGATTTTTCCCATTGGCTCGCGGATGGCCTCGGCCTCATGGCGCTTGCCGAAAATGTCAATCGCATCGACATCTACACCAACACCCTGGACAGCGCCCGCGAAAAACTACTTCGCCTGGTGGACCGTGAGAGGAGAAAGCATGACGGCAGTGCAGACCGCGAACCGCATCCCTCTCGATGACTATGCCGCTGTCATTGGTGCAGGTGAGATCGAGGAATTACGTATCCTGGCTGGTCCGCTGCTCGGCCGTCGCGTCGAAATGCTGAACTCCACTGCTGTCGGCGGCGGCGTGGCCGAAATACTCAATCGCATCATTCCTCTGGCCCAGGATCTGGGACTGTCCTTTCGCTGGGACGTCATTACCGGCGGCGAGGATTTCTTCGCGGTCACCAAAGCTTTCCACAACGCGCTTCATGGAGCGCCCTATCATCCGCAGCCGCGCGACTTCGAAATCTTCCGCGAATACCAGCAGCGCAATCTTCACCGCCTGCCTCTCGATGCCGAATTCGCCGTCATCCACGACCCCCAGCCACTCGGCCTCATCGACGATCGCCCGCGTGGCAAAAATCATTGGGTCTGGCGCTGCCACATCGACCTTTCCCATCCCAACTCCGTGGTCTGGGATTTCCTCAACTCTTATGTCTCGCGTTACGACGCTGCTATCTTTTCCTCCCCAGAATTCGCGCGCCAGCTTCCCATCCCGCAATATCTTTTCTATCCCGCGATTGATCCTCTTTCAGAGAAAAATCGCGAACTCCCGGCCGAATTCGTCGCCGAGGTGCTCGCCCGTTATCAAATTGATCCGCTGCGTCCCATCCTCACGCAAATCTCCCGTTTCGACCGGCTGAAAGATCCGCTCGGGGTCATTCGTGCCTACCGCATCGTCAAGCGCTATTTCGATTGTCAACTAGTGCTGGCAGGCGGAAGTGCGTCCGACGATCCCGAAGGCGCGCAAGTCTTGAAGGAAGTGCATCACGCCGCCGATGGCGATTCAGACATCAAGGTGCTCGAGCTTGCGGCCTGGGCGCCCCTGGAGGTAAATGCGCTGCAGCGCGCCTCGTCCATCGTCATCCAGAAAAGCCTCCGCGAAGGTTTTGGGCTCACTGTTTCTGAAGCTCTCTGGAAAAAGAAACCGGTCGTGGCTTCCGCCGTCGGTGGAATCCCCACGCAGGTCATTCACAATCACACCGGGCTGCTGGCTCACTCTGTCGAGGGCACCGCCTATCAGATTCGCTTCCTGCTCTCCCACCCACAAATTGCCGCCCGTTTGGGTGAACGCGGCCACGAGCACGTGAAAGAAAATTTCCTGATCACCCAAAACCTCAAGCGCTATCTCACCCTTTTCCTCGCCCTCGGCGGAGCTGCCTGAGGAAGGGCGTGGTTCACAGGCCGCGGAAAAAATCCCCGTTTTGTCATTCCGAACGGAGTCCGCGGAGTGAGGAATCTCTCTTTTCTCGGTTTTCGCAGCAGAAAGATTGCGCGCTTCGCTGGGGAAACTTCGCTGGACGTAATTTATACCGTATAGTACTATCGCCCGGCTTCGAGCGTCCCCCAATGGCTATGACCGACGTCGCCCCCACACCACCAGGTTTATGGAGCAGGTTCTCTCGCTGGATTCGTGTTCATTGGGTGGGTGAAGCGTCCGAGGACGTAGCCTTGTGCGAGTTCGATTGCGAACGTGGCCAGTGCTTGGAGGAGGAATGGGCCATTTGCCGGCGTCGCATCACCCGGGCCGCCGGAGAATTGATGCCCGAATCTTCAACACCGGCGGAACGATCCAAGCAAGTCTAGCTTCCTGAGTCGTTCTGGTTATCGCAGCTCGCCCGGCTTGATTCCGGCCTTCCGCGCTTCATTCTCGATGTCTTCAATCTGCGCTTGCAGCTTCTTCTTCGCGTCTTCCAGTTGCTTCACCTGATCTGCCAGCGGCACCATGTTGTACCTCTGATGCATATCGATTCCGCCCGACGCCGAAGTATTCTCCGCCTTGAAGTCCTTCAATTGCGCGATGCGCTTGTCGACGGCCTCAATCCGGTCGCGTAATTCAGCAATTTGATTGCGGCACTCTTCCACTTGCTGCTGGTGCAGACTCTCATGGTCATTCTCTGCGTCGCCCCGCGAATGGGGTTCTCTGGCGGCGCCTTTGTCCGTGTCGCCCACCACCGATACCCCGCTCTTCACGGAGGTAATCTCGTCATTCGTCCATACCTTTTTTGCCTTCTTCTGGTCCGCTTCCTTAGCCGCTCGAGCCGGAGCCTGCGCCGAACTAGGTGCTGGGCTCGCCTGTGGAGTCGCGGGAGCTGCCGACGGAGTCGTAGGAGTCTCCTGCGATTGCGCGGGTTTGGGTGTGCTGGTGTCTTGGGGGCGTGCCACGCGGGGATAAAAGGCCATCCAAACGACCGCACCCGCAACTAACCCGGGGAATAGAGAAACGCGATTCCGGAACATGACGCCTCCGATCGGGCCAAGTTAGTCCTAGTACTACTTGACTCTATTCTATCGAATTCCGCGCTACTTCGCGGTTGGCCCGCTTCCCAGCTTGCTTAACTCGTCACGGACCACTGCTACCGCCTCTTTCGGTGGCCCCACTCGTTTGTAGTCTGAGTAGAACGTGCGCTCATGGATCGAGAAGGACACAACGAACTTGCGGCCGTCAAAGTCATACTGTTCGTAGGTGGGAAACCAGTGCCCTGGCGCTATCTCATAGCGTTCCTGCATGAAATGGCTGCCCTTGTATACCTTAGCCAGAAACAACGAGATCGAGATGTCTTCCATCACCGACCCTTCAATTCTCGCCAGTTCCCCCGACTTTTCGTCGATCCAAACCGTTCCGCGCACCTTGCTGAAGATGACGGCGTTCCGCGTGGTCGCTCTGTACTTCGGATTGGGGGACATCGCATACTTCGTCAGCGTCAGCTCGCCACGCTTTTCTTCACCTTGGCGAGAAAAAACGAACGCATCATGTGTGGTCGCGATCAGGTCATGGCGCTCTCTTCGTTTGCGCTGCGCCTTTGCGTAGGCCTCTTGCTGCGCGGGACCTCCTTGTGCCGCCCATTCCAGGTACTTTTCCAGTTTTTCCAGATCGTCGCGATATAACTCCGAATTAACCGCCGTTCCATCCACCGACACGGGCAGTTTGCTGATGGCAGGCCCGGCAGGGAACAGGCGCCAAACCCTCACCTCGAAAGGCTTCGCATCGCTGCCGGTCTTCCTCACCTCGACCTTCTCCGTACGCTCATACTCATCCAGCATGAGCTCCATGCGCTTCTGGTTGGCGATTACCCGGCCGAACAGGTCGCTCTGTGATTCCGGCTGGATTGCCGGATCAGCGGCGGGAGAAGTTGGGTCTTGCCCAGAAATCGTCGAAGCGAGCAACAGCGGCCCGACCCAGAAGGCACGCCACAAGCGGCGCGGCCGCGGGACTCTCGATCGGCTTAGCCGGATGTAAGTCATAGAAAAAAAGGCTGTTCTGACTAAGTCGCAAATCTCATCTGGTTTTTGGGCGCCGCAAAATTACCAGCCGGCTCGCGCCCAACACGCTACAATAAACACGCTACAATAGAGATGATTACATGCAACTTCACTGAAAGCAAAGAAGCCCCGCATACGTCTAACGAATGAGGAACGATTCGCGGGGTGTCTTCGTATTCCCTACAGGAGAGGTGAGTGGGCGTAACTCCAATCGATAGCTTGACGGCTGCCCCGCCAGTTGCGGGGAGGGCCTTCGTGTCCCCCGCCCGGCTGAAGGGATTCCGCGCCGCCTGGGTCACCTCCTCGGAGACCATCAAGCTGGCCCTGGACGCTTTGCGAGCCCACAAGCTCCGCAGCTTCCTCACGCTCCTGGGCGTGATTCTCGCCGTCACCACCCTGGTCATTGTCATGAGCGTGATTTCCGGGCTCGACCTTTACGTCGCCGATCGCGTCGCCAATCTTGGCGCCAACGTTTTTCTGGTTCACCGCTTCGGCATCATCACCAGCGAAGATGCCTGGATCAAAGCGCAAAAGCGTCCTCTGATTACCTACGAGGACTACGAGCGCTTGCGCGACAGTATGAAACTGGCCTCAGCCGTTGCCGCCGAAGAGGATCACAACGTCCAGGTCAAGAGCGCTAACTTGACGATGGAAAACGTCCAGATGCTTGGGGCAACTCCCAACTTCGCCGACGTCCGCAACTTGTATCCGGCGCAAGGCCGCTTCATCACTCCAGCCGACGAGGATCACCACTCCGAAGTGGTCTTCATCGGACCCGACTTGGCGAGCAAGTTCTTTCCCAATGTCGACCCGATCGGTAAGACCCTTCGCGTTCAGACTCATACCTACGAAGTCATCGGGGTTGCGGAACCGCTGGGCAGCGCCTTCGGTCAGTCCCAGGACAACTACATGATCCTGCCGATCAGCACCTGGCGGAAAGGTTGGCACACGCAGCAGGATTGGGTAACCATCTTCGTTCAAGCGCCCAGCCAGGAATTGATGATGGCCAGCGAAGACGAAGCGCGCATGCTCTTCCGTGCCTGGCGCCATTTGCCTTACAACGCGCCCGATAACTTCGGTATTCTTGGCTCCGATTCCATCATGGAGTTGTGGAACAGCCTCACCAAGAACATCGCGTTCGTTGCCATGTCGTTGGTCAGCATTTTCCTGGTGGTTGGCGGTATCGTGATTATGAACATCATGCTTGCCAGCGTCACCGAGCGCACCCGCGAAATTGGTTTGCGCCGTTCGCTGGGCGCCCGGAAAAAGCACATTCTGCTTCAGTTCATGACTGAATCTGCGGTGCTGGCCGCTGCCGGCGGAATGATCGGAATCCTGACGGCCTACGCCACCGTGTTCCTGGTGGAGAAGGCTTTTTCATTCCCGATGCACACTCCAGTCAGCGCTGTGGTCATTTCTTTGGGACTGTCAACCGCGGTTGGACTTTTCTTTGGAATCTTTCCGGCCATGCGCGCCGCGAAGCTGGATCCCATCGAAGCGCTGCGCTCGGACGGTTGAGGAACGCATATGGCACAGGCTTACGGCGAAAACCTGAAGCAAGCAATGGACACGCTCCGCACTCACAAGTTGCGCAGCGCGCTCACGGTCTTTGGCGTGGTCCTGGGCGTCAGCGTCATCATGCTTGTCGCCGCTCTGCTTACCGGCTTCGATCAGAAAATTCAGGAAAACATCAATCAATTCGGCGCCGATACCGCGTTCATCACCAAATGGGATCAGGGACGCCACGGCGGCCCTCCGCCGCTCGAAGAGCAGCAGCGCAAGCCTCTCACCATGGAGGATGCGGTAGCGATTCAGGAAAAGTGTCCCGCGGTAAAGAACGTAACTGTTTTTGTGCAAACGAATTGGAGCCACAACCACATCGTGCGCACCAAATCTGGTGACGTTACGGCTGTCGATTTCCGCGGCGTGCAACCCAACTTCGGCGAAGTCTATGCCAACGCCGCCACGATCGAAGGCCGCTTCATCAGTGAAGGTGACGATCTTCACAAAGAGAAAGTGGTCATGCTCGGCGAAAACGTCGCTCCTGTTTTGTTTCCCGAAGGCCATCCCATCGGCAAAGACGTGATGATCGACGGTTCCGCGTTTCAAGTTGTCGGGGTCGTAGAAAAGCCCAAGGGCGGTTTCGGCATGGGCGATGAAGACCGCCGAGTTCTTATCCCCTACAGCACCTTCAAAAAGACTTATCCCGACGCGGACGAGATCAACATGCGCGCACAGGCGTATCCGAAAATGCTGGACACCGCCGTCGACCAGATCCGCGAAGTTCTCGAGCGCCGCAGAAATGTGCCCTTTGGCGGCAAAGATAATTTTTCCATCGCCACCGCCGAGCAGGAAGTCGCTGAGTTCCACAACATCATGATGATGGTGTACCTGGCGATGATCGTTCTGAGCGCCATCGGATTGCTGATCGGTGGCGTAGGGGTGATGAATATCATGCTCGTCAGCGTCACCGAGCGCACTCGCGAAATCGGCTTGCGCAAAGCCATCGGTGCGAAGAGCAAAGACATTACCTGGCAATTTCTGCTCGAAGCCATGACCCTTACCGGCATGGGCGGAATCATTGCTTTGATCATCGTGTTTTTGCTGGTCCTGCTCATTCGCCTGACTCTCGAATGGCCCGGCGTGGTGCCCTTTTGGGCGGCCGCCACGGGAATTCTTGTCAGCGTCACCATCGGTTTGGTCTTCGGCGTTTGGCCCGCCATGAAAGCCGCCAAACTCGATCCGGTCGAAGCGCTCCGCTACGAGTAGGAAAATAGAAACTAGAAATTAGAAAAGCGCAAAGCGCAAAGCGCGAAGCCCTCCACAATGTATCTTTATCGCGTATCGCGGCCAACCTCCAGGTTGCTTCCTCTGGAGAAAATCGAGAAATAGCCGCCGCTTTGTTGTAAGCAATGAGTTCGGGGAATCGCGAGCTTCCTTTGCTCTCGCTTTTACGGCGCAAAGAAGGCAATGTCGGCGCGCCGACATTGGGTGAATACGTTACAAAGTCGGTATATTGTCCGGATATTTTTGGATGTATGTCAAAAGAAAGGCGTTGCCGGTGCAAGCGTGCGGATGTATTTGAGTGCAAAGGAAAATAGCCGAGGCCGTGCATGGGAACCGTGCTGGTTGACAATAGCTCCCTCCCCGCCCCCTTTTTTCGTATTGGAAACAAAAGGGTTAGCGTCATTTTCGATGTGAGTGTGGGAATTATCGCCGCGCGACAAATAATCCGTGGCTAAGGTGTAGCGAGCGACCAGCCAGCGCTGCTGCGGCTCCCAGCTGAGCGAACCGGCGGAGCCGAGATGCTGACGGTGAAGGCCGTGGCCAGGGCGCTGTCGAATCGCGGATCGCCGGTTTGATTCTCAAAATCGGCAAGGAGCACGGAATCGCGGGAATGGAACGAAAGGCGGGACGTCCGTGTGTCAGCCAGTACAGGCCTCCGGCGATGATGGCAACCGCGACGGCGAGCGAGATCCAAATGGTGGTGATGGCTGGCGATTTTTCGGCGGCGGGCGCGCTTTGGCGTTGCCGAGCGTGGCCGCCTGCGACAAGCCAAAAGCAAACGAACGGCAGAGATCGTCGCGATATTTGACGGGGTATCCAACCAGGTAGGCAAGAGCCGCAAGGCGAGCAGCGCCGATTCTCGAGCCAGCGAGAACCAAGAAAAGTAATACCGAAAATTAATGTACGGAAATCGGTCCGTTCACCGTGGAGAGATGCACGACCGTTGGGCCTGTGCCGAACTCGATGCTCTTGCGGTCATCGTCCCAGGTCTTGCGGCCTTCCGAGCAAACCGAAGAGTGGCATTGGAACGGACTGTGGCCTTCAGATTCCACGAGCACACCGGATTGATAGCCGGAAGGAATTTCCACCGTCAGCGGGCCATTGTTGGCGTGCGCTTCGATGCCGGAGCCATTCCAATTCGTGCCACTCAGTGAAATCGTCAGCGGACCATTCTGCGCTTCGATACGCAACTTGCCGCTGTTGCCTTCGAGCGTAACGGGACCGTTTTGCGTGGAGAGGTTCACGTCGCCGCTGCAGCCCATCACGGAAAGCGGGCCATTCTGCGCGCGCGCCTTTACGTTGCCGTCAACATTGTAGAGCCCCATCGGGCCGTTCTTCACCTGTAGATCGAGCGAAGAACCTTTGGGAGCCTTCACGAGGAGATGAGCGGACCAGCGGTCATGGGATGACGGACCGGAAACGCCAAGTTCGCCATTTTGAAAGGTGAGGTGAATTTGCGACAGCACGGCTTCCGCGTGGCCGTCAGGATCCGCGGCTTTACAAAGCGTAACGCCATAGTTGGCATCGTCCCAGCCTTCCACCTGCAATCCCCCGTTCGCTTCCGCCTGGATGCGCAGCGTAGGCGCTTCGGCTTTGCTGATGGTGCGTTGCTCGGACTGCACGATCGCGCGGCGGTTACTGTCGAAGTTAATGTTCAGATCGGAGCAACTGGCGATGGGCTCGCCGTGCTGGACAGAGAATTCGACGGGATGGCGATGGGAAAGCGCGCGCGGCGCCGCCGTGAGGGCGACTGCGGACCAGATGACGATGCCAATAACCGGAAGCAGCTTGCGGGAATCCATGGTGCTCACCTCTGGGCGTATAGACGGAAGGTGAGGGGCGTTGGTCAGGTGCGGTCAGCAAGAAATTTGCATGGCGGCCGTGGGCGCGGCGAATCAGGGTGCGAAGAAAAAGGCCGAACCATTTCCTCTGGGGCTGAAGCCCGGTGATCGCCAAGCATCGCATGTCGCCGCTGAAGCTCCGGCCCCTGAAGAGCGGAGTTTTGGCGCAAGTTGTAATGCTGTTTCATGTCACCCATCTGCTCTCGGGAGACGGATAAGCGACTGGTAAAGCTAGGGGTTAAGCAGAGCGCAGAAAGCGCGCAGTACGGCTGCGCAGCGTTGGTTCGGCTGCGGCTGGCTGTTGCGCACCCGGCTTGCGACGGGCGAGCGGGTAGAGATGCTCGGCCAGAGCTTCGGCGGACGGAATGCGGTGCTGCGGGTCCTTGGCAAGGCAGGCAGCGAGAATCTCATTTACCGCGGTTGGAATCGAGGGGTTGACGTGCGAAGGCGGCAGCGGCGTGGAAGAAAGCACGTGGTTGCAAACGCTCTGCAGCGACTCGCCGGCAAAGGGAGAAATTCCCGTGAGCATTTCGTACAGCACCACGCCGAGGGAGAACAGATCGGAACGCGCGTCCTGGGGCCGGCCGATAATTTGTTCGGGGCACCAGTAAGCGGGCGTTCCGAAAAGAGAAGTGTCGCCGTTATCGTGGCTGGCCAGGCGCGCCATGCCGAAGTCGGTGAGCTTGGGACGCATTTCTGGAGTGACCAGAATGTTGGCGGGCTTGACGTCGCCATGAATGATGCCTGCGCGGTGCGCCACAGAAAGGGCCACCGCCACCTGCGCGGCCAGGGCGCACGCGGTCGGCATGGGAAGGCTTCCTTTGAGCAGCATCTTTTCAAGCGACTGGCCTTCGACCAGTTCCATCACCAGGTAAGGAGTGAGCGTGGATTCCTCGATACCCATGTCGTGCAGCGAAATGATGAAGGGATGCGAGAGTTTGCCGACGACACGGGCTTCACGCAGGAAACGCGCTCGGCCTTCCCCGCGTCCCAGTTCCGGTGAGAAAAGCTTGATTGCCACGGAGCGATCGATCAAGGGGTCGTATCCGCGCACCACGCGGCTGCTGGCTCCGGTACCGAGCGTTTCGAGAATCTGATAGCGGCCGACGTTCACAGGCTCTCCGGGAGACACGAAGGATAAATGCTGCAACGAAACGAGCATACCGGGAGAGGGAGAAGCAAGGATATGAAGCGCAAGTCACGGTGTGAAGGGTACCGAGGTACTAGCCAGATCGATGTGCGAATTGCGGCGACCAGGTGCGCAAGACCATGGAACTGCTAGCTTTAGCGGGCTAGTTGGAGGGGAGCGGTGAGTTGCGGGGCCAGGGAAGACTTGAGCATGGGGTCCGATTGCAGGAGCTCGGGAAGACTGCGAACGTAACTGGCCATGGAAGGATGCCACACGCGATTGAAGCCAAAGGCCAGCATTTCGTGCAAGGCCTGGTCGGAGGACCAATGGTCGAAGGCGATGCGATAGGAGGCGATAAAGACGCCGGTGCGATCTTCTCCGAAACGGCAGTGAACAAAAACCTTTTCGTTGGCATTGCCGCTAAAGATGGAAAAGAACTGCGCGACTTGCTCGCTGCTGGGGGTGGACCAGCCGCTGACGGGAAGATGAAGGAAGCGGATTCCCAAGGCTTCGGCTTGCTTGCGTTCCCAATCAACCTTGTGTAGATCCTCGCCGCGAAGATCAATGATGGTGGTGATGCCCAGTTTCTTGAGCTGCTGCAGACCTTCCGCGTAGGGCTGCGCACCACGGTACAGCGAATTGTTGATTCTTCCGAACCGGGGCAAACCCGCAAGTTTCACCCTCTCCGCGGAAGCCGCGAAAGGCGTGGACGTTGGAGCCGGGGCCTGGGCCGCCAGCATTCCCGGGGAGGCCAGAACAGCGCAGAGAGCCAGGTTATGAAAAAAACGGCGCATTTACATTAGATGGTACGGGCTTGGCCGCAGGATGCACCCAGGAATTGGCGGATTCCGTGGCCTAGCGATACCGCAAAAGGGAGAATTCGAGCCGTAGGGTTTATCGATCGACCCCCTGCCGATCATGGTCGTGACGCAACTTCCTGCCTGCGCAGTTCCGCGAAGGCCCTCGATTTGGCGTAATGCGCCGGGAAATTCTCCACATATTTTTTCATCCGGGGATGCCAAAAGGATTTGAAGTGGAAATGGTGCATTTCATCCAGGGCTTCCTGAGCGGTCCAGTGATCAATGGCGATACGGTAAGCGGCGAAGTACACTCCGGAGCGATCGCCGCCAAGCCAGCAGTGCACGAAGATTTCTTCCCTGGGCCGCCGCTGCGTTAGCGACAAAAATTCCACAAGATCCTTGTCCTTCGGAGTGGACCAGCCGCTGGCGCGAATATTGACGACGCGCATGCCGAGGGCTAGTGCTTTTTTGCGTTCCGATTTTGCCAGCCCTTTCCGTTCGCCGCGCAAGTCGATGATCAAGGTGATGCCGAGTTGTTTCAGTTCCCGCAAACCTTCGTCATTCGGTTGCGAACCGCGATAAAGAAAATTGTTGAGCTTGCCGACGTCGGAGACTCCGTGAAGCTGAAGCCTCTCCGCGTAGTCCGGATGAGACGCGTGAGACGTTGGCGTGCGGGAATCCTGTGCAAAAGTCCTTACGGATGAAAACGAGAGCGCGAGCAATGCAGCGAGCGAGACAGCAAATGGAAAGCGCATAGTAATAGACTGGCATAGAAGAGGTTACAGCGTGATCGGGGAGAAAATGTAGGAGAGCGAGCGAAGATTTAGAACGTAGCCGTCGCGAAACGACACCACTAGATATAGGCACGATTGGAAAAAGTTATCTAGATTTTGCGATTTACTCTTGACAGGACCGACGCATGGTTTGATACTGCACATCCAGATTCGGGGGACGTGGAAGCGCCAGACGGACCAGAGTCGGGGACTTGCCTAGGTCCGGCAATGACCCACGAGCCAACCCGGAATCACCGTAAAAAACGAGCGCGAAGTGGGATTCTCCGCGCAGTGCGTTTGGCGGGGAATGAAGCTGTTCAGCCGCGTGAGGAACACCGGCCTAGGGCAGCGCGTTCGCTTTTTGCGGTTATTTTCCGGCTGGAGCTTCCACGGAACCACAGTCTGAAGCAGCGCGGCTTGCGAGTGGCGCGCACCCCTGGGCGGCAGGGGAGTAAAATAGCAAGGTTCCTGGCCTAAAGGGAAGGGAACCTGAAGTGGGAGGAATGAATGGCCACGGTGAAGTCAGCATTGAACGGCAAAGCAATGGAACTAACGAACGCAGCAAAGCATGCCGGCGAGACTAGAGGACTGGTGTTTGAGCGTTACTTTACGGATGGACGGATTTCTCCCTTCGACGCGGTCGAATGGGAAAAGCGCACCGCGCTGATCGGGAACGAAAAAGGCGCAACGATCTTCAAGCAGGAAAACGTGGAAGTGCCAAAGGGCTGGTCACAGACGGCCACCAACATCGTAGCGAGCAAATATTTTCACGGGAAGCCGGGCTCCCCGGAGCGCGAAGGATCGGCGCGGCAATTGATCGGCCGTGTGGTGAACACGATTGTGCGTTGGGGCGAAGAAGGCGGCTATTTTGCGAGCACGCCATCGCGCGACGCGTTTCGCGATGAACTGACGCACCTGCTGGTGGAACAGAAAATGAGTTTCAATTCGCCGGTGTGGTTCAACGTCGGGGTGCAGCCGAAGCCGCAATGCTCCGCGTGCTTCATCAATTCCGTGCATGACGATATGGAATCGATCATGGGATTGACGAGGACAGAAGGCATGCTGTTCAAGTGGGGTTCGGGAACGGGCACGAATTTTTCGGCATTGCGTGGCAGCAAGGAAACCCTTTCCGGCGGCGGTATTGCTTCCGGGCCGGTGAGCTTCATGAAGGGTTTCGACGCGTTCGCGGGGGTAATCAAGAGCGGCGGCAAGACCCGGCGAGCGGCGAAGATGGTGATTCTGAACATCGATCACCCGGACATCGTGGAATTCATCGAGTGCAAGGTGAAGGAAGAGAAGAAGGCGCACGCGTTGATCAGGCTGGGCTATGACTCGTCCATCGACGGCGAGGCTTACAGCTCCGTGTTCTTCCAGAACGCGAATCACTCCGTGCGCGTTTCTGACGAGTTCATGCGCGCGGTGGAAGAGAATCGCGACTGGTGGACCAAGAACGTGATTGACGGCCAGCCGAATGAAAAGCTGAGCGCCAAGGAGCTGTTGTACAAGATCGCGGATTCCACATGGCACTGCGGCGATCCCGGCATGCAGTACGACACAACGGTCAATCGCTGGCACACCTGCAAGAACACGGCGCGAATCAATGCCAGCAATCCTTGCAGCGAATACATGTTCCTGGACGACACGGCGTGCAACCTGGCTTCGCTGAACCTCATGAAGTATCTGGGGCCCAATGGCTCGTTCGACGTGGAGTCGTTCAAGCGCGCGGTGGACGTGACCATTACGGCGCAGGAAATCCTGGTGGACAATGCCAGCTATCCGACGCCGAAGATTGCGGAGAATTCGCATAACTTCCGGCCGCTGGGGCTGGGCTACGCGAATCTGGGCGCGCTGCTGATGTCCATGGCGTTGCCGTACGATTCGGACGAAGGGCGCGACGTTGCGGGTGCCGTGACGGCGCTGATGTGCGGCGAAGCGTATGCCCAGTCGGCAAGAGTGGCGGAACGCATGGGGCCGTTCGCGGGCTACGAAGTGAACCGCGAACCGATGCTGGATGTGATCCGCATGCACCGCGAGGCGATGCGCGGCATCAAGCCGGACCATGTGCAGGCGGAACTTTACTTGGGCGCGCAGAGCGCCTGGGATTCCGCGCTGGAACTTGGCGAGAAGCATGGCTTCAAGAACTCGCAAGTGACGGTGCTGGCGCCGACGGGCACCATCGGATTCATGATGGACTGCGACACGACGGGCATCGAGCCGGACCTGGCACTGGTTAAGCACAAGAAGCTGGTGGGCGGCGGCGTGATCAAGATCGTGAACAACACCGTTCCGCAAGCGCTGATGAAGCTGGGGTACACGCCGGAACAGACCAGCGAAATCGTCAGCTACATCGACAAGAACGGCAAGATCGATGGCGCACCGTTCCTGAAGGACGCGCACGTGCCGGTGTTCGACTGCTCGCTGGCCACCACCGGCGGGCGCTCTATCGCCTGGACGGGCCACGTTCACATGATGGCGGCGGCGCAGCCTTTCCTGTCGGGCGCGATCAGCAAGACCATTAATATGCCGGAAGAATCCACGATTGAAGACATCATGAAGGCGTACATTGAATCGTGGAAGATGGGGCTGAAGGCCGTGGCGATCTATCGCGACAATTCAAAGCGCTCGCAGCCGCTGAATGCCGCGGGCAACCAGAATCAGAAGGATGAGAAGAGGGCCGAAGCGGTGGCGGCCGCGACGGAGCCACTGCAGCGGGAGCTGTTCGCGCGGCAGCAGCGGGAAAAGATGCCGGTGGAACGCGACTCCGTGACGCACAAGTTCAGCGTCGGCGGCCACGAGGGGTACATCACCGTAGGAATGTATGAGGATGGGCGGCCGGGGGAAATCTTCATCAAGATGTCCAAGGAAGGTTCGACGCTTTCCGGCGTAATGGACGGCTTGGCACTGACGATTTCGCTGGGCTTGCAGTACGGAGTGCCGTTGAAGGTGTTCGTGGACAAGCTGGTGAACACGCGCTTTGAGCCGAGCGGGATCACCGCGAATCCAAACATTCGCTTCTCGACGTCGGTGTTGGATTACATCGCACGTTGGCTGGGCGGAAAGTTCATTTCGTCGGATTACCTGAAGCTGAACGGCGCGGCGGCACCCGAAGGCACGCCGGGCGTACATGTAGCGGCGATGCCACAGGCGCCGACCTTGGTGGGAAGCAGAACCGCAGCAGAGACGGTGAGCAGGTCACCGCGTGACGCGCACGAGGGAGCGCCGACGTGTTCGGAGTGTGGCATGTTGATGGTGCCGAACGGAGCTTGCTACAAGTGCGAAAACTGCGGGAGTACGAGCGGATGCAGTTGAGCGATAGGGGAAAGGAGATCAGGCGATGAGCGCACTCCCCATCGGATCAGCACTAGCAGCGAAACAGAAGCCGAGCCAGCCGCGAGCACGAGGATTTCTGCACATCGTGAGGCACGGAGCAGGGCTCAGCACCTTCTACATTGTCACGTATCACCGGCTGGACAAGATTGGCGCGCGACCCAAGGCCATGCTTGCCGAAGGGGCGCAGGCGCTGATCGATCTGCTGGAACGCATTGGGGTGGACTTCCGGCTACGCGAAGTTCGCGGAGCGCTGGAAGACATACTGCGGCTGGGATCGGCGAATATTCCCGACCTGTGGCTAAGCGACGACGAGATGCTGGAGAGAGGCTTGGTCGAAGGCTAAATCCAAGAACAAAAAGGTTGAAATTGATAAAGGACCAAGGCCTAGCACGCGTTGGTCCTTTTTTTATTGTTGCTCGCGTGATGGAGACATGAGGCAATCTCAAAGAACAAGAAATGAACAAAACAGCAGAGTCGTCATACTAGGGTTGGGAGACCTGGGCACGCGGCTGGCGCAGACCCTCGCGGAGCGCGGACTGGCCACGGAGTTGAAACTCGTCAGCCGCGGAGAACTGGCGGCGCAGTGGGCTCAACTCCTGAGGCTGGGCACGGACTGCCGGGTTTCCAGCGAGAGAGCGGATGGTTTGGATTTGGCGAGCATCGCCAAGGTGCTTGCGAGTTTCGAGCCAGATCTAATCATCCAAAGCGCAAGCCTGCTCTCGCCTTTCGCACTGCTAGAAAGTGGTGCGCCTGCCGCAGTCGGGATTAGCAAGGCAGGATTCGCGTTGCAAGTAGCGGCGCATCTGCCCATCATCATCACCTTGATGCGCGCGCACGCGTATCTGGGGATGTCCTGCCCGGTGATCAACTGTTCGTTTCCGGATCTGAGCCACCCGATATTGTGGCGAATGGGCTTGGCACCGACGGCGGGAATTGGCAACGTGGCGATGATCGCTCGTTTTTTGGAGGAAGCGCGCGGACAACGCGGGAAAGGCAGGTTGCGGATCATCGCGCACCACGCGCACGTAACACCGTTTCTCACAGGGGCGCCTGCAGGGCCGACGCTGCCTTTGCCCATCGCGGAGGAAAGCGGCGAACGGCTCACAGAGGAAGATTTAGTGACCCACTCTCGCTTGAAGCCTGGGCGGCACTTCAACTATCTGACCGCGGCAACGGCCATTCCTCTGATTTCCGCACTGCTGGATGAAAACATTTCCGTTCGCACGCATGCTCCCGGGGTATTCGGCTTGCCCGGCGGGTATCCGATCTCCGTTGCTCGGAAGAGCGTCGAGTTGGACCTTCCAGCGGGAATCTCGAGGGATGAAGCCGTCGCGTTGAACAATGTATGTGCCCGTGCGGATGGCGTGGAACGAATCGAATCCGACGGCACACTGGTCTACACCGAAGATGCTCGAAGAACGGCCAAACCGTTTTGCGCCGAACTGGCGGAGCCGCTCTCTCCCAAGAATTTGCAATCACGGTTGGGCGTGCTGCAGTCCTTCTACGAAGATTGTCTGCGCGCTCGATAGAGGCAGTGAAAACGGCTGTGCTGAGCGCCGCAAAATGCGGAGAGGGGAGCCAGCAGCGGCGGAACGTGACGAAGGGATTGGCCACAAGTCGGCGCTGATTGGTTGGTGCCCGGTTGTCGCAGGATTTGTCGGAGCGCGCGACGGCAACGTCGTTCATGCCGTTGCGCACGGCATGGAGCTAAAACTGCGCCATGGATTTGGGAATGCCCGCGTCCGACTTCGCACGGAACGATTTTGACTCCTCTGCGACAGAAGTCCCAAAGGCCGTGGCCTACCAGGCTCGCGGCTGCGCAAGAACGAGGGTTGCAGCAGAGCATCGGCGCGAGCGCCCGCTGCGCTTTGATGATGTCCTCACGAGCCCAGCGGTGGGATGCGGGTAATCGAGTTTCAGGGCGGGAGCGGTTGCCGGAGTCGCGGTGGAATGCTGGGGCTAGCGGAACCGCGGAAGAAAGAACACACCCAATCACAATTCGGACGAGCATGGGCGGATGCTGATGCCCTGCGAGTTTAGAAGTTGAGCGAACAGTCGTATGGCGGCAGCGACGAGCCGTTCACTCGAGGTACGACGGAAAACCCGGGCGACCGCCTCAACGCGGGCGGAAAGACGGACGCGCCGCCAGGGGCCGGGGACGAAAATGGGGACGGGGAGCCAGCGGCGGCGGAACATGACGAAGGGATTCACCGCAGGTGGGGCACTGCTCGGAGTTGACAACCTCCGCGCGGAGCCAGTGGCCTCTGGTTTCACAATGCGGATTCACACATTGAACGGTGGAGCCCGGCATGAAGGACATAATGCACTCTCCCCGTGGCAGCCGCTCACGCATGGGTGGTGAGCTTCCCTGGGCGGCCAAGTCCGTTCCTGCGCGGAACGATGACTTGCGCAAAATTGTTACGCGGCGTTCATGAAGAGTCAATGGGAAACAGGTTCAAAACGATGAGGAAATTTTTGGCGCTGTGGAAAATGAGGCGAGGCGGAAGTGCCGTAGCGTTATGCGAAATGCATCGAGGGTGCGGAATCCCGAGGGGCTGAAGCGCAATTTGAATTCACAGTTGTTGCCTGGGGGCTGAAAGCCCTGACCCCTCAAGGAAGAATGCAACAAGCTTGCGTGGATCAGGGCTTGGGCGGAGGAGCAGCCTTTGTCGATTCGCCCGGAGCGATGGCGTCGAGTTTGGCCTTGAGAGCTGCGACCGCAGCCACCTTGGCGTGGATTTCTTCCTGCTGGGCCTCGAGCTTGGCCTTGCCTTGCAGATCTTTAGCGTGGTCGGGGCTGGAGAGAAAGGCGTCCTGATCGAGTGAATATAAACGCAGGAGCAGGTCGACTTCTTTTTGTTGATCCGCAATTTGGCGCTTCAGAGCGACAACTTCGGGATTGGTCGCAGCGTCGCCTGGCGCTTTCGCGTCGGTACTTGCGGCCGGCACTGTTGCGGTGTCAGCGGCGGGCTGAGCCGCATCCGGTGACGACGCGGGCTGAGTTCCCGCTGGCGTTTCCGGCTTCGGAGCCGGCGGTAAATTGTCATTGGTAATTACCTTGACCGGCTTCGGCACAGACTGTTTCTGCTCCTTAGCGCGGCGAGCGGCGTCGGCAACCGAAGTGTCTGGTGAATCCTGCGCTGCCAATCGAGCGGCAAGCAAGCCGGAAAGAGAAAAAGCCAGCGGCAGAGTTAGCGCGATGACCCTATAGCGCATAGCAACCCCTTCAAGCCTCCGCTAGGAGGCTTTCACCTAGATGATACGTCCGCGCGCAGAAAATGAGCGCGGAACAAACGGGGCTTGAGGCGAAACAAGCAATGCAGAGTCGAAAAGCTACCGTGCGGCAGCGGCGCCGGCCGCCGCGGTGGTGACAGCCGGGGTAAAGGGCGCGGAACGAGAAATGCGACTGCCGGCCGGAAAAGGGCTTGCCGTCGAGTTGCGCATAAGGGTAGATGAAGTAGTTGAAGGGCTCGCCTTTCTGCAAGGTTGAGAGGTGATGCGCCGCGTGAGGTGATTGGGATGGAAGGCAATGGTGGAAAAATCCCAGGGCTCAGGCCATGGCGGCGAGGGTGGGTCTCGTGGGTGCTACTGGTGCTAGCGCTGGCAACTAGCGAGTTTTTGGCCGACCTAGGGGCCGCAAGCGCTTGGCAAGCGGCGGGTACAAATACGCCGGAGGGAACGAGTTCGAATGCTCAGGTGAAGGCAGCAGCACCGTCGGCGCAGAGCTACCAACTTCCGCCTGAGCGCTACCAGAAGGCCGTGTCGTTGGCGAGGCAAGAGTACACGCTGTACTTCGTGGCCGTGGCCTGGGGCATCCTGGTGTTATTGGTGCTATTGCAGACCGGGGTGGTGGCAAGATCGCGGGACGCCGCGGAAAGCGCCAGCCCAAAGCGGAGCCTACAGGGGCTGATTTTCGTTCCCGCGTTGCTGCTGCTGCTGGCGGTGTTGCACCTGCCAATTTCGATCTATGCGCACCGGCTTTCACTGCAATATCAGCAATCGATTCAAGGATGGGGTTCATGGTTCTGGGATTGGACCAAGGGCGAACTGCTTTCCCTGGGATTGGCGTACATCGTCGCGCTGCTGCTGCTGAGCGTGATCCGGTGGAAGCCGCGGACGTGGTGGCTGTACTTCTGGTATGCCATGGTGCCGCTGTCGCTGTTTTTGTTTTTCATCAGTCCGTGGTTCCTCGATCCCATGTTCAACCGGTTCACGCCGCTGCAGCAGGCGCATCCCGAGTTGGTGGATGCCATCGGTAAACTGACGCAGCGGGCGGGCGTACCGATTCGACCGCAACGCATGTTCCTGATGGAAGCGAGCGCGAAGACCAGCGCGATCAATGCTTATGTGACGGGCGTAGGCGCTTCGAAGCGCGTTGTGGTGTGGGACACGACGATTCAAAAAACGAATCCCGACGAAGTTCTTGCCGTGGTGGGTCACGAACTGGGGCATTACGTTCTGGGACACACCTGGAAGGGTTTCGTGTTTTTTACTGGCGGGCTGCTGGTCGGGTTGTATGCGGCCTACCGCGCGCTGCAGTGGGTGCTGGCGCGCTGGGGTAAGTCTTGGGGCCTGCACGGTCAGGACGATTGGGCTGCCTTGGCAGTGCTGCTGCTGATATTCCACGTGTTGGAGTTCGCGGGAACGCCGATCGCTAACGCCTTCAGCCGGATGCAGGAGCACGCGGCCGATGTCTACGGGCTGGAAGTTACGCACGGAATCTTGCCGAACTCGCAGCAAGTGGCCGCGCAGTCATTTCAAAAGATGGGCGACATCGACCTGGCGGATCCGAATCCATCGAAGTTCATCACGTTCTGGTTGTACAGCCACCCGCCGCTCGGAGAACGGCTGGAGTTTGCGCACAATTACGACCCGTGGTCCAAGGGGGAGTCTCCGAAGTATGTGAAGTGAGGATGGGCGGCAAGCGAGGCGCGTCAGGCTGAGGCCCCGCGCTTGTGGACATGGCGGCGCAGGAAGCTTGCTGCCTTGTGACGATTGCCGCACGTAGCCATGGAACACCAACGCCGGCGTTGTGTGCGCGAATCGTCATAAAAGAACAGTCGGCAGGATGGATTGGCGCAGCGGCGGATGGGCGCTTCCTCGCCTTCCACAAGCAGTTCCGCAGCAGAGCGCGCGATGGCGGCGAGCAACCACTCGAGGCCTTCTTCTCGCGCGATAAACTGAAGACGCCAGCCGTCTTCCTGGGGAACCAGTTCGTCATGGCCCTCGGTGACTCGCAGGATTTCATTAATCGGCTCCGCCCAATGGCGCGGGAAGACTTTACGCTCAACGATCGAAGCGAAAACCGCACGGAAGGACTCGCGAAGCCGCAGGATCTTCAGCAGGATCGCATCGACGGCCCGCGCCTCGGACAGCAATAGAGGCCGGAGCCGCGCTGCGCGTTCCAGAGTTACCAGTTTTGCGTCCAACAGGAAAGAAACAAACTCGTCCCAGGAAAGATCGTGGGAAATCGGCGAGGTGTTGGCGAAATCAAGTGCCAGACGGCCAGCAATTAGCGAAGAGGAGGGGCTATGGTGAGGCATAGGAGAGGCACGCAAATGCGCGCGCCACTAACCGGCATTCTATAGTAAAAAGGTTACGGTGGTTGCAACGAAAAGAATTTGGTCCGCTTCACCTGCATCCGGACTCTACTCTCTTTGGGCAAGGAGCAAGAATGGATTCGGGAAATTCGGCATACGATCCCGCAGGACAATCCGCGTTGTCGGCTCCCCCTCCTGGTCCCTCACCACTGTTTTTCAACCCACAGGGATTGCTGCGAGCGGGATGGCGGCTGCTGGTCTATTTGCTCCTCGTCGTGGTGGGCGGCGCAATCATCATGATGGGCTTGAGGTTCTTTTTGACGGCGAAGCGCGGCTTGCCGACAGCGATGATCGTGTTGGCGCAAGAAGTGGTGGGTTTTGCTTTGGTTTATGGCGCGGCCTTGGTTATGTCGCGGCTGGAACGGCGTCCCGCAGGCCTATACGGGTTGCCAATGTCTGAGGCGCTCGGAAGTAAATTCTGGCTCGGATTCCTTTTTGGCGTGCTGGAAGTCTCCCTGCTGATCGCGCTGATTACCGCGTTCGGCGGGTATTCCTTCGGGAGCCTGGCGCTGCAGGGAAGCGAGATCGTGCAATGGGGATTGTTTCATCTGCTGTTGTTTTTCTTCGTTGGACTATTTGAGGAATTCCTGTTTCGCGGCTACATGCAGTACACCCTGGCGGAAGGGATCGGTTTTTGGCCGGGTGCGGTTTTGCTTTCCGTGGTGTTCGGTGGGCTGCACCTCGGTAACCCCGGAGAAGGCTGGGTGGGCGCCGCAGGCGTGGTTATGGTGGCGATGCTGTTCTGCTTGACACTGAAGCGTACGGGCAACCTCTGGTACGCCGTGGGCCTGCATGCCAGCTTCGACTGGGGAGAAACGTATCTCTACTCGGTGCCCAATAGCGGGACGACCATGGAAGGCAGCCTGTCGCACGCCGTGTTGCACGGGCCAAAATGGTTGACGGGTGGAACGGTAGGCCCGGAGGGTAGCGTATTCTGCTTTCTGACCATGGCGCTGCAATTTCTCGTGGTGCTGTGGCTGTTCCCCAAGAAAGACGCAGCGAATACGACGCAATCGCCGAACTAAGCCGTAGCTCTCAAGCGTGGAATCCTAAAAGGCGTAACGGTTGATGACGGCGCTCGGGCCGCCCGCTCAGTGAACCAGGACGGAAGCGTGGACCAGTTGCACGCCTTGCGCTTGCACCTGCGGCAGCATTTCGCGGAGTACCTGCAATGTTTCCGGGTGGGGATGGCCGATGGCAATGGCTTCGCCCTTTTCCCGGGCGCCGTGAATGGCCAGTTCCAACTGGCGTCGAATGGCGCCGGCTTCTTGCACATCATCGAGGAACGGCACGTTGCGGAAGGCGCAAGGCACGCCATCGTGTTCAGCAGCGTCGAAGGCGACTGTCGCCGCGCTCGTGCGGCTATCGATGAAGAAAAGGTGGCGCTGGCGAAGCAAGGGCATAAGTTCGGCCATGAGCGCCGCATTGGAAGTGGCGAGCGAGCCCTGGTGATTGTTCACGCCGACGGCATGCGGAACGCTGCCGAGCATTCCACCCAAATCGTTTGCAACCTGCAGCGAGCTCATTCCCACGCGCAGCTGCTGCGGCTCCGACGCGTCATTGCCCATGGCCTCCATGGGCAAGTGCAGCATGACTTGATAGCCGCGCCGGTGAGCTTCTTCGGCTATGGCGGTGGAGTGCTGGTGGAGGGGAAGCACGGAGAGCGTCAGCGGGTAGTTGAGAGCGAACAGTTGATCGACAGCCGCGGGATCGCTGCCCACATCATCGAGAATAATCGCCAGCTTTGCTGAGGCCGCGGCATTGCGGGACGGGCGCGCTCGGTGGTCCTTGGAGGAACGCCGTGCTCGCGCGGCCTCGCGATACGATTTGATCTTGTCGCAGCCCGCCAGGCAAAGAAGCACGGACGCGAGCGCGCAGAAAAAGACGGCGAGCGATCCACGCCCAGCGGGAACAAACGCAACTTTCACGTGAGCGCTAAGCGGCCTTCTTAACCGCCACCGGATTCTTCAGCAGATCCAGAGCTTTGCGCAGAACCGGATCCTCCGAAGAGAGAGGACGAGGCCCGAGCTGCGGCGGTTCCTTTTGCGGAGTCGAAGAACTGGCCGGGGTGGAGTCGTCGCCGCCATCTTCCCCCTCTTCGGCGGCAGCGGCGCTGTGCACAACTTCCGTGGGAGCTACGCCTTCTTCCAGGATAGCCTTGCCGTCGGCGTTGTAGTAGTTGGCCACGGTCAGAATAATGGCCGAGCCATCATCCAGGGTGATGAGCTTCTGCTCGGAAGCGAGCCCGAAGGTGCGGTCGCCCACCAGATCGCCGCGCTTGGTGTTGCCAATCGATGCCGCCAGAATTTCCGCCGGGCCGGTGGTCGTGCCGTCCATGAGAATGGACACCGGGCCTTTCCAAACGACCTTGCTGGGATCGGCCGCGAAGACTTGCTCCGGGACGGTCTGGCCACGCAGAGAGGTCAGATTTCCGGAAGGCACAAACAGGCGAGCGATCGAGAGAGCTTCCGGAATGGAGCCGCGGCCGCACTCGCGCAGATCAAGAATGACTTTCGTTACGCCCTGCTTGCTGAATTCCTGTAATTTGGCGCGGACTTCGTCGGCGCGCCCCGCGTCCAGAGTGGGGAAGCGGATGGCAATTGTCTCGTTATCGATGCGCTGAACCTGGAGCTTCGATGCGGGAAGCTTTTCGCGCGACAGATCCACGGACTCAGGCTGCGTTTTTCCCCGGCGAATAACGCCAACTTTCACGCTCGTGCCGGGCTGGCCGGCTAGCAGGTTTTTGGCTTGCCCCACGGACATTTCACGTGTGGTGAAGCCGGCGACGGACTCAAAAATGTCGCCGCTGCGAATGCCGGCTTTGTCCGCGGAACTATCCGGGATAACGGAAGTGACGATGATGTAGCCGAAGCGCTTGCTGAGATTCAAGCCGGTCTCGCCAGTGGTGGAGTTCGAGAGCTTCTGTTTGTATTCGGCGTATTCGCGCGGAGTGAAATAGCTGGATTCGGAATCGAGAGATTCCAGCAGGCCGTGAAGCGAGCCGGCCTCAACCAGGTGCATATTGGGCTCATCGACGTAGTCCTGCTGAATCTTTTGCAGAACCTCGCTGTACACTACCAGCGACTTGTACGCCTTGTTGTCGGTGGTGCGGCCAAGAACATGCCCAAGCCCCACCCAGCCGAAAACAAGTATGGAAACGCCCAAAATGCTAAAACGCGCGAGTCGATTCATCCAGCACCACCCTGGAAAAAGATGCAAACCATAAGCATAGCATTTAGACGTATTGGCGCACAGGAAGAGTTGGACCACGAGAGAAAAGAAGTTCATGAGGACGAGCGAGGCCGAAGGTCGACGTGCTGCTGGGTGGTGGAGAAACCACGGGAACTGGGTGTAATGTTGTGCAAAAGACACGCCGAACCCTGGGATAGCCGAAATGTTCCTCATAAGTAACTGATAAAGAAGGAGAAGCAAGCCGTCGATTGGCCGACGATGTGCTAGTATTAGAGTGGGGCATGTTCCAAACAACCATTCAAAATTCCGTCGCCACACAGGGCATCGGACTCCACACCGGAGTTCACGGACGGCTCCGTCTTGTTCCCGCGCCTGCCGACACGGGGATTGTGTTTCGGCGAGTGGACCTGGACGGGTTCCAGATTGAGGCCCACGGATTCAACGTAGCACGCGTCAGCTATGCCACCAGCTTGATGAAGCATGGCGTGCTGCTGTCCACGACGGAACATCTGCTGGCAGCGATCTATTCCTGCGGAATCGACAACATCTACCTGGACATTGACGCGATTGAGGTGCCCATCCTGGATGGCTCCGCCGAGCCGTTTATGCAGATGATCGATGAAGTCGGCATTCGCAGGCTGCGCCGCAAGCGGCGTTACCTGAAAGTGACCAAACCGGTCGAGGTGGTGGAAGACGGGCGGCGCATCGGGATCTATCCTGCGGACGAATTTCGCGTGCGCTGCTACGTGGATTTCCCGCACCCCATGGTGGGGCAGCAGGAAGTGGAAATGGTGGTAAACGCAGGCTCGTTCCGGCAAGTACTATCCAGGGCGCGGACGTTTTGCTTTGAGAGCGACATTGAGCCTTTGCGTGGCATGGGCCTGATTCGAGGCGGTTCACTGGACAATGCCATCGTGCTGACGAAAGACGGCGTGATGAACGGTTCGCTGCGCTTCGCCGATGAATTCGGCAGGCACAAAGCGTTGGACCTGATTGGCGACCTGGCGCTGGTGGGCTTGCCGTTGCTTGGACGGGTGGAAGCGCGCAAGGCGGGGCACGCTCTGCACACCCAGTTAGTGAGCCAACTGCTGGCCGACCCAACCTCCTGGGTGATCACGACCGACGAACATGCCGAGACTGCCACAGCGTCGCACGTTTTTCGTTCTGCTCCCGTAACTGCAGGCGATTAAATCCCACGCCCAGGAAACCGAGACTATGCTTGGCGGCAAGCGAAGGGGAGGGAACGTGTCAAATCGCGCGGTGCTGCTGACGATTGGTGGCCTGTGGTTGGTCTTGGCCGGTGGGGCGGCGGCGCAGACCTGGAATCCCGTGTGGTCCGATGAGTTCAACGGGCCGGCCGGCACCTCCATCGACGCGACAAAGTGGAAGTTCGAGACCGGCATTCTGAAGGTAAACAACGAGATCGAATATTACTGCGCTCCGGACTCCACCGCTGGCGGATGCAATTCCGCGAAGCCCAACGCGTACATCGATGGCAACGGCCACCTGGTAATGCAAGCGATAAAGCTCAACCCCAGCACTGCGCCGAACAGTGGAAGCTGGACGAGCGCGCGGATGGTGACCGATGGCAGAGAGCAATTGCAATATGGAAGAGCGGAAGCGAGGATGATGTTGCCGGTGGGCCCGGGAATCTGGCCAGCCTTCTGGGCGCTAGGTACAAACATCAGTTCCGTGGGGTGGCCCACTTGCGGGGAGATCGACTACATGGAGAACGTGCCCGCTTCGCGGGGACTGGGGCCCGCAAAGATCAGCGCAACACTGCACGGGCCGGGCTATTCCGGCGACAAGGGATTGCCGCGAAAATACACCTTTCCCAATGGCGACGTGACCGGGTGGCACAGCTACGGAGCTATCTGGTCGCCGAACATGATTCAGTTCTATGTGGACGACCCTGGGAACGTGTTTTATGTGATTACGGCGGCTGACGTGCTTGCGGGGCAGAGCTGGGCGTTCAATCATGCATTCTATTTGCTGATGAATTTGGCGGTGGGAGGTGATGGCTCCTGGCCCGGCCCGGCCGATGCGACGACGCCGACGCCGACGGTGATGACGGTGGATTACGTGCGGATCTATAAAGCGACGGCGGTGCCGGCACCGAGCCTGGGGAATGCTGTTTCGATCACCGTGAAGGCGGGAGCGACGTCCGGAAATAGCACCGCCGTAAGCGTGGCCAACAAGATGGGGACGGGCCGGGTATTTTTGTCCTGCACGACCAGCGCGCCAAAAGCGACCTGTCAAGTCGGCACAGGCGATGCGTTGAACCCTCGTACCCTGGATTTTTCCAGCCGTGATAAGGGTGTGGCGAGGATTACGGTGAACACGACCCCGGGGGGCGAAACGGCTCCGGGCAACTACTTGATCACGGTAAACGCGTACACCGTAAGCGGAGAAGGCGCGGCTCCGGACGCCTCGGTCAACGTGCCGTTGATCGTCAACTGAGCGCTTCGGCCGCTGCCTGGGACGACCCAGGATTAGCAGCAACTCGTGAGCGCCAGAGTCCGTGGTTGTCAAAACGCGGATGTCACGGGACAATGCTGGCCATGACAAACAAGGACGTGGCAATTCTAATTTTGGCCGCGGGCAAAGGCACGCGGTTGAAGTCGAGTCTGGCGAAGGTGCTGCACACGGCTGGCGGGCGCTCGTTGGTCGAGCATGTGGTGCGCGCGTGCGAACCGCTGGGAGCAAAGAAGATCATCGCGGTGCTGGGGCATCAAGCGGAAAAAGTGGCCGCGGAGTTGGAGTCGTTCGAGGTAACGACGGTGCTGCAGCAACCGCAAAATGGCACCGGTCACGCCCTACAAGTGTCCCGGCGCGCTATCGGAAACGCGAAGTATGTGGTGGTGTTACCCGGCGACGCGCCACTGGTGCGCACGGAGACGCTGCGCGCGCTGATCAACAAACACAAAAAGGGAAATGCCGCGGCCTCGATTTTAACGGCGGTGCTGGCCGATCCCTCCGGCTACGGGCGGATCCTGCGGAAATCCGGGGATACTGTCGCCGCGATCATTGAAGAGTCGCAACTGACGCCGGAACAGCGCGAACTGAACGAGATCAACTCCAGCATGTACTGCTTCACGACAGCGAAACTCTGGCCGGCGCTGGGGCAAGTGAAACCGAACAACAAGCACCGCGAGGTTTACCTCACTGACGCGATTTCCGTCATGAACACCAAGGGTGAAACGGTGTTGGCGGAGATCGCCGAAAACGCCCAGGAAGCATTGGGATGCAATACGCGAGCGGATCTGGCCGGCGTGGACCGCGCGTTTCGCGAATGGAAGCGCGATGAGCTGATGAATAGCGGAGTGACCATTCAACTGCCGGAAACCGTGCTGATCGATCCCGATGTGACCGCGGGAGAAGACACGGTGATCGAGCCGTGCGTGCAATTGCTGGGAAAAACAAAAATTGGCGCGCGGTGCGTGATCAAAACGGGCAGCGTGCTCCACGATTCCGTGCTGGGCGACAACGTGACCATCGAGCCGCACTGCGTGATCACCAAGAGCCGCGTGGATTCCGACGTCGTAGCCGGGCCGTTCGCGCGCATGCGGCCAGAGTCGCACCTGAAGGCAGGCGCGCGCATCGGCAATTTCGTGGAATTAAAAAAGAGCGTGGTGGGCGAAGGGTCGAAAGTGCCGCACCTCTCCTATGTCGGGGACACCAGGATCGGCGCAAAATCGAATATCGGAGCGGGCACGATCACCTGCAACTACGACGGCTTTGCGAAGCACCCAACGACCATCGGGAACAAAGTATTTATCGGGAGCGACGCGGTGCTGGTGGCCCCGGTGCGAATTGGGAATGGGGCCTACGTTGCCGCGGGATCGGTGATTACCGACAATGTACCACCCGATGCGCTGGGAATCGGGCGTGGGCGGCAGACGAACAGGCCAGGATGGGCGGCAAAGAAACGCCGCGAGATGGCGGCGGGTAATAAAGATATGAAGAAATCGAAGAAGCCACACCGCTAGCGAAAAGTTGCTGGCCGGCGGATACGCAAAAGGACACCCTCACCCCCTGAAGGGGTGAGCCACGGGAGTTTTCGCAGCGACTTTTCGCCTCCGTCCAGGAGAATTCGCGAGTCTGTGTGTAGCCTCTCCGCAATGCGCGTCGCTGTGGTAAAATGGGCCTTCCCGATAACGAAAACCCGGAGGCGCAGTATGAAATTTGGAGTGGTTGTCTTCCCGGGGTCCAATTGCGATCATGACGCGTTTTACGCTCTCGGTCACGTGTTGCAGCGGCCGGTCGAATTCATCTGGCATCAATGCGAAAATTTGCAGGGTTGCGACGCCGTTATCCTGCCAGGGGGCTTTTCCTACGGCGATTACCTGCGCACGGGCGCAATTGCGCGCTTTTCCCCGGTAATGAAATCGCTGGAGAAATTCGCCAGCAGCGGCGGACTGGTCCTGGGCATCTGCAACGGCTTCCAGATTTTGCTGGAGGCTGGCTTGCTCCCGGGCGCGATGATGCGGAATTCCGGGCTGCGGTTCATTTGCCGGCACGTTTCCATGCGCGTGGAGAATACGGACTCTCCGTTCACCAATGCGGCGGCCAAGGGGCAAATCCTGAAGATCCCGATCGCGCACAGCGATGGCAATTACAGTTGCGACGAAGCAACGCTGGCAGAGTTGGAGAACAACCGGCAAATCCTGTTCCGCTACACGACGCCGGATGGCCAAGACGATAACGCCGGAAATCCCAACGGCTCGGTCGGAAATATCGCCGGCATCTGCAACCGCGAGCGCAATGTGGCCGGATTGATGCCGCATCCGGAGCGTGCCGTGGAATCGGCGCTGGATTCCGAGGACGGACTGGTCGTTTTTCGGTCGATGGTGGAAGCGCTGATGGGCGCGGCAAAGGCGACAGCGTGAGGCTGGTCCAAAAAAATAGAATTGCGCAGGGGCACGATGCGTCGTGCCCCTGCAGTGTTTTTCAGGTCATGAATTGAAGGTCAGGGACAGATGGCAACTGCACAAACCGAAATCAAAGTAACGCCGGAAATCGCGGCGGAGCATGGCGTAACGCGCGAAGAATACTCGCGCATTCAGAAAATCCTGAAGCGCGATCCGAATATCACGGAGTTGGGCATCTTCAGCGTGATGTGGAGCGAGCACTGCTCGTACAAATCAAGCAAAGTGCATCTGAAGCGCCTGCCGACCCGCGGCAAGCTGGTGGTGCAAGGGCCGGGTGAAAATGCCGGGGTGGTGGACATCGGCGACGGGCTGGTGGCGGCGTTCAAGATCGAGTCGCACAACCACCCGAGCTACGTGGAACCGTTCCAAGGCGCGACCACCGGCGTGGGGGGAATCCTGCGCGACATTTTCACCATGGGCGCGCGGCCGATCGCGGTGCTGGATTCCTTGCGGTTTGGCGAAATTGTGGCGTCCAAGACCACCAGC
>CAWDRK010000002.1:0-31969 GCA_963804635.1 Candidatus Acidiferrales bacterium
GCCCCCGGCACCAGATTTTTCTTTTTCTTCACCCAGATCATTTGAAAACACGCTTCAAGCGGTTTCCCTCTCCCAGACGACCTTCAAGTCTTTTGTCGCGCAATCTCTTCCAAAAGCCTCACTCTATTCCCCATCAAAATTGAATATTCAAAATCCCGTTCTTTCGCCAGTCGCACAAAGGAGTCCCAAGCTTGGAAACTCAAACACCGGACTCTCTTCCGCAAATACAGCTTCACTTGAGTTTCAGGCCATTGCAGCTCTTCAAGGTACGTCGAGAACTGACGATCGCTCCTCCGGGCGTGTTCTCTCATGCGACGTGCAAACTCATCAGTGCCCAAGTTCTCCGGCAAACGTCTGTTCAGCTTCACGGCTACGTCAACGTCGTTGGGACGTTCTTCGCCCTTCAGATAACTGCCAAACAAAACCACAGCTTCAACAGAACACAGGAAATCATCGCTGGCGTTTACTTCCTTCGCGCGCTGCAAGAGTCCCTTTAGTGCCTTGTCTCCCGTCGCTCGAATAATGGCCTTCGCCGCGCTGCCCCGTCCCAAACTACGTCCCTTGTCTGTTAGTTGGTACGCGTCTTTATCGAATTCATGTGTGGAGGGTTCGATCAGACCTTCAGCCTGCAGGTCATGAATAAACTGCCTAGCCCTCCTGCTCGTGAAATTGAAATGCTGAACAACTTGTTCAGGCCAGAAACTCCTGAAATCACTATGCACACGTCGCAGAAACTTCCGAACCTCCATCACTGGAATGCCGGCTACCTGTTGACTGGGGCTGATCTTTACCGTCACGACTCCTTCTCTCTGCGTGGACAGACGCTGTCTCGGCCAGTCGCATCCACTTCAACATAATCAGTGAGTTTCGTACAACCTCAAGATCTTCGTGACGTGCTGTTCGACAGGTTCCATTACGTGCGACGTCGCTCCCAAGCGATCGAAGGCTGCGGCGCCTTTTTTGATTCTGATATCGAATTATTTGTGCGAGACTTATGTAGCTAGCTCGCGAGCAACACGCTGCGATGGGAAACGGGGCTCTCGATTCACTTTGAGGCGAACAGTCTGCGCGAGTTTTCGCTGGTGGTGGTCAAAGCTATAAAGGTAGTCGACACCCAGTTCGAGCGCCGCAGCTACGTGCAAGACGTCGGCGGCGCGGGTGCCAAGCTTAGCCGTGGTTTGGCGGGACAGCTGGCGAGCACGCTCGAAAACTGGGTCAGGTAGTCCGCGTAATTGGAAGAGGCCGTCACGCAAATCCTTCTCAAAATCACTCAATGATGATTGTGCCTGCGCTTCGGTCACTTCCTTCCTGAATACGCGGAGTCCGAAGGCGTTGAGAAGCTCAAGCTCGCCAAGAATGGTCACGAATCGTTCCCCAGCAGAGGCTTTCAGGGCTCGCACCGCCGCTGCGGAGTTGGCGTCGGGGCTATACAACGAAACCAGAAAGCTTGTGTCAGTGTAGATCCTCAATAGTGGCTCCGATCCTCAGCCACCAGTTCAGCGCCACTGACCTTTAACAACTTGTCGCCATAGGTGGAGCGCAGTCGTGCTAGAAAGTCCGGCATCTGCGCCGCACCTCGCACGCCTTCAGGGATTAAGCGGGCAATCACGCGCCGCCGCTTGGTGATCTGAATCTCTTCGCCCTGATACAAAAGGCGCTCTATCTTCTTGAAATTGTAGCGGAGATCTCGAATCGAAGCTTTTCTCATGTGATCTATTTTAGCATCACATCGATCGATTCACAATCTCTCGGAGCAAGCAAGTTTGGCCTTAGGTGGCCCTGAAACATCGCTGGCCAAGCCCGTATGCCCCTCCAGCAAACATCCTTGTGGTATTGCGCTGCGATCACCGCTGCCGAGTCCGCTCGACTAATCGCTACAGAGGTAGGACTTGATGGCGCGCCTTCTTACCGCCACGTCATTCTGGAAAGCCAACATGTTGCAATTGAAACACATGGTGGCGCAATTCCGAAGCCCTCAGAGAATCTAAGTGATTGTGGCACCGCGCCTTATCATAGATTTCTTGTCGTTCGCGACGAGGGGGGATTCGGACCGGTGGCCCTTTCGCCCGGCACCACCGATACTGCCATACAAAATTCCAAGTCCCTGAAGCTACGTTGTGTTCCCCGCTCGGTGTAAGTGTGATCCTTTCGATGTGCTTGGCGAACGTCGCCCGCGTTTTGGCAGGGTCAGAATTGACGATCACGCGTAGTTCCCGCATGTGCCGAACAACAAAGTTGCGGAGATTTTGAAGCTTTAAGCGAGGTGAAAGTTTTGCAGTGATCTCTCCGATTGACTCGCTCTGGTTCGACTAGTGCAGCCGGAGCGCGGGCGAGAAGTCTCCCTGTGCCACTGATTGCCAATCTCACGCTCCAGCTCGTCCTTAGCGATCACTCGCCATGTACCTCCACGCGCCGCCGCCAATCGAAGCCTGGTTGGCTGCGGTCCGCCGTCGGTTCGCAGCCGGATGAATTACTTCCCCGGCAGTGAGCTGATCGGGAAGGACGAGATGCGTATCACGTTCGTCGGGAGCGGCCCCTTTCCGCCCGGTCGTGATCAAGCTGGCACCTGCATCATGGTGGAGTTGGGCAATGGTGACCGCTTCTTTTTCGACTTCGGCCCGGGCTGCGTGAAGAACTTCCTAGCCATGGGCGTGCCCGTCGCGAGAGCGGCGACCTTAAGACATCAGTCAGGACTTCAATTGGCAGTCACAAAGCATTCCGCCCGAACGCGTGTCGTCTCTACTTCGCTATCGGCAGCTCGGTCGGATGTTCAAGACGGAACTCAAGGAGAGTTTCACTTGGCACGGAAACCTGCTCGCCTTTCTTTGTCGCCGCCACCGCAGTTCCCGCGCCTGCGCCCGCCAGCGCTCCGATGCCTGCTCCTTTACCCCCACCGGCCAGGCCGCCAATGAGTGCGCCTAATCCAGCACCGCCCAACACCTTCTTGGTCGTGTTGCCGCCCTCGCCCTTCCCCTTGATCTCATAGTCCGTGGTCATCAGCGGATAGGCAGTTCCATTGATAACAATGTCCGTGAGTTCCAGAATCAGCTGCGAACTGCCCTTAAATTTTCCCGATGACGATGCCTGCGCGAGGACTCCATACACCGTGGTTCCTTTCGGTGCAACGGTTACCTCGAAGGCTTGCAGATTCGCTTCCAGCGTTGCCTTGAACCGGTACCCCGCTTTTTGTTTGCTCGAATCCACTGAATCTACCATCCGCACCAATATTCGCGTCCCTGCTGGCACGGTAACTCTCTTGGACCTCTGCGCGCCCGAGGAGGGTGACAGCCCTAATGTCAAAATCGCTGTCAGCATCAGCGTTGCCCATCTGATTTCCGCCACCGGCATGCTCATTCTCCTCTTGATGATCTTCATGAGCCCACCACCGGTAGCGAAGACGCAATCTTGAGCTCAATGATCATCAGCAATTGATATTCGACCTGCACAAAACGAGCGGCCGTTATCGCGCCCAACTGCTGTTTCACTAGTTCATAGTACTTGGCGAGCAGTTCGTCCCGTTGCTTCCGATATGTCATGGCGTCTTTGATCAGCTGGTCCGCCTTCGCGTCGGTCATCTCGTTATATGTGCGGGCGTATTCTTTGATGTTCGCGACGCGCAGGTCGTTGAGCTTGTTAAGTTCGGCGTCATAGTCGCGATAAATAGGCCAGAATTTGGCTGCATCTTCGGCGTCAAACTGCATCACCGTTCCTAGCAACCTAGCCTTTTCCGCACTCACATCCTTGCGTAGAAGTATGATGTATTCCCGCGTGTTCAGCTCTTCCGGCATCTGAGCCGCCGCTGTAGTCTTTGCCGGCGGCTCGGTCGATGTCTTCGTTTGCGCAACCAATGCCGCACTTGAAGTCAGACACATGGCGAGCAACACTGACATTCGAATTGAACGCATGGCGATTTTCCTCACTTGTCGTTGCGATACGCCCCTAATAATTTTGCGGCGGACCGGAGTGCAGGCGCAGAGTAAAGGCCTGAAAACATTACGTCCCGCACCCGACAGAGTCAAGCTTCCCCCAAGTGGTCCAAGTCGTCGCTGAGGCTTTACCACCGGTCAAAATCCGATTACCGCTGCGCATCTAAAGTTTGACGGACGTTTTCGAGATTTTGCGGAAGAACGCGAACCACACCACCACGCGGACTGTCGATATCTGAACTCTGGCAGCAGTGCTTCTTATTTCTTGTCTTGTCACCGCGAGTTTCGCCCAGGAACATAGGCTGATCTCGAATGGTCATTGCTCGATGTTCCGGAGGTTTACCCCCCAGGGAAGATAACTCGCGCGTTTTGTCAGCGTGCAAACTCATATTTACGAAACAGGGGCGATCCTGATCCTTGGCGCAGGGCACCTTTTGCGCTACGCTAAGTGCAACTTCACACACCAATAGGAGAATACCCAATGAGTGAACAGGCCCCAGTGCAAACGGGTTTGGCGTGTTCGCAGTGCGGACGGACGTTCGCGCATTCTGACGTGGTGCAGATCGCCGGGAACTGGGTGTGCGGCGCTTGCAAGCCGGGATTTCTGAGCCGGGTGATGGCGAGCGGCGACGCTGCGGCATCGCCACTCGGCTGGCATTACGGCGGATTCTGGATCCGTTTCGGCGCCCGCGTCATTGACAGCTTTGTGCTCGGGATGCCTCTCCTGATCCTCGCCGCTGTGCTGATACCAACTCTAGCCAGGGCGAAGGGCGGTGCGTCCAACCCGGCCTTCGCAGCGTTCGCTACCTTCAGTCTTACTTTCTTTCTAATTTATTTCCTCGCAGTGATTTGCTATGAAGTTGTGTTGCTGAAGTATCGCGGTGCAACCCTCGGAAAGATGGCCTGCGGGCTAAAAGTCGTGCGTTCAGACGGCGGCAGCCTCGGTTGGGGCGTGTCCTTTGGGCGCTTCGTGATGTGGAATGTTGTCACCAGCGGCATCCCTTATTTAAATTTCGTCCTCATGCTGATTAGCGGGATCGTGGCGGGGACCGATGGCGAGAAGCGAGCGCTGCATGATCGGGTGTGCGACACGCGGGTGGTCTACAAACAGAGCATAGCGTGACCTTCAACATCAATCTTTTCACCCCTGCTACTGGCGACTCCAACGCGGGGGACTCTCCCACAGGCGCGACCCGGAGGTTATCGCCTATTGCAGTGGGGGCTGCGACCTGCCCAAGTTGCAACGGGGACGTGGTTGCAGTTGAGACGAAGACAGGATGGCAGAGCTGCCCCTACTGCGAGAAGCGGCTACAGATCCGCGTCTGGGCCGTGGTCCGGCAGAACACAAATGCGGTGGCTGCGCTTTCGGACCAAGCGACATGCTTCTTTCATCCGGACAAGGCGTTTCAGGCTTGCTGCCAGCGGTGCGGACGCTTCGTGTGCGCGTTGTGCGATTTGCAGTTGGGAGCGGAGCACGTTTGCCCCACGTGTTTCGAACGTGGGCGCTCCGATTCCGGTGCGGAGGCCGGCAAGGCGGAATGGCGCCATCGCGACGTGCTCTATGATTCCATTGCGGTGACGATCGGGTGGGGCTGGATTCTCTTTTGGCCCGTGATCGTAGCCGCAATCCCGGCAGCGATTTTTTTGCACGTGAAATATAGGAAGGGGCCGCGTTCGTATTTAATTCCGCGGTACGGGTGGCGTTTCTGGGCGGCGTATGCGGGGTTCACCTGGCTTCCGCTATTGTTCGCCAGCGCGATCTTCGTCCGCTGGATGGCGGGGAGGCACTGATTGAAAAGTGCATTCCGCAAAATATCGCGCGTTGGCAGCCTAACCGGCGGAACGAAGTGGTACTTGAGTGAGGACTGCTTGCTGGCCGCGAAGCGCACGATGTACGCGGTCGAGTATCGGCGGTTTTATTTGCGCGACCTCGAATCGATAATGGTCTGGCCCAGCCGTTTATGGTTGTGGCGGCTGGTCATTCCGGGGGTGCTGTTTGCGGCGCTCGGTGTTGTGTTTTGGCAGTGGGTGAATTCCACCGTTGGCGCGATTTTCGGCGGCCTGGGTCTCGCGTGGGTCGCGACGGAACTGGCACTCGGGCCGACGGCGGGGTCGCGCATTCGCACCACGGGAGCAAGCGTTGACCTGCCGTTGGTGGCGCGAACGCGCCGTGCCCGCAAGGTCCTTGCCAAAATTGATGCGGCGGTTCGCGCCGCGCGCGTCGTCGTTGAGCAACTGACCGCTCCTGTAACCAGCACCCAACCGACGGAGCCCTCCGTGCAAACGAACTCCGAAGCGCCGTCCGGGACCGTTTCCATCGCGGATGCTACACAGACGAATGGCTCCTGACACGCCAGCCGCGCCCTTCAACAAACCCGCCGCGACGGGCTTGCGCCATGCTCGCTGCCTGTTTCATCCGCTGCGTGAAGCAGCGGCGCGGTGTCCGCATTGCGGCGGAACGTTCTGCCGAGAATGCGTAACAGACGAGGAGGGAAAGCTCGCCTGCCCGCCTTGTCTGCGCCGGATGGCGCTTCCGCCAGCAGCGAAGTTGTCGCTGACGCGCCGCCTCCGGCAGGTCCTGGCGGGACTTACTGCTCTTGCCGCCCTGATGGCGCTCTTTTTCGTGCTGCTGCGTTGGCGAACGAATACGCCGGAGCAGCATCTGAACTTCGGCCGCGTCGTCGATGACCAGGCCTCCCGGGGAAAGCAATGAGCGAAGCTGCGCTGGCTCTGTCCACTTCGCAGCGTGGACGCCTGGCGTCCGCGCGCGGCCGCCGGAAGCGACTGAGCGCGCTCGAAGCGCTCGAACGCGGTTTCACACTGTTTAAGTCAACGTTCGCTTGGGAGGCCTGGCGGTACTACACCGGGGCCGCGCCGCTGGTCCTTTGTTTCATACCGATGTGGGTAGTCAACGGCCAGATTCGGTTGTCCGATGGTGCGCAACTCGTGGAAGCGGCGCTGCTCACTGGCGCATATCTCCTGCGCGCGTGGAGCATGGCGATCTACATGCAGCGCGTTCGAGAGCGCGCGTTCGGCGTGCCGAGACCAGGACTCGAGGGCGCGTCCGCAAAGCTGGCAGCCATCGGACGTTTGCTTGCGTGGAAGATCGTCCTGAGCGCTGCTGCTTTGGCGGCGCTTACAACCATCGCCGGAGCGCCCTGGTGCTATAGCGCGTGCCAATTCGCCAGCCTTGAGGCACGGGAGGATGGCTCCAAAAGGCATTCCATGGGTGGCTGCCTAGCGCTCGCGAGTCAATGGTTCGGCGGCGGATTGCTTCTCTTCTTGATGCTCCTCCCTCTCTGGATCGCCGTGTGGCTGAACGGCTTGATCGTGGCGATGATTGTTCCGCAGCTTCTGCACTCGATTTTTGGGGTCAACACCCTGCTGTCGACACCAATGGGGATGTTCGCGCTGTTCCGCAGTTCCGCGTTCTGGCTTTCGCTGTTCGCGGGCGCGTGGTTGGCGCTTGATCCCATCGTCAAATGTTCGTTTGTCGTTGTTTATCAGCATTTGCGGTCGAGACACGAAGGAGACGACCTGCGCGGTTTGCTGGCGAGCCTGCCACGCGAGCAGCAGAAAAAGGCGCAGATAATTGCATCCACCGCAGCTGGCGGCAGAGTGGCAATCGGCGCGTTGGTGGTTCTGGCTGCAATTCTGGCGGGCACTTCCCCGATAGCGACCGCGCGCGCAACGCAGGTGTCGCTAACCCGAAGCAGCACGGAGACGCCCGCCGATATCGCGCGCGAGGCACAGATTCAAAAACTGCGCCGCGCCCTAGACGAGGAATCGCAGCGCGCGATTTATCGCTGGCATGACACTGAGCACCCGAGCCCGCCTACCTGGTTTGACAAGCTACTGGTTAAGATCGGGCACCGTAGTGAGCACGCTTGGAATGCGGTGCGGAATTTTCTTCGCAAACTGTGGCCGCGCGAGCTGAATCTCTCGCCCGGAAAGGAAAAGCGGGGCACCTGGCAGCTGAAGGACCTTCGATTATGGCTAACGCTGATAGCGGTTTTGACTCTCGGAGCAGGAGCGGTGCTCTTTTGGCTGCGTCGGCAGCGCGAGGCAGCACAGCTTTCCATTCCCCTGGCAATAGCGCCGCTCCCTGATCTGAGCGATGGCGCGGTAGCGAGTGAACGCTCCGAGGACGAATGGTTCGCGCTCGCGGACCGGCTAGAACGGGAAGGTGAATTGCGGCTGGCATTGCGTTCGGCGTACTTGGGCCTGCTAGCCGGACTAGCGCAGCGCGAATGGCTGACAATCCGCCGCGATCGCACGAACCGCGAATACCTCAATGAGTTTACGCGCCGGTGGCAGCGGCGTCCGCAAGCGGCGCTGGAGCAACGGATCGAAATACCGGAGAAATTGCGCGGCAGCCTGCGGCAGTTCGATCTCGTGTGGTATGGGTCTCATGTGCTGTCTCTAGAGGCGGTGGCTGCCTACCGGCAAGATCAGCGGGAGTTGCTCAACCATGTTTGACAGCCGGTCACACCGAAGCATGGTGCTCAACTGGCGAGGCCCCCTGCTGTCTGCAGGGATCTTCGCGACGGTATTCGCGATTCTGCTGCTGATGGCGCATCAGAATCAGTCGAATACGAGCGATATGGGATCCAGCTTACGCGAGGACCCTTACGGCACCAGCCTGTTGTTCGATTCATATGCACGCGCCGGATATCAAGTGAAGCGCAGCCAGGATGAGGACTCGCTATCCGACCAGAACGCGGGGAGGACAACAGCGTTCTTTATAGGAGGCAACCGCTATGACGATTCGGAAAACGAGAAAGGAAAACTCCGGACCGGGGGTAAGCTCCGCGGGCGGCTGGAAGATTTTCTGGCGCGCGGCGGGCGTGTCGTGCTGGTCCAGCACGCTGGGGAACTAAAGTCGCAGTCTCAAGGCTGGGAAGTCGAGAATAAGTGGAACGAAACTCCACCAGGGTCCGGTCCAACCTGGATCTCTCCCGATCTTCGCGAGATGCCGGCGGGCGGCGAGATGATGTATCTCGCCGCGGATGCCCCCTGGCTCAAGACAGATGCGCACTGGACCGCGCTCTATGTGGGGCCCCGGGAAGCCAACGCGCAGGCTGACACATCTGCACATGTTTATATGGCGATGCGGCGAGTCGGAGATGGCGAACTGATCGCCGCGAGCCAAGAGTCGTTCCTATTGAACGAGGCGATCAAGACTCGTCCGAACCCTGTGCTGCTGGATTTTCTCGCGGGCGCACGGCCGGTGATTTGGGTGGATGAGACGTTGCACGGACTGCACCAGAATGAAGGCGTGCTTTGGCTGGTGCAGCGATACCGGCTGCAGGTTGCGCTGATGCTTTTCTGGACGGCTTTGCTGGCTCTGCTTTGGAGCATGAGCGGCGATTTGGTGCGACGCCCGAGTCGCGACCAGAATCTGCAGATCGTGCGTCATGGAGAGGGCGCCGGGGTGGCCGCGCGACACCTGCTTAGACGTAGCATTCCGACCGCACAGGTAGTGGCGGAGTGCTGGGAGCAGTACCGCCGCCGGTCGCCGCAGGATGCGCAGGCCATTTCTGCAGATCCACATTGCGGCCCGCGGCTGCGCGCCGCGCTCGCGCAGCCTGCTCTTGTGGGCTACAAGGAATTGAGCCAGTTGATCGCCGAGCGCCGCGCATCCGCAAAATGTCCGGCTCATGCCGACCTCGTAGCACCTGATAGTTCCACGGCCGCACCGAAGAGGATTCCCGAGGAGGAACGAATCGCATGAACAAAGAACCGGTACTGGGTTCGGACGGGCAAGCACAATCTGCGAGTGCGGAAACGCCCTCAGCGTCCGCCATGATCACAAGCGGGGCGCGGCGTGTTCGAGAAGCGCTGGGCCGCGTGATTGTTGGGCAAAACGAAGCCATCGATCTTGCGCTGGTGACGCTGCTCGCTGGCGGACACGCGCTGATCGAAGGCGTTCCGGGCGTGGGGAAAACGCTGCTCGTGAAGGCCCTGGCGCGGGCGGTCGCCGGCGAATTTCAGCGCATTCAGTTCACGCCGGACCTGATGCCTGCAGATATTACCGGCACAAGCGTCTTCGACATGAGGACGCAGGAATTCCGGCTGGTGCGCGGTCCAATCTTCACGAATTTTTTGCTGGCAGACGAAATCAATCGCGCACCCGCGAAAACGCAATCGGCGCTGCTGGAAGCCATGCAAGAGCGCCAGGTGACCATCGATCGCGAGACTTGCGAGCTGCCCCCGGTCTTCGTCGTCTTTGCGACACAAAACCCGATCGAGCATCAGGGCACGTATCCACTCCCAGAGGCGCAGAAGGACCGCTTTCTGATAAAAATCCGCATGGGCTACCCGGCGGTGCAGGACGAAAACGAGTTGGCGAGGCTTGTGGCAGGTGGCGGCGCGCCGGAGCGGCGACTAGCAGAGGACTTGCGCGTGCCGGTTTTGCTGCCGGGCGAAGTCGAACAACTGCGCGCGGCCACAGCGCGAGTGCGCGTCAGCGATGCGATATGCAGTTATATCGTGAGCGTGGCTCGGCAGACCCGCGAGCACGCGGCGATCTGGGTTGGCGCCGGGCCGCGGGCAACGCTTGCGCTGCTGTCAGCATCGCGGGCGCTGGCAGCGCTCGATGAACGCGATTTCGTGCTGCCCGAGGACGTAAAGACCCTGGCTGCTCCGGTGCTGGAGCACCGCGTGTTGCTGCGACCGGAGTTCGAGATGGAGGGCGTCGAGATCCGCGAGATAATCAAGGCGGTGCTGGAGGCCGTCGAAGTGCCGCGGTAAGCCGCACGCGTGGCGCATGTGGCAGGCGACAGCATGGAAGAAGGCGAATTGATGACGGCTGGAGATAAGAGGTCAGCGGGCGCCGGAGCTCGGGGCCGCGCGGCTATGGCTGCCGAGGTCCAAGCCACCGCGGAGCCGCCACGCCGCAACCTGGAATCGCGCGACAAGCCCGCTCGACGGATCGGGCTTCAGCCCGTGGGAATGCTATTCAGTCCAACGGGATGGCTCGTGTGGATGATAGGACTACTGGGTGTGGGGGCGTGTACTGCGCCATGGATCGCGCGCGGATGGTTATTGTTTGAGTTGATCGTCACGACTGTGGCGTTGCTGGCGTCTTATGACGCGCTCGCGCTGTGGCTCGTGCGCGAAGAATGCGCACCAGTCCTGTTGCCGCCGGAGAAAGGCCTTCGTGGACGCGAAGGGCAGACCATCCAGGTCCCGCTCGCGCTCACCGGCTCCGGCCGGCGCCGACTACGCAGTGAGCTGCGCGTAGCGATTATGCCGGCAACACCGGAGAGCGAGACCGCTATTCGGGTGAAAAGCGATCCCCAACGGCTGAAGCTTGAGCAGCCAGACCCGGCCGGAGGCGGATCAACCTCAGCAAGCACCGCCCATCTCCAGCTCTGGCCGTGGACGCCCGAGATTGCTTTGCTTCGGCGCGGGCTGTGGCCGGGGCCCCGCGTTGGCATCGAGCGGTGCTCACGCCTCGGAATCTGGCGGTTGCGGCAATGGTTTGATTCGCCGGAGCAGTTGCAAATCGGGGCAGATTTGCAGTCCGGACGACGGGAGGTTCTGCGCAGCCCGGTTTACCGCTCGCTTGTGGCGTCGCGGCAGACCCCGTGGACCGGGCACGGGCGCGATTTCGAGCGACTGCGCGAATATCAGGCTGGCGATACGTACTCGGAGATCGCGTGGAAGGCTACAGCGCGTCGAGGCGCTCCGGTCACGCGGCTGTTTCAATGGGAGCAGAAGCAGGAAGTATATTTCGTACTGGACCAATCGCGAGCGTCGGCGCTTGCGCTCGACCCAACCACAAACATCGAGAGCGATGCGCCACAAGCGCGCGCGCCGCGACGGCTGCTGGATCTCGCAGTGGAAACGGCGTTGGTAGGCGCGATGGTGGCGCTGGAACTGGGCGATGAATTCGGGCTGGTGACCTACGCGGACGAGCCGAAGTCCTGGTTACGCGCGGGAAGCGGTCAATCGCAGTTTCATCAATTTCGTGATCGGCTATTGAATATCGAGCCTTTGCCGACGACCGCAGATTACGAATCTCTGTTCAGCGAAATTCGGGTGCGCCTGCGGCGGCGCGCGTACCTGCTGGTGCTGGCGGATTTGACGGAGCGCTCGGTTGCGGACTCGCTGCGCCGCGGAGTGGGCTTGGTTCGCTCGCCACACGCCCTCTTAATGACAAGTATCTTGCCGGCTCACGCCCGGCCGGCATTTTCGCCACGGGAGGAACTGCACACGAACCAGGACGTGTATGCGGCGCTCGCGGGTGAAAAAGAAAACCAGCGCCTCGGCGCGTTGGCGCGACAACTACGCCAATTGGACGTGCAGCTCCAGTATATTCCTGCGGAGATGTTCCTGCGGAAGGCCGTCGAAGGATATCTGGAAAGCAAGCGGGAGCAGCGGCTGTGATTTTGGATCTCGAACGATTTCAGACGCAGGCGAGGCCGCGCTGGAGCAGCCTCGAATCGCTGCTCGCCGCGTTGGAAGGCCGGCCGGACCACCGGTTGAATCCGGTGGAGGCCGAACAACTGCAGGAGCTTTACGCGCAGGTCGCTTCGGATTTGAATCGCGTCACACACGGAGCGTTGGCGCCCGAGCTAAGACAATATCTGGAGCGGCTGGTGGCGCGAGCGTACGCGGAGCTGCACTACGTTCCGCCGACACGCTCCGAAATCTGGCAGCCGCGCCGCTGGCTGAGAATCTTCACGGTGTTCCCCGAGACGTTCCGGCGGCAGTCGCGCTATTTCGCACTGGCCGTGCTGATTACGGTGTTGGGCTGCGCGCTGGGCGGACTAGCGGTGCGCTACGATCCCGCCTCCGTAGAGGTGCTGCTTCCGGCCGATTACCTGCGCAATCCGGGGCAACGCGTGCATGAAGAGGAGCAAGGGAAGAATCAGGATCTGCACTCGGCGCAGGTCGAAGCCGCATTCTCGGCGCAGCTGATCAGACACAATATCGAGGTGGCGATGCTCGCGGCTGCGCTCGGCGTAACGTTTGGCATCGGGACAGCACTCCTGCTGTTCGAGAATGGCGTGCTGCTCGGGGCCGTCGCGGTTCGCTACACGCAGCAGGGCTTCGGGCTATTTATGACGGCCTGGCTGTTGCCGCATGGCGTCTTCGAGATTCCGTCGATCCTAATCGCCGGGCAAGCGGGGTTCTACCTGGCGCGCGTACTGCTGCGCCGGCGCGAGGATCGCGATGTGCGTCAATCCATGCGCGAATGGCTCGTGCTGATCGCCGGGATCGCGATGATGCTGGTGTGGGCTGGAATGATGGAAGCGTTTTTTTCACAGCATCACGCGCCGGTTCTGCCGTACGGGTTCAAAGTTGCGGTTGGCGGAGCGGAACTCGCGCTGCTGACGGTCTATCTGCTGCTGATCGGGCGAAGAAAGACTGATGCCGAAGCGCATGCCAGAGTTCCTTCGGAGAACCAATGACAGATTCTCAGCCAATCCGCTGGGCGACAACGACCGAACTGACCCTGGCCACGCCGGAAGGCGTGCTCTTTCGATTGCCCCTGGCGGGTCCCGCTTCCCGGCTTTACGCCATGCTGCTCGATATCGCTATCGTGCTGGGGACAGTGAACGGAGTTGGGCTGCTGGTTTATTGGATTTTCGCTAAATCGCCGGGATTTGGAGTTATGGTGATTACCCTCGGAGAATTCGCGATCGGGTTTGCCTATGGCGCATTGCTAGAAGGCTTTTGGAACGGGCAGACGATCGGAAAACGCCTGTTCCATTTGCGGGTGATTGACCAGGCCGGACTCCCGCTACGGATCGAACAGGCGTGGGTGCGGAATCTGATGCGCGTGTTCGATGCGTTGCCGTTCGCCTATCTGGTTGGAGGAATTTCCGCACTGAGCAATCCGGTGATGCAGCGCTTCGGCGACCGCGTGGCGGGGACGCTCGTTGTACGCCAAACGCCGCTGGTTGCGCCGAGGGAGGAGTCCTGGACGCGGCAGAAGTTCAACTCGTTCATGGATTATCCCGCAATCGCGATGAAGCTCCGCCGAGCCGCGACGCCGGAGCTGGCCAGTCTGATTCAAGATGCGCTGCGCAGGCGCAATGAACTGGCGGCTTACGCCCGGCGGGAAATCTATCGCGAACTGGCCACGTATCTGCAGAGCGAAATCTCCCCTTTCCCCGACGAACTGGTTGAGATGCTTAGCGATGAACAGTATTTAATTAATGCGGCTGGCATACTGTTCGGGGACCAACGGCTGTCGAGATTTCACGATTGACAATTGACGCTTGAAAGTCAACGGTTGAGGTACGCATCGTTTAGAGTTTTCTACAGGCTCTGGAGGCAGCGAGCACATCACAGGAAGCGGCTTATAGCTCGTTCTTATTGCTGGCCGGCAACGATCCGAGCGAATCGTCTCGACGCTTGAACGAGCTACTTCGCGCGATCAAAGATGCTCTCTAGCGATATCGCTGGTCAGCGTAAAATCAAGTCAGGTCACCGCTTAATCAAACCAATGTCCTCCCATGCGATTCGTGCGAGGACGGCGCCGACGCATTTACTGCCGCTTGAGTAATTCGTCGACGCTACGCCACCCACTGCATTGTCAGCTTCTTGCGTTTTCTCGCGCAGTCCAGCAGATACAAATCCATCAGGCTCTGCGAGCTGTCGCACATCGCCATCGAGCTTGACGGCAGACAGCACCTAGGCGATGCTGAAGCCTGCCGGCGAGATCGTCGCAAGGATTTTTTGCTGCAGGAGAACCGCTATCGGGTGCTCCGCTTCCTCGCAGACGACGTCGGCAAATGGCTAGATCAAGTCTGGACGCTATCCTGCGAGCCCTCGCGCACCAGAACGCCAGAATCTGAGCAGCGGATTAACGTTGTTGTTGGTCCCGCCTCTCAAACTAGTTTCGGTGGGCCTCCTTGGGCGGCGGTTCCGGTAGTCTGACCAATTGAGGCACCACCGGGCGAAGACATAGTGGTGAACTTGTTCGATGCTGCCGGAGGCTTTTCAGGCGATTAGGCAGCTAAGTCAACGAAGAGCTTAGCTTGTGGCAGTATCGTGCATGTCTGGCCCCCGGCATCATCGGCAAGTAACTGCCCCAGAAAATTCGGATTCGGTACGGTTGCCGCGAGTCGTGTGCACCATGCGAGTGGGTATAGATTTGAGGACCATAGCGTGAAACGTGTTATCACGACAGTATCGCTCGGCTGCATGGCTTGGGCTCTTTGTTTGTTGCTGACTGCGGCAGAAATCGGCTGCGCAACCGCGTCCTCAGCCAGCGGTGGCGGTGCCGCTGACGTTCTCAACTGGAAGGGGCGCACGTGGAACGTTACGACCGGCGGCATGGCCGGCGTGGCCAAGGGCGATCCCGCCAATATTTTCGTGGATCAGAATGGATACCTGCACCTGAGAATCATAAACCGTGGAGGAGCTTACACAGCTTCAGAGTTGTTTTCGGCGGACAGAATTGGCTTCGGTACGTACCAATGGCAAATCGAGGGTCACGTCGACAAGATGGACAAATCCACGGTGCTGGGACTTTTCTCCTATGGTCCAAAAGCTGGGATTGGGGTGGACGCCGAGAACGAGATCGATATTGAGTTCTCGAAATGGAACAACACGTGTAACGGATGCAACGCTGATTTCACTTTCTACCCAGCTACCGGGAATAAGCACTTGGGTCCAAAGGAAGACAATTTCAACATCCGTGTGGCTGGGGAAACGCTCACCACGGCTCGCTTCGAATGGGGTTCGACGCGAATTGTTGCCACGATTATGGGCGGCTTGCAACCTATCGGAACGACGACGAATGTTTTGCAAACGCTGACGTTCTCGCCAGCCGACTACACCGCGCGAATCCCTCAGGTTCCGTTGCCGCTGGGCATGAACCTCTGGTGCTTCAAGACCGCACCTGCGAGCGACCAGGAGATTGTCATTCGAGATTTTCAGTACGTGTCGGCTTCAGGAACATCAGAGAAGCCATAAACAACTCCCGGTTCACAGCGAGCTTTGTCCGACGCGACCCAACGTCTGCGAAGGATCGACAGCGAGCCAGGCAATTGCACCCAAGGCACTGAGAATAGCAGCAACTAGAAAAGGATAGGTCCAGCCAAAGTGTTGGGCGATCACCGGAGTGAGCAGAGCTGTCAGGCCGCCTCCCAGCTGCGCGCCCATGTTCATGAACCCCGAAGCGGAGCCAGCCCTGGGACCGGAGATATCGGCGGTGACAGACCAGTAGCTGCTCTGGGCGAGGTACAGGGCCCCGGCACCACCGGCAAGAACGAGGCTGGCGAGGCGAGCGCTGGCCGCTTGTGAACCGATCACCAGAAGAGCGGCGGCGAGCGAGAGAGCGAATACGGCAATGCCACATCGCCCCGCGCGCTTGCCGCGAGACTTGGTAAGCTTGTCGTTGATGACGCCGCCCAAAAGGCTGCAAGCAACCATAGCCAGCGGAGGAAATGTACTGTAGAAGGCGCTGGCCTTCAGATCGAGGCCGCGAACTTTGGCGAGGTAGATATAAAACCAACTGAAGAAAATCCACGCGACGTATCCGAAACAAAAGTAACTCAGGGTAACGAGCCAAACTTCCTTGCTGGACAGAATCACTCCCCAGGGAATCAGGCGAGCATTGGAGGCGGGAGTCGCGGCTCTTCCTGCGCCACGGCCTGTTTGGATGAAGAGCAGTTCCGGAGGACGGACGAGTGGATGAGCTTCGGGAGTATCGCGGGCGGCGAGAAACCAAACGAGTCCAGCCAGCAAGCCGATGACGGCGCTGAGCCAGAAAGAGGAGCGCCAGCCGTAGTGAACCATGATGTAAGTAACGATGGCCGGAGCCGAGCCGGCGCCAGCGCCTACGCCGGCGAAAATCACGCCATTGGCGATGCCGCGCTCCTGCGTGGGAATCCAGCGTGAGATAAATTGATTGGAGGCGGGAAAGATGATGGCTTCTCCCGAACCCAGCAAGAAACGCACCAGCACAAAGAGGAAAACAGCTCCGGCCATGACGGGAGAGACAGCCGCCGTGAGTGCGGTGAAGATGCCCCACCAAATGACACCCGCGGTGAGCACGCGGCGCGGTCCTAGACGATCTGCAAGCCAGCCACCGAATGTCTGAAACAACGCATATCCCCAAAGAAAAGAGCTGAACACCCAGCCTAATTGAATCTGGCTGAGGTGGTATTCCGAGGCGATGGAGCTGCCAGCGACCGAGATATTAACGCGGTCCAGGAACGAGACGGCGCTGAGAATGAACAGCCAGAAGACCAGGTACCAGCGGACGTGGCCGCGCCGCGGCTGCTCAGTCATCGCGGCACCGCTCGTCGGAGTCTAAATCGCTGCGGGTCATGCAGCGTGGGCTTTCAGCACTTCGTAGAGCTTGTCCGCCAAAATGTTTTCCTCGCCGGGCTGAAGCATGAAGGAATTCAACGAAAGCGCGCCACTTCTCTCCCCTTCGGAAACTACAATCGAAGGACTTCCCTTTCGCAACGTCGCGCTGGCCTCGCGAGGAGTGATCTTAATTTGTTGCGGATCCCATTTAATTTCCATATGCGGAACGTGGTTGGCCATATCCGGAACGAAGTAGCTGGTAGTCACAGAAGGAAGGCTGATCAATTTGCTGGAGATGAATTCCAGGCGGCGCTGCCACTCCTTGTTCAGGGCCTCGTGGTCTTCGTTCAGATAGCATTCGAGGGCTTTGACCATGCCCATGATTTCTTCCTTGCCCACTTTCTGGCTGCGGCCGATGGTGTCCTCGTGAGGACTATTGTTGAGGAGCGCGTAGGCGACCAAATCTTTGCGGCCAAGCAACAGTCCAGCGCATTGCGGACCACGAATCGCCTTGCCAGCGCTAAAAGCGATCAGGTCGTAACCCATGTTGGCGTAGTCCCAAAGATGCGAAACCGGAGGAGTGTCGGCCGCGGCGTCGATGAACGTGGGAATCCCGTTCTCCTTCGCCAATTTCACCCATTCATCGACCTTGATCTGGCCTTCTTCATTAGCGAAATTGGAGAAATGCATCATGGCGGTTTTTGGATTGATGGCCTTGCGCAAATCGTCACGCGTTTCAATGACAACAAGTTTCGCCCCGGTGTTACGCAGTTGGTGGTCGAACGGATTGCGGTGGGACTTCTGGATAATGACTTCGGATTTCATCCCCGTGAGGTCGGGAATTTGCTCGATGAATTTGGGATTGTCACCGGTGAGAATGCCGGCAAGCCCGGATTGCATGGCCGCAGCCGCGCCGGATGTAACGATGGCGGAATAGCCGGGTGGAAGTTTCAACATTTCCGTTATGCGTTTGCCCGCGGCGACTTCGAGATCGGGAATGCTGACAAAGTGCTGGCCGGCCAAGGCCATTACGGCATCAACTTCCGGGCGCATGAGCGAGCCGCCTAGAACAGTCATAGTGCCCTGTCCGTTGATGACGGTCGTGACTCCGAGTTCATCGTAGACGTTTCCTGTCGAACCAAAGCCGGTGATCTTAGGGTCGGGCGGTGAAGGCGGGCGAGCCGAGGAGAACAGCCTTCGGGAATTCAACAGGCTCCCGGTCAAAACACCGAGGCCGCCCATGAAGGATCGGCGAGTCCATTTCAAGTGGAGTTCCATCCGTGCTCTCCTTTTCTCCTGGCTCTCCTACTTCACTACCGCGGCAGTGCAATTGATTTCGACCAGAGACTTGCCGGGAAGAGCCGCAACGGCGACGGTGGTGCGCGCAGGACCGCCCTTCGGGAAGTAGGTCTTGAAGACATTGTTCATGCCATCGTAGTAGTCGATATTGGCGAGATAAACGGTGAGCTGCAGGATGCTGTCCATGGTGCCGCCGCCCGTGGTGACCAGGGTCTTAACGTTTTCCATGACCTTTTTGGTGTGCGTTTCGATGTCCATGGGGAAATCACTGGAATCGTGCGAATGCGCGCCTTGCCCGGCAATATAGATCACGCCGTTGTGAATGATGAGCGGCGTGATGAAGCCGGTGCCCGCGGGCTTTCCTTCGTAATCGAGCTTCTGGACGCCGCTGGGCGCTTGCGCGGCGACAGGGGTGGAATTAGAAAGCAAGCTTACGGCGCCGACACCGGTAAAGAGTGATGCGAAACGAGCGGCAAAGCTCCTGCGAGACGTGACGTTGGAAGACATAGCGTTTCTCCTTTAGTTAAAGTGAACGAAATTAATTCGTACCGCATAATGAAAATCGCCAGAGCGAAAGCTTGCCTTTGCTCCGAAGGTCAGAGCCGGCCAAATTTCTTCACGGCCTCCTCGATGGATTTGAGCTTTTCGATGTAGGCGTACATGGAATGCTCCTTGAAATCCATTTCCTGGGCTAAGGCGAGAACCTTCTGTGCGTCCGCACGAGGAACGACAACAACGCCGTCCTGATCTGCGGTGATAATGTCGGAGGCCTTCACTTCGACACCGTCGCAAACAACCGGGATGTTAGCGCCGGCAAAGCGGTAGTGATGAATCGAAGTGGAAGGAACGATTCCAAGCGAGTATACGGGAAAGCCAATTTTCTTGAGGTAGGCTACGTCGCGAACGCCGCCATCAATCACCGCCCCGGCGTATTCGCGCGAATACATGGCAGTGCCCATAAGTCCACCCATACCAGCGATGTCGCTACCATCTTCGACCACCATAACGTAAACGGAATCCTTGAGGCCCTGGTCGATGGCGGCCAGCATGCCATTGAGCGCGTTGGGGTCATCGTTGGCTTCCTTTTTCAGGAGAACGGTGACCGCGAATCCGGAGAATTTCGTGGCAAACAGCGGACGCATGCGGTGCGACATGTACATTTTTCGGCCGGTGAGCTGCTCAAGCGCGTCGGAAACGGAGGCAACTTCCACGTGGCGAAAGCCTTCGAGCAAGGCCGCGGCGTTATCGCCAGGGGGCGCTTGCGGGCGAGTTCGGGCGAAGGGATTCCCGGTGAAGGCCAACACGCCGAACAGGAGAAAGGCAAGAACTAGCGTTGCCTTGGGGGCGGTGCCGCGGGTGGCAAAAGAAAACAGCCGGCTCATAGTTCCTCCGAATTGCAGCCGCACTGGACTTTACCATCAGAAGTGATGAGAGGAAATAGCTTGAAACGATTTAATTGTGAAAAAGAGGGCGCTTGCGGCTGACGAGCAAGCTTGGGCTGCCAGTTAGCGGAATAATGCAGGGTGAGAGTGCAGCTGAAGTTGGGATCCTTCGGCGCGCAACCACGCGCGCGCTGGATCACCATTCAGGCCTCTGTTGCGGCAGGAATTTACACCGCGAGAGTGCGGAGGTTATAAGTCCGTGACGCCATCGCTCTAGCTCTTTAACGCTGCCTGGAGTACTTCGTGGAGGCGTTGGGCAACGATCGCGTCTTCGCCGGGCTGCAGCATCCACACGCCGACAATGATGGCATTGGCGCCACCCGGCAAACCTGCGCTGGCGGGACTACCACCGGTGCCGGGATTCAGTTCAATGCGCGGAGTTCCCTGCCGCAATTTCTGCGCGACGTCGGTGGCCGAGATGGCCACGCGGCTTTGATCGTACGTGATCAGGAGATGAGGGACGTGATTGGCAACGGGCGGAATGAAAGTCCTTGTGTCCACAGTGGGAAGGGTCTTCACGCGAGCGGCGATCAGGTCGGCGCGTTTCTGAAACTCGGCTTCAAGTGCGGCATCGTCCTGGCTGAGGAACCAGTCAACGGCAGCGACCAGACCAACGACTTCTTCCTTGGCCACTTTCAAGCCGCGGCCGATGGTGTTGGAGTTCGGAGAATTGTTGAGCTTGGCGGCTTCGATAAGATCCTTGCGGCCGAGAAGCAGGCCAGAGCACTGGGGACCGCGAAGACCTTTGCCGCCGGAAAACGTAACCAGATCAAAACCCATCTGGGTGTAGTTCCAGAGATTTGCAATCGGCGGGACATCAGCGGCAGCATCGTTAAAGCAAGGGATGTTGTGTTTGTGAGCGACGCGGATCCAGTCCTCACGCGAGATTTTGCCGCCCTCCGCAGCGTTGAAGAAAAGGGTCATCACGGTTTTATCCGTGAAGGCCCGTTCGTAATCGTCCGAAGTTTCGACTTCGACGTAGCGCGTGCCGCAATTGCGGATGGCGTGGTCGTAATCATAACGATGCGCCTTCTGCACGATGACTTCGTTCTTCAGGCCGGTCATGTCGGTGGGGATATTGAGGATGGCGGATTTATTGCCCAGGGTGACGCAAGCCGCGGTGCCTACCGTGAGGGCTGCGGCGGCGCCGGAGGTAACCAGCGCCGCTTCACATTTCAAACGCTTGGCGAGATATGCGCCAGCAGCATCACGCAGTTCGAGAATGTTGACGGGCTGGCGAGAAGCCAAGGCGATGGCGGCCTGGACCTCGCCAGGCATGGTGGAACCGGAGAACACGGTGTAGGTGCCGGCAGCGTTGATGAAAGGAGCGACGCCAAGCTTCTGGTAGTAGTCCACACCTGTGGCCGGAGATGGCGCGGAAGATCGTTCACTGGCGCGGAGAGCCGGCGCTGCGCAGGCGCCAACGGCTCCTGCCAGAACACCGCAGCCACCTTTGTGCAAGAGTTTTCGACGGGAGATTTTTTCGGACATGAAAGCCTCCGGAGACCACAGGACTCAAAAATCCAAGAACCGACCTGAAGGTCGGCCAGTACAAAAACCAAACACGCCGATCAGTGGCGCGGGAAATCGTCCGCGGTCGAAGGCTTGTCTCCACCAAGCACCGGCGAAGTAAAATATTGTTGGCGCGCCTTTTCCCATTGCACCATGCTGAGGCCAGAGGGATCGTAGACGATGTGCCCGGCACGGACGGTCATGCGGGCGATGATGCGCACGTTTCCATCCATGCGGGCGAAACCGCAATCGATGTAGCCAAATTTGCCGTGAAGTTCCTCGAGGACGGCGATATCGGCTTCCTTGCCAACCGACAGAGTGCCAAGCTCGGGGCGGTGGATTTCACTCGCGGGATTCACGGTAGAGCGCTTGATGAGATCGTCGAACGGCACGCCCATGGCGCGGAATTTGGACATGACCTCGTCAAAACTGAGGATGGTGAAATTCCCAGTGTGCAAATCGGTGGAAATGGAATCCGGGAGGAAGCCCTGCTTGACTGCGGGGACCGCATTGCGAAACCAGAAGCTTCCGCCACCGTGACCGACATCAAAAATCACGCCCCGGTTGCGTGCTTCGGCGAGGATGGGATTTAGTTTGCCGTCGGGAAGAAGGATCGGAAATTGCTGCGCGAAGACGTGGGTGTGAATGTCCCCGGGCCGGGCTTTCTTGAGAATAAGGTCGGCGTAGGTGCGGTCGGGACGCGGCCAGAAATCGAACATGACGGGGCGATTGGTGGCTTGCGCGCACGCGATCGCGTTATCAACCGCGGCCCACGGGGTGTGCTCGCCGTCCCATGGTGCGTCGGTCCAATAGTGCGCCGTTTTCACGCCGACGATGAGGTCGGGATATTTGTTGATCGTTTCGGTGCAACGCTTGACGTTCATCTCGTAAACGCTTTGCTCCAGCCCTCCGCTCATGCCATTGGCCACGATGTTCAGGAAAGCGAGAACACGTACCTTGGCGTGGTCGATGACGGCTTCCTTTTCCTGGAGAAAGGTCTCGGCGCCGGAGGTGCCCGCGTCAACGATGGTGGTCACGCCGGACTGCAAGGCCAGATCGGCAGGAATGCCCAGCGGGGACTCGTGCTCACGAGATTCCGGATCAAACCAGTTGAGTGGGGCCCCACCGACGCCCACGTGGTAGTGGATGTCGATCAGGCCGGGAGTGACGTAGAGACCGGAAACGTCCACCACTTTTCCGGCAGAGGAGGCGGGAATGTCTTTTTCGACCGCGGCAATTTTACCGCCGGAGACAGCAACATCCATCGCGGCATCGATGTGATTGGCCGGATCGATGACATGGCCGCCCTTGAGGACGAGATCATAGCGCGGGGATGGAGTTTGAGCTTTGGCGCTTGGGAGGAAGGCCAGAAGAGAGAGTAGAGCGCCGATGTGGATTCCCTTTCCAGAACAATTCATACAGGGTCCTTTCCAGGTTTCATAAATCGCAGCGTCAAAAGTGCTCGCGGCAACACAAAACGCCCGTCTTAGCCCTCGGGCGCTCCGGGTAAAAAGGCAGCCGCTACACCAGACTCGCATCAATCCGTTTCGTTGAGTTCTGAACAGGCGGCTGTGGGACTCGAGAATTATCCGCTATTGAAACGAATCAATGAGAGTCTACTCAGTCTGAGAGAAGTTGTCACCCTCTCGTATGAAACCGGAATTCAGAGTAAGCTGGTGGGTTGCAAAATATGGCGTGGCGGTTTACGAGCAAGGAACGAGGCGCAGAGCGAGCATGGGAATGGACCGAAGGACATTCGTAAGGCGAACCTGCATCGGGAGCGCCGGCCTGCTGGTGGGCGGATTGCCGGCACTTGGTGGCGACGAAGTCGTGTTGCCGGTGGCGCCGCCGATCGATGTGCACGAAGCGCCGCTCGGCAAGAAATCTCCATTGGGAATGCCCGGACTGTTTCCGGGGCGCGTGGTTGAAATCGCGGACCAGCGATCGATCGTGGGGAACCGAGTCTCGCAGCCAGTCGTCCACGACATGTTGCAGCGCGGGCTAAAAGAGCTGACCGGGGAGACATCGCCGCAGGCTGCAATGGCGAAGTTTATCGAACCGAAAGATGTGGTGGGAATCAAAATCAACCCATCGGGCGCGCCTGCGTGCTGTTCTTCGCCGGAATTGATCAGAGAAATTATCAGCACAGTGCGGTCGGTGGGAGTGCCGGCACGGAACATCGTGGTGTACGACCGGTTTGGAGATGAAATGGACCTGGGCAGCTACCACGCGCTGCTGCCCCCGGGGATTCGCGTGGTCAACATTCAAGACGGATTACTGGACACCTCCGGCTACGACGCCAATGTGTATTGCCAAGTGAGCTTTTTTGGGGAGTGGGAAACGCGGTCGTACCTGGCAAGCGTGGTGGCAAACGGCTTGGACAAGATCATTAATGTGCCGACATTGAAGGATCACTCCGCATCGGGAGTGACAGGCTGCCTGAAGAACGTGGCCTATGGGTCATTTAACAATGTGGCGAGATCGCACGTCGCGCCTTACACCTTCACAAATCCGCTGATTGGAGTGATGTGCACAGTAGAACCGCTGCGTTCCAAAGTGGTGTTGAACATCATGGATGGAATGCGCATGGTGTGGCATGGCGGCCCGCTGACGCAAAATCAGGAATTCATTTATCCCTCTGGGCTTTTGCTGGTGAGCACAGACCCCGTAGCAATGGACACCATCGAACTGGCAGCGATCGACAAAAAGCGGCTGGAACAAGGCGCCCCTTCGGTGTGGGAGCACAAGGCTTCAAGCATCACCGCGAATAGCCGCGAATTTTATGAAGATGCCAGCAAGAACCTGTTCTACCGGCAGCCGGGCCATATAGCGGCCGCAGGGAAATTGGGGCTGGGAGTTTCTGACCTGAAACAGATCGATCACCGGAGACTGCAGATCGGCTAAGGGAAATGGCGAACAAATCCTCTGTACCAGATGTGCCGGCGGTTTCGGAAAACGATTGGGTAACCCTGCTGAAAGATAATTCGCGAAGCGGAGGGCAGAGCGCCGTGGCGTTGCCATCTCCCGGTAGAGCGCTCTGGCAGATGCGCGTGGGCAGCTCGATTCGCACCGCCCCGGTGCTGCGCCAAGGAACGCTATATGTGACCGCGACGGGAGGCCAGCTGCACGCAATCCAGACCGACAGCGGCCGGCTGAAATGGAAATTCAAGGCCGGCGGAGCGATTTATTCGACCCCTTCGCTAAACGGAGGGACCGTCCTGTTTGGATGCGACGACGGGAAAGTGTACGCGGTAGACGGGGATTCCGGCGCCAAGGCGTGGGAGACGGCGACCCATGGATCCGTGTGGACCTCGCCGGTGGTGCGGCAGGGAGTGGCATTTTTCGGTAGCGCCGACGGACACATGTACGCGGTGGAAGCCCAGACGGGAAAGCAACGGTGGAAACAGGAGATGGGCGGGCGAGTGTATTCCACGGCGTATGCGGCGGAAAAGAAGATTTATGTGGGCTGCGGCGATGGCCATGTGCACTGCCTGGATTCGGCGACCGGCAAGATTCTGTGGAGTACGCTGACAGGAAATGGAATTGATTCATCTCCGGCGCTGGTGGACGACACATTGCTAATCGGGTCGCTGGATTTCTACATATACGCACTCGATGCGAGCAATGGCGCAGTGCGCTGGAAATATGAGACCGGCTTGGGGGTTTCCTCTTCGCCAGCGGTGTCCGGAGAAGTTGCGGTGATCGGGAGCAAGGATGGAAACCTGTACGCGCTGGAAATCGCCAGCGGGAAATTGCGCTGGAAGACCCACACGAGCCAAGTGATAACGGCACCGGCAGTCGTTGGTGATTCCGCGATTTACCTGCAGTCTGGCGGATTGCAGGCGCTCGACGCCACCACCGGGAACCTGCTGTGGAGAGCGGGGCTGGCTTCCGGAGTGCAGAATGTGCCGGTGATTGTGGGACGGACGATGTACCTGACGAGCAATGAAGGCGAAGTCTATGCGTTGGAATAGGGCGCTTGCTTGTGCCTTCCTGGCCTGGGTTCCATTGCTGATCGCGGCCGCTCCCGAAACGAAAACCCCGCTGGTACATAAAGCCAAGTACATCATGGGAACGGTGTACGAGATCGCCGTGTACGACAATCAGCCGGAACGCGCTTCGCAAGCAATCGACAAAGCCTTCGCAGAGATTGTGCGGCTGGACGCGATGCTGAGCAATTATAAGCCGGACAGCGATCTAAGCCGGTTGAACCGCGCCGCGCATAATCATGCGGAAAAAGTGTCCGTAGATTTGTACCGTGTGATTGAAGAGTCGCAGCGGTATTCCAAGGTGTCGAAGGGGAAATTCGACATTACCGTGGCACCGCTGGTGGATTTATGGAAAGCGGCGCTACGGGGAGAACCCATGCCGACCGAGGCGGAGCAGAGAAAACTGCGGGCCTGCGTGGGATACGAAAAGATCGAGCTGATTCCGCCGGACCGCGTCGAATTCCATTCGCCATGCATGAGGATCGATGTGGGATCGATTGGAAAAGGGTACGCGGTGGACCGCGCAGTGGAGATCCTCCGGGCGAACGGAATCGTGAATGCGCTGGTGGATGCGGGACAAAGCACGATTTACGGAATGGGCGCACCGCCAGGAAAAAGCGCGTGGGAAGTGCACCTGCGGGATCCCTCGAACCGTGTCGATCCACAAGTGATGCTGAGTGAAAACAGCGTGTCGACATCGGAGCAAACCCCTGCGAGCGTGCTGGGAATTGAGACCGCGGGACACATCATCGACCCGTACAGCGGAAAACCGTTAGAAACAAAATACGCACTGAGCATCGTGGCGAAGACCGGAACCGCGTCGGATGCGCTGTCGACCACGCTGTTGCTGGTTGGTCCGGCCAAGGGAAAGCCGATCGTGAAATCGATTCCGCACGCAGCGGCAATCTGGATTTCTGCACAAGGCGAAACGGTAACGACAGGGCCGCAGATTCGCCTGGGAGACCAACGGCAACAAGAAGCGGCGAAGCGCGGAAGGCGAAGAATGAAGTGCGGTGTTAGTCCGAGGGAAAACTGATGACGACGTGGACAGAGATTGCGTGCACTTTGTTTCTTGCAGCCGTAATGGCACCGGCGAGCGTGGGCAAGGTATATGTGCGGTGGACGCAAACCCCCGTGCCACCAGCAACCGTATTGGGTGTGAGCGACCTGGTGATTCTGTGGGATGACGACGCGAAGGGTGCAGTGCAAGAGGCGAAAAAGCAGGGCTATCACGTGTTTTGGGAAGTGAAGCTGGAAGAAGGGCCAGCCGCGGCGGAAGCGGCGACAACTGCGGGCGTCGCAGGAATCATTGTGAAGAGTGAAGCGTCTGAAGCACACCTGGTGGAAGAAAGCGCGCGCAAGCTGCGGTCGACTTATCCGATGCTGAAGATTCTGGTTCTCGATGCAGGCGGAAGGCAACCGCAGCTGCGTGGGTGGCTGGTATTCAAGAAAGATGGAATTTTGCAGGTGTCGAGTCCCACCTCGCAGCCGTGGCTGGATGCGAATCTTGCGATGATCCGGCATGAACGCGCCTTTCAAAACGAACAGGCGCCGCTGTACACATTTTCGTGGGACTTGAGCGATGAAGTGGTGAAGGAGCAAGGTCCGAGCGCGGCGGACTACTCGCTGGCGGTGGCGGAGGCCGGAGCGTTTCACGCCGATTTGCTGCTGGAATTGCACCAGAGGCAACAGAAGGGCCTGGCGAGCGGAGATAAGGATACCCTGGCAAGCTGGAACGAAGTGAAACGAACAATTGAATTTTATGACCGAGGAAATCCGGGAGCGAAGGAAGCGGCAGCGCGGGTTGGCGTGCTCACGAACGATTATGACTCGTCGTACGAAGCGATCAATTTGATGGCGCGTCACAATATTCCCTTTCGCGTCCTGCATTCGGTGGACGTGAAGCCGCGCGACCTGGAAGGATTCGACGTGGTGGTTGCGTTTGCCGCGCCAAGCGAGGAACTGACGGCCGGCATTCGCGAGTTCGCCGAGCGCGGCGGAGTGGCAGTGCTCGTCAATGTGCCGGGCAATTACCCCTGGGATTCTTCCGCGCTGGCAAAAACCAGCGGGCACGCGGTCTCCTACACAGTGGGAAACGGCCGAGTGATTGAGCTGGGCGAAGCGGTCACGGATCCAGAGACGTTTGCGCGAGACGTGCGGAGGTTGATGGTGAAGGAACGAATTCCCGTAAGTTTGTGGAATTCGCTGACCACATTGGTGACGGCTTATCCCGGAGAGAAGCCCGGCGAAATCATCGTGGAATTGGTGAATTATGAAGAGGAACCGGCGCAAGTCCAGGTGCAGGTGAGAGGAAATTTCGGTACTGTGACGGCTGAGAGCGCGGAGCGAGGATGCTGCCAGACGTTGAAAGCCGCGCAGGTGGATGGGTTCACGGAATTCGTCGTGCCTGACGTTTTCATCGGAGCACGAGTACACCTACAGGGGCCTGCGGGCGGTTCCGCGCTGGCAGAGGCGAAGCCGAAACCCTAAAAGTCACCACCTAATCTGGCGCCGATTAATCCAAAGCGTAGAGATTGCCGTCGCTGCTGCCACATACTCGAGAGCATTCTTAACGGCTGGAGCGGAAATCACGCGGCCGTTGGTTAGCTAACATATGGGTTACGTAACCCCGTCACACGGGCAGTGTGCCTGGCGCTCTGATGGAGGACCTGACCCCTCTTCAAATAAGGTATCCTCGGCTCTCCAGAAAGAAGAGCGTTACTCCCTTCGCTTTACAGGGACGACGTACACCGATGAACTCGAAACCCTCTGCCCTTCTCCGGTGGCTGTTTGACCCCGAGCGCGGTGCATCAGACAGCCTGATTCCTCGATGGATATTTCTGCGCGCGCTCGGGCTCATTTATTTCTCCGCGTTCTTCTCACTGCTATTCCAAATTCGCGGGCTGATTGGACCGGAGGGAATTCTTCCCGCACGAGAATATCTGCAAGCCGTGGCGAATACGGCGGGACACGCACGCTACTGGTACGCACCGACGCTGCTGTGGTGCAACACAAGTTCGCACATGTTGATGGGGCTGTGCTGGGTGGCACTGATGGCGTCTGTTCTGCTAACCCTGAACATTTGGCCGCGCGGGATGCTGGCGGTCTGCTGGGTGTGCTTTCTTTCGTATGTGAGCGCGGCGGCGGAGTTCTCAGGCTATCAGTCCGACGGAATGTTGCTGGAGGCCGGCTTTATCTCCTTGTTTCTCGCACCGCCGGGATGGCGGCCGGGGTTGGCACGATGGCACCCGCCGATACGCGCGAGCGTGTTCCTTTTGCGTTGGGAATGGTTCCGAATCTACTTCGAATCGGGCGTGGCGAAAATCATCAGCGGCGACCCGCAGTGGCGCAACTTCACCGCGATGGATGAGTACTACCAGAACGGGCCGCTGCCAACCTGGATCGGATGGCACGTACAACATTTTCCGCACTGGTTCCATGTCGCGTCGGCGTTCGGCACCCTCGCCCTGGAGTTGGTGTTGGTGTGGATGCTTTTTCTGCCGAGGCGATGGCGGATTGTCTGCTTTTTTATTGTGACGCCGTGGCAGCTCGGGATCATCCTGACGGCCAATTACACGTTTCTGAATTACCTCGTGCTGGTGTTGGGATTCTTTCTGCTGGACGACCGCTTCCTTATGCAGTTCCTGCCGCAACGTTGGAAGCAACAACTGCCGGGCGCGCAGAAGACGGAATCTGTGGTGACAGGCGCCGCGCCGTTCGAATCACAATCAATTCTTCAGACCGACGGAACGGCAAACACCTTCGAATCGTTGCCCAAGACGGCCGACAGACGCGAATGGCACGCGCGGCTGCGAGCCCAGTTCGGAGTTCTCGGGATGGCGTCAACCGCGGTTGTATTTGCATGGCTCTTTTACGCCTCGACATTACAAATGATCTGGATGATCTTCCGCGGATTTCCTCTGCCAACGACCCCCATTGTCGCTCTGCAACCGTTTCGCATCGCCGACCGTTACGGCTTGTTCGCGGTAATGACGCGAGGGCGTTACGAAATCGAGTTTCAGGGCTCGGCTGACGGACAGACCTGGGTGCCATATCCGTTTCGTTTTAAGCCGCAGGATCCGAACGAGGCCCCTGGTATCTATGCTCCGTATCAGCCGCGATTCGATTGGAATTTGTGGTTCGCGTCGCTGGCGGACTGGCGTTCTGATCCCATCGTCACTCGAACCGAAGAGCGGCTGCTGACGGGCGACAAGGATGTTTTGGCGTTGTTCGCCGCGAATCCGTTCTCGCACGAACCGCCGCGCCAAGTGCGCGCTGTTCTCTGGCAATATTGGTTCACCACAAAGGCGGAGAAGCGCGCGCAGGCAACGTGGTGGCGGCGCCAACTGGTTGGGTTGTATGCTCCGACGTTGGAACGCGAGGCGGACGGGAAGATTGCAGTCATCGAGTGGCCGGCAGAGTTAGCGCCGCGGCAGTGAGTCCTGTAACAGCGCGCGCAAAGGCGGAATCGTTAAATGAACCGGAATGCTTGCGTCATCGGTGCCGGCCCCAATGGTCTCGCCGCAGCCATCGTACTGGCCGAGCGCGGAGTGAAGGTGCAGGTTTTTGAAGCGGAATCGGAACCAGGCGGAGCCGCGCGAACGCTGGAATTGACGCTGCCCGGTTTTCTGCATGACTTTGGATCGGCGGTGTATCCACTCGCGGCCGGGTCGCCATTTTTCTCCTCGCTGCCGCTATCGAAACACGGGCTGGAGTGGATTCACTCGCCGTGCCCGCTGGCGCACCCTTTCGATGACGGCACAGCAATCACTCTGGAGCGGGATCTGCGGGAGACGGAATCGTCGCTCCGCGAGGACGGCAAAACCTGGCGCCGATTGATGCGGCCGTTCGCGGAGCACTGGACGGTATTATCATCGGAGGTGCTTCGACCGATTCACGTACTTTCTCGGCATCCGTGGTTGCTCGGCCGCTTCGGAGTGGTGGCGTTCCCTTCCGCAAAGACGTTGTGGGGCATTTTGTTTCGTAACGAGCGCACGAAAGCGCTGTTCGCGGGTTTGGCGGCACATTCATTCTTGAGCCTGGATGAGCCGTTGAGCGCCGCATTCGGCGTGATGCTCGGAGCCGCGGCACATGCGGTGGGATGGCCGATTCCTCGCGGCGGTGCCCGGTCCCTTACCAACGCGTTGTGCGGCCATCTGGCGGCGCTTGGCGGCGAGATCAAGACCTCGACGCACGTGGAAAAACTCGACTCGCTGCCGAAGTACGACGCCACATTGTGCGATGTGACCCCCTTCCAGTTGCTACGAATGGCAACCAGCCGATTATCCACGCGCTACACGTTGCGCCTGGCGAAGTATCGCTATGGCCCCGCGGCTTTCAAAGTTGATTACGCGCTGCGGTGCCCGATTCCGTGGAAAGCCGCAGCGTGCTTACGCGCCGCGACCGTACACTTGGGAGCAAGCGCTGCGGAAATTGCCGACTCCGAGGCAACCATGCGGGGCGGTCGGCACTCCGAGCGGCCCTTCGTGCTGCTGGCCCAGCCGAGTCTGTTCGACGCCATGCGCGCTCCCGCGGAGAAGCACACAGCTTGGGCGTACTGTCACGTACCCAATGGATCTCAATACGACATGATGGAGACGATGGAGGCGCAAATCGAGCGCTTCGCTCCCGGATTCCGCGACTGCGTCCTCGCGCGCCGCGTTTTTTCTCCTGCGGGGCTGCATAAAATGGATGCGAATTTGATTGGAGGGGACATTTCGGGCGGCTCGATGGATCTGAAACAGTTTTTGTTTCGACCCACCTGGCGGCACTATGCCACATCGGCTCGGGACATTTATCTGTGCTCGTCATCGACCCCGCCGGGAGGAGGGGTTCACGGGATGTGCGGGTACCATGCGGCCCGCTTGGCGTTGTCGCGTATGAGGATGTAGAGCAGTTGCGCTGAACCAAATGTCAGTGCGGTCAGGATTACCAGGTCATGAGCTGCAAAGCTACCAAGAAAATGGACGTGGCCAGGATAAGATTGTTCTGGAATTGCAATCTACGAGCACGCAGAGCGTAGACCAGCGTTAGCGCAATGACGACCACCATCTGCGCATACCAATAACTCCTGGGTCCGATGCTCCAGAGCCCCCAACCCAAGTGCACGGACGAGTGCGGATAGAGGGCAAGATTCTTGGGATGAATCGGCAGATCCAGGAGCAAATGGGAGAAGACCGCGAGCCACACCGGGAATACCACCGCCCATCCTTTTCGCCAAAAGATCAGCGCGAACAGCGTTGCCCACAGAATCACCATAGCAAGAGAGTGCGACCAGTCATCGAAGAATGCCGGACCTTGTGACGGCTCAATGCCCGCCAAACCAAAAGCGATCCAGAAAAGGTCGGGCAGGAATGCGCCGGTCAAGAGCGCCCAGGTGGGAGCTCTGGGAGAGAAACTCTTGATGGCCAGCGCGGCGGCAAAGTGCGCAGCGTACATCAGCGGGACTCGCTGCGGAAATTATTTATGAGCGAAAGAATGGCAACGGGAATGAGAATGAGGAGGAATTGAACGATAGCGTCGT
>CAWDRK010000003.1:0-87400 GCA_963804635.1 Candidatus Acidiferrales bacterium
TGAGTTCCTGCGTGGTCTTGGCGCTCTCACCAGCGGTGAGCAGCATCGCAAAAGTCCTGCGAAAGGTGTGGCTTATCTTCTTCGTGATGCCCTGGCGTTTGGCGATAGGTTGCACATAGCACCTCATTATTGTTTCCGACCAGTAGGGCTGTGAAATACCCAGTCTTCCTGCCGTCGGTACGGCGTCTGACCGCAGACGAGTGACGCAGCCAGTGCTTTTCGTCATCGTGGCGCTCTTCACGTCTTTCGTCGTACCGCTTCGCCGGCAGTGGGCTTTCATCGCAGTTCGCGTCGCGGGAAGTTGGATAGCCGCCGGCGGCTTGCTGATGCTCGGCTGGGCTCTACGCTGACTGCGAACTAACGCTTCTCATGTGTGGTACAACCAAGAAGAGCGCTGCATAACAAAAAGATAAACTGAAGTTTATTCCAACCCACCACCAACCCACAGCGCGAGGCATCCTGCATGCTTTTCGGGTATTTGGCGGACACCGCGGTCTTGTAAGTTGTAGAGCCTAATTACGGCCAAATATCGTTTCGTAGCTACAACGGTCTTCGAAGCCGTTGCGGCCGGAGTTGAAAACGGAATAAGAAGACATCGCAGTGTACCGTCCGTGCCGAGCCGTTGATTTTATGCCACATTAGTTCAAGACTCGAGGGCGCTTTAAGAGCGCATAAGAACTCCTGAGGAGGCCTTTGCATGATTCTTCAGTATCTCAGCGTTCCTTATGCTTCCTCGTAAGTTCTTGAAAATGCCTTACCGCGGTATTTTGGATCCCCACGCCAATCTACGGCGTTAAAACGTTGAGACAACGTAGATGGTTTTTCAAGAGAATCTGGGAACAAGCTCGGGCGCGAAACTGTACCGACGGCGGGATTGAGACTCGGGTGTCAGCAAATTCCTGTGTCGGCTTGCCATCCGTGCCGCTAGATTTGCCTATGTTAGCCGAACTCGCAGTCCGCCGTTTGGGTGAATTTCCCACACTTAAAGAATTCACTCGTACTCGCGAGAAACAAGGGAACATCCGGGGAACGTTAACCATTCCTCCGCGTAGTTTATGTTGCCTTTCTGCTCCACCGAATTCCTCGTAAGTGCTTGAAACTCCGCATGGGGCTACATTCGACTTCCACGCTGCGTGAAGCCAGTTGGCGGGCGACGACTCTGCAAAGGCGCGTGCCGACGCCATCTGTGGATCTTCTCCTGTCATTTGGGACAAAACTTGGGACAATCAGAATGGCTGAAACGAAGGGGCAAAGCAGGCTAAGTCTCGCCGAATCAATTGGATTCTGCTGAGCTACTCGCCCACGAGTAGCGACCAATAAAGTTTAGCAGACGACGAACGTGTTTCCAAGAAACGGCAAGCCGGAGTTTCGGCGCTGCAATTACCGCAGCGACAGAAGATAGATAAGAAGCAGCCAAAACAGCACGTCTCGGATAAGCATGCCTTTTAGCAACATCGCCGAAGGTGTGCCGAGCCTTTGCCCACAGCAGGGCACCACATGTATACCGACCCGTCCGATGTGACAGGGGCAAGTGCCGACGGGCGTTCTTTTGGCATTCGGTGGGACCAATCGCTGCGTGGGTTAGTTGCGATCACTGGCCTATGAACGAAGGCAGAAGAAAATCCTGCAGAGTCGCCCGCACAGAAAATCGGGTATAAAGCCAAACGGGCGCCGTAGGGCGCCCGTTTGGTGATTCCTGCTTTGAACTGGGAATTAGGGTTGGTCGGAGCCGGCGCCACTGCGCTGCGCTACAACCTTGCGAGCGTTCTCGTACAGGGCGCGGGCCTGAGGCAGCGCCTCGACAGCTTTCTGGACTTGCGGATCGGCTTCGAGAAGGACCTTGAAGCCTTCCTGGGTGCCGAAGGCGGACATGAAGACTTCCTGCTTGATCTTGCGCTTGATCCAGTCTGAATTGTCGGCCATTTCTGGCTCCGTGTAGCGGACATTGTGCTTGTTGAGGTACTCGCGGAATTCGTGCATCACGTTGTCGTCGACTTCGAAGCTGTGCGTGATGCTGGGCTTGGTGCCGAGGTAGTAGCGCGTGAAGTCGCCAACGCCCTGCTCGGAGGGAACAAACACAGCGTCGCGGAAAAGCGTCTCCTGGAATTTGTCCAGCTTCGGCGCGTCAACAACAATATCCGGCGTGATGCCGCCGCCGCCGGTAACCTGGCGGCCGCTATCGGTCTGGCGGATCTCAGACGGATGATCGGGCACTTTGCGTTCGTAGTGATATTCGTAGAGGGACATGGCCTTGTAGTCGCGCTGAATCAGGCGGCCGGAAGGCGTGTAGTAACGGGCAGTGGTGAGTGCCAGGCCGGTGTTTTCTGAAAGCGGTGTGACGGTCTGGACGAGGCCCTTGCCGAACGTGGTTTCGCCAACAACCAACCCCCGGTCATGGTCCTGCACCGCGCCGGTAACGATTTCGGCGGCGGAGGCGGAGTTATTGTTCACAAGAATTACGAGCGGCACGGTCATGCCCTGATTGCCGCGGATGGCGACGAAGCGGCGCTCCGGGGCATTGCGTCCGTGATAAGAGACGATGAGCTGGCCCTTGTCGAGGAACATGTCGCCGACAGCGACGGCTTCATTGAGGAGGCCGCCGGGATTGCCGCGCATATCCAGAACAACGCCATCGAGAGAATTCGCGCCAAGCTGCTTCAAAGCGTCGGCGATTTCGCGGTCGGTAGTCTCGTTGAATTGAGAGAGCTTGATGTAGCCGATGCCGGGCTTCATCAGGAAAGCGATGTCGACGGAGTGCCGCGGAATCTCGTCGCGCGTGACAGTGAACACCAGCGGATCGGTATAGCCTTCGCGGGTAACCGTAATCTTCACGACGGTGCCCTTGGGGCCTTTCAGCATGTCGGCGACTTCCGTGGTGGACAAACCGTCGGTCACTTTGTCATCGACCTTGGTGATGACGTCTCCGGGACGCAGCCCCGCGTTGTAGGCAGGCGCTCCGACGTAGGGAGAGACCACGACGGTGCGATTGTCGCGGGGAGCCACGACCATGCCAACGCCATAGTATTTGCCGCGCTGATCTTCGCGCAGGAGCGCGAATTGCCGTTGATCAAAGAAATTCGAATGGGGATCGAGCATACGAAGCATGCCGGGGATAGCGCCCTGGTACACGGTCTTGTCCACATCGACCGGCTCGGCATAGTTGCTCTGGACCACATCCAGAACTTTGGTGAAATCGCGGACGGCGGTTTGCGTGTCGTCAGCGGACGAACTGGTGGCTCGCACGGACGGTCCATAGATGCCGCCAAGGATGGCCGAAATGGCCAGGACGGCGATAACTACTAAGAGGCCGCGACGTTCTGGATTCATGGATACCCCTCAATTGACCTAAAATCTGATTGTAACATGACATTTCACAAGTGTCGTTTGACACCGTTGGCTACCCTTTCTATGATGCAGACAGGGCATAATTGGATCGTTTCGAACTATGTTGAGCATTCCGCACATGATTGTGGTCTTTCTGGTTGTCCTGGTGGTATTTGGACCCCAGAAATTGCCCGAACTGGCTCGCAGCCTGGGCAAACTGATGGCCGAATTCCGCAAAGCCTCCGGGGACTTCCGAAGCGCTTTTGAAGATGAAATGCGGGATCTAGAGCGCCAGGCCCGGGTGGCGGAGTTGCGCAAGCAGGCAGCCGAAGCTGTTGCGGCCGTGAATGACATTGGAAAGAGCCAACCCGCTGCCACGCTGGGATCTCCTGCGGGAACAGAAGCACTGCCGGAGCCGTTCCCCGAAACACGAATGACCGAAGCACCTGTAATCAAACCGGATACCGAAGCTGTCGCCCGATTAGACGCAGCAAGCGCTGAAACCGCACCTGGAAATGGCGCCGCTAGCGCCGATTTGAAACCACCCGAATCCGCTTCCGGCGATTCCACCCCCGCTCATGACCACCAGCAGCCAGCCTGACCATTCACTAGCCGCCCGCCTGGAAGAGTCCGGCGGGCAAATGACGTTTTTTGAGCACCTGACGGAGTTGCGCAAGCGGATCATCAATTCGCTGTACGCGATCGGCATCGGCGCCTTTATTGGCGTGTACATTTCACCGAAGGTCATCCGATTCATCAACGAGCCGATGCTGAAGGCGCTCAAGGATGCGCATTTTGAATCAAAGCTGTATTACAACCACCCCGCCGGCGCGCTGAACCTGGTCATCACCCTTGGCGTGTACATCGGAGTGGTGTTGGCTTCGCCGTTCGTGTTGTATCAGATCTGGTTGTTTGTGGCGCCGGCGCTGTATAAACACGAGCGCAGTGCTGTGACCGGCTTTCTGTTTTCCACGGTATTTTTATTTTTGGCGGGAATTGCTTTCGGATATTTCGTGACCCTGCCATACATGTTGAGGTTTCTGGTGGGCTTCCAGCAATTTGGCGGATCGGTGGCCCCGCTGCTAAGCATCAACGAGTACTTTGACTTAATTCTGATCGTCTTGCTCGGGTTGGGGTTGGTATTTGAGTTGCCCATCCTGATTTTCTTTCTGACGCTGTTCGGAATCGTGACGCCGAAATTCCTGTGGAGCAATTTCCGCTATGCCATCGCAATCATCGCGATTGTCGCGGCAATCATCACGCCGACGCCCGATGCGCAGACCATGCTGATCTTCATGGCGCCGATGGTGGGACTCTATTTTGTAGGCATCGCCGTATCCGCCGTAGTGCTGCGCAATAAGAAGAAGCGGTTGGCGGCAGAAAGCGCTGGCACTTCCGCATGAAATTCTGGATGCATTGGACGCGGCCCGTGGCGGGTATGCTTATCGTTTGTGCTTGCTTGGCGCTTGTGCTGGGCTGCAAATCCGGCGGATCGGCTGCGGCGAAACCTGCAGCTGAACCACCGTTCATGAGTGCGGTCGCGGGAACGCCGCCCGTGCAGGCCGGCCAGGAAGCTCCCTTCGCAGGCCAAACCGGCGGATTCGACGGCAAGCGCGCGTACGACCAGGTTGCCAAGCAGGTGAGCTACGGTCCGCGGCCGGCTGGTTCGCCCGCGCTCGCGAAACTGCAGGATTACCTGGAAGCGGAACTGAAGTCGTATGGCTGCACCGCGGAAACGGATTCGTTTTCCGCGGACACGCCGGCGGGCCGCTTGCCGATGAAAAATTTTCTGGTGAAGATTCCTGGCGAGAAGCCGGGGATCATTTTGCTGGGCACGCACTACGACACAAAGCGGCTGGACAATTTTGTGGGGGCGGACGATGCCGGGTCGTCCACCGGAGTGATGATGGAATTGGCCAGACTGCTTTGTAAGCAGCCGCCGCAGAAGTATGCGGTGTGGATCGCGTTCTTCGATGGCGAAGAGGCTGTCAACCCGCAATGGAAGGACCCCGATAATCGTTATGGCAGCCGGCAAATGGCGGCGAAACTGGCGGCTAGCGGAGATTTGAAGAACCTCCGGGCTTTCATATTGGCGGACCTGGTGGGCGCCAATAACCTGTTGGTGAAGCCGGAAGAAAACTCAACCAAGTCGCTCAATGAACTGGTATGGAAAATTGCGGCGCAATTGGGCTATCAGAATATTTTTGTGAACGAGGAGATACTGGGGGTCTCTGACGATCACTTGTCATTCTTGAGCCGCAAGGTACCGTCGGTGGATCTGATCAATCTGAACACCTCCACGGGCTATTGGCACACGCCGCAGGACACAATGGACAAGATCAGTCCCAAGAGCCTGGCTATTGTTGGATATGTCATCCTGGAAACGATCAAGCAGCTACAACAGCAGTAAGAGCAACGCACCTTTGCTCGCCTCTCCGCAGGGCCCATTGAGATCCTTCAGGCGCAAACGGCGCGCCTTCAGGATGACGTCGTCACGGAAACCATCAACAACTTGGATTATTTCGGAAAGCTGACGTCGCGGTCCTTGGTAATCACGGAGTGTTCTTGGAAATCGTCGTCATTGCGGTAGGGGAAGTCGGAGCGGTAGTGACTGCCGCGGCTTTCTTCGCGCGCCAGCGCTGAGCGGGCGATCAACGAGCCCAGCGCGTGTAGATTTTTCAGCTCGTGATCGGCGCGGCCGTTTTTTGTCGATTGCGGCACCGCCATTGTCTTCAGGGTTTCGAGGACCGCTTTCAGATCCTTACCATTCCGCAAAATACCAACGCGCTTCCATATCGCGTCGCGAAGATTCTGCAGGGCTTCGGAAGCGACAGGCTTGTTCTTCGCCGCTGCGGATTTTCCCTCCGCCTGGTTCCAGGTCTTGGGCGCGAGGCTGCCGGGAAGATGGCCGGCATTTTTCTTCGATCCGGGCGCGTCTTTCATCATGGCGTCGCCTGCACGCGCGCCGAACACCAAGCCTTCGAGCAGCGAATTGCTTGCTAGGCGATTGGCCCCATGAACGCCGGTGGCAGCCGTTTCGCCGGCTGCGTACAAGCCCGGCACGCTGGTGCGTCCCCAAAGATCAGTTTTGACGCCGCCCATCATAAAGTGCGCAGCGGGACTGACCGGGGCCAGATCGCTGGCAAGATCGAGACCATATCCCGCACAGGTAGCGAAGATACGCGGGAAACGCTTTTCGAGAAATTCCCTGGACTTGGCGGTCATGTCCAGATAGACGTGCTGACTGTCGGTCTTGATCATTTCCGAAGTAATCGCTCGCGCCACAACGTCGCGCGGAGCAAGTTCCTGCGCCTCGTGATAGCGCTTCATGAAGCGTTCCAGATTGACGTTGCGCAGAATCCCGCCTTCTCCGCGCAGCGCTTCACTCAACAGAAATCGTGGCGCGCCTTTAATCGCAAGCGCGGTGGGATGGAACTGCACGAACTCCATGTCCGAGAGAACGGCGCCCGCCTCGTAGGCAATGGCCATGCCGTCGCCAGTTGCCACTTCCGGATTAGTGGTCTCGCGAAAAAGTTGACCAAGACCTCCGGTGGCCAACAGAACAGCGCCGGCGCGCAACTCGTGCAGCGAACCATCGTTTTCATCAATGAAGCGCACGCCAACGGCGCGGCCATTGTCCAGGATAAGTTCGGTGGTGAAAGCGTGCGGGCGCAGATGCAGATGGGGAATGGTGTGCGCGCGCGCCAGCAGCGCGCGGCTGATTTCGCGTCCCGTGGAATCGCCGTGAGCGTGGAGAATGCGCGAGCGGCTATGCGCGGCTTCGCGTGTAAAAGCGAGCTTGGTTCCGGAGCGATCGAATTCCGTGCCCCATTCGATGAGTTGGGTGATGTACTTGGGACCTTCCTCGACGAGAAGAGCGACGGCTTCGGGAGTACATAGGCCGTCTCCAGCGTTGATGGTGTCCTGCTCGTGAAGCCCGATTTCGTCTTCGTCGCTGAGGGCCACGGCGATGCCGCCCTGCGCGTAAGCGGTTGCCGACTCGCTCAGATCCGATTTGGCGAGCACCAGAACAGAGCCGGCCTGGCTCAATTCAATGGCCGCGCGAACGCCTGCGACACCGGAGCCAACAACGGCGTAATCGACGTGATAAATCTTTTGGGAAAGCGTCATGAGGTGCCTTCAGCAGGCACCCGTATGGTAGCACGAAGGATTTCGTCACAACATTTTCAGTTTGCTGAGGCGGGGGATTGCGTGGGCGGCCGGGGTTTAACGCTTTGCCGGGACCTGTGCGGCGGCTTTGCTTGCGGCGTGGAGGAATTCCTCGTAGGTGCCGCGGAAATCCTCGATCTTGCCATCCTTGAAATGCCAGATGCGGGTGGCCACTTCGTCGAGTACATCCTCGTCGTGCGTGACGAGCAGGAGGGTGCCTTCGTATTTCTGAAGCGCGATGTTGAGAGCGTTGATGGCTTCCAAGTCCAGGTTGTTGGTGGGTTCGTCGAGCACAAGGAAGTTCGGTTTCTGAATCATCAGGCGGCAGAAAATCAGGCGCGCGCATTCACCACCGGAAAGGGCCGCCGTAGGCTTCAGTGCGTCTTCGCCGCTAAAAAGCATCTGGCCGAGGTAGCCGCGGATTTCCTCCTGTGTGGCTTGGGGCCAAAACTGCCAGAGCCATTCCAGCGCCGTAATGCCCTTGCTCTTGTCGATGGTGTAGCCGAAGTCCTGAGGGAAATATCCGACCGTGACTTCGTGGCCCCAGACTACGTTGCCGGAATCGACGGGAAACTCGCGCTCCGCGGAGCCGATGAAGTCACCGGCGTTGTGCAGCAGCGACTTCAACATGGTGGATTTACCGGCGCCGTTCCGTCCGGTAAGAGCGATCTTCTCGCCACGAGTGATACTGGCGGAAAAGTGATGGATGACTTTCAGGCCGTCGTAGGACTTGGTCAGCCGCTTGACCTCGAGCGGAAGCCGGCCAGAGGGGCGCTCGGTGCCGAAGCGAATGTAGGGGCGCTGAATGTTGGATCGCGCGAGCTCCGACGTCTGCAAGCGTTCTACTTCCTTTTTGCGCGAAGTGGCCTGGGCAGAACGCGTGCCGGCGGAAAAGCGGGCGATGAACTCATTCAGCTGGGCGATCTTTTTTTCGCGGACGGCGTTGTCAGCCTCCATGCGCGCACGAATCTGGGTTTTTGCCAGCACCATGTCGTCGTAGCCGCCGGGATACATGATGATGGTTTCGTAATCGATGTCGGCGGTGTGAGTGCAAACGCTATTCAGGAAATGGCGATCGTGAGAGATGACAATCAGCACGCCGTGATACTCGCAGAGGTATTCCTTGAGCCAGTGAACGGAGTCGAGGTCCAGGTTGTTGGTGGGTTCGTCGAGCAGCAGTGCCGAGGGATTGCCGAAGAGTGCTTGCGCCAGCAGGACGCGGACCTTTTGGCCGCCCTGCAGCTCGCCCATGTGCCGCTCGTGGAGTGCGGCGTCGATACCCAGGCCGTCCAGAAGCACGCCAGCATCGGCTTCAGCGGTATAGCCGCCTTCTTCGCCGACGATGCCTTCCAGTTCGCCGAGGCGCATGCCGTCTTCGTTGGTCAGGTCGTCGTGAGGCTTGGCGTAAAGGGCGTCGCGCTCCTCCAAGGCCTTCCAGAGCGCGGCATTGCCCATGATGACGGTGTCGATGACGCGGAATTTGTCGAAGGCAAACTGGTCCTGGCGCAGGACGCCCATTTTCTTCGGGCGCGTGATATTACCCTTGGTCGGATCGATCTCGCCGGTCAGAATTTTCATGAAGGTGGATTTGCCGGCGCCGTTGGGGCCGGAGATGGCATAGCGTCGGCCAGCCATAAAAGTGGTGGTCACGTCCTCAAAGAGGATGCGTGAGCCAAAGCGCATGGTGACTTCGTTCACAGCGATCATAAGCTATTGATTTTACCGCAGTACCCATGGGATATGGCAAATGACGAAATTTGCATGCTGACGTGCCGTTCTGTGGAACGGAACGATCGTGAGCGACGCTGCGGTGCTGGACAAGCTGAGACGAGTCATCGTGCTACCATCTCTTTTATACTGTTTTCATTTCAATTGGCCGGCTGTGACCCAAACGCGCCGGCTTCTGGAGCGCCTTGGATGCGAATCACACACCATTTTTTCAGTCTGGTCGCCAAGGTGGCGGCAAGTTGCATTCTGGCTCTCTCGATAGTTCCTGCCAGCGCGCAGGACGCCCAAAAGCAGGAGACGCACGGCATCGCCGTCGAGCATATGGACAGCTCGGTGAAGCCTGGCGATGACTTCTATCTGTACAGCAATGGCGCGTGGATCAAGCGAACCGAAATTCCGCCGGACCGCGCGAGCATCGGCGTATTTTCTTCCCTCGCCGACTTGAGCAACAAACGCACCGCTGATCTGATTGCGCAAGCCGCCAAGAGCGCACCATCGGCTGGTTCTAACGCCCGCAAAATCGCCGATCTTTACAACTCGTATATGGACGAGTCCACGATTGAAGCGAAGGGAATCGAGCCGCTCCGTTCACACCTCGCAGCGATTGCCGCAATCCATGACCAGCGTGAATTGGCGCGAGCCCTCGGCGAAACCCTCCGAGCGGACGTCGACGCCCTGAACAATACGAATTTTCATACCCACAATCTTTTTGGATTGTGGGTCGCACCCGGCTTCAATGACTCCGAGCACTACGCCGCCTATTTGTTGCAGGGTGGACTGCAACTTCCCGACCGCGAGTATTACCTGGCGGACAACGAGCGCATGCGCCAGATTCGCAGCAAGTATCAGTCGCACGTCGCTGCGATGCTCAGGTTGGCGGGATTCACCGATACGGATGCTCGCGCGAAACGCATCGTGGATCTAGAGCACGCCATCGCCGAAAAACATCTGAGCCTTGCCGACAACGAGGACATTCACAAGGCTAACAACACTTGGAAACAGGCCGACTTTTCTGCCAAGGCGCCGGGACTCGATTGGAGCGAATATTTCCGAGCCGCAGGTCTTGGCGGACAGTCCAGCTTCATTGTGTGGCAGCCCAGTGCCTTTGCCGGTGAGGCCGCCCTGGTAGCTTCAACTCCCCTCGAAGTTTGGAAAGATTGGCTAGCCTACCACCTGATCGAGGCGTACGGCGGTGTGCTACCGAAAGCGTTTGCGGACGAACGTTTTGCTTTCTTCGGCCAGACGCTCACGGGAACGCCACAACAGCGTCCTCGCTGGCAGCGCGCGGTGGCTGCAGTTAACGCCTTGCTTGGAGACGCGGTCGGGCAAATCTATGCGCAACGATACTTCTCACCGGAAGCCAAGGCGCAAGCGCAGGCAATGGTGGCAAACATCACCGCTGCATTTCGTAAGCGGATTGAAGCGCTCTCGTGGATGGATCCCGCAACCAAGGCGGAAGCGCAAGCCAAGTTGACCACTCTGTATGTGGGAATCGGGTATCCGGAAACGTGGCAGGACTACTCTGGGTATGAGGTAAGCGCGGACGATATTTTTGGCAATATCTGGCGCGGTGGTCTTTTTGATTATCACCGCGAAGTGGGCCGCCTAGGCAAACAAGTGGATCGCAAGGAATGGTCCATGACCCCGCAAACGGTAAACGCGGTGAACCTGCCGCTGCAAAACGCGCTGAACTTCCCGGCGGCTATTCTACAGCCGCCATTTTTCGATCCGCAGGCCCCGGCGGCGTTCAATTACGGCGCCATTGGCTCGGTGATCGGACACGAGATCAGTCACACTTTTGACACCGAAGGTAGCGCGTTCGACTCCCAAGGCAGGGTGCGCGATTGGTGGAAGCCGGCGGACTTCGCCCATTTCGAGGCTGCCGCCGCAACACTTGTCGCGCAGTACGACAGTTACAAACCCTTTCCGGATATCAGCGTAAACGGGAAACAAACCATCGCTGAAAATATCGCCGACCTCGCAGGGCTTTCCGCGGCGTACGACGGCTACCACGCCTCCCTCGCGGGCAAAGCCGCGGCTGCACAGGACGGCTTCACCGGGGATCAGCAATTCTTCATTGCCTTTGGCCAAAACTGGACATCCAAAACGCGCGAGGCGGCGCTCCGCCAGCAAGTTCTGACGGATCCGCATGCCCCTGCGCAATATCGGGCAGATACGGCGCGCAATCTCGATTCCTGGTACGCCTCTTTCCCGGTTCAAGCGGGAGACAAGCTATACCTCGCCCCGCCAGACCGCGTAGTCATCTGGTAGAAGCACGGTGAAGCTGCAGGCTCGCCCGTAGGAAGTTCGCCTCTCCCGGCGAGCGATGCCGGACGAACCGTGAGCGTTGCGGAAATGTTGCCCGCTTTTCGAGGGCCGCGCGCGTCTGTGCTACATTGGATGGAACCATTCACTGCAATGAAATCGCCACGCCCGATTCGCGTCCGTTCTGCCGCGGGAGATTATTCCGTGCAATGCGAGCGTGGGCTGCTGCGCCGCGTCGCTGTAGAAATCGCGGAACTGGAGAAATTTTCCAGCCTGCATGTCATTACCGCACCTACCGTGTGGAAATGCCTGGGAGCATCACTTCGCCGCGGATTCCCGGGGCGCAGGAAGCTACACATCCATTTGATGGACGACGGCGAATCGGCAAAGAATCTGAGTACTGTGGAGAAGCTGGCGCGGTCACTGATAAAGGCGGGTGCGGACCGCCAATCGCTGCTGATTGCGGCAGGCGGGGGAGTCACCGGAGACGTCGCCGGATTTGTGGCTGCCTCGTATCTTCGAGGCGTTGCGTTCGTGCAGATACCGACGACGGTTGTGGCGCAGGTGGATAGTTCGATTGGCGGGAAAACCGGCGTGAACCTGCCCGAGGGCAAGAACCTGGTGGGCGCGTTCTATCCCCCGAGGCTCGTCCTGGTTGATCCCGAGGTGCTGCGGACGCTTCCGGAACGCGAGTTTCGCGGGGGCCTGGCCGAAGTGATCAAGTATGGAGTAATTGCCGACGCAAGACTATTTGCGTTTCTCGAAAAGAACATGGACGCAATTCTGAAGCGCGATGCGGCGGCGCTGGCGCACATCATCCGGCGCTCGATTGAAATCAAGGCGCAGGTGGTGAGTCGCGACGAGAAGGAATCCGGCTTACGTGAGACGCTGAATTTTGGCCACACCTTCGGCCACGCGCTGGAATCGGCAACGCAGTACAAACGGTTTCAGCATGGCGAGGCAGTTGCCTGGGGCATGATGTGCGCGGCTCTGCTGGGGCACGAAACGATCGATACGCCGCCGGATGCGGTCTCGCGAATCGTGGCGCTGACGCGGCGCATCGGCACTTTACCGGAGTGGCCGAGAATTCAGCCGCAACGGCTTCTGGAATTCATGCGTTGCGATAAGAAAGTCCGGGCAGGGAAGCTGCGATTCGTGCTGGCGCCGCGGATTGGCCGGGCAGGATCGTATGACGGCATCCGGGAAAAAGTGGTGCTGTGCATCCTGCGTTGCGCGCCGCAGTGCCTGCGTGGCTCGGCCAGCGAGCTTGGGAAACGTCATGATTGAGCAGGCGTCGCTGCCGACGGGCACGAAACCGGAAGGAGCGACCTCAGAGCAAGATGCTTCCCGCAAAGTACGCGAAATGTTTACGCGCATCGCTCCGCGATATGACCTGCTGAATCACCTTCTATCGGTGCAGATGGACCAACGTTGGCGCGCGCGAACTTCCCGCGAGTTACGGCCGATTCTCGACCGGGCGGATGCGGTTGTGCTGGACCTGTGCTGCGGAACGGGCGATCTGGCATTTGCGCTGTCGCGAGACGCGAAAGCGCGCATCGTGGGTGCGGATTTCTCGCACACGATGCTGCTTCGAGCAAACCAGAAAAACGCGCTGCCGGGAGCGCAGAAGCGCCACATTTCGTTTCTGGAGGCGGACGCGCTCAGCCTGCCTTTCGCCGATGGTTCTTTTGACCTGGTGACCGCCGCTTTTGGCTTTCGCAACCTGGCCAACTACGAAGCCGGATTACGCGAAATTTTCCGTATTTTGAAACCTGGGGGAACGTTGGGAATTCTGGAATTCACGGAACCCGCCCCTGGCGTGGTCGGGCAGCTGTACAGGTTCTATTGCCAGAGAATCCTGCCGAAGATCGGAGGGGTCATTTCCGGTGACGCCGCCGCCTACGCTTACTTGCCAAAGTCTGTGGCGCGTTTTTTTCGCCCCGATGAGCTGGCCTGGCTGATGCGCCAGGTGGGATATTCGCCGGTTCGCTACCAGCTGATGACACTAGATTCGGTAGCTCTGCACGTAGCGGTGCGACCCTAGTTGTGGGTGATTCGCCGGAGTGACGCCCGACGCCGGCGGCGCAGTCAGGTTGGACCCTGCATCATTTTTTGGACTTCCGCGGCTTTTACGGAAAGCTTGAGGAGTTCTTCCAGCCGTTCCGGAGTGAGTCGCTGGGATTGTGAAGTGAGGGTTTCGGTTTCGCTGACAAGTTCGGCAAGAAATCGTTGAACATCTGGCGACAGCGTGCGGTCCGGCGTGTCGTCAGACAACAAGCCAAGAAGAGCGGAGAGCCGACGCTGTGCCACGAGATAGAAGTGCCGAGAACAGAGCGGGCGTTCGGCAATCTCGGCCTCAGAAAGCTCAACACACCCAACCCACGCGCACTTTCCCCTGCCCGATTCAGACATGCGAAAACTCCGATGAAATCAGATCTGACTGAGAAGGACGCGGCGGCGCTGTGCGTCTCCGGTGGGCCTGTCTAGTATTCGTCTTTTGGCGGCGAAGTCAATCGAAAATGACGAGGCCTCTTGCCGAATGAATACAGCCCCGGCGAAAACGATCGTCCCGGAATCTCTTTGCGGTATGATGCGCTCGTGGAAGATTCTCTTCATATTTTTTCCAGCAGGATTTATAAGGTTGGCTTGATCCGGTACGTGGACGTTCCGGCGGATGTTACGCGGAAGATGTCGGTGCGCGAGGCGCACGTGCCAGTACGCGGCACGGTCGAGGGGATTGCATTGCGGACCACCATGGTTTCACGAGGGAGAGGGTGTCACCGGGTAGCCATCCACGGCGACATTCGAAAGAAACTGCGAATCGATGCCGGGGCTTTCGTGGAGATCGCCATCGAGCGCGATGACGAGCCACGCGAACCGATCCTGCCACCTTTCCTGGTTTTGTCCTTGCGAAACGCACCGAAGGCGCAGGCGGCTTTTCGAAGCATGACCACGGCCTTGCGAAGGCAGATCGTGCGCTATCTGACGGCGGTGAAACAGCAAGCCACGCTGGAGCGCCGGGTAGCGAAATTTGTTCGGCAGCTAGAGGAAAGGGCGCGGCGGGAGCGGCCGAAGCGCACGACAAATCCAAAAACGAAGTAATATTTATGAAGGAACAATTTGGGGAGCGTTTGCGTCTCTCCATCAGGAGAACTCTGCGTGGACTCAGGGGCGAAGAATGTTTCAATCGGATGGGTCATTGGCGGCATCGTCTGCTCGTCGCTCGCCCTATTCTTCGGAACCGGCTTGCATCCGCACTGGTGGCTCACCTGGCTGATGCCGATTCCCGTGCTGTTCGTCGCGGCGCGCTCGTCTGCCCCCAGGGCCTTCTTTGTTGCCTTGGCCGCGTGGTTCCTGGGCAGCCTGAACATGTGGGGAGTGTTCCGAAATGTGCTGCAGGTGCCACTGGTAGCGGTGTTGGCATTCCTGATTCTCCCGGGGTGCTTCTTTGGTTTAGGCGTGCTGTTGTTCCGGCGATGGCTGAGAGCAGGAAGAGTGGCAGCGGCTTCGGTGGGCTTCGCGGCGTTCTGGGTCTCTTACGAATACGTGCTGGCGATGAACTCGATTCACAGCACGTTTGGCAATCTCGGCTATAGCCAGATGAATTTTCTCCCCATACTGCAGATCGCGTCGTTGACAGGCATCTGGGGAATGAGCTTTTGCATGATGCTGTTCGCCGCGACGGTGGCTGCGCTTTCCTCGGGATACGGCACCAGCCGCGAAAAAGGCTGGTTAGCGGTGGGAGTTGCGATTTTTCTTTTGGCGGTGATCGGCTTCGGGGAATGGCGTTTGCATGCGCCGCAAAAAGCTGAGTGGGTCTCGGTGGGATTGCTGGCTTCTGATTTGCCGCAAAACATAATGCCCTCGAAGCCGGAAGATGCGCAGCGCTTGATGTCGGAGTATGCCGCGCAGGTGCAAACGCTGTTGAAGAAGGGCGCGCAAGTAGTGGTGGCTCCAGAGAAGATTGTTGTGGTGCAGGACGAAAATATCAAAGCAGTGGACGATCTCTTCGCTTCCGCGGCGTCCGCTTCCGGCAGCGAGGTAGTAGTCGGCGTGGCTCGCCAGGCGCCCAAGGAATGGCTAAACGAGGCGCGCATCTACACACCGGGGACTGCCTCCCCGCGCATCTACGAAAAGCACCACATGCTGCCTCCGTTCGAATCGAAGTTCACGGTTGGGAGCTCGCGAACGGTGCTGCAACAACCCAGCGGTCTATGGGGCGTCACCATCTGCAAAGACATGGATTTCCCCGCACTGAGCCGGGAATATGGCCGCGACGGAGTGGGCCTGCTTTTGGTTCCGGCTTGGGATTTTGACGCCGATGGATGGCTGCACGGGCGCATGGCGATTTTGCGCGGTGTCGAAGACGGCTTCAGCATCGCGCGCGCTCCCAGACACGGCATTCTGAGCGTCAGCGACAGCCGAGGGCGCGTGCTAGCCGAACGGAGCACAGCTGCGGCACCTTTCTCGACAATCCTCACGCCAGTGCCGGTGCGGCACGAGGTCACGTTTTATTCGCGAGCCGGGAACTGGTTTGCATGGTGCTGCATCGCGCTCTTGCTGGGTTTGGCGGTATTCGCGCGACCGCGCCCAATGAGCGCGGCCGTCTAAAGTGAAGGAAAGTGAACGAATCAGATGAGAGGACCCGACTGAGATCTACGAAGTATTTGAGGCATTGGGTGCCTCGCTTCGGGGGTAATTGGGGTTCGGCCGGATCCTCTCTTTGGGTTACTTGAGGCGAGAGTAGGGGTTAGTTGCCGCAAAGGGAACTGGCAAAAGTACCAGTCAACAAACATTTCACACACCGCACCGCGGGGGCTCCGCCGGGCCGGAAGGCTGTCTGGCAAGCCTCGTCTTGGGCAGCGTGGCCGGTTGGACGTGCCGCAGGTGTATCGGGTGCCCGAAAAGCGCGCCTGTGGATTGTGCGTTGGGATGTATTGACTAATACGACCGGACTATTGTGGCGCGGCGCGGGGCTCAGTAGTCTCTCCCTACCGGGAACCATGCCGGGTGGGGGCCAGAAATGAAGACCGCGACGAGTCTCACAACGGGTACGGGAAGCAGGACTGATACGCGCGCAACGATCGCCACGCAAGAACTGAAAGTGCGCATCCGGGCTAGCCGACTGGGCGATGTGCTCGCAGGGATGGCTTGCGACCTGTGCCTGGAGCAGGTCCCGGTGGAAGAAGCCCTCCAAATGATTCAGGAGTGCGCCATCGAGCGCATGGTGGCAATGCTGGATACGGGAATTCTTTCCGACGAAACTGCGATGCAGAGCTGTTTGGACATCGTGGCCAAGGAATCGGAACACGTGGCGCTGCAAGCGCTGGAGAAAGGCACCGATGCGCTGCGCGAAGGCTTGGAAATTTACGATGGGTTGGAATCGGCCGAGTGCACGGGGCCGGTCAATTGAGGCAGTTGCCGGATTTTAGTTATCAGTTCGCAGTCAAGCCCGTCGCGCCGTTGTCGCAATCCGATATCAGGTGTCAGCGATCAGGAAACGAAAGCCCTTAAGTTAGGTCCTCGTCTCTGTTACAACGCAATTCCGAAACACAGGCCTGCCAAAGCGTCTATCCAACGACAGTCAATGGATTGTTTGTTGTTTACAGCAAGCGGAAAACTGCGAGACCCGCCACCTTGGCAGGCCTATCGCTTCGAACGGGGTCGAAACCAGGGATGATCGATTTACCGGGTTCGGGTGCTTAAAACTACAAACTGCGTTATCTCGCCCAACCTGGGTCGCCGCCGGCCTTGCGGAGTTCATCTTCCATGTCGCTCAATTGCTTTTTCAAATCATCGATCTCTTTTTTCTTCGCATCGACCTTGGCGGTTCTGTCGTTGATGTCTTTGCGATCGTACTGCTGCATCAGGGCCTTCTGAGGGTCGCTGTAATATTGCACTTGATCCTTGTTGAGTTCGCGTTGGAGGACATCCAGTTCCTTTTCGGAGCTAGCGATTTTGTCGCGAACAACTTGAAAGCGCTTGCGCCAGTACGCTTCGCTCTTGGGATCGTCTGTCGCTGACGCGCTCGTTGCGGCTGTAGCATCCGTGGCTGCCTGCGTGGCCGAGGCTTGGTCGCCGCCCGTACTGGCAGCAGGCGCCGCTGGGGCCGTCTTTTTGGAGGCGAAATCGTCGTCTGTATAGACCTTTTTGGGCTTGGCCGCGGCTTGCTTCTCGGCGCGCGCTTTGCGCGCTGCATCGGCTACCGGATCAGACGATTGTTGGTCGGGAGACTGCTGTGCTGGGGCGGCGAAAGCCGCGAAACCAGCGAGGGCCAAAAATGAGGCCATCCGCAAGAGTGAGTGTCGACGCATGTTGATCTACCTCCACCGGAGCAGGCCCCCGGTTGAACATTGGGGGCGGGCAGGGGGCTCCCAGGGCAAATTGAACGCCTGCAGGCATTGTACCGCTTTGGAAAGCGGGACGGGACGAGGAGGTGCGAAAGAATTAACGCGGGAAGCGTTATTCGAAGATACGGCGAAGGATCCACGGCATGGCATAGACCACGAGAAAGGCCGCGATTCCTAGGAAGGTGCCAAGGGGCAAGTGGTACTGCGAGGCAAGGGTCCAGCGGAGGGCACTCAGATGACCCAAGCCACGACGATGCGCCCGCTCCGCAAGTTCCTTCTTCCAGCCGAACACATAGAGTGCGGCGACGAGCGCAATTCCCGCGACGCTGCCGAGCAAGGTGCCCGAAGAAAATGGTGAGAAATGTGTCTCGCACTCCAAGGAAAGCGCCCACCATAGCCATCATTTTGACGTCGCCCATGCCCATGCCTTCCCGTTTGCGCACCAGTTTGTAGAGCGCCGCAGCTCCGAGAAGCAGCAGGCTCCCGAAGGCCGCGCCGAGGAGAGCGTCCAGAACATTGAAAAGAGTGTTGAGATGAACTCGTGCCGCTGGGTGGGTGTGAAAATAGCCGAGGTCGAAAGAACCCTGAAGCCGGAGGAGCAACGCCATGCCGGTGGGATCGTCAGGAGGTACGCGTGTTGCAAAGGCCAAGCCGATGCCGAAGCCGGGCCAGTTGATGGCGTCGGGCAGAATGCGTACGCGCAGGTCGGTGACGATCAGAATGATCAGAAGGCAACCGAAGATCAGGAACTTGAAGGTGGAAAGGGTCAAGCCGAAATTGTAGTAGGTGAGGACGAAGAATGCGCCCGTCAGAAACTCGATGATGGGATACATCGGCGAAATCGGCAGGCGGCAATTACGGCATTTGCCGCGCAGCCAGATCCAGCCAAGAATCGGAACATTGTCGTAGGGCTTAATCGGATTCAAGCAGCGGGGACAACGAGAACCGGGCGAAACAATGGAAAGGCCCTCCGGAATGCGGGAGATACAGACATTCAGGAAGCTGCCGATGCGAAATGCCGAACAGGAAGAAGAAAAAGGGAATCACAGCATTGAATGTGCCACAGGCGAGGGGGAGCCTCAATGCGCGCGCGCGATACGCGTGTCCCATGGCTAACGTGAAACTAAAGCCTAAGATCCTGTGGCTCAGGCCCGCAAGGGGTGCGCTACAGGATTGCGCAGGGACACGGCGGGATGCGGGTGACGGCACGGTTCGCTACACTGTTTACATATGGCAATGAGCTGGTATGAGCACGCGATCCGCCGGTACGAGCACCGGCGATGGACCACCGACGACAACCGCATGGTTCGGCCGTTCGAGTGGGGCTTGGAGCACATCAACGGTAGTGTCGCGCACGATGATCCGCGCTCATTTGTGCGTCAGTATGCGCAAGAGGCGATCGCGAAGAGCGATGAGTGGTACGCCACGCGCGAGGTGCGCGACTATCGCTTGGACGAAAATAATGTGCTGACGTTCACCAGCACGGTCGAATCGCCCTGGCCGGAAAACAACACCGTGCATGCGCAGTTCTTTCCGGGCAAAAAGATTGGGCCGGCGGTGCTGATCCTTCCGAACTGGAACGCCAAGTGGCTCGGCCAGGTGGCGCTTTGCCACTGGTTGCAACGCATGGGCATCTCGGCGATGAAGATGAGCCTGCCGTATCACGACCGCCGCATGGCCGAGGGACACGAGCGCGCCGATCAACTGGTGGGACCAAACATAGGTCTGACGCTGCATGCGAACCGCCAAGCCGTGCAGGATGCGCGCGCATGCTTAAGTTGGCTGGAGCAGCGCGGCTATCACCGGCTGGGGATTTTGGGCACCAGCATCGGCTCGTCGGTGGGATACATAACGCTGGTACACGACAAACGCGTGCGAGCTGGCGGCTTCTTCCACGTGTCTACGTATTTCGCCGATGTGGTCAGCCAGGGTATGACGACGAATCATGTGTGGGAAGCGCTTCGCCACGAAGTAAGCGTGGAAGAGTTGCGAGAATTTTGGGCGCCCATCAGCCCGATGCCGTACGTCGAACGCGGCCGCGGCGCGGGAAGGAACACGTTCATGGTCTATGGGAAGTACGACCCTACGTTTTTGCCGGAATTGACGCACGAAATGCTTTCTTCGCTGCGGCGGCATGGTGCCGAACCGCGTACGCTGGAATTGCCGGTAGGGCACTATTCGCTGGAATTGGCGCCGTTCAGCTATATCGCCGGATATCGCATGTTCACGTATTTTCTGGAAGCGCTGGCGTAAAAACAGAAACGCTTACAGAGAAAACACAGCTCCAGAATAATCAAAAGTAATTTCGCTAGTTCAAGCCGACTCGATGTAAGAGATTCTGAAACTTTGCATCGGACCGGAGCGAATCGAAAGCCGGTTCGATAGCAATCTCCGTCATCGCCAGCGAGCGCTGCTCGTAAGCCTCTTCGAGGCATTCCAAGGCCTTACTCTTCTCCCCGAGTTGCACATAGATAGTCGCGGTGCCAACAAGCGAAAGGTATGTTTCGGGTGGATTGTCTGGCATTCGTGTCAATTCCAGAAGTTTCTTCCAGTAGCCTTGCGGGCCGCTCGTGGCCCAGGCATGCCGCAAGGCCGCCTCCTTTTGCAGCGCCGACTTCTGATCCTCCCCGGAAAGCAGCCGGGCTTTCGTGTCTTCGGAGATGGCGTCGTCAAATCTGCCCATAAAGGCGTGAAGCTGAGCGATACGTTCGTGATCAATCGCGAAACCGGGAAACATTTCGGCGCATTTGCGGAATTGCGCCAACGCCTTATCGTATTGCCGGGACCAAATGTAGGTTCGGCCCAGGAAAGATTCAACAGGCGCGGAGAATGGATCAATCGCTATGGCTTTCTGCATTTCTTCGATGGCTTCCGCATGACGGCCGAGCGGCGAGAGATAGCTATTGGAATAGAACATATGCGCATAGGCATCGTTCGGATTCAAGTCGAGGGCTCGCAAATATTCGCGTTGCGCTCCTGTCCAGTCGAACTCGTAATGGGCTTTCACAAACCCGAGCGTGGTGTGCCCGGTGGCGAGCGACGGGTCTAAGGCAATCGCACGGAGGGCAGCCTCCTTTGCTTTGGGCATGGACTCCATGGAGGACATCGCGTCCACGACGGGAGCCAGGCTGTAGGCGCGGGCGAGCGCGGCGTGCGCAGGGGCATAGTTGGGGTCGAGAGCAATAGCGTGCTGGAACTCCGCGATGGCCCGCACCGCCGCAGGCTTTGTGCGCAGATCCCAGTCGTGGAGTCCCTGAAGATAAGCTTCATGAGCTGGCGCGTTCAGCGCCGGCGCTTCGCTAAGACGCGCGCGCGCCGGGGGCGAGAGCGTCAAGTCGATCTTGCTGGAGATGGCCAGAGCCACGTCACTTTGCAACTTGAGTACGCCACTTTGATCGCGATCAAAATCGCCGGCCCACACATGGGTCTGGTCGCTGGCCTGGATGAGTTGGGCGGTGACACGAACGCGTTCGCCTTCACGGCGCACGCTGCCTTCCAGCAGATACTTCACTCCAAGTTCCCTGGCAATTTGCTCCGCACTTTTGTGTGCACCTTTGTATTGCATCGAAGACGTTCGGGCGATCACACCAAGGCGCTGTGGGTCGAGGCTCCCTAGCTGCGTGATCATTTCTTCGGTCATGCCATCGGCGAAAAAGTCTTCCTGAGGGTTGTTGCTCAAGTTCAAGAAAGGTAGAACCACAATCATGATTTTTGGCGACGCGGCCCCGGAAGGACGCAGAACATGCGGGCGAGCAACAAGAGCGGCCACGATGAGGACGGCTGCCAGAACGCCAAAGATGATCCATCGGGGCATTGGCTTGCCTCTCGCGGGAGGACCCGGTGGCGGAGGGGCTGCAACTTCTTGTCGTGGAGGAGGTAGTGCCGCAGGGGCAGGTGCGATCTCGGCCGCGAAGCGATACCCCCTACCCGGCACGGTCCGCACGTACCGCGGGTTGTCGGGATCGTCCTTTAGCGCCTGGCGAATCTTGCGGACAGCTGTGTTGATGCTATTGTCCGCATCCACGAAGACGTTTTTCCCCCAGATGGCCTCCAGGATTTCCTCCCTGGTTACGACCCGCTCGCGGCTCTGCGCCAGGTGTAGGAGCAATTGAAAGGGGATGCGTTCGAGCCGCACAACGCTGCCGGCGCGCCTTAGCTCAAAGACGGTGGGGTCGAGTTCGTAGTCCTCGAAACGGATGATTTCGCTGGGCATCGCGGGCACGCCGATTTAGCGCCCCATGTTACTCGGATGTAAGGTCGGCACAAAGCACGGAATGGGATTGAAATGTCGGGAGGCTAACCACAGATTACCATCGGATCTCGCCGTAGTCCCCAGATCCGCAAGGAGTTGCAGGTTCAGGGAATCTTCAGGCAAACTTCAGCCGCCCTCCATTGCCATGCGGGGCGCTCGGCGGGCAGTATCGCCGCCACGCCGGGACGCCCGGCAATCCGATGATGGTGGAGGAAAGAAGTATGAAAACCAATTTGTTGAAGCTCGCGGTTACGTGCGCACTGGCTGTGCTGTTTCTGGGTAGTTCTACCAGAGCACAGGACAACGACGGCTGCAGCCAGACCACGTTGCACGGCGACTATGCGTTCACGGTCTCCGGAACGTTCTGGGTAGGTCCAGGCAACTCCATTGCTGTGCAACGCGAGGGAGTCGCCATGACCCATTTCGACGGGGCGGGTAATCTTTGGCAGGTCGATTTCGTGCTTTCCAGTCCGAACGCTCCCGCGCCCCCGGGAGTTCCCCCTTCGGACCCGGTTACGGGGTTCCACACAGAAGAAAAGGGAAGCTACGCCGTTCATCAGGACTGCACTGGGACGTTCACGATTAACAACCCGCCACTGGTCAACAAGCTTACCGGGGCGAGTACTCCCGGCGCGATCATCGTGGTGAAATTCGTCCTTGCCGACCACGGACGCACTATCCATACGGTTGTCACGTCGCTTACGCCTCCCGGAGCCAGCGAGCCGGTTCCCGCACTGATCCGCAGCGAAGGATACAAGCTCGGAAGAGTTAGGGAAGAGTGGGACTGAGCGAAGAACTGCCGAGCGTGTCTGGCCGAAAGAGGATGGGCGCAGTCGCTAGTCGAGGGTTTTCGAGGTGCTGCGCCCGTCTCCTCATCTTGGGGAGTAACGAGGGCTTTCACAATGTGAGAAAAAAGGCGCCATGATATACCGAGGTGGAATTTATCAGCCTGAACATTAAAGACCCGGAAGCCCACAAATTTGCCAGATGTTTGTCACTTGAAGGGGCTCGTCGAGGACCATGGAACCTTTCTATCCGATGAAAAGGGGTTGCCGAAATGATCGTAGCAACGTCTGCACTCCTTGCCATTGTGCTGCATGAAAAAGGGGCTGACCAATATAGAGAACTAATCATCGGCAGCGATGACTGTAACATGTCGGCGTTTTCGTTTGTGGAGGCTTCGGCATTCGGCAACCAGATGCCTTTTTGAAGACCGCTGGAATTTCCGTCGAAGGTGTAACCCATGATCAAGCTCTCGCGGCGCGACGGGCGTACTCCGATTACGGCCAGGGCCGTCCTCCCGCCGGGCTCAATCTTGGAGATTGTTTTTTCTATGTTTTGGCGAAGGTTACGGGGGAAGCGTTGCTTTTCAAAGGGGATGACTTCCGCAAGACCGATGTAACAGCGCTCTGAGTGACAACACACAAAAACGACCGAATCACTGCAACACTCTGGAAATGGCGCCGGTGGCAATGAGGTCGTGCACGGCGCTGATGTCGGGAGCAAGCGGGCGGTCGGCGGTGACCTTGGGAGACAGGGCGCGGACACCTTCGTAGGCTTTTTTCGCGAGCGTGCCGGTTTGCAGTGGGGCGAGAAGATCGATGCCCTGGCAGGCGCAGAGTAATTCAATGGCCAGGATGTGGCGAAGATTGTGGAGCATGCGATCGAGGCGGCGCGCGCCGCTCATGCCCATGGAAACGTAATCTTCCTGATTACCAGACGTAGAGATCGAATCGACGGAATGCGGCGTAGCCAGAGCACGATTTTCGCTGGTCAAAGCTGCTGCCGTAACCTGCGCGATCATAAAACCGGAATTCAGGCCAGGATCAGGCGTAAGAAATGCCGGCAGCAGGCTGGTGAGCGGATTGGTCATTTGTTCCACCCGCCGTTCGGAAATTCCCCCCAGGGTAGCCAGCGCGATGGCGACTTGATCGGCAGCCATGGCGAGCGGCTGGCCATGAAAATTGCCGCCGCTGATGATGTCGCCCGTGCCGCCCTCTTTTACGAACACCAACGGATTGTCCGTAGCACTGTTCAGTTCGACGAGCGCCATTTCGCGCGCTTGCCCAAGGGAATCGCGCACCGCTCCGTGGACCTGCGGGGTACAGCGCAAGCTGTAAGCGTCTTGCACGCGAGGATCTTTCTCAGCGGCGCGGTGCGATTCGCGGATCTGGCTGCCTTCATTCAGGTGCGCCAGATTGCGAGCCGTCGTGCCGGCGCCCGGATATTCGCGTGCGTGCATGATTCGCGCATCGAACGCGCCCGGGCTGCCGCGAAGAGCATCGAGCGATAGGGAAGCGGCGACATCGGCCGTATCGGCAAGAATGTCGGCGTCGCGAAGCGCAAGACTAAGCAGCGCCAGCATGCCTTGCGTGCCGTTCAATAGTGAAAGGCCTTCCTTGGCTTCGAGGGCCACGGGCGTGATGCCCGCGCGCTGGAGAGCTTCCGCGCCAGACAGTTTCTCCCGCTTGTACACCGCTTGGCCTTCGCCAATCACGACGTGCGCCAGATGCGCGAGCGGGGCGAGATCACCGGAAGCGCCGACCGATCCCTGCGACGGAATCACAGGATGAACGCCAGCGTTCAGCATGGCGATCAGCGTTTCGACCACGCTGGGACGTACGCCGCTTAGTCCTTTCGCCAACGCGTTGGCGCGCAGCAGCATCATGGCGCGCGTCTCGGCTTCACTAAGCGGATTCCCAACTCCACAGGAATGGGAACGCACTAGATTGACCTGCAGTTCACGTACTTGCTCGCTGGAGATGCGCACAGACGCGAGTTTGCCGAATCCCGTGTTGATGCCGTAGGCCGTCTTCCCGGAGGCGACAAGCTGATCGACCACGGCGCGCGATGCTTTCATCCGGGCAACGGCGTCCGGCGACAGAGAAACAATCTCGTGATGGAGAGCGACGGCGTAAAGTTGCGAAAAGCTGAGTTCATTGCCGCTCAGAACGATACTCATTCAGTGCTCCGGTCCGGAATCGCAGGGCCCAGCGCAAGAAACGCAGCTTTGTATTTCTCCGGAAAATGTTTGACGCGGCCGTCGCGGCTGGTGGTGACATGCGTAGTATCGCCAGTGGCGAGAAGTTTTTGATCTTGCTGGCGGAAGATCTCGTAGCCAAATTTCAGGACACGCGTTTTCGCTTCCAGGATACGCGTGCGGATGGTCAGCAATTCGTCGTAGCGCGCAGGGTAGTGGTAGCGGCAGTGCGCGTCGGCGACAACCATGTAAGTGTCGTCTTCTGCTTCCATGCTTTTGTAGTCGAAGCCGAGCGAGCGCATCAGTTCCACGCGTCCCACCTCGAACCAGATCAGGTAGTTGGAATGATAGACGACTCCCATTTGATCGGTTTCGGCGTAACGCACACGGACGCTGACATCGTGATGATGGAGCATAAGTTGGCAGTAAATAGTATGCCGGAAAAGGGACGGGAGTCCGAATTTGAATTTCCGAGCGGGGCGTGCTGATTTCTTGCCCTCGCCCGCCATTTCCCTTAGCATAAACAGGCCATGAGCGACATGCCACCAAAGAAACCATCTTCGTTAGAAGCCTGGGAACAGAACACATTGCAGCCGGCGTTGGAGAAAAGTCCGGAGCGGCAGAAGGAGTTCACAACCGTATCCAGCTATCCCATCGGCCGCCTCTATACTGAAGCGGATTTGCAGCAATGGGATCCTGCGCGCGATCTAAGCTTTCCGGGCGAGCCGCCGTACACTCGCGGCATTCACGCCACCATGCACCGCGGCCGCCTCTGGACCATGCGCCAGTTCGCAGGATTCGGCACTGCGCAGGATACCAACCAACGCTTCCGCTATTTGCTCGCGCAAGGCCAGACCGGGCTCTCCACCGCCTTCGATCTACCCACGCTGATGGGTTACGACTCGGATCATATGTTATCCGAGGGCGAAGTGGGCAAATGCGGTGTAGCCATCAGTTCCCTTGCCGACATGGAAGTCCTGTTCCACCAGATTCCGCTCGCTGACGTCACGACCTCGATGACCATCAATTCGCCGGCCGCCGTCATCTGGGCGATGTACCTGGCCGTCGCGGAAAAACAGGGCGCTGACTGGAAAAAACTCTCTGGCACGCTGCAGAACGACATCCTGAAGGAATATATCGCGCAGAAGGAATACATTTACCCGCCCGAGCCTTCGATGCGCCTGGTGATTGACACCTTCGAGTTTGGCGTGAAGCACACCCCGAAGTTCAATCCGATTTCCATCAGCGGCTACCACATCCGCGAAGCCGGCTCGACCGCGATTCAGGAGCTTGCATTCACCTTGCGTGACGGCATGGAATACGTGGAATGGGGGATACGCCGCGGCCTGAACGTCGACGAATTTGTGCCTCAGCTATCCTTCTTTTTCAACGCGCACAATGACTTCTTTGAGGAAATTGCAAAATATCGCGCCGCGCGCCGCATCTGGTACAAGGCCATGACGGAACGCTATAAAGCCAAAAAGCCGCGATCCTGGGCCTTGCGCTTTCATTCTCAGACCGCGGGATGCTCCCTCACCGCCCAGCAGCCCGTGAACAATGTCGTTCGCACCGCCATTCAGGCGCTTGCCGCAGTACTTGGCGGCACGCAATCGTTGCACACCAATTCCCTTGACGAGGCTTGGGCGCTTCCCACCGAATTCGCCGCCACCATCGCGCTGCGCACCCAACAGATCATTGCCCACGAGACCGGCGTAACCAACACGGTCGATCCTCTGGGCGGTTCCTACTTTGTCGAGACGCTGACGAATGAGATGGAGCAAGCCGCGTGGGACTACATCCGCCGGATTGACGCCATGGGCGGCATGGTGGCGGCCATCGAAAAAAGCTATCCGCAGCGCGAAATTGCCGAGGCTTCTTACCGCTATCAGATGGCCGTCGACAAAAAGGAAAAGATCATCGTCGGCGTCAATGACTTCGTCACGCAAGAGAAGCCACTGGATATCTTGCAGATCGACGAAACCGTGGAGCACCGCCAACGTGTGTGCCTGCAGAAACTGCGCGCCGATCGCTCCTCGGCCGAAGTGGACCGCCGCCTTAACGCGCTCCGCAAGGCGGCTGCGGGCAGCGAGAACCTCATGCCCTTCATTTATGACGCGGTGAAGGCCTACGCCACACTCGGCGAGATCTGCGAAGCCATGCGCAGCGTCTTCGGCGCCTACGAAGAAGTCGCCGTCACGTAGAAGTTGTAAGTTTCAGTCATAGGTTTTCGGTTCCAGGGCCAAGCTTTTAACCACAGAGGACACAGCGAGCACAGGAATGCCCGAAAAGAAAATTCGCGTATTGATTGCCAAGCCCGGCCTGGATGGCCACGACCGCGGCGCCAAAGTGATTGCGCGGGCGCTGCGCGACGCCGGTATGGAGGTTATCTATACCGGCCTGCGGCAGACGCCGGAGATGATCGCTTCGGCTGCCGTCCAGGAAGACGTCGACGTCATCGGACTCTCCATTCTTTCCGGCGCCCACAAAACCATCTGCCCGCAGCTCATGAAGTTGCTGCACGAAAAAGGCATGAACGATGTCACCGTGGTTGTTGGCGGCATCATCCCGGAGGCCGATTTCCCCGCCATGAAGCAATCCGGTATCGCGGAAATTTTTCTTCCCGGTACATCCACCCAGGACATCATCGAATTCATTAATAAGCGAGTAGTGCGCGCGTAACCCGCCGGAATTCCTGTGGCTTACCCGTTCAGGGAGGAGGCCTTTTCGCGCGCCGGCAACAAGCTCTCAGGCCCAAGGGCCCGTGCTACAGCCTCTGGCTTTTTCCTCGTTTCGCGATAAAGTATTGCCTCCGTTCCCGCCCAGAATGAGGCCACCATGCCATCCCCCATCGCGAATCCCGAACGCGTCCGCCTGGACGACTGCACCCTCAAGAACATTCCGTGGAAAAAATGGGGCCCCTACCTCAGCGAGCGCCAGTGGGGCACCGTCCGCGAAGACTACAGCGACAATGGCGCCGCCTGGGACTACTTCCCTCACGACCAGGCTCGTTCGCGCGCCTATCGCTGGGGTGAAGACGGCATCGCCGGCTATTCCGACGACAAGCAACGCCTCTGTTTCTGCGTGGCTCTCTGGAATGGCAAAGACCCCATCCTGAAAGAACGGCTCTTCGGCCTTACGAACAGTGAAGGCAACCACGGCGAAGACGTCAAAGAGTATTACTACTATCTGGACAGCTCGCCCACGCACTCGTTCATGAAATATCTCTACAAATATCCGCAAGCCGCCTACCCCTATGATCTGATCGTCAAGACCAACAAGGAACGCAGCCGCACCGCAAGGGAATACGAACTGATCGACACGAAAGTGTTCGACGACGATCGCTATTTCGACGTCTTTGTGGATTTTGCCACCTGAATTGCTGCGTGACTACATCTACTTCTACGAATATTTTCATGGCGATAGCGGTGAAGGACTTGGCGCCAGCCACCAGACCGGCTGGACTGGCCTTGCGGCCCGCTTTGCCCAGGCGCCCCACATGGACCCGCTGCAGACCCTGCAGTCCGGTCTGCGACTGATCCCCAAGCCGGAAGAGGTCAAAGCAAAAACCGTTGGCCTGTGACGTAATGCTGCAGCTCATCCTTCCGGGGATGAGGGTTTCATCGATCGCCGGCAACCAATCGTGATGGGCAGGCGGCGGCTACACGCGGTTCACATCCCGCTCGAACTTCACCCTGGTATACAAAGTCCGAAATCCCAGCCTGCTGATGTTCCTCTGCGAATGGCTGCCCGGCTGCGCCAGGCTCATCGCGATTTCACAACCCGCTTCGGCCGCGCGCCGTAGTCGCGCCCGCAGCAAAGCTGTTTGCACGCCGCGCTTCCGGAAATCCGGCAGCGTGCTCGCCCCAAATAGCCCGGCAACTTTTCCCCGCAACGAGAGCGTCGCACCTCCAGCTACTCTCCCATCGATGCTCGCCAGATAGCACTCCATCCCTCGCGACAAACCAAATACCTTCATGATCCGGATGATCTCTTCCGTCACCGGATAATTTTCTGCGAACCCTTGCGCCACCGTCAGGGTCCAAAAATCCATCTCCTGGCGGCTCGCCGTCCGGATCTCGACGCCGTCGGGCTCGGGCCATCGTTCGGCCGAATCAATTGGCCGCACCATTACGTTGGAAAACTCCGTCACGCCGTATCCCCGTTCGCGGTACAGCGCAAGCAGCGAGGCATCAGCCAGGGGAGAGGTCTCGGCGCGCACCGGCTCGTTCCTTGAAAAATAGAACTCCTCCAGCCGGTCGAATTCTTCACCGGACACCGGGCCGTTCAGTCCCAGTCCCACCGCTTGCGTAATGGGCGAGTTCGCGCCGCAATACACCGCATAGCCTCCGGCGATGCGCTCCACCGCAATACTCTTCTCCGGATCGGAGGCCATCATGGTGCTCGCTCCTTCGACGGCAACCTCAGCTTCGGCAAATTCAAGTCGCCGCGACAATTCCAGATTGAGTTCCAGACTATTCTTCACTTGTCCTCACTTGTTTCGCGTTGTCGGTAGAAGTCCCGCGCCGCGCGGTGCATCTTCTTGATGCGCTGCTTTTCCTTCTGTCGCGCTCCTGCATGCATCTTGCGCTTCAGAAAATCCAACTCGCGCTGCAGTTGGCGATGACTCTCGAGCCGCTCGCGCTCCATCTGGCCTTCCTGTAGTGCAACCTGCACGGCGCAACCCGGTTCGCCGCGGTGCGTGCAATCCCGGAACTTGCAAACCGCAGCAAGCTCTTCTATGTCACCAAACGTCCGCTCCAATCCCTGCTGTGCGTCCCACAGCTGCAGTTCGCGCAATCCCGGCGTATCAATAATTATCGCGTCCGAAGGTGTGAACAACAATTGCCTGGCGGTGGTCGTATGGCGGCCCCGTCCATCGTGTGCGCGCACGTCGTGCACTCTCTGCGAGCCGATGCCGAGCAATCGGTTCACCAGGCTGGATTTTCCCACTCCGGATGATCCCAGCAGCACCGCCGTTTCTCCGGGCTTCAGTTGCGATTCCGCTGTCCACAGCCCTTGCCCCGTTGTTGCGCTAACCGCGCTTACCGCAGCGCCCATCGAGGCGCGTTTAATTTCCTGCAGGCGCGAGTCCACGTCGGCGCACAGGTCCATCTTATTCAATAGGATCACGGGACGCGCTCCGCAATCCCACACCTGCGCCAGGTAACGCTCCAGCCGCCGCGGATTGTAGTCGTTATCGAGTCCCATAACCAGGAATACGACGTCCATGTTCGCGGCCAGCACCTGCTGCGCAATTCGTCTCCCGGCCACTTTCCGCACCAGCGCCGTTCGTCGAGGCAACACGTCGCGGATCGCAAGCCCCATGCGGGGATTACCTTCGACGCTAACCCAATCACCGACCGCAGGCCAGTTATCACCCTCATCGGCCCGCTCGCGAAGTTTCCCTGTGGCCTCGGCTCGCGCTTCACCAAATTCACCTGCGACCTGCCACATGCCCCGTCGCTCTGTGACGACTCGAGCCGGCTTTGCGTCATTTGGCTCGCATGAATTCCATTGCGCTGCGAAAAATCGATTCCACCCAAGTTGCTCCAATTTCATTTGTTTGGATCTTTCCGCTGCATGCCAGCAGCGCCCTGCGGGCGGAATCGTCCAGCAACGATTCCACAGCCCGGCAATGCCTCCGCACAAAAAGACGTTGGCGGAAGCGCTCTACCGCGCATTATTTTGCTTTGGGTAACGGGAGGGAAGCGACTCTAGCGCGAGCGAGCGATGGAGGCGCAGCCATCCCTTTGGTTTGTCGCAACGGTGTACACAGGCGCCTCCTCGAGAAGCAATGCAACGCCAACCGGGCATCGCGTGCTTAATCCTAGCTTCGCCGGTTTCCGCGGTCAATCATTTTAGGATTCTATCCGTCACGCCACGCCTCCCCTCGCACAAACCCGCAATCCTCCGTATACTCAGTGGGCTGCGAACTTTTACTGCGAGGTTCTGTGTGTCCTCTTCCGTTCTGAAATCCAGCATCAATCCGAAATCGCCACAATTCGAGAAGAATTCGCAACACATGGTCGAGTTGCTGACCGCGCTCAAGAATGAAGAAGAAAAGATTCGCGAGGGCGGCGGCGCCAAGGCCATCGACTCTCAGCACAAAAAGAACCGTCTCACCGCCCGCGAGCGCATCGCCGCGCTTATCGACCCGGGAACGCATTTCTTTGAACTCGGCATCTACGCCGCCTGGGAAATGTACGAGGAGTGGGGCGGCGCTCCTGCCGCCGGAACGATTACCGGCCTCGGCCGTGTCTCCGGCCGCATGTTCATGATCATCGCCAACGACGCCACGGTGAAGGCTGGCGCGTTCTTTCCCATGACTGCGAAGAAAGTGATTCGCGCGCAGAATATCGCCATTGACAATCACATCCCCACAATCTACCTGGTGGACTCCGCCGGCGTCTTTCTTCCGTTGCAGGAAGACGTTTTTCCCGATACCGACGATTTCGGCCGCGTCTTCCGCAATAACGCCGTCATGAGCGCGCAAGGCATCCCGCAAATCACCGCCATCATGGGCATGTGTGTTGCCGGAGGCGCGTATCTTCCCGTGATGTGCGATCACATCCTCATGACCGAAGGCTCCGGCCTGTTTCTCGCCGGCCCAGCGCTGGTGCAAGCCGCCATCGGCCAGAAGACCTCCGCGGAAGAATTGGGCGGTGCGAAAATGCATGCGCAGATCAGCGGTACGGTCGACTTCCGCGAGCCCGACGACGAACGCTGCCTCAAACGCATTCGTGCCATCGTCGACAAGATGGGCGCGCCGAACCCGCCGATTTTTAGCCATTCCCGCCTGCACGAGCCGCTGTACGCCGCCGGCGAGCTCTACGGCATTTTCTCGGGCGATCCCGCGAAGCAATACGATATGCGTGAGATCATTGCGCGCATTGTCGATGCCAGCGCCTTCGACGAATACCGTGCCGAGTATGGCGAAACGCTGCTTTGTGGCTATGCGCGCATCGGTGGATGGGCTGTCGGCATCGTTGCCAATCAAAAGAAGCACGTCACCACCAACGCACCGCACTCCGACCAGAAGCGCATCGAATTCGGCGGCGTGATTTACACCGAGTCGGCGGAGAAAGCTGCGCGCTTTATCATGGATTGCAACCAGAACCGCATCCCGCTCGTTTTTCTCCACGATGTGAACGGCTTCATGGTGGGCAAGGACGCGGAGTGGAGCGGCATCATCCGTGCGGGCGCAAAAATGGTCAACGCCGTCGCCAATAGTGTCGTGCCCAAAATTTCCGTGATCATTGGCGGTAGTTTCGGCGCCGGAAACTATGCCATGTGCGGAAAAGCCTACGATCCGCGTTTTATGTTTGCGTGGCCCACGGCGAAATTCGCGGTCATGAGCGGCGACGCTGCCGCCAATACGCTCGCCGAGATCAAGCTGAAGCAACTCGAACGCGAAGGCAAGAAACTCGACGAGAAGGCCAAGAAGGAGTTGCTTGATTCCGTGAAGGCCACGTACGAGCACCAGACCGACCCACGCTACGCCGCCGCCCGCCTCTGGCTCGACGCCATCATTGACCCGGCGCAAACCCGTGACGCCATAATCTGGGCTTTCCAGGCTGCCGCCTTAAACCCCGAAATCAAGGAATTCAAAACCGGCGTTCTCCAAACATGAGCCGCCGATCACGGCGCGGAATTGTTCTGATGTTAGTAGCTGTTCTTCTTTGGCTCTTTCTGGCCATATATCATCAACCGCCTCATGTGGAGCAATTCAAAGAGGCTCCTGACACTCACCCGCCAGGCGCTGGGCTAATCCTCGGCTTGATAGGTGCCGGATTTTGGACCATCGGGATGGTGAGGTTTTTGCTCGACTGGCAGAACCACGATAACAAGGGAAAACTGAACTGCAATCGATCCATGCGAGATGCTCACGAATCCGCCTTGCCGAAATGACCAAACCTTCGCGATTTCTGCTGATCGCCATGTGCGCCGCATTCGGCATCTGCATCCTTGGACTAATTGGCGGCATGCTTTACGATTTAGGTGTTGTGTTGTTGCGGCACCGGACGCTGGAAAGTGTCCTGGGAAATAGCATCCCGTTCTACAAAACGCTGGGAGCAGTAGGCATTGCCGGAATGCTTCTATTTTTCACGTTTCTCATCTCGCTCATCTCTAAGAGCAATCAGGGGAAGCCAAGATAGATGACCGATTCGCTGAAACTGATTGAATGCCCGCGCGACGCCTGGCAAGGCCTCCCGGAGATCATTCCTATTGACACAAAAGTGGAATATCTGAAGGAGCTAGTGCTCGCAGGATTCCGCCATATCGACGCGGTGAGCTTCGTCTCGCCCAAGCACGTGAAGCAGATGGCCGACAGCGAAGAAGTCATGGCCAAGTTTCTCGCTTCCTTGCCCGCAGGCTGCACGCCACCTGAAATCATCGGCATCGTCGTGAATCAGAAAGGCCTGGAGCGCGCCCTTGCCACCCCCGGCGTTACCACCATCGGCTACCCGTATTCCATCTCGGCGTATTTCCGCCGCGCCAACGCCAACATGACGCGCGGCGAATCGCGTCAACTCGTCGAAACTCTAAAGCGGGAAACCAAAGCGGCAGGGAAGGATCTGGTCATTTACATCTCGATGGCCTTCGGCAATCCCTACGACGAGCCGTGGGGCCCGGAGCTGGTCGAGGACACGCTCGAGTGGCTGAAAGACATTCGCGTTTCCACAGTTTCTCTTGCCGACACCGTCGGTACCGCAACCGCCGAATTAGTCCGCGAGGTTTTTGCGCTGGCGAAAGATCATGTCGCCGGCATTGAACTCGGCGTGCATCTCCATTCCCGCCCGGAAAACGCCGAATACAAAGTCCTGGCCGCTTACCAAGCGGGTTGCCGCCGTTTCGATAGTGCCCTGACGGGCCTGGGCGGTTGCCCGTTCGCGGGAGACGATCTCGTCGGCAACATTGCCACCGAAGATGTTCTCGCCGGCCTTCGCAAAGTCGGCGTTGATCCCGGCATCGAAAGCGATAAACTGAAAAGGGTTATCCAGTTGACCAACGAGATTCGGGCCAAGTACGCTCACGCTCCGCTTCCAAACTGAGGAGGTGAATCTTCATGCAATTCGAAACGCTGCTGGTCGATACCACCGAACACCTCTCTACGATCACGCTCAACCGTCCGGAGAAGCGCAACGCCATTACCACGCAGATGATCGCGGACCTGCAGTCTGCGCTCGATGCCATCGAGAAAACCAACACCCGCGTGGTCATCATTACCGGCACGGGAAAGGCTTTTTGCGCCGGAATCGATCTGGAGCTGCTGCAAGCGATCGCGCAACAAACGCCCGCGGAGAATCAGGATGACTCTCGGCGCATCGCGAAAATGTTCCGCAAGATCTGGAGTTACTCGCGGCCCTTGATCGCCGCAGTAAACGGGCACGCCCTGGCTGGTGGTTGCGGCATCGCCACGCTTTGCGATTTCACGCTGTCGGCGCCGGAAGCGAAGTTCGGCTACACCGAAGTGAAGATCGGATTCTTGCCCGCGATTGTTTCTGTCTTCCTGTTGCGCCAGATCGGAGAAAAACGCTGCCGCGATCTTCTGCTAACGGGCCGTCTCGTCGAAGCCTCGGAAGCCAAGGAACTCGGCTTGGTGAACGAAATTGTGCCTTCCGAAAAACTGATGGCCCGCGCGCACGAACTTGCCGACGACTTGCTTGCCGCCAGCCCCAGCAGCATCACCCGGGCCAAGCATCTGCTCGTTTCTGCAGCGGTCGCAGGCGTCGACCATGACCTGGAGCGCGCGGTCCTGGAAAGCGCTCGCGTTCGCTGCACCCCCGACTTCAAGGAAGGCCTCGCCGCGTTTCTCGAAAAGCGCAAGCCCATCTGGCACGGCGACGCGGAAAACCACTGATTCGCTTTTCCAACAGGACTTTCACAGCTTGCGGAAAAACTCTGATTTTGTCATCCCGACAGAGGTCTACGGAGTTCCCCCTTTCGGTTCTTGAGAAAAAGAAATTCCTCGCTTCCCCCGCAATGACGATCCACAGCGTCTTGTTCCGCAGCGTATGCACCTCTGTAGAGGCGGATTTACGCCGGCGTTTTGCAGAGCGTCGCAGCTTTACAGATCCGCCACCAAGCCGCTACCGGTGCCCCTTGCCGGAAGCATCATCAAGAGCCTTGATCAGTTCTTCCGTGCCAACCACCTGGCCATTGAGCGTGCCGGGAATCAGCGTGTCCTTCTCGATGGTGGTCTTCGTATTGCTTGCGATCGTCACGCTGTTGACTTCCAGGGTGCGTCCGAGCGCGCGTTCGTAATTGGCCTTGGCTTCGGCAAGATTCGCGAGCGCCCGCAGTTCATTGCCTTGCGCAGTAATCAAGTCGCGCTGCGTCAGAATGACGTTGTAAACAGTGGAAGCGCCGAGCTGATATTTCTTCTGTTCGGCGTCGAAAGTCTGCTGCTGCAGTTCCCGAGCTTTGGTGGCAGCTTGGACCTGGGCACGGCCCTGTTCGACGGCGATGGTGGTATTGCGAACGTCCAGCAAAGCCGTGTTCTTGACCTGCTGCACCTGAGCTTCAAACTGGCGCATCACCAGCTGCGCGTGGATGTTGTCAGCCTGGTTCGAGCGGTTACGCAGCGGAAGACTGAACGTTAGCTGCCCCGCATAGATCGGGAAATCATTGTGAAATATCTGCGATTGCGCAGTTCCGAAGCCTTGCTGAGACTTTCCCGTAACCGGCGCGAACGCCGAAGGAACAAACAGACCGGCCACAGGAACGCCATTGGCGTCTACGATCGGGACCCCAGCTATGGTCGCCGGGTTGCCGGTAATCGAGGAATTGCCAGCCAGGCCCGCGGACTGGTATTGAATTCCGAGCGTCGCGGTCGGCAGTAGCGCGTTCTTGGTGGCCTTCACGTCCACGTCCGCATTCTTCAGGTTGTAATACTGCTGCTGCAGGTCCGGACGTTTCTGGAAAGCTTCCTTGATGGCATCCTCGAAGGACAGAGTTTGAATGGCTTCAGGAGATTCCGGCTTGTCCGTGGGAATGATTTCCACGTTGATCAGGTTGGACCCCAATGGGTCCTTGCTGATGAGATTCTTCAAGACCAACTGATCCTGCAGCTCGGTGGTTTGCGCCACGATCAGGTTCTGGCGATCGGTGGCCAATTCCGATTCAGCCCGGGTAACATCCAGCGGCGCCATGGTGCCGATTTCCAGTTGCTTTTTGTTGTCGCCATACAGCTTTTCGGAAACTGTCACTGCCTGCTGCTGCACCTTCACGTTTTGTTGCGCATAAGACAGTTCCCAGTACGCGGTGATGGTGCTGGTGATGGTGGTGATGGCCTGCTGAGAAAAACTCAGGTCCGCAATCTTGCGGTTGTTTTCCGCGATGATGATGTTGCGGCGATTGACGAACTTTCCTCTTCCTGCCAGAAGCTGCTGCGACAGCGAAATCGTCAGCGTCGATTGCACATAGGGATTGAAGAAGTTCGCCGCCGTCGAAGACGACCGGGTGTTGTTCCAGGTAGCATTCAGCGTTGTGCCGGTCACGAAACTCTGCTGATACGAAGTGTTGTATTGTGCTTGGTGGGAAAAAAGTGGCTGAGCGGTATTTTTATTTATGGACGTGCCGGTGCCGGCGGTACCGGAGGTAAACGGGTTCGCGATGGGGATTGCGGCATCGCTGAAATTTATGACCTGGGTGATAAAAGGATCGTACTGTAGCAGCGGAAGGTTGGCTAGCGATTCCACCGCGATACTCCCAGGCGTCCCGTAACTGAACAGCCCAGCCTGGCTTTTCAGAAGGCTGACATCCGCCATCCACGGGCTGTAGCGCTGCACCGCGATGTCCATGCTGTTTTCCATGGCCAGGGCGATCGCGTCCTGCAGGCTCAGCGGCATCTTTCCATCGTGAATCAGCTGCTCAAGTCGCGGCGAGTTGGTCAGCACGCCGGGAGCGACCACCTGCATGCGATACGGGTTGATGATGTTCGGGAATGCGCTGGGAGCAATCGAATAGTCGTGCTTGGATACTCCCAGAGAAATGGGAATGCCGCCCTGTTGTGCGGGCTGCGAAGCCTGTGCCGGCGGCGGGACGGGTGGGGGGTTTTGAGCCGGGGTAGCGGGTTCCTGCGCAAAAATGGGCGTGACTGGTACGCTTGCCAGCACGCCGACCAACACTGCGGCAAGCAGCTGTCTTAAAAACGGCTTCTTCATGTTTATCCTCATCTTTTGACTTGGGCCAGAATGTGCAGAAACAACACGATTTGGGTCATCACTGATTAGAACGATTCCCGCACGCGATTTGTTTCGTTCTTGGTGAAAAATAGCTTCAGGAAAGCGTGCCTGACCTGGTTGCCCCACGCACTCTGGAACCAAGCAGTCTATCACAGCGCTTCTGCACCTTGACATCGCTCCACATGGCAGCTAGGCTCCTGACATTACGACGTTTAGGAGCGCCATCCGTTAGCAACGCTATGCTCACCAAAGATGAGATTGTTCGCATGTTCGAGACGGCGGGGGCCATCCGCCATGGACACTTTGAACTATCGAGCGGACGCCACAGCGACACGTACGTGCAATGCGCGCTGGTGCTGCAGTATCCGCGCTTCGCCGAGGTTCTGGGACAGGCGCTGGCCTCGCTTTTCTCCGACGCCCGGATCGATGCCGTTGTGTCTCCCGCACTCGGCGGTGTGATCGTCGGCCAGGAGGTTGCGCGGGCGTTGCCATCGCCCAAAGACGCCATCGGCGGTGGCGTGCCGGCTATGTTCGTGGAGCGTGACGCCAGCGGCAGCATGACCCTGCGCCGTGGATTCTCGCTGAAAGCCGACGAACACGTATTGGTGGTAGAGGACGTGTGGACCACGGGCGGTTCCACACAAGAAGCGATTCACGTTGTGGAAGAAGCCGGCGGCCGCGTCGTGGCTGCCGGCGCGCTCATCGATCGCAGTGGCGGCAAGATCGAATTTCCTGTGGAGTCGAATGCGCTGGTGGAGCTGACCATCGACAGCTACGAACCGGAAGATTGCCCATTGTGCCGCCATGGAAGTGTGGCCACGAAACCGGGCAGCCGATTTGTGCGCACCGCTTCCTGAACCCGGCGGCCCAATCCGGCATGCGCTATTTCAAACTCACCATTGCCTACGACGGAACCGATTTCCACGGCTGGCAATTCCAGGCTGACAAACCGACAGTGCAGGGCGAAATTGTGTCAGTGCTGCGGCGCCTGACGCAGGAGACGGTGCAGTTACAAGGGGCGGGGCGCACCGATGCGGGCGTGCATGCCTTGGGACAGGTTGCCAGCTTTCGCACGCCGTCGGCGCTCTCCGCGGCAGAGTTCCAGCGTGCCTTGAATGCGCTATTGCCGCATACGATTCGCATTGTGGGGGCGGAGGAGACCGGGCCGGACTTCCACGCGCGCTGGTCGGCAAAAGGAAAGGTCTATCGCTACCGCATTTATCGGGGCAAAGTTGTGCCGCCGTTCTTGTGGCGCTACGTGCTGCACTACCCGTTCCCGTTGGACGAGGACGCCATGCGCGACGCCGCTGCGCGTTTTGTGGGCATGCACGATTTCAGCGCGTTCGCTGCATCCAGCGGCCCGGAAGACGACGATAAAGAACGTAACATGTGCCGGGAAATTTTCTCGGCGGAACTGGCGCGCACCGAGGGTGGGGAAGAGTTGTGGTTCACGGTTCATGGCCGCTCTTTTTTGCGATACATGGTACGCAAAATGGTGGGTACGCTGCTCGAAATTGGCCGCGGAAAGCTCGCTGCTTCTGACATTGACAAGCTCTACGAGTTGAAGGATCGCTCGAAGTCGGGACCGACGGTGCCGCCGCAAGGCCTGGTCATGGTGCGCGTCGAGCATGAGCAAGCGTTTCGCGTCGAGTGACATATGGCACGGACTGCCACGGCTTTGGCACCTGAATTCCGTGAGCATCGCTCCACTGGGGGACCCTTGAGTGAATCGACCGCGCCCGGCCGCCGTGCCCGGGTGTTCGCCGCGGTCGTGCTTCTGGTTGGCATTTTTTGGATCCAACTCGCGCTTTCCGTTCATCGCAATTCGTTCACGTGGGATGAAGGCGACCACATCTACTCGGGATATATGTCGTGGAAGCACGGCGATTTTGGCCTGAATCCCGAGCATCCGCCGCTGGTGAAGCTGGTCGCGGCGTTGCCGCTGCTGCATCTGCCAATAAAAATGCCAGCTCTGCAGAACCGGTTCTTCAAGCTGGAAGGCTTTCTTGGCGGCAAGGAATTCTTTTTCAACAATGACGCGGATGGAATGTTGTTTCGGGCGCGCCTGGCGGTGTCGCTATTCGCCGTGCTGCTCGCGGTGCTTGTATTTCTCGCCGCCAAGGAGATGTTTGGCATGTGGGCTGGATTCATAGCCCTCGGATTGCTCGCATTTGATCCGAACTTCCTGGCGCACGGCGCGGTGGTGGGAACGGATGCAGGTCTCTCTTGTTTTCTGTTCGCTTCCATTTACGCGTTTTATCGCTATGTGAAAGCGCCATCCGTGGGACGGTTGGTGGCAGCCGGGATCGCCACGGGATTGGCGATTTCGACCAAGCACACCGCCATCCTTGTGTTTCCCATGCTGGCGATGCTGGCCGTGTGTGAGATTTTTCGTCGCGACAAAACCGTCGATAGCACACAGCGCGATGCAAAAGGGAAGCGCACAGTTCGGTTGGCGGCCGCACTGGTGCTCATTACTGTCATTTCCATCGGTGTGCTTTGGGCCTTCTACGGATTCCGTTACGAACCGCGCGCCAACCGCCTGGCGATGAATCCGAGCTACGCGGAATTCGTGCAATCGATGTCGCGGCCGGGTGACGTCTGGCTGCTTTCTACCGTCGGGCGCTTTCATTTGCTTCCCGAGTCGTACCTTTACGGACTGGCTGACGTGCGGAAAATGTCTGATTTCTATAGCAGCTTCGTATTCGGGAAAATCTATCCGCAAGGCGTGTGGTTCTACTTCCCGGTGGCCTTCGCGATCAAGTCCAGCCTGGCATTCCTGATTTTCCTACTGCTGGCTATTTGGGCGATGGCAACGCGCAAGTTCAGCGCGTGGCGCGAAATCCTGTTTCTGACCATTCCGCCGGCTTTCTACCTTTTTGTCGCCATGGCGGCAGGGATGAACATCGGCTTGCGGCACATTTTGCCGATGTACACTTTCCTGATCGTTCTGGTCGGCGGCGCGGCCTGGGCGCTTATCCGGACGAACCGTCGCTGGGCCTACGCCATGGTGGTGCTGCTGATTTTTCAGGCGGTCTCCACGACGCGGACGTTTCCGGCGTACATGGCATACGCCAATGAATTGTGGGGCGGGCCGACGCAGACGTACAAATATCTGACAGACTCCAACGTCGATTGGGCGCAGCAACTGAAAGCCACGAAACGTTACCTGGATGACCGCGGGGTGAAGAATTGCTGGTTTGTGTATTTCGGCGAGGGCGTAATCGATTACAGCTACTACGGAATTCCCTGCAAGCCGCTGCCGACTCCGGACGCGATGTGGACGGGCGAATTCGCCGAGGCGCCACCAGCGATTGAGGGCCCTGTGCTGATCAGCGCGGGTTGCTTATCCGGCTGGGAATTCGGTCCTGGGGTGCTGAATCCTTACGAGCAATTTAAATCTCTCCAGCCGGCCGCGGTGATCGATTTCGGAGTGTTCGTGTTCGACGGTCATTTTGCGATTCCCCTGGCGGCATCGCTAAGCCATTCGCACAAGGCACAAGAATTGCTCGCGGCGAAGCAATTGCCAGAAGCGCTTGCCGAGGCGCAGCAGGCCTTGGCCCTTGCACCCAACGCGGTCAGACCCAATGCGCTGCTCGGTAGCATCTACGCGGCTATGAATCAGCCGGCAGAAGCGCGTGCACACAACGAGCGGGCTTTGCAACTTGCGAAGACGGTAGAGCCGGGATTTCAGCGCAACTGGATCACCGGCCTGGAAGAAGCGCTCTCCAAGAGATAAACGCATCGCGGTTTTTTTCTTGAATGGAGCGCCGGCTTTCATGCCAGCCAGATGTCGCAAACCTGTAGATCAGGCCTGCCGCTTGGCCACCGAGTGTAACGGAGCGTGCTACGAGGAAGCGAACCGAGTGCTTGCATTCATGTCATCCAGAGGCTCGGGGTTGGAAACAGAGTCTCTGGATGGCGGAGGCGGGCGGGGAGTGCGAGGAGCAGAGCTCATCGCAAAAGCAATTTCGTTAATTCGCGGCCAACTGCTCCAGGGCCGCTTTGTTGCGCAAAACCAGAGTGGCTCCATTCAATTCAATCCAGCGCTGGCGCTTGAATTCGCTGAGCGTGCGGCTGACGGTCTCGCGGGAAGAGCCGATCAACTGTGCCATCTCGTCGTGCGTCAGCGCCAGCTTTACCCGGATCGCACCGTCGTTCATGCGGCCATCGGCGGCCCATTCCACCAGGAAGCGCGCCAGCTTTTCCGAAGCCGAGTTGTTCAAACCGATGGAGCGGATTACTTCATAAGCGGAACTGCAGTCGCGGCTCAAGTGCTTTGCCACGTGCAAGCAGGCGTCGCCATGTTCCTTGATGAATCGCAGAAAATCTTCGCGACCCACGTATGCCACCTGGCACGGCTGCAATGTTTCTGCGGTAATTTCGTGGGGCGTGCCGGAGAGGATGGAGTTCAGCCCAAACACTTCACCGGGCTGCGCAATCTTCAGAATGAACGACTTGCCATCACTGTTCGTGGTGAGCAGTTTCACGCGGCCTTGGCAAAGGATGTACACTCCGCGCGAGGTCTCGCCTTCCATGAACAGAACCGCGCCCTCTGGGTAGGAGGTGACGCGCTTGATCTGCTCCAGCGCCTTTGTGGAGGTCTCGGAGAATCCGCAGAAATAGTTGGCGTTGCGATCGTGGCAAGTAACGCAGTTATCTTCAATCGGCAACCCGTAGGGAGTGCGCGGCTTTCTCTGCGCATCGGTTGCGGTGCGGAACGGTGAAACGAAGTTTCTTTCCGCTATCAGGGTATTGGACGACATGTGGTTCTCCTCCGTGGCCCGAAGCTTTGTCTCATTCACGCGGGATAGAAAGGCATGCGAGTGGCCTTTCGCCAGGGTTCAAGCCCGGGTTGGCTCAAGGACCCCAAGTCACAGATAGCTAAGCCATTAAAAGAGCCCAAGGAATGGAGATGGCTGGCCGAACTCCGGCCAAACTGGACACGAGTGGGTTATTTCGCACAAAACTGAGTGACATTCATCACATTTCAGAGTGACGTATGGGCGCTGGCGTACCCGTTCCAAAATGGTCCGGGGTCAATTTCCTCTGTTTTCGCGCTTTTCGAGCCCCGACAAGCGGCTCGTCAGCGGGTGACCATTGCTGGTTTTGCGTGGCACGCCCTTGCCATGGCAATCGATGCATTTTACCGAGTGGATGTTGTGCTTGCTGGCCCTATCCTTGAACGATGTGTCCATGGTCTCCACGGCAATGCCGCAATTGGACAGGCGCGGGTGACAGGTGCTGCAAGAGGGGCGCGTCTGTTGGCCGTGTTTCAGATGGCACGACATAGTGCAGCGATGCTAGTTGACGTTCCAGTGGGTGCGAGTCCCGCCGGTGGAGCTTGCTCAGTTGCCACCGTAGTTATGCTCGACAACGGGAAGGGTGACCGACCCGCTGAAAGCTCGGGTGTAAAAGTCTCCGTTGGCTGGGGAAAGCCCAGTCAGATCCGCCAGGGAGGCGAGCAAATCGGCAGGCCGTAGCGGATAGCGAATCAGTGAAGCCCCGAAATCATTTCCCATCTGAAGCGGATGATGGGGTAAATGGGAGTGCCGAGTCACTTATGTTCGAGTCACTTATGTTATGGCGAAGGCTAGTGCCGTTGGCGAAGAACTGAGCAAAAGCAGCCGATGGACTCCCCGGGGTCGTAGAGGGCGGCATGTCGATAAGGAACGAACAGCGAAAGCACGGAACCAGTCGTGGGTCGCCTAGGCGCACCAGCACAGCGAAGGCATCCCGTATAAATCGCAATGCGGTGAAATCGGGATGTGCCTGCGAGTGGGACGGATGAGGTCGAATAAGCGTAGATGGACTGGGACAATACAACCCAGACCGGAGCGAGGACCTCTGGGGTAGAGGAGCCAACTCCTCGAATGGCGGTGCATCACCGAGTCCATCGTCCCGACACAGAGCGGGGCACAAGATGAGGCCACGGAGTGCACGAAGGGCAGACGCAAACCTACGTGATGCGCAGGGCATGCTTGGTGCTGGCTTAACCTGGGCGACATGGGGGAAGGCGCTACCTGAAAGGCCAACCTTCCAGCCGTACTGGGGAAAACCCGCCGTACGGTTGATAGGGGGGACTGTGGAAACGGCGGCATCATTCGAAGCCCGATTCGCGCCACGGTCCTACCCGACCAGCTAAGTCCTTCGTGGACACCAATGGGTGTGCGATCGTCTCCCGAATAGACCTGCAGGGTAGCCAGCGACGCGTGGCACTGGTAGCAGAGCGCCTGACGCTGGTCCGGGCTGATTTTCACGGCGCGCGTGCCTTCAAGGAGCTTCGGCAACGGCAGTTCACCGACCGGCACATGGGCGAGTTCGCGCCGGTCAAACAACCCGATGGACGGCCGGTTCGTCTCCTGCTGTTGCCCGGGAGTCGGTGAACCGATTTTTGCATTGCTGTGTGGCGCCCCGACCTGATGCAACTGATGGCAACTGAGGCAGGGAATTACAGGCTGATTGGCAAGCTCGGGCGAGTTGAGCCGCCACGGCCCAGTGGTGTTCAGAGGGGCGACAAGATCACGAATGCCGCCCGCGAAGTGCATTCCGTGGCAGCGCAGGCAATCGTCCATCAACAACTCTCGATGATTGTGGTCGCTCGTGGCTCATCCAGACCTCAAACTGCCTCGAATCGAATTGTACCTTGTTAAGCCGCGGGCCCCGGTTTTCACGCGAGGCGTGTTGCCTGCCTTGCACATGCGCTGCCCAGCGTGTGATTAGGCGTAGTGAACGCGAATCGGGAAGGACCAACAGCACTCAAGCGAGGTTCGCCTCGGTAGCAATCGCCCAAAATAACGATTTGGCTGATCCCTGCCGCTGTGGAAATCGCGCCGTAAATTGCCAGTTTTTACGCTCCAACCGCTTCCCAACTAACACATTGTAAGGGTCTTAGCGTTATTTTTGCCAAGGTGACCCCGGTCACTTTCTTTCCTCATCCGGCTTCGCTATCCTGAGGTAGACAAATTCATCGGGCTTTTTATATAGTTCACGCACCTTGACCTCCCGTCCGGATTTTGTCCAAGGAGTTTTGCCGATGTCTGCCGCCGCCGTTGCCGTTGAGCACTTTCGAGGAGTCCTTTGCCGCCGTTGTGGGAAGCCCGTGCGCATCCCAGAGATGGTCTCGCAGAGGGAGTCCGCGTCACATCTCCCCCACGACTCGGAGGACACGCAGTACCATCTCGTCTCCCGAGTCTTCGTGCTACGTTGCCGCGCTTGTCAGAAGGAATCGGTCTACGCCATCAATCAAATCGTCGATTGTGCGTTCACCCAGGTTTCTCCGGCGAGCGGCACAAAATCCGCCTCACTTTGACAACTTCTTTCGTGCCAATGGTCGTTGGTAGAACATCCTGCCTGAGGATTTTTCACGCGCGTGCGCTGGATCGTCGGTAGTCACGGCGAAGGTTGGCCCGTAGCCAATGGTGGTGCCGCTGACCGAAACAGCCGCACCCCTCGACGGGTGGCCGACAGCGCGCCGCGCTATAAAATTAAAAACTGCCGCACTACCTCCACCGAGCAGTGCGCGTGCATCGCCACGGACTCCGACACGCTTCCCATTACCAGCCGGTCGAATCCGCGTCTTCCATGCGATCCCATCACAACCAAGTCCGACTGCCACAGCTCCGCCGAGGAAAGAATCGTCCGCGCAGGCGAATCCCTCGGCTCGGTCACTTCGGTTTTCACTTCAAGTCCGCTCTTCCGCAATACCGCAGTTGCTGCTTCTGCCGCCGCTCTTGCCTGTGCCTCACTGGCCTTGGACAGCTCCACCAGTTGTTCCGGCGCGTAGTAGGGATACTCCCCAATCAGCATCGGATATTCCGGGCACGCCAGCACTTTGAAGATCGAACCTTCCGGCCACGGCCGCTCGGCGACCCTATTTGCCGCTAGGACCGCATACTCTGACCCATCGGTCGGCAGCAGGATGCGCATTCCGTGCGCGCCACGACCCGCCCGATCCCCGCGCGGTGTCCGCACAATTTCCACCGAACACGGCGCGTGTCGCAACACCGCTTGCGCGGTGCTTCCAATCATCAGCCGCGTGAACGTGCCCCTTCCGTGCGAACCCAACACCGCCAGCTCTGCTTTCCAGTCCGTGGCCAATTTTGGAATCGCATGCCGTGGATTCTCGAGCAGCACTTCTGTGCTCACTGGCCAGCCCTTCGTTCGCAGGCCCGCGGCATCTTCTTCCAATTCCTCGTTTGTGGATTTCTTGGTTTCTTCGAGCAGCTGTGGTGCTCGCACGAAAAAGAACGGGTCCACCGCCGTCACCAGCTTGAATTCGGATCCCTTCGGCCACGGACGCAAGATCACTTCCTGCAGCGCCGCGTCCGATGAACTCGACCCGTCTACTCCGATCAGGATTTTCATGCCGCCTCCCGCCAAGTCCGTCGCGCACTCCCGTAGCCCCCGGTTAGGGGTGAGAGTTTCCCTGACTTCGCCCATCAGCATATAACGACAAGGCTCGATTGTTTTTTCGTGAGCAGATTGTTAGCCTTGCGCAGGGACACACCGGGGCCGTCTAAGGAAGAAGAAAAGTAGCGCAGGGGAAGGCCTGGAACGTGAGATATGGACCGAAGAATTGCGTGAAGAATCCCCCACGCTACACTGGTCCGCAGTTACTCCAGCACGTGAGCGCCCCAGTCTCCCTCGCACCACGCTCAACCTAACCCCAACGCGTGCAGCACATGTCACTTCGGCTGACTTCGCCGATTCCCGCCACCTGCGCCTTTCTACGTGGCTTGCGCCTTCCGGCGCACCTTAGATCCAGGCGACAATCGCCGTCATCGGTGTCCCATTTCCTCCCCTTCGCCTGTAGACTAACTCCATGCCCGATCCCAATCTGCCCGCTCGTTCTCCTGCGATGGATCTGCTGCGTCGCGCCCTTGTCGCTGCTCTGACCATCGTGGCACTCGCATACGCTCTCGATTTTTCCTGGTATCACCTGCGACTCAGCTTCCCCTCTTTGGGCTCCGCCGCCAGTTCCATGCACCGCACGCGCATCATTGCTATCCCCGGCAAGAACAACAGAGTCGAATATGAAATCGATTCGCTGCGCCCCGAAGAAGACGTCCCCTGCTCGCGAACTCTTTTCCCCCATTCGGGACACCTACCCTGCTGGTATCTCGCCCGCCACCTCAACGACCCGATCCAGATGTAGCGGTTTGTCATCATGAGGCCATCGCGGGCGTAGTTTCGATGGCACGCTAATGTGAACCAGTTCCCGCCGTCTCCTGCGCGTGCTCTCTTCTCAGCTGGGCGGACAATTCCCTGATCTCCGTTAGATCCCGTTGCATCTCGCTCCATCCGTACCACAACGCGTAATCCGGGCTCGCGTGAAACGTCCCCTGAAATGTCCGCATGCGGTGTTCCAGGAACATTACGAACAGTTTTTGCTCTACCACCGTCGGCGCGTCATGCAAGGTCAGCAGATTCGGAAACGCATATGCATAGTTTGCCGGCTTCGCCAGCACTCCGTCCTTGTACAATCCCGCAACTTCTCGAATAGCCTGCGCCATCACATGATCCGCGCTCTTGATCATGTCGCGTGCTGCGACTGCTCCTTCGCGGAATTCACTGCATGGCACGGATTGCAGGTCTTCAGCATTTTGTCACGCTCGGACTGCCACGATGCCTGATCCAGTGGCGCCACGTCCGCTGCTTTCACCACCTCCAGGAACTTCGTTGGCTTCCCACTGGGATCGAGCACTCCCAACGCTTGCAGCACCGTGACGCGGTCTGCGCTCCATTCCTTGTCTTCAGGCATCGGCAACCGTACTGCCAGGAATCCCCAGGCCGTCCGCACCTCGTGATTTCCTTCCTGCATGTGGCAGGTCTGGCACGTCGGCGAATTCGACGCTTCGCTCTTGATCTTCATCTGCTTCAATTCTTCTCGCACCCCATGCTTCGACGACGAATACATTTCTCACTGCGGATGGTCGAATCCCATATGGCACGTCTTGCACGCCTGGGGCGACTTCGCCTCTTCCGTCGAGAACGTGTGGCGGGTATGGCAGGAATCGCACGAGGCATTCCCAAAGCGCACTCCGGATTTCGCCAGCTCGGCAACCTGTTCGGGCGACTTAAGCCCAATCTTGTGGCAGCTGCCGCAACCCTTCATCCCTGCCGTCATCGCATTGGCTGATAGTGAATTGTCGGCATCGCTTCCATTGCCGACCACGCCAGCGCGTGCTTGCCTTCGTGAATTGTTCCAGCCGGTCCGCGTGGCATCGTCCGCAAGTTTCCGCCGTCGGAAGTTTTGCCTTTGCCTCGTCCTCAGCCGTCAGGTGCTCGCTGCCATGGCAGCTATCGCATCCGATTCCCAGGCCTGCGTGCTCGCTGAGCCTCCAGTCGTTCACGACGTTGGGCGTTGGTTTCGCGTGGCTCTCCACGCAATTTGCGCTTACCTCCGTCCTGGCTGCCCTCAGTCCGCTCGGCCCGTATACCCAAGCCGCAAGCAAAAATCCTGACCCCGCCAGCATTCGCGCCCTTCGCTTCATGGACGTCTCCCGGCCGACAAGCCTCGTTCCGTGGGGGCACACCAATCCCCGACGCGAGCCTACGTCCAAAAAACATCCAAGGCTGTGACCTGGGTCTCAGTTCTCCTCAAAATGCGCATACCTGGGTGGCAGGGCTTTCCACTCCTTCGATAAAACACGAGGGGAGCCGATGAGCGAATGATCTCCGCCCATTATCGGCCCACCCCCGAGTCACCGCCGGAGCGGAACTGTTGTCGTTCCACCTGGAGTACGTCACCCACCGCATCTTTGGATTTGTAAACGGGGAAGGGAATTCACCGCTCCCGTGCCGCCGGCTTCTCTCGATCGCGTTTAACTCGCGCCCAGCAGCACCTTCGGTCCGGCGGGTTGCGGCACTCCACCCGCCGGCTCAATGGTCACCGCAAAGGCCTTCGGCTCACTATTCGCCGGAACCTGCGCACTCCACACTTGCGCCTTCCCCGGTTCCGCTGGCGAGAAGATTCCTGCGCTGATCGGCGTGCCGCTGGTCGGCACCAGCCACATCTGGTAAACCTTGTCTGCCGGCAGCGTCGGCAACTCCGCCGTGTAAATCACCATTCCGCTTCGTTGGTTGTACTTCACGACTCCGCTGCCCTGCGCCGTGTCCGCCGTGCCTGCGAGTTTCACAGTGATCGTTTCAGCCGCCGCAAGGACATTCACCAACCTCTCCACGCGCACTCGTTCTTGCTGCAGCCGCACCGCCTCCAGCCGCGTCTGCCTCAGCTCGCTAACCAGTCGCTGGTTTTCTCTCCACAATCCCAGGCTAACCAGGGCCAGCGCGGCCGCCACCGGCACCAGCACCCAATTCCACCAACTCCTCTTCCTCGCCTCGCCCCTTAACTCGCGCTCAGCTGGCACAACTTCAGCGGCGTTCTTCACGGCCGCGGTCGTTGCTCCTCGGTCCGCCGCAATCCGCGCAAACAATTTCTCCTTCGCGCCTGCCGTTGGCTTCTCCTGAGGCACTCCAAACGCCAGTGTCGCCGCGCGTCCCTGTGCCTCCGCCAGCTTCTTTGCACACTCTGTACACGCCGCCGCATGCGCGCGCACCGTTGCCGCCTCGTCCTCTGGCAACGCGCCTAGCGCCAAAAACTCCAGGTCGTCGTCCCGTATATGTTCGACGCTACTCAACTCAGCACCTGCTTCAACGTCTCCATCGCCGACCGGATCCGCGTCTTCACCGTTCCCAGCGGCTCCCCGGTCTTCGCGGCAATTTCCGCATGCGTCATGCCCTCGAAATACGCACACTCTAACGCCAAGCGTTGCCCATCCGGCAAGCTTCCCATCACCGACCGCACCTTATCTAACAGTAGTGTTTGCGCCGCGCTGCTTTCCACGTTCACGCGCAAATCCGCTCCGTTTTCGTGCAGTTCTTCGTTTTTCCCTGTTTTCCGGCGCAACTTGGAGATTGCCCGGTTCCGCGCCGCCACCACCAGCCACCCCGCCAGCGATCCTCGTGCCGGTTCGAATCGGCCGGCCGTCCGCCACACCTGATAAAACAAGTCCTGCAAAATCTCTTCGGCGGCGCCCGCGTCCCGCAGTATCCGTTTGGCCTCCGAATACACCAATCCGCTGTATCGGTCGTACAGTTCAGAGAGCGCCGCTTCATCTCTGCGCACCACTCTCTCCAGCAACGACCAATCGCTCGGCGCTCCTCCGGCCTCGCCTTCCGTTTTCAGCACGCCTCAGTTCCGCTCCTCATGGTACTACGCTCTTTCCTGTCTCCTTGGATTTGCCCCGGTCCCTTCATGGGGTGTCCGAAAGTGAACCGTCATAACTGTCTAGGCATCCGGCGAGGATGCCTGATGAATCTCAACTCCCGCCGTTTCTTGCGCTCCCTGGCTCTGCTTTGTGGCCATCCCGTCATTGACCCCTGTCTTTCCCCGCACTACTCTAGATTTATCTCTACTGCCTTACAATGGTGTTTCGCATGCGTCCGTGGACCTCTCTTCCTCGTCCGCTCCTTTATATCCTCGCGGCGATTTTTTGTCTCATCACTTCTCTTTACGCCCTCGTCTGGATGTACGATGCCCGTCGGCCAGGCCAGCCCGTGGAGATTGGCTTCGACCGTTCCCGGGATACCGTGTTCGACCCTTCTTGCTCTTGCGTCTCCGTCTATGACGTGGAGCACGGTAGTCCCGCCGATCACGCTGGCCTGCTCCCCGGTGACCAAATCATCGGCGTGAATGGCGTCGATCTCATTTCCTACGATCCCTTTGATTATTTTTGGAGCCACTCCGTTCCCGGCGATCCCGTCGACCTTACCGTTCGCCGTGCCGGCCAGCCGCAGCCAGTCAACCTTCGCGCCATTTTCCGCGCCGCTAACCCCGGCAAGTCCAGCGAGGGTATTCTTGTCGCTTCGGCTCACTACCTCACCCGCTTCTTTCCTGCTCTCTTTCTCCTCGTCGGCTTCGCCGTCCTCTTCCTGCGCATCGATGATCCCTACGCCTGGCTTCTGGCCGTGCTCTTCGCCGGCTTCATCGCCGTTCCCACTTTTCAGAACTTCAGAATCTATCCTCCGTCCTTGGTCTTCTTCTTTCATGTCTTTCGCGGCCTGTTCGGCGGTATGCTTTGCGCTCTCCTCTATACTTTCTTTGCCGTCTTCCCGGAGCGCTCGCCCATCGATCGCCGCGCTCCCTGGTTGAAATGGTTTGCGCTCCTCTTCGGGCTCAGTCAAGCGCTGCCGGGTCTCTCGACTGGAATTTTCCACTGGCCAGACTCGCTCTTCAGACCGTTCGGTTATAGCGCTCCCAATTATCTTCGTTTGGCAATTATCTATGCGCTCTTCCTGCTCGCCGTCGTGTCGCTTTTTCTTAATTCGGTGAGCAAGGAAACCCCGATCGACGCGCGCCGCAAATCCCGCGTCATGCTCTGGGGAACCGCGATCGGCATCGTTCCGATCATTCTCGATCGCGTCGCCGTTGATTTGCTTGGTTACAAGCTTCCAGTCTGGCTCAACGATTCACTCCCTGTTCTTGTCTTCCTGCTCTATCCTCTTTCCTTCGCTTACGCCGTCGTCAAACACCGCGTCCTCGAGATTCCCGCTCTTCTCCGCCGTAGCGCCCGATACGTCCTCGTCCAGCGCGGCTATAACATCCTTCTTTTTTTTGGAGCGCTTTTCGCCATCTTTTTCTTCACGCGTTTCTTTTCCGGCTTCTTTGTGGATCACTCGCAATTTGGCATGGCTCTCAGCGCCTTCTTCGGCGTTGCTCTGATCTGGGCTTCCGGTCCCGTCGTGAAACGCGGTACGGAGCGCATTGATCGGGCCTTCTTTCGCGCCTCCTACGATGCGCGGCTCATCCTCCAGGATCTCGCGGACAAGACGCGCTCCGTCACCGATCGTCGCGAACTCGCTGCTCTCCTCGACCACCACCTCACCGAGGCTCTTCATCCGCGATCTTTGGCTTTCTATTTCCGCGCTGACGATGCCACCCTAGTCGCCGCCGGTCGCCCGGTTCCTCCTGAACTCGCCTCGCTTGCTGCTAATTCTCGCTTGCTTGTCGAATTAGCCGCTCGCGGCCGCGCCTGGGACGTTCCCCCACCCGGTTCCATCGATGCGCCAGAAGAATTTCCTCTCGCCCCTCTTTCTCCCGAATGTCTCGTGCCCCTGGTCGGCCACGGCACTCATCTCGTCGGTCTCCTCGTTCTCGGCCAGCCCCGTTCCGAAGAGCCGTACTCCAGTGAGGATAAACGCCTCCTCGATTCCGTCGCCGGACAATCCGCCATCGCCCTTGAGAACATTCGTCTCGCGCAGAACATCGCCGACCGCATGGAAATTGAACGCCGCGCGGCTCACGAAATGGACATCGCCCGCGACGTCCAGTTCCGCCTTTTCCCGCAAGTCCGTCCTCCGCTCGCCACACTCGAATATGCTGGAGCGTGCATGCAAGCGCGCCAGGTCGGCGGTGACTACTACGACTTCCTCGATCTCGGTTCCTCGCGCCTTGCCTTCGTTCTCGCCGACATTTCGGGAAAGGGAATTGCCGGCGCTCTCCTGATGGCCAATCTTCAGGCCAATCTCCGCAGCCGCTACGCCATTGCCCTCGACGATCTTCCTCGCCTCCTCAATTCCGTCAACCAGCTGTTCTTCGAGAGCACTCCCGACGACCGTTACGCCACGCTCTTCCTGGCCGTCTACGACGACGTTACCCGCCAGCTGGAATACGCCAATTGTGGCCACAACGCTCCTCTCCTTTTCCGCGCCAATGGCTCGATCGAGCGCCTCAATTCCACTTCTACCGTTATCGGCATGTCCGCCACCTGGGAATGCGTCACGCAAAAGATTTCCCTGTCCCCCAGCGACCTCCTGGTTATCTATACCGACGGCGTCACGGAAGCCAATGACGCTTCCGGCAACGAATTTGGTGAAGATCGTCTCGTCGACCTCGTCCGCGCCAACCTCGCCCTCACGCCCGAACAACTCATCGCCCAAATCCAGTCGTCCGTAATTTCCTTCAGCGCCAATAATCAGTTCGACGACCTCACCCTGGTTCTCGCCCGCGCCCGCTAATCCCTGTTTTTGGAGCGCGGCTTTACGTCGCCATCTGATACTGCTTCCCATCCGGCAACGCCCCAAAAATTCCTCCTTGCGAACCGTCCCCCGCAAGCGTAGGTTCAACTTAGAGCAACACCGCGATTCAGGGTCCTGCTCGTTTCGTGTTGCGGAGGCGGCCTATGAAGGATCCGCGCCTCATCTTCCTCGCTCACCTTACGAATTCTGTATCTCCATCCTCGAGGCCCATTTCTTCGCAAGCTTCGAGAACTCATCTTTTTTGTATTCATCTACAGAAGGGAGCCACACCATGCCAATCTCCACGCGCATCAGAATTCATCTGGAGGAAAACCACGTTCCCTATATGCCCATGACTCATCCGTCTTCCTTTACCGCCTCGGGTGCTGCTGCCGTAATGCACGTTTCCGGGCGCGAAGTCGCCAAGACCGTTATTGTGCAAGCCGGGAAGGAGTATTACCTCATCGTGCTGCCCTCTTCGTATCACGTGAAGCCTGAAAAGCTGGCTCAGGTGATCGGCCACCCGGTTCGTTTAGCCTCTGAAGCGGAATTCGCTAGCCTGTTCCCGGATTGTGAACTGGGCGCGATGCCGCCCCTCGGTGAGCTCTATGGCCTGCCCGTCTATGTGGACGAATCACTTTCCGTCGATAAGGAAATCATCTTTAGCGCCGGTACTCACCGCGACGCCATCCGCATGAACTACGACGACTTCGTCAAACTGGCTCGCCCGACGGTCTGCTCCTTCGCCGTCAAAGGCTAGCCGTTCCATCAGGTCTTGAGGATGCCTCACCCTTCGCCGCTGTTCGCGAAGGGTGGGCTGTTCCCCTGTAACGCCGCAATCTCTCTTCTCTTCACTCTTCGCCGCGGCACTCTCTTTCCTTTCCCCGCGCACTCTGTGTGAAACTCTTCTCTTGGCGGAGGGCCCTGTTTGTCATTGCCGCGCAAATTCGACGCCATCGTCCTCGGTGCCGGCGCCGCGGGTCTTTTCTGCGCCATCGAAGCAGGGAAGCGCGGCCGCCGTGTTGCTGTGCTCGAGCGCGCCGACCGCCTCGGCAAAAAAATCCTCATCTCCGGTGGGGGCCGCTGCAATTTCACCAACATTCATTGCACACCAGACAATTTCATCTCTTCCGATCCGCACTTCGCCAAATCCGCCCTCGCGCGCTTCACCCCGGCTGATTTCATCGCCCTGGTTGAAAAGCATCGCATCCGCTATCACGAGAAGACCCTCGGTCAACTATTCTGCGACCGCTCCGCCTCCGACATCACCAACCTCCTCGAATCGGAATCCCGCGCCGCTTCCGTCCAGATTTTTCTCAATTGCAGTATCCGCGAAGTCCAGCGCTCCGCGGAATTCATTGTTCGTTGCGAGTCCGGCGACTTTTCCGCGCCGGTCCTTGTCGTCGCCACCGGGGGCCTCTCCATTCCTAAGATGGGTGCCACTTCCTTGGGCTACGACCTTGCTCGCAAATTCGGCATCAACATCATCCCAACTCGCCCTGCTCTGGTCCCTCTGCTGTTCCATCCCGGCGACCGCCATCGCTACTCCGAACTTGCCGGGGTTTCTGCCGAAGTCATCGCCTCCTCCGATCATCATTCTTTTCGCGAAAAGATGCTTTTCACCCACCGAGGACTTAGCGGCCCCGCCATTCTCCAGATCTCTTCCTACTGGAAAGAAGGCCGGCCCATCTCCCTCGATCTCGCCCCCGAACGCGAGGTCTGCGTTTCCATCCGCGCCGCCAACACCCGCAACCTCGCCGTGGCTCGCAAGGTCTTTCAGGAATTCCTCCCTGCTCGCCTGGCCTCGCGTTGGCTGGAATTCCATCAGCCAGCATCCTTCACCAATGCCGGTCTCGACGCACTGGAACATCAGACGCACGCCTGGTCCGTCATTCCTGCGGGAACCGAAGGCTACGAGAAAGCGGAAGTCACCGCAGGCGGCCTGGACACGCGGCAGCTCTCCAGCAAAACCATGGAATCGCGCACTGTTCCAGGCTTGTTCTTCATCGGCGAGGTTGTCGACGTCACCGGGCACCTCGGCGGCTTCAATTTCCAGTGGGCCTGGGCTTCCGCCGCGGCCGCCGGCCGTTCCCTTTAACCGCCGCCCTGTTCCAAATAATTAACAGGCGCTCCCTTTACTCTCTGGCATTTCGTGCGAGAATGGACACGTCAGCCGCCCAGCCCCCAGGCGCCTGAAATTTGTTTCAATAGTTCCAGCCCGGCACAGACGCCTCGCAAATTCACTGCTCCGCTTGTTCACACACTGAGGGGTGCGCCATGAGCGATGTTTGGAAACAATGGGAGGGCCAACTCGCCGACAACAAGTTCCCGCTTCACCATTTCCTCGCTGCCACCAATCACAGCGCTGTCTTTCTCACGCAACTTCCCGATCCGCAGCCCCGCCAAGCCGCCATTAAGTTTATCTCTGCCGACGATCCTGCCGCCGGCCAGCAGCTTGCCGTCTGGAACCAGGTCGCGAAACTCTCTCATCCCAATCTGCTGCGCCTTTTTCACTGGGGCCGGTGCCGCCTTGAGGGCATGAACCTGCTCTACGTCGTTATGGAATGTGCCGAAGAAAATCTCGGGCAGATTCTTCCGCAACGCGCCCTCACTCCCGAAGAAACCCGCGACATGCTCAATCCCGTGGTCGACGTGTTGGGCTATCTCCACGCCAAGTTCTATGTCCACTCCCACATCAAGCCTTGCAATCTTCTCGCTGTTGGAGATCAGCTCAAGCTTTCTTCCGACACCATCTTTCCCATCACTCAGCCGCGCGAAGCCGTGCGCGAGCCCGACGTTTACGACGCGCCCGAAGCCGCCTCCTATCCCGCCAAACCTTCCACCCCGTCCTCCGATGTATGGTCCCTCGGCGTTACTGTCGTCGAAGCGCTCACGCAAGCCGCTCCGGCTCTTCCTTTCGACGTTACCGCTGAGCCTATCGTCCCCAATTCGCTCCCTCAACCGTTCCTCGACATTGCTCGACACGCGCTTCGCCGCGATCCCAAGGATCGCTGGGCGGTTCCTCAAATCGCAGCGCGGCTCAGTGGCGTCGCAGAACCGGTCGTTGTTCCCTCGGCAGCCTACGCCTCGGCAAGCGCTTCCGCCGCTAGCGCGGGCGCAGGCTTGCCACGCCCTTCGTCTCCCGCAACGGCAAGTTCGCCGCTGCCCGCTTCGTCCGTCGCCATTCCTCCGCTCAGCGTTCCTTTGTCTACAGAGCCGGCCATCCCGCTCTCCAAGCTTCCCGCTGCTCCCTCGCCCCGGTTACCTAAGTTGAAGGTGCACGCTGCGGAGCCGGCCACTCCCATTTCCCGGCCAACTCCCGGCCTCGCTACCTTCGTGGTTCCAGCGCTGGTCGGCGCGCTTATCCTGGTTGTTGGCATAATCGGCTTGCCACGCTTTCTCCGCCTGCACACTGAACCTGCTGCTTCGTCCACACCCCAGATGGCCTCTGCCGACAGCACTCCTTCGCAGCCTGCCGCGGCCACCAAGCCGGCTTCCGTTTCAGCTGCCGTCGTCAGCTCTTCCAAGCCGGAGTCCACCAAGGTTCCCGAAGCTCCGCCGCAGCCGCCCGAGTCCGTCACAGCTGAAAACGCGCCGGTCGCCGGTAATGTCCCCACTCGCGACAGGGCCGAAGCTCCCAACGTCCTGCATTCGGAGTCGCCATCCTCCACCCCGACAGCGAAGCCTGCCGCGTCCAATCCCGCTCGTGGTGAAGTCCTCGATCAGGTTCTGCCCACCGCCACGACAAAAGCTATGGCTTCTATTCACGGCACCTTTCACGTTACGGCTCGCGTGCGAGTCGATCCCTCCGGAAAGGTCACCGATGCCACACTCGAGGACCCTGGCCCCAGTAAATATTTCGCCACTCTCACCGAAAAGGCCGCTCGCCAGTGGCAATTTTCTTCGCCCGAATCCGACGGCCACTCCATCCCCAGCGAGTGGCTGATTCGTTTTGACTTTTCTTCTTCTGGTGTGCACGCCATCCCAACCCAGACCAGGCCTTAGCGCTCCCGGGCGGCATTCCTGCACGGTCTGCGGCATCGCGCTTGGGCGCACGCGCTGAACATTCCCACTTGTGTTCGGTCCATTCCCACTGCTAAGTTCCCTTTAGCATCCGTGCGCCGCGGATTGTTTCAGCACTCTTTTCCAGGAGCCTTGTTCATGTCACCGCTGGCCTTCTTGCGCTCTCGCCTTGCTGCCTCCGCTATTTTTCTGCTCCTATCGGTTTCTTTCGTCGCTGCCCGCGTTCAGGAATCGCTTCACATTCCTCCCGGCACTATTCTTCCCGTTAGCATCAAGCACACGTTTTCCTCCAACGACTCTCCTGAAAACCAACCCATCGAAGCGCGCATCATGCAAGAGGTTCCTCTTTCCGGCGGCGACAAGATTCCGGCCGGCGCGACCCTGTACGGTGTCGTCGTCTCCACCACTCGCTCTTCCAGTGACTCCGGAAGCAAAATTACTTTCCGCTTTGATAAGCTGGAGTTTCATCACCAAACCATTGCAGTCGTCACAGCTCTCCGCGCCATGGCTCCGATGGTTGATGTTCAAGCCGCGCAGTTTCCCGACACGCCGGGCCAGTCAGGCACTCCTTCAAGCTGGGCCAATACAACGCAAATTGGGGGAGATATCCGTTACGGAACCGGCGGTGATGTGAAGAATCTCAAGAAGCAAAAGGTGGGCAAAGGGGTTCCCAACGGCGTGCTGGTTCGCGTCAGCAATCCGCCGCGTTCACTTTGTCAGGGCGACTTCGACGACGACAACCGTCTTCAGGCTCTATGGGTTTTTTCCGCCAGCTCCTGCGGTATTTACGACTCGAAGGGCCTCACCGTGGTGAGCATGGGCCGCACCGGTCCGCTTGGTGAAATCACTCTCGCCAGGGACAAGGGCGACCTCAAGATCGACAACTCCACAGGCATGCTCCTCCGCGTCCTCCGCTAGGGGATGTTCCTCTGCGCGCGTGCTGATGTAACGGCTCGTTGACGGCCTAAAATCCTGTAGCTCACCCCTGCAGAGTGAGGCTTTTGGCGATGCGGCCCAGGAAGCCATTCCGCTCTTGGGGTTGCCGCCTACATCCTGGGCGGAAACACCCGCGCATCCTGCAAATATTTGTTCGGCACATTGCGCACCTTCATCTCGCTCCCATATTTTTTCCGCCAAAGGTACGCGATGTTCGCGTACACATTCTCTTCGTTGCGATGAAACTGGAAGTACAGGCCGCATTGCGCGTAAGAAATTGGTGTCACATCAAGGATCGTCGTCTCCCATGCAAATCCTTTTCCCCATACCAACCCCTTCAGTTGCAACCCCAAATCCGCTCCCGCGTCTACCAGCAGCTCCATCACTGGCCGACAATAGTTCCCATTGGAGTTCACCGCGTGGAACACCGCCGTCTGTCCACCCAGCTCCTCGCCAGCGAACTCCGCGCGCGCATTCACATCCGCTCCCGCTTGCAGCAGCGCCCGCGCGCACTTTACGCTGTTGTACTCTGCGCAAACGTGCAACGGCGAAACTCCGTCCAGCGAAGTGTACGCGCACTCCAGGTGGAATCTCGTGCCGCGGTTCTGCGGCTCCTGCTGCAGCAATTCGCCCAAACGCGTGTCGTCATCCAACAGGATCGCCTCGAGCAGAGGATCGTCCAGCGCGGCGCCGGCCTCCAGCATCACGCGCATACACTCCACAAAACGCCTGGACCGCAGATACATTTCCATCAGCCATTCGATAGGCCGCTTACCGCCAATGGCCGCCTTCGCGTTCGCTCCCGCCGCAATCGCCGCGCGAATCTTTTCCGGGGAGTGCAGCTCGAACGCTTCCAGCAAATCTTCGGTGTTTCCCATCGTGTGCTCGCTCCGCTCGGAATGAATGACGAACCAAGGGCCACGCGGGCCGCAGATCCTCCGCCAAACACGCCAGCTGATTTGTATGCCGTCGCCCTCCGACGTATAGTTCTTGGCGGCAAGAAAATCAAAATGAATCTTCTCGCTCATTCGCTCAGAAATGTCCCAGGTGCCAATGAAACTCAAGCGTGCCGGCTATTGGTTCTTGAAAGGGATCGCCGTACTTGTCGCAGTCGCTGTCCTCGTCTTCTTACTCCTCGCTTGGCTGCGGCACCCTAAGTTTTCCACTGACAACATTTTCATCCGCCCAGCCGGCGCAGGCGTCTTCAAAATGGCCGACATCCCCCGCGGCCGCGCTCTGACTCGACAAGAGATCGATCAGTATGCCGACAAACTACTTGCCGAAATGTCCTTCACCGAAAAGGTCCACCAGATGTCCGGCGACACGGGCTGGTGGGAATTAACGAAACTCATAATCCTGGACAGGTTGAAATACAACGATACCCCGGTTCTTTCCGGCCGTAATCCTCGGCTGCAGATCCCTCCTGTGGCTTTCGCCGATGGCGCGCGTGGCGTCGTCTTGCATCACTCCACTTGCTTTCCTGTGGCCATGGCGCGCGGCGCTTCCTGGGACCTCGACCTGGAACGCCGCGTCGGCGACGCCATGGGCCAGGAAATTCGCGCGCAGCACGGCAACCTCTACGGCGGCCTGTGCCTGAATCTTCTGCGCCATCCGGGCTGGGGTCGCGCTCAGGAAACTTTCGGTGAGGATCCTTACCTTCTTGGCGAGATGGCTGTCGCCACACTCGAAGGTGTACAACGCAACAACGTCATGGCCTGCGCCAAACACTTTGCCCTGAACTCCATAGAAATGAACCGCACCCAGCTTAACGTCAACGTAGACGAGCGTACTCTCCGCGAAGTGTACCTTCCTCACTTCAAGCGCGTCGTCGATGCCGGTGTTGCCTCCATGATGTCCGCTTACAACCGCGTGCGCGGCGACTATGCCGGCGAAAACGCCTACCTGCTGCGCAAAATTCTCAAGGACGAATGGGGCTTTCGCGGCTTCGTCATGTCCGATTTCTTTGATGGCGTTTACGATGGCGCCAAAGCTGCGAACGCTGGTCTCGACATTGAGATGCCAGATACCAAGGCCTATGGGCCGGCCCTCATCGCTGCGGTTGAGAAGGGAACTGTTCCCCGCGCATTCGTCGACGATTCCGTCCGCCGCATCCTGCGCCAGAAGATTGACTACTCCACGCGCCCGGACTCCATGACCTATGACTCCACGTTAGTCGTCTCCAAGCCGCACATCGAATTGGCTCGCGAAGCTGCCGAAAAAAGCATGGTTCTGCTCAAGAACCACGGCAGCCTTCTCCCACTCGATAAGTCTCGTCTGAAAACGCTCGCCGTCATTGGCCGTTTGGCCGACACCGAAGATACCGGTGACCACGGCTCCAGCCGCGTCTATCCGCCATACGTGATCACTCCCTTGAACGGCCTCCATCGTTACCTTGGCGCGAGCACGCAAATCAGCTATGAGTCCGGCGCCGATCGTGTGCGCGCACACCTCCTGGCGAAGTCCGCCGACGCGGTGATCATCGTGGCCGGCTATGACTTCCGCGATGAAGGTGAATACACTCCAGGCGTGCCCATCCCTGCTGATCGCGGCGGCGACCGCAAAGATCTGCATCTTCACAAGGATGATGTAAACCTGATCCAGCAACTCGTTCCGGACAATCCCAAAACAATCGTGGTTCTCGTCGGCGGCAGTGCCGTCCTGATGGATGAGTGGAAGGACAAGGTCAACTCCATCATTATGGCCTGGTACTCCGGCATGGAGGGCGGCACGGCCCTCGCGCGCATTCTTTTTGGTGAGGTCAATCCCAGTGGCAAACTTACCGTCACGTTTCCTGCGGACCCCTCGCAACTCCCGCCCTTCTCACCGCCCTACACCGGCGCGGTCGACTACGGCTACTACCACGGCTACACGCTCGCCGAAAAAAAAGGCTATCCACCTTCGTTTCCGTTTGGCTTTGGCCTCAGTTACACCACTTTCCAGTATTCCAACCTACATCTAGGCGCAACCGAGATCACGGCCGATGGCGATTTACCCGTGTCCGTCGATGTAACGAACACAGGCACGCGTAGCGGTGAGGAAGTGGTGCAGCTTTATGTGGGCTTTCCGAACGCTAAGGTCGATCGCCCGGTCAAACTCTTGCGCGGTTTCAGCAAGATCCTGCTTTCCCCGGGTGAAAAGAAATCCGTCACCTTCACGGTGCGCGCCCGCGACCTTGCGTACTACGACCCTGAATCTTCCGCTTGGCGCGTCGAACCGGTCGTGCACCAGATTCTAGTCGGTGGCTCCTCGCGCTCCTCGGACTTGCTCCAAGCCACCTTCCGAATCACCGGCGGCCGGCTCAACTAGTCTGGCCCGTCACCGCGACCGCGTCAGCGCCCGTACACCAATACGCGGAACGTTCCCGGCACAGCCGTTGGTTGCGGATGCGGACGCTCCGCTGTGGGCGCCGCCGCCGGAGCAAAATCTGCCGTGTCTACAAACACGGTGTGCGTCTTGCTGTCCAGCCCCATCGTCTTCGCTCCAAACTCCGTTTTGACCGCTTCAACTTCGCTATATTTGTCCGGCGAATCTTCGTGGAAGATATGAATCATGCCCTCGCGCGTCGACACAAAGATCAGCCCGGTTTGCGCATCATATGCCGCCGCATCCACGCCTGACGTAATCGGAAACGACTGAATCACTTTGCCGGTGTCGGCATCCATCACCACAAACATTTGCGGGTTACGTCCCGCGCTAAACAGCCGCCGGTGCTTCCCATCCATCGCCAATGCTGTGGGAGCTCCCGCCGGCGCAACGGGCCAGCGCGACTTTATGGTCAGTGTCTTCGCATCCACTGCTACAACCTCGCTCTTGTCTTCCAGATTGATGTACACGGTGCCAGCGCCATCCGCCACCGCGAATTCGGGGCCCCCGCCCAGTTCCACGGTCCCGACCACATTTCCGCTCTGCGCATCGATTACCGTTGTGCTGTGCGGGTCTCCATTCATCGCGAAGACGTGCTTCGTCGCCGGATCGTAAATCACGCAGTCCGCATCCTTGTCGGCCTTGGCCTCGCCGGTCACCTTCAGGCTGCTCAAATCAAAGATAATCACTTTTCCCTGCGCTCCGTCACTGATGAATCCGCGCCCAAATTCGCCGGCCACCGCCACTCCATGAACCGTTTGCAATCCCGTGATGTTGCCAACCAGACTCCCGTTGTCGGCATCCAGCACTTTAACCTCGGTGCCGTGGGACACGTACACGCGGCGCGCCGACGAATCCACCGTGATGTAGTCGAAATATTCGCGTGCGCTGCCTTCCGCCGCTGGAAAACTGTATTTCTTCAGCAGGTGATAGCCGCTCGTCGTCGCCATCGCTATCGCCACAGCTCCCAGCGATACAAGACACACGCCACAGGCCACAGTTCGAATTCCTGAAGATCCCTTCATTCCCAGCCTCCTCGGCGATTTCCACAATAGCTTGCTGATTCACATCTCGAACGGCTGCCATTATAACTCTCAAGCTCTCAACCGGAGCACCTCAGCTCCGTCCGCGTTGCGTTGATCGCGGTTTGCTCGCCAGAATCGCAATGATAGAATTGCCGGCGGCATGGCAAAAGACTTGTGCACGCACTCCAGCCAACCGGGAGCAGTCACTCCAACCATGCATCTTCAGCCGAATGACAACCTGCCGCAAAGTCTTTTTCGCAATCCCGTGTGGCACGCTTTGCAAACGAAGCATCGCCACTTCGCGAACTCCACCGCGGGTGCCTGCCGCTATCCCGCCGATGTGGTGCCCTTCGCGGCGGTCAACGCGCCGAACGCCGATACCATGCGGCAACTTCACTCCCTTCTCGCTCCCGGTGAATCTACCTGGCTGGTTGACGGGCAATATCCGGAGGTGCCGCAACTCAAAAGCGACGGAACTCTCGAATGCTTTCAGATGGTGCTTGCCAGCGATGTTGCGGTGCCAAGCCCCATGATTGACATCGTTCCACTCTCCAGCGCAAACGCCCAAGAGATGGTGGCTCTCACCGCTCTCGCGTTCCCCGGATTCTTTCGCAACAGGACGTGCGAGATGGGCTGGTACTACGGCGTTCGATCTGCCTCTGGCGAACTGATCGCGATGGGAGGCGAGCGCCTTCAGCTTGACGGTTACTCTGAAATCAGCGGAGTCTGCACCCACCCGTCATTTCGCGGCCAAGGTTTCGCCGCTAGCCTCATTTGGCACCTGGTGCGAAGCCACCGTCGCGACGGCATTGTCTCGTGGCTTCACGTAGGCTGCGCTAATCATCCGGCCGTCAAACTCTATCTTGGAATGGGATTTCAGAAGGCGCGCAAAGTCACGCTACATCGCATAGCCCGCAAGGACGCTCTGAATTAGTCTCGAGGAGAAATTGTTTAGTGCCGTTTCTTGGTTTCGTTCTGCGCTAGGCGTGCTTTGAGCAGCTTCTTAATGAGCGCAGTCGGCACCGGCTTGCCGATGGGGAAGTGGATCGTCCCTTTGGAAGTGGAGTAGCCCTTAAGTTCGTTCTTGAACGCCTCGATAACCGCGTTCGTAGGGAACAAGCTGCAGTGGTCCGAAAACGCGGCGTACCACACCAGGATTTTTTTGTGTTTGAACGCCGGAATCTTGTAGCTGATCGTCTCCTCAGCCTCCTCCGGGACAACCGACCGAATCGCCTCGCGAATCTTCTTCAACGCGCTGTGGGCAGGCTCCGGCAGGCCCGCAAAGTACTCAGCAACACTTTTGGGACCGCCCTTGGCTTTTTCCGCTGAATTGCGAGCGCGAGCTTGTGTCTTCTTCATGTCGCAATCCTACACTTCCAAAATCACCGGTAAAATCAGCGGCCGTTTCGAGGTCTGCTTGCTGATATATCGCTTCAAATCCACGCGAATCTTTTCTTTGATCACCGACCAGTCCGCTCGTTCTTCCAAATTCGACAACTCAAACGTTTTCATCACAATTTCTTTCGCACCCGCCAGCAACTCCCCATTGTTCTCACTCATCAATCCGCGCGATACCACTTCTGGTGCCGACTCCAGCTTTCCGGTGTGCTTGTCGATCGCGATAATCGGGATCACGACGCCTTCTTCCGATAGATGTTTCCGGTCGCGTACTACGATCGCTTCAATCTCTTCGAGCGAACCGGAATCCACCAGCACACGCCCTGCCGTCACCGGATCTCGACGGAACGCGCCGTCCTCCGTGAACTCGATGCATTTGCCATCTTCCATCAACAGAATTTCTTCGCCTACCGCCCCCAACTGGTGTGCCAGCGCCGCGTGACGGAACAAATGCCGGTACTCGCCATGCACCGGAATAAAATATTTCGGCTTTACCAGTCGCAGAATCAGCTTCTGCTCTTCCTGGCTTGCGTGTCCCGAAACATGAATGGTGCCCGCGGAATTGTCGTAATACACCAGCGCTCGTCGCCGGAACATATGATCCAGCATCCGGAAAATGGCCTTCTCGTTTCCGGGAATGATCCTGGCCGACAAAATCACCGTGTCATTCTCATCCACGCTTACGAACCGGTGATTGTCCACCGCGATTCGCGAAAGCGACGACATCGGCTCTGCCTGCGATCCGCTCGCCAGGATGATGATCTTCCTCGGCTCAAAGCTCCGAATATCCTGCGGCCGCACCACCATTCCGTCCGGGATGCGCAAACAATCCAGGTCATGGGCAATCTCCACGTTGTCGATCATGCTGCGTCCGACAAACGCGATCTTCCTCCCCACGCGTTCCGCGATGTCGATCACTTGTTGGATTCGGTGGATCGATGACGCAAAGCACGACAGCACCACTCTCCGCGGTGCCGATCGCGCCAACTCCTCGATGCGCGGCACAATCGTCCGCTCCGACGGCGTAAACCCTGGCCGCTCCACATTCGTGGAATCGCTGAACAGCGCCAGCACTCCCTCGTTCCCGTACCTCGCAAAGGTGTGCAGATCAAACGGCACGTTATCCACCGGCGTCTGATCGATCTTGAAATCGCCAGTGTGGATAATCACGCCCAGCGGCGTCCGAATCGCCAGCGCCACGCAATCGATGGTGCTGTGGGTTACCGAAATAAACTCGATCTCGAACGGCCCCAGCTCGATCCTGCGCCCCGGCAGCACTTCCCGGAGTGTCGCTGAGTCCAGCAGACTCGCTTCCTCCAACCGCTTCTTCACCAGCGCCAGCGTGAACCGCGTCCCGTAAATCGGCACGTTCAGGTCCCGCAGGATATACGGCAGCGCCCCGATGTGATCTTCGTGTCCGTGCGTCAGTACAATGGCTCGCACCAGGTGCCGGTTCTGCTTCAGGTAGGTAATGTCCGGAATCACCAGGTCGACGCCCAGCAACTCGGACTCCGGGAACATCATTCCTGCGTCCACCACGATGATGTCGTCCCCGTACCGGAACACCATCATGTTCATGCCGAATTCGCCGAGTCCCCCCAGCGGTATTGCTAATAATGTCTGATTGTTTTTACTCAAAGGCAGGGTATCTCCATCTTTCTAGGCATCAAAAGCGTATCACACTGCCTCTCCCCCCGCTTGCGTCCCGCCGGTGTGCTAACCATGCGAGTGGGCTTTACCCTTGTCATCGAGCAACGCGAGGGACCCCTCTCCCACTCCCTCCTGACTGTCGTACCATTTCTACATGGAACGGCTGCTTCTCGCTCCGGGCTCTCCTCTCGCTCGCTTTGTCGAGCGCCTCTGGTATTACCGCAATGACCCTACGCCCCACGTCAAAGAACGCCTCATGCCCGACGGCTGCGTCTCTATCGTCATCAATCTCGCCGAAGACCAAAGCCGCTTCTACGATCCGGACGACACCCGCAAGATGTTTACCATCGACGGTTGTGCTCTCTCGGGCCCTCGCACCAAGTCCTTCGCCATCGACACCGGTGAACAAAACCACGTAGTTGGCATCTCTTTCCGTCCTGCCGGTGCGGTTCCATTTCTCAAGGTTCCCAGCACTGAATGCCGCGTTCGCCGTTTCCAAAGCGTGCTCTGCCGCATCACGTCTGGTCGGCCCGTTCGGTGGTCCGATGTCGCTGTCGATTGCGGCTATTTCGATCAACCTCACTTTATCCACGACTTCCGCTCTTTCTCCGGCATCAATCCCTCCAAATACCTCTCCGACCATTCCGGCTTCCCCGGCCACCACAACCATCTCCCCATCCTCCCGTAGCGGCAGCCGGGTAAGTCAGATTTTTACAATACCCATCCCGCAACCCGCCCCATAATCGACCAACTTCCCCAAATCCTAACCACCATCAAGTGGCGGCACCGTATATCGCAGGTAACGGCAGGATGTATCGCGGGTAGGAGCACGGTACATCGTGCCCTTTTGGCTTCGTATTTTCTTGAGTTCGCGCTTTGATTGTTACCCGAGCGCAGCGAGGGATCTTTCTTGGGGTTGCCTTTGTGGTGACCGACCAGGTCGGTTATTGGGGTACCGTGTTTTTCGAATCTCTAATTTCTAATTTTCTTTTTCCAATCCCTAGCCCTTATCGCCACCAAAAAACAGATGCGCAATGGCCACCAGGATCACCGCGCCCACCGTCGCCGCCGCTAGCGAAAACAGAAACGTATTATCATGCACAATCCCAAGTCTCGTGAAAAGCCATCCGCCGATCACCGATCCGATTAGTCCCAGCACAATGTCGCCAATACAGCCAAACCCTCGTCCGCGCGACAATTTCCCCGCCAGCCATCCCGCAATCAATCCGATCAGCAGCCACCCAATCAGTCCGCGCTGCCATTCGACGATCACCACTCGTTCTTGAAGAAATGCGAATGCGCTGTTTGCCAGCATGAACATGAAGCCTCCTGCAGCTCTGCGTAGATATTTGCAATCTGGGCCCGCCTATTCTATCCCAGGAATCCAGTAGCCTCCGCCAGCGGGTCAGGTTTTCCCCGCTGCGGGCTCTTGCTGCGTCATGCAGTGCAGCGTCCCCAGGCCCAGGACCAGGTCCCGGCAGTGTATCCCCACGACCTCGCGTTCCGGAAACAATTTCGAAAGCGTATTGAGCGCCACGCGGTCATTGGCATCATTAAACGTCGGCACAATCACCAGCTTGTTCGCGATATAAAAGTTCGCGTAGCTGGCCGGCAGTCTCTGCCCATCAAAGCACACCGGCTTCGGCGTTGGCAGCGTTTCCACGCGCAGGGCCTTTCCGTCCTGATCCCTCATGCTTTTCAGTCGCCCAAGATTCTCCTGTAGCGGGATGTAATTCGTATCTGTTGGATCCGCCTCCACAATCGTCACCACCGTCGTCGCATTCACAAAGCGCGACAAATCATCCACGTGTCCGTGCGTATCGTCCCCTGCGATTCCGCTTCCCAGCCACAGCACGTTGGTCACTCCCAGTTGCGCGCGAAACACTTCTTCATAGTCCTGCTTCGTAAACCCCGGATTCCGCTCCTGCACCTTGCTCTGCAAACACTCTTCCGTGGTCAGCAGCGTCCCTCTTCCATTGACGTCAATCGAACCGCCTTCCAGCACCACTCGCCGCCCATTGTGCATCGGCAAAAACACGCGCCGCTGCAATTTCTTGTTGGCCTTCTCCACCACCGCCGCGTCCTTCTTGTGATTACCGTATTTCGCCCAGCCATTAAACACGAAGTGGTTATATGCCACCTCGCCGTCGGCATTCTTCACGCAGATCGGCCCCGAATCGCGCATCCACCCGCGATCTGTCGGCACCGCAAAAAAGTCCACCGCCTGCAGATTCGCCCCGGCCTTCTGCAAAATCCCGCGCACCCGTTTTTCCGCCGCTCGCGATTCCACCAGCAGATACACTCTCTCGACCCGCGACAAATGCCGCACAATCTCCGCGAACGCCCACGGGATCGGCGCAAACTTTCCCGGCCAATCGGTCAGCTCATGCGGCCATCCCAGCCATGTCCCTGCATGCGCTTCCCATTCCGCCGGGATCCGGTACCCCATCGCCCCCGGCGTCCGTTGTTCCTTTACTTCCGAGATGTTTCGCTTCACTTTGTCGTTTGCCGTCATCGCTCTGCAGTTCTTTCTCTGTGCTCGCTGTGGTGATCAGAGGTCTCTTCATTGCCTTCTTACTTCTTTGCTTGCTCTTCCTCACTCCATCTTTCTAAGAGTCCTCCAAACGCATCAATCCTCCGATCCCTGAAAAACGGCCAATTCCGCCTGGTGTCCTCACTCTTGGCCGGATCGCATTCCACCACCAGAATCTCTTCTTTATCCTGCGCCGCCTCCGCCAGCACCTGTCCCGAGGGGTCCGCCACAAACGAATTTCCCCAAAACTCCAGCCCCGCATCGCCCTTCTCCGGCTTCCCCTCGTATCCCACGCGATTCACCACCGCCACATAAATTCCGTTCGCCACCGCATGTGCCCGCTGGATTGTCTTCCACGAATCCAGCTGCGCCGCTCCTACGTCGTCCTTCTCGTGTGCATGCCATCCAATGCTCGTCGGATAAAAAATCACCTGCGAGCCCTTCATTGCCGTCAATCGCGATCCCTCCGGATACCACTGGTCCCAGCAGATCTGCACCCCCAAGCGCGCGTACTTCGTATCGAAATTCAGAAATCCCAAATCTCCCGGGGTAAAATAGAATTTCTCGTAATACAGCGGATCATCCGGAATATGCATCTTCCGGTATTTCCCCAGGTACGAGCCGTCGGCATCCAGCACCGCGCACGTGTTGTGATACACGCCCGCTGCCCGCCGCTCGAACACTGACACCACCAGCGCTACTGTCAATTCCTTCGCTACTTTCGCGAGCCGTTCGGTGGTCGGTCCGGGCACTGGCTCCGCCAGGTCAAACAGCGCCGCATCTTCCGTCCGGCAAAAATATTCGCCCGCAAACAATTCGTGCAGCGAAATAATCTGCGCTCCGCGCTTGGCCGCTTCGCGAATCTTCTCCGTCGCCCGCGTCAGGTTTTCTTCCTTGTTGGTCGTGCACTTCATCTGCACAAGCCCCACCGTAAATTTATCCGCCATCGTTCCTATCCTCACCTTCGGTTGTCCTCAATCTCTCTGTAGTTCTCTGTGGACTCAGTGGTGAACGCGTCGCTTTCTCCGCAATTGCCCCCTCGCATCCGCCATCTTAGCATGGAGAAATTTTTCTTCCGCAGTGCGATTTCTTCTCGCCGCGTTTTCTCATCCGCAAATTGACGATTTCTGATTCCCCTAGCTCAATTTCGAGTAAACTGTTTCGAGCAAATTCTTTTTTCCTGCAACACCGCATTCATATTTGCCTTACGAGGAGCCGCGATGGCGAAGCACCGGAATAAAACAGTCACGGGTCGCGTTCTTCACGACCCCGTCAAAGACAAGCTCCGCCCCATCTTTCCCCTCGATCTTTCCAAGTGTCACACCATAGACGATCTTGTCCGCGCCATGGGCGACACCGCCTACACCGCCCGACAGATCGGTGATGCTGCCGACGTTCTCGAAGCCATGGCCCGCGATAAGGACTGTTTCGTCGTCATGACTCTCGCCGGCGCTCTCACCGTCGGAAAAATGGGGCTCATCTTCTGCGATCTCATCGAATCCGGAATCGTCAAAGCGATTGTCTCCACCGGCGCCCTCATGGCTCACGGCCTCGTCGAAGCCACCGGCCGATCTCATTTTCGCTACGATCCTTCAAAAATGGACGACAAGGAGCTTTTCCTGGCCGGCTACAATCGCGTTTACGATTCCCTCGAACCCGAAACCAATCTCGATCATGTCGAGCAAGTTGTCGAAGAGATCCTCGAAAAATGGGATCCCGAAGAAATTGTTTGCAGCTGGAAGCTTCACAAACGCATCGGCGAGTATCTCCACAACAACACCAAGGAACGCGGCATTCTGCGGTCCGCCTACGAGCGCAATGTTCCGGTTTTCGTCCCCGCCTTCAGCGATTCCGAACTTGGCCTGGACTTCGCCCTCAATAAATATGGACGCCAGCGCGACAAGCGCCCGCTCCTCCGCTTCGATCCCTTCGAGGATTTCCAGACCTTCGCCGATATCATGATGAACACCAAGAAAATGGGCATCTTCACTGTCGGTGGTGGCGTTCCTCGCAACTGGTCCCAGCAATTCGGTGTGTACGCGGAACTCATGGCTCGTCGCGGCTACAAAAAACTTCCGCTTAAGCGCTACGCCTACGGCGTCCGCATCTGTCCCGAGCCCGTCAACTGGGGTGGTCTCAGCGGCAGCACTTACACCGAAGCTGTTTCCTGGGGCAAATTTGTTCCGCCTGAGGAGGGTGGCAAACTCGCCGAAGTCCTCGAAGACGCCACCGTCGCCCTTCCGCTCATCGTCGGCGCCGTTCTCCAACGCATCGGCTACCTAAAGCCCTGACCTGCTGTCGCAGGGTGCCCGTCGTCGGGCAGCTCCGGGCACCTCTCCGCTTCTTCCTCTCGCACCACGCTTTTTGCTACACTCCCCTCCCAATCCAGGAGGTCTTCATGTCCGCGTCAGCCGCTAAATCACAATCCCGTTCTCTCTACGACGTTCATCCCGGTGTCGCCATGGTCCAGAAATGGGTCGCCGAGCTCGAATCCAAAACCGGCCGCTCGCTCGAAGAATGGATTGCGCTACTCAAAAAAGACGGCCCCACAGACTATCAGTCGCGCCGCTCCTGGCTCAAATCCAAGCACAACCTCGGTACCAACTCCGCCTGGTGGATCGCCGAACGCGCCGAGGGGAAGGGAGCGGAGGAGGACACGCCCGAAAAATATCTCGCTTCCGCCGTGCAATATGTCGAAGAGCAGTACGCCGGCAAGAAATCCGCGCTCCGCCCGATCTACAACGAACTTCTCTCGCTCGGCAAATCGCTTGGCCCCGATGTCAAAGCCTGCCCTTGCAAAACCATGGTTCCTCTCTATCGCGAACATGTCTTCGCCCAGATCAAGCCCACCACCAACTCCCGCATCGATCTCGGGCTCTGCTTCACCACCTACAAAGGCAAACTCCCCAAGCGCCTCATCGACACCGGCGGCCTCACCAAAAAAGATCGCATCACACATCGCATCGAAGTGTCCTCGCCGTCCGGCATCGACGCAGAACTCAAAACATGGCTCCGCGCCGCTTACGATCTAAATCCCTGAACGCGAGTTCTTTCTGGCGTCCGGCAGGGGTGCTTTCTGAAGCGATCCTTGGTCAGTGCCATTTTTTGAGCGTCCCCGTTCGAGCGGAGCGGCGGCGCAATTCACTCGGCGCGTAGCGGCGGGATTGTGCAATACCGTCGCCCAAATAAAAACGGGGCACGATCTCTCGCGCCCCATCGCAATTCCTCTTTTGACTCTACAATCTCAGTCGTCTTCCCCAATCAAAAACGCTGCCGTCAGCACCGTTGTCCACAATCCACGCTTGTCTCCCACCGCCGATTGCGTGATATTCATCGTTCGCACAATCTTGTTCGAAATGCGGTAAACCTCTTTTTTCTCGTCCCACGATAGATCCGGATCGAATTCCACGTTCAGCGTGGTCGCCAGCATTTCCGCGGCCAGTTCTTCCGCGTATTCGCCTGCCACTTCTTCCGTCTCGCCAAACGAGTGGTGCTCCGACAAGTATCCATACATCGGCCTTTCGCTCGGCAGGGCCAGTCCAATGCTCGCCGCGATCAGTCGGTGCGGCTCCCGCGTGGAATTCTCACTGATCACCGTGAACGCCACCTGCCCCGGCTTGATCAGTTTCAATCCTTCGCTTCGGGAAATTAATTTGCAGTTCGGCGGGAAGATGGAAGAAACGCGCACGATGTTGCACGCGGCTATTCCTGCGTTGCGCAACGCCAATTCAAAACTCGAAAGCCTCTCGCGATGTTTGCCGACGCCTTTGGTCAAAAATATTTTCTTAGCAACAAACGCCATAGTGTCGGCTCGCGGCCTCCGTCTTTGATCTCACGCAAAAAATTTGCGTCCTGTGGAAAAGTAACAAGTCTGTTCCTCACTGTCAATGCGCAATGCGGCAAAAATCCTCCTGCTGGGTTCGCAATCAGGGCATGGAACTACTCTTTAATTGCTTTTGTGGAATCGGCGGTAGTGATCTCAGTCGTCAGGAATCAGGAATCAGGAATCAGAGGAACAGTCGGGCTAGAGTGCGTACCCTAGATTTGTGAATCAACTCTGCCTACCCAGTCCTAAACTGAAGATTCGTTTCCTGCTCGCTGCTCGTTGATATCTGATATCAGCGAGCAAGTCTGCGTGCATACTCCGAGACTGAAGACTGGCTATTCCCCCGCCAGCCTCATCACAATCTTCCCCAAGGGCCGGCAAATCGCCAGCACCTTCCCCAAGTCTTCCGCTGTGAAATCCGGCCCCGCATTGCTCGCGGAGGTGCCCTTCCGGCTGATCTGCATCACTCCAACCACTTTCCCGTCGCACAAGATCGGCGCGCTCACAATCTTCTGAATGGATTCTCCCGAGGTTGTGGCGGTCTTCACTCCTTCAAACACCGTCGCGTGTCGCACGGCTGAAAAATTGTTGTTAATCTCCGGCCGGCTATCACGCACAGTCCGCGCCGCCAGCGCGGAGTTGCTGGTCAACGGAATGAATCCCACGTTCTTCAGCGCCGAAGGCACGATAAAATGCAGATGCCGCCACCGGTGCGACACTCCTAGAACCGCCACCTCGTCCACATTTACCCCCACGTGTTTCGCGACGCGCTCGGCGATCGTGGGCAGGGAAATGTCCGCCAGCGTGATTTCTTCCTTCTCTAACGCATTCGAAATGCGTTCCAGTTCGCTTATCAGGCTGCTCGCCATGTTTTCCTTTTAGGGATCTCCGCTCGCTTACAGGGGGGAGCGCGCGGGGCCTGTGCGGAGACCTTCGGTCCGTTTTTCCTCCCTCTATCTTCTTTGCTCCCGCCATCTCTCGCAACATTTTTTCATTCTCTCTGTGCCTTTCCTACTCATACCCTTGCCTCTCTCCTCCATACTCCTCTATACTGATCTTGCCGCTCTCCCATCGCTTCAGTTTGCGCGCTCCTTTCAAATGTTCAGGGATTCCTGCGGCGGAGAGGGCATGTCTTCTACGACAACCGAGCCTGACTCAAGCTATCTGCTCCAAAAACGTCATCGTTTGTCCGGCATCATTCACAGCAGACAGAAGGACCAATACATTCCATGAGCGCTACCGCCGTGAACTTCCAGCCCCGCACCTTGCGCTTCTGGCAGACCACTGTCGGCAAGAAGGCGATTATGGCCGTCACCGGCCTGATCCTGTTCGGTTTCGTGGTTGGCCACTTGGCCGGCAATCTGCAGATTTTCGAACCACCCGAGAAATTGAATCATTACGCAGCGCTGCTAAAATCCTTACCCTCGCTTTTGTGGGGCGCACGCATCACGCTGCTGCTTGCTGTTGGCTTGCACATTTGGTCGTCGTTCCAGCTCTGGCTGCTGCAGCGCGACGCCCGGCCCGTCAAATATGTCAAAAAGGCCAATCTCAATTCCACTTACGCTTCCCGCACCATGTTGTGGAGCGGCCCTATCATCGCGGCTTTCGTAATCTTTCACTTGCTGCAATTTACCTTCGGAGCCGTTCATCCCGGCGCGCCTTTCGACGAACGCAACGTTTACAACAACGTTGTCCTCGGCTTCCAGGTCTGGCCCGTTTCGCTCTTTTATATCATCGCCATGATCATGCTTTGCTATCACCTCTATCACGGCTTGTGGAGCATGTTTCAATCGCTCGGCTTCAGCCATCCCGTTTACACGCCCTGGCTGCAGCGCCTCGCCAAGGTTGTCGCCATACTGATCGCTATCGGCTACATTTCCATCCCGGTCGCCATTTTGGCCGGCTTCATCAAGCCTGTCTAGGGAGCCCGATTTCATGGAATTAATATCCAACGTCCCGACCGGTCCGATTGAGCAGTCCTGGGACAAACACAAGTTCGATCTCAAGCTCATCAATCCGGCCAACAAGCGCAAGTACCACATCATCATCGTCGGCTCCGGTCTCGCCGGTGGCGCTGCCGCCGCCAGCCTCGGCGAACTCGGCTACAACGTGCAGTGCTTCTGCTATCAGGACAGCCCGCGCCGCGCCCACTCTATCGCAGCTCAGGGTGGCATCAACGCCGCCAAGAACTATCACAATGACGGCGACAGCGTTTATCGTCTGTTCTACGACACGGTGAAGGGCGGCGACTTCCGCGCCCGCGAATCGAACGTCTATCGCCTCGCCCAAGTCAGCGTGAACATCATCGACCAATGCGTCGCACAGGGTGTGCCGTTCGCCCGTGAGTACGGCGGTCTTCTCGACAACCGCTCCTTCGGTGGCGCACAAGTCTCACGAACCTTTTATGCTCGCGGCCAGACCGGTCAGCAGCTTCTTCTCGGTGCGTACCAGGCCCTCGAGCGCCAGGTCAGCCTCGGCACCGTAAAAATGTACCCTCGCATGGACATGCTGGACTTGGTGGTCGTCGATGGCCACGCCCGCGGCATCGTCACCCGCAGCCTCTACGATGGCAAGATGGAAGTTCACATGGGCGACGCGGTCATCCTGGCCACCGGCGGTTACGGCAACGTTTTCTACCTCTCCACCAACGCCAAGGGCTGCAACGCCACCGCCATCTGGCGCGCCCACAAGCGCGGCGCGCTTTTTGCCAACCCTTGCTTTACGCAAATCCATCCCACCTGCATACCCGTCTCCGGCGAGTATCAGTCCAAGCTCACCCTGATGTCGGAGTCGCTGCGCAACGATGGCCGCATCTGGGTTCCCAAAAAGGCTGGCGACAAGCGCCTGCCCAAGGCGATTCCAGAAGACGAGCGCGACTACTTCCTGGAGCGCCGCTACCCCAGCTTTGGCAACCTCGTGCCCCGCGATATCGCTTCGCGCGCCGTCAAGGCCGAGTGCGATGCTGGCCGGGGCGTCGGTGAATCCGGTCTCGGCGTGTACCTTGATTTAACGGATGCGATCAAGCGCCTCGGCAAACAAAAGATTACCGAGCGCTACGGTAACCTTATCGAAATGTACGAGCGCATTACCGGCGAGAATCCCTACGACGTGCCTATGCGCATCTATCCCGCCACGCATTACACCATGGGTGGCCTCTGGGTGGACTACAACCTGATGGCCACGATTCCCGGCCTGTTCGTCCTCGGCGAAGCCAACTTCTCCGATCACGGTGCCAACCGGCTCGGCGCCAGCGCCCTCATGCAGGGCCTGGCCGACGGCTACTTCATCATTCCCTATACCATCGGCAACTATCTGGCCACCACCAAACTGGACAAGGCCGGCGCCGATGCGCCCGCGGCGAAGCAAGCCGTCGAAAACGCCACCACCATCACGAAGAAGCTGCTCAACGGCAATGGCAAGCGCACCGTGGATTCCTTCCACCGCGAACTTGGCAAGATGGTCTGGGACTACTGCGGCATGGCTCGCAATGAGGCTGGCCTTAAGAAGGCGCTCGCTCTGATCCCCGCACTTTGCGAAGAGTTCTGGAAGAACGTTCGCGTGCTCGGCGCCAATGAAGAGTTCAACCAATCGCTCGAAAAAGCCGGCCGCGTCGCTGATTTCTTCGAACTCGCTGAACTGATGTGTCTGGACGCGCTGCACCGCAACGAATCCTGCGGCGGGCACTTTCGCGAAGAGTATCAAACGCCCGAGGGAGAAGCCCTTCGCGACGATGAGCATTACTCCTACGTTGCGGCATGGGGTTATCAGGGCGAAGGTCGCGCCCCGGTCCTCAACAAAGAGCCACTCACCTTTAATTACGTGAAGCCTTCTCAACGGAGCTACAAGTGAACCTCACTCTTCACGTCTGGCGCCAGAAAAATGCCCAGGACACTGGCCGTATGGTCCGCTATGAGGTCCCCAACGTCAGCGAGCATATGTCTTTTCTCGAGATGCTCGATGTCCTCAATGAGAGCCTCATCGCCAAGGGCGAGGATCCCATCGCCTTTGACCACGATTGCCGCGAGGGTATCTGCGGCATGTGCGGCATGATGATTAACGGCAAAGCTCACGGCGGCTTCAAACGTACCACCGTCTGCCAGTTGCACATGCGCCATTTCAAAGACGGCGACGTGATCTACATCGAGCCCTGGCGCGCCAAGGCCTTCCCCGTCATCAAGGATCTCGTCGTTAACCGGTCCTCGTTCGACCGCATCATCGCTGCTGGTGGCTTCATCTCCGTTTCTACCGGCGGCGCGCCCGACGGCAACAGCATTCCGATTAAGAAACAGGCTGCCGACCTGGCTATGGACGCTGCCGCCTGCATCGGTTGCGGAGCCTGCGTCGCCGCCTGCCCCAACGCTGCTGCGGCCCTCTTCGTCGGTGCCAAAATCTCTCATCTCGGTCACTTGCCGCAGGGCCAACTCGAGCGCGACCGCCGCGCCCTCGCCATGGTTCAGCAAATGAACATCGAGGGTTTTGCCAATTGCACCAACATCGGCGAATGCGAAGCTGCGTGCCCGAAAGACATCAAACTCGAAGTGATTGCGCGCACCAACCGCGATTACATCAAAGCCGCCTTCACCGACCGCCCCGAATCTACCGTGGTCGGCGCAGGCTAGGTCCGGGTGGGTGCCAATCTCTCGACTGGCGCCCGCATTTGTTCTCCAGCCGCACAATTACCGCAAGGTGTCATCCTGGGTCTCGGTTTCTGGGCTGAAGGATCTTCAGTTTCCATTCAATCAAATGCCTCCGCCACCTCTACGCCTCCTGATCCCTGATATCTGATATCCTCATCTGCGATTAACGATCAAGACTTTCGGGGGACTATGTTCCGCTCACTCCTGCTATTAGCTTTCTGCGTCTTCGGTCTTTCTCTTATGGCCAACTCCACTCGCGCGCAGTCCGTTTCCGACAAAGCCAAAAAACTTCACTCCTCCGCCATCGTCATCGACACTCACGATGACACCACGCAACGTCTTCTCGATCCCTCCTTCGATATCCGTACCCGCCACAACGACGGCAACATTGACATTCCGCGCATGCGCGAAGGTGGCCTCAACGCCATCTTCTTCTCCATCTGGATCCCCAGCAAGACCGTGGGTCCGGAAGCCGTGAAGAAAGCCATCGACCAGATCGACGCGGTCCGTGAAGCCGTCCGCAAGCACCCGAACGATCTGGTCCTAGCCACCACCGCCGACGAAATCCGCTCCGCCAAGAAGCAAAACAAAATCGCCGCGCTCATGGGCGTCGAAGGCGGCCACATGATCGACAACGATCTCGCCGTGCTGCGTTCCTATGCCGCCCTCGGCGTTCGTTACGTGACCCTTACGCACATGGGTAATACCGATTGGGCCGATTCCTCGACCGACACGCCCGCGCACAACGGCCTGACCGATTTCGGCAAGCAAGTCGTCCTGGAAATGAATCGCCTCGGCGTTATGGTTGACATATCTCACGTCTCCGACAAGACCTTCTACGACGCCATCGCCACTTCCAAGGCTCCCGTCATCGCCTCGCACTCCTCCGCGCGCGCCCTCACCGAAGCTCCTCGCAACATGACCGACGACATGATGCGCGCACTCGCCAAGAATGGAGGCGTGATCCAAATCAACTATCACGTCGGTTTCATCAGTCAGGAATTTCGCGACTTCGAAAAAGCGCATCCCGAAGCGGAAAAAGAGATCAACGACGAAGTCAAGAAACGCTGCGGCGACAGTGAACCCTGCTCCCTGGTCATGGGCGACCAGGTCGTCCGCGACCTCATGCAGGCCGGCAAACTCCCGAAGGTCGACTGGACCAAAATCGTCGACCACATCGACCACGCCGTTAAAATCGCAGGCATCGATCACGTCGGCCTGGGCTCGGATTTCGACGGCGCTGTCATGCCCATCGGCATGCAGGACGTCACCCATCTTCCGCAGATCACCGACGCGCTATTCCAAAAAGGCTATTCCGATTCAGACATCCGGAAGATTCTTGGCGAAAACACTCTCCGGGTAATGTCCGAAGTCGAGCGCGTCAGCCGCCAACTCAACTCCCCGACGAAATAATCGCGGTAAATACACGCAAGTCCGTTACGTTCACCAAATAACGTTGTCATCCTGAGACCCGGCGCCTTTTGCCGGGTCGAAGGATCTCAACCTGTCTTTCTCTCCGTTGTTCCTCGAATGTATCTCTCTTGCTTTTGTCGGTGCCCTCGGTGTCCTCTGAGGTGAATCGATCCCACCGTTCTCTGTGGTGAATCCCCTGCAAACGTGCAAAAATACGTACTGGCCAGAGTAGTATCAGCATTCCGATTCCCGAAAAGTACGGAGGCAATTTTCGTCATGCAACTCATGAAGTGCGTCTTCACCGCCACGTTGTCCGCGACGCTTTGCTTCACCTCTTTCGCTCAAGCACCTGCCACCACGCAAACTCCCGCGAAGCCCAAATCCACCACTACCGCTACCGCGAAATCCGCCGCTTCCACCTACGACCACACTCTCCTCAAACCCTATCTTCTCAAAGACAAAGCTCCCGACAGCTACCAGGTCAAATTCGATACCACCCGCGGCGAGTTCACCATCAACGTCACGCGCGCCTGGGCTCCTCTCGGCGCCGACCGCTTCTACAATCTCGTTAAGCACCACTATTTCGACAACGCCCATTTCTTCCGCGTGCTTCCCAGTTTCGTCGCGCAATTTGGCATTAGCGCGTATCCCCCAGTTTCTGCCGCTTGGGAAAAAGCCACCATTAAGGATGACCCCCACAGCCAAAGCAACAAGCGCGGCACCGTCGTGTTCGCCACGGCCGGCCCCAACACCCGCACCACCCAGATTTTCATCAATCTCAAAGACAATGGCTCTTCGCTCGACTCCCAGGGCTTCACTCCCTTCGGCGTCGTTGATGGCGACGGCATGAAAGTCGTGGAGATGCTCTATGACCAGTACGGCGACTCCGCAGGTATGGACCAGGACGCAATCACCAAGGGCGGTAAGAAATACATCGATGCCAAGTGGCCTCGTCTCGATATGATCAAGTCCGCCACAGTGGTCGGCGCCGCCGCCACGGCACCAGCCAAGCCCGCCACCGGCGCGAAACCGGCAACCAAGCCTGCGGCCAAGCCTCCAGCCCAACCCTAGCCCCTTTTGCAGTGCGGCGGCTTGCCGCCGCTTATTCGCGCCACCCGACGAGGCCGACCCGCGACCCGGCGCATTCTGCCGGGTCGCGGCATCCAAACCTATACCGATCAGCATGCCACCCCATGTATCCATTTCCCCTATCCGTAACATCCAATTTTTGAGGCCTACACCCCGTTGACTCTCCGTTCAACCCTGCGTAACCTCATGTGACGATGCGCATTTCCTGCCAGACGCGCTGCTCGCTGCCAACAACCTTCTGTTGTTGTACGCGCTGCATCCCTGGCTATCGGCGCATTCGAATTTAGCTCTTTCGACGATCGATCAATTTTCGAAGCCCGCGTGCCAGTCAACCCGCACGCGGGCTTTTTCTTTTTTCGGTTGTTTTTGTAATGGCCGACCTTCAGGTCGGTTCTTGGGTTTGCTGCTGTAGCTCAGGCTTCAGGCCTGATCCTTTTTCGATCCGAAATCCAGGCCCCGCGGCCTGAGGGTGGTTAAGACATCCAAATGGCCGAACTAAAGGAAACCAAATCCCAACGCATCGAGCGCCTCAAACGCTCTAGGAATGCTTGGGAGCATCTCGACGAAATCCGCGAATTCGCCCGCCTCGGTTTCGATTCCATCCCTCCTGAATGGCTCTCCACCTACTTCCGCACTTGGGGCGTCTACACGCAGGGCGATGGCGCAGGCGTCACCGGCGGTACCGGCGGTGAAGGTCGCGCCGTCCCATTCTTCATGCTGCGCATTCGCGTTCCCAATGGTTTGCTCACCTCCACGCAACTGCGCACCATCGCCGCGCTTTCCGACGAACACGGCAACGGCGTCGCCGACGTTACCGTCCGCCAGAACCTCCAACTCCACTGGCTCAAGATCGAGTCTCTCCCCGAAGTTTTCGAGCGCCTGCAGTCCATCGGGCTGCGCACCACCGGCGCTTGCGGCGACGTGGTCCGCAACATCACGGGTTGCCCCCTCGCCGGACTTCACGCCCACGAAATCGCCGACGTTTCTCCCATCGTCCTCGCTCTCGACAGGGAACTGGGCGGCAATCCCGAGTTCTACAATCTCCCTCGCAAATTCAAAATTACGGTCACCGGTTGCCCCGAATGGTGCTCCTACCCCGAAATCAACGACATCGCGCTGACCGCCACCCTCCGTCCGACACCGGAAGGCACGACTTCACCCGGGCCGGGTGCCGAGCCTTTGCCGTCGAAGGGTGCGGGTTTTCACTTTTCTTCCACCCGTCACGAGTCGCGGTCCACGAGTCATGAACTAGGTTTCAGCGTCCGCGTCGCCGGCGGCCTCTCCACGCAACCGCACCTCTCCGTTCGCCTCAACGCCTTCGTCAAGCCGCACCAAGTCATTCCCGTGGTCCGCGCCATAACCGAAGTCTTCCGCTCCAGCGACGTTCTTCGCCAAAGCCGCGAGCGCGCTCGCCTGAAATATCTCTTCCTCGAACATCACTGGACGCCCGAAACTTTTCTCGCCGCCGTCCATGAGCGTCTCGGTTTCACTCTCGATCCCACCGAACCCGAAACTCTCCCCTCCGACATCCATCGCGATCACCTCGGCGTCATTCCGCAAAAGCAGCCCGGCCTGTTCTCCGTCGGCGCCTCCGTCGTTCGCGGACGCATCACTCCCTCGCAACTCCGCCTTGCCGCCGACCTCGCCGAACGTTACGCCGACGGCCACGTCCGCGCCACTCCGATGCAAAATCTTCTCCTCGTCAACGTTCCCGAGGCTCACGTTTCCACCGTCGTTTCTCAACTCACCGCTGGCGGACTCCCTGTCGCAAGTTCCGTTTTCGTTCGCGGCACGGTGGCCTGCACCGGTTCCGAATTCTGCAAGCTCGCTCTCACGGAAACCAAGAACTTCGCTCGGTGGGTCACCGAAACTCTCGAAGAACGCTATCCCGATTTCCAGCATCAACTCAAGCTGCACATCACCGGCTGCCCCAACAGTTGCGGTCAGCACTGGATCGCCGACATTGGCATCGAAGGCAAGAAAATCAAGGTCGACGGCAAACTTATCGACGCCTACTATTTCTGCGTTGGTGGCAGCGTCGGCCACATCGCTTCCATCGCGCGTCCCGTTGGTTTCCGGTGCCGCGCCGATGAAGTTCCCGACGCCATCTCACGCCTTCTCGACGCGTTCCAAGCCGATCGCCACTCCGGCGAAGATCTCCAACATTTCCTGGCCCGCCACTCCAACGATGTTCTTCGCTCCATCCTGGCAGGCGGCCCCGCCCTCGTTGCCGTCCGCGACCTCCCCGAATGTCAAGTCCCTCACTCCGTAGAGGACCGATGATCTCTCTTTCCGGCTTCCACGCCTTTGTTTTGGGCAACCTTCAGGGCGGTTCTTGGGTTTCTCCCCTGGGCGCCGCACCGTTGGTGTTCACGGGAGAGGGTTTAAATCCCACTGCACTCCCGCCTGGAGTGGAAAGGCCCCTGCCATGACCCTTTTCCCGGCCTTCCTCAAACTCGAAAACCGTCTCGTCATTGTCATCGGCGGCGGCTCCATCGCCGCGCAAAAAATCCCGTCGCTGCTCCACGCCGGCGCGCACGTACGCGTCATCGCTCCCAAACTGCATCCGCAGCTTGCCGCATACGTCCGCCGCGGCGAGATCGACTGGCATCCCAAGCCTTTCGCCTCCGACGATCTTCTCGGTGCTTTCCTGGTGATCGCCGCCACTTCCATTCGCGAACTCAACGCCGCGGTCTTCGCTGAAGCCGAACTTCGCAACATTCTCTGCAACTCCGTCGACGACATCGAGCACTGCCATTTCTACTGCGGCTCCGTCGTGCAGCGCGGCGATCTGCAGATCGCCATCTCCACCAACGGCAAAAGCCCCGCTCTTGCCCAGCGCCTCCGCCTGGAACTCGAGCAGCAGTTCGGTCCCGAATACGGCGCCTGGCTTGAATGGCTCGGTGCCGCGCGCGACTTGCTTCGCTCGCAACCTCACAGCTCCGACGCCGAAACCACCAAGCGCTGGCTCCATCTCCTCGCCAGCCAGCCCAGTTTCGAAGAGTTTCTGGAGCACTCGCGCTCTACCTCCAACACCGAAGGAGTTTCCTGATGGGCAAAGTATTCCTTGTCGGCGCCGGCCCCGGCGATCCTGATCTCCTCACCGTAAAAGCCCTGCGCCTTCTGCAATCCGCCAGCGTCGTTCTGCACGATTCTCTCGTCGGCGCGGAGATCCTGAGCCTCATCTCGCCCCACGCCCAGCTGATTGATGTCGGCAAACGCCGAGGCTTTCGCCTGCTCTCACAGGACGACATCAACGCACTCCTCGTTGCTTCCGCTGCCTCGCAAGAAATTGTCGTCCGTCTCAAAGGTGGCGACCCTATGCTCTTCGGTCGTGGCGCCGAAGAAATCCGGGCTCTCCGCGAAGCCTCCATTGATTTCGAAGTCGTGCCCGGCATTTCCGCTGCGTTCGGCGCTGCTGCCGCCGCGAAAATTTCCCTAACCGACCGCCGCGTCGCTTCCAGTGTCCTGTTCACCACGTTTTCCCGTTCCGCCGACGCTCGCGCACTCGCCGCTTTTTCTCTCACTCCCGAAACAACTGTTGTAATCTATATGCCGGGCCCGCAATACAACGAAGTCTCGCAATGGCTTCTGGACGCCGGATTTCCTCCAGACATGCCTTGCCAGGTCATCTCCAAAGCTTCCCAGCGCGACCAGTCTTCGCACGTAACGACTCTGACTGGCCTCGCCACACTCGCTCCGTTACCCGCGCCAGCTCTGGTTCTGGTGGGCCGTGTAATCGCGTCGCTTCACGCGCCATCCGTCGCGAGCGCCTGGCGCGATACGGCAAGCGCGCCCGGCAGCGATGCGCATTTGCCCTCGTAGCGGCACAACGCGGGTGCCCCAGGTACCGCAGTTGTCCTGGGCTCTTGGGTTCACGTAGCACAGGCTTCACCCTCTGTCGTGGAGTTGGTTTGACGGTTTTCCGGGTTTTTGTAGTGCCCGACCGTTAGGTCGGTTCTTTCGCAGTTTTTCGAACTTCCGATCCTTAGATCGGCTTCAAGGAGCATAGGAATGTCTCAGCCATCTCAACCACGGACCGAAAAGCGCAGCTTTCATCTCTCGCTAGACACCTGGGCTGTCCTCGTGGCCCTGGCTGCGGCTCTCTTGATCCGAGCGGGCCTAATCCCCCGCGTTCCCTGGTAGCTTTCTGCTTTCGGAGGGATGGCCTGGCGAGCCGGTCCGCTCTTGAAGTACCGATTTTCGAATTTCGATTTTCTAGTTTCGAGGTTTCGCATGGCAGACGCAATCGCACTCCCGCAATCCCCATCGCTCTCCTTACACTCGCAATTCCTCCGCCTCATTCCCGGTGTCGCGCTTCTCGCCGTCATCGGCTACGCCGGCAAACTCCTCGAAAAAAATGTCAACGCCTATGCCAAAGCCCACCACTGGATCTTCCCCAACATCGAATACGTTCTCTGGGCCATCCTCCTTGGCCTGGTCATCTCTAACGTCTTCGGACTCGCCGCCATCTTCAAGCCTGGTGTCGCGACATACGAATTCTGGCTGAAGGCTGGCATCGTTCTTCTCGGCGCTCGCTTTCTGCTTGGCGATGTGTGGAAGCTCGGTGGAGTCAGCCTGCTGCTCGTCGGCATTGAGATCCTCGGTGCCATCGCCTTCATGACGTTTCTTGGCCGCCTCTTCGGCCTACGCTCCAAACTCACCACCCTCCTGGCAGTCGGCTCCGCGGTCTGCGGCGTCAGTGCCATCATTGCCACTAAAGGCGCCATCGACGCCGACGATGAAGACTCCTCCTTTGCCATCGCCGCCATTCTCGCTCTCGGCGCGATCGCTCTCTTCACATTCCCGCTCATCGGCCACGCCCTCCATCTCTCCGACCACGCCTATGGAGTCTGGGCCGGCCTCGCCGTCGACAATACCGCCGAAGCCACCGCTGCCGGGGCTCTCTATTCCGACGCGGCCGCCAAACTCGCCGTCCTCACCAAGACCACTCGTAACGCGCTCATCGGTTTCGTCGTCCTTGCCTATGCGATCTATTGGGCCAGTCGCGGCCAAGCCGAAACCATCGGCAACAAAGCCGCCTTCTTGTGGCAGAAATTCCCTAAATTTGTTCTGGGATTCCTACTGATCTCCGCGCTAGCCACTGCCGGTTTCTTCAGCAAGGATCACAACCTCGCCCTCGCCAATCTCTCCCGCTGGGCGTTTCTTCTCACCTTCGCCGGTGTCGGTCTCCGCACCAATTTTCGCGAAATGCGCAAGCAAGGCCTCCGCCCCTTCGCCGTAGGTTTCATTGGCGAAATCGCCATCGCTGCCTTCACCCTAGTCCTGGTAATCGCGGCAGGCAAGCTGTTCGGCTTCTAGCCGCACGCCAAGCGTGGTCCTGTTCGACACCGCGCCGCATCCTGTGGCTCACCCTTCAGGGGCTGCGGCTTGTTCTTGGGTTTGCGTTTTCCTGGGTTTGCTTCTTCTTGGCTTTGCTTCTTTCTTGGGGTGGCCTTTTTTTTCGGGGATCGGAGCTTCAGCTCCGACATCAAGATGAGTGCCCCTGACTGTGGGCTTCAGCCCCTGAGGAATCCGGGTTCCAACATTCACCCGCTCAGTCCAAGGGGCCAGCCCCCGAGCAATCCGCGCAGCCTCGGCCCTCTCTACCTCAAACGCAACGGCGAAACGCTGTAGTTCTTTGCCACCCGCCGCAAATGATCGGCCTTCGTCGTCCGTTGCATCATCGCGATCACGAACACTTTCACGAACACCGCTACCGCGACTCCCGCAGCGACCAGGACCCCCAGCATGGTTTCATCCGCGACGCAACTTGTCCGCGGTCACAAGGCACCACCTTGCGCGATAAGGCTTTATTTTTTCTTGGGAACATTTGCATCTGGCATCGCCCAGAAGGGGAATGCGCCTTTACCCACATAACGGTACGCCCCGTCCACGTAGCCAAAGTTTCCTGGAAATGAGAACCGCTTCACGGAACCGTGCGCCGGCATTTCGATCTCGAACTGCTCCAGAGGCGCTGGCTTTAGAGGGTGCACTCGGCTGTCGCGAGGCTTCACAGGACCATCCTGGTTGTCGGGATGCGTCTTACAGTTCGCATGGAAGCACGCACCCCGAGCGACAATTCCCATCATTGTCCTCAAGCAATTTCTTTCTCCTTCCACCTCGCTGTCCCACACGAGTTGTTCCACATTCTCAGCCCGGCAGTATTGTCCACGTCGTACCATCGGGGAACTGAAACCCGGTGAAAGCCTGGTCCTGTCCCGCCGCATCCCTTGCTGTAGGCCTTCAGAAAAGACTCGAACTGCTTTTCAAGTCCTTTCGCATTCTGCTTGTAGGTTTCTGAATCGCTTCCCGCCGCCGCGCTGGCTGCATATATTGCAACGAACCCAAGCACAACGATCCCTGTCGGAACGAACCATCTCTCCCTCGTTGAACCTCGGATGATTTGTGTAAATGTAATCAGAAAAAGCTTGGAACTGCGTTAAATTGCAGCCGAAGAGGTAAAATCCCTATAGCCCCAGCACGGCCACCAATTCCTTCACCGATGCCGCCGACTTCTGCAGCGCCGCATTCTCTTCCGCCGTCAACTTAATCTGCACAATCTCTTCCGCGCCCTTCGCTCCAAGCTTTACCGGCACGCCCACAAACAATCCCTTGATCCCGTACTCCCCCTCCAAATACACCGCGCACGGCAAGATCTTTTTCTTGTCCTTCAGAATCGCTTCCACCATCTCCACCGCCGCTGCCGACGGCGCATAGTATGCCGACCCGGTCTTCAGCAGATTCACAATTTCCGCCCCGCCCTTCCGCGTCCGTTCCACAATCGCATCAATCTTTTCCTGCGGCAGCAAATCCGGCAGCGGAATCCCCGCTACCGTCGAATACCTCGGCAGCGGCACCATGTCGTCTCCGTGCCCACCCAGTACGAATGAGTGCACATTCTCCACGCTTACCTTGCACTCCATGGCCACAAACGCGCTCATTCGCGCCGAGTCCAGCACGCCCGCCATTCCCAGCACCCGGTTCTTCGGGAATCCACTCACCTTCAACGCCGCCTGCGCCATGGCATCCAGCGGATTCGTCACAATCACCAGGATGCAGTTCGGCGAATGCTTTACAATCTGCTGCACCACTGCCTTCACCACGTCGTAATTCGCCTTCAACAAATCGTCGCGGCTCATCCCTGGCTTACGCGGAAATCCCGCCGTGATCACCACCACATCGCTTCCCGCCGTGGCGCTGTAATCTCCCGACGCTGTCGAAACTCCCGTCGCGAACGAGTCCGTCCGCGTGATGGGACAGCTTTCCACCATGTCCAGCGCCTTTCCCGCCGGTGCCCCCTCCAGAATATCCGTCAACACCACGTCCGCCAGCTCCAGGTCCACAATCCGCTGCGCCGTGGTCGAGCCCACAAATCCCCCGCCCACCACCGTCACTTTCTTTCTGCTCATCTCTTTCTCCTTTGGAGTGCGGCAGCTTGCTGCCGCTTTCCCGCCTGCTCCAACTTGTCAAAATCCTCTCGTTACCGATTGTTCCTCACTGGTCGCCGGTCGCTGGCCACCGGTCGCTCTCCCCCTACATATTGCCAATGATCGCCGATGCGAAAGCCGAGGTCCCTAGCTTCGTCCCACCCGTCATCAACCTCTCCAAATCGTACGTCACCTTCTTCTGCTGAATCGTCTTGGCAATGCCGTCCTCAATCAATTTCGACGCTTCCTTCCAGCCCATAAACTCAAACATCATCGCCCCGCTCAACATCACCGAACTCGGATTAATTACGTCCTTGTCCGCATACTTCGGCGCGGTCCCATGCGTCGCCTCAAACACGCCATAGCCATCTCCGATGTTCGACCCTGGGGCAATCCCCAACCCACCAACCTGTGCAGCGCACGCATCGCTCAAATAATCTCCATTCAAGTTCGGAGTCGCCAGCACGCTGTATTCATTCGGCCTCAGCAGCATCTGCTGAAACACCGAGTCCGCGATCCGGTCGTTGATCATCAACTTCTTCTTCCATTGACCCTTTCCGTGCGTCGCACCAATCGCGTCCAGGGTTCGCTTCACTTCCGCATAGATCGACTTCTTGAAATCCTCCGTGGCTTGTTCCAGTCCCGGCTCGATCATCGCCGCATTTTGCTCCACGCTCAGCCCGGGATTCTTGTCGAAATTATCCAGGATCCAGCTCTCCCTCTCCGTCACCGTCTCGCCGCGAAACTCTTCTCGCCCCAATTCGTATCCCCAATCGCGAAACGCGCCCTCGGTAAATTTCTGGATATTTCCCTTGTGCACCAGCGTCACCAGCGGTCGCTTGTTCTCCAGCGCATACTGGATGGCCCGCCGCATCAGCCGCTTCGTGCCGAACGGCGAAATCGGCTTGATGCCCACTCCCGAATCCATGCGCACCTGCTTCTTCCCGCCCGCCAGCATCTCGTTGTTCAAAAACTCCAGCAGCTTCTTGGCCTCCGGTGTTCCACTCTTCCACTCGATCCCGATGTACACGTCCTCGGTATTTTCCCGGAAGATCACCACGTCCATCTTCTCGGGCTCCCGCACAGGGGAGGGAACTCCTGTGAAGTACCGCACCGGCCTTACGCACGCGTACAAATCCAATATCTGCCGCAACGCCACATTCAGCGAGCGGATCCCTCCGCCCACGGGCGTCGTCAGCGGTCCTTTGATCGACACGCGAAAGTCGCGCGCCGCATCCACCGTGTCATTCGGCAACCATTCTTTGAACGTGTTGAAGGCCTTCTCCCCGGCAAACACCTCGAACCACGCCACGCGCCGCTTCCCGCCGTAAGCCTTCTCCACCGCCGCATCAAACACTCGCCGCGATGCCTTCCAGATATCTCTCCCCGTCCCATCCCCCTCGATAAACGGAATAATCGGATTGTCCGGCACGTGCAACATCCCGTTACCATACCCAATCGCCTTGCCATCAGCCGGCACCGCCATCCCGTTGTACGCGCTCTTCATTTCTCCAGGCTCCTCACCGTTTGTATGTTTTGTCCGCGTACGCCGCTTTACCGCTGATCTTGAGGGTGCCCACTCTCGCGCCTTTTGCGAAGCGTGGGTTCCCTACGATCGAAGGCCACGGACGCTGTTCTCTTTGTCTTACGTTCGCTCGAACTGCAGATTCGTTGTCCCTGAAGACCACCACTCCTGCGCTTTCGCTTTACCAATGTGCTGTGTCTCTCTGTGTTCTCGCCAAGGATAAGCGAACCAAAAACATTACCACACGCCACGCATTCTCCGAAATGTCACGTCC
>CAWDRK010000004.1:0-35239 GCA_963804635.1 Candidatus Acidiferrales bacterium
TTCGTGGGGAGCAACCGCGATGATGCGCAATTCTGGATAGTCATGAAGGAGAGAGTCACAAATCGTGGGCCTTTTCCCCGGCTCCTCGGCCGTCACGACCAAAAGATCCGGCGAGGTTTTCTGGACGTGGTGAGGGATGTCTGCTTCTTCGGCCACCTCACCAACAATTTCTATCCAGGATTGTTCTGCGAGCGTTTCCAAAAGCAACTCTCGCATCAGTTTTGGCTTGTTTGCCACTAACACGCGGAATGTCTTGACCATGACGCTCCCCTTTGGCGAGAACTGTATTTCGGAATGTAGCGAAAGGAGAAGGCTCAAAGGTGAATCAAAAGAGAACCTGAAGCGAAAGGGGCCCGGGTGGCTGGGATGGATAGAAAGGGACTCACGTAGGACCAAGGACGGGATAGCACCAAAATAGTGCTAGGACTAATGCGAAATTGCGGTTGGTAGAATTGGCAGGAAACGCTAAAATCGGGGTGGCTATTCTCAGCTAGCCCTTGAACGCATTGAGGGAAATACGGGTTTGATATAGTTCTTGGTATTGGTTGACATTGGACCTAACTATATATAAACTCTGCTCACTCGGCCCCGTCTCTGCACTTTTCGCGGTCACGCAACCCAGCCAAGCTAACCGCAAAACAGAGAAAGTACCGAGGAAAGACGATGGGACAAATACAGAACTGCCCGGAATCCCCGGAGGTCAGTGTATTTCTCCTGGCCGAAAACCGCTTGCTTCGAGACACGCTCGCGCGACTCCTGCGAAAACGAAGCGAGATCAACGTTGTTGGAATCAGCCGCGATACCAAGGCAATCACCAATGAAATTGCCGAGTCGAACTGTGAAGTCGTCCTGACGGACTGCTTCAGCACTGAAAGCCACACTTCCCTGCTGTCAGACCTCCTGAATCACAATGCCGACGTGAAGATTTTGCTCTTCGGAATGGACGAAGACCCACAGATTTTTCTCGCAGCAGTGCAATTGGGGATCCGGGGCTATGTCCTCAAAGATGCGTCTGCAGCGGAAATTATTGCGGCAGTGAGGGCTGTCGCCCGTGGCGAAGCATCATGTCCGCCGCGGCTGTGCTTGACGTTGATTCAGCATGTCGCGAGCGAATACCGACTGAAACCCAAAAATGGCGCTGGTGCTAGGAACGGACAAGAACAGCCTGACGCACCGTCAACTTCAATTAATGCATCTGGTCGCTCAGGGCCTCACCAATAAGGAAATTGCCGCCAGCCTGAACCTGTCGGAGTTTACAGTAAAGAATCACATCCGGCGCGTAATGCGGCAGATGGAAGCAGAGAGCCGCCACGAAGCCGTCGATCTGATCCGCGCAACGGGCCACTTAGTCGCGCAGTAGAGCGTTGGCACGCGAAAGCGAATTGAGCTCCGTTTTAACTTCATACCTCGTCCACGCAAGTGATTTCTGGGCATCCAGAATCCCGATTGCCCGCCGCTTCCGCGAGCTGGCAGCGTCCGCTCTCCATTCGCCCCGAAGCACAAGGAGATCGATATTCTTCACGTTTCTCTTGCGGTTGTCACAATCCAAACCTCACCATCAGTGATATAGTAGCGGCACTTTTTCGATGCCGTCTCAGCCTCATTTCAGTCTCAGAGGTCCCGTGCTGCAATATTTTGCCCGTGAAGAGCCCTACGGACGTTCGGCGGTCACCGAAATAGGTACGAAAAGACATTTTTACTTCACCAGTTTGTGAGAAGGAGTGACGCGCGTGAAAACGACAGGGAGAAGTGCCGTCAGAAAGAGCGAAAGCAAAAAAGCCGCGAGGTTAGCTTACAAAAACCCTGGTCTGCCCTCCGCGAAACGGGTTAAAGATCTGTTGTCCCGCATGACCCTGGAAGAGAAAGCAGCGCAGATGCTATGCATCTGGATGCAGAAGGCGCAAACGCTGGTGGATGCCGACGGCAATTTCGACCTCCAGAAAGCCCAGACGGCCTTCAAGAAAGGGCACGGACTTGGCCAGGTGGGCCGCCCCAGCGATGCCGGAAAGGGCAAAGACGCGCGCGGCATGGCGGAACTCACCAATGCGATTCAGAAGTTCTTCATCGAAAACAGCCGCCTGGGAATTCCCGTGATTTTTCACGAAGAGTGTTTGCACGGACACGCGGCGCCTGGGGGCACGAGCTTTCCGCAGCCCATCGCCCTCGGAGGCACTTTCGATCCCGATTTGGTCGAATCACTCTTCACCATGACCGCCGAAGAAGCGCGGCTGCGCGGAGCACATCAAGCGCTCACTCCGGTGGTTGACGTTGCCCGCGAACCCCGCTGGGGCCGCGTGGAAGAAACCTACGGCGAAGATCCCTACCTGGTTTCGCGCATGGGCATTGCCGCGGTCCGCGGCTTTCAAGGTGACGGCAAGTTCCGCGACAAGAAACGCCTGATTGCCACGCTCAAGCATCTTGCGGGACATGGCCAGCCGGAGTCGGGCATGAACTGCGCTCCCGCGAATGTCTCTTTGCGCGTGCTGCGGGAAACCTTCCTTTACACCTTCAAAGAGGCACTAAAAAAAGGGGGAGCCATCAGCGTAATGGCTTCGTACAACGAACTCGACGGCGTTCCCTCGCACGCCAACAAGTGGCTCCTGCAGGACGTGCTACGCAAGGAATGGGGGTTCAAAGGGTTCGTGGTCTCTGATTATTTTGCGATTTGGGAATTGGGCTACCGCCCCGATACCCACGGCCACTTCGTGGCCAAGGACAAGAAGGAATCGTGCGCGCTGGCGGTCGAGGCAGGCGTCAATATTGAATTGCCGGACCCAGACTGCTATTTGCACCTCGTCGAGCTTGTGCGCAAACGCGTGCTCAAGGAGTCGCAACTCGACGAGCTCGTTGCCCCCATGCTGTATTGGAAATTCGAAATGGGGCTGTTTGACGATCCGTACGTCAATCCGGACGAAGCCGAGCGCGTGGTGGGTTCTGAGGTGAATCGTGAGCTGGCTCTCCGAGCAGCTCGCGAGGCGATAACCCTGCTCCGGAACGAAGGAAATGTCGTACCGCTCGAACTGAAGGGCCTGAAGACGATTGCTGTGATTGGCCCGAATGCCCACAGGAGTCTGCTGGGCGGCTACAGCGGCGTGCCCAAGCACGACGTTTCCGTGTTCGACGGCATTAAAGCCAAGGTCGGCAACCGCGCCGAAGTGCTTTACAGCGAAGGCTGCAAGATCACCATTGGCGGCAACTGGAACCAGGACGAGGTTGTGCCCAGCAATCCCGAGGAAGACCGCAAACAAATCGCGGAAGCCATCGAGGTCGCCAAACGCGCCGACGTGATCGTGTTGGCCATTGGCGGGAACGAACAGACTTCGCGCGAAGCCTGGGGATTGAACCACATGGGCGATCGCACCAGCCTCGAGCTGATCGGGCGGCAGGAAGAACTTGTCAAAGCCATGGTCGCACTGGGCAAGCCAGTGGTCGTTTTTCTGTTCAACGGCAGGCCGCTTTCGATCAACTATGTGAACCAGAATGTCCCGGCGATCTTCGAGTGCTGGTATCTCGGCCAGGAGACTGGCCGCGCCGTTGCCGACGTGCTATTCGGCGACTGCAATCCTGGCGGAAAGCTGCCCATCAGTTTCCCGCGTTCGGCCGGACATCTTCCGGTCTTCTACAATTACAAGCCATCCGCACGACGCGGCTATTTGTTCGACGACGTATCGCCGCTTTTCGCGTTCGGCTACGGGCTGAGCTACACCACATTTTCCGTCCAGAACGTGCGTCTGCGGAAGAAAGCCATCCGACGCAACCAATCCACCCAAGTGCTGGCAGATGTCACGAACACCGGCCCTCGCGAAGGAACAGAAGTCGTGCAAATGTACATCCGCGATTTGGTCAGTTCCGTGACTCGGCCGATCAAGGAGCTGAAGGGTTTCAAGAAAGTGTCCTTGCGCCCGGGTGCAACAAAAACCGTTGCCCTGGACATAACTCCGGAGTCTTCTGGCGTTTTACGATGTGCACATGAACTACGTCGTCGAGCCCGGCGAATTTGCCATCCTTGTCGGCAATTCCTCTCGCGACAGCGATTTACAGAAAGTGATTCTGCAGGTCAGGAAATAAGCGCCCAAGAGAAGAGGTCTCCTACATGACTGACGCTGCTCGAAGACTCTCGTTCAAAGAGAAGTTCGGTTACAGCCTTGGCGACATGGCTGCAAACTTCGTCTTTCAGTTTATGATTGCACTCCAGCTGGATTACTACACTCACACCTTCGGCCTTACTCCGGCCCAGGCAGGGACGCTCTTTTTGGTGGTTGGCCTTGGTGCCGCTGCCATCAATCCGATCATGGGCTTGATCGCCGACCGCACCACCACGCGGTGGGGCAAGTTCCGCCCCTGGCTTCTCTGGACAGCCGTGCCGTTCGGCATCATCGGTATCCTGACCTTCACAACGCCGAACATCAGTCCGGGTGCAAAACTGATCTACGCCTGGGTCACATACACGCTGCTCCGCGTCGTATACATCGTCAACAACGTGCCGTATGCCTCGTTGACGGCCGTCATGACGCAAGATCCGGATGAGCGGACCAGCATCTCGTCCTACCGCCAAATTGCCGCCAACTCCGCAGGCTTCATTATTGCCAGTCTCGCCATCCCCATGGTCACGTTTTTCGGGCATGGCAACGATGCTCGCGGCTACCAGCTGACCATGGGCCTGCTGTCGCTGGTCAGCGTCATTTTCTTCATCATCACCTTCTTGGTGACCAAAGAACGCATCCAACCCGACCCGCAGCAGAAGTCCTCGCTCACCCAGTCGCTCTCGGATCTGTTCCAGAATCGTCCGTGGGTCGTGCTGTTCCTGGTCACGCTGTTCTATTTCGCCGCCATCCTGGTGCGTGGCAACGTCATGCCGTCGTATTTCCGATACGTGGTCGGCGATGTGAAGCTGTACGCCTGGTTCAACGGTTTCGGACTCGCGGCACTGCTCCTGGGTGTTGCCTTCTCGACAGCCGTCTCCGTCCGCGTGGGCAAGCGCGAACTCTTCATTGCAAGCATGATCCTGACAGGCGTCTTCAGCACCCTGCTGCTGGTCCTGTCCCCGGCGGCCACCGCGCTGATTATCGGAACGGAAGTGCTGCGTCAGTTCTCGTTCGGATTGTCTGGTCCGATCCTCTGGGCCATGATGGGCGATGTCGCCGATTACGGTGAATGGAAAACCGGCCGGCGCGCCAGCGGCACCGTTACCGCGGCGGTTGTGTTCGCCCTGTGGGCTGGCCTGGCACTCGGCGGTGCTATCGCCGGATGGCTCCTCTCCGCTTACGGCGTCGTCTCTGAGGCGGCGGTACAGACTGCGCACGCACGATCGGGCATCCTTCTGACCGCCAGCGTCTACGCAGGCATTGCCTTCCTTGCCGCCGCCGCGTGCCTGTTCTTCTATCCGCTGTCTCGCGAGCTGACCAGGTCGATCGCCAACGATCTCACCGAGCGGCGAAAAGGGTATGCATCGTGAAGAAAATCGCCTGTCATGTCGTAGCGAAGTTATTGCTAACGGCATGTGCAGCATCTGTGGGCCTGGCGATTCTGCTCACGATAAGTTCGACCGCAAGTGCACAAACACCTTCCCTCAAGGACACCTTCAAGGATTCCTTCCTGGTGGGTGCGGCACTCAATGCGGCCCAGTTCACGGAGGAAGACGCTCGCGGCGCGGCGCTCGTCAAAGCGCAGTTCAACGCAATCACTCCGGAAAACGTGTTGAAGTGGGAACTGGTTCACCCCCAACCGGACAGCTACAGTTTTGAATTGCCCGATCGCTATGTTTCCTTTGGCGAGAAGAACCACATGTTTATCGTCGGCCATACGCTCGTGTGGCACAACCAGGTCCCCGCATGGGTCTTTCAGAACGAGAATGGCACTCCCGCAGATCGCGAAGCTTTACTGAAGCGTTTAAGCGACCACATCCACACCGTCGTGGGCCGCTACCAAGGGCGCATCAACGGCTGGGACGTCGTCAACGAAGCCCTCGAGGAAGACGGCACGTTGCGTCAGACACCCTGGCTCAAAATTATTGGCGAAGACTACATCGCCAAAGCATTCCAGTTCGCGCACGAAGCTGATCCCCAGGCCGAACTCTACTATAACGACTACAACTTGGAGAATGCAGCCAAGCTCAAGGGCGCTGTGGAACTGCTCCGGAAACTTCAGGCCCAGGGTGTCCCGATCTCGGGCGTCGGGATTCAAGGCCACTACCACCTGGACGCGCCTTCCAACGAACAGGTGGATGCCGCCATCACCGCATTCGGTGCGCTCGGCCTCAAAGTCATGATCACGGAACTGGACGTGGACGTGCTGCCCCTCGCCTTCCAATACACCGGCGCGGACGTCTCGCTCTCCGCTGAACTGCAGCCCAAGTTGAATCCTTACGCAAAGGGCCTGCCGCATTCGGTTCAGCAAGCGCTGGCGCGGCGCTACGCCGGGCTGTTCGACGTGTATCTGAAGCACCGCGGCACCCTCGCGCGCGTCACCTTTTGGGGTGTGACCGACGGAGATTCCTGGTTGAATAATTGGCCTGTCAAGGGCCGCAGGAACTATCCGCTGCTCTTCGATCGCAACGGTCGGCCCAAGCCGGCGTTTGATGCCGTGATCCGTGCGGCGCGGGCGCAGTGAATCGCTTTGATTAACCAAATCACTCACGCAGAAAAAACAAAGTTTGCGATGAGCACGGGAGAGTGAAACGTACTGTCCCCAACAAATTGTTGCGGGCAATTTGGGTTTTGGCGAATGGGGTACAATGCGACGGAAGGAGACGCGAAGGCAAAGGAGATCAATGATGCGCCGTGCATGGATTGTGGTTCTAGTTGTGATGTTGGCTACGGCCAGCATGGTGAGCGCACAAACAAACTTGTCTGCGAAATGGGAAGAGCTGACGGCCGGAGACTTTCGAGAGGCGATTGCGAAAGCACAGGGAACCTGCCTGCTGCCGTTCGGGATCATTGAGAAACACGGTCCGCACATGCCGCTCGGAACGGATCTGCTGGATGTGCGCTACGTGACCGAGCATGCAGTGCTGCAAGAGTACGCGGTGATTTTCCCGGCGTACTATTTCGGACAGATCTTCGAAGCGAAGCACGAGCCCGGCACGGTAGCTTACAGCCCGGAAATGCAGTTGAAGCTGCTACAGGAAACGACCGACGAAATGGCGCGGAATGGCTGCAAGAAAGTGGTGATCGTTAACGGGCACGGCGGAAACGAGAGCCTGCTTCCGTATTTCGCGCAGACGCAACTTGCGAAACCGCATGATTACGTGGTGTACGTGCAGTGGGGCCACGAAGCGACGAAGAAGGTTGGCGCAGAAAAGAGCGGGCCCGACTGGCACGCGGGGGAGAGCGAAACGTCCAATATGCTGGTGACCAATCCTAATCTGGTGCATATGGACCGGGCGAAAAATGAGTCCGGCGCCGATCAAAAGCGGGTGAAACTGCCGGAGAGCGTGTACACCGGAATCTGGTGGTACGCGCGTTTTCCGTATCACTACTCGGGAGACGGATCAGCGGCGACGAAAGAGCAAGGCGAAGCGGATATTCAGAGTTGGGTTAATACCGTGGTGCGGGCGATCCGGGCGATCAAAGCGGATGACGAAAGTTTGAAGTTGCAGAACGAGTTTTATGAAAAGAGCCAGCACCCGTTGGACACGGTCAAGTAACAAGCGTCGGGCGAGACTTTTCCGATTGATCGCAACGAGGTCGGCCTCACGACGATCCGGACAGACTGTCGGTGTTCACCAGCGCTCGCATCGAAGGAGGCCGAATCCGAATTATAGGATCTGATTCACACGCTCGCCAGCAAGCGTTAGCGATGCTGCATACGGAAAAGGGAGAAGTCGAAGCCAACTACGTGTGGGAATTTTATTCCAAGCTGCCGTGCCCGGTGCTGGTAGGCATCGAAGCCACCGGATCGATGCATTGGTTTCTCAACCTGGTGGACGAGTTGGTGTGTTGGCCTGCCTGGCTCCACAGAGAAGAACCTCGTCGTAAACGATTCGCCAAGGCTATTGACTGCAACGCATTTTGTATTCGCGTCCGCATGCGTACCCACTGATGACGGTGCCGCAACAGGGACCGCAAATCTTGTAGTTCCTTCGATGGCAGCCACATCGCCCGAAAGCGATTTCCTGCCTCTCTTGGAAGGACTTAGCCGACCTCGGTGGCGCTGAAATGGGCGTCCCCTGCGCCTAGTCACGATAGGGACAATTGGCGGAAGAACTGCAGAGGGCCGCAATTTTAGAGGCGGCGTGACGCACGTCACACGGAGAAGTGACCTCCATCATGGACCACAGTGCTCTGGAACAGATACACGAGGTGGGATTGGGTGCGCACCCATGGCAGAGCATGCGGAGAAGATCGAGCAGGGGCTGGAACGGATCTATGCGCGTCTTCAGGAGTTGGAGAGACGGGTAGCAACGTTGGAGAAGCGGGAAGAATTACCTGCAAATGCTCCTGTAGAAGCGTTCCTCGGAGCAACTCCCAAAGAAAAAGAAAAGCGGACGGGATCTACCAGCGTCGGGCCGGTACTTGGCAAGGCGATGCTGGCGATCGCAGGGGCGTACCTGTTGCGCGCGGTCGCGGAGTCGGGGACGGCGTCGCGGCGGATGATGCTGGTGGCGGGGATCGCGTATGCCACGGTGTGGCTGGTGTGGGCGGTGCGAAGCCACCGCAGCAGTCATTTTGCGAGCGTGATTTTTGGATTGACGGCGGCGTTGATCCTGCCGCCGCTGCTATGGGAAGGCACCGTACGTTTTCACGAGCTCACCGTGGGCTTTACCTCGATGGTCCTCGTGGGAGGGGTGGTTCTCTCTCTAGGTCTGGCATGGACGGAGAGGCTTGAGGCGATTCCATGGATCGGGACCGTGGCGGCAGCTGCGACGGCGATGGCGTTGATCGTCGCCACTCACGAGTTGCGCCCGTTGACGACAGCGCTGTTGGCGCTGGCACTGCTGACGGAGATGGCGGCCGCCAGCGGACGCTGGCTGGGTTTACGCGTGGTGACAGCCGTGGCGGCAGATTTCGCCGTGGGTTTGCTGGGCCTGGTGATGACGTCAGTGGAAGGAGTTCCGGATAGCTACCGGGCGATGAGCGCGGGCGAGTTGAACGCATATTGTGCTGCGCTGATGACCATCTATTGCGCGAGTATAGGAGTACGCGCATTTGTGATGAAGAGGAAACTGACGTTCGCCGAAGTTGCGCAGGCTGCGGTGGCATTTGTCCTCGGGACATGGGTCAGCCTTCGGGCGACACACGGTGGATCGTCGAGGGTGCTGGGAGCGGTATTCCTGTTGCTGGCGGTAGGGTGTTACTGGGGCGCGCTGGCGAGATTCTCAGGAGCGGAGGCACGCAGGAACCGTCGCGTCAGCGCAAACTATGCGGCAGGTCTGGTGCTGGCGGGGAGTTTGCTATTGCTCAATGGAAACTTCCAAGTGGTGGCGTTGAGCGTGGCCGCGATGACTGCGGCGGCGGTCTTCACGCGAACAAAATACTTGAGTCTCGGGATTCACGGAACACTGTATTTATTGGCCGCTGGCATAGCGTGTGGACTGTTCACCTACGCATCCAGCGCGCTCGCGGGCAAGGTTCCTACCTGGCCAGAATGGAGTTTCTGGGTCGTGGCCTTGGCCGGGCTGGTGAGTTATGTACTGGGATCACGGATTTCGGGAGAAGGATGGAGGGATCGGATCTTGTGGGTCCTGCCTGCAGCCGTGGTGGGGAGTGCGCTGGCAGCCTTGGCGGTGGCGGGGTTTGCGGGGCTTGGCTCGGGGGAGTTGAGCGCATCGAGATTGTCGATGGTGCGCACGGTGGTAACGTGCGTGATCGCGCTGGGGTTGGGATACGCGGGATCGCGGTGGAACCGCGTGGAACTGGGATGGGTGGCGTACGGAGCCATCGGATTAGGAGCGCTGAAGCTGGTCGTTGAAGATTTGCGCTTTGGAAGCGCGGGGACGCTCATGGTGTCGCTGTTGTTTTACGGATTGATTCTGATTTTGCTACCACGGTTGACGCGGTTTGGAAGAATCGAAGTGTGAGGAGCCCGCCCGCTTCTTTCCGGGCAAGCGACAGAGAAGCACAGGCTAAAGTGGGCCGCTTTGTGACTGACATCACCTTCTGCAGTGATGGACGTCATCAACCCGGCGTGAGCCGTATCGTCTAATGAATGTACGTTCGTCATATCGCTCCAGTCAGGGTCCACTACATGGTCTCTCAATCGCCGCCGGAATCTGCTGGTCCTCGCGGTCCCAGGGAAACATCTCACGTGCGAACAAACTCGGAATTGGCCGCGTCGCTCGCCGCTCCCTCCAGTGAGGAACAAAATGAGTAAATTTCGGGACTCGGCGCATCTGGTTCGCGTGGCCGCCGTTTTTCTTCTGGGAGCGGTGGCATTTATAGCGGTCCGTGCGGCCGTAATTCCAAAGAGTTTTGGACGCTACGGCCCGTATCGCGGGGCCGCCCTCAGCGAGATCACCGCCCACCCCATCGCTTTTGCGGGACACGATATCTGCGAGGGTTGTCACCCGGATGTTCAAGAGATCAAAGCCAAGGGCGTGCACACGCGAGTGAACTGCGAATCCTGCCACGGGCCGCAGTCGAAACACGCCGATGATCCCGGCAACGTTAAGCCCGTGTTGCCCGAAATTGCTACTCTCTGCGTGCGATGCCATTCGCAAAGCGCCGCCAAACCAACTGGATTTCCTCAAATCGACGCCAAAGAACACTCGCAAGGCGAACCTTGCAAGACCTGTCACCAACCGCATAGTCCCGGCTTCGAAGCAGGTGGCAAAAAATGACCCTCAATCGTCGTCAGGTGCTTCTCTTGCTTCCCGCCGCTGCAGCTGCCTGGGAATTCGCCCTTGCCGGGAACCCCGAAGCCGCTCCCAACTACACCATGACAGAACATTGGTGGGGCATGCTTCTGGACATCTCCAAGTGCATCGGTTGTGGCAGTTGTGTGCGCGCGTGCGCCATGGAAAACGACGTGCCAGACGGCTATTTCCGAACATGGATAGAGCGTTATCACGTTTCGGACTGGCATATAGAAAATCCCCTAGTGGATTCGCCAGATGGCGGCAAAGAAGGATTCGCGTCGAATGGTGAGACCGATGGAAGAAACTTTTTCGTGCCCAAGCTCTGCAACCACTGCACCGATTCACCCTGCACGCAGGTCTGTCCCGTGGGCGCTACTTTCCACACCCCGGATGGTGTAGTGCTGATCGATTACAACTATTGCCTGGGATGCCGCTACTGCATCCAGGCCTGTCCCTACGGTTGCCGCTTCTTTCATCCCACTAAGCACACCGCCGATAAGTGCACGTTGTGCTACCACCGGATCACAAAAGGTCTGACGACCGCATGCTGTGAAGTGTGCCCAACCGGCGCCAGACAATTGATTGACCTGAAGAATCCCAAAGATCCAATCCATGCGTTTTTGAAGACCCACAATGTGCAGGTTCTCAAACCGCATCTCGCCACAGGAGCGAAGGTGTTTTACAACGGCCTGGATGGCTCGGTTCGCTAAGGAGACCACGCTGATGGAAGGATTTATGTATCCGAACGAAGTGGAACTCCAGTGGAGCGTCCTGATCGTTCTGTATCCGTTTCTCACCGGATTGGTCGCCGGCGCTTTCATCCTTGCCTCACTGGAGCGCGTATTCCGCGTAGACGAAGTGAGGCCCACGTACCGGTTGGCGCTGCTCACGGCGCTTGCTTTTTTGATCGTGGCGCCGTTGCCGCTGCAACTCCATCTCGGGCATCCGGAACGCTCCTTCGAGATGTATCTGACGCCGCACCGCGCCTCGGCCATGGCGATGTTCGGATTCGTTTATCTCTGGTATCTCATGGCTGTTCTAGTACTGGAAATCTGGCTCGATTACCGGCGCGATATTGTGCTGCTGGCGCAGTCCAGCCGGGGTTGGAAGCGTCCTCTTTATCGCCTGCTGACGCTGGGCTCTTATAACATCAGTCCCGGAGCATTGCGAGTCGACGATCGCGTGGGCTGGCTTGTTACTCTCATTGGCATTCCTTCAGCGTTCCTGTTGCATGGCTATGTTGGCTTCATCTTCGGCTCGATCAAAGCAAATCCCTGGTGGTCGACGCCGTTGATGCCTGTCGTATTCCTGTTCTCCGCGATGGTTTCCGGAATCGCTCTGGTCCTTCTAATGTACATGCTTACTTCATTTATCCGGCGAACCGCTATTGATATGCGCTGTCTGGACACCATTGCCAAATACCTGTTGTACACATTCATCATTGATTTCACGCTGGAAATGCTGGACCTGATTCACCGAATCTACGAATCTGATGAGTCCTTCCGCAGTCTCGACTTCATGGTGCACACGCGCCTTTTCGTCTCACAGATCGTTCTCCAGATTTTCCTTGGCACCTTGGTTCCCATAGGTCTGCTGGCGGCAACGCAATTCGCAAGATTCACCGATGCAGCCCGGAAGTGGATTTATGCGCTCGGTGGAATTCTTACCATGATCGGCATTTTTGCCATGCGGTGGAATGTGGTTATTGGGGGCCAACTCTTCTCCAAGAGTTTTCTGGGCTATACGACGTACAAGATGCATTTCGTCACGCGTGAAGGACTCTTGCCCGCCGTCATTTTACTCGTTCTCCCCTTCGTCATTCTTTTTGTGCTCGTCAAGGTCCTTCCGCCGTGGCACGAAGAGAATATCGGAACACCGCAAGCCGACGGTATCGATTGAGGGCGCCGCCCGCGTCTACCACGCTTCAAATCATTCGCACAAAAATCCCAGATCTTTTCTTCTTCGCCCACTCCGAAACAGCGTCAGCCTTATGGCAGCGTCTCTTACCGATTTGCGAACCACTGGACCGGACGTGCCCGGTGGGATTATTACGGATACCACGAGGATACCAACGGATCGTATCAGGATCTGTTTGCCCCCGGAAATTTCCGCGGAAATTTGGTCACGCTCTCAATTGGCTTCGCATTTTGACAGATCGACCCTTAAAACTTAGCCGGGGATCCGACCTGAAATCTGCTAAGGGGGATCGGGGAGGTGGTCAGCAGTCTTGAATCGTTAGGTTGTTGATCATTGCTATCTGTTCATCAGTCGGCCGATTGCACTCCTCAACTTCGAAGTCTCGCATCCAAACATCAGGAAGTGTGTAGGTAAGTCGTGGGTCTTGATGAAACAGAAAGCTCACGCATTCTCGATCGAAACGGGCCGCCGTGATAATCCCTATCCTAGTGTTCGGGGCCGCAGCTATGCGGACGTATTGACCAATCATGTTGCATCCACCAGTTCCCGATCGCTTTCGACGTCCCGACCTATGTCTGCGTGATCCTGTCGGACGAACGGCATGAGTTCTCTGGCAGCCCTGGAAATTCTACGTTGACACGTAGTCCATTCTTCCGATGAGCACGTGGGCCGCTGACAATCAAACTCGCAGAGCGCCAAGTCGGCCGGAACTTCAGTTACGACCTGTTCCCTCATCCAATGACCGAGGCGATTAATGCAAAAGCGAAGTTGTATAAGATACATCGGCATTGCTCCTCACCGCCCGGTCATATGAAGCCCACAGCCTCCGAAAACTCGAAGAACAGCAATTAGCGGGCCAAAGTAACTCCCTAACAAGACGTTGATAGACCATGAGATGAGAGCTGAAGCAGTGCCATCATGGGTGGTAAAGCCCAGGTGGGTCGCAAAGGGGCGAAAAGTCCCCCATTTGTTAACTTACGCGCCAAATTCGGGGCTATGTGATTCACGTGGCGTCGGCTTGTGACCAACGTCATAGTGGTGAGTGCGATAAATCACAGCCCTGCGTGCCCACCACCCTTAGCCTTCCTTCTGGTACGGACAAGACCCCTGCGTTTCTGTCTTTCCGAGTGCTGTATGCGTTTGCCGATTTCCCGTCTTTTTGCAGGCCGCCGATTCTCGGCATCCTGGGGTGATCTCGGATGTCTTCGGCCAATCTCACCTGTCACTTCCAAACACGCGTTTCTTCTCTGTGCAACAAAGTGGCCGGGAATACCCTTCGCTCTAACAGTCTGCGCACACAGGCCATTTTTCAGAAGAAGGAGGAATTATGGACAATAACGCCCTGAACATAATCGATCCGCGGACAAAGGCTTCCTACAACATCCCCCTGTACAGGGGTGCTGTTCGCGCCATGGATTTGCGCCAAATCAAGACGGGCCCCGAAGATTTTGGGCTCATGACCTACGATCCCGCTTTCTTGAACACCGCCTCCTGCCAGAGCGCGATCACCTTTATTGATGGCGACAAGGGCATCCTGCGCTACCGTGGCTATCCCATCGAGCAGTTGGCCGAGAAGTGCACCTTCCTTGAAGTCGCCTATCTTATTCTATTCGGCGAGTTGCCCACAGAGCCTCAGCTAAAAGCGTGGATAGACAATATTACCCATCACACTATGATTCATGAGACTACCAAAAGATTCCTCGAAGGCTTTCGCTATGACGCTCACCCTATGGGAATGTTCATCAGTACTGTCGCTGCGCTTTCGACCGTTTATCCTGAATCCCGCAATGTCCATGATCCCGAGGTGCGTCTACATCAGATCCACCGACTGATTGGCAAAGTTCCCACGATTGCTGCGTACACCTACAGGCACAGCCTGGGTTTCCCCTATGTCTACCCGGACAACGACCTCGGCTATGCCGAGAATTTCATGAACATGTTGTGGAGAATGGTGGAACCAAAATATCACGCGAATCCAGTCCTGGCCCGTGCTTTGGACATTCTGTTCATTTTGCATGCCGACCACGAGCAAAACTGCAGCGCCAACGTTATGCGCGCCGTTGGCAGCTCTCAAGCGGATCCTTTCCTCTGCACTGCTGCGGCTGCCGCTGCGCTTTCTGGTCCGCTCCATGGGGGTGCCAACGAGGAAGTACTCAAGATGCTCGCTGAAATCGGATCGAAGGATCATGTTCCGGCTTACATTGCCAACATCAAGGCCGGCCGTGGGAAGCTCATGGGATTCGGTCACAGGATTTACAAGAATTACGATCCCCGCGCCAAGATTATCAAGTGGGCCGCCGATCAGGTATTTCAAACAACTGGCAAAAACGCCAAGCTTGAAATCGCCCTCGAACTCGAACGTATTGCCCTCCAGGACGATTACTTTGTCAGCCGCAAGCTCTACCCTAATGTCGATTTCTATTCTGGAATCATCTATCAAGCCCTGGGCTTCAAGCCGGAGATCTTTACCGTGCTGTTCGCCATTCCTCGCACCGTGGGATGGCTCGCACAGTGGCAGGAAATGCTCGAGGATCCGGAGCAGAAGATCGCCCGTCCGCGGCAAATCTACACCGGCCACGAAGCGCGCGATTTCGTCCCCATCGAAAAGCGCGGCCTGAAGGCAGCTTCTTCACAGGCCGACGATCAGCGCGTAGCTGAAGCAATGCTCAAAGCCGACGACAAAATAGCTTTGTTGTCGCGAGAAAGTGGAAGCGTCGCCAAACCTTGAACCAGGCCTCTTCGACACCTTGCAACGCTACAGGTTTGCCGGTGCGAAGGCCATCGAGCTTCGAGGCATCCCGGAGCGTAACCTCGAACGGCAGATTGTGGCCCGCTCGCCGACTCCAACCAAAAGAAACATAGCGATGGCCGGAAGGCAGATGCCAAAACGCAGACCTTTCGGCAGGAAATCTTTACCCAGAGGCGCGCAATATACGTGGCATCTTCAGGGAAATATTGTCAACGCGAGAAGCGGCCGATGTATTCGCCCTGGGCCAGGACGTGGCCTTGCATGGCATGTTCGACCTGCTTTTTCGTCGCGCCGGGCGCAAGGTTCAGCTTGGCATCAAGGGCGTAGAGTTTGAAAAAATAGCGATGGGGTTTGCCGGGCGGAGGACAGGGCCTGCCATAGCCAATTTCGCCAAAGTCATTGCGGCCCTGCCGCCAACCATCCGGCGATTGCTCTTTCTTCGGGAAATTTTGCGGGAGAGCGCGCAGAGTCGCGGGTAGGTCAAAGATCACCCAATGCACCCACGTTCCCACGGGAGCGTCGGGATCGTCGGCGATCAAAACGAAACTCTGAGCGGCACTAGGGGGGTCGTTCCATTTGAGCGCGGGTGAACGATTGGCGCCTTCACATGTGAATTGCTTCGGAATATTTCCGTCTGGCGTGAAATCGGGACTCTTCAATTCCAATGACACGGCGGCACCTCCAGTGGGCCGCGCCAAGAATCCGGCCACGCCCGCAAGACAGATTAATGCCGCAAGTAATTCAGGGATGAGATAGCGTTGTGTGTGAATTTTCATAATGATTCCTCAAGGAGTTTTTGGCTACACTTCGTTGCCGCGATACAGCGCCTTGAACTTATTCATGACCCATGCGAGATCCTTGGTGATAGCCAGATAACTTCGTGGCAATTCCTTGAACGTTCGCAATGTGTGCTCTCCGTAATAGACCGACTTAACCGTGTTCGTGTACAACTGTTCCGCCAGCTTGCGCGCATCGATCCGGTCACTCTTAACGACCTCCGTGACGTGCGGCTTCAGCAGTTCGTACAGCCATGCCAGGCCGCCCAGGTTCCTTCTTCAAACGCGACGCGCAGATCTCCGCGCGGCCGCTCGACGAGATGCAGAATTGTGCTCGCCTTGGTTTCGATAACGCATTCCATCACTACCTTGCCGACAGAGTTCATTACCGCGATCGAGATGCTCTCCTTGTACACATCCAATATATTTAGTGCCAGTCATAAAAGGTGTTCCTTTCTGGAGGAGTTTGAGCAACGCACTCAAAACCTACTCCAAAGGGCCTCCCCTCTATAATGTGTGGATACTAGCAGCCTTTACTCTGTGTTGGGTTCATCGAGACCTACCTGCCTTGCGCAAAGAGACTCTCAAAGGCGTACAACCTAACACACGCCCGTTCTGCATCACTGCAAAGTATTTGCGGGAGGGGGACACTTCTTAAGTGGCTCGAGGTTCGCGGCTTCTCGCAACCCATGAGGCAGAAACTATGCACCCTCGACGCTGTCCTGAAAAACCTGCTGTTGGATATGTACCTCGCCACGGCAATGTAGTCTCAGCCCCCCGCATTCTCGTGGCAAGGCAAAGGAGGTTTCGCCATGCCAGTCACAAAAGAATTTACTGTGTTAATGGAGAATCGGCCTAGCGTGCTCGGAAAAATCTGCCAAGCGCTCGCCGATCAAGAAGTCAACATACTCGCACTTGAATCCTTCCCGACCCGAGGAAAATTCGTAACTCGATTCATCGTAGACAATCCAGAAATCACCAAGACCGTGCTGAACAACGAGAAGCTAACCTATGCGGAGGAGGAAATCGTCCAAATCAAAATTCAGCATCGACCCGGCGAAATAGCGAGGCTGGCGTCCCGTCTGGGGAAAGCGAACATCAATATCAATTACGCTTATTGCGGCCTGGAGCCATCTACGAATGCGGCTTTGGTCTTCTTCGGCGTCGCGGATGTCGGCAAGGCCGCCTCAGTCCTCGAGCGGTCGGCAGCGGCCGATGGGAAACGTTAGAGGCGCCGGACCTATTCCTCCAGGTCCAGAGCTTTTCTGCTGAGCGAGCACGGAGATGCAGCTTGCTTGTGCCCGATACGTCGCGTCCATGTCAGAACTTCTTGCTGGAATAGTGTGTCACGTTGCCGTCGACAACGACGGCCACGTACTTCCCTGCTTCTAGAAACTGCATGACCTTGGCGCCCTTGCGAGCGAGATTTGCCCATCCGGATTTGGTGTTGGGATTCTGCTGGATGCCGCGGTAGGCCTGGCCGTCAAGGGTGAAATCGACCTCGACAAGACGCTTGCTGGCGGTTTTGCGAACAGGAAACGATTCAGTGTCAATTTTGACGGTACTCGAGCGGTCGACCAGAGCCTGGCGCCACACCTCGATCAACACCTCATCGAACGCACTCGAAGACGCGGCCATGAAAAGCATGATAGCGCGTCATGCGAACCCAAGAAAGAAGCGGATCGACAGGCTCAACGGGCGTGCCGAAGCGCATCCATCCAGGAGACCAGGCGTTCGCTATTGGAAGTTTCCAGGTCAAAGAATTCAATGCCCATGCCTACGCGAGGTTTCACGATCCGAACGACCACCAAGGCTTCCAGCACCTCGCCCTTGCGAGTGAGCTTCATGCGGGCGCGCGCATTCATCGAAAGAGGCTTGGTGGTGCAGACAAAGCAGCCCCCGAAGGAAATGTCGGAGGTGACCCCATTGACCTGCCTGCCGGTCTCGAGGTCGATGAGTTCGACATCGGCAGCAAAAGGGTAGCGGATGGTATAGCGACGGTCACGAACACCTGGCACACGAATGGGAGAGTTTGCATTGCGATCAGGCATAGACACGATTTTGCTCACACAGAACTCTTCGCGAGACGTAAACGTTGGGCGACCCCAGGCAGTTAGGCGACCCGTATACAGGTAGTGTGTGGGAAACGTGGCGAAATGAGAACGGCGTAACGGCACGTAGTTCGCGAAAGGGTAACGCCCCGGAAAGCCGCTGTTTCAGGCCCTTTTGGCTATTAGTGGGAAGGACAATCGGGCTGCCGAGTTCCAAATGCGGTCGCCGGAACATGTTAGCCTGATGGGGAATGCGACCTCTTGAAGAACAGATGATCTCGCCCGTTGAAGGAATTCGTCAGAGCGACCGGGTGTCTTTGCGGCTGCACGTGAATGCGTCGTGGTTTGGGAACGACGGAACAGCCGTGAAACAGGCCGCCGAAACGCTGCTGGTGAGCCGCAACGGCGGCGTGCTTCGCCTGACCGAGAAACTCTTTCCGGGACAGGAGATTACCCTACACCGGGAATTGGAAGGCGACCAGAGCAAGTCCGCGCGCGCGCGTATCATGGCGGAGATCGACCGGGAAGGTGACGGGTTCCTCTACGCAATCGCAATTCTCGAGCCGCGAGTGGACTTCTGGGACATTGAGTTCCCTGCCGTGCATAAGGCCGAAGAAGCTCTGGCGAGAATGCTGATGGAATGCAGTTTTTGCCAACGACGAGAAGTTGTGTACCTGAACGAGATGGAGCTGAAGTCGTTCGAAATACGGCGCTGCATTGCGCGATTGTGCCGGCACTGCGATTCGCCTTCGATCTGGATCGAAGCACATTCCGACACTAAGCATAAGGATGGAGTGACGCTCGCAGCGGTTCCCGAGGAGCGCGTCGTTCCGCGCAGGAATCGGGCGCGCGTAAAGGCCCGGGTGCTGGCGTGCATCCGCCGGCGCGGATTTGAGGAAGAAGTGGCGGTGTGCGAGGACCTGTCGAAGGGCGGGATCAGCTTTCGCAGCCGGAACGAGTACCCGGAAGGGACGCGGCTGGAAGTAGCGGTGCCTTACACGCCGGGAGCTGGGGCGATCTTTGTGCCGATCCGAATCGTGTTTTCGCAGGCGATTACGAAGGTCGGGCTGTTCCGGCATGGAGCAGCGTATCTGAAGGCGCCGGAGTAGGTTTCCCGACCGTGTTTCAATAACCGATTACAGAATAAGCTAGGGATTTGGCGGCCTGAGGATCGCCTGCCAGTTGATGATCGTGTTCCAGAGCATGCGCTGGTCGCCTCGATTGAGATCGCGATGCAGCGGATTAAAATTGAAGGTGACGACGTGCCCGTTGCCGACCGGCGTGTCTAGAATCGCGGGACGTCCGATCAGGTTGCCTTCTCCCCAGGCTTGACCACTCACGACAAAAGGCGCGCCTTCGCGGTCACCCCATTCCAGAACAACGCTGCGGGTGTCGATGGGGCCATCGAGACATGTGGTGCAGTACGCCATGCGCAGCCAGCGGCGCGGAATGGAATAGAGCGCGAAATTCTGACGGAATACGTATGTGCGCGCGGGATAGCCATAAGCGATCGGGTGTTCGGGTTTCGCGAAGGTGACTCGCACGTGCGAACCCGGCGTGCGCGTGACGGCCTGCTGCGCCGCGGCAGAGGAGTCGGAGCCGCCGCCCTGTGTGCTGCGCGGAACGCCGCCGGAATCGCGGCGGACTCCGCGGATGATGCCGCCTTCAATGGCCAGCATGGTGCCGCTGCCTAGGGTAACGAGCAAGCCGCCCTGTTCCACAAAACGCTGAATCTGCTCGAGTCCTTCCCAGCCAATGCCGCCGGTAATGTCGTCAGACTCCGCCGGGGTGCCGAGGCTGGGGAACTGTGGAGATTTCTTGAAAGCCATCGGCCCCCAGGCTTTGGGGATGCCTTGAATCTGCTCGGCAAGTTCCAGATCGACGTGGCCGTACAGCAGTACGTCGAATTTGTCATGGAGTTTGCCCCCGCGGATGTCTTCATCGCGAACGTAGCTGTACGGAATCTTTCGCTGGTCCAGGGAATAGCGCATCCATCCAATGGTGTCGGTGTCCGCCCACGGAACCCACACGCCAAGGCGCGGGGCTTTTGCGGAATGGTGCGGGACGTCGGGTGCCGATGCGGCGCTGTTGAAATCGAGCCCGAGTTGCGAGGAGACATCACGAACGGCGTCGGCGAGACCGGGCTGTGCTGGAAGAATCCAGGAACCGGCAGGATAGTTAACGCCGTCGAGAGTGAAGGCGCGTTCGGCGATATCGAGATGGAAGGCCGCAAGACGGTAGCGTGCTTCGAGCAAACCTTCCTGCCCGGTGTCTTTTAATAGGCAGGTGGTTCCTGCCCCAGCGATTTTGCCTTCCGGATGAGGAGGTTCGGTGAGCAACGTGAGATCCACGGAATGCACCGCGGCATCGGAAGTCGCAATCGCCTGCAAGTGATAATGAGCGGGAAGCTCCCAGGAAACATCATCGTAAGGCTCGCTGCCATCTTTCGGGTAGTGCTGCGGCGTGAGCAAGTCCACCGCATAGTTGCGATAGGGTTGGTCGAGCCGGACGACGTAAGTGCCAGCGGGATAAGAGCCATCTTTCAGGGTAAGGAGAGATTTCGCGCGGCTGACCTCAATGTGCTGGCCCATGAGCCGGCCGACAAGCTGGGCAACGCGCGTGGGATCGCCCTGATCCGCGGGAATCAGAAAGGCGTAAGGTGCTTCCTCGAGACCCTTGCGATAGGAGTGAAGACTCTTGTCGTAGAAATTTCGCAGCAGCGTGTGGGAATTCGTAGCGGCATAGTCGAGCGCAGCAAGGGCAGCCGTTTCGTTGTAATTGACGTTGTCGCGCGCAGACCAGGAAAACGCTCCCGATGGTGGAGGCACCAGGCGGTACCACTCACGCGAGGTTTCGTCGGGAGCGAGCGCCACCGACAGCGTTTCAGCGGTTCCGTTGCCGAATGTTTCATAGCCGCGACCGATAGCGTTGTGGTTCATGGCGACGGAATCGAGGTACAGGTGTGCGAAACCTTCTCCAAAATTCCAGGTGGAAACGCCGGGCATGCCCAAGCCGGTCATGGTCTGTACTTCATAGAAGCTTAGTGCGAGGAATTCGCTGTAAGTGATGGGATCGATATTGGGATTATAGGGTCCAGTGCCATTCCAGGACATCAAGAGCGGAACGGCTTCGTGAAGATCGTGAACCACGGTGGGATGCCATTCGTGGAACATGCGGTGGACCGCTTTGGTGGTCTCCTGAGTTTGCTGGTGGGTGTCGCGATTGATGTCCACGAAAACGTATTTGCCCCAGTAGGGCGGGGATTGCCGCGGGAGCGTGTCGCGATCCGTTTTGCCCTTCAGGTAGCGGTAGAACCAGTCGACTTGCTTGTCCCGGCCGTCGGGATTGGAGACGGGATTGATGAGCACGACGAGATTTTCGCGGATAGCGCGGATCATGGGCTGATCAGAGACCGCAAGTCGATAGGCGAGTTCCAGGACCGATTCCGTCGAGCCGGTTTCATCGGAATGAAGAGCCGCATTGAAGTAATAGATAGGACGAGAATCGGCGACGAGTTTTTCGGCGGCCGGCGGATCGGTTTTGCGGGGATCAGCGAGAGAAGCGGTTGCTGCTTTTAGTTTTTCGAGGTCTTGAATTCCCTTTTCATCGCTGATCGCGAGAAGAATAATTTCGCGGCCCTCTTCCGAGTGGCCAATCGTGAAGACGCGAACCCGTGGCGAAGCAGCCGCCAGGGCGCGACAGTAGGCGTAGGCTTTTGCGGAATTCACCAGTTCTCCCGGCGCTCCCATGATTCGCCCGTAAAAAGAGCGCGGCGATGGAACGCTGGAAGACGCCGGAAGATAGGAGACCCAGGGAGAGAGGAACTGCGAGGAAGTTGTAGATTTTGAGATTTCTTCCGCCGAGCCGGGTTCCGGAACATCGGGAGCGATCGGCGATTGCGCCAAGAGAGCGGCGCAGCACACAAGAGAAAGCAACAAACATGCTAAAGACCGAAGACGCATGCGGTTCGAACCTCGAGATCGTGGCGAATGAAATGCAGAGCGAGGTGAGTGTACTACATCAGGAAATAACCAGTGACGAGCAGGACAGGCAGCACACCGGGCATTTGTGTTGGCGGACCGTCCCAGAAGGCGGTGGCTACAAAAGCAAAGCTCCAGACCTCAGGCAGGAGTGCGCCGGTGCCAACGCGAGTCGATGGAGACGGGCTAATCGAGAGCCGAGACCGGGGTCTGCTCGCGGCGGCGACGATGGAGATAGTGCATGGCGATATTGATGTAAACCTCGCCGCACGGAGTCTCGATGCAAAGAACCATGGCTTCGGTATCGGCGTTGCCGGCGAGCCCTTCTTCGCTCATGTGAATTTCCGGCGGGAATACCTTGAAGCGGAAGCCCTGATCATTAAGAAGCGTGACCGAATTGCCAATGACCATATTGGCGAGCTCGCACACGGTCTCGCGGATAACCTGCTCGCTCTCCGGAACAGGTGACCCAGCGAGATGTCCGGCAACGCGGATGGCCACTTCTGGAGCCAGATCGAGAATGACGCGGCCCTCGATGTCGCCCTTAATTATGATGAGCGCGGCGATGCCCTTGCGGCGATAGGTGTTCTCGTCCATCGTCAGGTCGACGATTTTTGTCGGGGCCTGCAAGGACTCCGCAAAAACCGCATCCGCCGCATTGATGAACGGCTGAATGAGTTCCATTCTCATGAGCGCTGCTCCCCCGCCAGCTCCACGGGCACGTTGGCGGTATTGGGATCATCTCCCAAAACATAACGAAGAATTTCGTACAACACTTCAGGCTTCACCGGCTTTTGTACGAAGTGCTTGGCGCCCTTTTGCAGGGCGGCAAGGATGTTTTCCTGATAGCCGACAGAGGACACCATGACAATTCGGGCGTCGGGATGCTGGCGGACGATGCGCTCGACGGATTCAATGCCTTCCATTTGCGGCATGGTGATGTCCATGAGCACAATGTCTGGCTTGGAGCGGTTGAATTCCGCAATGGCCGTTAGCCCGTCACCGGCTTCTCCTGCTACTTCCCCGCCGAACAGCTCAATCATCTTGATGAGGTTCTTGCGGGCGAAGACGGAGTCGTCCACGACCAGATAGCGGACCGGCTGGGTGTCCTTCCGAAGTAGCGGCGCAAACTGTGGCATAACCTTCTCCTTTAGCTCCGAACGCGATCAAGCGCGCGGAGTTGAAACGGGTGTTCGTTCGGGTCGTTCCGTTTTTTGCCCTTTGTCGGATTTCTCGTGGGTGTCGGATTTCTCGCTGCCGAGATGCTCGTTACCGTAATGGCTGATCAGGAAGGCGCCGAGCGCTTCGAGCGGCAGAATCTTCATGGCGTAGCCTTTGCTGATGGCGGCCCGCGGCATTCCGCTGACCACGCAGGTGTCTTCACTTTGCGCGATGGTCATACCGCCCGCCGACTTGATGGCACCCAGTCCTTCGGCTCCATCTTCGCCCATGCCGGTCATCAGAACGCCAACGGCGGTTAGAGCAAACTCTTGCGCGACGGAGTGGAACAGAACGTCGACGGACGGACGGTGGCCATTAATCGCCTGGCTGTCCGACAAAACCACCATTTCTCCGCGAGGCATCCGCCGCACCATCATGTGGCGGTTGCCGGGACAGATGAGAACCCGGCCGGCAACCAGCAGATCGCCGGATTTCGCTTCCTGCACATCCAAAGCACAGCACTCGTCCAACCGGTGCGCGAACATGTCGGTAAAGCCCTCTGGCATGTGCTGCACGACCAGAAAGGTGGCTGGAAAATCCGGAGGAATCTGCGAGAGCAGATACTGCAGAGCGTTGGGACCGCCGGTGGAAATACCAATAGCGATGACGCGATTGGGTGGAAGAGCGGTGCGTGCGCGCTTCTTACCCGGCGGGGGTAGCTCGGGTTGCATCTTGGGCAGGGATTTGGGACCACCAGCGCGTTTCGCGATTTTGATTTTTTCGATGAGCTGATAAGCAATCGGGTCAAGATGGCCGGCTGCGGCATCTCTGGGCTTGGCGACAAAATCGATGGCCCCCAGAGCGAGGGCTTTAAACGTCGAGTAAGCGCCCTCTTTGGAATGGGTGCTGAAGACGATAACGGGCAGCGGAGCACTGCGCATAATCATGCGCAAGGTCTCAATGCCGTCCATGCGGGGCATCTCCAGGTCGAGCGTGACAACATCCGGATGCAGTTCGGCAATCTTGCGCAGGGCAAATGCGCCGTCCATGGCCGTGCCAACTACTTCAATATCCGGGTCGCGCTCCAGGATCATAGGAATGAGCTTGCGCATCAACGCGGAGTCGTCGACGACCAGGACTTTAATGCGGCCGTTCATGCGATAGCTCCCAACGGCAACGACCGCGACAATCGTGAGAGAATTGTGGGCACATTCAAGATCAGCACAACGGTGCCATCGCCGAGTATGGACGCGCCGCTCACCAGATCGCTGGAGACGATCTCGCCAGGAAGCGCTTTGATGACGAGCTCTTCTTCGCCCACCATGCTGTCCACCAGCAAACCGAAACGCTTTTCCGCTACGCCGATGACGATGACGAAACTCTTTTTCTTTTTCGGCTCACCGGAATCTACGGCGTGAATTCCTTTCAGAGAGGAAAGCCGCACAAGGGTAAGGAGCTGCTCACGCAGGCGAAGGACTTCGCGCTTGTCCACCCGCTGAATTTCGGAGTCCGACACGCGAGTGATCTCGATGACCGAAGAAAGGGGCACAGCGAAGAGACGCCCTCCAACGCGGAACAGCAAGGTCTGAATACTGGCGAGAGTGAGAGGCACGCGAAGAAGAATCGTGGTGCCCTTCCCTTTGACGCTAGTAACGTTCACCGTGCCTTTCAGGCGGTCGAGCACGTTACGCACAACGTCCATGCCGACACCGCGGCCAGAGACTTCGGTGACTTCGGTCGCGGTGCTCAAACCGGGCTCGAAGATGAGATTGAGAAGGTCGGGATCTGTCAAGCGGTCGGCATCTTCCTGCTTGATGAGCGCATTGCGAACTGCCTGTTCGCGAATCAGATCGAGATCGATGCCGCGGCCGTCGTCATGCACTTCAATCACGACCTGCGCGCCCTGATGATAGGCGTTCAAGGAAACGGTGCCTCGCGCCTGCTTGCCGGCGCTGAGGCGCTCGCTGGCCGGCTCGATGCCATGATCGACAGCATTGCGCACCAGGTGAGTGAGCGGCTCTGCAAGCGCGTCAAGAATTCCTTTGTCCAGATCGGTGTGCTCCCCGGCGACTTCGAGAGCAATGTCCTTACCGCACAGTTTCGCGATATCGCGGACAACGCGCGGGAAGCGGCGGAATAACTGTTCGACCGGGACCATGCGAATCTTCAGAACGCACTTATGGAGCTCGTCAAGAACTCTGGACTGGAACGCCAGGGTTTCCGCGAGCTTTGTGCGAATGGGATCGCGCGAATGGCGGGCATCGAATTCCGCCAGGGTGCGGTTCAGCATGGACTTGCCGATGATCAATTCGCCGACAAGATTCATCACCGCATCGATGCGCGAGGCGTCAACGCGAACCGTGCTCTCGGCAACCGCGGCGACCGCCGAGGAACCAGCAGGATGTTTGGCAGCAGCCGATTCGGGGGAATCGCAGGGCTTCGCCGCGATCTGAGCGGCTTGGGCTTCCAGGATGTCGCCCAGAAGTTGATGCTCGGCGGAATCGGCGTGATCTGCCGGTTCCACGCGTACCTCCGAAACCACCGAAGGAATCTGGCAGCGATGAGAAACATGCTCAATGGGATGAGGACTCGAGACGGCGGCTTCCACGACCTCAACGGCCGCGGCCGCAAGGTTGTCTTCGGGCCGCAAAGCGATGACCGTGCCGCAAGTGTGCAGCACGTTGCGAATAAGCTGAAAAGCGGCAGCGCGCATAACGCTATTGGGGTCGACGCGCAGAGCAACATTGTAGACATTGTCACCGTGCAAAAGAGCCTCGGAAATCATCAGGCGTTCATATTCGCTCCAGGCAAAGGCCGCGCGAACCTGTACAGCGGGGGAATCACTCTCGGACCGCGCCCGGCCTGGCGCTTGAAGCAGGTGGTGGATGAGAGCGCGCAGAGGATCCGTCGAAGGAGGCTCGGCTTGCTTTTGGTACGCGCCGAGCATGCTCTCGAACGTGTCCACGGCAGCCAGGACAACTTCGGCAAGCTTTGTGCCATGCGTCTGGCTGATCTGCCAGGAGAGAACATCTTCCAGTTCGTGAGCAATCTCGCTCAACTTCTGAAAGCCGCAGGCAGCCGAATCACCCTTCAAGGTATGCACAGCACGGCGCACACCGCGGATGAGATCTTCGTCCGCAGGACGCTTTTCGAGTTCCAGCCCGGCGTCGTTGATGACCTGGAGAAGTTCCGCGGCACTTTCGAAGAACAGCGCGCGAAGTTCCGATCCGCGATCCTCGGGGAGAAAACTCACAGATTCACCTCGAGGCGCTTGTAGGCGGTGCCATTATTCTCATGAACCATTTTGAATTTCTGGGTGAGGCCAAAGAGGCTTTCCGCGTGGCCCACGAAGAGGTAGCCCCCAGGATTCAGACAGTGCCAGAACTTCTCAATCAAGCGCTTCTGCTCCGCCTCGTCGAAATAGATCATGACGTTGCGGCAAAGGATGATGTCGTTGCGCCTGGGCAAGAATTCGGTTTTCAGGTTGTGGAAGTCGAACTGAACAAGTTCTTTGAGCTGCGGTTTGACGGCATACTTGTCGCTGGCTTTTTCGAAGTAACGAAGCCTGGTGGTGTAGTCGACAGGCTCCATCTGAATTTCCGTGTACAGGCCTTCCTGGCCGGTGCGCAGACTGGCGTAACTGATATCGGAAGCCACGATTTCGAGTTTCCACGGCGGAGGAATCAGCGGCTTGGGCGAAGGCATTTCAAACGGGAGCGGATTGCGGAGATAGTAGTAGGCGAGGGCGTCGCAGATAAGGATGGCGACGGAATAGGGCTCCTGGCCCGCTGAACAACCGGCGCTCCACACGCGGAGATTCCAATCGCGGCGCTCCTGCTTGTGGTGGAGAATTTCTTCGAGGACGGATTTCTGCAGCAGGTCGAGTTGCGGGCGGTTGCGAAAGAAACTGGTTTCGTTGACGGTGAGATTTTCAAGAAGCAGGGCAAGTTCCGCGCGGCCCTCGCGGCTGGTAAGCAAGCGATAGTAGCTGTAGAAGGAATCGAGCTGGCAGGCCTTCAACCGGCGCTGCAAGCGATCCTTCAGAAAATGAGCGCGGCGCTCATCAAAATACATGCCGCACTCCTGGTAAACAAGGGTTTGCAGGAGCTTGAGTTCTGCTTCTGTGAGCTGAACCTGAGCAGTGATGGTTCCCATACTGGGTGCGTGCAACGTTCGTACAGCCGGCGGCTCCCGGGAGCAGAGCTGCTAACGCGCGACTGCGACGGGTTCCGCGGCCTCCTCAAGTTTCTTGAATTCCGGTTGACGCAACAGCCTGGCAATATCCAGGAGAATGATGAGCCGGCCCTTGAGCTTGCCGACACCGGTTACGTAGCTGGACTCACCCTCGGCGAATACCGAGCCGGGCGCGGCGATTTCCGAGGGAGGAATCTTCAATACTTCGGAAGCAGAGCTGACGATCAAGCCGAGCAGCTTGTTGTCCAGTTCAACGACGAGAATGCGGTTTTTCTTGTCGGGCTGAACCGCTTCGATGCCGAAGCGCTTGCGCAGGTCCATCACCGGAATGATTTTCCCGCGAAGGTTGATGACCCCTTCGATGGCTTCCGGGGCGTTGGGTACCGAAGTTATCTCGGGCACACGGACGATCTCGCGCACGGACCCGATACGAACCCCGTAGGTTTCATTGCCGATGCGAAAACCAACAACTTGGTAGTCTTTCTCCATGGGGTAGTCTCCGCGTCAGTTGCGTCCGATTTCCGCTAATTCGTATTCGCTGGACTCGGAATTGGGCTGCCGGCGAGCTGGAACGGTGTCGCGACGGTGGCGAGTTTGGCTGCCCCGGTCGATGACGAAGCGGTCCATATTGTCGAGCAGGTTGCGGGAAAGCTTGAGCATTTGTTCAGCAGCGGCAGACAGCTCGGTGGAACTGGAAGCGGACTGCTGAACCAGTTCACGCATTTTGTCCATGGCGCGGACGACGGCCTGGGCGCCGGAAGCTTGTTCCTCGACAGCGGAGTTGATCTCCTGGGTAATTTCGGTCAGGCGGTTGGTAGCCTTGGCAATCTGTGAGGAACCGACGGACTGTTCATTGGTGGCGGCGCCGATTTCCTGGGAGAACTTGTAAACTTCGGTAACCACGTCGGAAATTTTGTGAAGGGCGGTGCCCAGATCGTTTCCGAGGCTCAAGCCTTCTTCGACGATTCGCGTGCTGCGCTCCATGTTTTCGACGGCCTGGCGGGCTTCGCGCTGGATGCTCTGGATGAGGTCAGCAATTTCCTTGGTGGATTGCGTGGATTTTTCCGCAAGCTTGCGGACTTCGTCGGCAACTACGGCAAAGCCGAGGCCGTGTTCACCAGCGCGAGCGGCTTCGATCGCGGCGTTCAAGGCCAGCAGGTTGGTCTGTTCCGCAAGGTCGTCGATGACTTCGATGATCTTGCCGATGTCGTCGGCGCGATGCCCGAGGATGTTGATGATTTCCGCGGAAGACTGGATGGCGCGATTCGTGCGGTTCAGTCCATCGGTGGTCTTCTCCATCGTAGCGATACCGGTAACGACTTCCTCGCGCGAGCGGTTGGCAATATCCAGCAGCACCTTGGCGGTATCCGCGACGCGCTGGATGGAAGTGACCATCTGGTCGATCGATGCAGAGGTCTCCGCAACGCTGGAAGCCTGAACCTGCGTGTTCTTCACAACGTTCTGCACGTTGATACTCATTTCGTGCATGGTGCTGGTGACTTCTTCAATGGCAGAGGAGGCTTGCACGCTGACTTTGGCAGATTCGTCGGCGGCGCCGGCAACCTGATTGGAGCCGGCTGAAACCTGCGAGGCTCCGTCACGGGTGGAGCGAACGATTTCCTGTAAGCCGTGGGCCATGCGAATGAAGGCGTTGCCCAGGGTGTCGCGCTTGGAGCGTGGTGTCACTTCAACCGTGAGATCGCCTTCGGCCACAGCCATCGAGACGCTGGCCATTTCCTTGAGGTACGCGACCATATTGTTGAAGGTGGTAGCGAGTGCGCCAATCTCGTCGTTGCGGTGGATGTCGATGTTCTGATCGAGGTCGCCCGAATCGCCGATCTCGCGGGCAACCGTAATCAGGTGTTGCAGAGGTTCGGTGATGGAACGGGCGGTTCGGACCGCGGTGTAGCCGATCATAAGCAGGGCCAGAATCGAGCCAACCAAGATTGCCGCGTAGCTGAGGATACTGGCGCGGTCCGCGGTCTTCTGGGAATCTACCAGAGCTCGGCTGATGTCCGAATTGGCCTGATCGAGAACGGTGGAAGACTTGTTCAGCCAGGATGTGGGATCCTTCTGCAAGTAGAAAATCTGGAGATCGGAGACTGTGGCATCTCCGGAATCGACTTGATGGCGCTTGGCAAGCAATGGTTTGGCAAAATTGTCGGCCCAGCTGGCTTCCGTGCTCTCCACCTGGATCAACGCGGTGCGCATTAAATCATTCTTGGTGTCGGATTGTCCGCGCTTCACCTGATCGCTGAGCTCGGTGAAGCCGCGATTGACCTTTTCTTCGTCGCGTGGGTCGCCGCTGAGCAAGAAGTTGTTCAAATTCAAGCGATTCTGCATGATCTGGTAGCGCACCGCTTCCGTGGTTCGCACGCTCTCGAGTGTCGCCGATGCTTCGCTGCTGGCCCGGCTGGCCTTCCAGATCGTGCCGATATCCACCAGAAGCAAAATGAGCAGAATGAGCCCGATGGCTCCAAAACTTCGGTATAGCTGTTTTTCGATGGTCATTGCGTTACTTCCTCCGCTCCCCTAAACAACCAGTTGAAGCGCTATCCCTCGGTGAGCCCGCGTTGCTGCGTGAAGCTCACTGCTCATGCTTGAACTCGAACTCGATAACCTGGGTGGTTTCCTCAGACGCCGGCTCAAACCGCCATTCCCGAAGACAATCCGAGGCCGCCTGCACAAGAAGCGGATGACCGCCTACGGGGCGTGAGTTCTTCACCTTGCCGTCCGTGCCGATGACCACTTCGATCCTGACCTTTCCCGCGATTCCAAGCCGTCGTGCCAGTTCTGGGTACGTTGGATTCGCTCTGGTCCTGACCTTTCGCTTGCTTTCTTCAATGTTGGATTGCTGTGCAATCGCCAAGGACCCGGCCAACACCCCTGCCGCGACCGACGCGAGAATCGCCTTTCCCCATCCACTGTGAATCGACACTCCGTCCTCCTCGGGAGGGAAATTACCCCACCGGAGAGAAGGCAAGTGCAATGCCAGGATCTAGGTTAAAGGGAAGAAAGAGAAAATAAGGCCGGCAAGTGTCGCAAGCTCTTATTCCGCAATTAGATAGGGACAAAGTGCAGGACGACACGCGACCAACAGCACGGTGCTAAACGTCTCAAACGGCTGGGCGGACCTGGCACGATGATCTCAGGCTGAGACACCGGCAACCACATGGGGCTCGTCCAGGGTAACGCATGCGAACTCCGAATTGGAACGGGGATTGACTCAGAATGAGATTGCTCAGTAGTTTGGAAGTGCGTGGTTCCTAAATTGAGACGCACGCAGAGCCCCTAACCCCCTATGCGTGGACGAAAGTCGCTGTCCGCTCGTCACCGTGCGGTCTCCAACAACCGCAAAGTGCCGAACCGCGCAAAAATCGACCATGCTGAAGAACTAATGGATTTGGCGGTCGCGGCTGCGAATTCGCGTGAGCTTCCCGCATTTCTGGCGGCATTCGCGTCGCGCGCGGCGGAAATGTTGCGAGGGGAATGGGGCGGTGTCGGGGAGCTCTCCGGGAATCGGGTGCAATTGTACTCTGCGGTGAAAGACTTCCCGGGCGGCAAGCGAGACTGGGAGTGGCTGCTCGAGAACATAGCAGCCAAGCGAAGCGGCTTGCAGGTAGCGCGTTTGCCGGAGCGCGCGGGGTATTGCGGGATGTTTCCGATTTACGCGAGCGATCGCGAACTGATGGGCACGCTGTGCGTGATTCGAGCGAACGCCGAGTTTTCCGCCACGGAAGAAAAATTGATGGCCGCGCTGGCAAGTCACGCTGCGCTCTCCATGGAGAAAGTGCGGCGCTTTTCGCAGCTGGAGCGCTCGAAAAAGCAGTGGGTCGAGGACATCGACGCGATCAGCGACTACATCGTGGTACACGATCAGAGCTGGAAGATCGTACGCACCAATCGCTCTTTGGCAACGCACCTGGGAGTTTCGCCCGTTGCACTGGTCGGCGAGCTGGTGAGCGGTCTGCGGCACATCGCGGAGACGGGCAGCGCGTTACCGTGTCCATTCTGCCGGAACACCACGGAGGCGCGCGAGGAGTACACCGCCACGGCCGAGGGCCGCACATTTCTGGTGTCAACCTCGCGCGCGCGAGGCGCAACGGAAGAAGATGCCCGCACGATTCACGTCCTGAAGGACATCACCGACCGCCTCGAAGCGGAACGCCGTTATCGAGAGCTTTTCGACAGCATCCAGGAAGGCTTGTTCTTCGCAACGCCTGACGGGCAGTTTCTGGACGTCAATGACGCCATGGTACGCATGCTGGGATATGACTCGCGCGAGGAACTTCTGCGCGCCGATGTCAGCCCTCATCTCTATCCCACGGTTGCCGCAAAGAAACGCTTCGTGGAAGCCATCGCAGAACGTGGCACGCTGCGTAACTATGAAGAGACACTGCGGCGAAAAGACGGCAGCCTGCTGCACACCATGCAGAACATCAGCGCGGTAAGGGACGCGCAAGGACAAGTAGTGCAGACGCGCGGGTTGATGCTGGATGTAACGGAGCAGAAGATGTTCCAGTCGCAACTGCAACGCGAGCGGGACTTTAACCAGAAAATATTGAACACCACGCAGAGCATGATCCTGGTCCTGGACACCGCCGGGCTGATCAGCTACGCGAATCGGCGCTGCTACGAAGCGGGTTATCACGAAGATGAAATGATCGGTCATCGGCTGGAGGAGTGGGTGGAAGTGGCACACCGGCAGGATTTCGAAGCAGCGTTGCAAACCACGGCGCAAGGGCAACAGGTGGAGAATCTGGAGCTGCGAGCGAGGCGCAGCGATGGCTCGCTGGGACATTTCTCGATCAGCTTGAGCCCGATGCGAGACGAGAACCGGCAGGTGAACAACGTTGTGGTGGTCATGACGGACATCACGGACGCGGCGTTGCTGCAGGCGAAACTGGCGCATTCGGAGAAAATGGCGACCATCGGGCGCCTGGTTTCCGGCGTGGCTCACGAAGTGAACAATCCGCTGGCAGCAATCTTGGGCTTCACGGACCTGTTGCTGGAAAACCCTGCTGTTCCGGAATCTGCACGCGAAGATTTGAAGATCATTCTGCAAGAGACCCAGCGCACGAAAGAGATTGTGCAGGACTTGCTGAGTTTCGCCCGGCAGAAGCCCACGCAGCGAGAACCGGTTCAAGTGAATACCATTCTGCGGCAAACCATCAAGCTGCGAAGTTACGATTTTTCGAGCCATGGCGTGGATGTAGTGGAGGAGTTTGACGAAGGGATCGGCCCAACCCTGGGGGACTCGCAGCAATTGCAGCAGGTATTCCTGAACGTCCTGAATAATGCCTACGACGCCATCCAGGAGTCCGGGAATCACGGCAAAATCCGCATTCGCACACGGCGCACGCAGGATTCCATCGAAGTGGCGTTCATCGATAACGGAACGGGTGTTGCCGAACCGGAGCGCATTTTCGATCCCTTCTTCACAACCAAGCAGGCGGGAAAAGGCACGGGCCTGGGCCTGAGCATCTGCTACGGGATTGTGCGAGCCCACGGCGGCGAAATTTTCTGCTGGAACAACCCCGAAACGGAAGAACGAGGCAGCACGTTCGTGGTGCGCCTGCCGCAGGCTACGGAAAACGCCATTGCGGCGGCCGCGGCGAAAGAGGCGGGTAGATGAGTGAATCCAGCAGCGCGACAAAGGCGATCTCGCCCATCTTGCTCATCGAGGATGAAGCTTCGGTGCGCGCCTTCGTGCGCACCGCCCTCGAGCGCCGCGGCTACGCCGTCGTGCAAGCGTCCTCGGGCGCGGAAGGGCTGGAGCATCTGGCAGCCGGGGAATATGCGGGCGTCATTTCCGACATTCGAATGCCGGGAAGCATTAACGGGGCCGATGTGCATCACTGGATCAAGAAGAACCGGCCAGACCTCGGCGGACGGATCATCCTGATCAGCGGGGATACCGCCAACAGCGAGACGCAGACGCTGCTGCGCGACAGCGCCACCCCATGCATTGCAAAGCCTTTTCGGGTGCAGCAACTGATTTCGATAGTGGAGACGACATTCGGAAAACCATGAGCGAAGATCTGAAAGCCAAACTATTGGTCGTAGACGATGAGCAGAGCATCCGGCGATTGTGCATGACCATCGGCACTTCCCTGGGCTTCACCTGCAACGAAGCCGAAAGCGCGGAATCCGCGGTGACCCGGCTGGAAACCGATCCTCCGGACCTGGTGCTGACGGACCTGAAATTGCCCAACCAGTCGGGCGTGGAACTGCTGAAGCAGGTTCGCAACATATTGCCGCGCACGGAAATCGCGATTATGACCGGCCACGGATCGATTGAATCGGCGGTCGATGCAATGAAACTGGGCGCCTACGACTACATCGAAAAACCATTCCGGGTGGAAAAATTGCGGCTGCTGCTGCAGCGCATGGCGGAAAAGGTGCGCCTGGTAAACGAAAATGCGTTTCTGCGGGAACGCGTAAACACCGAAGAGAACCTGGATGGAATCATTGGAACTTCTGCCGGGATGCAGGACGTCCTGCGAATGATTTCGCGGCTGAAGGATACCCGGACAGCGGTCCTGATTTCCGGAGAAAGCGGCACCGGCAAGGAACTGGTAGCGCGGGCGATTCATTTCAAAGGTGCCCTGGCGCAGGAACCCTTCGTGGCTGTCGATTGCGGGGCCCTGGTGCCAACGCTGATGGAAAGCGAACTGTTTGGCTACGAAAAGGGTGCATTTACGGGAGCGACGCGATCGAAGTCCGGCCTTTTCCAGGCGGCTAACGGCGGAACCCTGTTTCTGGACGAGATTGGCGAATTGCCGCTGGAAATGCAGACCAAGCTGCTGCGGGTGTTGCAGGAAAAGGAAGTACGGCCCGTGGGCAGCAACGACAAGGTTAACGTCGATGTGCGCGTCATTGCGGCGACCAACCGCGACCTAGAATCCGCGTATCGCGAAGGCACATTTCGCAAGGACCTCTATTTCCGCTTGAACGTCGTCACCGTTCACTTGCCACCGCTTCGCGAGCGCCGCTCCGATATTCCCATGCTGGTGCACCACTTCCTGAACCGCTACGCACCCGCAACACATCTTCAGGTGACAGCCGCCGCCATGAAGAGTCTGCTGCAATACGACTGGCCGGGCAATGTGCGCGAACTGGAAAACTGCATTGCCCGGGGCGTGACCCTTGGCGATCAGGAAATCATCGATGTGAAAGACCTTCCGCCTTCCATCCGCGCGGAGCAGCCAGCGGGCCAAGCGATGACGCCGCAAGACGCCGCAAGTCTTTCCACCACGGCATTGGCTGAGATGGAGAAGATGACTATCTTGCGTGTGTTTGAACAGGCCAATGGCGACAAGGCACTGGCTGGGAAAATGTTGGGGATCAGCCGCGCTACCCTGTACCGAAAGCTGAAGAGGTACAACATTCCGCTGCGCGGCGGAGCGCCGGAAAGTCCCGCGGAAGAAGAGCAGGCACGTGGTGTGGGGCGCTAACGGCGTCTCAATCGGCCGAGGAAAACGCGTGGTTGTCGCAATTGGGAATGAGACAGTAGCGTTTCAGGCTGAGACATTCGGCGTTTAAACCGAAACGGGAAATTCGTAAGCCCCTTCATTTCCGTTACTTCCAAATCCAAGATTCATCCTGACATGTGG
>CAWDRK010000005.1:0-155799 GCA_963804635.1 Candidatus Acidiferrales bacterium
TTGCATGGGGTCTGTGCGCATCGCGCGGCGGGCGGGGAGATAGGCGGCGACGAGCGCGACGGTGGCTAAGATGGCGACCGCGGCCAGCATCGTTACAGGGTCGTGGGGAGTCAGGCCGAAAAGGAGTTTCTGGAGGAGGCGAACGGCGGCGAGGGAGATGGCGATGCCTGCGAGGCTGCCAGCAACGAGGACGATCACGACGTCGCGGAGGACCAGACGGAGGATGGAAACGAGAGGAGCGCCGAGGGCCAGGCGGATGCCAAATTCGGTGCGGCGCTGGGTGACGAGGTAGCTGAGAGCGCCGTAGAGGCCGATCATGGCCAGGAGAAGAGCAAGAGCGCCGAAGAAGGCGGAGAGTGTGGCCAGCAGGCGCTCCTGAACGAGGGAGTCATCGACTTGTTGGGAGAGGGAGGAGAAGTCGAGGGGGATGGATTTGTTGACCTGAGCAACGGAATCTTGCACGAAAGAGATTAGGGCGGAGGGGCGCCGGTCGGTGCGGATTTCGAAATTTGCGTATTCCTCGTTGTCGAGGATCTGGTCGGCCGGGAAGAACGCCTGCGAAATGGGTTTTTCGCGGAGCGATTCATACTTTGAGTCTTTGACAACGCCTACGATCTGAATCGGAGGAGTCGTTTTGTTGAGACCCCAGTCCCTGCGGATATATTTCCCAACCGGACTGATTCCCGGGAAAAACTTACGGGCGAAGATCTCATTCACGATTGTGACCGGAGCGGACGTTTTTGTGTCGCTGGCGGCGAAGTTGCGGCCTTCGAGGAGCGGGGTGCGCAAAGTGGGAAAGTAGCCGGGCGAGACGAAATTGAGGTAGGTTTCGGCATCGTCGCCCTTGGGGGCGTTGGGGGAATCGACGAGGATGTGCTGATCCCATTCGAAATTGCTGACGGGAGTGCGCACGGACCTGCCAATAGAGACGACACCGGGAAGGGCACGGAGGCGGCTTTCGATTTCGTCGTAAACGGCGAGGTACTGCTCGGGGGGGACGGTGGTGAGTTTGAGATCGGAGTTGACGAGGAGCACGTTGCTGCGATCGAAACCGATGTCCAGAGCGGCGAGTTTGGCCATGCTGTGAAGGAAGAGGCCGGCGACGACGAGAAGAACCAGGGAAAGTGCGACCTGAGATGCAACGATCCATTTGCCGGGACGAAACCGCAAGCCGCGATCGGTGTGCTCGGCCGCGCTGCCCCTCATGGCGGCGGTGAGGGAAACGCGCGTGGAGCGCAAGGCAGGAAGAACTCCGAAGAGAATGCCAGTGAAGAGGGCGATGGCGGCGGTGAAGGCGAGAATGCGGGCGTCGATAGAGAGGTCGAGAAAGACATTGTTGCCGGCGGTGGAGAGATAACGGACCAAGAGAGCGGTTCCCCAACGGGCAAAGAAGAAGCCGAGGAGGGCACCGGCGAAGGAGAGCAGGAGACATTCGGTTAGAAGTTGGCGAATGAGGCGGAGACGAGAAGCGCCGAGGGCCTTGCGGACGGCAATTTCTTTGGTGCGGGAGACAGCACGGGCAAACATAAGGCTGGCGATATTGGCGCAGGCGATCAGAAGAACGAGACCGACAACGGCCATGAGGATGTTGAGAGGCTGGTCGAATTGCGTGCGCAGGTCGGACTTACCCGTGGCGGCGGGAGCGGATAGCAGGGACCAATTGCGAAAGTTCTTTTGATCCTCGGGATCCCAGTCGCTGGGGACAGCAGCGGCGAATACGGTGGGGGAAAATACGGCGAGGCGGGCTTGCAATTGTTGGGAAGTGACGCCAGGCTTCGCGCGAGCCATGATGCTGAGCCACCACCAGGAGCGAGCGTCGATGCGGGAGTCTTTTCCGTCGAAGATGGTGGCGGTGCAGATGGGAATGGCGACGTCGAATTTACTGCCGACGTCGAGGCCATAGAATCCGCGAGAGCTGACGCCGACGATCTGGAAGGGATGATGGTTGAGAGAGAGTGTGCTGGCAATGGCGTTGGGAGAGCCGCCGAAATGATCCTGCCAGAAACCGTAGCTGAGGACGGCGAGCGCGGGGCAGCCGCGCTCATCGTCGGCGACGGTGAGTACGCGGCCTGCGGCGGGACGAACACCGAGCGACTCGAAGAAGTCGCCGCTGACAAAGATGCCGTTGACATTTTGAACGGCCCCACCTTGCGCGAGATCGAAGCGATCGGTGCTCCAGGCAAGAGCGGATGAGAAGAGATCCTGGTGATCGCGCACCTGCTCCCAAATTGCATTTGTGAAATAGAAATCGCCCTGGTTGCCGCGGGCAGGGTCTTGGCGGGAGAGTTGCACCAATTCCTGAGGGTTTCGGACTGGGAGCATGCGGAGGACGACTGTGTCGATGAGGGAGAAGATGGCGGTGTTGGCGCCGATACCAAGAGCGAGAGTGAAGATGGCAATGGCGGTGTATACGGGAGAATTGCGAAGCGTGCGCAGGGCGTAGCGGATGTCCTGGAGAAGAGATTCGAGGAAGGTAATGCCGCGAGCGTCGCGACACTCTTCTTTGGCGCGTTCGAGGCCACCGAATTCGCGGCGCGCGCGGCGGAGGGCTTCGTCGCGGGGGATGCCGTTGCGGATGAGATCGTCGGCGTAGATTTCCAGGTGGAAGCGGAGTTCGGCGTCCATGTCGCGTTCCGTGCGGGAGCGGTGGAGGATGGCGCGGAGCCAGGAGCGGAGTTGGGAGAGGCTGGTCATGAGGTCCGCGTCGTGAAGTGGTAAAGGAGCGGGCGGTGGCAAGCATATGAGTTGACGGACCAGCTCAGAAGGCGGTCCCTACGCAGGCGAACCCAAGAGTCCAGGTACAACACCAGCACCTGGGGCACCCGCGGATGACAAGACCTCGTTCGTCGGTTATTAGGGAGATGATTTTGCGAATTGCGATGAAGGTGGGGAAAAGCCGCGGGGCTGAAGGCTCGAGTTACAGGAGGTGGGCCAGGAGGCCACTGATGGAAACCATGGAGTTGTTGGTCCACGGGGTTCTCTCCTAGATGAACTAGGAAGATAGCGCGAGACTCCTAGGCTGTCAAGGAGAAGAACGGAAAATGGAATTAGGAAAGTCAAAAGTCAGAGCAGTGACTCTTAGGTTGCCCAGAGGGCATCAGAAAATCTCAGGCCTAAAGGCCTGAGCTACAGGATTCGAGACCAGGGTCGAATGTCGGAGCTGAAGCTCCGACCCCCCTAAGAAAACAAACGAACCCACAGGCGAGTTACTTTGGCGGAGTAGGTGGCGGGGACTGCTGGGGGAAATAGCGGGAGGCGAATTCGAGGAAGGTTGGCCAGTTGGGGCCGGTGGTGTGGCCCGCGGCGTGTTGGCGGAAGGCGATGTCGCCGTCGGTCAAAGGGGTTTCCATGGGAGGAAAATCGGAGGTGGCGAGAGTCTTTTTGCCGAGGAGAGTGTAGACCGGGCCGGCAGTGACGGCGGCGACAAACATGCCTTTGGCGTCGACCCAGCCGCCTTCGACTTGTTGCGAGCCGGAGCTGATGAAGACGGGGCGCGGGGCACAGAGGGCGATTAGTTCGTGGGCGTCGACGGGCAAATCGTCGACGGTCAGCGGACCGGCATATTTGAGGAAGTTGCCGGCCATCCAGTGATATTCGGAAGTGGAAGCGATGTTCTCGAGCTGCTCGCCAAAATTGCGGCGAAGGATTTTTGCGCCACCGGCACCGGAAGAGCCGACAAAGGCGATGGCGAAACGTTGATCGTAGGCCATGGTGATGAGAGCAGCTTTTCCGTAGCGGGAGAGGCCTTCGATGGCGACGTGTTTGGCGTCGACGGAGGTGTCGGATTCGAAATAGTCGAGCGCGCGACTGGCGCCCCAAGCCCAAGCGCGAAGTGCGCCCCAATCGTCGAGAGAGCGTGGCTGGCCTTTGTTGACGAGACCGATGATGCCTTCGGTGAGGTTGGCGCCGTTGTCGGCTTGCACGCTGGTGGGAATGAGCGTGGCGTAGCCCCAGCCTTTGGCGAGGACCTGTTGCTGCCAGGAGGGGCCGGTGCCGTTGAAAGCGGCCCACTGTTCCGGCGTGAAACGTTTTTTTATGGCGGCAAGGATTTCGGGGCTGATGGCAAACTCGAGGATGACGGGAACGGGAGCGGAGGAGTTGGCGGGAATGGAAAGGGAGACCTGGATGTCGACGGAGATGAGTGGGTAAGAAGAGTTAGCAACGTGGCCGACGAGCTTTTTGGTGACAACGGGGATGTTTTCGTTTAGCTCGCTGGTGGTGCTGACGACTTCCCAGCGAACGTGGGGAACGTTGGCGGGAACGCGGCCGAAGACATCGCGATCGAAATCCTCCACGATTTGCGGGCGGCGCAGTGTAAACCAGACTAGCGCGCTGGCGACTTTTTGACCATTTTTTAGGATTAGAGGATCGGGGAGGGAGTAGGGGCGGACTTTGGATTCGTCGACGTTGGCGGCGTTGGGAGATTTGGGATCGCCGTCGGGGCCGCGACGAAGGGAAGTGATGTGGAGGAGGTCGAGGGTGCGCTGGTGATCCTGTTCGGCGGTGAGGTGGACAACGGGAGGATAGTTAGTTTGTTGGGCGAAGGAGAGTACGGCAAGAAGGGCGAGTGAGGAACGGAGGGCCATGGTCAGGCAAGGATATCAGTGATCAGGAAGCGGTCGAAAGTCGAAAGTCGGGTCACCTCGAGGCGGGAATTCGTGTTGGCGGACCGCCCTCGGCAGGTGGTCCCACAAAACTAAGAGAAAGACCGCACCCTTAAGAAGCAAGGGTACGGCACCCAGCAGTTGTTGGTTGTGGAGCAATTTTGGGGATTGACGGTGGGGAAAAGCCGCGGGCCTGAAGCGCCGACTCCTGGCGAGGAATGATCGGTGGAGTTGGCGAAAATGGGGAGTGCGGCGGCTCGCCGCCGCACTCCAAACGGAGCTACTTGGGAACGCCGGCTTGATTCCAGTCGATTATGTTGGTGAGCTTCCAGGGGTTTTTGTTGAGTTGAAATTCGAGCTGGCCGTCTTTGTTGATGACGAGCTGAGCGGCGGGATAGAGGACGCCGGAGCTCTTGGTTTTGTCCTTATCGTTGATATCGAATTCGCCTGCGGTGAGGTTGTAAGCGGTGGTGGGAGTGTTGGCGTAGACTTCACCGAAACGGAGCAGGCGGTTGGTGACGAAACGAATCTTGCGGCCGGTGTCGGTGGGAATCAAGCGAATGTAGCTGAGGTCGTAGCCAATGGTGCCGGTGACGGCGATGCGTCCGACGGCGCGCATTTTGGTGAGGGCGTTGACGAGGCCCTGATTCTGCCCCTTTTTGAAGACATCGATGAGGATTTGGCGATCTTCTTCGGTGGAGAATTCGTAGATGCTGACCTTAACGTTGACGATTTTGCCCAACTGCGTACTGGTGCCCATGGCCGTGGCGTCGATGACCTCGACTTTTCTGTCGTCGGCGGAAATGGCGAGAGTGACGGCGGTGAGCAGAAGCGCGGCGAGCAGAAGAGTGCTCAGACTAAGCTTGCGAGCTTTGGAGTGCGAATCGTTGCGATGTGACATTGGTGTCCTTTCGAAAAAACGGGTCGAGCGCCTGAATCGGAGGCGGAAGAGAAATGCTGATTCAGGGAAGAAGAGCCAAAGAACAGTATAGAATTCCGGTTCGCGCGACCGGAAACGAATCGGGGAAGAAAGACGACTGACTGCGCAGCGAGCGCAACTCTCCGCCCTGACGCCTGCTTGGTGATATCACGGCTTGGTTTAGTTGGTCAATGTGGGAGGAATAGAGATATCAGCGATCGGCAATCAGGGTTCGGGAGGAGTTGAATTCGTGGCCGCCTGGGCGGCCGAGTTGGGACCGCGGATCCCTCGCTTCGCTCGGATGACAAATTAGAAGTTGGAAAGTCCAAAGTCAGGTCACATCGAGGTGCGAATTTGCGTAAGCGGACCGCCTCAGAAGGAGGTCCCAACAAAAGCACGAGAAAATCCGCACCCTTCGAAAACAATGGTGCGGCACCCGGCCGCCGGCGCTGAGACAACTGCACAGCGGCGCTGCGCGAGCCAACAGCCTCACCCCCGAAGGGGTGAGCCACAAGTCGGCCACTGCAAGAGCGACAAACAAAGGCAACGTCACAAAGTAGGGAGGCCGGCGAGGGGGTAAGTTTGGTTGCGCTTCACCTGGGGAGGGCGTCTAAACTAGGGCTGCGTGGGAGGAGCTATGAACTACAGGACGACGGGGGCGCGGGTTGCTGGGGCGATTTTGCTGGCGTGGATGGTGATGGGCGCACACGGTGAGTCGGCTGAGGTGCCTGCGCCGAGGGTGGTCGAACTGAAGGCGCCGGACGGAATCGTGCTGAAGGCAACTTATTTTGCGGCAGGAAAGCCGGGGCCTGGCGTGTTGCTGCTGCACCAGTGCAACCGGCAGAGAAAAGTGTGGGACGACCTGGCGGCACGGCTCGCGGCGTCGGGAGTGAATGTGTTGACGATGGATTTTCGGGGATTCGGAGAGAGTGGCGGGACACCGTTCGACAAGATGCCTCCCGAGCAAGTCAACAAAACCATCGAGGAGAAATGGCCGGGGGACGTGGACACGGCGTTTCGTTATTTGCTTGCGCAGCCGGGTGTGAGCCGGAGGATCGTCGGAGGAGGAGGGGCGAGTTGCGGCGTGAATCAGGCGGTGCAGTTGGCGAGGCGGCATCCGGAAGTGAAATCCTTGATGCTGCTGTCGGAAGGAACGGACGCGGCAGGGAGAAAATATTTGCGGGAGTCGCCGAAAGTGCAGCTGTTCATGGCGGTAGCGGATGACGACGACGATCGCGGAGTGGTAGAGATTATGGAATGGCTGCAGGCATTGTCGCCAAATCCGGGCAACAAGCTGGAACATTACGCGGTGGGAGGACACGGCGTGGAGATGTTCAAGGCGCACGAAGATTTGGAAGGGATGATCGTGGAGTGGTTTGGGAAAACGTTGAAGGCTAGCCCGACGGTGAGCGCGAGAAGTGTGGCGGCCGCCAAGCCGGTATCGCGTGAAATTCAGTTTCTGGAAATGATTGACCAACCGGGAGGAGTTGGCAAGGCGGCGAAGACATATGAGGAAGCGCGGCAGCAGGATCCAAAGGTGGTGCTGTTTTCCGAGGTGGTGATGAACCGGGTGGGTTACGAACATCTGCAGGCGGGCGACGTGAAGGGAGCGATTGAGCTGCTGAAGCTAAATGCGGTGGCGTATCCGGATTCTCCGAACGTGTACGACAGCCTGGGTGATGCGTATCTGGCGGCTGGGCAGAATGAGCAAGCCCTGGAGAATGCGAAGAAGGCTCTGGAACTTTTGCCGAAGGATACGACCGACCCGGCGACGGTTAAGGACGGAATTAAAACGAATGCGGAAGAGAAGGTGAAGAAGTTGGCGGAAGGGCCGAAGTAGCGACCAGAGCGTTATCAGTTGGCAGTTTTCGGTTTCAAGTAAGGCGCAGAGAAAAGGGCAGTCGAAAGTCAGGTCACCTCGAGCGGGGAATTGGTGTTGGCGGACCGCCTAGGAATGTGATCCCTTCGAGAATAAAGAGAAAGACCGAGGGTGGGGTACCCAGCAAGCGGCAAAACCATTTCGTCCGCGGGCTGAAGCCCAATAGTAGCCAAGCACCCGATGTCGGAGCGGAAGCTCCGACAACCCCTAAATGAATCCCCAAGAGCCCACACGCAACACCGGCGTGTCGCGCACCCGGCGGCTTGCCTCGGAAGGCGGCCGCTACAAAAGCAAACTCCAGGAAACACGCCAATTGTGACGAGTGTTGCAATTTGTGGGGGAGGAGATGTTAAATCTGTCGTACCCGAGGAACGGTTAGCGGGTAGCATCGGGCGTTGCACGGACACGTGCTTCCTGAAAGTACTCAAGGTGCTGGAGGCAGGAAATGGAAGGCGCCGAAGGCGAGTCGTCAAGAAACAACGCGAGAGCGAACTCGCGGCTGCCTGTGGCCCTGTTGGCTTGCCTGACTGTCGCAGTGTGTTACCTTGCCGCCAAACTGGGCGGGTTCCTGATTATAAGAGAGCCGCAAACGCTGTGGCCACTCTGGCCGGGGTGCGCGGTTCTAGTGGCGATCCTGCTGGTGGTACCGCGGAAAAGCTGGCCGCTGGTGATGGCGGCGGGGCTGGCGGGCTTCGCCGTGTACGACCTGCAGGTAGGCGTTTCGATTCGTTCGATTGCGTGGCTGATTCTCGCCGACATCCTGGAAATTCTGGTAGCTGCCTCGGGCGTTCGCTATGCACTGGACGGCGTGCCGCGTTTGAACAGCCTGAAAGCGCTGGCCAAGTATTCGTTTTTCACTGTGTTTCTGGCTTCGCTGATCGTGTCGACAATCGGCGTGCATGCACTGGATGGGAACCGGTGGATCAGTTGGCGAATCATCTTTCTCTCGGAGGGATTGGCATTCCTGACGGTAGCGCCCGCGATTCTGGGTTGGGTGTCCGAAGCCGAGAGATGGATGCGAGCATCGCGTGCGCAGGTATTGGAAGCATGTGTGTTGATGGCGGCGCTGATTTCGTTGAGCTACGTAATGTTCGTGGCGCGCGGGGGCAGTTATCCTCCGGCGCTGCTTTATTCACTGTTGCCGCTGTTATTGTGGTCGACACTGCGATTCGGAACGGCGGGAGTCGGGACGGCGGCCACGATCGTGGCGTTGCTGTCGATTTGGGGTGCGCTCCATGGGCGTGGTCCTTTCATCGAGTCGAACCTCATCGACCGGGTGCTATCGCTACAACTTTTCTTATGGTTTGCGGTGATTCCGTTCATGATTCTGGCCGCCCAGGTGGAGGAGCGACGGCAAGCGGAAAGGGAATTGCGTGAAGGAGAGGAACGGCTGCGCCTGGCAGTAGAGGCGGGAAGGATGTATGCGTTTGAGTGGGACGCCGCGACGGATGAAGTTGTGCGCTCCGGAGAGTGCGCAGCGGTGCTGCACTGGAAAAGCGATCCGAGGCACGACACCGGGCGAGAATTCCGCGCCAACATTTTTCCCGAAGACGTGAAAGCGTACCAGGACATGGTGAAGGGGCTGAGCCCGAAGAATGCGACGTACAAGATTATCTACCGAGTGAAAGGGCCGGGAAATGGCGCGGCGTGGATGGAGGAGAATGGGCGCGCATTGTTTGACGGACAGGGAAGAGTGCTACGGAAGATTGGGATTGTTGCGGATATTACCGAGCGGAAGATGGCGGAAGAGGCGCTTTCGAACGTGAGCCAGAAATTGATTGAGGCGCAAGAACAGGAACGGACACGGATTGCGCGAGAGTTGCACGACGATCTGAGCCAAAGGATGGCGCTGCTGGGGATAGGCCTGACGCAGTTTGAACGAAGCATTCCGGAACTATCAAGCGACGCACAAGAACGCCTGCAGAACATATCGGAGGTGGCGGCAGAGGTTTCCAGTGAACTGCACAGTATGTCGCACCAACTTCATCCCGCGAAGCTAGACTTGCTGGGACTGGTGGCGACAGTGGGAGGGCACTGCCGGGAAGTATCGCAGCAACACGAATTGCGAGTGGAATTTGTGCACCATGACGTGGGTGAAGAGATACCGAAGGATGTGGCGCTGTGTCTATTTCGGATTGTGCAGGAGGCGCTGCGAAATATTGTGAAACACGGGAAGACGGGGGATGCCAAGGTGGATCTGAGCGGGAGTGGGGACGAAATTCATTTGTGTATTTCAGATCACGGCGCGGGATTCAGTCCGGAATCGCCGCAGGCAAAAGGCGGGCTCGGATTGATCAGTATGCGGGAAAGGCTGCGGCTGATTGGCGGACACCTGGATGTGGAATCGGAGCCGTCGCAGGGGACACGAATTTGTGTTCGTGTCCCGGTGGGCGACGTTGGCGCGCAAAAGAAGAGCGGGTCCAATGCATTCAAGGCCAATGCGTAAGACGTAAGTGAACGTCGGCGAAATGGTTGGAGGAGAGAGCCAGGATCGCGATTCCATTGACCGAATGTTAGGCGAGTGGTTGGCGGTTTCTGGGGTACCGCCAGTGCATCGTCGGAAAGAGGTAAGCGAACAACCAACCGGCCGCGAACATTCGCAACATAGCGGAACTGCAAAATATTCTGCTGGTGTTAGAACCTTCACAATGCGGCCGCCGCGGCTAAGGAGGTACTGGCCACGTTCGGTTTTAACAACCGCGCCACGACACTAGACGACGAAGACAACGAAATGAACCATGAAGGACAGTCCGAGCAATTTGAGCGTGGGAGCAATCCATTTCCGTTTTCCCTGAGAGAACCCCTTCCAGTAGAAGCCCAAACGGGCATGGCGTGGGCGTACCCTCCCGAGGGACGGTTCTCTCTCGCTATTGGGCTGAACCAGAAGAAAAGATGAGTGGAATTGCAGGCGTTGGGCCGTGCAATTCCACTCACCGTGTGCGTTTTCGCAGTTATTGCTTGTCGTAGACGGAGACGGAGTGCGCGGGCTTGCCGTCTGCAGTCGTTCCCTTTGAGGTGAGAGTGGCCACCTTGCCGTCTTTGGAAATTTCCAGTTTGGATTTTCCGACTTCCTTGCCGGCCTTCTTCAAGGTTGCTTCGTAGTCATTGGCGTCAATTCTTTTGATGGAGATGGAATCGGCGCCGCCGGGCATGGTGCCGGTGGCGGGATAGTCTTTGCCGTCGAACTTAACAGTGAAGCCATAGGAAATGGGAGTTCCGTCGGCGTTTTCGCCCTTCATGGTGTATTTGGTGCCATCGGAAGTCTCTTCGACGGTGCGGGTCAAGCTCTTGGGAACCGGCATGGGATCGGATTTGGATTTAGCGGTATTGAGTTTCCAAGTACCGAGCAGTGGATTGCTTTGCGCCAGAAGCGAGGTGCTGGCGAACGCAGCGAAAACAGCAAGTGTGACAAATTTCAAGACACTCTTCACAGGCTTCCCTCCTAAGGTCCTATCGCGAAAAGTTTAGAGACGTAGATTTGTGTTGTGGAACCGTTCTTGAAACGGGCCCCGACAAATGAGCTTGCGGAACAGTACGCCGGGAGGGGAGGCGTGTCAACCAAATGTTTTGCGGGAAGGGGGGAAGGGCTCGCAAAAGCGGGGGCGGCCATGAAAGGCAGCGCTACATTGAAGAGGAAAGGCATGACCGCGTCGGGGCGGCGAATTGCACTGAGTGGTTGAGGGCCGGCCGCGATCCCTCCACTGCAAGGCCGAAAAAGACGCCGCTTCTCCGGTCGGGATGACAATTTCCGTTTCGTTGCTAGTTCGTTGGAGGATAAGGCAGCTGGCGGTTTCAGCTTTTCTTGGACGGCGAAAAAGGCAGTAGCTTCCTGGTGCACGTGATGTTTGCCACAGATGGGACATTTGATCTGCCCCTTTTCGTATTCTTCGAGGGTCAGGATGACTTCGAAAGGTTTCTTGCAGTCTTCGCAATAGAACGCATCGCGCGGCATAGAACCTCCAGAACAAACCATGCGGCAGATGGCGCTGCACTTGTCGGTTTACTCCCGAGGAGTGCGGGTCTCAATCAAGTTGAGAGGGCCCGGCAGCAGGCGAACAAACTGCAGTTGCTGTAACCTTTGCGAGGGATGGCGATCCTATGTGGGAACTGGTGTGCCTGGAATTTGGCACGTTGAGAAGGAATGAGAGGGATCAGAACTACGACTTGCCTGCGACGGTGGATTTGAATCAATATCAGGCGGTGGCGATCTATTGCCAGAGGTTTCGCGCGGTATCGGGAGTGGCGAAGTTGGAGAAGTTTTGGCGCGGAATGCTCAGGGGCTAAAGCCCGTGATAGCTAATAGGGTTATGTCGGAGCTGAAGCTCCGACCCACAAGGACCGACGAGGACGATCTCAGGGATCGAAGTGAGGAGCGTTGCTTGCCATGATCCCCCTCCGCTCCGTGCCGCAAAAGACGCGGCCCTCCGGTCGGGATGACAACATGTAAGACCCACCCTAGGAGGCGAAGGGCGCGGAGCCCGAGGAAGAATCAAGACTGGGGACAACAACAAACGATGGAAACGCGAGGGACAACTGAGGCAGGGCTGATCGCGCGGGTACTGGCGGGAGAGACAGAACTGTTTCATGAATTGATCCGACCGTATGAGCGCATGGTGTACATGACGGTATTTTCCGTGGTGAAAAACGAGGCGGAGGCGGAGGACGGCGCGCAGGAGGCGATGATCAACGCGTACCGGCATTTGGCGTCGTTCAGGGGCGATGCGAAGTTCAGCACATGGCTAGTGACGATTGCTATTAATGAAGGGCGTAAGCGTTTGAGGAAGGCGAAGAGCACAGCGGAAGAATCGATTGACGAGCCGACGGAGGGACAGGAAGGTGAGTTCACACCAGCGCTACTGACGGACTGGCGGGAAATTCCTTTGGAAGCGCTGGAACGGAAAGAACTGCGCGAGGCGCTGCGGATGGCGGTGGCGGGGCTACCGGACATTTACCGGCAGGTATTTACGCTGAGAGACTTGGAAGAGTTGAACGTAGAGGAAACGGCTCAGGCATTGGGAATTCAGCCGGGGGCGGTGAAGGTGCGGCTGCATCGTGCGCGAATGATGCTGCAAAAGCGGCTGGGGCCTTTCCTGAAGACGACAGCTCCGTCGCGCGGGCGGTGGTTCGGGAGAGCGTTATGAAATTAGAGTGCAAGCACGTGTGGGAGCATATTTCCGGGTACATCGATGAAACGGTGGACGCCAAGCTGCGAGAAGAGATTGAGAAGCACCTGCAGCACTGCGAAATTTGTTCAGCGGTGCTGGATGCGACGCGAAATATATTGGTGTTGACGGCGGATGATCGGATATTCGAGTTGCCAGTGGGATATAGCGAGAGATTGCACCAGAGATTGGAAGAAGAGTTGAAAAGAAAGAAGCAATGAAATAATGAGGTAATGAAACAAAGAAACAAAGAAGGGCTGGCATCAAAGCCAGCGACAACGAAGACAATCCCTACATCGAAGCAAAAATTAGTGGTTGCCGAAGGGTTTTCAGTGAGCCCAGTATTCCGCGGCCAGCAAGAACAGGGTGACCGGCGAGAGGACCAGCTGAAGGATTTCGGAGCGGCGTTTTGTGGGGAAACGGGCTTCTGCCGCCAGGCGGAAGCGGAACGGCGGCGCAGGCGCCAGACCTGCCAGAGAACGAACAAATTCAGAAGTGCCGCGGGACAGAAAAAGGGTCGAGAGCGTGCCGCGGTCCCGCCACTGCGGTGCAGCACAAGACGCTGCGCCTCCGGTCGGGATGACAATACAACCCCGAAAAAGCAGACCCTCGCTGCGCTCGGGATGACAGGTTTCGTTCACAGCAGAACGGACGATTATTTTTTGGAGTCGAAGAGTTTTACGGCCAGGAGGTGCGGCTGCTGGCCTACCTTGATCATGGTTAGGAGAGAATCGGTGCGGGTGCGGATCACGGCCAGGTCGCCGGAAGATTCATTGACGACGAGGAGCATGCTGGGGGAAGCGCCGGGCTCGGTGGGATCAAAGCGCATGGCGGAGGGAGAAGCGCCGACATCGATGGGGCGTCCGATGATGCGGCGACTGAAGATGTCTATGGCCATAACGCGGCCAGCCTCGCGATCCGCGACGTACATTTCGGAGAAGTCCTCTTTGAGAATGGCGGTGGTGGGAGCGGAGCCGAGCATCATGTAGTTGGCAAGTTCGTGAGTCCAGGTATTGACGATTTGCAGGCCGTGGGCTTCGGGAGAGATGACGTAGAGTTCGCCGCCGTCGGGCTTGAGGAGCATTTGCGTGGGCTTGCCGGCGAGTTCGAGATTGGCGAGGAGAACACCGCGGGGGATGTCAACGACGGAGAGATGATTGTCGGAACGGCTCATGACGAAGGCGACGGAGGCGTCCGGAGTGGCGAGGACTTCGTCGGGCTGAGGGATGACCTTGACGGAGGCACGAAGTTGCAGAGTGGCGGCGTCGTGGATGGAAAGCGTGGAGGAGCCGCGATTCACGACGAGGATGGTTTTGTTGTTCTGGGTGATGCGCGCCTGGACGGGTTCGGAACCGGTTTTGGCGCGGCCGATGATGGAACGAGAAGCGCAGTCGATGGCGAGAAGTTGATCGGAGCCGGAGGAAGTAGTGAAGACGCGGTCGTAGGCGGGAGAGAAATCGACGGAGAGAGGGCCAGGGCCGACGGAAATCTTGGCGGTCAGTTGGCCGGAGCGTGCATCGAGTACCCAGATGTAGCCGGCGCCGCTGCTGACGCCCCAGATTTCGGCGCGTTTGGCGTGCTCCCGCATGTCGGCGATGCCGGGGCCGACATAAACCTTTTGCGCGGGCTGCAACGAGACGAGATCGACGATGGTGACGGAGCCGTCGGAGGTGGAGACGTAGGCGTCGATGCGCAGGCCGGGACGAAGGAAAGAGGGGCGATGTTCGCTAAGGAGAACAACGATGAGGGAAATGAGGAGGATGGTCAGGAGGAAGTAGAAGCGGAAGCTTTTGAAGTGGGACATGAATGAGTGGATTTTACATTACGCGGAGGCGTAGCGGAAATTTGCGGATTGGATTACAGATATCAGGGATCAGGAGGCGGAGGTTGCGGCAAGTTGGGAAGCACGCCAGTGATGTCGGAGCTTCAGCTCCGACCCCCTAAAGACAAACCAAGGACCTCGCACGCAAGGCGGCGTGTGGCTACCGTAGAAACGGTAAAGCAAGATGGCGGCATAAAGCCGGCGCTATAGAGGCAACCCAAGAGAGAGCACCGCTCTGAAGACCGGCTACTACAAGATGGAGTTTAGTTCAGGGTGCGGTGGAAGAGAGTGGCTAGTTGGTGGATTTCGTCCATGAGGGCGGCATATTCAGTGGGCAGGATGGATTGCATGCCGTCGGAGAGAGCTTTTTCGGGTTGGTGATGGACTTCGACAAGGAGTCCATCGGCGCCGACGGCGATGGCGGCGCGGGAAAGAGGAAGAACCTTGTGGCGTTTGCCAGTGCCATGGCTGGGGTCGACGAGGATGGGCAGGTGGCTGCGTTTCTTGACGGCGGGAATGACGGCGAGGTCGAGAGTGTTACGGGAAAAATCGGAGAAGGTGCGGACACCGCGCTCACAGAGCATAACGTTGTAGTTGCCTTCGGAGAGAACGTATTCCGCGGCCATGAGAAATTCGTCGAGCGTGGCGGCCATGCCGCGTTTGAGGAGGACGGGAAGTTTGGCGCGGCCAGCGCGTTTGAGGAGCGAGAAATTTTGCATGTTGCGCGCGCCGATCTGGATGACGTCGGCGTACTCCTCGACGAGGTCGAGGGATTCATTGTCGATGGCTTCGGTGACGATGCCGAAGCCGTAGTCTTTGCGCACGCGAGAGAGAATTTTCAGACCAGAGAGGCCGAGGCCTTGAAAGCTGTAAGGCGAAGTGCGCGGCTTGTAGGCGCCGCCACGGAAGAGGCGCACGCCGGTGGACTGCAGTTGCTGGGCGATGGCGAAACATTGCTCTTCGGTTTCGACGGCGCAAGGGCCAGCAACCATGGCGATGTGCGAGCCGCCGACAAGAACGTCACCAGAAGGAGTGGGGATGGTGACGATGGTGTCTTCTTCCTTGACGTCGCGGGAAACGAGTTTGTAGGGCTTGGTGACGGGAATGCACTCGATGACGCCGGACATGGATTCGAGGACGCCGAGATCGATAGCGCCATTGTTGCCGGTGATGCCGATGGCGGTGCGTCCGGAGCCGGGGATGGGATGAGCTTTGAGGCCGAGGGTTTCGATGCGTTCGCAGACGGCGCGAACTTGTTCTTCGGTAGCGTGAGATTGCATGACGACGAGCATGGGGCCTCGGTTGAGTGAAAATTGGAGTGTACTTCAGGGGTGGAGTTGGAGCAAATGGCGGGGCGAATAGGTAATATCGAAGATCGCCGATCAGGGATCAGAGATCGAGAGACGCGCGGGATTGATTAGCGATCTCCGTGAGTTAAACCTGCCTCGCTCCTGCGTGCGGCGGGCAAGCAGAAGTCGGCAAGTACCAAGGCAAACACAAGAAAAAAACCGGACCCTTCAGAACCAAGGGTGCGCTCCCGCTCGGAGGTTGTGCAACTTTGAGGGTGCAAGTAACATCTAATGTTTAAGGGCACTGAGTTTCCCAGTCCTCAATCCCCAGCAAGAAATCACCCAGCCATGACCGTTTGATCAGCCGAAAGCGTCGCGTGTAGCGGCACGCCCATTGCGGCTGCTTTGCGTTGGCGCCGAGTTTAGGAATTGTGAAGAGTTGGCCGGCGGCGATTTCTTGTGTAGAGATGTGCTGGTTGGCGCCCGCGGGGGCAAGGGAACCTCGTTGGTGGATTGGGAGAATAGATGCATATGGGGGATGTGAGCGTTTGAGTCCGACGAAGGAGGCAGCGTGTTCTTGTTCATCGAAACCTCGGGGTATTTTCCGGATATACCTATGTCGAGCTTTCAGTTGATCGTGGCGGCGGGTGGGCTGTTGATCGTGGCGGCGGTGCTATTGGGGATGCGGAGGAGGACGAGCAATGTGGCGGTGCAGCGGTCGCTGCTGACCGATGAGTTGATGATTTACCTGGGAAGAATTGCCGATGCGCTGGAGAGGAACGCGCCGCCGAATAAGCAGTTGATCATTTCGGAGATTGAACGGCGGATCGCGGAGAGAGGCGGCAAGGTGCAACAGATGCCATATTCGACGGTGGGACGCGGCGAGTTTCCCGAGAAAAGATAGGTCCGCGTCCAGGATATTCACCACAAAGGACAGAGAGCCCAGAAGGAAGCCGAAAGTCAGGTGACATCGGGGCAAGCATCTGTGGTCGACGGCCTCGGAAGGCCGCGTCCCTACACAAAGAGAGCAACGTCGTCACACGTAACGCAACATTCTCACACCTCAAGCAGGAGCCTCACAGCTTCCGAGGCGAATCAAGACCCAGGTACAACACTGGTAGCTGGGGCACCCACCGAAGAGAAAGACCATCCCAAGAACCGACCTGAACTGAAGATCGTCCACTAGAAAAAACACGCCGGAACAGACAACCGGAAAAAGGGCGCGCGGGCTACTTGACGCCGGCGCCCGCTGGACCCGGGTTGCGGTGATGCCACCAGCCAACCGACTTGGGAACGTTGTAGAGGGGAGGGGTCTTCTGGCGTTTAGGCTTGCGGTGGAAGAGAGTGAAATGGAACTTGTGGTGGTGGCGCTCCGAGCCGGCGCCGCGCGGTCCTTGGGCAAAGGAGGCAGGAATAGGGCCCGCAGTACAGAGAAAGATGACGCTGCAAAGGACGAGCAGTAGCCTTTTCATGAAGGTCGCTCCCGTCACCTTTCTAGCATGGGGAATGGGAGGGCAACTACTGTACTAAGGTACCTTGTGGCGTAGTAGCAATGGTGTGAGGTATCAGTTATCAGTGAACAGGGAACAGGGAACGGTGGCGTACCGGCGCCTCTACACAGGGGAAGGCAAGAACCCCGGCGCAACAGCGGCACCTGGGCACCCCCGCACACGCGCGTCGCCTGCAAAAGGCGGCAGCGAGGCGGCGCACTCCAAAGGGGATGGATTGACGTGGGAGACTTGATTCGGGATGCTAGTGGCGAAATACGTGTGTACAACGGGCAATACGAAGCTGGGCAAGATCGCCACTTAAACAGCCAGCAAGGAGCCGGCGAGATGCACTATTTTTATCCGTGGGGGCTCATCGTGCAGGGGATTGCGCTGTTTCATTTTGTGAAACGGCGGCCGGAGAACTATTGGTTTTTCATCATTATTTTCGGCGGAGTGCTGGGGGCAGGGGTCTACGTTGTGGCGGAGATGATCCCGGACCTGGGACTGCTGAAGGGCACGTTCGATGGGTTTGGGAGGAGGTCGCGGATCCAGAAGCTGGAAACGCAGATCATCGACAACCCGTCGGCAGGAAATTACGAAGAAGTGGCGGAGTTGTATTTCGATCAGAAGCAGTATGGCAAGGCATGGGAAGCGTGCAACCGTGCAATCAGCGCGAGGAGTGATTCGCCGTACACGTTTTATCTGAGGGCGAAGGCGGCACTGGGAATGGAAGATTATGCGGCAGCGATCCCGGACCTGGAATTGGTGCTAGGGAAGGACGTGAAGTTCGACTACTACCGCGCGGCGGGACTGTTGGGGGATGCGTACGCGCGAACCGGCCGGATAGAAGACGCGGAGCGATATTTTGCGGTGGCGACGCAGTTCTCAACGACACCGGAGACGTTGTACAACTACGCCAATTATCTGAAATTGGCGGGACGGCAGGAGGAAGCGCGCGAGTGGACCAAGAAGCTGAACGCGAAGAAGAGAACGCTGCCGAGATACATGCAACGAGTGGAACGCTCATGGTTCCGGAAAGGGCGAGCACTGGAGAAGGAACTGGCGGCGAAGGCGGTGAGCAGTTGAGGGAGGCTGCGGCGTAAGCGAGAGGCTTTGCGAGAAAACGGTGGGATGATATTGTCGCGGAGCGTGGTAATCGAGGAAAGAGATGAAGAGCTTGTTGAACGTGATGGGTGTAGTGGCGCTGGCGATAACTCCCGCCGCAACGAAGGCGCAGAATGGCGGGAAGTTTGTGCCGCCAAAGCTGGTGAGCGCGGGAGAGATTGCCTACCCGGTGAACAGCAATTCGCCGGGAATCGTGACGCTGCAAGTGAACCTGGACGGAAATGCGAATATCCAGAATGTGCAGGTGGTGAGAGATTTGCCACCGTTGACGAGCGCGGCGCAGACGGCGGTGCAAGGATGGTCGTTCGCGGCGGGCATGTTGAATGGGAGTGGCGTAGCGTCGAGCATTCGAGTGACGGTGGTGTTCAACCCGTTCAACCCGGCGGGAGTGGGTTTGCCAAGCCCGGGGTTGGGTCCGGCGGCAGAAGTTGGGAGCGCGCCGTATATTCCGGCGCAGGTGGCGTCGGCGACGTATGCGACGTATCCGTCGAATACCACGGCGTTCGGGACGGTGGTATTGGACGTGAGGGTTGGGAGTGGAGGCGACGTCAAGAGCGTGAACGTGGTGCATGGGGTTGCGGCGTTGACGGGGTCGGCGATAACAGCGGTGAAGACGTGGGGGTTTAGTCCCGCGAAGAGAAATGGCAAGGCGGTGGATTCGCATACCGTGGTGGCGTTTGTGTTTCCGTCGCCGGGGCTAGGGACGCAGTAGGGGGATCGGGAGAAACAGATCGCGTTGAGAAAAGATGCTTGGATTGAGATTCTGAGGACATCCTTGTCGGATGTCCTCAGAATGACATGGTCGATGCCGGTTGCGAAAGTGTGGGACCCAAAGGTCCGATCCCCTAACAAAAAGAACATCGGTGCCAGTCGGTATAAATGGAAAAAGCGGCGGCGAGCCCCCGCACTCCAAAAGCGCCGGCCTCAGAAGGCGGCTGGGAGAAATTCCACTTTGATTACTACAGGCTGCGGATCAGTTCGGCGGCGGACTTTGCGGCTTTCTTGATTTCGTGGACGCTGTGAGCGGCGAGCCCGGAACCGGCGAAGTGGTCGGCGAGAACGTCGGCGTTGGCGTTAATCACACAAAGCAAATTATTGACGGCGTGGGAAACGACTTCGGCGCGCGAGGGCGGATGGGTGGAGTCTTTGCGGAAATAGAGGCCGAGATCCGCGTCCTTTGGAACCAGGGGAGTTTTTCTGTCGGAAATGAGGGAGCGGATGGCCGTGTGCAGGGTCTCGGAGGTGAGGTCGGGAAGGGAAAGGCAACCAGACGCGCCGGCTTGGACAGCCTTAGTAGGGAGATCGGTGAGGTCTTGAGCCGAAGGATCAAACAGGGCGAGGATGGGGAAATCGGGAAGCTCCGAGCGGAATTTTTGGATGGAGTCTAGGGCTTGAAAATTGGAGGCATGAAGATCGAGGGCCAGAGCATCGTAAGAGCGAGCCCAGACGGCGCTAAATGCTGCGTCGGAGGAAGAAGCGCGCTGAACCGTGAGAGGAACGCAAGGCGACTGCGCAAGCGCTGCTGTGATTTTCAACCAGGAGGGATTATCCCCCAAGAAGAGGCAAGAGAAAGATTGGCCGAACATAGGTCTAGCTGACTGCTCCTATCAAAGAGACGCATGCGAACGTTCATGATTGAACCCTCACTGCGATGATTGACCCGTCAGTGAATTGCTATTCCGCGCAGGGGCCGGGCGTGGCGCTGCGCTACTCGGAAAACAACCGCTGAATCTCCATCAACAGGCCTTCCGGCAAGATGCTTTTCGAGACGAAGCTGTCTGCGCCGCGGCGCCGGCATTCGTCGCCGAGAGAAAGGCCATGCAATTCGGAGAAAATGATGACACGCAGGCTCGGGTTGGAAAGGCGGATCTGCTCGGCAGCTTCCAACCCGTTGACCCGCGGCATGCTCAGATCGAGCAAGACCAAGTCCGGCTTGTGGAGCGAAGCAAGGTGGACGGCGTTCATGCCATCACTGGCGGTTCCCACGATTTCGAAACCACCAGCAAAATCCAGATAGTCGCAGACGGATCGCAGGGCGGTGGGCGAGTCGTCTGCAACGACAACGCGGATTTTCTCGAGTGCGCTCAGTTCAATCTCCGAAAGGGGACCTGTAACCTGGTGTCAATAATGAGGGCAAGGGAGGAGAAGCGGAATTGGGTGGATTGCCTAGGGAATTTGTACTAGACGATGAGGTGGCAACTATCTACGTGGGGAAGATGGCAGGGATCAGCGATCAGGAGACGACGCGAAGCAAGGATTGCTGGCAATCTCCGCGATCGAGGTGCGGCAGGCAGTTGCCATGATCCCTCCGCTGCGGCGCAACAAGAGGCGCTGCGCCACCGGTCGGGATGACAGAGTGAGTAAGCACGAGAGCTACAGGAACAAATCCGGAACACAGATGGAAGAAATCTATCAGGATACGGTGGCCGGAGGCGGATTGAGGAGAGGCGAGAATTGGTGTTTGCGGACCGGCTGGGACGGCGGTCCCAACAAAAGCAGAACCATTCTGCCGGGCGGATTTGTCTGAAACGGGATTACTTTTTCAGGCTTGGATGATTTTGTTGCGGACTGCGTAGACTACCAGTTCGGTGATGGAGCGAAACCCCAGTTTGAGCATGATGTTGGCGCGATGGGCTTCGGCGGTGTTAACGCTGATGCCCAGGAGGGCGGCGATTTCCTTGTTGCTCTGGCCCTCGGCGAGGAGTTGCAGGATTTCGCGTTCGCGAGGGGTCAGGCGGGAGCGAGAGGATTTGTGCGGCTCCAAAGAGTCGGCGGAATCGGAGGTGGGGGAGACGCGAGTAGAGAAGTACGGCTTGTGATTGCGAACCGCGTCGACGGCAGCGATGAGGATACGGTCGGCATCGTCTTTGAGAATGTAGCCGCGAGCGCCGGCGTCGATCACTTGCTGAACGAGATCTTCAGACTCGTGCATGGTGAGGATGAGGACTTCGGTTTGGGGCGAAGATTTGCGAATGCGGCGAGTGGCGTCAACACCGTTGAGGAGAGGCATACCAATATCGAGGACGGCGACGTGTGGTTTGAGTTTGGTGGCTTTGTCGACCGCTTCGCGGCCGTCGGCGGCCTCGGCGCAGACCTCCCAGCCGGTATGAGATTCAAGGAGCGAGCGCAACCCGGCACGAACCACAGAGTGGTCATCCGCGATGAGGATGCGAAGCGCTGTCATCGAGGGTCTCCGTTGAAACAACATCGGACAGAAGAATAGTAGCGCGCACAGTGGTGCCCGCAGAACGGGAATCGATTTCGAGATGTCCGCCGAGTTGCGCCATGCGTTCCTGCATGCCGGGGACGCCGACACCGAGGCGAATTTCACCGGATTGCGGGTTGCCGTTCGAGGGAGTGCGCATGCCGTGCCCGAAATCGATGACTTCCAGAATGACCGTGGAGGACTCGCGGCGAAGGCGAATTTTAGCGGAGGAACTTCCGGAATGGCGTTGGATATTGGTGAGGCTTTCCTGGACGATGCGGAAGAGAGCCGTCTCCACGGGCTGAGGCAAGCGGCCGAAGTCGGAGAGGAGAAAGAACTGCGTGTCGATGCCGCTGCGTTCACTGAAACCGAGGGTGTATTCCTTGAGAGCGGAGACGAGACCGAGATCGTCGAGGAGCGGAGGATGCAAGAGATAGGAGAGGGTGCGGATTTCGCGAGACATCTGGCCCATGAGCGCGCGGGCCTTCAGGAGGGATTTTTCGGCGGATTCATTCAATGGTTCGATGCACTGGCGAACCTGAGCGAGGCTGAGATTGACGGCGAGAACGGTTTGCGCAAGGCCATCGTGGAGTTCGCGACCGATGCGGCGGCGTTCTTCGTCCTGGAGTTGGAGTAATTGGGTGGTGAGTTGATGGATGGCGCGCTCCGCGTTCTTCATTTCGGTAAGGTCGGTGAAGGAGAGGATGACGCGACGAAGCGCACCGTTGGCGTCGAATTCGGGGATGGCGTCGAGGAGGGTCCAGAGGATGTCCCGGAAGTGAGGAACGCGATAACCAATCATTTGGCCATAGACAGGTTGCCTGGTGGCGATGACGCGAGCGAGGGGACGCGAGTCCTTGGGAATGGGTGTTCCATCCTCAGCTAAAGGAATGAGGTCGAGTTCACCGGCAATTCTGCCAACGATGCGCTGCGCCGGAACGCGGAAAATTTCGGCGGCGGCCCGGTTGGCGAAGAGAATCGTGGAGTCGGGGCCGCAGAGGACAATGCCGACATGGAGATTCTCGACCAGAGAGCGGAAACGTTCTTCGTCGGAGCGGAGAATGTTCTCGGCCTCGATTCTGGCGGTGATATCGCGAACAACGACGAGGGCGCAGGAGCTCCCGTCGAGGTCGGTGACGACAGCGGACATTTGACCGGTGCGGATGGCACCCGATTTGGTGCGGAAATGAAATTCCTGTTCGCGGATTTGTTCCGTTTCTTTGAGTTGAGCGAGTAAACGCGCGCGCTCCGCGGGGTTCGTCCAGAGATTCATTTCGGAGGGAGTTTTGCCGAGAGTTTCTTCACGGGAGTATCCGGTAAGACGAGTGAAACCCTCGTTGACGTCGAGGTAAGGCCCGTTGGGAAAGACGTTAATGCTGAAAGAATCGGGGCTCCAGCGAAACGCGGAGGCAAAGATCTGTTCAGAACGGTGGAGAGCGAGTTCCGTGGAGTGGAGTTCCTGGGAGGTGCGTTTTTGTTTTCGGTTGGTGAGGATCAGGCGGAGGGCGGAACACAGGAACGAGGCGGTGATGGCCACCCAGGCGATGAGGAATTGTTCCTTGGCGATGCGGCGGCCCATGAAAATGACGAGGAGAGGAACGCCGGCGGGAAGGATATGCGTGACCACGAAATCGGCGAAGCGGGAATGGGGCTCGTGAAGGGGACCCTCAGCGGCACGCTTCCAGGTGGCGGCGAAAATAACCACGAACAAATAGGGCAAGGCCCAGAGCAGATCGCCCCAGCTGGCCGCGCCGGAATAGGTGCCGAGTGTTAAGAGATAGTCGCCATCGGAAAGGCCAGCGGCAAGGAAGACAGCCACCATCGCAGCGGAGAAGTTACGGAGCCAGGGAGAGAGAGAGGTTCTGGCGCGAAGGAAGAATCCGGCAGAGAGAAGAAGATCCCTGACGATGTGCAGGATGAGAATCTGGCGGAGAAGGTTAGCGTGGTCGGATTGCCAGCGGGAAGGGACGTGGAAGAAATAGAGATAGGCGGTGGCGGCCACGATGGCGACCTGAAGAAAGTCGAGGATGCGGAGCCAGTCGACGGCGGAGGAGTCGTCGTAGGAGGGAAAAAACATCATGAAGACGGGAGCAGCCCAGACGAAGAACAAAAGATCGGAAGGTAGGGGAATCTGGGCGGCGCCGGGAACGAAACTTTGGAAGTAGGAACTGATGGCTTGAGCGACGGTTTCGAGCGAGAGAGCGATGGTGAGAAGAGTCCAGAGCTGACGGGCATAGCCGGAGGAGCGGCGAGCGACATAGAAGGAACAAAGCGCGGCCAGAAGGACCATAGCGAGGTCCAGGGCGTTGGAGTACAGAAGGCTTTTGGCGGCGGAATGAACGGTTTCAACGTCCAGGATGAGGAGAATGGCCACAAGGATCGCGGCCGCGATGGCGAGCCGGGGAAACTTGCCGGAAGGGAGCAAGACGCCTCCGAGGAAGAAGTGTTGGGTGAGAGTGTACACGAGAAAAGGAGCGGTGATCAGGGATCAGGAGGCGATCGATTGGGGGCCGTCGGGGCTGGGGCGCGCGGGGGTTAGGGATGGTCTCATGGATTGAGGTCCTGCCAGGACGTTGCCAGGATCGCTCCGCTGGAAGAAAGTTATCAGTAATCAGTGATCAGGAAACGACTGTTGGTGGGAATTGGTTGAGGAGAGGCTGGTGAGTGGCATTTGATCGGAAGAGCCCACCCTTCGCCGAAGGCGCGAAGGATAGGGCACCCGCAAATTCATGGGTCGCGTGGCGTGCGAAAGAAAACCCAACAGCGGCCGCCTCGGAGCGGCCGCTGCAAAGTCGAACACCTGTTAGTTGGCGGAGACGATTAGTTGGGCGTCGGCGTTGCCGCACATGCCGTAGACGGTGCCTGCCGTGCACGCGCCGATGGAGTAGGTGTAGCAGCCGGGATGCTTGGCGACCACGGTGATAGGGCGATCAGCGCCGCCCATGATGGCGCCTTCGTGGTCGAAGGGATCGGAGCTGCCGAAGTCGATGACGAAGCCGGTGTTTTTGGAACTGCTCATGAAGGTGAGGGAGGTCCCAACTTTAATACAGAAGGCTTTGTTCTCCTTGGCGTCGGGGATACTAGGTTTTGCGGTGGCGAAGGAGCCCTGGCTGCGCCTGATATCGATGGAGCAGGGAGTGGAAGCAGAGCCGCAGGTGTTAGCCGCGGCGCAAATGCTGGCGGGATTGGAGGCCGAGCAGACGTCGCCCTTAACTTTCTTTTTGGTGTCCTTGCCGACGATGAAGCTCGTGAAGAGAAGCGGGAGAACCAAGAGACCACAGAGAACTGCAAAGTAGCGGTACATCTTCATAGAGCACCTCGGAGAAAAGATATCAGTGATCAGAGATCAGTTATCAGGAAACCGGCTACGCGCGAATGGCTCGCATAACAGCGAGCGCTACATTGAAGAATTGACTAGTTGACGCCAGCAGTGCCCTTCCAGTCGATGACGTCGACCAGCTTCCAGGGATTCTGATTGAGCTGGAATTGAATCTGGCCCTCTTTGTCCATGGCAAGTTGGCAAGCCGGATAGAGGACACCGGTGCTCTTGCTCTTGTCGGTATCGTTGATGTCGAACTCGCCGGCGGTGAGGTTAAAGGATTGGGATTGCGTGTCGGCGTAAACTTCGCCGAAACGGAGCAGGCGATTGGTGATCCAGCGGATTTTGCGTCCGGTGGGAGTGGGAATCATGCGGATGAAAGAGACGTCGTAACCGAGAGTGCCGGTGATGGAGCAGTGGCCGACGGCTCGCATTTTGGAGAGGGCGTTGACGAGACCTTGATTCTGGCCTTTCTCAAAGGCCTGGACGAGGGCCTGGCGATCCTCCGGCGTGGAGAAATCATAAATTTCCACACTGATGCCGACGACTTCGCCGAGTTGGGTGCTGGTGCCCATGGCGCTGGCTTCAATGGTTTCGTTCTTCACGCGGTCCCGCGAGAAAAAGGGAAGAGAGCCGACGGTGAGAAGAGCAACGAGCATCACACCGCCGATGACAAACTTGTAAGACTTGGGGGAAGCTTTTGGAAGCATGGGACTCCGCCTTTCGGTTGAAACGAGTGAGAAACAGGCGCGGGCGGGGCGCAACAGAGCGCGCAGACTTGAACGAAAAAGTCATGGGATAGGAAGCGCGCTCGGCAGGGAGAGGTTATAACCGAGTCCAATTGGAGTCAAGGAAATGTGGGGAAAGTCGGGGGAGAGTGATCAGGGAACAGTGATCAGGAATCAGGACCGGGCGTTGGCTGGCATCCGGCTAGGACGGGACGGTTGAGATCCTTCGCTTCGCTCAGGATGACAGAGTGCGGAGGAGCGAAATTCGAAACTGGAAAATCGAGAATAGAACACTGAAATTCGGGAAGAGCCGGATCGCTGGCATGCCTTCGCACAAGCAAACCACCACTCCAAAAGGCGAATCATGCCGAAAACATCGATGCGCCCGTGGGCAACCATAATCGGAAGAGCCTGTCGAGTGCGCGCATAGAGGAAAGAAGAAGAAAAGCGCAGGAGACAGACGCAGCGCGGTACCACCCATAGCAGAAATGCTAGGAGAACTGAACTGCAACACGGAGAAGAATTGCAAGCACGCGAGAAGAAGTCAGCTCAATCACCGCAGTCATTAAATAGGCGCGGACCATGAGCTTCTCGAAAAGGGGATTTAGAAACATAAAGGGGATGATCATAAGGCCCGGATGTGCAAAGAAATCGCTGCGTTGCGGCCCGTTACTCGAGAGCCGTAGATGAGCGCATGAGGAATTTGCAGTAAGAGCGCGCCGACCCAGATGGAAATGGATGCGCCGAAGCCCAGGAGCAGCCCGGAGCCGAAACGTCGCACGGACCAGGGAAGTCCGAGGTCGCGGAAACGCGGCACGCGGCGTGACAAAACGTAGCAAGGAGGAGCAAGCAGATGGTTTCCTGGATCAAGCCGAACATCCAGCGTGAATTGCCCTGGCCCCACTGCATCGCAGTGCCACGCTGAAGGAAATACAGACTGTTGAAGATAGGAGTCAGGAATGCAATCAGAAGCACGAGGCCAAGTTCAAACCAGCGCTGGCGCTTCGGGTTAGCGGAGGCTGTCAGCGTGGGATCGCGAGCGGCGGAGTTGCTCAGGGAAGCGGGAATTTCAACCATATCAAAGTCATAACGCATCAAAGAGCCGCCTGATGATGGATTTCCAGTACGAATTCACAGCGGACAACGACGTGTGCTTAGTGGACGGTGATGGCGACGGAGGAGGTGGTTTGGCCGAAGGCGTTGGCGGCGTAGAGGTTGTAGGTAGTTGTGGCGGTGGGCGAGACGGAGACAGATGTGCCGCGGACTGCGCCGATCGCGGGGGAAATGATGATGTAGGCTGCGCCGGAAATTTGCCAGGAAAGAGTGACAGCTGAGCCGGAAGTGACAGAGGTGGCGCTGGCGGTGAATTGCGTGACGGTGGGTGCGTTGCCGGTGGGCACGTTGGCGCTGGTGTAGAGCGGCGTCATCTGGATGACATCGAAATCGGAAGTGTGAACGTTGCCGAGATTGTGGAGGTCAGAATTGTCCCAGCGATCATCAGGAGCGCCGCTGAGGTACATGGAAGAGCCATTGTCGGCGAGGATCAGGCCGTAGGTCTTAAGGGCGTTGAGAATGACTTGATTGGAGGTGGAGAAACTGGAAACGTCGAAGGAAGATTTTAAGCGGAGACGCATGCCCATGGGCGGAGCGTACTGGTTCGAAGAGTTGGAAGCCCAGTGAGAGGCGGGAGGGACGAAACCCGCGGACGAGCTTTGAACGGTGAAGCGAATGGCGTGTTTGATGGAGCCGGCAGCGACTTCGTCGTAGCGAACGAGGCCGGGGAAGATGGACAGGCCGGCAGCGTCGGCGCTGGTCCAGGTGTAGGGACGCTGCTCGTCGGAGACAAGATCCCAGACGGCGCCCGAGCCTGCGTTCCACTGCGCGGTTTGCGGATAAGAACTGTACAGCTCGTAGAGGAAACAGTTGGCGCTGTCGAGGACGAGGACGTGGCGATCGCCGGAGCCGGGATTCGGGTAGCCCTCAATGGGAGCGGTGAGAGGGATGGGCATAGGGCCCGGATCGCTCTCGGAACCATAGGAAGTGTAGTTGATGGGAGTGAGGGATTGCGAACCGTCGACGACAGAGTAGGGGATGCCCATGGAGGAACCGTTGTAGAGACCGGCGCCGAAGTCGGGATGTAGCCCAATGGAAGTGCCAATAAAAGTGAGAATGTTCGCGGAGTTGGGATCGACGGGCGAGGTAGAGATGTCTTTGTTCCAGAGATTGTCGGAAGGAAATGGAAGGAAGCCGTTGAGGCTGGCGCCTTGTCCCGTGGACATGCCGGAGCAACTGGAAGTTTGCGGAGCGCCGTTGACCTGGAAATTGACCGCGGAAGATTCCGAGCTGCCGGGATCGGGATTTTGCACTACGGCAGAAAACGTGCCGGAGGAAGAGGCTGTGCCGGTGGCGGTGAGTTGCGTGGAGGAAACGAAGGTGGTGGAGATGGAAGAGTTGGAGAGGAGAACTTGCGCGCCGGTGACGAAGTTGCTGCCGGTGATGGTGAGAGAGAAGTTGCCGAGATTGCTGGAGGCGGGCGAGATGCCGGTGAGGACAGGAGTGGGATTCATGAGCGTCACGGAACTGGTGGAAGATTTGGAGGTGTCGGTGGAACTGGTGGCTTGAATGGTGACAGTGTTGGGAGATGGCAGAGAAGTAGGGGCGGTGTACTTGCCGGAGGAGTTGATGGTGCCGAGTGCGGAGGAACCGCCCGGAGTGTTGTTGACGGACCAGGTGACGGCGGTGTTGGAAGTGCCGGAAACGGTGGCGGAGAAAGAGGCGGAATTGCCGACACGAATATTGGCGGTCGAAGGAGAGACCGCGACCGTGATCGCGGGTGAGGGAGGGGTTTGCCTGTAGCCTGTCGAGGAACCGGAACCGCAGGCCGCGAGAGAGAAAGAGAAGAAGAGCAATGTGGCACAGAGAGCAGGAGTGGGTGCGCGCATAGGTAACCCTATTTTCATAGGAGCAAGAAGAGAGGACAACTGGACGGAGGGACAGAAGAGGGGCAAGGGTTTAACTCGGCGGGGGTTCGCGGCATCTGACGAGGAACGTTATCAGTGATCAGTTATCAGGAAACGAGGGTTGGCCTTCGGGGACCGCGATGGACTCAGAGGATACGCTGCGATTCGCGGAGTTGACGGGAGTGAAAGCGATGGTGGAGACGTATCCGTTGGAGAAGGTGAAAGAGGCGTACGAGCGGATGATGAGTGGGAAGGCGGAGTTTCGGGTGGTGTTGACAATGTGAGGGTGTTGCAAGGTCTCGGTTGTGAGGTGGGGTAGAGAGTTAGAAGAAGGAGTCAGGTGGAGAAGGACAATACAAGCTCGACCCATTGAGTTGAGCCAAGTATTTGAGCCAGCGGCCTCGGAAGGCCGTCCCTACAAAAGCAACCAAGAAGGAACCTCCGAGCCCGGGAGGATGCTAGGTTAGAACGGGATGTCTTCGTCGGAGATTTCCGGACCCGGGGAGCCGGCGGGGAAGGTGTCGTCGGCGTGTCCGGATTGATCCTGGTCTTCGGCATGAGCGGTGCCTGCAACGGCGCCAGCGGCCATGCCGTCGCCCTTTCCGCCGAGCATGCGCATTTCGTTGGCAACGATTTCTGTGGTGTAGCGCTTTTGCCCCTCTTTGTCCTGCCATTCGCGCGTTTCAAGACGGCCCTCAATAAATACCAGCGAGCCCTTCTTCAGGTATTGCTGCACAATTTCTGCTAATTTTCCCCACGCCTTGATGCGATGCCACTCCGCGCGCTTTTGGCGCTCGCCAGATTTATCCTTGTAAGTCGAGTCTGTAGCCATGGTGAAGGTCGAGAGGGCTTGACCTCCGGAGGTGTAGCGAGTTTCTGGGTCGCGACCGAGGCGGCCGACGAGGATGACTTTGTTGACTGACATGCGAGAGGCTCCTAGTTTTGCAGCGGAGGAGGGCGAGATCCTTCGTCGCGTTGCTCCCTCAGGGAAACAAACCTTGCCGGATCGGCGTGTGTCCGAAGATGCGGAAGATTCCCCTGAAAAGAGGAAGATAGCACGTTGGGGAAGAAAAACGAAATGGAGACGAGCGGGAAGACGGAGTGGAGAAAAAGACAGGCCAAGGAAGGCTGCGGAAAAATGGCAAAACCATTCCCTCCGGGGCTTAAGCCCAATGATTGCCAAGTACTTAGTGTCGGAGCCGAAGCTCCGACCCCCTAAAGAGTTGAGACCGACGACAAGCAAGGCAGTGGAGGTAACTGCCTTGCCGGTTGAGTAACGCAGCGATTGAAATGGTTTATACGCTAACGTTCAGCGCGTTACTCGAGGCGGAGGAAGAAGAGGAAGTGGCGGAAGTGGTTAGCGCAGAGCCAAGCTCAGCGAATTCCTGTTGAAGGGAGGCGTAGGCAGATTGGGCGTTGGAAAGACTGCCGGATTGCAGAGCCTGGCCGACCTGGGAGAAAAGCTGCTCGAGAGAATTCTGAGAGCTGGAGGAAGTGTCCGAGCCGGCGGAAGCATGATGGTGGTGGTGATGAGGGTGGCCAGGAGCGGCGGAAGATTGGAGATCCTGCTGGACCGTGGTGTAGTCCTGCTGGGCAGCGGAGAGGTTGCCGGATTTGAGGTCCGTGGTCGGTTGGCCGAAGGCAGCAGCGAGGCCGTTCGAGGAGGAGGAAGAAGAAAGGGCTGGGACATTGCTGGTTTGAAGGGAGGCAAGGTCTGACTGAGCCTGGGAGAGATTGCCAGACTGAAGGTCCTGGCCGAGTTGCTGAAATTCCTGCTTGAAATTCTGTGAATTGGATTTTGCGGATAAGAAATTCGGGACTTGGAATAGAGCGTTTAAGACAGCGGGAACAGACATGCGGAGCTCCTCTGTTAGATTTTGGCACAGCGAGCGCGCGGCTCGCGCTGCGCCCCCATCTAGATTTGTCGTCGGCTGATCCGCGAAAAACTTTGGTGGGACCGGGTCGAAGACGAAGGGGGAGGGGAAGAGAGAGGCCACGGTGGCGGAGTATTTCAGGCAAATGGGGGTTGGAAAGAGAGGGTTTACGAGGAGAAACAAACAGGATCGTGAGAGGCTAGGCAAAACTTGCCGATTTATGCGGGTAAGACGTGCCGGGCGAGAAAAGTTATAAGTTTTCAGTTTTACGTAAAGACAAAAACCAGGAGAAGAAAAACCCGCAGCGCGGATTGATTGACAAGCTAGGTGTTCGCGCCCTAAGTTGGCGCTTACGTCCTAGGAGGAACTCCATGGAAAGCGGAAGTCGGAAGATATGTGTGCTGGTGTGCTTGGTGGTGTTGGTGTTGGCGGCAGCTTGTGGGTGGTGGAGGCTTGGAGTTTCTGTGGACGCAGCGGAGTCCGGGGCGGTGGGAATTTTTGAGGGAACGGGAGATGTGGGAAAGGTGCTGCACAAGGGACGCGTGGAGTTTGATGCGGCAAAGGGGACCTACGCGATTACGGGAAGCGGCGAAAACATGTGGTTCTCGTCGGACGAATTTCAGTTTGCGTGGAAGAAAGAGAAAGGAGATGTGACGCTGGCGGCAGATATCGCGTTTGTGGGCACGGGAAAGAATGAGCATCGCAAAGCAGTGTTGATGGTTAGGCAGAACCTGGAAGGAGATTCGGTGTACGCAGATGTAGCGGTGCACGGGAGCGGACTGACATCGATTCAGTACCGCGACGAGAGAGGCGCGACGACACGCGAGGTGCAAGCGAACGTGAATGCGCCGAAGCGCGTGCGGATCGAGAAGCACGGCGATTACTTCACCATGTGGGTGGCGGGAGCGGATGGGAAATTTGCGCTGGCGGGAGCGACCGGAAAGATCGCGCTAACGGAGCCGTATTACGTGGGAATTGGCGTGTGCAGTCACGACAAGGATGTGGTGGAAAAGGCGGTGTTTTCGGGCGTGGAGTTGAAGCAAGGCACAGCGGCGAGCGCGGTGAAGCCGACGTTGTACAGCATGATGGAAATTATTGATGCGGGATCGCTGGACCGGAAAGCGATTTACGTCCGGCCAGAACGGTTTGAAGCGCCGAACTGGATGCCGGACGGGAAGAGGTTGCTGTTTAACAGCAAGGGCCGGATCGAGACAATTCCGGTGGAGGGCGGCGCGACGCAAGTGCTGGACACGGGATTCGCGGTGCAGTGCAACAACGATCATGGAATTTCGCCGGACGCGAAGGAGTTGGTGGTGAGCGACAATTCGCAGGGCGATCACCAGTCGCGCGTGTACCTGCTGCCGATTGCAGGAGGGGCGCCGCGGTTGATGACCAAGAATGCGCCGTCGTACTGGCACGGATGGTCGCCGGACGGAAAGACGCTGGCGTTTGTGGGCCAGCGTAACGGCGACTTCGACATTTACAGCATACCGGTGACGGGCGGAGAAGAGACGCAATTGACGACGGCGAAGGGATTGGACGACGGGCCGGAATATACGCCGGATGGAAAATGGATTTACTTCAATTCGGTGCGGACCGGGCACATGCAGATCTGGAAAATGAAGCCGGATGGAAGCGAACAGACGCAGGTGACATTTGATGGGTACAACAACTGGTTTCCACATTTTTCACCGGACGGAGCGCAAATGGTTTTTATTACGTTTGACCGAAGCGTGGAAGGACACCCGGAGAACAAGGATGTGATGCTACGGATCATGTCGATGAAAGATGGGAAAGTGATTGTGGCGGCGAAGTTGTTTGGAGGCCAGGGAACGATCAATGTGCCGTCATGGTCGCCGGACGGGAAGCGGTTTGCGTTTGTGAGTTACGCGATTGCGGGAAATCAGTAGTGCGTTTTCAGTTATCAGTTTTAGGTTTCGGAGAACAGATGGAGTGCAGTGAGAACAGGATGAGCATTGATGAGGATACGAGAAGCAACGTTGGAGGAACGGGATATTGAGACGATTGTGCATCAGCGGCGGGCGATGTTTTTTGATATGGGGCATCGAGACGAGCGCGCCCTGGAGTTGATGAGCGAGAGGTTTCGGCCGTGGTTGAGGCGGAAGATGGAAGCGGGTGAGTACCTGGCGTGGTTTGCGATTGTGCGAGATGAATTTGTGGCGGGGGGAGCGGGGTTGTGGCTGATGGACTGGCCGCCGCATATCGTTGGGGGAGGAAAGTGGCGAGGGAATATTGTGAATGTGTACACGGAAGCGGCATACCGGAGGCAGGGACTGGCGCGGGAGTTGATGAAGAAGGTGATGGAATGGTGCGCGAGACAAGGAGTGGAGACCGTGATCCTGCACGCGAGTGAGGAAGGGCGGCCGCTGTATGAGAGGTTGGGATTTGAGGCTACGAATGAGATGAGATTGAAGAGGGCGGGTGACGGGCAAGAAGGGAAATAAGAAAATAGCTGCAAGAGAGGTTGTGAAGCACTTGGAAGTGCGGTTCTTCGGGTATCCTCGCGGGATACCCTCAGAATGACAACAGAGACACAAGCGAAAAGTGTGCCGTAGCGAATCCGGCGCAGAGTCCTCAGAGGCTGAAGCCCATTTTCGCCGAGGATTCGATGTCGGACCTGAAGGTCCGACCCCCTAGAGAAAAGTTTCCCACACCAACGGAGGCGTGCGGGCAGGCGGCGCGAAGAGAACCGACCTGAAGATCGGCCACTACAAAGACCGAGATGGCGGCTTGAAGCCGCCGCTGAATGGGAAGGACGGAGTGCTGATATTTCAGGGGAAGGGAAAAGAAATCGCAGAGGTAAAAGCGGAGCCGAAGAAGTTGGAGATTGTGAGAATGCTTTGGCAGGATATGAAACCGATTGGGCGAAGAGCGCGCCAAAGGTGGAGAAACCGGCAATCACGGGCAAAGTGATGAAGAATGGAACGGAACCGTGGAGCGTCGTAGGAACGCCTAAGACGGGGCCCGCGAAAGTTCAGTCGGACATTCGCTACGACTACAAGACGAAGAATTTCGTGTCGGCCACAAATGGCGTCGCGAGCGAGCGAGGAAAAGAGCAGACGGTGGTGATTGCGCATATTGGGGCTAGCTATGGGGGAGGGGCCAGTCCGCGTTCGAGCAATCAAAATTCGGGCGGTAGTTATGCGGGAAGCATGGGAAAGAATTCGGGGAGCAACGGTGGTGGAGGAGGTTCACGGGGAGGTTCGGGTGGAGGCGGCGGAGGTGGAGGGCAATCGAGTCCGGCGCCTGCGCCTAGTCCGGGAAGACCGCATTGAGAGGGTTGGTTGGGAGATGGTTCCGTTGATCGAGGATGGGTGGGGATCAAGCCATAATCCCTTCACTTCGCGCCAGCAAAAGGCGCTGCTCCGGGCGGGATGACAGCCGGAAGAACGAACCTGAAGGTCGGCCACCACAAGAAGAAAGGAAGGATCGGTAACTTGTCGTGTGGCTGTACAGACGCAGAGTCCTCAGGGGCTGAAGCCCATTTTCGCCGAGGATTCAATGCCGGACCTGAAGGTCCGACCCCCTAAAAGGCAAAGAGTGAAGTTCAGGAAGTATGGAAAGGGGCGGGGAATGCACCTATAATCGCGCCACTCCTCTACTCCTTCGGGAATTCCTTGGCACTCCGCAAAGGGAATTTCTGGCGTCGACGAAGGCAAAGCGATGGTTGAATGACTGGCAGACGGTATCCATGGCGGATCGTGGCGTTCGCTGCCATCGGCGTGGTGGGGAATTTCTATCTTGCGTACTACTTGTTGTTTGGGCTGGCGTCGGACGGCGTGGATGTGAGGGACGCGTCGGGGCGAGCGATGGTGACGGAGGTGTGGCCGGATTCCGCGGCTGAGCGGTCGGGGATGAAGACGGGCGACCTGCTGGAGGAGGTGAATGGGCAGCACATTGGGAACGTAGTGGACTGGCTGTCGGAGCGAATGAATTTCGAGGCGGACAAGCCGGTGGCGATCCGGGTGGAACGAGCGGGACGGCCAATCGATTTGAAGATGGTGGTACAGGGAAGACTCTGGGATGACTTCAGCGCGTCGCAGAAGAGTTCAGAGATCATTTTTCTGGTGAACAAATTCATCACGCTGGTAATTGGATTGTTCGTGGTATTCAGCCGGCCAAAGGATTTTGTGTCGATGCTGGGCGGCTGGGTGCTGGTGTCGATGGCGACGGTGTACGAAGCGTTTCAATGGGGGATGGCGGCATCGATACGAGCGTTGCCGGTGCTGCTGGCGATTGCGGTGATGCTGGTGCACGTGAGCGCAGCGATTCGCACGCCGCTGCTGGCGGGATTTTTCTGCTTGTTCCCGAAAAAACTGTTCACGGACCGATGGGCGTGGGCCGCGTTTGTGGTGGGACCGCTATTGGGAGCGAGCTATTCGCTGTATTTGCTGGCGAGGACGGTGTACGACCCGGAACATCTGAGCGGGCTGACGAGGCCTTGGGTGCTCACGGTTCTGGGGCTGCAGAGCCTGGTGTACCTGGTGCTGGCGGTGGTGGTTGTGGTTGTGGTGCTGACTTACTGGCGATTGGAATCGGTGACGGACCGCCGGCGATTTCGCGTGGTGTCGTACGGAGCGCTGCTGGGGATGATGTTTTACGTGCCGCGAGTGATCGGGACAGCGCTGGTCGATCTTAGTTCTCCGTTGCGAGCGTTTCTGGAATCGCCGACAACCGATCTGGTGTGCAGCGTGGGGATGCTGGTGTTTCCGTTGTCGTTCGCGTACGGGATTTTGAAGCACAAATTGTTTGATGTACGGGTGATGATCCGGCGCGGGCTGCAATACGCGCTGGCGCGGAATTTTCTTCGCGCCATACCGGTGGTGGCCGGAGGGGTGTTGGTGCTGGACGTGGTGTTTCACGGAAGGCAGCCGCTGTTTGGCGTACTGAGATCGCGCGGGGCTGTGTACGTGGCGATTGCGGCGCTGGCGGGGTTGGCGTATGCGCAGCGGCAAACATGGCTATCGGGGCTGGACCGAAGATTCTTTCGCGACAAATATGATGCGCACAGATTGTTCCGCGAGATTGTAGAAGAAGTGCGGCACTCGGGAAGCGTGGAACAGGTGGCGCCGAGCGTGGCGACGAGGGTTACGGATGCGCTGCATGCGGAGTTTTGCGCGCTGTTGCAGAGAAGGCCGGGCGAGCCGCTGTATCGCGTGGTGGCGACGGCGCCGGTTGGAGCGCTGACGGCGGATTTACCGGCGACGAACAAGTTGATTCCACTGGTGCGCATGCTCGACCGGTCGGTGCCGATTACTCTGGCGGAGAGCGGATGGCTGGGGCAGCAGTTGCCGCAAGTGGACAAGGATTTTCTGCACAACGCGCGGATTGAGCTGCTGGTGCCAGTGGCGCTGGAGGAAGGTCAGACAGAAGTGCTGCTGGTGATGGGGGCCAAGCGGTCGGAGGAACCGTACAGCAGCGAAGATACGGCGCTGCTGGAAAATGTGGCGAGTGCGCTCGGACTGCTATTGATGCGCGGAGCGGCGATGACGGCGGGACGCTCGTTTGAGGAGTGCGCGGCCTGCGGAACTTGCTACGACACGGGAACGACGCGTTGCGAGAAAGATAAGACGCTGCTGACGCTGGTGGCATCGGCACGAATGTTGGGCGAGCGATACCGATTGGAGAAACGGCTGGGACAGGGAGGAATGGGGAAGGTTTACCGAGCGACGGACTTGTCGTTGAACCGTGCGGTGGCGGTGAAAATGATTCGCGATGAGTTTTTCGCGAACCAGAAGGCGGTGGAAAAATTCCGACAGGAGTCGCAAGTGACGGGAAGCTTCACGCACCCGAACGTGGTTACGGTACACGATTTCGGAGTGGACACGAACCAGCGCGTGTTCCTGGTGATGGAATTATTGGAGGGGATTACGCTGCGCGAAGAAATGCGTGCAAAGAAACGACTAACGGCAGAGCGCACGCTGGAATTGTTTGCAGATATGTGCGCGGGGATCGGAGCGGCGCATGCGCGCGGGCTGGTGCATCGCGACTTGAAGCCGGAGAATATTTTCCTCTCGCGAGCGAACACCCGGGAAATGGTGAAGATCACGGACTTTGGGATCGCGAAGGTGATGCCGGAATTCACGAATGAGACCAGTAATACGGCGACGGGAGTGTTGGTGGGGACGATGCGGTACATGTCGCCGGAACAGTTGCGAGGCGGAGCAATGTCAGCGCGGTGGGATATCTGGGCGCTTTCCGTGATGGCCTATGAGGCGCTGTGCGGGAGCGCACCGTTTGCGGGGACGGATTTTGCCCTGTTGCAAAACGCAATTCTAGGATTGAAATTTTCAGAGGTGAGGACGTTGGTGCCGGAAGCGCCGGAGAAATGGCAGGAGTTTTTTGCGCGGGCGTTTGCGGAGGAGGAAGAGAAGAGGCCGGAGAACGCGCAAGTGTTTTGGAGGGAGTTGCGGGAGAGTGTGGGGTGAGGGGAAGGAGAGTCGGAATGAGCTACGGGTGCGGGCTGGCATAAAAGACCAGCGCTACAGGAAAGAGAAAAAACAAAGGACCCATGACAGACGCGAGACGCAGGGCAATCGCGGAATTGGGTAGACCGTAAAAGCGGCGGCGAGCCGCCGCACTCCAGAGGTTAGTGGGCGGCGGTGGCGGTGACCGCTACGCCTAGTTCCTTGAGCTTGGCGCGGGCGCGGCGTTCTTCTTCGGTGCCGGGATAGCGCTTGACGACTTCACGAAGTTCCCTGACGCCGGGATTTTTCTGGCCGAGTTCGAGGAGCGCCATGCCTTTCTTGAGGCGAGCGGGAGCAAGCTTGAAACTCTTGGGATAAGTGCTGAGGACCTTGTCGTATTCCTGAACCGCGACGTCGTATTGATGCTGCGAGTAAGCAATTTCGCCGAGGTAAAACTGCGCGTTGGAGGCGAGATCGGTGTCGCCGTAGTAGCGGAGGTAGTCCTGGAATTCGTTGCGCGCGAGATCGTATTTGCCGCTGGTAATGTCGCGGAGGCCGTTGGAATAGAGCGTGTCGGCAGAAGGAGGCGGGCCGGACGGATTGACGTTGGAAGCCATGGGTTGAGAGCCCGTTGGAGTTGGCATCCCGCCCGTGCCGTTGGGTGCACCATTCGCCGGGGAAGTGGCGGGGGCGCCACCGGAAATGCGGGCGTCGATGCTCTGAACAGAGTTTTGCAGATCGACGAGCTGCTGATTCACTTTGCCGAGGCGGGATTTAATTTCTTCGAGATTGTCGGAGAGGCCTTGCACCTGAGTGGACATGGTGTCGAGGCGCGCGCCGGAGTTGGCCTGCACGTCCTGGACCGATTTTTCGAGGGAGCTCATGGTGGAATTGAGTTTGGCGACACTGTCGGAGGATTGCTCGATAAGAGTTTTCTGGACAGTGTGCTCCTGGGTCATCTGGGTCTGGAGATCTTTTTGACCTTGGAGAATGGCGCTGACGTCGCGCTGGAGTTCAATAATTTCGCGGGCGACGGCCAGGGCGGGCCGGGGTCCAACCAAGCTGCCAGCCAAGGCGCTGGCAAACATGGCGCTAGAGAAGATCAAAATGTTACGCGTACGCATGATGAAGCCTCCACGGAAAAGCACAGCAGAAAGAAAATAGCAGTGCCAACCTTCCAATTTACTGGGAGATGAGCGGGGGAGCAAGTGGTTGTATAGGGATGTTGGGAGAGAGTGTCGAAGAGATATGGCGCTTCGGTGAGGAACTGCCGCGCCTACAGCGCTTGCGGTATTGCCGGATTGTTTCCCCGGCCCTTACGGGCTGGGCTAAATTGTGATGCGCCGCTGGCGCCAGGGTGTTGCGAAGGGAATGAGCTGAGGTCCTTCGCGCGAAAGGGCGCTCCGGATGACAGCTGGCGCGGTGTGCGAGACCCAGGGGCAGAAGAACGCTGCGGAAGAAAAGCATATCCCTCGCTTCGCTCGGGATGACAATGCAACAGGTTGAGAGCTGAGCGAAGAATTTGTGTCAGCGGACCGCCTCGGAAGGCGGTCCCGACAAAAGCAAAGGCAAGCGAAGACCCACCGTTGGCAAAAAGCGCCGAGGGTGGGCGGCGAGCCGCCGCACCCCAAGCTACTTGGCTTGGACGAAGTGGCCGCGACGGTTTTTGGCGTAGCAGGCTTCGGTGGCTTCCATGCAAAAGGGCTTTTCTTTGCCCCAACTGGTGGCGTTGAGACGGCTTTCCGGGATGCCAAGGCTGACAAGGTATTGCATGACGGCGTTGGCGCGACGCTGGCCGAGAGCAAGGTTGTACTCGGTCGAACCACGTTCGTCGCAGTGGCCCTCAATGGTGATGCGCATGGTCGGGTACTGCTTGAAGAAGGCCGCATCTTTCTGGATGGCTTGGCGTGCGTCGGGACGAAGTTCAGCGGAATCGTAATCGAAGTAAGCGTCGGCAACTTCCTGGAGGAAGAGTTCGTCGAGGGAGGAGGACTTGGGCGCTTCTGTCACAGGTGGAGGCGTGCTGACAGCGATGCGGACAGTGGCGTCGGCATTGCCACCGGGGCCTGAGGCCGTGATGGTGTAGGTGGTGGAAGCGCCGGGAGTGACGGTAGTGGTGCCCTGCGCCGTGACCGCGCCGACTTCCGGAGCGATGGAGATATTCGTGGCATCGGTGGAAGTCCAGGAGAGCTTGGCGGATTCACCAGGATTTATAGAGGTTTTGTCCGCGGAGAGAGTGACGGTGGGCTTCACAGCGGCAGGAGGCGGCGTATAGGTGCTGGGCGCAGGCTTGGGCGGTTTCTTATTGCAGCCGGCGACGATGAGCGTAAGCGCGCAAGCCGAGATCAAGAGTGAGCGGAAATACGGGCGGTACGGCTGAATCATGCGTGTCCTCCTCGACACTGGGTTATCCCGTGCTGGGCCAACCGGAATGAACAAGAGTAGCACCGACTGGGTTTAACGGGTGGATATGTCGTAACACGATATATTGTACTGCTAACCAGGAGCGCGTGGTGCTGGAAAATCGATTTGTGGCGTGACGGGCACGAGAGATGAGCTTGAATGATATCAGGGATCACGGAACAAGGATCAGGAGGCCGGGGCGGAGGCAAGACACTGCGATTGTACGGTGAACCCTCCGCTCCGCGTTGGCGAACGACGCCAACGCTCGGGTCGGGATGCAATCCGCAGAGTGGCGAGGAGGGTGAGGTGAGATGCTTCGCGCACAAGGCGCGCTCAGGATGACACGTTGTGAAACTGGCGACCACCAGAGGTCCAAGCATACGCGCGACGCCGGGTGACGAACGGGTCGGGGGCAAAAGCGGCGGCGAGCCGCCGCACTCCACAGGACCCGTCATTTGGTGGACCAGTTGGGGGATTCGTTGTGGCCGTTGGTGGTGAGTTGGCGAGGGTCGGAGCCATCGGCTAGCATGACCCAGATCTGGCGAGAGCCCCCGCGCGTGGATTCGAAGACGATGTGGCGGCCGTCGGGAGCCCAGCTGGGGCGTTCGTTGCGGCCGGAGTCGCGCGTGATTTCGATGAGTTTGCCGGAGGCAGGCTCCATGATGTAGAGGTCGTAATTGCCGGAAGGACGACGCCAGGAGAAGGCGAGAAGTTGTCCGTTGGGAGACCAGGCGGGATCGATGACGTAGCCCATGTCGGGAAGATCAAGTTTTCGGGTATTGGTGCCGTCGGAGTTCATGAGATAGAGCTGAGGAACGCCGCCACGATCGCTGACGAAAGCGACGGTTTGTCCAGTTTTGGGATTCCAGGCGGGAGAAGTGTCGGCGCCGTTGGCATTGAGGGTGACACGCTTGGGGCGATTACCGCTGGCGTCGGAAACATAGAGAGCGGGGTTGCCTTGCATGGAGGAGGAGAACATGACTTGCGAGCCGTCGGGCGACCACGTGGGAGAAGAGTTGGTGCCCTTGTAGCGCGCGAAGGAGACGACCCTGTTGGAATCGAGGGAATACATGCAGATTTGCGCGCTGACGACGCCGTTGGCGGGAGCAAAGCAGGTGAAGGCGATGCGGGAAGCATCTGGCGACCAGTGCGGAGTGAGGGAGACGCTGCCGAGGGAAGTGAGTTTGTGCTGGTTGGAGCCGTCGTAATCCATGGCCCAAACTTCTTTGGTGCCGGAACGCGAGCTGATGAAGGCGATTTGTGTGGAGGCGATGCTGGGGAGTCCACCGGAAAGTTTGTTGACGATTTCATCGGCGAACTGGTGGGCGAATTTGCGGACCTGCGCATCGGTGGGATTGCCGCGATAGATCTTGCCGATGACGGGTTGTGAGGAGGGATTGCGCACGTCGAACATCCAAGCGGAGATGGAGACTTCGGCGGAAGTCTCCGAGAGATTGCCGAAGGCGACGAAGTTGGCGTTGAGGGGCATGTCGGTCCAGGTGAGATTGTGGAGTTGCGAAGGATCGGAGACAGGCTCGGTTGGATAAAAACTGGGGGAGACGAGGTCGAGAATGCCCGAGAAGGCAAGGTCGTCGCGAACGACCTGAGTGAAGAGAGGGGCGTGCGACTTGGCGGCGTCAGAACGAGATACGAAGTCAGCAACGGCTATGCGAGGCTTTTCGACGCCGAGACCGGTGCCGGTGCGGAACCAACCCTGTTCTTGCTGGGCGAAGGAGAGGAATGGGGAGAGTAGCAGAAGAAAGAAAACGGAAACCGATTTTTTCAACGGCAACGAAGCCTCCGAGTTTTGTCCGCAAATGGGCGGAGGATGATCGAGAAGTATAGGATACGACTAAAAGAGGAAATGTTGAGGGGGAAAACGCGGTGGTGAAGGGAATTTCCTGCAGCAGGTGAACGCGGAGTCGGAGAGTCGAAAGTTCAAAGTTTTGAGTTGAAAGGTTCCCGTAAAGACCGGGTACGATGAACGACGTCGAGGGGGGTTCTCGTTTGGCCGTGCGCGAGGTGGGATCCCTCCGCTTGCGCGCAGCAAAAGGCGGTTCCAACAAAGGCAATCGGGATGACAAGTCGCGAGCATCCGATCATACGCGGCGGCTTGCCGCCGCACTGCAAAGTTAGTGGTGCTGGGAGAGGTCGAAGTCGAAGGTGACATCTACGGATTGGCCGCGCCAGTCGGAGGGCAGGGCGGGCATTTTGTCGATGCTGAAGAGGGCGCGAATGCCGGAATCGTCCATGGAGCGATTGCCGCTGGATTGCGCGAGACGAATATTCTTGAGGGTGCCGTCGCGGAGGATGGTGAACGTGACGATGGCGTGAGCGCTGCGCGCGGAGCGGACCGGAGCGTCAATGGTGTTTTGCATCCAGTTATCCTGAACGCGCTTGGTGACGCTGGCGACATACCAGGGATAGCGCGCGGCAAATTCGGCGCCACCCTGGCCGCCGACGGAGAGGCCTGCGGCGGAAGACATGGGACCGGGTTCGGAACCGTAGCCGGTAGGAACGTTCATGGTGCCACCCTTGCCGTAGGGAATGGCGTTCGTGGGAGGAGGAGTTTTGTTCTCGAGAGTCTTGGAAGCTTTGCTGGGTGGAGGAGGAGGCTTAAGTTTGTCGAACTTGGGAATTTTGGTGGCGTCGGGTTGCAGGTCGGGAGGCTTGGGCGGCTCTTCCTTGGCGAGGCCCTTGGTGGGATCGACGACGTGGCTGTCGGTGAACACGTTGGGCTGAGGCATGGGCAAGCCGGCGCTGGCCACGAGGTTCACTTTCACGCCGGAATCTCCGGAGCCACCAACACCGCCCCAGGGAACGGCGTTGCGTTGAATCCAGATGCCAATGAGAAGAAGAACGGTGAGGCCGAAATGCATGAAGAGGGAATAGCCGAGGAAGGGCTTGAGGTCGAGTTCGTCGGTGTAAGGAGCGGGACGATACATGGAGGTCAGTTGGTGCGAGAGCGGTCGTTGATCGGTTGAGTGACGATGGAGATATTGGAGATGCCGGACTGGCGAAGGGAGTCGATGACCGTGCAGAAAGCGCCGAAGGGAACGGTTTCGTCGGCGCGGAGGTAGACGACATCGCGTTCGCTCTTGGCTTGTTTCTTGATTTTGTCGGCGAGCTGATGGATGTTGACGGGATCGTTGCCGAGATAGATGAGCTGGTTTTTGTCCATAGTGACGACTAGGCGCTGCTGGGTGATTTCCTTGACGGTGTGAGTTTTGGGGACGTCGACTTCAATGCCGGACTGCAGGATGGGAGCGGTGATCATGAAGATGATGAGCAGAACGAGGACGACGTCGATGAACGGCACCATGTTGATGTCGGAGAGGCTGGTTTGCGTGGATTTCGTTAGTTGGGGCATGGTGGAGACTCAGCAATCTTGCTTGAGGATAGGGATATCAGAGATCAGGGAACAGGGATCAGGAAGCGAAGAGAAACGCCGCACGGGACGATCTGAGATGTACCACGATTGCTTCCTGATATCGGATATCTGATTACTGACATCGGCGAGATGAGCGCAAAGATCCGGGACGCGAGAAAAATGACGTGTTGCGGCAAGGTCGCGCATATCAAGTAAAAGTTTTTTCGATTTGGGCGGCGAATTCAAGGGCAAACGTGTCGAGACGCTGGGCCAGGTCGCGAATGTCCTGAAGGAAATAGTTGTAGGCGATGAGGGCAGGGATGGCCGCGAAGAGTCCGGCGGCGGTGGTGACCAGGGCTTCAGCGATGCCGGGAGCGACGGCGCGAAGGCTGGCGGAGCCGGAGGTGCCGAGACCGGAAAAGGCGTCAATGATGCCCCAAACTGTGCCGAACAGACCGATGAAGGGAGTGACGCCAGCGGTGGTGGCGAGCCAGGACATGCCCTTTTCGACGCGACGAACTTCCTCAGCGGAGGCGAGTTGCATGGCGACCGTCACGGCTTGCATGGACTTCAGCTTTTGCGGAGTGGGATTGCCGGTGGTGCCGGTGAGCTGGCTTTGCAGTTCACGATAGCCGGCAGCGTACACGGAAGAGAACGGAGAACCGGCGGATACGAGGCCTTGCGGATTGGCGACGCCTTTCGTAGCGCGGAAGATTTTCAGGAATTGATCGCTTTCGCGACGGATGCGACCGAAGAGACCGGATTTCTGGAAGATGAGCGCCCAGGAAATCAGAGAAAAGATAAGAAGGAGGGCGAGAACGAAGCGGGCAACCCAGCCGGTTTGCGCGAGAATTTCGAAGATATTGCCGATGTAAATGGCGGAGAACAAAGAGATGATGTCAACCCCTCAAGAGAGACGGAAATTTGGTGACATAAGCAACGTAGCACACGGCGTGGAAGATGGTCAAAAGGAATGAGATGCGCGGGTGGCGGAAGAGTCTGGATGGGCGAGGGCGTTCAGAGTCAAAAGTCAAAGAGACCAGCAGATCCCTCGGCCCGCTCGAAATGACAAATCGCGATGGAGAGGGTAAAAGCCGCGAGCCTGAAGGCTGTGCTACCGGAACCGGCCTGAACGTCGGCCACGACAATTGGGCGGCAGAAATCGCGGCGGAAACGACAGAAGGAACAGGGGCGATGATTACACGAAGGCGATTAGGAGAATTTGCGGGACCAGGCGCCGATTAAGGCTGGGGTGAGGATGACTCCTTTGTTGGCGGAGACTTCCTGGCGAAGGCGCTGCTCGAAAGTGGGAAGGTCGAGTTCGGCGGCGGTGGCAAGACGGAGTTTTTCAATGGTGGGGAGGAGACTGTGCAGGACGTCGGTGACCAGGGCGAAACCAGCGAACTCGGGGCCGCCACCGACAAGAGAGTCCATGCGCATGGTGGGCGCGGGAAGTCCGGCATCGAGATAGACCTGATGGAGTTCGAGGCCGAGTTGCACGCGGGCGCCGGTGGCGAGAAGGGTCTGCTGGATGAGGGCAACGGCGCGATCGAAAGTGGGAGCGGGAGGAAGCGAGCGGCAGTTGGCGATATCGAATTCCTGGAAGACGGTGAGGCCGCCGGGACAGAGGTGGCGCTGGAGTTTCCGAAGAGCGTCGACCGGATCGGGATAATACATGAGGATGAGACGGCCAACGACGGCGTCGAAGGGTTCGTCGAAGGACATTTCGGTGGGATCGCCTTCGAGGAAACGAATGTTGCTCATGCTGCGGAATTGCGCGCGGGAGATGGCCCATTTGACGGCGGAGGGGACGCGGTCGGTGCCAACAACTTCGCCGCCGGGTCCGACGAGATCAGCGACGAGGAAGGCGACGTCGCCGCCGCCACAGCCGACATCGAGAACGCGCATGCCGGGGGCGATGCCGGCCTGGAGAAAGAGTTGGCGAGTGAAAGGCTCATAGGCTTGCGCTTGACGGCTGAGGCGATGGAGTTCCTGCTGGGAGTGGGTGAGCGGGTAAGTGGAGCGCTGTGCAGCGGTGGAGCGCATGGATCACTCCGAGGATGAGTTGCCATGGGGCCTGGGGAATGAATGATTGTAACCGCAAGAAGGGTGAGAAAGTGAAGGAAACGGAGGGAGAATCGGCTATGCTGCCGTCGCGCTGATGCAGAAGGAGGGTGGAATGAAATTCGCGAAGGTGGTGTTTGGGGTGGCGGGGATATGGGGAGTGCTGGTGATTGCGCCGCTGTACTTCTTGTTTGGTGTGATCGGGAGGAACGATCCGCCGGCGATCACGCATCCGGGATTTTATTACGGATTTGCGGGATTGGGGCTGGCGTGGCAGATCGCGTTTCTGTTTATAGCCAGGGATCCGGTGAGGTTGCGGCCCGTGATGATTCCAAGCGTGGTGGAGAAATTCAGTTGGGGGATCGCGGTGGCGGTGCTGGTGATGCAAGGAAGAATGCATCGCTCGGATCTGATGTTTGGGGGTACGGACTTGCTATTGGGAGTGTTGTTTGTGATTGCGTACTTAAAGACCCGAAGCAATGAGGTAACGAACCGATAGTATTCAATTCGGCAAGGCATGGATCGCAGAGGACATAAGAGAGCGCACAGGAACACAAGTGCAAAAAACGTTAGACAGCTACTCGACCTGAAAAGCCTCGGGCCTAAAGGGCCTGACCTGCAGGAGTGCTACGAGGAGAGAGAGATGAGCAACTGGTGGAGATGGTCGGCGGTGATGGTGGCGTGCGCGATTGCGGTGGCTGGAGTGAGCGGGCAGACGAAGGAACAACAGGGAAGCGGAGAATATGAGGCGACGATTGAGTCGTTGAACAAGCATGCCCTGCCGGCATGGTACGCGGATGCAAAGCTGGGGATTTTCATTCATTGGGGATTGTACTCGGTGCCGGGATGGGCGGTGCCGACTCCGGAGGGCGAGAAGCTTTCGCCGGAAGAGTATTTGAAGAGGAATCCATACGCGGAGTGGTATTACAACACGATGCGGCTGGAAGGCTCGCCAACGCAGGAATACCACAAGGAACATTACGGAGCGAACTACAACTATTACAATTTCGCGGAAGCGTTTGACAAAGATATACAGAAATGGAAGCCAGAGGAGTGGGCCCAGGTTTTCAAGATGGCCGGGGCGCGCTATGTGGTGTTGACGTCGAAACATCACGAGGGATTCACACTGTGGCCCAGCGAGACGCCAAATCCGACGTTGCCGAAAGACCGGCAGCATGCAACGAGGGATCTGGTGGGAGAGTTGACGAACGCGGTGCGGGCGCAGGGAATGAAGATGGGGCTCTATTATTCGGGAGGATATGACTGGACGTTTGTGCCCGGGCCGATCACCAGTTGGAAGCAGGCCAAGAGCGTAGAGCCGCAAAGCGAGGCCTACGGGAAATACGCGGATGCACACATGAGGGAATTGATCCGGAAATATCAGCCGTCGATTTTATGGAACGACATTGATTATCCGAAAACGGGGCACGCGCTGGAGATCATCGCCGAGTATTACAACGCGATACCGGATGGAGTGGTGGACGACAGGTTTGGCGTGAAGCATTCGGATTTCAGTTCGCCGGAATACCAGACGTTGAGCAAAATCAGCGCGAAGAAGTGGGAAGAGTGCCGCGGGCTGGGGAGGTCGTTTGGCTACAACCGCGCGGAGGGAGAGGCCGACACCATCAAGAAAGACGAACTGATTTATCTGCTGGTCGACATTGTGAGCAAAAACGGCAATTTGCTGCTGGATGTTGGACCAGAGGCGGATGGAACGATTCCGTCAGTGCAGATGGATCGGTTGAAGGCGTTGGGTGCGTGGCTGGACACGAATGGAGAGGGAATTTACGGGACGAGGCCGTGGAAGCGTGCGGAGGGCGAAACGGCGGACGGAGTAAAGGTGAGATTCACGCACAGAGATGGCGCGGTGTACGCGTTTCTACTGGGCGAGCCGAAGGGCAGGTCGGTGACGATTCGGGATGTGACGTTGAAGGCGGGGACGCCAGTGACGCTGCTGGGGACGACGGGAAATTTGAAGTGGACGCAGAAGGGAAATGATGTGGAGGTGGAGTTGCCGGGGAGTTTGCCAGGAAAATATGCGTATGGGGTGAAGATGGCTGGGGCGGAGTGAAGAAGTAAGGATAGAGGACACAAGCGGAAAGCGGCGGCGAGCTGCCGCACTCCACAAAAGGCGTGTGGTAGAGTAAAGGCTATGGGGAATGGGTTTGATTTTAGTGTGGAGAGGTTGGCGGGTGCGGGTGTGGCTGGGGGAAGAGCGCCCGCTTCAGAAACTGGCCGCTACCCAGGCGGCTCGGACGCGGACCGTCTTCCTTGCCGGGCAAGCGGAAGGTAGTTCTCAGAAAATGCCAGCCCAAGAGGAAAGCACCGATCTAAAGATTGGCCTTTACAAAAGTGCAACTGACGGACGGGCGGGGACGTTTTATCTGGAGACGTTTGGGTGCCAGATGAATGAGCACGACTCGGAGAAGGTGGCCGGGGTGCTGCTGGCGCGGGGATATAAGCAGGTGGAGCGGACGGACGAGGCGAGCGTGATTCTGTACAACACCTGCTCGATCCGGGAGAAGGCGGCGCAAAAAGTTTTTTCGAGATTGGGCGAGTACCGCACCACGCGCAAACAAGGACAAGTGATTGGTGTGCTGGGTTGCGTGGCGCAGCAGGAAGGCGAAGACATTTTTGAACGCGCGCCATGGGTAAGCCTGGTGTGCGGAAGCGCGAGTTACCGGAAGCTGCCGGAATTGTTGGCGCAACTGGAAGCGGGCGGGAAACGGATTACGGGTCTGGATCTGGACACGGACGAAACGTTTGAGACCGAGGTCACCCGGCGAGACAACCCCTGGCGGGCGTATTTGACGATTATTGAGGGATGCGACAAGGCTTGCTCCTATTGCGTAGTGCCGTATACGCGAGGGCCGGAACGTAGCCGGGCGAGCGCGTCGATCCTGGAAGAAGTACGGCAGCTGGCGGATATGGGTTACACGGAAGTGCAACTGCTGGGGCAGACCGTGAATTCCTACGCGGACCCGAGCGCGCGGCGAATGCGATTTTCGGAGTTGCTGGCCGCGGTGGCGGAAGTGGCGGGGATACGGCGCGTGCGGTTTACGACGTCGCACCCGCGGGATTTCGGGAAAGATATTGTGGAAGCGATCGAGGCGGTACCGGGGATCTGCGAACACGTACATCTGCCGGTACAGAGTGGGTCGACGAACGTGCTTCGGGCTATGGCGCGGACATATACGCGGGATGAATACCTGGAGAAGATCGCATTACTGCATGAGTCGAAGCGTGCCATCAGCATTACCACTGATTTGATTGTGGGATTTCCCGGAGAGACAGAACAGGATTTTGAGGAGACACTGAGCCTGCTGGACGCGGTGCAGTATGATGGCGCGTTTTCGTTCAAGTATTCGCCGCGACCCAATACGCCATCGTTGAAAATGGAAGACGCGATCCCGGAAGAGGAAAAGTCACGGCGGCTGGCGATTTTGATGGAGAAGCAGCGGGAAATTCAACGAGCAAAGAATGGGCGGTTAGTTGGCCAGACGGTGGAAGTGCTGGTGGAAGGGAAGTCGAAGAGGGAAAATCAGTGGTCCGGACATACGTCCGCCAATAAAGTTATGAATTTCACTTCACCGGAGCAAAAACTTCTGGGACACTACCTGCAGGTAAAGGTGACCGGGGCAAGTCCCAATAGTTTGGTTGGGGAACAGTGGAGCGTGATATCAGATATCAGTGATCAGGACGCGCATAGTCCTCAGGGGCTAAGGCCTTTTTCGTTGCTGGGGCGTGATACCGGAGCTTGATCAGGAAGCAGCTACTAAGCGTTTGGGAGTAGAGCAGGCAGCAGAGCAATTGGCAGTTAGGAGGGCGCGATGGAAGTCGAGATGAAGATACGCGGCCTGATGATGGACCCGGTGACGCAAATGCCGATTGTGGTGCTGAAGGATGTGCAAGGGCAGGCAGTGCTGCCGATCTGGGTGGGGGCGTACGAGGCAAACGCGATCGCGCTGGAGATTGAGAAAGTGCAAACGCCGCGGCCGATGACGCATGACCTGCTGAAGAACGTGTTTCTGGGGCTGGACGTGTCGGTGCAGAAGATTGTGGTGAACGATCTGCGCGATGATACCTTCTATGCATTGATCTGGGTGGAGCATGGCGGGGAGTTGATGAGCATCGACTCGCGGCCGAGCGATGCGCTGGCGCTGGCGTTGCGGATGGATTGCCCGATCTTTGTGGATGAGCAGGTGTTGAAGAATTCGAAAGTGTCGTCGGCGCTGGCGGAGCGGAGCACGAATGAGCAGTTGAGGAACTATCTGGAAGGGTTGAGCGACGAGGACTTGGGGCGGTATAAGATGTGAGGCAGATATCAGCAGGGGGTCCGTGATCAGGAAACCGTCGGAAGACGGGTTTCAGTTGTCAATTTTCAGCTTTAAGTTTTCTGGAGCGCGGCTTCGAGCCGCGCCGTTTTGTTTTGTGGCCCATGTTCGCAAGTCCCTTAGTGGCTGAAGCCACGTTGATTCAGGGTCAGTTAGGCATTGCTGAAGCCGTGCCCTCTCGGACGGTAACGCTAGCACGTTCGGCGCGACAGCGCTCCGGGTCGAAAAACGGAGGCTCGCCGCAGCACTCCGAGGAACCTGCTGATGGCTCGCGGCTAGGCAGGAGGCAGGGCGGCGATTACGGCGTCGGTGAATTGTTCGGTGGAGGCGGTGCCGCCTACGTCGCGAGTGACGTGCTGGCCTTGTTTGTAGACTTTGATTAGGGCTTGCTCGATTCTGCTGGCTGCTGATGTTTCGCCCAGGTGCTGGAGCATCAGGATCGAGCTCATCAGCAGGGCGGTGGGATTCGCGAGACCTTTGCCTGCGATGTCTGGGGCTGTTCCGTGGACCGCCTCGAAAATCGCGGCATTCTCGCCAATATTTCCGCTTGGAACTACACCCAGGCCGCCTACCAGGCCTGCGGCGAGATCGCTCATCACGTCGCCATAGAGATTGGGGAGCAGCAGGACATCGAACTGGTCGGGGTTGATGACCATTTGCATGCAGGCGTTATCGACGATCAATTCCCGGTACTCGATTCCCGGGAATTGTTCCGCTACCGCGCGGCAGGAGCGCAGAAACAGGCCATCGCCGAGCTTCATGATGTTGGCTTTATGGATGGCGTGGATTTTCTTGCGGTCGTGTTTCTTGGCATAGTCGAAGGCGAAGCGGGCGATGCGCGTCGAGGCCTTTTCGGTGATGATCTTGAGGCTCTCGACCACGCCGGGCACGACTTCGTGCTCGAGCCCGGAGTACAAATCCTCAGTATTTTCGCGGACGATGACGACGTCGACGCCATCGAAGTGGGATTTGACTCCGGGCAAGTTTTTCACCGGGCGGAGATTGGCATAGAGATCGAGGCTTTTGCGCAGAGCGACGTTCACACTGGGCGCGCCGCCGGCGATCGCGGTGGCCATGGGGCCTTTGAGGGCGACGCGGTTTCGGCGCACCGAGTCAATCGCGGCGGTGTTCAGCACCTCGCCGCGTACCGTGCTCTTGTCGGTGTTTAAGGCGCGCGCGTCGAGGTCTTCCCAGTCGATTTGCACGCCCGAAGCTTGCAAAACGCGCTGCGTGGCAGCGGCAACTTCCGGACCAATTCCTTCGCCAGGCAACAACGTAACGGTGTGTCGCATAAGTGCATCTATTCTAAAGGACTAAGGCTCAGATTGTCGAAAGCGGGTCCTGCTGCAAGCGCGTTGCGGCGGGCAGCAGGGAAGTAATCGGTGCGAAACGCGTGGACTTTTTCTCTTCTTAGGCTATGTTATACTGGGTTTGCAGAGATTCTCGCGGCACGGCCCGCGATGGAGGCCATTCGATTTATGATTAACCTGACGCCAGTAGCGGCTACAAAGGTGAAGGAAATCATGGGCATGCAAAATCCCGCCCCCACGGCGCTGCGAGTTGCCGTAGTGGGCGGAGGCTGCTCGGGTTTTCAGTACCACATGGCATTTGAGAACCAAACGAACGAGACGGATGAAGTGGCGGATTTCGACGGACTGAAGGTGGCGGTTGACCAGATGAGTTCGATGTATCTGGATGGCGTCGAAATCGATTACGTGGAAACGCTCGAGGGCGCGGGCTTCAAGTTCAACAATCCGAACGTGAAGAGCACCTGCGGCTGCGGTAGCTCGTTCAGCGTGTAATTGCGAAGATAGACGGTACGATCTTCGGGGCTCCTGGATCCTTCCAGGGGCCCTTTTCTTATGAAGCGCGGCGGCTTGCCGCCGCTTGCGGAGTCTCGCCACTCCCAATTTTGTCGAGGCAGTCGTGCAGCTCTGTCTTGCTGCGGGGAGTACAGCGGGGATCGCGTCTGGGATCAGTGCCCCAGCCGTATTTTTGAGAGTCATCGCTTTTCCCTTTGCGCGAGGGCATCCCCTTTTGGAGTGCCCCACGGTATTCGGTTACGGCATGGAAGAGCTGTCCTTTTTCTTGGGTGTGGCCATCCTGTGGTTCTTGATCGGGAAGTGGCTCGATCGGCGACTCTTGAGTCGCGATGCGACGACCGGATGAGCCTTGGCGAAGTTCTCGTCGGGGTGGTGTTCATCGCGGTACTGTTCATGAGTTTCGCGTTTCTCTAGGAGGGACTCGACGGTCTTCGCACTCACTTCAAGTGGGAGACCACCGGGGGACAATCGCAGTTGCCGTTCTCTTTTTGGTCTGGTCGCTCAGCCTGCTTTCTGCTTCGGTGCTTAAACTCCGGAAGATGATCCGTCGGAGTGCATCTGCTGGTTGCTACACGCCAATAGCTGGCGGTTCGTGGCAAGCCCGCTTGTTCATAAACTCGACGTTCTCTTTTCGAGCCCTCTTTACTTCTGGCCCTCGACGAGTCCACTATAGCGGTCTTTGGAGGGCCTTATGGATTTCAAGCAAGTTGTGCTGATTACTGGATCGAGCACGGGATTTGGCAGGTTGATGGCTGAGACGCTGGCGCGCCACGGGCATACAGTGTTTGCGACGATGCGGGATCCGGCGGGACGCAACGCGACGAATGCCGGCGAGATACGGGAGCTGGCCAAGAAAGAATCGCTGCCGGTGCATGTGCTGGAGATGGATGTTACGGACGACGTTTCGGTGCAGCAGGCAGTGCGCACGGCTGTGGAGCAAGCGGGGCGGATCGACGTGGCGATCAACAATGCCGGTTATGGCATCAGCGGTTTGATGGAAGCCACCACCACGGAACAAGCGCAACAGATCATGAATACAAATTTCTTTGGCTGCGTGCGAGTGAATCGCGCTGTGCTTCCGTACATGCGGCGGCAACGCGGCGGATTGCTGCTGCACATCAGCAGCGGCGCGGGGCGGTTGGTGATCCCAGGTTTTGGATTTTATTGCGCGACGAAATTTGCGATGGAGGCGCTTGGGGAGGCGTACCACTATGAATTGGCTGGGCAGGGAATTGAATCGTCGATCGTGGAGCCGGGCGCGTATCAGACGGCGGTGTTCGGCAATTTTGCGATCGCTGCGGACAAGGCGCGCACGGACACGTACGGCGCCGCGAACCAGATTGCGGACAAGGTGGGGGCCGCGCTGACAAGTACGGCAGGAAATGCGCAGGAAGTGGCGGACGCGGTGTTGCGCATTGTGGAAACGCCTGCGGGGCAGCGGGAGTTGCGGTATCGCGTGAGTCCGGCAAGCATTGGTGTCGACGAGATCAATGCGCTTTGCGCGAGTGTGCAGGGGAAAATACTGGAGGCGTTTGGATTGAGCGACGCGATCAGATTCGTGCAGCGGAGTGCCGCAGGGGGCGCGTAGATCCAGATGCAATCAGGACAACAAACCGCTGAGGCCAATGGCTGAGGCCTGAATGAAGGGGCACGGCTGGCATAAAAGCCAGCGCTCCATTTAGGACCTAGACCCGGCCGGAACATAACCCGCCTCCCTGCTGTGGCGGGCAGGCAGAAGGCGGCCGCTACACAGGCTTGGCTGATTTGCATTCTGTTGGCTGGCTTCGTATTCTAAACTGCAAACCGAATGAAAATAGCTCTCGCCCAATTTAATCCAACGGTAGGCGATTTTGAGGGGAATGCAGCGCGCATTGTGAGCCTGGCTTTGCAGGCCAAGCAGCGTGGCGCGGACCTTGCCGTGTTTTCGGAGCTGTGCATTTGCGGATACCTGCCACTGGATCTTCTGGAGCGTCCGGCGTTTATCGAGCGCAATCACGAGACGCTAAAGTGCATCGCGATGCAAATGCCGCTGCCGGCGATCGTCGGATATGCCGGGCGTGTGGAACGAGACCGGGCAGGGAAGTCGATCGCGAATAAAGCGGCGCTGATCGATGAAGGGCGGGTGGTGTTTGAGCAGAGCAAGATGCTGCTGCCCACTTACGACGTGTTCGATGAGTCGCGGTACTTTCAGCCCGGGGAGCGGCAATATGTTTACGGACTGGACCGCGAACAGCTGGGCATCACCATCTGCGAAGACGTGTGGAACGACAAAACGTTCTGGGCGAACCCGCTGTACGCGCGCGACCCGGTGACGGAGCTGGTAGCGCAGGGAACCAGCATCCTGCTCAATATTTCGGCTTCACCGTATACGATCGACAAGCGCACGCTGCGGCTGCAAATGCTGAGGTCGCTGGCGAGGCACCACCGGCGGCCGATCGTATACGTCAACCAGGTAGGGGGCGACGATTCGCTGATCTTCGATGGAGCGAGCATCGCGATTACACCTGACGGCAGGATTGGCGCGCAGGCCAAGGCGTTCGAGGAAGACGTGGTGCTGTTCGACACCGTCACGGGCGAGGGCGACATCCACGAACAACCCGACGACGAGATTGCGTATGCGTATGAGGCGCTGGTGACGGGCACGCGGGATTATGTGCGAAAGTGTCGCTTCTCCAAGGCGATTGTGGGGCTCAGTGGAGGCGTGGACTCCGCGGTGGTTGCCTCGATTGCGGTTGCGGCGCTGGGCGCGTCGAATGTGCTTGGCGTATCGATGCCGGGACCATACTCGTCGGAGGGAAGCAAGACCGACGCAAACGCGCTGGCACACAATCTGGGGATTGAGTTTCTGTCCGTGCCTATTTCCGAGGTGTTCGAATCGTATAGCAAGGTGCTGACACCTTTGTTTGGCGATCGCAAACCCGACGCTACGGAAGAGAACATTCAGGCGCGTATCCGCGGGAATTATCTGATGGCGCTCTCCAACAAATTTGGATCGATGGTATTGAGCACGGGAAACAAATCGGAAAACGCGGTTGGTTATTGCACGTTGTATGGCGACATGGCGGGCGGGCTCGCGGTGATCTCCGACGTGCCGAAGATGATGGTCTACGAACTGGCGGAATACATCAATCGGGAAAGGGAACTGATTCCCCACTCGACCATCGCCAAGCCGCCTTCCGCGGAGTTGCGGCCCGATCAGAAGGACACGGATTCCCTTCCGCCGTATGAGGTGCTGGACCGCATCCTGAAGGCCTATATCGAAGAAGTGAAGGCGCCCGAACAGATCGCGACGGAGCTGGGCTACAGCTTGAAGTTGGTGCGCGAGATAGGGATGCTGGTGGACCGCAACGAGTACAAACGCAAGCAAGCCGCGCCTGGGTTAAAGATTACTTCGCGAGCTTTTGGTTTTGGCAGGCCGTTTCCGATTGCGCAGAGATTCATTCCTTAAACTCGATGAGGTTAGCGTGAAGAACAGAACACTTAGAAAAGTTATCGCGTTTGCGGTGGTGCTGGTGACGGCGACAGCATGTGCGGGACAACAAGCGGCGCCGGCGTCGTTGTCGCAAACGCAGAAGAGCATCGAGGCTTTTTTGCGGAGCTACTACGCGCTGGGGCCGGAAATCAAAATTACCGTTGGCGCGCCCACGGAGTTTGCCAACTCCGGGATTCTGGAGTCCGCCATCGAAGTGAAGACTCCGGACAGCACGGAAAAGATCAAGATGTACATCACCAAGGATGGCCGATACTTGATCCGCGGGGAGATCAACGACCTGACGACCGATCCCCTGGCCGACACGGTGAAGAAGATTCAGACGGCCAACTCACCGGTGCTCGGGAACCCGAACGCGCCGATCACGCTGGTGGAGTATTCGGACTTTGAGTGCCCGGTGTGCCGCAACCTGCACGACTCGCTGCGCGGGCTACTGCCCAACTATCCGCAGGTGAAGGTGATCTTCAAGGACTACCCGCTGGACACGATCCATCCGTGGGCGAGGACGGCGGCTCTGGCGGGGCGATGCGCGTACCAGCAGGATCCCAAGGCGTTCTGGAAGATGTATGACGCGATTTACGACAACCAGGATGTGATCTCGGCGTCGAACGTGTATGACAAGGTGCTGGACTTCGCGAGCCGGGCGGGGCTGAACCCGGAAGTGTTTAGAGCTTGCATGAGTGCGCCGGAAACCACGCAGGCGATTGATGCCAGCATCGCCAATGGGAATTTGCTGGAGGTGCGGAGCACGCCGACGGTGTTTGTAAATGGTCGGCGGATTGTGGGGGCGGACTCGCGTATGGTGCAGCAATATTTGGATTATGAAGTGGCGCAGCTAAAGAGCGGTGGCGCGACGAAGAAGTAACCACCCCTTCGGTAGCCAGCCGAGCGGGAAAGTCTCAGGCCAGAAGGCCTGAGCTACAGCAAACGGCCGCTGACAGGGAAGTCCCTCTCCCACACAGGATACGGGGCAGGATTGGGGTTCAAAAGAGGGGTAGAAGTCAGGCTGATTTCTTAGTTAACATAATATAACTTATCAGACGCAGTGTCAGCGGGTTCTGTGCAGGAATCCCCGGCTGGCGCACCCCGCGGCAGCCCGAAGGTTGGCCTTTTATTTGTGGCGCACGCGCTTGCAGGACCTCGCCACCGTGGGCTAGGCGCAGGGCATCGTCGCGTTCCCTGCAGGTGGAAAGCCGGCGCGCTACATTGAAAGCAGAGGGGAGCCCCTCCAAAGGTAAACCACGTCCGGCCTGAAGGCCGCCGCTGCATCGCTGGGCCGCAAAATAAAAGCCCCTGACGGTTGTGGGGGCGGGATGCACTCTTCTATGTGTCGGGATATACCACTTCAGTGAAGAGGAGTCTTTGCTTTTTGTTCTTTTTTCTTGACGACCTTCGGCTTCGCGCCACATATTGGCCACCTACTCCCGGTGTATCCCTATCTCGACAAAAAGGAGTTCCCCATGCCTTTCTTCTGTCATCAGGTCAGTTACACGAAAGAAGCCTGGGCGCGTCTCATGCAGAATCCTCAGGATCGACTGGAAGCGGTGCGCGGTCCCATTGAGAAGCTCGGCGGCAAGATGCATACCTCGTTCTTCGCGTTTGGTCCTTTCGACGTATTGGCTATCACCGAATTTCCGGACACCCTCTCGGCGGCGGCCATCGCCATAGCCTTTGCTGCCGGTGGTGCTGTCTCCAATATTCAGACCACTCCGTTGCTGACAGCTGCTCAAGCGGTCGAAGCGCTGCGCAGAGCCGGTACATGCGGCTACAAATCCATTACATCCGAAGCGGCTTCGGGCACCTCAGCCGGCCACTAACGCTGTTTGGCCCATATTCCACGTGCGCGCTACCCCAATGCACTATGCGTGTACGTTACCGCGTTAATCTTATTGTCATATGTACGTTTTATCTTGACGGCTACAACTCTCGCGTGCATATTAGCCTGACCCCCATGCCGCCCCTACTGGCTCAGGAGGGTCAGATGCCTTATTTCTGCCATCAAATCAGCTACACCACAGATGCTTGGAACAGCGTTGTTCGCAACCCCCAGAACCGCTTCGACCCCATCCGCGTTCCCATTGAGAACCTTGGCGGGACCATTCATGCAACCTTCTTCACGGCCGGAAACTATGACCTTCTGGTGATCTCTGAATTTCCTGAGAGTGTATCTCCTTCGTCCATCGCTGTCGCGTTCTCAACAGGGGGCGCCGTCGCTTCCATTCAGACGACCCCATTGCTTAGTACTACGCAAGCTATCGAAAGCTGGCGCAAGTCCAATTTGACTCATGCAGCTCCGTCGGAGGAGCGCCACGCATACCACGTGATGGCGGCTGCCGCGGGCATTTAGTCCGCTGCTTCTCTTGCCGAGCTGAGGTTGTTCTCCGCGCGGAATCCTGACAACTTCTGAACTTTGCTCTGCTAGACTTTTCGTGTGAACACTCACGCCGATGCGCGTCTGGCCAAGATCCGCCTGCACCCCATCAAGTCGCTGGACCCGTTCAGCGTTGCGGAATGGCACATTGGGCCTTCCGGCGGACTGGCGCTGGACCGCGCCTGGGCGCTGTATTCCGTCGACGGCCGCTGGGTGAATGGCAAGCGCACTCCCGCTATTCACCTGATTCGCGCCAACTTTTCGCCCGATCTTCGCAGCGTGACGCTGTCTGTCCCGGGCGACCGCCGGCAAGTCCCCATTCGCACGTTCGACTTCCCTGCTGCGCACGAGGATGCGGCAGAGTGGTTCAGCGTGTTCTTCGAGCAACAGATCATCGTGCGCTACTCGGCGGATGGCTTCCCCGACGACACCATTGCCAACGGCCCCACCATTGTTTCGACGGCGTCGCTGCAAGCGGTGTGCGAATGGTTTCCCGGGCTGACGGTTGATGACGTGCGGCACCGCTTCCGCGCATCGCTTGAAATCGACGGGGTACCGGCGTTCTGGGAAGACTGTTTATTCGGAGAAGATGAGCGAAGCGTCGTGCGATTCCGCATCGGAGACGTGGCGTTTGAGGGCAGCAATCCGTGCGCGCGTTGCCCCGTGCCGCCGCGGGATCCGTTCACCGGCGTCAACCTGGACGGGTTCCAGAAGCGCTTCACGCAGCTTCGCGAATCGACGTTGCCGGCTTGGTCGCCCCGCGAGCGCTTCGACCACTTCTACCGTTTCACCACCAACACCCGCGTCGCGAGCGCTGAATCGAACAAACTGCTGCGCGTGGGTGAAGCCTTGGCGATGTAGAGGCGCTTTACGCCGCCATGCGAAGTGTTCCGCTCGTATCCCTCCAGGCACCCGACGCCCGCCTCGCTTCTCCTTTTCTTAACTGCGATCTGGGCGCCGTACTCGCCCACCCACTCCTTGGAGGAAGTGGCCCGAGTCAGGAGCATTGGGATGTTAGCCTTCTACGCTCATTGGCGGAATTGCTGGCGGGTTTCAATATGGGCCTTATTGTCTTTGCGATTCCCTTTCGCCGCCGCTCCATTGTCTATGCTCTCGAACGGCACGATCGCTTGGGGCATCTCTTCAAGTCCCAACGGCAACTTCTCCTCACTCCCCGCCCCTGAAATACTTTCTGGGAGGGAATATCCCTCGGCGCAGGAGCTCCTGGCCGCATCTGGCTCGCGCTTCTGCGAACCAGTTCACCCAGCTGCGCTCGTTCAAGCCTAAGAAATGACGCGCGCGATCGTCTTTTGGTGGATCACTTCGCTCCGCGCAACGGTTCCCGTAGGCGTATGGAGGGTTTCAGCGGCCGCTGGACTCGCGCTCGCCCTTCTTGTCTCGCCGCATCGCTTTGCCGTGTTCGTTGCCTGTTCCACAGGGCCTTCGCCCAGTTTGTCCACTGGGCACCCCGCCAACTTACGTCTTGGCCGTTTTATAGTTATTCGCGGACACAGAATTCATGGCACACCCGTGCTGCGCTCAACTCAGGGGGCAGCTCGTGTTTCGGTTTGTGGAGGTTTGGAGAAAAAAAGCTCCGGCATCGCCGGAGCGCTTTTTGTCGATCCTATCCGGATCTAATTTCTATTCGTGGCTGATTTGCGACAAGGAACCTGCTGGCGGCTTGCCACCTGTGCTCTCGAGCATTTGCTCTTTCCGGTAGACCAGCGAATTGATGTCGTAGGTTGCGAGTTCAAATCCGTGTCCGTGCGTAATGGCATCGGTGGGGCAGGCTTCGACGCAATACCCGCAGAAAATGCAGCGCGAATAATCAATGTTATAGACCTTGGCGTAGCGCTCTCCTGCCGAGATGCGGGTCGCTTCGGTATTTTCGGCCGCTTCGATGTAGATGCAATTCGAGGGGCATGCGGCGGCGCACAGGAAGCACCCTACGCACTTTTCCAAGCCGCACTCGTCGCGGTGCAACACGTGAATGCCGCGGTAGCGCGGTTGGAAATTCACCGGTTGGTGCGGATAGTTCTCCGTCACCGTCTTGCGCAGCATATTCTTGAACGTCACGCCGAAGCCCTTGACCAGCGCGATCGTGGTTTCCCCAACTTCCCGGATGAGCGATGCCATAGATAGCCAGTCTAACAAACCCGCTTGCGGTGCCGCAAACGTCGGTCGGGACGGGTCGGAGGAAAGCGGATCCCTCGCTTCGCTCCGCATGACAGCACGGGAGCCCTCGGGAACATGAAAAAGAACCGACCTAAAGGTCGGCCACTACAAAGGTTGTCTGAAGGCTCACCGATGGCTCAGGACCTTCTTCATGGCTTCGACGATTTGCTTGCCATGGAACCTGCCATTTTCGATGAAGATTTCTCCGGTGTGGCGGCCGCCGATTACTACTCCGGCGAGGTAAATGCCTGCCACATTGCTTTCCAGAGTTTCGGGGTTCAGTTCCGGTTTGCGGGTGTCTTTGTCCAAGCGCACGCCCAGGCTCTCAATGAAGGCGAAATCCGGATGATAGCCGGTGAGAGCAAACACGTGTTTCACCGGGAGCAACCTTGTCTCCTTCCCTTCCTCGATCAGAACACCTTCCCTGGTGAACTCCTTGATCTTGCAGTTGAAGATCGCCTTGATCTGGCCAGCTTTGATGCGATTCTCAATGTCGGGCTTCACCCAGTATTTCAGCGAAGCTCCCAGATGCGCACTGCGAACCAACAGCGTGACGCGCGCGCCGTTTCGAAATAGATCCAGCGCCGTTTCGACCGCCGAGTTCTTTCCACCAATCACCGCTACATCCTGTTCCCAGAATTCATGCGGCTCGGTGTAGTAATGGCTGACATTGGACAGGTGCTCGCCCGGCACACCTAGTTCATTCGGCAAATCGTAGTAGCCCGTTGCCACGACTAGTTTCTTGCAGCTGTAGCGCGTTTCCTGCCCGTCCTGCGCTTCCCCTACCACTACAAATGCTCCGTCGTGTCCCTCGACACGCAGCACTCGTTCAAACAAGCGCAACTCCAGTTGATAATGGTCTGTGGCCTTACGGTAATACTTTAGCGCCTCCGTCCGTGTGGGCTTTTCACCGCCGCAGACCATCGGCAGATCGCCAATTTCCAGCAATTCGGGCGTGGTGAAGAACACCATATTCACCGGGTAGTGGTAAAGCGAATTACACAAGCAGCCCTTATCAATTACCAGCGGATGCATGCCGGCGCGTTTCGCTTCCATCGCGCATGCCAAGCCTGTAGGACCGGCCCCTACACAAATCATGTCGTAGTTTTTCATATCCTCATGTAACGGCCGCATTTTACTCGGAACATCGCGAACATCAGGCGGCCGCGCTCCAGAATGGAATTACGCAGCTATTTGAGTCTGCCCGCCCGCCGACGGTTATGCAAACAATACGAGCTTTCTCCATTTGAATGCTAATGATTCGCCGCTTGCGGAAATCCTTGTACTCGCCGCGTGCCCATCCCGAGCTCACTCGATTGCAGTCCGGCGAGAAGCGCATCACAAACTCGGGCAAAGAGGGGACCTGCCAGTTCAGCAAGCTTGAACTGGCCTGTATTTTTGTCTGCGACTTCCGCTCACTGCTGCGCCGGCATCTCCAGGACCTCCACCAGCGCCATGCGAAACTCGTCCAGTTGCTTCAGTCGATCTGCGCTGGCGGGAATCTCTTTTTTCTTCCACACAAACACGTCAGCGGCCGGTTTCTTCAGCCGGACGCTTAAATTCCCTTCCACCAAAAAAGTTGCGGGCGCCAGCAAGCGCAAGCCGCCATTTTCCACTGGAGCCAGCACGGCTGCGCACTCGCCGCGGTGCACGCATAACGCATTCTCGTAGGGCGGAATGGCAATGGGCCGGAAGCCCGCCATGAACAGGTGTTCGAGCACCTGCATTTGTCTTTGCGTCAGTTCCAGCATGCGTCCAAATTATACACGCAGCAAATCGCTGGGCGCGCCGAGCGGACCGCCTCACAAGGCGGTCCCTGCAAAGAAGGAGCAACAACCCCTGAAAGGCAAAGGTGAGTTGCCGGAAAGCAGGGCTGGCACAAAAGCCAGCGCTACATTTTTAAGAAGAAACAAGGTTTAAGTTGAGGTTCTTCGCTGCTCAGCATGACAGAATGAATAGCCAAAGAAGCGGCAAGCGAAAGAACCGGCCGCTAGGTCGGGCACTACATGCTCAGGCGGCGGTGGAATCGGCTTCTGACGTGCCTTCCAGTTGCGCCAGGATTTCGCGCAGGGTGCGGATCAACTCATCGCGAGACACATGGCTCTTCTTGAATTGCATGCGGAAGCGGAAAGCCTCGTTCTCCGGCTCATACTGAAAAATGAAGGGCTGCGGCTTGGCTGGCGCGGTGCTCTCTTCGCGACGTTCGCGCCGCGCTTCGTCGCGCGTCAATCCGCCTTGCAGGATCTTTGCCAGCATCTCGAACATCTTGCGCTCGGTGGGTTGCTTGGCAATCTGCAGCAGCACTGATTTGCTGGTCACGCCTGTTTCCAGGCACCTCTTCCGCACCGCCTCCGTAATATTTCGCAGCGTCAGCGTTTCCGAGACCGAGGACCGCGCCTTGCCGATCTTCTTGGCCATGTCCTCGTGGGTATATTCAAACTGGTTCATCAGCCGATCAAGACCATCGGCTTCTTCAAACGGGGTCAAATCCTTCCGTTGCATATTTTCAATCAGCGCGATTTCCAGGGTTTCCGCGTCGTCGGCCATCTTCTCGATGCAAGGCACTTCGCGGATTCCGGCTGCGCGCGATGCGTGGTAGCGGCGTTCGCCGGAAATAATGTGGTAGCAATCCTCGCGCGGTACGTAGCGAACCAGCAGCGGTTCCAGCACGCCTTTTTCCTGGATGGACGCGGTCAACTCGCGCAAGTCTCCCAGGGCCTTGCGCGGCTGTTCCGGATTTGGCCGGATCTGGTCGACGGGGATCATCCGTCCCACGGCGGCTCCGCTATAGCTGGTCAGTGACTCTACGTAGTGTGCGTCATGCCGCATCTTCAGCGTGACGGGCAACCCGGCTTTCTTCAACACGTTGTACGACCTCCGCTGCGAGCTTTTTGTACTCCACCGCCCCAGGTGATTTGGGCGCGAATGTCAAAATAGTTTCTTTGTACGCGGGACTTTCTTCCAGGCGCACGTTCTTGCTGATCTTGGTCTTGAACAGAACCTCTCCAAAGACGCTGCGAATTTGTCCATGGGTGTCGCGCGAAATATTGGTCCGCTTGTCGAAGAGCGTGATGACCACGCCGAGCATCTTCAGTTGCGGATTGGGCCGCGCGCGAATGCGCTCGTAGGTTTCCAGTAAATCGTCGGTGCCCTCAATCGCGAAGTAGGCCGCCTGAATCGGAACCAGCAAATGCGTCGAAGCCACCAGCGCATTCACGGTCAGGATGCCGAGCGACGGCGGCGTGTCCAGCACGATATAATCGTATTCCTTCAAGAGCGGAGCGAGCGCGTCCTTCAGGCGATACGGTGCGTCAAACTGTCCAGCGAGCACGGTCTCCAATTTCGCAAGCGCCAGACGGCCGCCACCGACAAACAGGTTGGGGTCCTTGGTGGGCTTCACGGCATTGGCCATGGGTGTGCGCGAGTCGCCTAAGACGTCGAACATCGAGGTAGTGACTTCGCCCATATCGAAGAACGCAATGGTGGAATTGGCCTGGGGATCGAGGTCGATCAGCAGGGTTTTCCTTCCCTTATGCGCGATTGCCGCGGACAGATTGATGGCCGTGGTCGTTTTGCCAACGCCGCCCTTCTGGTTCGCTATCGTGATAATGGCAGTCATTTACTCTCTGCCTCCACTCGCACACTCTACGCCCGCTTCGAGACAGAAATCGTCTCCCGAGGCACTTCGAGTTCAGTATATCTTATGGTTGTTATGCCGGCAGACGGGCCCCTAGGCATACAAAGCACTCTACGTTCCATATCCCGCCAACGCAAGCCAAAAGTGCCAGTTTTCGCGGCCGGCAGTGGAAATCATGGCTGGACGCCCGGTGTTCCGGTCTTGAGGCCGAGCGGCTTCTAGTTTCCCAAAAACCAAACGGCGCGAACCGATTCGCGCCGTCCGCTCGTTTTCTGCATGCCGATCCCGGTTTTCCGGTCGCCGCCAGCTAGAAGTCCACGCCCCAAAATTCCGCCGGGGCATTCACCAATTCCAAGCCCAGTTCCCATCCGGTTCTTCCCTCGTGGCCCCGCCAGATGAGCGTGGCCTCCGAGACTCTGCCATTCACCGCATTCAGCAATTTCATTTTCTGGCCGATCGGGAATCCTTGCGGCACCACCGCTAGACATCCTTTCGGGCTGATATCCACGGTGTAGCCCTCGGCGCGGCACGTTTCACCTTTTTCGTTCCACTCCACGATGACTTTCACGCGCGAATTCACACGTCGTGCCGAGCGCATGTAGTCCAACATCCTAAGCGCGTGATTCACCTCATTGGAGATTCCCACGGTCTACCCCTGCTTTCCGCGCAACACAAGCCAGCGATTCGGCCGCATGGCGGGCCATGAACGCACACCGAGTGCCCCGGTCAGTTCCCACCGTAGGGCGCAAGGCGTTCAGCGTCAATGGAACTCAGCGCCAGTGACGCTCGAAAGGTAACCCTGGCAATTCGGACCTCTCATTTTTTGGTCGCTCATCATAAACTTTCCTATTGCTCATGCTCTCGTTCTCCACATTCCGGTCCGAGCTGCGCCCCACACTCCGTCTGGCCTTGCCGCTGGTGCTCGCGGAACTTGGCTGGATGAGCATGGTGATCGTCGACACCATGATGGTGGGTCGGCTGCCGTACAGCGCGGAAGCCATTGGGGCGGTGAGCATCAGTTCCAGCATCTTTATCGTATTCGCGTTCTTCGCCGAAGGACTGATGGCAGGCCTGGATACGCTGGTATCGCAAGCCTTCGGCGCGGGGCATCGGGAAGACTGTCACCGGTCGCTGGTCAACGGAATTTACCTGACGTTTGCGGTGGCGCCGTTTCTGACTATTCCGGTTTGGTACATTCCGCTGTATTTCGAGCGCTTCGGAGTTACCCACAGCGTTGCTGTTCTCGCCACACCTTACATGCGCGCGCTATCGGCCGGGCTTTTGCCGCTGATCCTTTATTTTGCGGTGCGCCGGGCGCTGCAGGGAATGAACATGGTTCGGCCGATTGCGTTTGCGTTGGTGACCGCGAACCTCGTGAACGTGGTGGGCAACTACCTGCTCATTTTCGGCAAGTTTGGTTTTCCAGCGCTCGGAGTTACCGGCTCCGGTTGGGCCACCGCGATCTCACGCACGTACCTTGCTGTGGTGCTGGCGGGCTATCTGCTCTGGTACGACGCGCGGCACCAAACGGAACTGCTGAAGACACCCGTGCAGCCGGACCTGCAGCGTATTCGACGGCTCATCGCGCTGGGACTGCCCGCGGCCATTCAAGTTACGGCGGAGGTCGCCGTATTTGCGCTGGTGGCGGCACTGATCGCGAGGCTGGGTGCTGTCGCGCAGGCATCTCACCAAATCGCACTGAACACCGTTGCATTCACCTACATGGTTCCACTGGGAATTTCGGCGGCGGCCGCTGTTCGCGTTGGCCAGGCGATCGGCAGGCGCGATCCTGCTGGCGCGCGACTTGCCGGTAACACTGCGATCATCCTTGGGGCCAGCTTCATGTCGTGTATGAGCATCGCGTTGCTGATTTTTCCGAGCTACATCGCGCGTATCTACACCACTGACCGGACCGTCATCCGCAATGCTATTACGTTGCTGGCAGCCGGCGCCGCGTTTCAACTGTTTGACGGCATCCAGACTGTCGCGACCGGATGCCTGCGCGGCACAGGAGACACGCGCACGCCGATGATGTGCCACTTCTCCGCGTATTGGTTGCTGGGGTTGCCGCTGGGGACCTGGCTTTGTTTCAGGCGCCACTGGGGGGCGCTGGGGTTATGGGTGGGTCTGAGCTTTTCGCTTATTCTGATCGGCATACTTCTGTTGATCTTCTGGCGGCGACGGATTCACCGGCTCGTGTCTTGCGCTGAGGCCACAGTTGCGGGACGCAGGGCAATCGAGTAGGATTTCGCGCCATGGCTACGGCCGCGAAGGCGAAACAGGTCAAGGTTAAACAGACGAAACCGAATGCGCCGGAAAGTTCGCTGGAGAGCGTATACGAAGAACTGGCGAAGATCCTGCAGCGACATGCTCCGCCGTTCAGGACGGATGTACCGTGCAGGAGTGGTGTGAAGCGGTCGTTCCAATTGACGGTGCCGAAGCCCGTAGCGGTTGCTGGTGCGTATGGCGGCAAGCCGGTGGATCTGCAGATGGCGGCGGCGATTCTGCAGAAGGGCTACGTTGGATTTTATTTGATGTGCATCTACATGAACGATGCCACGAAAAAGAAGCTGTCACCGGCGCTGCTGAAGTTGTTGAAAGGCAAGACGTGCTTCCACGTGAAGGCGCTCGACGACGGTCTGCGCAAGGATATTGCAGCGGCTCTGGAAGTGGGCACGAAGGTTTATCGAGAACGCGGCTGGCTGTAGCTGCGGAATCTCCAGCCGCCAGACACCGGCTCAGGCTTTCGGAAATACCGAATCTTGCATCCAAGCCAGAAAGGCGGGAGGACCACGTTCATGCCGCGCATCTTTGGATTGTCGAACCTCCTGCGACCATCACTGACGCTCGGAACACTGCTTTGCGAGCTGGTGCTTCTCTGCGCCGTTGTTGGCGCGCTGAGCTCCGCACAGGAGCTGTCCAAGCGACTCACGAATCAGGACGTGATTGATATGACCGCGATGGGGCTTTCCGATGACGTGATCATCGCGAAGATTCGGAGTATGCCTGGGGACGGGTTGAAGTTCGATACGTCGGTGGAGGGATTGAAGGCCTTAAAGGCGGGGAAGGTTTCCGAAGCGGTGATCAAGGTGATGGTGAACCCCACGCCTCCGCCAGCTCCTGTAATTTTGGCGGCCACGGCGATTTCCAATGATCCGAATCTTCCGCCGCCGGAAGTTGGCGTCTATTGGAAAGACGGGCAGAATTTTGTGCTGATTCAAGGGATGACGCTGACGCAGGCGAAAGTGGGCGGCCGCGCGGGCAGTTTCTTCAGCAACGGGATGAGATCGGAGCACTGGGACGCGACGGTAGCAGGCCCCACTTCGAAAAATCGAGTCAAGGACCATCAGCCGGTTTTTTATTTTTACGTTCCGGACGGCGACACGGCAGCGGATTACGTTCTGATAAAACTGGAAAAGAAAAGCGATCACCGCGAGTTCCAGGTGGGAAGTTTCGGCGGCGTAACGGGCGGAAAGTCGGGTGTTAAGAAAGACAAAGAAGTCTCGTTTCACGCCGAACATGTGGGTATTCGAGTTTACAAAGTTACTCTGGAGTCCGGTCTAAAACCGGGTGAATATGCCTTTTTCCTGGGCACCGGTGCGCAATCCAATATGTCCGGCGGTAACATGGGTTCAGCGCGTTCTGGCGGAAGCGCCAGCGGGCGAGTGTACGATTTTTCCATCCCCGAGTAAGTCAAGCGGAAAGACCAAGTTGATCACTGGCTTTTGAAACGAGCGGCTAGCTCGCGGATTTCCGGGTTCTCGAAGATGCGAGCACGAAGGTTTTCTTTTGTGGCTTGGAGCATGGCGTAGCCGAGATCCTCGCCGGCCACGTAGAGACGGCGGAAGGGCTTGAGGAGGCGCAGGACAGGATAGACGACGGCGAAAATCTTGGGGAGACTCGACGACGGCCGAGCATCGATGAAGGCGGGACGCCAGCAGTCGGCGGCGAGGACGTCGATCAATTCGATTTCGGTTTGTGCTTTCACGCGCGACCAGAACATGCGGCTGGAGGGACCAGTTCCCTGCCCGCTGATGTAATGGAATGCAGCGTGGGGAGAACGCATTTGCAACATATGTGCGGCGGCCAGCGTGTAGTCGTGCGTGATCTTTCGATACTGGTCTTTGGAAACTTGCGTGACGGAAACGCCGAGGCAGAACAGGCAGGCATCGATGGAATCGAAAGCTTCGGCGACCGGCGAGTAGTTGAGAAAGTCACCGTGAAGGACGCTGCGCAGTTTTGGGTTGGTGGCGAGGGGACGGCGCACGATGGCGCGGACCTCCTGGACTAGCGGCGTGGAAAGGCAAGCGGACAGGACCGCACCGCCCGCGGAACCTGATGCGCCGAAGAGGAGGATGTTCATAGGCCCATCATGCAGTGATATGCCTGAGAATACAGCAAAGAAATTCGGAGGCTTCCGCGGCTAGAGCCGGACAGCAGAGCAAGCACTTCCGGCAGGACTGAAATCATGGCCTCCCGCATCACATCATAAAACGGCGTCGCCGAAACCCATGAAAGAGAGATTCCTCACTCCCACACTCCCTTCCTCCCGGTACCACGAAAACGCCAAGAAAGGAGCGATTTCTCGCTTCGCTCGGAATGACAATGTCTTACCTCGGAATGACAATTTCAGTTGGCTCATAAAGTCGACAAGCTAATTCGCTGCGGGAGATGCGCTGGGCGTTTCGATGAGCGTGAGATTAACGGATTTTTTGTCGCCCTCTTCCAGGTGTATCGACTCGCCCTTGGTTTCATAGGGCTTTAGCCAATCGGGATCGAGCCAGTCGGCGTCGGGATCGGAATCTTCCGGGGTCTCCCAACTGAAGAGTTTGTAGTCACCTGGCGTAATGCCGGTCATGGTGAATTTCCCGTTTTGGTCGGTCACCGCTGTATCGTACCTATGCTGCGCGTCGCGATGCGGAGGATCAGGGACAAGTACAACGCTGGCACCAACGGCGGGAAGCGAATCGGCGTTGAGAACGACGCCAGTGAGCTGCGGCGCGCGCCAGCTCAACGTCAGTTCAAGGGACAATTCGGCACCCGGCTGAACAGCGAAGCCCGCGTCGCCTACTGCCGTTGTGCCATACCGAGCAGACTTCAAGAAGAACTTACCACGCATGCCCCGTGCAAAAACGGCAGCCCGGTAGGTACCCTCAGGAATATTCTTGAACCGAAACGTGCCGTCCTGCTTTGCCGATTGGCCAGGGACTCCAAACTCTTCGTCCTCGGCGGCCGCCAGACTGATGAAGAGGTCATCAAAATCAATGGCCGGCGCTCCTTCGAAGATGACCCGGCCGGGAATATCAGCGCCCCGGGAAATCATGAGGGTGACGCCTTCCAAGTCGGCATTGCCAATATCCAGTTGGCGACGCGCCGTGTGCATCTCCCTCGTTTCGCGGTCCATCCAATTCGCCGCAAGGACATAGGAACCGGGCGGCACGTTGGGGATCACGAAGTTGCCGTCTTTCATTTGGAAGTTATCATTGATTCCGTGAAGCGCCTGCGCCAAACCTGAGCCACGCGGACGGAGCGAAATGGTTCCCCAAGCAGAGGAAGCCCCAGCCTGCGTACTGATTATCCTTCCGCTCACTGTGACCATGTGGGAAGGTCGCAAGAAGAAATCTACCCCGCGAATTTCGTCACCGGGTCCGACGGAAATTGCCTCAGCTTTCGACGTGTCGGTGGTGTTGGGATAGTAGCTGGGCAAATAACCTGGTTCTGGTTTTGACTTGGGCGCTGTAGACATCCTGTGTGGACCCTCGTGGCGGTAGTTGATCGCAATATAGTAGCGGCCGGGCGACAGATCGAAGATGCGAAATTCCCCCAGATCGTTGGTTGTGACCTGATCATAGTTGCGTTCCTCGTTTCCCGGTTTCTTCGAAGCGCGATAGGTCATGACTTCAGCCTGGGGAACAGGCTCGCCATCTTCGTCGAACACGTGGCCGGAGATGACTGCGGTGCGCGCAAGTTTGAAAACCAAGTCGGTCATGCGCTGGCCGGCAACCAAGGTCAGAATCGCGCCGGGACCGTTTACGGTCTTTTGGCCGTACTGCGCATCGACATAACCGTTGCGAGAGACCACCACGGCGTAGGAATCGGCAGGAATGTCCTCGATGAGGAAGTGGCCTTGTTCATCCGTGAGACAGAAGAGAGAAACGCCGTTGCTGCTGCGGGCGTGGAGACCGACCCTGGCTTTCTTGAGGGCTTCGCCTGTATCGCGGCGGACAACATTACCGGCAACGCTAGCGGTTTCCTTGTTGGGAGTTGGAGAGGTTGTTGGCGACTGCGCGCTGCGGAAGGGAAATGTGGACGAGGTGAGCAGGAGACACAAGATGGATAGCGATCTCATGTATGCCTTCGAGCTGACTGAGTGTGGCCCTATCATCACACAAAATAGGGGCGTGCAGAAGATAGGATGCGAGGTCAGCGAGGGGCGTATAGCTGGTAGACCATGAAGTAGACGATCACGCCGGTGACGGAGACGTAGAACCAGAGAGGGAGGGTCCAGCGGGCGATGACGCGGTGCTGGTCGAAACGTTGGAGCCAGGCGCGACGCAGGGTGACGATGATCATGGGTACGATGACGATGGCGAGAATGGTGTGCGAGGTAAGCAAAGTGAAATAGACAGGGCGAATCCAGCCCTGACCCGCGAAGTGGATCACTTGACGGATGCGAAAGTGGTAGATGAGATAGGAAACGAGGAAGGCGCAGGAAACGATGAAAGCGGAAACCATGAGCTTTTTGTGCAGGGCGATCTTGCCGGAACGGATGGCGGAGTAGCCGGCGGCGAGGAGAACGGCGCTGGTGCCGTTGAGCGCGGCGTTGAGGGCGGCGTGGGACATGATGAACCTTTCGATTCGAGATATGCAGTGCGGCGGCGAGCCGCTGCACTGCATATCTCAGCGGGGTAGCTTGTCGTACATCATCAGGCCCAGCAGGATCGGGATGTGCATGACCGTGACGTGCATCAGCCACTTGGCGCGGCTATTGGTTTTGGCGTGGGCGGCCCAGAGGCAGACTTGCACCAACGCCGTGCAGGTGACCAGGGCGCCGAAGAAATAGAGCACGCCGGCAAAGCCCATGATGGCGGGCAGCAGGCTGACGGCTACCAGGGTGGCGGCGTAGAGGATGATCTGGCGAAAGGTGCGCGTGCCGTCCTTATCGACGACCGGAAGCATCAGAATTCCGGCGCGGGCGTAATCTTCGCGGTACATCCAGGAAATGGCGTGAAAGTGCGGGAACTGCCAGAAAAACAGAATGGCGAAGAGCAGCCAAGCTCCGGCGTCGAGTTTACCGGTGGCGGCAGCCCAACCAATCATGGGCGGAATAGCGCCGGGAATGGCGCCAATGAAGGTGGCCCACACGGTGCGCTTCTTTAGCGGGGTGTAGGCGAGCAAATAGCTGACGCTGGTGACTACGCCGAGCAGGCAAGCGAGATAGCCTGCGACGAAGTACAGGTCGATTGCGCCAGCGATGCAGAGCACCACGCCGAAGCGCAGAGCCTCCGCGGGCGTGAGCTGGCCCGTGGGAAGCGGACGAGACGCGGTGCGGCGCATGTAGCGGTCAGACTCGCGCTCGATGTAGTGGTTCAGCGCGGCGGTCCCGGCGGCAATCATCATGGTGCCGAAAACGACGTGGAGCATGTGCAGCCAATCGATAGGACCGCGAGCGCCCATGTAGAATCCGGCGCCGGTGGTCATCAGCACCAGGAAAGAAACGTCGGGCTTGGTGAGCGAGATGTAAGCGCCCAGCTTGTTGGATGGTGTTAGCTCCGTAGTCCGGGCTGTGCTCATTGAGCGGGCACCTCCCCTCGCGTAGTGGCAAAGATCATTTCGCGTTTGCGGGGGACAAGACGATAACACAAAAGCACCGCGACGATAGAGGTGGCGAACAGGATCGCGCCCACAACGGTGTGAACCACGGTAAAGGCAACCATCACGGGCATGGGCTGAGGATCACTGGCGGTGGCAATGCGCGACCACAACGAGCCTAGGCCGAGGAGAATCTGTATGCCGACAATGGCGTGAAGCATCATGCGCACGCGGGAAATTTCCGGGACTTGGCCAAAGCGACGACGCAGCACAGAGGCGGTCCACATGATCATGCCGAGAACAACGACGGAACCGATGACGTGGGGCTTCACGGAGATGTACTGGTGGCGGAAGCCGGCGCCAGCGAGAACCTGCAGGAAAATCACGGCAGCATTGAGCGTGACAATCGAGTGGATCGGCGGGGCCCCTTGATCTTCGTATTGCGGGAGACTCTCCATCCACCAGTGGCTGGTGAAGCAGGCGATGCTGACCAGGATGGCAAACATGATTTCAGCGGTGCAGGCGTGCATCACCGGCAACCAGTAGTGCAGCAGCTTCAGGACAGTGAGACCCCCGAGAATGCCCTGAAGGATTACGCCGCCAAGCGCGATAAAGCCGAGGGCCCGGAGCCAGGGACGCTCTTCGTTTTTCCAGAGCAGTCCGGCAAGAATGGTGATGAATACGCCTAGGATGAAGGCAATCACGCGGTGGGAATGTTCATACAATGCGCCGCCGGTGAGCAAACGAAGTGGCGGAAACCAAGTGCCAAACGAGGTGGGCCAGTCCGCGACGGCCAAGGCCGCGTCTTTCGACGTCACCAAGGCGCCAGCGGTGAGTAGCAGCGTGGCCCAACACACTACAAAAATCGCGAATTTGTGAATTCCCGGATGATACGTCGCCTTCATGATTTCGGGCCCCAATTCCCGAAACGAGAATTATACCGCAAGGTGCGTCAGACCGGCGGCCTAGCGCCCTGAACCGCGGAGAACTTTAGCAAGGAAAACTTGGAAACGGAAGAGCGAATTCGAGCAGTGGCGACGGAACGGAACAGCCTCACCCCTGAGGGTGTGAGCTACGGGATGGGCGATTAAAGCGGGGATAAAATCCAGAGCGCTACGTTGGAGACGAAGGCGAGCGTCGCACTCCGAGCAGAAGACCTTGGGAGCCATGCCGCCGCGATCCCTCCACCTTGCGCCAGCTGAAAGGCACCGGCGCTCCGGTCGGGTTGACAAGCGAGGAGAAGACGACCCAAGAAAAGAACCGGTCTAACGACCGGCCACTAGAATTGTAAACAGAAAAGCAGAGACCAGAGCGAAGGAAGGATTAAGCCCGTGGTTTGATCGTAAGTCCGAACAAAGGCAAGCAACGGCCTCACCCTGAAGGAGTGAGTTACGGGGATTGGTCGTGGGGGACTTCGGCGGCGCGGAGGACCAGGTCTTTTAAGGCGCCGACGAACAGCGGGGAGTCGCCGACGGCGGGCATCATGCGGAAACGATCGATGCCCCATTTTCTGGCGTCGATGCGGCCGTCGATGTTGATTTCGTGGAGCGTCTCGATGTGCTCGGTGACGAAGGAGATTGGCACGACGAGGGCTTCCTTGACGCCTTCATGGCCCAGGCGTTCGAGCGTGCCGAGGAAGGATGGCTCAAGCCACTTGGCGGGGCCGACTTTGCTCTGGAAGCAGAGGATGTGGGTGCGCGGCCAATTGGGAAAGCGCGCGGCTCCCTGCTCGCAAACCAGGCGCACGGTTTCGGCAACGTGGCGAGGGTAGGGATCACCTTTTTCGACCAGGCTCATGGGCAGGCCATGCGCGCTGAAGATCAGTTGAATGCGGGAGCTGTCGGGAAACTGGCGCAGAATTTTGCCGATGTTGGTGGTGAGTGCCTGGATGTAAAGCGGGTGATCATAGAAATGGTCGATGCTGCGCTCGGGAAGGTCGTCGTGAGGCTCGCCGTAGACGCGGCGCCACTCTTTTAGGCTGCTCAGTGTGGTGGCGTAGGAATAGTGAGGATAGAGCGGGAGAAGAACGAGTTCATCGAGGCGGCCGGCGTTTTTGAGCGCGGCGACGGCGTCTTCGGTATGCGGCTTCCAGTAGCGCATAGCGGTGACAGCAACGGGATCGATGTATGGCTGAAGCGCGGCGACGAGTTTGGTTCGCTGGCGCTCGGTGAGGATGCCAATCGGAGAACGGCGGCCGATCATGGCGTAACGCTGGGCAACGGGAACGCTGCGCTTCTTGGCGATGTAGCGGGCGAGAGGGCCACGAATGAAATTCATGGGACCGAGGGGAATGATGTCGGGATCAAGAAAGAGATTGCGCAGGAAGGGTTCGACGGTATCGAGGGAATCCGGGCCGCCCAGTTGGAAGAGGACGATGCCAACGCGTTTTTTGGTATTCACAGTCACTGATTTTGTCACATTTTTCTTCCGCTGGGTTCAGCCGCAACAAAAACATACTCGGAATCCTCAGGGGCTGCAGCGCATTTTGTGGGGCTTCGAATATGTCGGACCTGAAAGATCCGACCCCCTAAACCCAGAACCGCGAAACCTGACCGGGCCGCGACAGAGCCGGATAGATCACTTGGCGCGCGGGAAAGAGTTTTTCAGGCGCTCGATTTCGGAACGAAGAGCGGAGGTGCGCTTGACGATGGAGAGCAAAAAGACGAAGAAGATTCCCCATCCGATAATGTACGCCGCAAAAACACTGTCCAGGTTTTTCACTGTGCCTCCGCTTCCCGCTGAAGAAGATCGACATCGTGCCGCAATTTCTCAAGGATGTAACGTTCGACAATCAGGAACGCAACAAATACGTGCATAACGAAAACGTTAAAGAAGAAGACTTTGCTCATGATGGGGTCAAGACCGGAGCCCGAGCCACCCATGATGACCGGTGCGGGATGCTGGGTGCGCCACCAGCGAATGGAAAAAAAGACCAGCGGAACATCGAGAAAGGCGAAAACGCCGAAGAGAGCGCTGAGGAGTGCGCGGCGGCCGGGCTCCTCGATGAGAGAACGCAAGAGCAAGTAGGAAACGTAAAGCAGCCAGAGCACGAAGGTGGAAGTCAGGCGGGCATCCCAGGTCCACCAGATGCCCCAAACGGGATGAGCCCAAATGGGCCCGGTGATGAGAACAATGGTGATGCAGGCAAGGCCGACTTCGGCACAAGTGACGCCGAGCCAGTCGTATTGATCACGACGCTTCCAGATGTAAAGAAGGTTGGCCACGAAGCAGACGAAGAAAACCATCTCGCCGGCCCAAGCGGTGGCTGCGTGAAAATAAAAGATGCGCTGAATGAGGCCCATGGTGCGTTCCGTGGGAGCCACGAAGAAATTGGCGTAGGCGGCCGCAACCACCAGCAACACAGCCACGGCGCCGAAGAGAATGCGTTTTGCCATCACGGGTCATTCCTCCAGAAAATATTGGCCGAAAAGCCATAAGGCCGTCAAAAAGATCAGATCAAAAACTCCCAGGAAAGCAATTCCCTTCCATTGTACGACGGGGTTGCGGTCGAGCAGGCCAGCCGTGACGATAGAGCTGACCACGAGAACGGGTGTGAGAAGGGGCAAGAGCAGCAGCGGAAGCAGAAGTTCGCGCATGCGGGCTTGCGCGGAGATGGCCGAGATCGCAGTGCCGGTAATAGCGATGCCGAGGCTGCCAACAAAGAGCACAAGGATGAGAACAGGAAGGTTCGGGAGAACGGGAATATTGTAAAAAACCGCGAAGATGGGAAGCATGACGAGTTCCGTAAGGAGAAGGAACAGGGTGTTGGCGGCAAGTTTGGCGAGGAAGATGGAGAAAGGGTCGTTGACGGCGAGACGGAGCGAGCTGAGGGTATCGTTGACCTGTTCCCGCAGGAAGCATGACTGAAACATCAGGGAAGCAGCAAACAGGATGGCCAGCCAGAGAAGCCCGGGAGCGAATTGACGGGCTTCTTCGGTACCGGGATTAACGGTGAAGCTGAAGAGCACGAGAACGATGATGATGAAGACGCAGGTGGTGGTGAGGAGTTCGCGGGAGCGGAACTCGGTGCGAAGCTCCTTGCCAAGCAGGACGGAGGTGTTGGAAAGGAGGCTCATGGCGGTCAGGCAGCTCCGAAGGTGAGGACGGAATGGAGCGAGGCGCCGCCAGTGCTGGTGTCGGCGATGATTTTTCCTGCATCGATGTGCACGGCGCGGGTGGCGAGAGCGGAAATTTCCGACTCGCCGTGAAGACTCATGAGGATAGTGCCGCCAGCGCGGTGCATTTCGCGGAGAGCATTGGCGAGCCAAGTGATGCCGAGAGGATCGAGGCCCGTGGCGGGCTCGTCGAAGAGCAACACCGAGGGGCGATGAATGAGCGCACGGGCGATGGCGATGCGCTGGCGCATGCCGCGGGAGAAAGTGCGGACCAGGGAGTCGCGACGCTCGAAGAGGCCGACTTCACGAAGCAGATCTTCGGCGCGAGCGGCGGGATTGTCGACCTTTTGAAGTTTGGCGAAGAGCACGAGATTTTCTTCGGCGGAGAGTTCATCGTAGACCATGGTGGAGTGCCCGACATAGCCGGGGCGTCCATTGGAAGTGTTGGGAGCGGCGCCGGGAAACGTCAACTTGCCGGCTGTAGGCAGAACAATTTGCGCAGCGATGCGCAGAAGGGTGGTCTTGCCGGAGCCGTTGCGTCCTGCAAGGACGAGGCATTCGCCAGGAGCGATTTCCAGGGAGACGTGGCGAAGAGCGTAGAGGCCGCCATAACGCTTATCGACGTTGTCAAAGCGAAGGCCGGTTGGAGGTAGAGTTTTCGCAGTCACGGGAGAAAATAGCGAAACGCCTACCCGCGCACGAGATCGCGCAGGAGCTTTTCTACGCGCGTCTTTTCGCGGGCGTAATCTTCATCGGAAATCGTGCCGGCTTGCTTGCGCAATTCCAGGCGAAAAACATCGTCTTTCAGCGTCTCGAGGCTGGAGTTCACCTGCGCGTTGACCGACGCGACCGAAGCAGCCAACACCGCCGCCGAAGCCGATGTAGTCGAGGCGTCCGGCGCTGGGGCGCGCGCCGGAGCAGGAGCCGGGGCCGGTTTGGCCTTCGCCGATTTTTTCTGCGCAGCAGGGGATGCCGGGATGTCGACTTCGTCCGCCGGGCCCTGCACAACCACGACTTGCTTGCGGCTTAAGAGAATTGCGAGGCCGGCGAAACCAGCCAGCAGCAGAATCAGCAAAGGCCACTTGAACTCGTTTAGGCGACCGGGCACGGCTTGCACGTCCTGGGTTTGCGTGCGCGAGTTCCCTTCCTGCGGCATTCCGCCCTGGCCCGCGCCTTGTCCGTCGCCCGCACCCGCGTCAGCGGCTTGCGGCGCGGCTACACCGGATAGCTTCACCGTGAAACTGGCTTTTGCGGCCAGCGGCTCATGCGTGAACAGAAACATGCCTTCTTGCTGGCCTGCAGCGGTGAGGCCCTCGCCGGTCACAGTGACTCCGGGAGGAACGGCAACGAGCGTATTCACGCCGGGATAGACGGCGGTGAGCTTCAGAGATGTGGCGCTGGCGGAATACGGCATTTCGTAAGAGAGACGGATGGAAGTGTCACCCGGACGAAAAGGATACGCGATGGCGATGTGCCCCTTGCCCTTGTCGATAGATGCCTGCTGAACAGACATGCCCGAGGCGTTGACGGTAGAAACCTGTTGCAGCGTGGCTTTTTCCGGAATCGTAAATTCGAAGTTGCCCTCGTTACGGAAGTAGGCTTGCGGCGGCTGTGAGGCGTTGCGAACGACGTACTCTTCGGCGCCGATCAGTTTGTCGTTGCCGGGCTGAAAAATGATGATGTGGTTGGCGATGGAGACGGTCTTGATGTCTTTGGAAAGCTCGTAGATTTCGACTTCAACGTTGGGCCGGCCGGGAGGAGCAAAGGTATTGTAGCTGACGTCGTGATAGGTGGCGCGAACGAGGACGGGCGCCGTGCCGATGGCATCGTTGGTGACGGTGAAGTGTCCCTGGGCATCGCTCCGAGAAGAGCCGAGTTCGCGCATGCCCTGAGTGGGGCTCAGTAACGTCAGATCGATGTTCGGCGTCGCTTTGCCGGTGCTGCGATTGATCACCGTACCGCTAAGCGTGCCGGCATGAGCGGCGGCGGAGAGGAATCCTGTGAGTGAGAGGGAAAGAAGGCGCGGCCAAATAGCCTTCATCGAGCGCCCCGCTCCACGGTGGCCGGACGAGCAGGACGCGGGCGGCGCACCTGTGATTCAGTGACCTGTTCAATTTCAGTGAGTGCCATTGCGGCTTCATTCTCCAGGACGTTTTTCATGGATTCGTAGTCGCCTTCGGAATATTTTCCGGAGCGATACTCGAATTTCAGGTCGCGCAAGTTGTCGTAGATGGCGTCGCGGCGCTCGAGAAGCTGATCGAGTTTGGTGCGGTGCGGCGCCAGGTCGGACGCGTCGGGATGGATGTAGAAGACGAAAAGGAAAACGGCGGCAGCCAGGCCCAGGCAAGCACCGAGGACGGCGTAGTCCGCAGAGGAGGCTTCAAGGAGCAGGAGTGTGAGGGCGAGGGGCATGGCGTTAGTCCTCTGTGTCCCGGGCGGCTTGGGCGCGGAGACGATCGAGCGACTCATTGGAGATTGTGGGGCCCGAACCAGATGTCGTGATTGGCCGCGGTTTCAACCACTTTCTGATGATAAAGGCGACCAGCGCAATGCCGAGGATCGCGTAGAAAAAAGGCATAACCCAGGCGACTATTCCGAAGCCATGCTTGGGCGGCTCGACGTATACGATGGCGCCATATTGATTCACGAAAGCCTGGATGATCTGTTCTTGCGTTTCGCCTTTGGCCAGATGCGCGTCAACATCGTTCAGCATGCCTTTGGCAGTTTCGCAGGGGCCAGAAAATGCGCCGCCTGGATGCGAGCAACCGCCCGCACTCATGTCGCAACCGCGGCACATGCACTTCAGGTGCATGCCGATTTGCTTGGCTTGATCGGAATAGGCATGGAGATCTACGGCCACGAGCGGCACGATCGCCAGGCTCAGTATGAGTGCGAGGAAGAAGAGTCTGCGCGGCTTGGGACGCATGTCGTGAATCTGGGCAGTGAGAAATCCCGAGGCCTCAGGGGCTAAAGCCCACGTCTTAGCTCGGCTTTTCGGCATGGCTGAAGCCGTGCCCTCCCGAAGGCCAGTTGTCAAATTACTTCTAGTCATGGCCTTCTCGCAGGGTGACAGATGGATTCAAAGCAGGAACTACGGGAGATGCCGCGGGCTCGGGGACGGCAGAGAGAGCGATTGCGACGCGGCGATTCGGCGCCAGCGCGAGCAAGGTGCCGAAGACCACGATGCAGCCGCCCAGCCAGATCCATTTCACCAGCGGATTCAAGTAGGCGTGAACGACAGGCATGTTGGTGTCCGGGTCCTGACCGGAGTAGACAACGTAAAGGTCTTCGCGCAGCGAGGAATAAATGGACACCATGGTGCCAGATTCCTGATTGTCACCCTGAAAGCGGCGCTTTTCGGGATAGAGCAACATCATCTGCTTATTGTTCTTGAGGACTTCGATGATCATGCGCTGCGCCGTGTAGTTCTTTTCAGCGGTGGCGTCGGCGCTCTGCAGGACCAGGGTATACGGGCCAATCTGCATGGAATCGCCCATATTCATGGACTTCAGCACGTCTTTGTTGAAGGCGGCGCCGGCCAGGCCGACGAAGATCAGGACCATGCCGAAGTGAATGACGTAGCCGCCATAGCGACGGGTATTGCGCATGGCGAGTTCGTGCATGCCCATGATGATGTTCATACCGCTACGGGCGGAGATGACTTTGCCGCCGCGATAGAACTCCATGAAGATGGTCGCTGCAACGAAGACGCACAGATACAAGCAGACCAGCGACCAGGCCGCGCGGTAACCCAGAAGATAGAAGATCACGGTTCCGAAAATGCCGGTAATCAGCGGCCAACCGAAGTTGCGCTTCATGCTGTCGGGAGAAGTCTTTCGCCAGGCGAGAAGCGGGCCAACGCCGGTAAGAAACAGGATGGCCAGGCCAATGGGAATCATAATCTTGTTAAAGAATGGCGCGCCGACACTAATGCGCGAACCGGAAAACCACTCGGAGAAGACCGGGAAAAGCGTGCCCGAGAGAACGGCGAGACAGGCAACGAGAAACAGCAGATTGTTGAACAGGAAGCTGGACTCGCGCGAAACAAGAGAGTCGAGATGATTCTCGCTGGCCAGATAATCGCGATTCTTGATGTAGGCCGCGAAGCACACGACCAGGATGATGGCCATGAAGCCGACAAACCATGGACCGATTTGCGAGTTGGCGAAGGCGTGGACGGAACTGACCACGCCGCTGCGCGTGAGGAACGTGCCGAGAATACAGAGCAGGAACGTGGAGAACACCAGCCAAACGTTCCAGACCTTCATCATGCCGCGTTTTTCTTGCATCATGACGGAGTGAAGGAAAGCCGTGCCTGTAAGCCAAGGCAAGAGCGAAGCGTTTTCCACCGGGTCCCAACCCCAGTAGCCGCCCCAGCCGAGGACCGCGTAAGCCCAATGTGCGCCGAGGAGAATGCCAAGCGACTGGAAGCACCAGGCGATCATGGTCCATTTGCGCGTAAGGTGAATCCACTTTTCGCCGGGATAGCGCGCCAGCAAGGCCGCAAGCGCAAAGGCAAACGGAATGGTGAAGCCGGTATAGCCGGAATAGAGGTTCGGCGGATGAATCACCATTTCCGGATATTGCAGAAGAGGATTCAGACCGTTGCCGTCCATGCGGACAAACGGAGCCATGACACCGCTGGCGTTCACGGCGGCAAGAGTCTTGAACGGGCTTTCCACGAAATTGTTCAGAGTGAGGAAGAAAATCTGCACGCCGGCGAGGACCACGCCAACATAGGGCATCAGTTCGCCGTTCTTGTTGCGATAGGCGATCAGAACCGAGATGACGTAAACGGAGAGGAGGCAACTCCAGAACAGCAGCGAGCCTTCCTGGCCCGACCAGAGCGCGGCGACTTTATAGAAAGTGGAGAGATCGCGATTGCTGTGCGACACAACGTAGGCCACGGAGAAATTGTCGGTGAACAGCAGGTATTCGAGGCTCAGAGTGCCGAGAAAGACGAGGACGCAAGTGGCAATGCCGGCCTGGCGAGTGCTCTTAACCAACAGTGGGTGGCGCGTTTTGATCGCGGCGATGCCGCCGACGAACGCGTAAACTGCACAAACGAACGCGAGCAGAAGAGCAAATGATCCAAATACATCCATACCTTCCGCCTCTCCCCGGCTAATTTTTTGCGCTGGCCACGCTACATACTGCTTTTTTGTTGTGTGTCAGCAGTTGGAACGGGCTTGTCCCCACCTGGCGCCGCTTCATACTTGGATGCGCATTTCGCCTGTACGTGCTCGGCGACGAACCGGCCGTCGTCACCCGGACGGCCTTCCACGAGAGCTTGCGATTTGTCGACGAAGGTATCGGGCAACGGATCGGTGCCGATGTAGCTTACTGGCAGTTGCTTACCCTGCTCTTCCAAAACAAATTCCACGCGGCCAGCGGTGTGGCGAATGCTTCCCGGCGCGACCGTGCCAGCCAAACGCATGCGATGCGAGCGCGCAGAACCCTGCAGGGTCTGGTATTCAGCGATGGTGTGGTAGTAGGTCTTGCTCTCACCGTAGCCCAGCCAAGCGAGGAAGGACAAGGCAAAAACGATTACACCGATACCGACTCCGAATTTGGCGCGTTGCTGCACAAATCACCTCTGCCGCTATATGTCTTCTGGGCCGAAATCCTATCATACCGAAGAACTTGTGCCCGCGGATGGAAGATTGCGTTAAGGCGTCACTTTTATCAGTGACGGCCATCACAATGAAGCGCCGGATCGCGCACCTTCCAACGCCAGGCGAAACGCTGCAATTTCGCTCCCTCCATCCTTCTTCATGATCTCGAAGGGCTTATCCAAGTGTAACAGCACCGGACAGCCGAGAAACGATTCGGTCAATTCCCCTGTCACCTCCCGCAATTCCGGTGAGATCAGCAGCACACGCTTGGGCTTCAGCGAGCGGCGAATGCGGGCAGTCGCCAGTGGCAGATGCGCTGCCAAACGGCTTCTCAGCCCCTCTTCTGTAAGACTGGGTTGGTCCAGAGAACATTCCAACAAATGCATCAAAAATAAGCCGCGCTTCTGGAATTCACCCACATAGCTACCCGGGGGCTTTCCTTCCCAAGGGATTTGAAGGGCGTCGAGGAGGTGTGCGGCCTCGCCATCCGGCGGCAGCACCTCGGAATACAGAAAACAGGAGTCTTGGGCGGGAGGAAAAGCGCAGAGGAGCAAGGTTTGGATGTGAACCGGGCGATAGCGAGTGGACCATTCCAGGCGTTGAAGGCGACGAGCAAAATGATCCGGAGAGGCTGGCTGACCGCAGCCATCGCAAGGCAAAAAGGAGCTGGTACTCATGCTATAGGGAAATCGTAGAGCAGAACGGCGCGGGAGGCAAATGGGTCGAGGTACAGGGCTTGGACAGCGGCCGGACAGATGTAAGAGTCGTCAAGTGAATGGCTTAAGCCCGGCGGCGGCGCGGCAGGATCGGGAGCGAGAAGAGCAACGGGAGAGCGCAACCGCCGGGCCAGCGATGCAAACCCTGGTGCTGGAAAAGAGTTGCGCGGGCAGCGCTATTTTATTTGGAGGCCGTAGCGTGGGCAGCGAGCTTGGAGCGCAGACACCACTTCAGCTCCTGGCTCATCTCCGTGACTTCCATGCCGGGCATGACGATGAACTTGCAGGAGAGCATCTCGCGAGGCTCGTCGTCGTCGGGAAGTTGACAGGTGACGCGGCAATATTGGCAATCCTGATTCCAGCAGAAACGGCCGTACGGGATGGTCTCCGGACTGATGAACTGGAAGCACCGCAGCAGCGAGTTGCGTTCTGGCACCTGGAATTTCTTGCCGAGGATGGTGATGTCCACGAGCTTTTCGTACGGACGGAACGGTTCCGACATGGTGTGGCCTGTCCTTTGGGCGGCTGGTGCCTATTCAGATTAGGTCGAGCGGCGACCAGGAACAACGATTGGATGAGCGGTACGTTGCGAATGTGCTACGGGGGTGGCCGAGGACCGGTTACTTGAGGATGTCGAAGAACTGGCACATGTGGCGGAACTTCTGGTAGCGGGAATCGACTAGCTCTTTGGCGGGTTGATTCGAGAGGGCCAGGAGCTGGCGTTCGAGGACTTCGCCGAACAGCTTGGCCGCGCCCTCGTGGTCGGCGTGAGCACCGCCATCGGGCTCGGGAATAATTTCATCGATAATGCCTAGCTCTTTTAAGTCGTTGGCCATGATCTTCATGGCGATGGCGGCAGTTTCCGCCTTGGTGGAGTCGCGCCAGATGATGGAGGCGCAACCCTCAGGAGAAATCACCGAGTAGAAGCCATTTTCGAGGATATTGACGCGGTCGCCGATGGCGATGGCCAGAGCGCCGCCTGACCCGCCTTCTCCCGTCACGGTAACGATGATGGGAACCGGGAGGCGAGCCATTTCCAGGAGGTTGCGCGCGATGGCTTCGCCCTGGCCGCGTTCTTCGGCGTCGATGCCGGGATAAGCGCCGGGAGTATCGACGAACGTAAGCACGGGGCGATTGTATTTGGCCGCCAGCTTCATGATGCGCAGAGCTTTGCGATAACCCTCAGGCTTGGGCTGGCCGAAATTGCGGATGACGCGCTGCTTGGTGTCGCGGCCCTTCTGGTGGCCGATGATGGCAACGGGGCGTCCGCGAAACTTGCCCATACCGGCGATGAGGGCTTTGTCGTCGCCAAAGCCGCGGTCTCCGTGCAGTTCAACGAAGTCGCTGATGAGCAGGTTAATCCAGTCCATCGTATAAGGCCGCTGCGGGTGCCGAGCGATCTGGGCGCGCTGCCACGGGCCCATGTGCGCATAAAACTCGCGGCGAAGTTCAACAACCTGCAGCTTCAGGCGCTCCAGCTCCGCTTCGCCGCCGTCGGTGCTGGCCAAGCGACGTAATTCCTCGACGTCCTTCTCAAGCCGGTCGATTTCCTTCTGGCGCTCTACCGCGGTCGCGGTTTTTTTTTCTCTAGCAGCACACATTACGCCACCATCTGGATGGCCTGCTGGCCGCAAATCTGGCGCACGGCCTCGACAAGCTCGGGCTGAACACGGACCCGTTGCTGAGACTGTAGCATGGCCACGGTGCCGTCGGGCGAGCGCAGTTCAAAGATGACAACACTGGGGCCGGGGGCCTTGGCAAAAAGCGCCTCGAGCCGCTCCATGGCGTCCTCGCTGAGCGTTTGCATGTCCACGCGGACCCGGAATTCGGACGCCGCCGCGCGTTGCGCGAGATCCTGAAGGCGGCGAGCCTCCTGCAGGGAAAGGCGTGTGCCAGCTTCTTCGATCTGCACCTTTACTTTGAGAAGCAGGGGGGTGCCGGGCTTCAGAATATTTTCCAGGCGCGCAAAACTTTCCGGAAACGTGAGGAGTTCCTGCACGCCGGTCATATCCTGCAAGGTGAAGATGGCCCAACGGGCGCCCTTGCGCGAGCGCATTGGCCGTGTGCCCACGATCAAGCCCGCGACCATGAGTTCCTTCCCGTTGCGCTGCCCTTCCACCTGCTCGAGCGAAAGGACGCTCATTTCTTTCAGCAGCGAACTGTATTTTTCCAGTGGATGGCCGGAAACGTAGAAACCGAGCATGGCATATTCGCTGGCCAGGCGTTCTTCTTCGCTCCACGAGGAAGCATCGCGCAACTCGAAGTGCACCTTGGGCTCAGAACTGCCACCGCCAAAGAAGAGGCCGTGCTGGCCGGATTCCTTGGAGCGTGCAGCTCGTTGCAGAGCGTTGATGGCGTCATCGACCGAGGCGAGCATTTGCTCGCGGCCGCCAAGGGAATCGACAGCGCCAGATTTGATGAGGCTTTCAAAAACGCGCTTATTGAGGAAACGAGTCTCAATGCGTTCGCAAAAATCGTAGAGCGACTTGAATTCGCCGGCGTTGAGGCGGGATTCGCGGATGGCCTTGGCGGTGTTCTCACCGACGTTCTTGATCGCGGCCAACCCGAAGCGAATGGAATCGCCTACGGGCGTGAAGTACAGATCGCTTTCGTTCACATCGGGAGGAAGGATGGAGATGGCCATGCCGCGGGCTTCGTTGATGTACTTGACAGCCTTCTCGGTGTTGCCGGTTTCCGAAGTGAGCAGCGCGGCCATGAATTCCACCGGGTAGTGGGTCTTGAGGTAGGCGGTCTGGTAGGCGAGCAAGGCATAAGCGCAAGAGTGCGACTTGTTGAAGCCGTAGCCTGCGAACTCCTCCATCAGGTCAAAGATGCGCTCGGCCTTCTTTTCCGGGATTTTGTTCTTGGCGCAGCCAGCAAGGAATTTGGCGCGCTGCGCGGCCATTTCCTCCTTTTTCTTTTTGCCCATGGCGCGACGAAGGATGTCCGCTTCGCCCAGAGAGAAACTGGCCAGGCAGTTGGCGATTTGCATCACCTGTTCCTGATACAGGATTACGCCGTAGGTTTCTTCCAGGATGTCTTTGAGCTGAGGGAGCTCGTAGGTGACTTTGGTTTTGCCGTGCTTGCGATTGATGAAATCGTCGATCATGCCGCCCTGAATGGGGCCGGGACGATAGAGAGCGTTGAGAGCGGTGAGATCTTCGATGCGCGAAGGGTGGTAGCGACGAAGGATGTCGCGCATGCCGTGTGATTCAAACTGGAAGATGGCGGTGGTATCGCCGCGGGAAAAGAGTTTGTAGGTGGCTTCGTCGTCGAGCAGGAGATTGTCGATCTCGATTTTGACGCCGCGATTCTTCTCGATCATCTTCACTGTGTCGAAGAGCACGGTAAGGGTGGTGAGACCGAGGAAATCCATTTTGAGCAGTCCGATGCGCTCAAGCGCGGTCATGTCGTACTGCGTGGTGATTTCGTCGCGGTTGGTCTTGTAAACGGGGACCAGTTCCGTGAGCGGCTGCGGGGAGATGACCACACCGGCGGCGTGAGTGGAGGCGTGGCGCGAAAGACCTTCCAGACGCATGGCCACCTTCATCAAGTCCTTAAACTTCTCATCGGCATCGATGGCCGCTTTCAGCTGAGGCGATTCTTCGAGAGCATCCTTCAATTCGATGCCAAGTGTGGTGGGGATGAGTTTCGCGAGGCGGTCCACTTCACCGTACGGGATATCCATGGCGCGGCCGACGTCTTTCACGGCGGCCTTGGCGGCCATGGTGCCGAAGGTGATGATCTGCGAGACGTTTTCGCGCCCGTATTTGTGCGTGACGTAATCGATGAGCTCGCCGCGGCGGCGCATGCAGAAGTCGATATCGATGTCAGGCATGGAAACGCGCTCGGGGTTCAGGAAGCGCTCGAAGAGGAGATTGTACTGGAGCGGATCCACGTCCGTGATGCGCAAGGCATAGCTGACCAAACTGCCGGCGGCGGAACCGCGGCCTGGGCCTACCGGGACTTCCTGAGCGCGCGCGTAATGGATAAAATCCCAAACGATCAGGAAGTAGCCCTCGTAGTGCATCTTCTTGATCATTTCGATTTCAAACGAAAGGCGGCTCTCGTATTCCGAGAGCGGATGGCGGAGCGCGCCCTGTTTCGCGAGCTTTTCGAGATACGGAACGCGTTGCGCGAAGCCCGCGCGGGCCACTTGCTCAAAATAGCTGCCCGGCGTGTGGCCTTCCGGAACCTTGAATTCCGGCAAAGCATTGGGGATGCGATCGATCTTGACGTTGCAACGAGCAGCGACATCGACCGTACGGCTTAAAGCGTCAGGCAATTCACCAAATACTTTTGCCATTTCCACTGCGCTCTTGAAGTAGAACTGGTCGGTGGCAAACTTCATGCGATGGGTGTCGCTCATGGTCTTGCCGGTCTGTATGCACAGCAGGACCTCTTGCGCGTGAGCGTCTTCGTGGTGGAGATAGTGGCAATCGTTGGTGGCGATCAGCGGGATACCGGTTTGCTTCGACAGGCGAACGAGGTCGCGGTTCACGCCCTTTTCAATTTCCAGGCCCTGGTCCTGAACTTCCAGGAAGAAATTCCCTTTACCAAAAATGTCTCGAAGGCGGTAGGCGTTTTCGCGCGCCTGGTCAAAGCGATCTTCGACAACGGATTCGGTCACCGGGCCGCGCAGGCACGCGGAAAGGGCAATCAAGCCCTTGTTGTGCTTCGCAAGCAGGTCGTAGTCGATGCGCGGCTTGTAGTAGAAGCCCTCGAGGAATCCCGCCGAGACCAGCTTGATGAGATTGTGATAGCCCTCGAGATTTTCGCAAAGGAGCACCAGATGGTTGCTGCCGCGCGCGCCGGGCTCGATTTCACCTTGATCGCCATTGGGGAGCGAACGCACGGGCGCGGACTTTTCGCCGCGATCGTGGCGGCTGCCCTTGGCGAGGTACACTTCGCAGCCGATGATGGGCTTGACGTCGCGCTTGCTGGCTTCATAAAAGAAATTGGCGGCGGCGAAGAGGTTGCCGTGGTCGGTGATGGCGACGGCAGGCATCTTCTGGCGAGAAGCTTCATCGAGCAACTCGGTGGTTTCGCAGGCACCATCGAGAAGACTGAAGTCCGTGTGGACATGCAAGTGAACAAACTGCGGCTGGCCCATGGAATTTAATTGTAAATCTGCGGGGGCAGAAATGCGAACCGGATTAACGGGATTGTGGATAACTTCGGAGCGAAGTCAGTACGCGACAGAGAAAGCAAGCTCGATAGTTCCTAGTGTCGGGCGATCGAAGCTAGACCCCAATGGTGCGGCCGGGTTGGAGATCTGATAAGACTCGTACTCGAAAGCGAACGGCGTCTGGAACGCACCAATCGCCAGTTGAATGACTTCGCGGCCGTTCAGAAAACTCAAATCGATGTCACTTCGCAGTCCATGCATCGCGGTGGCCTCGAAAAAAGACCCCCCGCGCCTGTTGGTGGCGGTTACTTCTTGGCCTTCTTTTTGGCGGCGGCGGCTTTCATGCCGGCCTGGAACTTTTCCTTGGCCGCACGCTGGGCGCTGGCGGCCGCCTGTTTCGTCTGGGGAGCTGCGGGCGCAGCGGGCTTCTCCGCGCTCTTGGCCGGCTTCTTCTCTTTTTCCTTTTTCTTGGGGGCTTCCTTGATGCCGGAAAGCTTGCGAAGCATTTTTTCGCGCTCTTCGGGAGTCTTGCCGCGGCCGTTGAGCTGAGCGGCGAAGACGTCTTCGAGAACCTGATCGAATTTCGCACCGCGCGGCATGCCGAGGGCTTCCAGTTCATTGGTGACAGCGGGAAGAGCGATGCGGATGGGGCGCCACTTGTGGAGGAAGGCTTTCAGTTTGGAGACGGCCGCGGACTTGTTGGATTCCGCGAGGATGTAGGCGACGTATTCCATGGGCAATTTCTCGATGAAATGGTAGGCATCGATCGGGCTGTTGGTTTTCTTCCCGGTGAGTTCCTTTTCCGCAGCGGCGACTTTCTCCGGGAAGCTCTCGAGCGTGTCAATTTCCGCGGCACGGAACCCCAGCTTGGAAAGCACGTTGCCCATTTCGCGGTCTTTCAGACGGCTAAGAATGGCGAGCATCATGGGGCTGGCCAGGCGTGGCCGAAATCCCGCCATGAACAGGTCGTCGCGAACCTTGATGAGCCTGGAAATGGCTTCGTAGTCGGGATGTTTCTTGGCGAGCAGTGGATGGACACGTTCCAGAAGATCGTGCTGTTCCCACTCTTTGAGGATGAGGTGGGGGCGTTCTTCCTTGGCGAGGGAGCGAAGTTCGTCGCCGGCGTCCTCCGGGAGGATGGTGGTCTGCAATTCCCTTTCGATGGCAAGATTGAACCATTCCTGGGTGCGAGATTCGAGCTGGTAACCCATGCGAGCGGCGAAACGCAGCGCGCGCAAAAGACGAACGGGTTGATTGGTGAACGCATGAATGGTGAGGGCGCGAACTTCGCCGTGCTCAATGTCCGAGAGGCCATTGGTGGGATCGAGCAGGAGTCCGCGAGACGCCGGATTCAGGGAGATGGCGATGGCGTTGAGAGAAAAGTCGCGCCGGCGCAGGTCCTCCATGATGGATGACCAGCGAATTTCGGGGCGCGTGCCCGGGCGCACGTAGTGGTCATCGCGCGCGGCGGAAATGCTGCCCTCGCAATCCCCGGCGAAGAGCAATTCGACGTGGCGGTGCTTTTCGTCCTCGGAAAGGACTTTGGCGCCGCCCTTCTCGAGTTCGCGCGTCATCTTAGTGGGATTGCCCTCGACGGTGAAGTCCAGATCGCGCAGCGTGGCGCCGGTGATGAGATCGCGGACGGTACCTCCGGTGAGATAGACGTTGAAGCCCATGGCCGCGGCGAGTTCCTGCACGCGCAGCATGGCGGCGCGTTGTTCAGGCGTAAGCCTGCTTTCAAGTAAGAAGATGTAATCGGGCATTGCGCTCCTTCCGATTCAGGGCGTCGTCCCTTGGGACGTCGCACCCGCGATACGAAACTGCCCGCACGCTAAGCGCGCGGGTGATGAGCCTTGTAGATCTGCTTCAACCGCTCCTCCACAACGTGGGTATAGATTTGCGTCGTGGAAATATCGGAATGCCCCAGCATCAACTGCACGGAGCGCAGATCGGCGCCGCGTTCCAGGAGATGCGTGGCAAAACTGTGCCGCAACATGTGCGGCGTAAGAGAAGAGCGCAGCCCAGCCTTGCGCCCGTAGGCAGAGAGTATCTTCCACACGCCCACGCGGCTGAGAGGAGCGCCGCGGCGATTAATGAACAGTGTGGTGGCCAGGGCCTGCTTGCCCTTGCCAATCAGTTTGGGACGAGCATCGCGCAGATAGCGCTCGACCAGCGCGAGAGCTTTCTTACCGATCGGGACAATGCGCTCCTTGTCGCCCTTGCCGATACAACGCACGCAGCCAACGGCCGTGTCGAGATCCATGACACGAAGAGAGATGAGTTCGGAAACGCGAAGGCCGGTGGAATAAAGAACGTCGAGCATGGCGTGGTCGCGCAGACCCAGAGGCGTCTTGTCGTCGGGCTGGGCCAGAAGGCGTTCGATCTCTTCGAGGCGAAGATAGCCAGGGAGAGAACGGCGAATCTTCGGCGATTCCAGGTTCATGGAAGGATCCGTGGAGATGAGTTCCTGAAGCTGGGCGAAGCGGAAGAAATTGCGCAGTGTTACGAGGTGACGCGCCACGGTGCGGCTTTCGAGCTTTTGGCGATAGAGGCTGGCCAGGAATTCGACGAGATTGTCGCGGGAGACGGATTCCAGGGTGAGTTTGCGTTTTTTGGCAAAGTCGTCGAATTTGAGCAGATCGCGACGGTAGGCCGTCACGGTGTTGGCGGAGAGGCCGCGCTCCACACGAACGTGGGTGAGAAAGGCGTTGATGGTGGAGCAGATGTCCATCAGGGTGCCGGGAATCCTTCCGCGGTCTCGCGCCGCATGGCAATGCCGTAGACTTCCTCGATTTCGGGGCAACGGAATATCCAAGTCAAGCCGATGTACAGCAGGGTTGCGCCGAGGATCAAGGCAATAAAAACGATCAATTGGGTGAAGAAGGCGGAATGAACGGTGTTGTTGGCGTAGTGATTGGCCACCATACACGCGGCGCCCATAATGCCGGAACATACCGTGATCTTCCAGATGGAGCGAAGGATTTCTGAGGAGCCCAGGGCGCCGTAGCGGAGGCGGAAAATCAGGAAAAGAGTGAAGAAATCAAAAAGCGTGGCTAGGACAGTGGCAAGAGCAGGGCCGCCATTCTGGAAGCGCTTGAAGAAGAACTCCAGGAACACGATGTTCAGAACAATGTTCAACACAAACGAGATGGAAGCAACGATGACGGGCGTTTTTGTGTCGCGCGCGGAATAGAACGCCGGGACGATCAGCTTCACACAAGCGAGCGCAGGAAGTCCGATGGCGTAGTAGAGCAGCGGGCGAGCCGTCAAGCGCGTGGATTCGGCGACGAACTGGCCGTGCTGGAAGAGCATGCGGATGATAGGCTCGCGGAGAATCATGAGGCCGACGGCCGCCGGAATGGTGATGTAAGCGACGATGCGAAGAGCAAAGGTGAAGGTGCGCTTGAGGCCTTCGTAATCATTCGCCGCGGCCTGGTGCGCCATCATCGGCAGGATGGCTGTGGCCACCGCGATGGCGTAGCCACCGAGAACCAACTCCATGACGCGGTCTGCAACATAGAGAGCGGTCAGGCTGCCGCGCGGCATTTGCGGTGCGTTCACGAAAAACGTGTCGACAAAGAAATTAATTTGCGCGATGCCCAAGCCGAAGAAGCGCGGAAACATCAGGCGAGCCACGCTGCGGATGCCGGAGTGCGCGAAGGAAATGCCGAAGTCGAAACGCATGCCGCGTTTGACGAGCTGCGGCACAAGGACCAGGAACTGCAGCGCTCCCCCAACGAGAACGCCCACAGCAAGCGAGACTGCGGGACGTTTGAAATAAGGCCAGACGACGGCGGTGGAAAAGACGATGATGGTGAAATTGAGCACCACGGTGGTGGAAGCAGGGATAGCGAAGTGGTGAAAGCTGTTGAGAATGCCCATGCCGAGTGCGGTGAGGCCGAGGAAGAAGAGGTACGGGAAGATGATGCGGTTGAGGGTGATGGCTTCGTCCCAACTGGTGGCATTATCGCCGGTAAAGGTGAACGTTTGAATGACGGCAGGGGAGAAAATCATCCCGAGAACGATGACCACGGCGAGGACCAGGGCCACGGTCCAGAATAGGCGATTGGCGAAAGCCCAGAGCTCTTCGGCAGAGCGGTCGCGCATGTAGGTGGTGAAAACCGGGATAAAGGAGGCGGCGACTGTACCCTCTCCCACTAAACGTCTGAAAAGATTAGGGATACGATAGGCGAGGACGAAGGAATCGGCCGATAGTGTGGTGCCCAGGAGCAGGGTAATGCGTTGGTCGCGGACGTAGCCGAGAACACGGCTGACGACGGTGACCAAGGAAATGATCGACGCGGACTTAAGTATTTCCTTCTTTTCTGTCAAAGGAAAGGCTCTCTGGGACCTAAACCCAGCAATAACAATGAGTTGACAGGCAAAACTTGATTAACATAACATACGCTGGCACCCCAGTGCAATCCTTTGCTTGCGGTAGATGAAAAAAAACGGATAAACACGATTTGAAATCCCGGCCCCCAGCCTCGACGCACAAGAAAGTGGTGGTGGAATTCCTCGACCGGAAGTCCCTACGCGGATTTTTGAATCCTTCGAGGATCGGGCAGTCCCCTGCCCTGGACGTGCTGACTCCTGAGGGAGAGCACGAGGAAATTCCCTATGACAAGGTGCGCGCGATTTACTTCGTGCGCGATTTGGCGGTGGAGTTCGAGCCGGAGCGGACGGCGTTTCTGAGCCGTCCGAAGTTGGATGGCCTGTGGGTGAAGCTGCGCTTTCGGGACGGCGAAACGCTGGAAGGGGTCGTCCCGAATGACCTGCTGACGTTGATGGAAAACGGACTACAGTTGACGCCGCCCGATTTCAATTCCAACACCGACCGGATTTACGTGCCACGCAGCGCGCTAACGGAATTGACGGTTCTGGGAGTAGTGGGGATTGCGCGGCGAAAACCAACCGCCGCAGCAGCAGCCGCGCAACCACGATTGTTCAACGAATAGCGGATAGCCGCTCATTTCCTGACTGCAATCTGCCGGACGCTACTGCGGGCAAAACCTCGAAGTGAAAATATGCTTGGGTGGCGCGTCCTGTACTTCGCGGATTGCGGTGTGCGAGACTCACAGGTCAGGAATTGCGTGTCGGAGGGAGCGAGTCCATGAAGCTGCAGGAAGTGGCGCAAAAGCTGGGATGTCGATTGGAAGGCGACGGCAGTGTAGAAATCACTGGCGTGGCGGGGATTGACCATGCGACGACCGGGCAGGTGACGTTCCTGGCGAACCGCCGATATTCACCGATGCTGAAGACGACGTGTGCGAGCGCGGTGCTGATCGAGGACGGCGTAACGCTGGAGCGCGAAGCAAATCACAAACCACTGGCGGCTCTGCGAACGGCGAATCCCTACCTGGCGTTCGCGCAGGCGATTGAATTGTTCTACCAAGCGCCGCGTTATGCGCCGGGCATTCATGCGACAGCGGTGATTGCGAAGACCGCGAAGATCGGCAAGGGAGCGCACATTGGGCCCTATTGTTTCGTGGATGAACATGTGGAGATCGGCGAAGACGCGGTGTTGCATAGCTTCGTGACCATTTATTGCGGCGCGAAGATTGGAGCGCAGTTTTTTGCGCACGCGCACGCCGTGGTGCGGGAACAGTGCCAAATCGGCGATCGCGTGATTTTGCAGAACGGCGTGGTGATTGGCGGCGATGGGCTGGGATTCGCCAAGCGCAACGATGGCACGTGGCACAAGATGGCGCAATCCGGGCCGACGGTTTTGGAGGATGACATCGAAGTGCAGGCGAACGCGTGCGTCGACCGCGCCACAGTGGGAGAGACTCGCATCGGGCGTGGAACAAAGATCGATGACCTGGTGCTGGTTGGGCACGCGTCGCAAGTCGGCTCGAACGCGATGCTGTGCGGGCAAGTGGGACTGGCTGGTTCAACGCACGTCGGGAATAACTGCATTTTGGCGGGACAGGTCGGCACCGCAGGACACTTGACAATTGGCGATGGGACGGTGATTACGGCACAGAGCGGCGTGCCCAATGATGTGCCGGCGAAATCGTTGTACTCGGGATATCCGGCGGTGGCGAATCGCGACTGGCTGAAGATGATGGCAGCTCTGAACCGCTTGCCGGAGTTGCACAAGAGAGTGGCGCAATTGGAGGCGGAACTGGCGAAGAAGGAGTCGTGAGGCTCAGTGAGTATCCCTCAGAGACGGGAACCAGCCGCAGATCCCTCGACTACGCGACCCGGCGCGCCACATAGCGGCGCGCCAGACAAGGCCGGGTCGTTTCGTTCGGGATGACACGGGCCATGAGTTCATGGGAATCACGAACTTAGGTGGCGCCGGGGAAACCTGGAGGGCGCTGGTCGGGTGGGAGGCCGGCGGCGAGTTCGTCGTGAAGGCGCTTGTTGAGTTCCTCACGCTGCTCGAAAGTGTATTGCGTAGAATCGATGGGCTCGAGAAACTCGACGAGGATATCGCCGGGAGTAATTTGCAGCTTGCGTTTTTCCATGATGCGGTGAGCGCCAGAGCACGCCACCGGAACAATCGGCACGCCGGCCTTGATCGCCATAACCGCGGTTCCTTTCTTTAAGTCTTGCAGGCGACCGTCGGGGCTGCGAGTGCCCTCCGGATAGATCAAAAACGATTGCCCATTCCGCAGGGCTTCGGTGGCTTTTTCCAGGCTGATGATAGCGGAATCGCGGTTGTGGCGATCGACGGGAATAAAATGTGCGAGTTGGAAGGCTTGTCCCACGATTGGCCACTCGAACAGAGAACGCTTCAAGAGAATCGCGATGCGCCGCGGAATGGACCAGACCACCGCGGGGGCATCGGCGGAGCTGGTGTGGTTGGCGGCGAAGATGACCGTACCTTTGGGAATGCGCTCTGCGCCTCTCACGTGGACGCGCACGCCCACGCCTCGCACGAAAAACATGACGCCGTTCACGCCGGCCCAGTAAAGCGGATCAACATTGCGGGTGATGAGGGTATAGATGAGCAGGGGCGGTCCCAACAGGAGGATGTAGAGGCTCAAAAAAACAGAGATGAAAGCGGCACGAAGCATGGGCTAGTGTTTTGTCTCGAAAGCAAAAAAACTACGGAGTCCTCAAGGGCTAAAGCCCCATCGAGCCTACGGGCTGTATGTCAGCGCGGAAGCCCGGACACTTATTAAGCCACCTCAAAATAAATCTTCGACCTACTAACAAGCCGGGGCCCGGTAATAGGTCGCAAACCCTTGTAGGTGCCGACTCGCAGATCAGACGGAGCAAAGAATTCTTGGCGCTGAACAACACGCAACTTTCTCGAATCCCGGACGGATGGTCAAGCGTAGTTTTGAGCATCGGTGTCGAGCGGGGAACCAATCCCAGGTGACTCAATAAATGCCGGGGATCAGTCGCTTGGTGGATTTGCTGTAATCGGCGTATTCCGCGCCGAAGGCATCACGCAAGGCAATTTCTTCGACGTGAATGCGATAGAGCAAAGCTACGGTGGTCGGAATCATGACGAAAGCGAGCCCGAGCCAATTGCGCGAATGCACACCGATGGCGAAGAAGCTGATGAGCATGCCCAAGTAAGAAGGATGCCGCACGATCCTATACAAGCCGGAGCGCTGGATGGTCTGCGATTGCTGAATCGCTACGTTGGAGCTGAACGCCTTGCCCAGAGTGAGGATGGAGGTCCAACGCACGGCGAGGCCGACCATCATCAGGGCGTCGCTTAGGGGTTTCAGCCAGTGGGCGCCGCCGAACATATTGGGTGCTGCACGATCACCAATCCATTCGCAGGCCGTAACCGACGCTAAGATTACAATCCACAGAATCGTGAGAGTTCCACGGTCGCGCACATTACCGCTGCTCCGCTTGGTTCGCGTGGCAATGCCGATCACTATTTCTGATGCCAGCCAGCCCCATAGCAAAATTCGCCACAGCACAGAGAGATTCACGGACGCTCCAGTGACTGGCAGCAATGATACCCGGATTCTTAGTGATTCTTGGCGGTAACGGGCTCGGTGGTTCCACGAAGGATACCTTCGCGGATGCGCTTGGCTCGCTCTGTGGCGTGGGCGGATTCCGCGACCTGATAAACCCTTTCGCGGATTTCGCCGATGTGGAGGGCGACATCCAGTTCTTTATCGTCGCGCTTAACGTGCAGGCGGAGTTGGTCACCCGGTTTCTGTGCGCCCAGCCAGCGCTCGGGACGCCGAGGAGCTTCGGCATTGTTCCAGCGAAGGACTTCGTCGCCTACGCGTAGGCCGGCTTTGGCGGCATCGCTGTCGGCGTCGACGCCGCGGACGATCACCGGGCCATTGGGTTCGCGTTCCACAAAGAAGCCCAGAACCGGGCGCGCGCTTTCGAAGCTGTGAAGCTCCAGACCGCCGAGCGAAAGGATAGAGGTATATGGGAGAGGCTCGGCGCCGCCAATATATTTGTCGAAGAAATCTTCCAGGGAGCCCCCGGTGACTTTTTCCGCAGTGAGGCGAATGTCCAGGGAATCGCGGTAAAACTTCCCTTCCTTGGCGAAGTCCGCGTTCATAGTGCGCATGACATCGTCGAGGCTCTTCTGGTTGTCGGTGCGGTCGCGGATGAGGATGTCGAGCAGTACGCCGAGGACTTGGCCTTTCTGGTAGTAGGAGACGCTGCGCGCGGGCTGGTTGTAGAGCGCGTATTTTTCGAGCCAGGCGTCCAGACTGGATTGCTCGGCGCTTTGCCATTGCTCGGCGGGCCGCACCTCCAGATCGCTGATCTGGCGGCTCAGGTCCAGATAAAATTCCTGGCGATTCCACAGGCCGGTTCGGACGAGCGCGTAGGAACCGTAGGTGTTGGTGACACCTTCGGCGAACCACAGCGCACGGGTGTACATCTCCTTGGTGTAGTCCACCGGTTCGAGAGATGCCGGGCGAATGCGCTTGACGTTCCAGAGATGAAAAAATTCGTGCGCGGATACGTTATTCAGGAAAGCATCGGAGGGCGCGAAGATGGCCGTGGAGTTGGCGTGCTCCATGCCGCCGCCACCTCCGGCGGACGCATTGCCAACGTGATAGATAAAGGTGTATTGGCTGTAAGGAGCGCCATCCATGAGCTTCAGTTCGTAGCCGCAGATCTTGCGGAGAGCGCTTTCGACTTCGCGCTTGTGCCAGTTATCGCCGTGGATGACGACGTGAACGGGGGGAGTAAGGTCGTGGATGGTGAACTCCTCGAAATGCGAGGCTTCAATGGGCGCGTCGGCAAGGGTGTCGTAACTAGGCGCCGTCAATGTGAACTGGCGAGCGCGTCCCACAGACTCAAGACCAGTTAGGTCGGCGGAAGCGACATTCCACTCCACGGGCAAGTCACGAAGCGAGATGGTGCTTTTTTCCGTCCTGCGCTCAGGAACGTAAAGGAGAATCTGCGCGGGATTGATGAAGGCGTGTTCGGAATTGAGTTGCGTGCTGAAGGGGCCTACGTCATCCCAGAACGTGGTGTAGCGCACGGTGATGGTGCCGGATGCCCTCACCTGCCAGGTGAGCTTATCGATTTTCTTGATCTCGACAGGCTGGCCATTGGCGAAAGCCACGACTTCCTGAACGTGGCTGCTGAAATCGCGAATCTCATACAGGGCGTTCCAAGCAGCCATTTGAAGCGTGAGTTGATCCGTCACGCTGGGGACTTCCACGGTGACATGAAAGAGATGCTGCTCGGGATGTTCGAGAGAGACCGTGTAGTGAATGTCTGCTTTGGCGGGAGTGGCCGTGAACAAGAGCAGGCACAGAATTGTGGCGGTCAAAACTGTGAATGAGCTTCGAAGTACCTTATTCAACGCGCTTTGACCTCGGAAGGAATTTGTCTCGCTGAAAGCTTCTTCAATAACTTCTCGCACAGACCGTCAAAGCTGCCATTGGACATGATCAGAAAAATGTCGCCGCATTCGGCTTCGGAGGCGAGCAGATCGGCGATGGCGTCGGCGCTGGGCAGAACATGTGCATCCTTGCCGTGGGAACGTATACCAGCAGCGACGGTTTCGGGATCGAGGCGATGAGCATCGTCAAGCAGGGTGGCGCGATGGACAGCGTCGAGAACCACGCGATCCGCAAGAGCGAGTGCTTCGGGCAGCGCATCCTGGAAGACTTTGCGGCGCATGGAATTGGAGCGCGGCTCGAGCACGGCCCACAAGCGGCGGTTCGGCCAACGCAGGCGTGCAGCTTGAATGGTGGCGCGAATCGCCGTGGGATGATGCGCGAAATCATCGACTACCAGGATGCTGTCGACTTCTCCCTTCACATCCATTCGACGCTTTACACTGCGGAAGGTTGCCAGGGCTTCCTGAATCGCGGGGAAGGCGATGCCTCGGCCTTGCGCGACAATGATCGCGGCGATAGCGTTCAACACATTGTGATGGCCGGTGGCAGCGAGGCGGAATTCCGCGAAGGCCTCGCCCTTATAGTTCAAACGAAACTTCATGCCGTCGCCATCGGGCTGGACGTTGGTTGCGAACCAGTCGTTGGTGGTGTTGAAACCATAACGAATGACGGGGCAAAACGCCTTTTCCGTGACTTTGTGCAGTGCTTCGCCGGCATCGGCATCGCCCCAGACAACCACGCGACCGCGGTGCGGCACCAGGTTCACCAAGCGGCGGAAAGCCAGTTGGTAAGTTTCAAAATCGTTGTAGATGTCGGCGTGATCGAATTCCAGCGACGTGATGATCAGATCGTCGGGCTGGTAGTGGAAAAATTTCGCGGCCTTGTCCCAGTAGGCGGAATCGTATTCGTCGCCTTCGAGGACGAAGTCTTCGCCGCCACCGAGGCCGTAGCTCTTGCCAAAATTTTCAGCCACGCCGCCAACAAGGAAATTCGGGCGTTTTTTCGCAACCTGAAAGATCCAGGCGAGCATGGCGGTGGTGGTGGTTTTTCCGTGCGTGCCGCTCACTACGATGGAGTGCTTGCCGGGAAGGAATTCTTCTTCGAGGATTTCCGGCAGAGATTTGTGAACGAGTTTGCGGTCCAGCATTTCCTCGACTTCGACATTGCCGCGGGAAATGGCGTTGCCGACGACGATCAGGTCGGGTGCCGGCGTCAGATGAGCGGCGTCAAATTTGGCGTCGTAGTGAATGCCGAGCGACTCGAGAAGCGTTGAAGCGGGAGGATACACGCCGGCGTCTGAACCGCTAACGCGATAGCCGCGTTCGCGGAGCATTCCGGCGAGCGGCGACATGGCCGAACCGCCAATACCAATCATGTGGATGTGCTTCATCATGCCCTGAGCCTCTTCTAGTTTACGGGACAACCGCAGGTTCGAGAAATTCGAGAGTGCCCTCACCTTGTGCGCGGAGTCGCGCGCGGATGCCGAGCGGTAGCGTCAGCATGGCGCGCTTGCTGTGGCCAACGGGAGCGCCGTAGATCACCGGTATGCCAAGGGGAAAAAGAATGCGCGCGCAGACGTCGCGAGTGGACGGACTGCCCGGGGAAGGCGCGTCTCCGTTGGGGAATTCGCCCAGGATGATCGCTTTTACCGCGCCGAATTTGCCGGCTTGCAGGAGATGCAACAAGGCGCGGTCCACCTGATAGGGCTTCATGCCAACATCTTCCAGGACGAGGATTGCGCCCGTGGTGTCCAATTCCCAAGGCGTGCCGAGAGATGTTTGCAGGATGGTGAGGCAACCGCCCAGCAGGCGGCCTTCGACTTCGCCGGGGACCAGCGATTCGGCGCGCAGGGGCACGCTCCAACCGGTGGCCGTGTTCGCGACCGCCTGGAGGAAGGAGTGTTCATCGTAACCGTGAGCGTCGTCGGCGCCATGATTGAAGCCGGCGGCGGCCATGGGACCGTGGAACGTAACCCAGGCGGCCTTTTGCCAAAGATAAATCTGCAACGAGGTAAGATCGCTGAAACCGATGATACATTTCGGGTCCTTCAGTTCCGAAGAGAAGTCGGAGCCGAGAAGGTAGCCTGCGCCGTAGCCTCCGCGCGTGGCCACCAGGCCGCGGATGGCGCTGTCCCTGAGGGCGCTGAGGAATCCTTCGAGGCGCGTTTGCAGCGAGCCGGCAAAGTAGCCCTCGGGCGTGGACATCGGAGCGGGAGAAAACTCAAAGCCCAGGCGGCGAAGTTCCGCGATGCCGGTGAGAATTTCCTGATGGTCGGCTGGAGACGCCGGAGCGAAGAGAGCAACCTTGGAGCCCTTGGTGAGCGCCTTCGGTTTGCGCGGATTTGCCTGCGACGCATTCATTCGTAATGCTCCATGCAGACTATGACGCCTTTGGTGGCACCGGAAATCAGCGCGACAGACCAGCGAAATAGAATGGCGTGGTAAGGAAGCATTCGCTTGGGCGGCAACCGCCGCGTACAGGGAAAGTTTACGAGTTTTAGAGTTTGAATTGCGTGAGTTTTGCGAAGTGCCGTGCCCTGGCGTGTATCTCAGGCTTTTTCAGCTTAAGGAGGCGGTCCAGGCCGAACTGCTCTACGGCAAAACTGCCCAGCACCGAGCCATACACCATGGCGCGGCGAAGGCAAGCGTCGCTTTTGCTTCCCACGCTGGCGAGGTAGCCCATGAAGCCGCCGGCGAAGGAGTCCCCTGCCCCGGTGGGGTCGTGAGGCTCCTCAAGCGGAAACGCCGGGACACAGAAGATGCCGTGTTTGTCAACCATCATGGCGCCGTACTCGCCGCGCTTCACCACCAGGGTCGAGGGCCCCATCTTGAAGATGTGCTTGGCGGCGAGCAGGAGGTTGTGTTCGCTGGAAAGTTCGCGGGTCTCGGTGTCGTTGATCATAAGGATGTCAACATGTTTGAGGGTCTCGCGCAGCTCCGCGTTGGTGCGTTCGATCCAATAATTCATGGTGTCCATGGCCGCGATCTTGGGCCTGCGTTTCACCTGGTGAAGAACGTCGCGCTGCAAATCGGGCGCGATGTTGGCGAGGAAAACGTATTTGGCGTTACGATATTTTTCCGGCAGACGCGGCTTGAATTCCGCGAAGCAGTTCAGCTCCGTGGCAAGGGTCACGCGCTCATTCAGGTTTTGCGAGTAGCGCCCGGACCAGAAGAAAGTCTTGCCGCTGGTGCGCTCCAGGCCTTCAATGTCGATGGGGCGGCCCCTAAAGACGGCGGCATCGCTCTTGCTGAAATCATCGCCGACGATGGCGACAAGGTGGACTGGCGCGAAAAAGCTGGCCGCGACGGCGAAATAGGTGGCGGCGCCGCCGACTGCGCGCTCCACTTTTCCGTACGGGCTTTCTAGACAATCAAATGCGACCGAACCAACGACGAGTAAGGACACGTTCTTCTCCTAGGCCAGATATTTGGCGAGTATGGCTCTGAGATTTTTCCTGGTTTTTGAAGGAACAACTTTTGGATCCGTGATGATGGCGTGTTTCAGGGCCGAACCGCATTTGCAGGCGCGATTCGGCGATAGAGTTTTGACCGCTTCGCGAAGCACGTTCTGGGCGTTGCTGGCATTCTGATTTAGCGTGGCCACGATTTGCGCGACCGTGACGGAGTCGTGTTGCGGATGCCAGCAGTCGTAGTCTGTGATCATGGCCATGGTGGCGTAGCAGATTTCCGCTTCACGCGCGAGCTTCGCTTCGGTAACGTTGGTCATGCCGATCACTTCCCAGCTGTTGGCGAGATGAAACTTCGCTTCAGCGAGCGTGGAGAATTGCGGGCCCTCCATGCAGACATACGTGCCCTTGCGGTGCACGGGAACCGCGGCGGACACGCAAGCATCGGCCAGGGTCGAAGAGAGCTGCGGGCAGGTGGGCTTGTCAAAGCTAACGTGAGCGACGATGCCGTTGCCGAAAAAGGTGGAATGACGGCCCTTGGTGCGGTCCACGAACTGATCAACCACCAGGAATTCTCCGGGACGCAAATCTTCCTGCAGCGAACCGACGGCACTGACGGAAATGATGCGCTGCACGCCGAGCAGCTTCATGGCGTAAATGTTGGCGCGGAAATTCAACTCGCTGGGCATGAAGCGATGGCCGCGACCGTGGCGCGCCAGGAAGGCAACGCGCTTCCCTTCCAGGGTGCCTGCAACAAAAGCGTCGGATGGCTCCCCAAACGGCGTTTTCACACGAATCTCGCGCGCCTCCGTGAGGCCGTTCATGGAATAGAGACCGCTGCCGCCGATCACGCCAATTTCGGCGACGGCTTCCTTTGCCCGCGCACTCTTCCCTTCCGCTTTCTTCGCTTTCACCATTCACATTTCTCCTGGGAATTACCGGTTCAGGTCCACGGCTTCGATTTCAATTTTCCCGCCGTGGTCGTGGAGCTTCGCCACAGCGACATCGGGGTCGTGTGCAAAAACAACCATCCACCCTTGGTTCGCAAATCGCGGGAGCCACTTGCGTTTGGTCTCCAGTGTCTGCATTGGATAAAGGTCGTAGGCCATGATCCAGGGCAACGGAATATGGTGCCGTGTTGGCAGCAAATCCGCAACAAAGGCCAGCGACTTCCCTCCGCCGGTTAGCAGGACGGCCTGAATGCTTGCATTGTGGCCGGGAATGCGAGCGACCGAGATGCCGGGGAGAATTTCCGCATCGCCATCCACGAGATTCCACTGCTTCGCGACGGTGATGGGCTGATAGTTGTCGGGGCGATAGCTGGCGCGGTCGCGTTCACTGGGTTCGAGGGCATGCTCCAGTTCAGACTTTTGGACCACGTAGCGGGCGTTGCGGAATGTGGGTACGGCGCGGTCGCCGTCCATACGCGTGTTGCCGCCGGCGTGATCGAAATGCAAGTGTGTGTTGATGACCAGATCGATGTCGTCGGGCTGCACTCCTGCGCGATGCAGCGAGTCGAGAAGCGGGTCGCCCTCCTGGATTCCATACATGGCGCGATGCCTGGCATGCCACTTGGTGCCATTGCCCGTTTCGATGAGGATGGTCTTGTTGTGAGCGCGAACCAGCAACGAATTGGCGCGCATGCGGATGCGATTCTTTTCGTCGGGCGGAGATACCGTCTCCCAGAGGACTTTCGGGACTACCCCGAACATGGCGCCGCCATCCAGGCCGAATGCGCCGCCGTCGAGGTACTGGATTTCGATGTTGCCCAGGTGCATAGGTGTCTACAAACCTGAGCCTTTCAGGATTTCTGACACCGCGGTGAAAGGATCGATGTTGCGGTCGGCTACGGCGGCGGCGAGTTCGCGCAGCTTAGTTTCGCCGGCTTTGCCGCCCAGGACGCGCTCCAGCAGGCGCGACTCCAGCAACTCGATCAGGCGATTCTGCCAGTGCGCAACGCGCTTTTTGCGGCGCTGGCCGCTGGACTGGAAATGCTGGCTGAATTTCGCGACGCATTGCGCCAGTTCGTCGATGCCCTTGTTCTCCGTGGCGACCGTACGGATCACGGGAGGATGCCAGCCGTCACGCGGCATCACCAACGAGAGCATGACTTGGAGCTGCTCTTCCAGACGGTCAGCGCCTTCGCGATCGGCCTTGTTCAAAACAAAGATGTCGCCAATTTCCATGAGGCCGGCTTTCATGTTTTGGATGTCGTCGCCAAGTCCGGGAACAAGAACGACGAGAACGCAATCGGCGAGGCGGACGATAGCGATTTCATCCTGGCCAACGCCCACCGTTTCGATCAGGACTTGACGCTTGCCGGCGGCGTCGAGCAGCAACGCGACTTCGGCTGTGGCGCGTGCCAGGCCGCCGAGAAAACCGCGTGTGGCCATGGAGCGAATGAAAATGCCCGCGTCCGTGGCGTGGCTCTGCATGCGGATGCGGTCGCCCATAATCGCCCCGCCGGAGTAAGGGCTGGTTGGATCAACGGCGATGACGCCAACGGGCTCCTCGCGCTTACGGTGATACGCGGCCAGGCGATCGACCAGCGTGCTCTTGCCCGTGCCCGGCGCGCCAGTGATGCCGGTAAGATACGCCTGCCCCGTGTACGGGAACAGGATGCGCAGCAACTCTTCCGCATTAGGCTCGTGATTTTCAATGGAGGAAATGGCGCGAGCGATGGCGCGAACGTCGCCGCTGCGCACCTTCTCGGCCCATTCGCCGATGCCGGAGCTCATGGTGGGGAGAATCCTTGAAAACGAAGCGAAGCGTGCAGCCGCATGCCTCTATTATTTCTTGGTAGCAGGATAGATGCCAGAGGAAAGCGGGGTGCGCTACCACCAAGTGGTTCTGCATGGTCTCTGGACACGACTCCGTCCAAAAAGTAGAGTGGCCTCGAGGAGCGCGCTCATGCGCTTCCTCCGGGTCAACTGAAGCCCTGACCCGTTAGGGCTAATCTCTATTACTTTGAAGAGAAAAACAAGCCAAGGTAGAAACCCAAGAACCGGTTTGAAGGCCGGCCACTACAAGAGGCCCCATGGGCGCTTGAGAACGCGGCTGGCGTTATTTCTTGCCGAGGAGCTGGCGGGCAATAACCAGTTTTTGGATTTCGCTGGTGCCTTCGCCGATGGTGCAGAGCTTCACGTCGCGATAATACTTTTCCGCAGGATAGTCCTTGATGAAGCCGTAGCCCCCGTGGATCTGCACGCATTCGTTGGCCACACGGACTGCGACCTCGCTGGCAAAAAGCTTGGCCATGCTGGACTCGCGCGTGAAGCGAACGTCCTTCTGATCAGCAAGCCATGCAGCCTGGTAGACCAGCAAGCGGGCGGCTTCCACCTGCGTGGCCATGTCGGCAAGTTTGAACTGGATGGCCTGGAATTCGCTGATGGGCTGGCCGAATTGCTTGCGATGCTTGGCGTAGCTAGTGGCGGCTTCGAGAGCGCCCTGCGCCATGCCCAACGCGAGAGCGGCAATCGAAATGCGGCCGCCATCCAGAATTTTCAGGCTGCTGATGAAGCCCTCGCCCTCCGGGCCGAGAAGATTTTCGGCAGGCACGCGGCAATCCGAGAAGATCACTTCGGAGGTGTCGCTAGCGCGCATGCCAAGCTTGTTTTCCTTTTTGCCGGGCTTGAAACCGGGCATACCCTTTTCCAGGATGAAGGCGCTGATGCCGTGGGAATCTTTTGACTTGTCGGTAACCGCCATGGCCACGCAGACATCGGCAAAATGGCCGTTGGTGGTGAAGGTCTTCGCGCCGTTCAGGACCCAGTGCTTGCCATCGCGGACGGCAGTGGTGCGAGTGCCGCCGGCGTCAGAGCCAGCTTCAGGCTCGGTGAGCGACCACGCGCCGAGTTTCTGGCCATGGGCGAGCGGAACGAGATATTTGCGCTTCTGCTCTTCGGTGGCGAACTTGTAGATGTGATTGCTGCAGAGCGAATTGTGAGCGGCAACGGTGAGTCCGATGGAGCCGTCGACGCGGGAAAGTTCTTCGATGGCGGTGGCGTATTCGATGTAGCCCAGGCCGGCACCGCCATACTGCTCGGGGAAAATGACGCCCAGCAAGCCCATTTCGGCGAGTTTGGGAAGCAGCTCGAGCGGAAAATGAGAGGATTCGTCCCACTCCATGACGTGGGGAGCGATTTCGCCCTCGGCAAATTCGCGAACACTTTTGCGGAGGTGATTCTGTTCGTCGGTAAATGTGAAATCCACACGAGCCTCGCCTGAAAGAAAATAGCATACCGGCTAAAAGTTTAACTTATGTGGGGTTTGCGTGCATCATGGCGCCGGCGTTTTCTTTCTAGCGTTGTACGACCGTGAGGCCAGGCAGCCGCCGGAGGACAGGTTCGTTGGCGGCTCGCGACCAGCAATGCTCCATGTGGAAGTTGCCGGGCCGCCGCAGAAGACCGTCCCGATACAAGCGTGAGGCGTTACCAGCCCACCGGGTAGTTGTTCTTTGTGTTTTGCTCGTCGAGCCAGGCTTTGAGCGGGGCGAAATAATCGGCCAGGGCTGAAGCGTCCAGTTGTTTTTCGCCGGTGAGAGTTTCCAGGGCCTCGGGCCAAGGCTTGCTCTTGCCCATTTCCAGCATGGCGTTCAGCTTTTCACCGGCTTTCTTGTTGCCGTAGATGGAGCAGCGGTGGAGTGGGCCTTGATAGCCAGTTTCCTTGCAGAGGGCGCGCTGAAACTGGAACTGGTAAATACGCGCGAGGAAATAGCGCATGTAGGGAACGTTGGCGGGGACGTGATACTTCGCGCCGGGATCGAAATCAGCTTCCGATCGGCCCACAGGCGGCGCGACGCCCTGGTACTTCAAGCGAAGGTCCCACCAAGCCTTATTGTATTGATCGGGCTTGACGTGGCCGGAGAAGACTTCCCAGCGCCACTTATCGATGACCAGTCCGAACGGAAGGAACGCGACTTTTTCCAGCGCTTGTTGCAGAAGATAATCGATGTCGCCAGAAGCACGCGGAACCGTATCGATCAGGCCGAGCTGCTTCAGATAATCGGGAGTGACAGAAAGGGCCATGGTGTCGCCGACAGCTTCGTGGAAACCATCGTTGGCGCTGTCGCGAAACAAGAACGGCTGCTTGTCGTAGGCGCGTTGGTAATAGTTGTGGCCCAGTTCATGATGGATGACACGAAAATCTTCCTCGGTGATCTGGATGCACATTTTGATGCGGAGGTCGTCGACGTAGTCGATGTCCCAGGCGCTGGCGTGGCAGACCACATCGCGATCGGCAGGTTTGGTGAACAGGGAGCGCTGCCAAAAAGTTGCCGGGAGTGGAGCGAAACCGAGTGAGGAGAAGAAATTCTCGCCGTACTTGACCATGCCGCGCGCGTCAGTCTTGCGCTGCTGCAGGATCTTCGTGAGGTCATAACCTTGCGCCGGCTTGGGCGCGTCCATCAAATCGTAGACGTTGTTCCACTCTTGCGCCCAGATATTGCCCAGCAGATGGGCAGGTATCGGGCCATTGGGCGGAACGATTTCTTGGCCGTATTTCTTGGCGAGTTGGCCGCGCACATAGGCGTGCAGCGAAACATAGAGAGGCTGCAACTGGGTCCAGAGGCGGTCCAGTTCCTTTTGGAAGGCGTCAGGCGGCATGTCGTAATTGGAGCGCCAGAGCGCGCCGACATCGGCGTAGCCCAGTTCGCTCGAGCCCTGATCGCCCAACTCCACCATGCGGGCGTAACGCTGGCGCATGGCAGCGCCGACGGCGTGCCAGCCAAGCCAGGCGCGCTGCAGTTCGGCAGGATCACGGCTGGCGGCCATTAGCTTGCCAACTGCAGTGACGTCGAGGCACGGCTTCGTGTCGCCGTCGGGACACCACTTCCCTCTTCCATAATCGCCATCCAGCGAGGCTAAGATTTGCGCCAGTTCCTTTTGCGCCTTGGGATCGTCGGGCGCGGGAAAACCGGTGGCGAGTTCCAGCAGCAAACGTTTGCGCGCAAGTTCGGGCGAGAGTTGCACGGAGTCGAAGCGGTGGGCTTGCTTGGCGAATTTGGCGGCCGCGGTGTTCTGCGCCTCATTGGCGCTGGCGGCGATCTGTTCGGTATCGTCGGTAATGAAGTTTTCCTCGACCCAGGAAGCGCGAGAGGCTTTCACGTTGAGTTCGAAAAGCTGTTGCTCGGCCCCTTCGATGAATTTGCGGGCCTCTTCGGGGCTAGGCGCGACTGCCTTCGTTTGCGCGTTTGCAATGATGGTCGCGAGTGACAGCCCCATCCCCGCGCACGTTATCGCCGCTGCAATTTGTTTCCAGGCAAACTTCATCGGAGCCTCTCTCTCTGATCTTTTTGTACCGACGGCAGGCGGCCGGCGGGCCGCGCAACCCCGGGTTCAATGCAGGCAGCTTGTGTTCGCGGTGAGCGCCTTGCATTCCCCAAAATGAAACACATTCCCGGAAACGGCGTGGACCGATTGGACAACGAACCGGTCCAGGTCTTGTCACCGACAATTCCGTGAACAATAATGAAGCAACCTCTCCGTGAGGCCCTTCGCTACGAGAGACCAGTTGTTGGGGGCTCTTCGGGAACGGTCGCCGCGCTACCAATCTAATTCCCCTCCCCGTGACCTGCAACCTGCATTGCGCGGATGACTGCTTTGTGCGCGGTGGGAACGGGCGTTCAACCGCGCTAGTAGGGGCCGCACAATAAAATGCAGCAAAGTTCAGTGGCCGCCGACGTGCTCATGCGGACCTCGGGTGCGAGATGAAGAAGCGCCAGTTCCTGAAAATGTCGAAGCTACCCTACCTCTGGCAGGCAGCAGCTGCGGGCTCGGCCGTACTGCTCACTACGGCCGCGTACGAAGCGTTCAAGCAGCTGACGTTGTCCCGCTTGACACCCTGGGAGTCTCACACCATCACCATCTTTTACTGCGCAACGCTGGCGTTCATTTTGAGCGCCCTGTTCCTGCGGCGCGAAGAAGCAAGAATCCGTGAGTCGAGAACTCTCAACGAATCGCTGATGGAAAGCCTCCCCGGAGTGGTTTGCCTGTTCGATAGCTCGGGAAATATCAAGCGATGGAATACGAATTTCCTTGGCTCCCGGAGATGGATGGTTTTGAAGCTACCAAGCAGATCCGCGAGGCGGAAAAAGCTAGTGGCAATCATTTGCCGATCATTGCGCTGACCGCACACGCCATGCAAGGAGACAAAGAACGTTTTCTGGCTTGCGGCATGGACGGCTACGTTTCAAAACCCATCCAGTTAGAAGAACTTTTCTCGGTTATTGCGAATGTGGTTCCCAACATCCATCGCGGGGCAGCAGCAAAAGACCTCCTTCCGCGTTGAAGCACAGCGCCAGCGGACCACCGAGAGGTTGCGGGCCTGACCACGAAGCCCACATACCAGCGAGCCCTATATTGAAGAAACGGCCTTCAATTCCACCAGAGCTCTTTCAACTTCCTTGCGCGAAACGTTCCAGTGGGTAACCATGCGCACGGAATCGCTGGCCGTGTCCTGCGCCCAGACGCCTCTGGCGTGCAGAGTATCGCAGAGTGCGACAGCGTTCATGCCGCTGGCGCTGCAATCGAAGATGACGATGTTGCTCTTGACGCCGGCCGGATCGATCCGCAAGCCAGGGATTTGCGCGATGCCCTCCGCAAGGCGCTTCGCATTGGCATGATCTTCGTGCAAGCGCGCGGGGGATTTCTCCAGCGCTATCAGACCCGCAGCCGCAATGATACCGACCTGGCGCATGCCTCCGCCAAACATCTTGCGATAGACGCGGGCGCGTTCGATGAATTCTTTTGAGCCTGCGATCATGGAACCAACCGGGGCGCCGAGGCCCTTGGACAGACAGAACATTACGGAGTCAACTTTCCTGGTCATATTGGCAACATTGTCGCCGAGAGCCACGGCTGCATTGAAGATGCGCGCGCCGTCGAGGTGGACTTTCAGCCCCAGGGCGTGAGCGTGATCGCAAATTTCGTTCACGCGCTCGGTCGGGTACACCGTGCCGCCGGCCATGTTACTGGTGTTTTCCAGGCAGATCAGCGCGGTCTGGGAGTCGTAATAAATTTTGGGCCGGATGACCGCTTCGATCTGCTTCCAGGTCATGATGCCGTCATCGCCGCTGCGAACCGCTCGTGGCATGCAGCCGGCGATCGCGGACATGGAAGCGAGCTCGTAGAGGTTCACGTGGCTTCGTTGTTCACAAATGACTTCATTGCCGTGATGCGTCCAGATTTTCACGGAAATCAGATTGCCCATGCAGCCTGTGGGCACAAAGAGCGCGGCCTCCTTCGCGAAGATTTCCGCCGCGCGCTTCTGAAGCTTGTTGACGGTCGGATCCTCGCCGTAAACGTCGTCGCCAACGGCCGCGGCAGCCATGGCGTGGCGCATTTCGTCGCTGGGGCGAGTTACCGTGTCGCTGCGCAGGTCCACGGCGCCGTCGACCGGCGCGACCTGATCAGGATCTACCAGCTGATTGCCCTTTGCCACCGGGTAGGTCATCGTGTCCTCTTCTCTGTGCCCCTTGTGAAGCTCGCGGCGAAATGAGATCGCTCAACAGCTCGACAAACACTTCGTTGGAAACGCTCATTTTTCCCGGCGGAATGCGCACCACATCACCTTCGCGCACCAGCATTCCCGCCAAGGAGAGTCGATCGACTTTCGGCTGCAGCGTAACCGCGTAGTCGCGTTCAATTCGGCGAAGGTCGATGCCTGCCAGTTGACGCAATCCGAGAAATAGCTCTTCTTCTAGCGCCGCACCGCGCGTGACCCGCTCGACGCCCTCTTCCGCAACTCGACCACCGGCAATGGCAGCCACATAGCTGGCAGCATCATGGATGTTAGCCCAGCGTTGCGTGCCGGAAAAAGAATGCGCCCCCGCACCGAAACCCAGATACGGTTCGCGACGCCAGTATTTCAGATTGTGGCGCGACTCGTAACCCGGTTTGGCCCAGTTGGAAATTTCATATTGCCCGTAACCGGCGGAACTCAGCTGCGCCTGGGCAATCTCGTAAAACTCCACCATGGAATCTTCCGACGGCAATTCGCGAGCGCTAAAGCGCGGGCCGTCGCGCAACACTTCCAGGCCCAGGCGGCTGTCTTCGTCGATTTCCATCATGTAGATGGAAACGTGTTCCGGGAAAAGCTGCAGAAGATCGTCAAGGGACTGGCGCCAGGACTCGCGCGTCTGTTTGGGCAGGCCAGCAATGAGATCGAAGCTGATATTGCGCATGCCAACGTCGCGAAGGATTTTTGCGGCACGATAGATATCGGCGCGGCGATGCATGCGGCCAGCAGCTTTCAGTTCTTCATCGATGAACGATTGCGCGCCGAAGCTGATGCGATCGATTCCCGCTGTCAACCAGTGGACCGCTTTCTCTACATCAACGGTCTCAGGGTCGGCCTCCAGGGTGACTTCTTCAAACTCACAGGCGAAAGTCTCTCGCAGCTCATGGATCATGCCGGAAAGAAGATCGGGCAGAAGAAGACTTGGCGTGCCGCCGCCAATGTAAACGGTATCCACGCAATCGTGGGCGAGCCATTTTTCCTGCAACGCCTCCCAGTCAAAACCCCTGGTCCAATGCACGCCGGCAGCGCGCAGAAGTTCCCGATGATTCCGGATTTCCTGGCACACGGCCTCGGTGTATGGAGCGAAGCGCTCCGACGCCACTACACCCGTGTGAAAGTTGCAGTAGGTGCACTTGGTCTGGCAAAACGGTACCTGGATGTAAACGCCGAGATTTCCCATCGCTCAAAACTTTAGCACAGTGGGAGTGTGCTGCGCCTGAGCCGCCGTTTAAACGCGGTCGGGAAGGACTTTGACGTAGATGTGGCGATCGCGCGGGCCATCGAATTCTGCCAAGAAGATCCCCTGCCAACGGCCGAGTGCCAGCTTCCCTTCTTCCACGAACACGAAGGCGTTCATCCCGACCAGCATGGTTTTTACGTGAGAGTCCGAATTGCCTTCGGCGTGGCGGTAGGGACCGGCCGAGGGAACCAGTCGATCGAGTGCGCCTTCGGCGTCGGAGGCGACGTCGGGATCCGCATGTTCGTTGATGAGGATGCCCGCGGTGGTGTGCGGCACATAGAGGAAGCAGGTGCCGGTCTTGATTCCCAGGGCGGAGACCACGCGCTGGACCTCGTGGGTGACGTCAACCATTTGCGTGCGGCGGCTGGTTTTGATGCGCATGGATTGCATGACAAAACTGTAAGGCAAAACGGGGGGCCACCGCTATAGCCGCAGCGCTCTTTTTCTCGGATTGGGTTGATTGATCGCGACCGCAAAAGCGGCAGCAAGCTGCGGCCCTGCGAAGGGTCAGGGAATCGCCACGATGCAGTGACGACCTGGCTTTTTGGGGCTGGCTAGTTTTTCGAGTTCGTGGAGGCCGCCCGTACCCCAACGCGCCAGGAACGGCAAGAAGCAAAGATCACGCGATTGCAGGCCTTTCTGCGGGTAAAGCAAATTCTCCAGGAAGTCAGCGTGTTGCTGGACCAGCTTGTCGCGGCGGTCCAGCGAGGCGCCAGTCTTCTGGCGTAATTTTTCAATCTGGTAGCGAATGCGTTTTTCGGCGCGGGCGATGGCGCCTTGGATGGTCGGATCAACTTTGGCGATGGCTTTGTGCAGGCGCTGAAGGCTCTTCTCCAACTGGCGAAGGCTGCTGTCAAATTCACTCGCGAGTCTTGTCGGCATGTTGCTGGCGTGCATGCGCTTCAGCAGTTCCTGCTTCCCTTGCCAAACGTCTTCCACCTGCAGCCCATATTTCTTCAGGACGCGAACCGCTTTCGGATCGACGAGCGTGAAATCGGCGCGCGGAAGGATTACCGGCATGCGCCCGAGGAGTTTTTCGTAAAGCACCTGCGACTGCGCGTAGTAGGCAATTTCGGCCGGCCCGCCGAAGTATGCGACCGTGGGCAGCAGATAGTCCTGCACGACAGGACGAAAGATGGCGTTGGGACTGAAGCATTGCGGCTCGGTCTCGATTTCACGAAGCCAGGCGTCGCGCCGCGCCGATTTCTGGCCGCTGATAAATTGACCGTTGGCGGCGGAGATCACCTGGCGCTGCCCTCCACACAGGGAAAACAGGAGCGTGCTGCGCGAGGTGACGTTCACCTGTGCCGCGTAGCCCGCGTGCTCCAACTCTTTGCCGCGCTTCAGCAGAAGGTCGTTCAACTCGTCGCGCTCGACAAGCGCCCGATGCAAGATCGGAGCGGCGGCACGATGTAGGCGCTCGTCGAGCGGATCTAGCAGGATGAGGCCGAACTCCCCGAAGATGCTCGCGAAAAGATGGGCGAAAGAGCTGCTGTAAGTGGCCACCGGGGTGTAACTCTCCCGGAGAATCTCGCCGAAAGTCTGCCCGAGATCGGGCTCCGCGTCGCGAACCAATTGCGTGATTTGGTCTCCCAGAGGGATGCGGCCGACGGGTTGCGCATCGTCCGCAAGTTTGGGCAACGCAAAGCGGCGGAGTTGGCCGTCGTGAAACCAGGTGGTGTGGCGAACCTCGTCGACGTCATGATCCTCGGTGGCCATCCAGAAAACCGGGACGGCATCGATTCCGGTGCGGGTGAGTTCCTGCGCCGCGCGAATGGCGGAAAGGGCTTTGTAAAATGAGTAGGCGGGACCGCCAAAGAGGCCGACCTGCTGCCCGCTGACCACCGCCACGGCGCCATTTTCGAGGCGCCGAAGATTCTTCTCAGTTTCTTCTCCACTACCAAAGATCACGTTTTGCTGGCGCAGAATGTCGGCAACTTCGCGGCGGCGTTCGGTGGGAAATGACAGCTTTTTGGCGACGGAGACGACCGACTTCAGCCCGGGTGGGTGCGCGTAGAAGGATTTGAGTTTAGGGAAATTTTCGACGAAGTCGCGGAATAGCTTCGAGGTGTGCGGCAGCCGGTCCGGTAAAAGGGCACGACAATTCATGAGCGTTTAGATGATAGCGACGAAAAAAAGTGACGGCAAATCCAGAATAATTAGACGCGCGCGGCAGCCGGATGGAGCTGCGAAATCAGCGCGGCAATGGCCTGTTTCTTTTCTTCCTTCAGGGGCAACAGCGGCAAGCGGGGCGGCCCTCCCTGATAACCGCGCAGGTCCATGGCATATTTCAGGCCGGCGATGCTGCCCTCCGATAGGATGCCCTTGGAGGCTTGCGCGAGCTGAAGCTGCAAAGCTTTCGCGCGGTCGTGCTGGCCGGATTGCACCAGATGGTACAGCTCGGCGCACTTTTCCGGCAGCGCATCCGCGAGTGCCAAAATGGCTCCCCGGGCACCGACGCAAAGTGCTGGATAGATCACCGCCGCGCCACCGGTGAGCACGTGAAAGCTGTTTGGAGCGCTGCCCACGACTTCCGCCACGCGCTGGATGACGCCGGAACTATCCTTGATGCCGAGGATATTGCGATGCTGGCTGAGTTCGACGATCTCCGGAGTTTCCAGGGCAATGCCGGTAAAGATCGGCACGGAATAGAGAAGGATCGGGATTGGCGAAGCGTCCGCGACGGCGCGGTAATGGTGAATGTAGGTTTCGGCGTGATACGCCGGTTTGTAATAGTAGGGCGTTTTGACGAGCGCGACCTGGTAGCCTAGCGCCGCAGCTCGTTTGGTCTTGACGATGGTCTCGGCAGTAGATTCCGCGCCGGTGCCGGCAATCAGTAATTTTTCAGGGATGCCCGCTTCCCGGGCGGCAACCAGAATGGAATCCGATTCCTCGCGGGTGAGCATGACCGATTCGCCCGTAGAACCGAGAACGACGTAGCCGGCAACTGCGGTTTGATTGTAGCGAGCGATATTTTGCCGCACGCCAGAGAGCGAAACCGTTCCGTCGGTTGCGAACGGCGTGGTGAGCGCAGGAAAGATTCCGTTGATAACCATGGATCAGTCTCCGGAGCCAGGGTTGGTCGAGGCGGTGGCGCGATTTTGATGCAGATCCTGCAAGCAGGACACTTCCCTTTTCAGCTCGATGACCGCGTGAATGCCGCGGACAGCCGCCTGCGCAGCAGAGAGCGTCGTTATGCAGGGAATGTTATAGCGAATGGCGGCGCGGCGAATAGACTTTTCGTCGTAGAACGATTCGCGGCCGAGAGGCGTGTTGAACACCAGATTGATCTTGCCGGTCTTGATGAGGTCGACGATGTTCGGCCGCCCCTCGTTCACCTTGAACACTTCATCGCAAGGCACCCCGGCGGCGTGGAATGCCGAAGCCGTCCCGCGGGTGGCCACTAGTTTGAAACCCAGGGCCACGAGTTCCTTTCCGAGCGGGCCAATATGGCGTTTGTCGCGATCGTTCACGCTGATGAATACGGTGCCCGATTGCGGCAGCTTCTGTCCTGCGGCAAGCTGCGCTTTCGCGAACGCCAGTCCAAAAGACGTGGAGATGCCCATGACTTCGCCCGTGGAGCGCATTTCCGGGCCGAGAATGGTGTCCACTCCACGGAATTTGTTGAAAGGGAATACCGGCGATTTCACGGAGTAGTAGTCGTGGAAAGCGATTTCGGCAACACCGTGGTGATGAACGAGGGGAAGCTTCATGTCCGCCAGTTTGCGCCCAACCATCAGGCGAGCAGCAACCTTCGCCAGCGGCACGCCGGTGGCCTTGCTGACGTACGGAACCGTGCGAGAGGCGCGCGGATTCACTTCGAGGACGTACACGGTGTCGCGCTGGATGGCGTACTGCACGTTCATCAGGCCAACCACTTTCAGGGCCAACGCCAGGCGCTTGGTGTAGTCGCGAATGGTGTTGAGAATTGTGGGCGACAGGCTGACTGGCGGAAGAACGCACGAGGAATCGCCGGAGTGCACGCCAGCTTCTTCAATGTGCTCCATGATGCCGCCGATGACCACGTCGGTGCCGTCGGCCAGCGCGTCGACATCGATTTCCGTGGCTTCTTCCAGGAACTGGTCGATCAACACGGGGCGAGCAGGGCCCATCAGCGCTGCCTGCGCGACGTATTCCTGCACGGTGTTGACGTCGTAGGCGATGACCATGGCCCGGCCACCGAGGACGTAGCTGGGGCGAACCAGCACGGGCAGGCCGATTTCGGCGGCGACGCGCGCGGCTTCTTCCGAGACCAGCGCGGTGCCATTGCGTGGCTGCGGGATTCTTAACTCGTCGAGGAGGCGGCCGAAGCGGCGGCGATCTTCTGCAAGATCGATGGACTCCGGAGCCGTGCCGATAATGGGCACGCCGTTGCGCTTCAGTTCCAGAGCGAGGTTCAGCGGAGTTTGCCCGCCGAATTGCACGATCACGCCGGTAGGCTTTTCGCGTTCGACGATGGCGAGCACATCTTCCAGCGTAAGCGGCTCGAAGTACAAGCGGTCGGAAGTGTCGTAATCGGTGGAAACTGTCTCCGGGTTGCAGTTCACCATGATGGACTCGATGCCGTCTTCCCGCAGCGCAAACGAGGCATGGCAGCAGCAATAGTCGAATTCAATTCCCTGCCCGATACGATTCGGACCGCTGCCCAGGATCATGACTTTCTGTTTCTGGGTGGTATCGGCTTCGTCCTCTTCCTCGTACGTTGAGTACATGTACGGGGTGAACGACTCGAATTCCGCGGCGCAGGTATCCACGCGTTTAAAGACAGGCGCAACGCCATAACGCGCGCGTTGCAGGCGCACCACCGCGGGAGTGGTCTTCCAGATTTGCGCCAGGTGCTCGTCGCTGGTGCCGATGCGCTTCACTTCGCGGAGCAGGTCTTTCGAAGCGGTCTCTACGGTGACGGAAGCAGCGCGGCGGTTCGCAGTCACAATTTCGTCGATCTGCTGAATGAACCATGGATCGATTTTCGTGAGTTCGCAAATTTCGTGCAGCGGCAGGCCGCGTTCGACGGCCGTCAGGATCCAGTAAATACGATTGGGGCGCGGCGTGGAGAGTTTCTCGCGCAGAAGTGAGTCGGGCGTTTCGGCTGGCGCGCGCCACGGCGAACTCGGCTCCAGCGAACGAATCCCCTTCTGCAGCGCTTCCTTGAAGGTGCGCCCGATGGCCATGACTTCGCCGACGGACTTCATCTGCGTGCCAAGTGTGCTGTCCGCGCCGGGAAACTTTTCAAATTGCCACTTGGGGATTTTTACTACCACGTAGTCGATGGTGGGTTCGAAGCACGCCGGCGTTTTCTTGGTGATGTCGTTGGGAATTTCGTCGAGCGACATGCCGACGGCCAGGCGCGCGGCAATTTTGGCGATGGGGAAACCGGTGGCTTTGCTAGCCAGCGCAGAACTGCGCGAAACGCGAGGGTTCATCTCGATCACGACCATACGGCCGTTTTCCGGATTGATGGCGAACTGGACGTTGGAGCCACCCGTTTCGACGCCGACTTCGCGGATGATGGCGGCGGCCGCATCGCGCATGCGCTGGAATTCCTTGTCAGTGAGGGTCTGCGCCGGTGCCACGGTGATGGAATCGCCGGTGTGTACGCCCATGGGATCGAAGTTTTCGATTGTGCAGATGACCACGAAATTGTCGCGGTAGTCGCGCATCACCTCGAGTTCGTACTCTTTCCAGCCGAGGACGGACTCTTCGACGAGCGCTTCGTGCACCGGACTCATCTCCAGGGCGTAAGCGATAGAATCCGCAAATTCTTCCTTGTTGTACGCAATGGAGCCGCCAGTACCGCCAAGCGTGAACGAGGGGCGAATGACCAGAGGGAAACCGAGTTGATCGCAAAGGCGAAGAGCGTCTTGCGCATTGTTCACGAGAGCCGATGCGGGAACCTCCAGGCCAATCTTGCGGCAAGCGTCCTTGAACCACAGGCGATCTTCGGCAACTTTGATGGCCCGCAGCGTGGCGCCAATCATTTCTACCTTGTGTTTTTCGAGAATGCCGCTTTCCGCTAGCTCAACAGCGAGATTGAGCGCGGTCTGGCCGCCAACCGTGGGGAGAACCGCGTCGGGCTTTTCCTTGATGATAATTTCTTCGAGATATTCCTTGGTGAGCGGCTCGATGTAGGTGCGATGCGCCAGTTCCGGGTCGGTCATGATGGTTGCTGGATTGGAATTGACCAGCACCACCTCGTAGCCTTCCGCGCGCAGTGCCTTGCAAGCTTGTGCGCCGGAGTAGTCGAACTCGCACGCCTGCCCAATGATGATGGGGCCGGAGCCGATAATCAGAATCTTCTGGATGTCGTTGCGTTTAGGCATTTCTTGAGCTTAAATTTCCTCTCGATTCGCAAGGATCACTGTCAGCAACTGCCAATCTCGAAAAAGACATGCCGTTCCTTAGCGCGTCGATTTCGATCACCACTTCACTGCATGTCGATTCATCACGTTTTCGACCTGCTCGCGGCGACTTAACAGCAACGCATAAATTCCGGTGTAGTGGTCGTGCTGCTTCCACTCGATTGCTTTGCGGGCGCGCTCGGGGCCGAGCAACTCTTCCATGGCCTGCCACTCCAGCATGCAAACGGCAATATGAAAATAGCTGCTGCGCTGTTCGCCGTCACCTTCCGGAACTCGATAATCCAGATTCGGAAAAGCTTGCTGCAGATCAGCAAGCAATCGGGGATTGTCCGGGCGATGGCGTTCCATCAGCACCCAATGACCCTGCTCGTGAACGTAAGCCGAGAGCGCCAGATCGTCATTGTCGAGGAAGCGAAGATTCAGGGTGAGCACCGGAGAGGAATGATTGATGGCGCCGCGCTCGATGAGCATGTCGCGCGTAATTGTGTACTTGCTAAGGTCGTAGTGTTTGGCTAGCCGCTCCATCTGCTGCTTGCGCTGCTCTTCCTGCGGCAGACCGCTTTTGGTCCTAATGTTCAGCTTGGGCGTTTCGGCCAGCAACGCCGAAGCCATGAGGGCCACAGCGACCGGCGCAAGAGTTCTGTTAACGCCGATCCCTCGCTTCGCGCGGGATGAACGGTTCAGGGCAATGCTCGTGTTCTTGAGTACCTGGTTCATCCCCGCGAACTCCCTGGATTGGCGAATTCCTTCATCATGTCCGTGAATTGGGTGAAGAGGTAGTGGGAATCGTGCGGGCCTGGCGAGGCTTCCGGGTGATACTGCACGCTGAAGAGCGGCAAATTCCTGTGGCGCATGCCTTCGTTGGTGGCGTCGTTCAGATTCACGTGGGTGATTTCAACATCGCTGGAGGGCAGCGATTCCGGATCGACGCAGAAGCCGTGATTCTGCGCGGTGATTTCCACCTGGTTCGTCAGCAGATTCTTCACCGGATGATTAGAGCCGTGGTGGCCAAACTTGAGCTTGAAGGTTTTCCCGCCCAGTGCCAGGCCGCAAAGCTGGTGTCCGAGGCAAATCCCGAAGATGGGCACTCGTCCGGCTAGTTTACGGATATTTTCGACTGCGTAGGTGATGGGCTCGGGGTCGCCCGGACCGTTGGAGAGGAAAACGCCGTCGGGCCCAAATGCCAGGACATCTTCGGCAGAGGTGGCGGCGGGAATGACGGTAACGTCGCAGTGATGATCGACGAGCAGGCGGAGGATATTCTGCTTGATGCCGTAGTCGTAGGCGACCACCTTGAATTTGCCAGTATCGGGGCTGGCACCCGCTTCGCCCATTTGCTCGGCCCAGGGCGAAGTGGCCAGGTCGATCGAACCCTTCTGCCAATTGTAGGGTTTTTCGCAGGTGACGCGCCCGGCGAGTTCCTGCCCAGCCATGGTGGGAAGCTGTTTAGCCTCGAAGATCAACTGTTCGGCGGGGGTGCCATCGGTGGCGACGAAGCCGCGCAGCGCGCCGACTTTGCGGATGTGGCGAACCAGTGCGCGCGTGTCGATGTCCCATAGCGCGGGAATCTTGTGGCGATTCAGATAGAGCTGTGCGGTTTCCGCCGAGCGCCAGTTGGAAGAAACTTGCGAGAACTCGCGCACCACCAGCGCTTCGATGTAGGGCCGCGTCGATTCTTCGTCGTCAAGATTCGCGCCGACGTTGCCAATGTGCGGATACGTCAAGCACACGATTTGTCCGGTGTAGCTGGGATCGGTGAAAACTTCCTGGTAACCGGTGAGGCTGGTGTTGAAAACGACTTCGCCGCCGCGGCGCGTAATCGCGCCGGCAGCGCGGCCGTTAAAGACGCGTCCATCTTCGAGCGCGAGGATTGCAGGTCGGTGCTGAACTTCCGTCAGTGGAGCCTCCGTAGGACTTCATTTTTCACTCGCTTCGGTCGCCGATAAAGAGCCAAAGTGATCGACTGGCCAGTACGCGAACACGGCGCGACCGTAAATGTACTGGCTGGCAACCGGCCCAAACACACGCGAATCGTTCGAACTGATGCGGTGGTCGCCCATCACGAAATACATGCCGTCGGGAACCTTGGACGGGCCGTAATCGGAAACGTCGGCAAAGCGCGGGGGAACATAGGGCTCGGCGACAACTTGCCCATTGACGTAAACCACGCCGCGGCGAATCTCGATGGTTTCTCCCGGAAGAGCGACGACGCGCTTGATGAAGGACTTGGAACGGTCCAGCGGATACCAGAACACCACGACGTCGCCACGCTGGATGGCTTCAAAGCGGTAGACAAATTTGTTGATGAAGATGCGTTCTTGATCCGTCAGAAGAGGCGCCATGCTGGTGCCTTCGACTTTTACGGGCTGATACAGAAAAACGATGATGACCAACGCGAGGCCAATGGCGATGAGCAGGTCGCGGGTCCAAACGCGGATTTCGTGGCGAAGCTGGTGAGGATGTGCAGGGATTTCCGGCGCAAGTGCCGCAGAAGAAGTGCTCGGGGAAAAGGAAATTGCGGTGTCGGGACATTCAGGTCCCGTGAGGGGAGCGCCAGGTTTCTCGTCGGGTTTCATTATCTACTGCCTTTTATTTATACCATGCCACCGTGAATTCGCACCAGACGCGAATTGCCGGATAGTCCGCGTCCGCCGCTTTGGGTTGGATTCCCAGGGCGTGCGCTTTGTTGCCTCCACATGGATTGGTCGTTAGTCGGGGGAAAGAGCAAAGTTGAGCGCGGCGAGGGACGCGACGACGGCAGTTTCGGTGCGCAGGATGAGGCCGCCGAGCGAGGCCTCAAGGAAAGAAGCCGCCCGGGCCGCAGCAAATTCGGCTTCGGTCCAACCGCCCTCCGGGCCGATGGCGAGGACGGCAGCGTGCGCGGCTTGGCCAGCCAGGATTTCGCGAAGGAGTTTGGCGTCAGGAGATTCGGAAAGCATGACGCGGGTGCCGTCGGCGAACCGCGCGAACGCAGCTTCCGGCTTAGTGAGAGTGTCAAGCGAAGGAACCTGTACGCGGCGGGACTGTTGTGACCCTTCGAGGAGAAGTTTTTTCCAACGCTCGGCACGCTTTGCAGCAGCGGCAAGAAGCGCTTTCTCACTGCGCGCGGAGGCCAGCGGCACGATGCAGCTGACACCCAGTTCCGTGGCCTTCTCAATGGCCCATTCGAAGGCATCAAATTTCACGACGGAGAGCAGGAGCGTGGTATGAAGTTGCGGTTTGTACGACCGGATGTTTTCCAGCAGCGCGAATTCGACGAGGTCGCGCTGGACGTTTTCGATGCGGCCGAGCCACACTTCCTGACCATCGCTGAGTTCGTAGAGCTGGCCCGTCTGTGCGCGCAGCACCCGCCCCAGATGGTGGGCAGCTTCCCCTTCCATGATGGCGCGACGGTCGTGAAATTTCTCAACGAAGAAGCGGCGGCGCATGTGGATTCATTCTGGCACGTTTAGTTCAGAAACGGGTGCACGAATGCAAAATTCTCTGCGCGTCGAGCGAACAGCACATCCCTCGCTTCGCTCGGGATGGCAATCAGGAAAAGCTGGCAATAAGAACCAGCCCTTTCATGGCGGCAGTCAATTAGCCGAAGATGTCTTTGACCTTGTCGAAGATGGAGGAGTTGCGGTCGGCGGGCTTGTTGTCCACCTTCAGCGTCGCGTCGAGCTGCTCCATGAGTTTGCGCTGGTCGCGGGTGAGCTTGCTCGGCGTAAGCACACGCACGTGATAGTACAGATCGCCGCGGCCGCCGCCATGAGGATCGGGAAGGCCTTTGCCCTTGATGCGAAAGACCGCGCCGCTTTGCGTACCCTCGGGGACTTTCAGGCGCTCTTCGCCGGTCAGGCCGGGCACCTGAAGTTCCGCGCCAAGCGCCGCTTGTGCAATGCTCAGGGGAATCGTGCAGTAAAGGTCCGCGCCGCGCCGCTCGAAAAATGTATGCTCCTTCACTTCGAGGACGACGTAAAGATCGCCGGCCGGTCCGCCGTTGGGTCCGGGTTCGCCTTCCCCTTGAACGCGGAGGCGCGTGCCCGTATCGACGCCGGGAGGGATGCGAAGCTCGATGGTGCGCTCGCGCTCCATGCGACCTTGCCCGTGGCAATCGGGGCAGCGCTCCTTGATGATCTGGCCCGCACCCTGACAAGCGGGGCATGTGCGATTGATAGTGAAGAAACCCTGTTGATAGACAATCTGGCCGCGGCCACCGCAGGTCTGGCAGGAAGCAACGCCAGTTCCCTTTTTGGCACCGGTGGCGTTGCAGGATTCGCAATATTCCTGCCGCGGAACACGTACTTTGGTGTTGACGCCTGCGGCCGCTTCCTCAAACGTCAGCGACATGTCGTAGCGAAGGTCAGCGCCCCGCTGCACGCGGCTACGCCCACGGCCAGCGCTACGGCGTCCGCCAGCAGCTCCAAACAGATCCTCGAAGCCAAAGAAGTCGCCAAAAATGTCGTGGAAGTCCTGGAAGATGGTGCCGTTGAAATCGGTTTGTGCGCCCGCGCCAGCGAGTCCGGCATGGCCGTAGGCGTCGTAGACCTGACGCTTGTTCGGATCGCTTAAGATGCTGTACGCCTCGGTGCATTCGCGGAAGCGGACCTCGGCCTCTTCCTTGTTCTCAGGATTGCGGTCGGGGTGCCACTTCAGGGCAGCTTTGCGGTAGGAAGATTTGATTTCTTCGATCGTGGAGGTCTTGGAGACGCCCAGGATTTCGTAGTAATCGCGTTGGTTCGTTCTTGGCATGGTCGCTTGTTGTGAGCCTCGATCTCAGTTATTGCTAGCAGCTATCAGTCATCAGTGGTCAGTTATCAGGATACAAAGAAAAATCGACTCTTGCAGAGAAGTCTCGCACAGTGGCCGCACAACAACCAACAAGAACCACGCATTAGCGCTGGGGAAAAAGCCGAAGCCGAAAAGGCACGATGTGCGCGGTATCGCCAAGGACTCATCGTTTTTTTTGACTCCCGATCACTGATCATTGATATCTGCGATTCAATTCGCTTCGACATTCGATGCGCCACTGGGATGAACCGCTACGCGCACCATGGCCGGGCGCAAAACCCGTCCATGAAAAACATATCCTGGCTGAAAGACCTCGAGGATTGTTCCATCCGCCACCTTCGTGGTTTCGGCGCGATCCATAGCCTGGTGGAGATGGGGGTCGAAGGCCTTGCCGACGGGCTCAACGCGGACGACGCCAAGGCGCGCAAGGTTATCGAGCAGTTGCTTATGAATCAGTTCGAAGCCCTTGCGGTAACTCTCGTATTCCGCTTCTTTATGAGCGGCCAGCGCATGCTCGAAACCGTCGATAACCGGGATGAGCGCCTCTACAACTCGCGCTGTGGCGCGCTTCTGATCCTCGGCACGCTCCTTTTCGACGCGCTTCCGGTAGTTGTCGAAGTCGGCCTGGCGGCGCAGCAAGGTTTGCCGCAGGTCGTCGAGGTCGGCGGCTAGCTTTTTGGCGTCTGCATCTTCGCGGGCGGCGTCCTCCGCTAAGGCTTTAGCCTCGGCGGACTGCTCGGAGTCAATCTCGTTGGGCAACTTGGTTTTGCGATCGTCCATTTCACTTTCCTCGTTTCGGGATGTTCACTATTCAATCTTTTTGAGGGCCTCGCTAAAGAGTTGTGCTACATAGGCCACGGCCGTGATAGCTCTCTCGTAGTGCATCCGCGTGGGACCCAGCACCCCGAGCGACCCCTGGGCCATGTCGTGGCGCGAATAGGGCGCGCTAATGAGAGCAATGTTCTCGCCAGCTTCTGATATCTCCTTGATGCCAATCTGCACCGAAACGGGTTCAGGAGTTTCGATACAAGCGTTCAGTACAGTCACCAGGCGGTGCTTCTCCTCGATGGCGGCAAGCAGGTCACGAAGCTGAATCTGATCCGCAAATTCCGGTGCACCAACAATTTGCGCGGTGCCTTCCACATAGACTTGCTGGGCCGGGCCTTCGCCAAGGATTGCGGGGTCACACAATGTGAGCGCGCTGCGGGCGATGCCCTCGTAACGTTCCCGCTCGGTAGCGAGTTTCTGCAGCAGGTCGGTGCGGATGGCTTCCAGCGTCCATCCCGTGTAATGGCTATTCAGGAAATCCGCGGTGGCGTCCAGTTCCTGCTGGGTAAAGGGACGAGCGGGGCGAAGGATTTTGTCTCGCGTATTGCCACCAGGCGAAATCAGCACTACCACCACGCGGCCGTCGGGCAACAGCCACAAGCGGGCGTGCTCCAGAACGGTCTTGCGCAACGGCGGGGCCACGATGATGCCAATGCCCTTGGAGACTTCGGCGAGAACGTGGCCGGCCCGCTCCGTAAGTTCCACGGCAGAGCTGCCCGCCGCCATTTCGCGGCGAATCCATTCCTGGTCATCGAGATTGAGCGTGGCTTGCGTGGCTATCTCCTGAGCGAAAAAGCGGTAAGCCGCGGCAGTGGGAACGCGTCCAGCCGAGGTGTGCGGCTGGAAGAGGTAGCCGCCGTCCTCGAGATCGGCCATAACGTTACGAATCGTAGCGGTGCTGAGCGATTCGTCAAAGCGCTTGGAAACCGCGCGCGAAGAGACCGGTTCGCCTGTTTCGATGTACGTGCGCACGATGTCCGCCAGAATCTGGCGGTTGCGGCGTTCCTGTAGGGCTGGATAGCGCATGGCAACACTCACCAAGGGGTGCTAACTACTATTCTAGGAACGCTGTCAAGCCGCGTCAAAGGGCAGCTGGCAATCTGCAGCGATGTTGATGTTGACTATTTTCCCGCCGCAACACCCAACGCCTTGTGAAACGTGCTCCCCGACCTCAGTCCCAGCTCTTCCGTTCTCTCTTGCGGTAATCGTCGGGATACAAGCCACGACCAAGACCGATGAGTGCGCCCCCGTAAGATTTGGGTTTCTTGAGGATCATTAGGCACTTGCCATGAGGCACGACGAGCAGCTTGTCCCGGGGCTTAAGCCCCGGGGCCTTCCGGGCTTGGCGCGGAATAACAATCTGGTTTTTCGAAGAAAGAACAACCTCGGCCATAACTCACATTCTCGGAGCAAGTAAGGTACCAGGTCAAGGCCGCAGTCACAACGATCTTTCAGTTGTTGTCGATCTGGGCGCGCTGCAATTTGTCGGAATAGTCGATATACACCGATTTCCATTCGGTGAAAAAATCGATGGCGGCGATGGCGGCTTCACGGTGGCCATTGCCGGTCTGCTTGGTGCCGCCAAACGGCAGGTGCGTTTCAGCGCCAATGGTGGGCGCGTTTACGTACACGATGCCGGTGTAAAGCTCTTGAATCGCGGCGAAAGCACGGTTGAGGTTGCGCGTGTAAATCGACGCAGAGAGCCCCAAGGCCACTGCATTGGCCACCTCAATTCCCTGCTCCAGCGAATCGATGGGAATGACCGACACGACGGGCCCAAATATTTCCTCCTGGGCTACACGCATATTCCGGTCGCAGTCACCAAAGACCGTCGGCGCGTAAAACCATCCCCTGGCATGGTCTCCGGAATCGCGACGATTTCCCCCCGTCAGCAGTTTTGCGCCTTCCTTCTTGCCGATCTCCACGTAGCTCATCACGGTGTGGAGTTGCTGCTCGTTGATGAGCGGGCCAACTTCCACGGAAGGGTCAAGACCATTGCCGACTTTCAGTTTTTGTGCGCGTCCCACCAGTCCAGCCACGAATTCCTGGTAAACGCTTTTGTGCACGCCGATTCGGCTGGCGGCCGTGCAACGCTGGCCCGTGGTGCCAAATCCGCCCCAGATTGCACCATCGAGCGCGAGGTCGAGATTGGCGTCGTCCATCACGAGGATGATGTTCTTGCCGCCCATTTCCAGCGAGCAATGCTTGAAGGCTGGCGCGCAGGCTTGTGCAATGATGCGGCCGGTGGCGGTGGAACCAGTGAAGCTGATGACCGGAACATCCTCGTGCTGAACCAGGGGCCCACCGGCACTGGGGCCGTCGCCGCTGACCAGGTTCACTACGCCAGCCGGAAGACCTGCCTCGACCATGGTATCCACCAGGTGATACGAAGACAGCGGTGTATCTTCAGCGGGTTTCAGCACCACGGTGTTACCGCAAACTAGCGCCGGCATCATCTTCCACGAGGGAATGGCCATCGGAAAATTCCACGGCGTAATCATGCCGCACACGCCAATCGACTGGCGCACGCTCATGGCGAACTTATTCGGCAGCTCCGACGGCGTGGTCTGACCAAACAGGCGGCGCCCTTCGCCTGCCATGTAGTAGGTCATGTCGATGGCTTCCTGAACGTCGCCGCGAGTTTCGGCAAGCACTTTACCCATTTCGCGCGTCATATCGCGAGAGAAGTCTTCCTTGCGTTGAACCAGCAATTCTGCGACGCGAAAGAGTATTTCTGCGCGCTTAGGAGCCGGAGTTAGCCTCCAGGATTTGTAGGCATTTCTTGCGGCTGACACCGCGGCGTCCATATCCTCAGGCCCGGATAGAGGAAACTCACCGATGAGCTCGTCGGTATTCGCGGGATTGCGGTTTTCCAGCGTTTTGCCAGTTTTCGCAGGCACCCATTCGCCATTGATGAAGTTTTTGTAGACACGCGCTGCAGCAGCTGTCGCCATAACTCCTCCCAAAATCAACTGAGTCTAGCGACAGTGGAAAGCAGCGTCAAACGCGCGAAAACGGTTTGCAGCAAAACAAACTTCTATTTGTCCGGCTGATCGGACTGGGTTTCCGGGTGGTCTTGCTGAGCTCGAGAGGAAAGCAAGCGGTTCGCACCGGCATTTGCCGGCGGAGTGGGTGCGGCGACTCCCGCGGTTTCTGAGCCGAGTCCCAGTTTCTGCAAGGTTGGAGCGTCCAGTTTGCCGCTGGGATTCAATCCGTGGGAGGCCTGAAACTTTCTCATGGCGTCGGCAGTGGAGTCATCCCACTTGCCCGATGGCGCTCCCTCGTACGCGCCGTTCTTGGCCAAGGCGGCTTGAATTTCGTTGATGCGCTCGGGCGTCGGAGCAGCCTGGCCTTTTACTTTCTTCAAGTTCTTTCGGCCGGAACTCTTGCCCGAAGTCTGATGAACCGTCTTGCCGGAGGCGCCTGCTTTCGTGGAACCGGCATTTGTGGCGCTAGTGGAATGGCTCGCGGCGCTGCTTTTCGTCGCTTTCTTGTGCGTGGTGGTTTGCGTAGCGAATACATGCATAGGGCAAATGCTCGCGGCCAGCACCGCGAGTAGCGAACCGACAACAGTTGTTCTCTGGAGCGTGGTGCGCATGGTTTAGTTGTCGGCCGTCCGCCCCTGTCAGTTACTTCTCGTCCGCCGGAACAACGCCGGACAGGAATACGGTCATGACCCGGTCATTGTAGCTGCGGCGCAGAACTTTGAAAACCACGTTCTGTCCTGGCTTCAGTTGCGCGATGGCTTTGCGATATTCGTCGATGGTGGTAACGGTTTGCCCGTTCACTTCGTTGATGACGTCACCCGGAGCGAAGCGGATGTCGTCCGCGAAACTGGCCGGTTCCACCTGGCTGACCAGCACGCCCTTCTGGCCTTCTACGCCGACGCGCTGCGCGCGTTCCGGTGTCAAGCTTTCGACGCGCAACCCGAATTCGGCAGGTGCCGGCTCGTCGGGAGTGGAATTCACGCGACCTTCGGTATTGGAGAAGACCCGTGTGCGGTCTTCGACCGTAGCGCTCGTTTCTTTCAGCTGCTTGTCGCGGACGTAGGAAATCTTCACCTTGCTGCCAATCGGCGCAGAGGCAATCGGATTCACGAGGTCGTTGCCGCTCTTGATGGGCGTTCCGTTGATGGCGGTGATCACGTCGCCGCCTTTCAAACCAGCCTTCTCTGCCGGGGAACCGGGCTCAACGCCTTCAATTACGATGCCGTACGTCGCGCCCAGGGACTTCAGGGTAATCTGGTTCGTACCGTTCTCTTCCTCGAAGCTGACACCGATGGAGCCGCGCGTGACGCGGCCGCTCTTGATGATCTGATCGTAGACGTTGATTGCCATGGAGGAAGGCATTGCGAAACCAACACCCTCGTATCCGCGCCCGCCGGTAATGATCGCGGTGTTGATACCGATTACCTGGCCAGCCATATCTACGAGCGGGCCGCCCGAATTGCCAGGGTTGATTGCTGCATCGGTCTGAAGAAAGCGCTGAAATTGCCGGCCAATATTTCCGCGATCCTTGGCGCTGATAATTCCCGCGGTGACGGTAGCGTTCAAGCCGAAGGGGCTGCCGATTGCCAGCACCCAATCACCCACCTGCACGCCATCGGAATTCCCGAGCTTGGCGAAGGGAAGCTCTTTGGGGGCATCAATCTTGATGACCGCAAGATCCGTGGCGTCATCGACGCCCACAACCTTGGCAATGTACTTGGTCGTGTCGCCGCTCAGCTGTACTTGAATCTTGGTGGCCTGGTCGACAACGTGATTGTTCGTCAGGATGTAGCCGCGCTTGTCGATGATCACGCCGGAGCCGAGGCTGCGTTCGGCCTGAGGCTGCCCGTCGGGGCGTCCGTCAAAGAAATGAAAAAAGAAATCCTGGCTGGGATCGTCCTGATCATCCGGGCTAGAGCGGCGCTTCTTCCGGCGATCAATCACTTGCGTGGTGGCGATATTGACGACGGCGGGCTCGACGCGAGTCACGATGCTAGAAAAGCTGTTGGAAGAAGGGATCGGATCGGGTAAGGCCAACGGTGTGGCGTTGGTCCCGGCAAACGCAAACGTCTTCATGGCCGAAACTTTACCGTTGACCACGGTGCCAATAAGAATGCCGACTACCAGGGTAGCGGCAATCAAAACCGCCGCAAACATTGTGCGGCGCCGCGAGCGCTCTAAGTTATTTCGTACCTGATCCATTTCCGGCTCCTATCCGATAATTGCACACCCGGTGCGCTTGTGCAGAGTATAACACCCTCTCTTGCACAGAGTTTCTCACCCCGTTAGATGCGCCGGGGAGGATAACTGGCCATCCGGCCGGGTGCGGCGAAGTGTGAACTTTACTCGGTTAATTGGACGCAGAAAACTGCATTTCTGTTGCAGGGTGCGACGGCGGCAACTTTGGGCTTGACAACCCCGGCGGCTTGCTCCATAAATAGAGCAGCCGTGATAGCGGCATCACGTGGCGATTTAGGGCGACTTGCTCCACGTAAAAAACTGCTAAAGAGCTGGTAGAGTTTACAGAGTAACCTCCTGAGACCCTCCAAGCTTTTTGGCACGGAGGGTTTTTCATTTGTACCCCCTCCGCGCTGCCCGATCTGGATCTCCACGTCATTTCACACGGTGGACCCGGCTTGCTTATACGTGACTTGTCCGGGATCCAACGGCGAGGTGACTTATGTCAGAAGCTTATTTCTTACGTTGTCGTGAATGCGGAAAGCGCTACCCAAACCAACCGCAGTCCTTTTGTGAAGAGTGCTTCGCTCCCTTGGAAGTAAGCTACGACTACGAGAGGTTGCGGAACTCGGTAACCCGGGCGGCCCTCGCGCACCGTCCCTTCAATATGTGGCGTTATTCCGAACTGCTTCCCCTCCCCGCCAGCTTTACGCCTTCGCTGAGTATCGGCGGAACCCCTTTGCTGAAGACGCGGCAGTTGGCGGCCAAGTGGGGCGTGAAGAATCTCTATGTGAAGAATGATGCGGTCTGCTTTCCGACGCTTTCCTTTAAGGATCGCGTGGTGGCTACGGCGTTGGCTGCGGCGAAACGTTTTGGCTTCAAGACCGTGGGCTGTTCGTCCACCGGCAATCTGGCCAACGCGGTGGCAGCCCAGACGGCGCAACAGGGGATCGATGCTTGCGTGTTCATTCCGGCGGACCTGGAGCCGGCGAAAATACTGAACACCGCGGTGTACGGAGCTCGCATCATCCGGATCAACGGGAACTACGACAGTGTGAACCGGTTGTGCACCCAGGTAGCCGACCGATTCCAGTGGGGACTGGTGAACGTAAATCTGCGGCCGTACTACGCGGAAGGCTCGAAGACGCACGGCTACGAAATCGCGGAACAGTTGGGCTGGGAGCTGCCCGACAACGTGGTAGTGCCCATGGCCGGAGGATCGCTGATCGGAAAAATCGCCAAGGCTTTCTGCGAGCTCGCGCATCTCGGCTGGGTTGAACCCAAACAGGTGAAGTTCTTCGGCGCGCAGGCAACCGGTTGTTCGCCGATCGCCGATGGAGTGAAGCGCGGGCTGGCGCGATTTCAGCCGCAGAAGCCCAATACCATCGCGCGTTCGTTGGCCATCGGAAATCCTGCCGACGGGCCGTTTGCCTTGCGGCTGATTCGCGAGAGCGGCGGCTGGGCTGAAGACATTTCCGATCCGGAGATCATCGATGCGATCAAGCTGCTGGCGGAAACTGAAGGCATCTTTGCCGAAACAGCGGGTGGTGTAACCGCGGGAGTGACGGCCAAGCTCATTCAACAGGGCCGCATCCGCCCGGAGGAGACCACGGTGGTCTGCGTTACAGGCAACGGATTGAAAACCACCGACGCGCTTGCCGCGGATTTCCCAACGGCCGATGCCATTGAACCACGCATTGAAGCGTTTGAGAGCTTGCTGCAGGAGCAGTTCAAGGACGCAGTGAGCGCATGAAGTTTGCGCCTGGTTTGCGTGCGCAAACCACCTGGGAGATGCGGGCGCCGTGCTTCCAAGGGAGAGTTCGCGGTACGGCGCCGGTGGTTCCGCAGCGCAGGCTCATCATGTTGTGGGATCGTCGCAGGATTGGAAAATGAATCACTAAATGGGAAACGGAGAATCAGTAATGGCAATCACGATCGAAATCCCCACCGCATTCCGGCGCTTCACCGAAGGCGCGCCGAAGGTGGAGAGCGGCGCCACCACGGTCGCCGAAGCTTTGAACGAACTCACCGCGAAATTCCCTGCGCTGTCGCGGCACGTGCGCGACGATCAGGGGCAGATTCGCCAATTCCTGAACGTCTATCTGAACGAAGAAGACATTCGCTTCCTGGGCGGCGAAGGCTGCAGCCTGAAAGATGGCGACCGCGTCCTGCTCGTACCCTCCATCGCCGGCGGCTAGTGCCGACCTGCCGCAACTGACAATTTCTCCGATTTCTCCGTGCTCCCCGTGTCCTCGGTGGTGAAACTGCTTGATTCTTGTGCGGACGCAAGGGAGACTAGCGAAACTTTCCCGTTCGGAGGCAAGGACATCGGTCCGGAAACTCTTGGCTACTGCTGAGCCGCGCGCTCTTTCTGCCGCCGTAACCGCTCCCGAATCCCCGTCCGCATCGCTGCGCAAGGAACTGGGCTTCCTGGATCTGGTGCTTGCGTCCATCCTGCTCGTGGTGGTCCCCGATTTTTTTGGCACCGCGGTAAAGGCCGGGCCAGCGCACGTTCTGCTGTGGCTAATCGCGATTGCGACATTCTTCATTCCACAATCGCTGGTAGTAGCGCATTTGAACCGCCGCATGCCCATCGAAGGCGGCTTGTACGAATGGGCACGCCACGCTTTTGGAGATGCCATCGGGTTTCTGGTGGCGTGGAATTTATGGCTGTACGTGGTGCTGTATGTCGCTTCGATCGGTTTGGTGGCTACGACTTACGGGGCGTACGCGCTCGGCCTGGACGCGGACACCACCGCGTCGAACAAGTGGCTGGTGCTGGGTGTTTCCGTGGCGATTATCGGCATGCTGATGCTCCTGGCGCATCTCGGCCTGCGCGTCGGCAAATGGGTAACGAATGCGGGCAGCGCCCTCACGATTCTAATTATCGTGTTCCTGGCGGCACTTCCCTTTTTGCAATTGGGCCGCGGGACATTGAATGGATACCACCCGCTGCCCCTCGTGGCGCCGCCCCTGACGCTGTTCAGCTTCAGCGTGTTCAGTAAAACCACGTTTGGCGCGCTGTGTGGATTTGAATACGCCGCTATCTTTGCGGGCGAGTCACGCAATCCGGCGAAGCATCTTTCCCGCGCGATCCTGATTGCCGCGCCGATCATCGCGCTGCTCTATATTTTCGGAACCAGCGCGATTCTGGCTTATGTTTCTCCGGACAATGTCGATGTGATCGGGCCGATCCCCCAGGCGTTGCGCGTGGCGCTTGGCGGCTCAGCGCTCGCGGAAGTGATTGTTCCCGCCGCAATTCTGTTGCTGCTGACGAATTACCTCTCCAGTTTTAGCCTGAACTTTGCGGCCAACACGCGCCTGCCGATGTGCGCGGGGTGGGATCATCTGCTGCCCAAGTGGTTCACTCGGCTACACCCCAGCTACCGTACGCCGGTAAACTCAATTCTGTTTCTCGGGGGCATCACGCTCTTCGCCAGCGCCGCTGTCCTGATCGGCGTGGGCCAGCAGGAGGCGTTTGAGCTTTTACAAATCTGGGGATTCACGTTCTACGCCATCGCGTATTTGGCTCTGTTTGCGATTCCGCTGCTGGCCGCAAGGAGCAGCGCGTTTCGTTCGCCTGCTTGGCTGCGCATCCTCGCCTTCTCTGGCTTGCTGCTGACGCTGCTGTTCGTTGTGCTCTCGGTGTTCCCGATTATTCGCGTCGAGAGCGAAGCGGCTTACACCTGGAAGACGATAGCGGTTCTGGGGTCCACCAATTTAGCAGGCTTGATGCTGTACGGACTGCGCCCGAGGACTCAGGCAGGAGTCGTTTAGCCGGGCGGCCTTTCGAATCGCTAGCCAGACTAGCCGGATCTAGCCGGATGGCCTAGCTTGCCGGGAATTTTCGGAGTGCTACACTATTTGAGTACTCCCATGACACAAAAAACCCTGTACCAAAAGATTTGGGACCAGCACCTCGTTTACGAGGAACCGGGCAAACCCGCGCTGATCTACATTGACCGGCACCTCATCCACGAGGGCACATCCCCGCAGGCCTTCGCTGGCCTGAAGGCGGAAGGCCGCAAGGTGCGCCGGCCAGACCTCACCTTTGCGGTGATGGACCACTCGGTTTCCACCACCGACCGCACCCTGCCGATCCTGGATAATGACGCCAAGCTGCAATTCGAGGCCTTGGAACGCAATTGCAAAGAAACCGGCGTGCGTTTGTTCGACATGAACAGCAGGAACCAGGGTATCGTACACATCATCGGGCCGGAGCTGGGCATCACGCAGCCGGGGCAGACGATTGTGTGCGGCGATAGCCACACGTCGACGCACGGCGCGTTTGGCACGCTGGCGTTTGGCATTGGCACCAGCGAGGTCGAGCACGTTCTTGCCACCCAGTGCCTGGTGCAAAGCCGTTCGAAGACCATGCACATCGTGGTGAACGGCAAGCGCCCCAAGGGGGTAACCGCGAAAGACATCATCTTGGCCATCATCGGCAAGATCGGCATCGGTGGCGGCAACGGCCACGTGGCGGAATACGGCGGCGAGGCCATTCGTTCCCTTTCGATGGACGGGCGCATGACCGTCTGCAACATGACCATTGAAGGCGGCGCGCGTGCCGGAATGATTGCGCCGGACGAAACCACTTTCGCGTACCTCGAAGGCCGGCCGTTCGTGCCACGCGGGAAAGTGTTTCAGGAAGCAGCGGAGCGCTGGAAGTCGTTGAAGACTGACGATGGTGCGAAATTTGATACCACCATTGAGCTGCACGCCAACGAACTCGCTCCGCAAGTCACCTGGGGCACGAACCCTGGCATGGTGACCAGCGTGAACGGTCGCGTGCCCGACCCGCTCGACTTCAAGGATTTGAACGATCAGAAGGCCACGGAGAGCGCGCTCAAGTACATGGGGCTGAAACCCGGGACGCCGATTGTCGACATTCCCGTGGACCGCGTGTTTATCGGCTCGTGCACCAATTCGCGGCTGGACGATTTGCGTGCCGCGGCTCAGCTGGTTGCCGGCAAACATGTCGCCAAGAACATCAAGCAGGCGCTCGTCGTGCCCGGCTCACGCGGTATCAAGGCGCAGGCGGAAAAAGAAGGCCTCGACAAGGTATTCACGCAAGCAGGCTTTGAATGGCGCGACGCTGGCTGCAGCATGTGCATCGGCATGAACGCAGATGTGTTGCCACCGCACGAACGCAGCGCCAGCACTTCGAATCGCAATTTCGAAGGCCGGCAGGGACGAGACAGCCGCACGCACCTGGTCAGTCCGGTGATGGCGGCGGCCGCGGCGATCGCTGGTCATTTCGTAGATGTCCGCGAGTTCGATGTGGCCCATGTGGAGTAAGGACGGCCTGAGGCCTGACGGGCGATTCGAGATACAGCTGGATTTGCTAGTTATTTGGCGGATATCAGTGATCAGATATCAGCCCTCGGGAACCACGAGGGGAAGCGCAATCGATGCGCGACTTCTTGTTTCCTGATCTCTAATGCCTGATATCTTTTCGCAGAGGCAAAGTCGATCGCTTCCGGGTAACTGATCGGGGATGCTTGATGTCGTTTTACAGAAAACTTAGAACTGAAGACTGAGGACTCTCACCGATGCAACCGTTCATCAAGCACGCCGGTCTCGTCATGCCGCTGGACCGCGTCAATGTTGATACCGACCAGATGGTACCGAAACAATTCCTAAAGGCGCTGACGCGCGAAGGATTCGGCCGAATCCTCTTTTATGACTGGCGCTATCTGCCCGGAGAAAAACCGAACCCGGAGTTCGTGCTGAATTTCCCGCGCTACAAGGACGCTTCGGTGCTACTGGCGCGCGCAAACTTTGGCTGCGGCTCCAGCCGCGAGCATGCCCCCTGGGGCGTGAAGGACTACGGCTTCCGCGCCATCATTGCCCCTAGCTATGCCGACATTTTCTACAATAATTGCTTCAAGAACGGAATTCTTCCCGCCATTCTCAGCGAAGCCGAAGTCGAGGAACTCTTTCACCGCACGGAATCGGAAGTGGGCTATACCCTGTCGCTCGATCTGCCCAATCAGACCATCAGCGACAATCACGGCCTCGTCTACCAGTTTGAAATCGCGCCTTCGCGCAAGGAAGTCCTGCTGAAGGGCCTCGACGACATCGCGCAATCTCTGCGGCACGCCGCTGAAATTGACACCCACGAAAAAAAACACGCGGCTACGGCTACGATGTTCGAGCCCGTCGACGTCAAGAACTACAGAGAGTAGTTTTCAGTTTTTCGTAAAACCGCGAAAGAGTCCGCCAGATGGCGTCGCCTTGCGTATCGCTTGAAACTTATCATTGAGACCTGACAACTGCTTCATCCCGCCTTCCACCACGGCTTGAAGTAAATGCGGCCCTCGAAGATGGGCTCCGGCGATTCCGGTGCCGCGGGCGCACCCAACAATTCTGCGATGACGATGCCGGCGATGACCAGGCCGGCACCCTTCATGGCCCGCGATGTCAACCGCTCGTGCAGCACGAAATATGACGTGATCACAGCGAACACCGGCTCGAGCGCAAAAAGAATCGCGGCGTGGCTCGGCGAACTGTACTGCTGCGCCCACAACTGCACCGTAAATGCAACGGCGGTCGCAAAGACCGCGCATACACCGATGGCGGCAAGCAACTCCCAGCGCCACTCAAACCTCACGGGCTGCCAGTGGATAGCCGCGCCCGCACCCGTCATCACCCAAGCCATCGCGGCGCAACCCGCCACCTGGATCAAGCTCAACGCGGAAACAGAATGCTCGCCAGTGAACTCTCCGACCAAAATGATGTGTACCGCGTAGAGACCGGCACCGACAAATGTCAGCACGTCGCCGTAGTTCAGGTAGCGCAAGCCCTCGGCCGGAACCGTCAGGAAGTACAACCCAACCAGCGCGGCAAAAGCACCTGCGTAAAGCCAGTGTGTCAACCGGCGTCCCCAGAATACGCCGAGCAATAGCGGCACCAACACCACGCTCGATCCCGTGACGAAGCCGGAATTCGATGCGGTGGTGTATTGCAGGCCGGTGGTCTGGAACCCGTAGCCCGCGAACATGAAGAACGCCAGGCGCAGACCGGCGAAAATTTCTTCCCGATCGATGGTTGCGAGTACCGCCGGGCGAAACGCCGCCATCAAAATGGCCGCAAGCGTGAAGCGCACCGCCAGGAACACAAACACGGAGGTATGGTCCAAGGCGTTCTTCACGATGACGAACGTGACGCCCCAGACCAGCGAGCAGAACGTCAGCGCGAGATCCGCACGCAACTTACTGTTCATGCCAACAGACTCCGTCGTTCGCCCGACAGTGTAGCCGAAAAACTTCTTCCAGCCGTTTGATTTTCCGGTAACAGCAATCCTCGTCGTCGCAAGCGATTTTCGCTGGCTTGACATCGAAAAGCGCTCACGTACCATCAAACCCTCTATGGCGCGACTGCTGATCGCTCGCTTCCCTTGCGTTCTGACGCTGTTGATGATGCTGTTTGTTTCACAAGCCCGCGCCGAGCACCACGAAACCTGGATTGAGGTTCGCTCTCCGCATTTCACCGTCCTTTCCAATGCCGGAGAACACCAGGGACGCCTGACGGCGCAGCAATTTGAAGAGATTCGTGCCCTGTTCGAACAACGCTATAGGAAACTTCACGTGGATTGGGGAAAGCCCACGGTTATCTTCGCGCTGAAGAATGAAGATTCCCTGAAGCTGTTCCTGCCAGGCTACGGCCAAGATCAAAATGCCATGAGGCTGAGCGGCCTGTATCGACTGGCGTATGACAAAAACTACGCGCTGGTGCGCACCGACGTGAGGGCCATAGGCCCGTTTCCTTACCACAACCTCTACCACGAATACACGCACGCGTACTTCCGGCTGAACTATCGCGGACTTCCGCTGTGGCTGAACGAAGGCATCGCGGAGTTCTTTGGCAACACGGTGATCGAGGGAAAAGACGTGAAGATTGGTGCGGTGGGCGAGCCTCAACTGCGGCTCTTGCGAGAGAATCCGCTGATTCCCATCTCCACGCTGGTATCCATCGACAGCTCTTCGCCGCTCTTCAATACCCGTGACCACTCGGGGATTTTTTATACCGAATCCTGGGCCATCGTTCATTACTTCATGCTTTCTGCGGACGTGAGCGACAAAGACGTGCTGAACAAATACCTCGCAAACCTGCATGACTCCGATGACCCCATCGAGGCCGCCAACAAATCGTTTGGCGACCTGAATTCGCTTGCTGACAAACTAGAGGCTTATGCCCATCAAACCACGTTCGGATACGAGCGCGTTCCTTTATCCCTGAAGGTTTCCGAAAAGGATTTTGCGGCCAGGACGCTTCCTCTCGCGGAAGGACTGCTTGCACAGGCCGGCTTTCTGTTGCGCGCCAATCATTTACCGGAGGGACTGGAGGTGCTGCACCAGGTGGCAGCACTTGATTCGAGCGTTCCCGGATATCACACCGAGGTCGGATACTATCAGCTGCAAAATGGCGATTATCAGCAGGCGCTGAAAGAATTCGACCTTGCCGTAGCCGCCGACCCAAACGATCTGAGCGCCCATCTGTACCTAGCAACGGCGCTCTACCGTGAGTTTGGCTACACCGAGAAATCCACGCCGGAGATTCGCAGTCACCTGGAAAAGGTCATCGCGCTGAATCCGGATTTTGCGCCGGCGTATGCGTTTCTGTCTGTTGCCTACATCCAGAATCCCTGGCCGAATAACCAGAGGGCTTTTGATGCGGCGGCGCGCGCATCGCGACTGGAACCCGGGAATCTTTCCTACTACATCGATATTGGCATGGTGTTGTTGGCCGACGGAAAATTCGCGGAAGCCGGAAAATTGGCGGACCAGGCCAAGAAGACCGCGTTCACGTCGCGCGACCGCATGATCGTAGCGAGCTTCGCAAAACGCGTGGATACCAAGACGAAGCAAGCCTCGTCCACATCCGGTAGCCATACAGCAGACGCAGAACCGCAGGCTATCGAGGCGCCGCCAGGGTCCCCTCCGCAGGAATCAGTTCATGCCGAGGGAAGAATTACCGAACTCATTTGTGGCCACCCGCCGGAGGTTGTGCTCACGCTGGCCACGTCTTCTGGCTCACTGCTTTTGCACATTAAGGACGCCACGAAGATCGAAATCCTCGAGGGCCACAAACCCAGCGGGGTCAGCCAGCCGTGCGTGTCGTGGAAGGACCGGCATGCGCAAGTGGAATTCACGTCGACGCCCGACAATGTGACAGCAGGCGAGATCCGCGTCCTAAGCTTCGAGTGAAGGCCGACGCGAAACTTGACTCTTTAATATCGATCGGGTAAATCCACATGATCATGCCCAGCAGACCGTCGCTCCGCCTGCGCGCCACGCTTTTTGTTGTTTCTGTGCTCACCCTTCTTCCGACAGCACGCTTGGCCGCCGCCAAAGATGTCTGGAGCGAAGTCCGCACCCCCAACTTCACCGTGATCAGCAACGCCGGCGAAAAAGAAGCGCGCCAGATCGCCGACCAATTCGAACAGATCCGCGAAGTATTCCACAGCGCTTTCCCCACGTTGCGGACGGAGATTGGCAAGTCGGTGGTCATTTTCGCGCTCAAGAACGAAGAATCCTTGAAACTCCTGCTCCCGGAATATTGGGAGACCAAAGGCCACACCCATCCCGCCGGAATCTACGTTCCTGGTGAAGCCGAGCATTTCGTCGCCGTTCGTACGGATACGCAAGGGGAAAATCCCTACGAAATCGTGTACCACGAATACACGCACGCACTGATCCACCTGAACTACCGGGATCTGCCCGCGTGGATTGATGAGGGCATTGCCGAGTTCCTGGGCAACACAGAAATTCGCGAGAAAAGCGTGCAGATCGGCAAGATCGATTCCTACCATCTGCAAGAGCTTCATGAAAACAAATTGATTCCCATCGATACGCTGCTTGAGGTCGATCATAATTCGCCCTACTACAACGAGCAGAACCGCACCACCCTGTTCTACGCCGAGTCCTGGGTACTGGTGCATTACCTGATGCTTGATCCCGACGCCCGCGAGCGGCAACTGCTGACTAAATTTCAGAACGCTTGGGTGGCGAGCGGCAATCAGATCACCGCGGCGCAGCAAACCTTTGGCGATTTGAAGAAATTCGCAGACAAAATGGGCGCTTACGCGCGCCAGGATCGCTTCTACGTTGGGAATTTCAATACCGTCTCCCGCGGCAATGCGCGGAGCTACCCTAGCCGCGCCCTGGCGCCCGCCGAAGTAGCGGCCCAGCGCGCCGCCTTCTACGTTTACACACGCCGCTTCGCGGAAGCGAAAACCGCGCTGGACCAAGCCATGCGGGACGATCCCGAGCTCCCCATTGTGCACGAGAGCCTGGGCATGCTGGCCTACTATCAGCAAGATTGGGCCACCGCGGAAAAAGAGTTTTCCCGGGCCGTACAACTCCATTCCACCAATTACGCCGCGTATTTCTTCTGCGCCAGCTCACAAATGCGCCGGCAGCGCACTGACGCAGATACCACCGCAGCCGTCGGGTTGCTCGAAAAAGCGATCAGCATGAACCCACAGTTTGCGCCCGCTTATGCCGCGCTCTCTTCTCGCTATTCGACAAATCCCGAAACCCACGACAAGGCCTTGGCCGTCGGACGTAAAGCCGTCGAGTTGGAACCCGGTAATCTTCAGTACGCAGTCGCGTACTCGTTTGTCCTGCTCAACGTGGGCCGGCTTGCTGATGCCAAGGTCATGGCGGCGCGCATTCAGGCGGCATCGCGCACCCCTGAAGATCGCGAACTTTCGCTGCAGCTGGACCAGGCCATCCAATCGCGCGCGGAGTACGACGCACAGATGGCTGCCTACAAGCGCCAGGCAGCACAACAACAACAAACCGCCGCGCAGCGATCTTCCTTGGCGACCATTGTGCCCGGACGAAATGGAACCACTCCTTCCGCGGAAGAGTCGGTCGTCAACAAACATGACAAGGAAACGCAATACGCCGTGGAAGGCACTATAGCCTCGGCGGATTGTGCGGGCGGCGCGGGTGGGAAGGTGCTTTTGATGGTGAACAGGTCCGGACTGAGATTCAAAATTGTAGACATAAAGCAACTTCAGGTTGCCGAAGGAAACACGGATGTCTCTGACCACGCACCAGCCTGCGCGGATTGGAAAGGACGACGCGCGAGGCTGTATTTCTACCAACTGAAAGACAAGGAATTTGCAGGCGAGCTCAGCACCGTTCAATTCTTCTGATAAACCACGCGGCCGCCAACGACGGTGCGCAATACCTCGGTCTTCAAGATTTCCTTGGGCGTAGCCTTGGTAAGGTCCGTGGAAAGCACCACGAAATCGGCGTACTGCCCCACTTTCAACTCGCCCTTCTTCCCTTCCGCGAATTCCGCGTAGGCAGAGCCGTAGGTGTAAGCGCGCAGGCACTGATCCACCGGCAATTTTTCCTCGGGTTCCCAGCCGCCAGCGGGCCCGCCATCCGGCAATTCGCGCGAGACACAGGCATACATTCCGCGCAACGGATTGATGGGCTCCACGTCATAATCCGTACCGAAGGCGAGCTTCGCGCCTGCTTTTTGCAGCGAGTTCCACGCGTACGCGCCTTTCGCGCGCTCCGGCCCGATGCGTTGTTCCGCCCAGCGCATGTCGTTCGTTTCGTGCGAGGGCTGCATCGAAGCAATCACGTTGAGTTTCCCAAAGCGCGCAATATCGTCCGGCGCGACAACCTGGGCGTGCTCGATGCGATCGCGGCGATCGCGCGCCGGGTTCATGCGCTGTACCGATTCGAAAACGTCGAGGCAAATCTGGTTGGCCTTGTCGCCGATGGCATGGAACGCCAACTGGAAACCCAGGCGGTCGCGCTCGATAGCCATGAGCTTGAGTTTTTCCGTTTCGATGGTCATTAGGCCGCTGGTCGAAGGGTCATCCGAATATGGCGCCAGTAGCGCCGCCGTGCGGGCGCCCAGCGCTCCGTCCGTCACCATCTTTACGGCGCCGGTCCTCAGCCACGGATCCGTTGTGCCGGCTTGCGCGCGACGATTCTGGAGATCATCGGTGGACAGCATAAACGGAAGCCACTCGGTGATGCGCGCGGTCAGCTTCTTCTCCTCTTTGAGCTGCTTGTAGACGAGAAAGTCCTCCCACTCGGAGTTATCCTGCGCCGACGTCACGCCATTTCGCGCCAGCTCTTCCAGAACCAACTCGATTCCCTTGCGGCGATCTTCGTCAGCGGGATCGGGGATGCGCTGCTCGACCATCTGCATGGCCGCGCCTTCCTTCAGCATGCCCGATGGCTCGCCGTCTTCGAACCTTTCGATTTCGCCGCCCATGGGATTTTTCGTGTCGGGCGTGATCTCGGCGTGTTTCAGCGCCTCGCTGTTGGCCACGGCCACGTGCCCTGAAACGTGCACCAGGTATACGGGATTGTTGGGCGCTACCTCGTCCAGTTGCAGTCTGGTTGGAAATTTCTTATCCGCCCAGCGTGTCTGGTCCCAACCGCTGCCAACAATCCACTCGCCGGGCTTCTTCTTGGCTGCGGCGTCCTTCACAAGTTTCTGCAACTCTGCGACGGAGTCCACGCCGTTCAGAGAAAGATTCAGCTTGTTGCGGCCGGCGCTGCCCAGATGCGTGTGCGCATCGTTGAACCCCGGCATCACGAAGCGCTCATTCAATTGGGTGGTTTCCGCCTCGGCATCTGCGCCGCCGCAGTCCAGCAGGATATGCGCGATCGTGCCAATGCATAGAATCTTTTCGTCGCGAATGGCCATGGCGGCGGCCCAGGGATGCTGCGCGTCATTCGTATAGATATGACCGTGAAGGTAGTAGACCGTTTTGTCGATGGGGTATTTTTTCTGCGCCAGCGACCGGGCACTCATCGAGAGGCACACCGCAGTAATGGCGAGTATCCATCCCAGGCAAACTACAGCGCTGCGAACGCGGGCGGTAGCCATCGTCATTGCGCGTGCTCCAGAGCCACTCCTGCAACTCCCACCAGTGTCAAAAGCACGCGTTTCAAACCGTTTTCGCGACCTGCCGGCTCGTACCATTCTTGCAGCGAATGCGCTCCACCGCCATTTCCGCCCGCGCCGATAGAAATGGCATCGATTCCCATGGACAGCGGAATGTTCGCGTCCGTGGAAGAGCGCTCGATGCGCGATTGGTTTCCGGTCCAATCGTCGGCAGCGCGCAAAGCGGCGAGCAATGGCGAGTCTGCGGCTAATTCCCCGCCGGGACGGCTGCCGATCACATTCACTTTCCATTCCAGTTTGCCCTTGGTGCGGTCGCGGGCGTTTTCCATTTCGTCGCGCACGCCGGTGGCCATGCACTCGCGAAACGCCGATTCCAGGCGGGTGATCTCGTCTTCGCTTTCCGACCGCAGGTCTACTTTCAGTTTCGCTTCGAAAGGAATGGAATTCACCGAGGTTCCGCCCTCCACTTGGCCCAGATTGAACGTGGTCCGGGGACTAGCCGGCACTTTCGTGTTGATGAAACGCACCGAACCGCGAACCAGCGCATTGATAGGATTGGGCATGCCGAAGTCGGACCAGCTATGCCCTCCGGGCCCCGAGATGAGCGCCTCGAGCCGTTTCGATGCCAACGCCTTGGTCGTGACATGATCCGTGCCGGATCCATCCAGGACGATCACCGCGCGCAGCTTCGTATGGTAGGCGTCAATTAGCGCGCGCATCCCGCGCAGGTTGCCCTCGCCTTCTTCGCCCACGTTGGCGGCGAACAGGATCGTTCGTTGCGGCGCGATTTTAGCGGCATGCATGGCTCGCGCAACGGCGATCAGTGCGGCAAGTCCCGTGCCGTTGTCTGAAATTCCCGGCGCAATCATGCGATCGCCCTCGCGCCGCACTTCCACCGGCGTTCCGGAGGGAAAGACCGTGTCCAGGTGCGCCGTAATCAGCACAATCTCTCGCTCGTCACTGCCGCGCAATTCGCCAATAACGTTGCCGATCTTGTCGGTATGAACGGTCAGCCCTTCGCCGGCAAATAACTCCTTCACCGCCGAGGCACGATCCTCTTCCTCAAACGAGGGAGCAGGGATTTCCGTCAGGCGAATCTGCTGAGCGTCAATCCAGGCGAGGTTTTGCGCGAACCATTCAAGCGCTGTCCGGACCTGCGAGTTGTCCGCCGGCGAGACGGGAGGAGTCTGCCGCGCAGCGTGAGAGACTACCGAGGAACGAATCGGCATGGCAAAGAGAATAACGCAAACGGCCACGCGTTTCACGGTAGGAAGTGAGGGGTGCATACAAAACTATACAGGGGTGCCGGTGGTAGCGCATAGGGCGCGGAGTTCACCGTCCGTCAACACGCGTGGCGATTGCTTGGCGGCCTCGTAAATGCGATTCACGAGTTCGTCGGTCGCGGGAATATTGTGACGCGCCAGCCAGTACAGCACGTTGGATTTCCCGCTCATGGGGCCAACCTCCACGATTTGCTCCAGGCCGAACAGGTGCGCGGGCACGCCGCTATAGACAGCGTCCGCCAGGCCGCGGTCGTGCTTCTTTAACGCTTTCACAATAGCAGCCGCGTGGACACCCGTAGCGGTGCGGAATGCATCTCGGCCGAAGACCGGATAATTTGGCGGAATCGTGGTGTGTGTGGCTTTGGCGATGCGATCGCAATACGCTCGCAAATACGTCAGATCGTTGAACCGCAGCCCCATCAGCCGCAGGTTCACTAAGAGCAGTTCCAGCGGTGTATTTCCGACGCGCTCCCCCAGGGACAGCGCCACTCCATGAATCTGCCGCGCCCCGGCCGCAACCGCCGCCAACGAATTGGCGATCGACAGGCCGCGGTCGCGGTGACCGTGCCAGTCCACGCGAATCTCCTCCCTTGAGGGAATTACCACCTTGTCCATCACAAATTTCACCAAGCTGAACGCGCCCTCGGGAGTTGCGTGCCCCACAGTATCGCACAACACGATGGCGCGCGCGCCGCTGCGAATTGCCGCCGCGTACAGCCGCTCCACCGTCTCCGGATCGGTGCGCACCGTGTCCTCCGTGACGTACATCGGTGGCAGGCCTTCTGAGACCGCGAACTTCACCGCCTTCTCTGTGGTGCGCTCCAGATGATCGATCGTCCAGTCTTCCACCAGCCGGCGGATGGGACTGCTGCCCAGGAACATTGCCGCTTCGATGGCGATGCCAACGCGCTGCGAGATCTCGGCAATCGGCTGAATATCCGCCTCCACCGTGCGTGCCGCACAATTCGGCCTGATGCGCATGCGTTTCGTAGAGATTTCGCGGGCGAGCGCTTCCACGTCCGCTGCGGCGCGAGGTCCTGCGCCCGGGAGTCCGAGGTTCACGGAGTCAATGCCCAACGCTTCCATCAAATGCAGGATTTCCAGTTTTTCTTCCAGCGTGGGGTCGTGGACAGAGGGATTTTGCAGCCCATCGCGCAGCGTTTCATCGTTTACCAGCACGCGCGTACCCGGTGCAATCGCGGTCCCGCCAACCAGATTCCAATCGTAGATCCACTCGTTCTCAGGCATGGCGGAGCGGCCTCCCTGTGAGATCTAGTAACGCACCGTGTAGCTGTTGGGCTGCTGCTGGGGATCGGGCCGGTAGAGCGTCTTACAGAATTCGCAGCGGTAAATTTCCGCGCCCTTGCCAACCAATTTTTCGATTTCAGCGGGGTACTCAAACCAGTGTTTCAAGTGGCCGGCGCAGAGTTTCCCCTTGGCATCTTTCTCATCGCAAGCGCGCTGTTTGGGCTTGCGTGTTTTCACTTTAGGGGTAGCAACTGCTTCGGGCGTCGCTTCGACGCTGGAGCCTGGTGCGGCGGTGTTTTCTTCTGCCAAGCGCTTTCTCCTTCCCGCTACTAAGTCTTCTCAAAAACCGTGGTTGCGCAGCAATGTCTTCATCGCTGAGCGCGCGTGGCGCACCCGCGTAATCAGGCTGCCGCTGAACTCAAAATGCAGGAAGGCGTCGGCTGCGCGTTCCAAGTCTCCGCCATAACGATACCACCAGGGCTTCTCGGTTTTCGGCAGGCGATCCACGTCGACATACTTAACGTGAACCATTTCCTTCAGCCCAGCCTTGCCGTGAGTGCGTCCCCAACCGCTCAGTCCACAGCCGCCATGAGGCGCTTCGGCAATGGCAAATCCGGTCAGGAGATCATTGACCATCACCGTTCCCACGCGAAGCTGCGCGGCGATCGACTTGCCGCGATCCGTATCACTGGTCCAGACACTGGCGGCCAGCGCGAATTGCGTGTCATTTGCCAGACGCACCGCTTCCTCCGCGTTGCGCACCACCTGAATGGCCATGATCGGACCAAACGTTTCGTCCTGGAAGAGTTGCATGGACGCGTCCACGCCCGTAAGCACGGTGGGCTCGAAGAAATTGGGCCCTAGGTCGGGACGCGGATGGCCTCCGCAGACGATTTTGGCGCCTCGTTCCACGGCGTCGGCAATCACGTCGCTCATGCGTTGCACGTGCTGCGGGCGAATCAAGGGGCCAACGTCGGTGTCTTTGTCGCGACCCGGGCCCAGGCGAAGCTTCTGTGTTTTCGCCACGCAGCGGCGGATGAATTCCTCGGCGATAGGCTCCACCACAAAAAGTCTTTCCACCGAAAGGCACACTTGCCCGCAATTTGTGTAGCTGCCCCACACCGCGGCACTCGACGCCACATTCAAATCTGCGTCGCTCAGGACCAGCATGGCGTCCTTGCCCCCCAACTCCAGCACTGTGGGGATCAGATAGCGCGCGCACGCCTCCGCGACATGTTTGCCGGTGTACACACTGCCGGTGAAGAACACTTTGTCAGGGCGCGCCTCAATGAGCGCCTGGCCGACTTCTCCACCGCCTTGCAGCACAGTGACGAGGTCGGCGGGAAATCCTGCTTCGCGGAACAGTTTTTCGATCTGCGCACCGCACTCCGGCGTGAAGTCGCTGGTTTTGCACAGCACGGCGTTCCCTGCCGCAACGGCGGCGATGATCTGGCTGAACGGAATGGCCAGTGGATAATTCCACGAACTGATGATGCCAAGCACGCCCAGCGGCTCGTAATACACCCTGCCGGATTTTGCTTTGGCCGCGGTGCTGTGATGCCGCACCGCCTCCGATCGCAGTTCGTCGGTCCCACGCTTCGAGAAATGCTCCGCGGTGTCCAACGAGACGAATACGTCTGCGAACAAAGCTTCGACCCGGGGCTTGCCCGATTCGCGCACCACCACATCCGCCAACGTGTCGCGCGCCGCAAGAATCTTCTTTTGCAGCACGCCGATCATGGCGCAACGTTCTTCAATCGAGCGCTGCCACCAACTCGCCTGAGCCGCGCGCGCCTTGGCCATCAACTGCGGCACAGCCAGCGGAGGCGTCCGCTCAAAGCTCGCTGTCACCTGGCCGGTGGCAGGGTCAATAGAAGGAATTGTTTCCAGCGTGACTGACGTGGCAACCATACCCGTGATTCTAGCCGAACTGGCCGCGGACTTCACGCTGGCACTCCGAAATTCACTGCCGCCTCGGGAAAATAAATACAATACAGCGATTCCCTTGCCTCGGAGAATTGCGGAGCGAGAAGCGTGCGGGATGCAGGGCAATGGTAAGGAGCAGCAATCCCCGTTACAATTCTGTGGATCAGGAGATAATGCTTTGGCTTTGCCGGTCGGAACATTGCCACAAAAAGCCACATCGCACGCGGCGCTGACGTTCATCATCGTAACGGTGACGCTGGATTTTCTGGCGTTTGGGATTATTGCGCCCGTGCTGCCGAACCTGATCATCCAGTTCGAAGGCGGCAACATGTCCCGCGCCGCAGACATCACCGGATATTTCGGGTTTGCGTGGAACCTGATGCAGTTTCTGTTTTTGCCGGTGCTGGGCGCCTGGAGTGACCGGTTTGGGCGTCGACCCGTGATTCTGATTTCCTGCCTGGGGCTGGGGCTTGACTACATTTTCATGGCCCTCGCGCCGAGCCTTCGGTGGCTGTTTATTGGGCGTCTGATCTCCGGGATTACCGCGTCGAATGTGTCGACGGCGTTCGCCTACATCACGGATATTACGGAGCCGGCGGAACGCGCAAAGAAGTTCGGGATGCTGGGAGCAGCGTTCGGCGTTGGTTTTGTGGTCGGACCAGCGGTGGGCGGACTGCTGGGGCACTATAATTTACGCGCCCCGTTTTGGGCAGCCGCGATATTGAGCCTGGCGAATTTTCTGTATGGACTGTTTGTGTTACCGGAATCGTTGCCGAGGGAAAAGCGGGCGACGTCCGCGTGGCTTATGGCGAACCCGCTGGGTTCGTTGACACTGCTGCGATCACATCCCGAGTTGGCGACTCTGTCCATTGTGGCGCTTCTATACTATCTGGCGCACCAGGCGCTGCAGAGCGTGTTCGTGCTGTACACAGAATATCGCTATGCATGGAACACGAGTGACGTGGGAATTTCGCTGACGGTGGTAGGGTTGTGCGCAGCGATTGTGTCGGGTGTATTGGTGGGCCCGTACATCAAGAAAGTGGGGGAGCGATTTGGGCTGACGTCGGGATTATTTTTCGGATTCCTGGGATTTTTGGGATTTGGATGGGCGACACGTGGATGGGGGATGCTGGCGGCGATTCCGTTCATTGCGTTGTGGGGAGTGGCGGGGCCGGCGATGCAGTCGTTGATGTCGCAACGGGTGGATCCCACATCGCAAGGGAAGCTGCAAGGGGCGATAAATTCGTTGCGAGCGCTGACGGGAATGGCCGGACCACTGCTGTTTACGCAGGTATTTGCGGCGGCGATTTCACCGACGGCACGAGTGCATTTGCCGGGGGCGCCGTATTTTCTGGCGGCGGCATTGTTGGGAGCGGGTTTGTTGGTGGCGGTGGTGGTGACCAGGGAGAACACGGCAGAGAAGCGCGTGGAGGCGTAAAGCCGTAAGGGCGCGACGGATGGCGTATCCTCAAGTTCAGTTGCGGCCCGGCTACGGCGCCGTGGAGCAGCGCAAAACGAAGGCGAATTTGCCTGGTGGCGTGGTGGAAGCGGGGACACGGATGTCCAGGGCGTCGGGAGATTGGTGGAAGTCGAGCTTGGCGGGGGAGCCCAGGAGTTCGGCGTTGCTGATGGAGGGGCCTTTGGCTTGTTGAGCGGAGCCGAGAGCGTGGATGACAAAGTGGCCGTCGGCGGGCCAAGCCATGGCAATGGCGTAGACGGTCGTTCCCTTCAGAGTGAACCGAAAATCTTCTGACGTGTAGGGCTTGGTTTCCTTGTCGTTGCCGAAGCCGGGCTTCACCTTCGTGGGGCCCTCTCCGTAAACCTTCCAGGGAGTAGTGTCGTAGATGGCCTCGCCATTTTGCTTGAGCCAGGCACCGATCTGCAGAAGCGTAGAGCGGACTTCGTCGGGAATGGTCCCGTCTGGGCGTGGGCCGATATTGAGAAGGAGATTGCCGTTCTTGCTGACGATGTCGATGAGTTGGTGAATGAGGAAATCGGGAGTCTTGAGTTCATCGTGCTCGATATAGCCCCAGGAAAGATTGCTGATCGACGTGTCAGTCTGCCAGTGGTCCGGTTCGATGCCTTCGCGGAGCCCACGCTCGAAATCGCGAGCGCCGGCGCGCCAATTGACAGAGTAGTCCTTGAAATCGATGACGCCAGGGATTTTATTTTGCGCGTCGAAGTCGTAATAGAAGGCGGCGAATTTCGTGACATTGGGACGGTAATTCGGCTGGCCGATCCACCAGTCGAAATACATGACCTCGGGTTTGTATTTCTGGACGATTTCCGCGGCGCGAGCCAGCCAGTCGTTGGCAAATTCGGGACTGACATAGGTCCAATCGTTCGTAAGCACGTCGGGCTTGTCCTGAAGCCAGGCGTGCGCGGGACCGTAGAGAGAAGCAAATTGGGGATCGTTGACGTCGGACCGGAACACCCGCCCAGCGTCGAAGAAGAAATTGTGCTCCGCGCGATGGAGTGAAGCGCCGAAGTGCAGGCCTTGAGCGCGCACGGCGGCGGCGAGTTCGCCGGTGGTGTCGCGCTGGGGACCCATTTTCACCGCGGTCCAATCGGAAATGCTGGAATTGTACATGGCGAAGCCGTCGTGATGCTCGGCAACGGGAATGACGTAGCGAGCGCCAGCATCTTTGAAGAGCTTGGCCCAGTCGTTAGGATCCCACTTGGAAGCGGTGAACAGAGGGATGAGATCCTTGTAGCCGAATTTATCTTGGGGGCCGTAGTGCTTCAGATGGTATTGGAACGCGGGATCCTTCTGCTGGTACATGTTGCGGGGATACCACTCGTTTTCCGCGCCAGGGACGGAGTAAACGCCCCAATGAATGAAGATGCCAAACTTGGCGTCCTTGTACCACTGAGGCATTTCCCAGTGGCGGAGAGTTTCCCAGTCTGCGGCGTATGGGCCGGCAGCGATTTGCTGGTCGACTTCCCGGAGGATGGCGGCGCGCGGTGCGTCGTATTTGGAGACGGAGCGTTGCCACTCTTGATCGATCTCGGCGGCGGATTTTGTGGTGGCGGTGGGAGCGAGGGGATCGGCAGTTTGTCCCCGCGCTATCGAAGCGCAGACGAAGAGAGATGCAAGAACGATATTCAAGAAGGTCTTCATGCGAGGCATTGTAGCTCCAGGCGGCAGTACAAGGCCAGGAAGCGCGATGGATGGTCATCCGGGATAGCGAGTTGAAGAAACGGTTGAGACCGTAGCAGCGGCGGCGAGCCGCCACACTCCCAAAAAAGTCACAAGGGGCAGACGTAAAGCCCCAAGACTACGAAAACGGAACCTTGATTCCGGCTTAGCGCACGTGTAGGCTTGCCGGACGTCCAGCGAGGAGGAAATTATGGCTACCGCAACGACTGCGATTGAACCGAGCGTGAGAATTAGCGCGAACAAGCTGCTGATTAATGGGAAATGGGTGGATGCGGCTTCAGGGAAAACGTTCCCGACGATCAATCCATCGACGGGCGAAGTGATTACGCAAGTGGCAGAGGCGGATGCCGCGGACGTGGACAAGGCGGTGGTGGCGGCACGGGCGGCGTTCGACAACGGGCCATGGCGGAAGAAGATGACCGCATCGCAACGTGGGCTGCTGATGAACAAGCTGGCGGATTTAATTGAGAAGCACGCGGAGGAGTTGGCGCAACTGGAAGCGCTGGATAACGGGAAGCCGTATCACGTAGCGCTGGCTGCAGATTTGCCGTTGACGATTGCGTGCTACCGGTACTACGCGGGATGGGCAGACAAAATTCAGGGCAAGACCATACCGGTACAGGGAAGATATTTCACCTATACGAAACACGAGCCGGTGGGGGTGGTGGGGCAGATCATTCCGTGGAATTTTCCCCTGCTGATGCAGGCATGGAAACTCGGACCGGCGCTGGCGTCGGGTTGCACGGTGGTGTTGAAACCGGCGGAGCAGACGCCGCTGTCGGCACTGCGCGTGGGTGAATTAATCCTAGAAGCGGGATTTCCTGAGGGAGTGGTGAATATTTTGCCGGGGTACGGGCCGACGGCGGGAGCCGCTCTGGCGCGGCACATGGATGTGGATAAGGTGGCGTTCACGGGATCGACGGAAGTGGGCCACTTGATCATGAAAGATTCGGCCGAATCGAACTTGAAACGGGTGACTTTGGAGTTGGGCGGCAAGAGCCCCAATATCGTGTTCGCCGATGCGGACATGGACAAGGCAATTGAGGGGGCGCATTTCGCGTTGTTCTTCAATCAAGGGCAGTGCTGCTGTGCGGGCTCGCGGCTGTATGTGGAGGAGAAGGCCTACGAGGAGTTCGTAGAGAAGAGCGTGGAGCGGGCGAAGAAGCGGACGGTGGGCAATCCCTTCGACAAGAATACGGAACAGGGTCCGCAAGTCGATCAGGACCAATTCAACAAAGTAATGAACTACATCGACATCGGAAAAAAGGAAAAGGCCAAACTGATGGCGGGAGGCGGACGCGTGGGCGACAAGGGATATTTTATCGAGCCTACGGTGTTTGCCGACGTGCAGGACGATATGAAAATCGCACAGGAAGAGATCTTTGGACCGGTGATGTCGATCTTGAAGTTCAAAGACATCAATGAAGTGGTGGAGCGGGCGAACAGGTCGCTGTACGGATTGGCGGCAGCGGTTTGGACTACGGACATCACGAAGGCGCATGCGATCGCAGACGGCGTGAGAGCCGGAACGGTGTGGGTAAATTGCTATGACGTGTTCGACGCGGCGGCGCCGTTTGGCGGGTTCAAGCAGTCGGGGATTGGACGTGAGCTCGGGGAGTATGGATTGGCAAATTACACCGAGGTGAAGACAGTCACGGTCAAGCTGTGACAGTGATAAGTTCTCAGTTCTAAATAAAGCAACAGCAAGAAGCTGCGCGTTTGAGGCGGCGCCAACGCTGGGCACGTTCGTGTAGTTGGCGGTCCGCCTCGGAAGGCGTACCCTACACCAAGCACCACTAAAGCAAGAAACAATCGGCAGGCTAACGAGGGACCATGAGGCGGAATGGTGTCGGAAGACGGATTGCGCTGGCAATCTGTTGGCTAGCGGTGTCACAAGCCGGAGTTACGGCAGCGCTTGCAGAAACGGTAGCGGAACCATCTGTCGCGAAGGCGCGAGTAAAACAGGACATTGCCCTGATGAAGACCATGGGATTCGACCATGTGCGGCGGAGCGTGAATCCTCAGCCGATGTGGCAGCACAATGAGGCGGACGAAATGCCGGCGGAATATCTGGGGTATCTGGATGCCGCGGTGAAGATGATCCTGGAAAAAGATCTGGCGGGGTGATCGATGGAACCCCGCTGGCGTGCAGTGAGTTTGCAGTGTTCCGCAAAGTTTCGGAGCCTGAGGAGCGGGACCGTTGGTTGAACGATGTGCGCACGACGCTGGAGAAGAACGGGATGGGCTGGACGATGTGGGATTACGAAGGCGGGTTTGGGGTGCTGGACAAGAAGGATGGGAAGATGCTTCGTGGATGAAAGGCCCGTGAAGGCTGAAGGCGCTGGGGCTGAAGACGCCAGCAGCAAAGTACGTTATAAGTTATCAGTTCTAAGTTTTATGTAACCCAAGAGCGAACGCCGCGGTGTGTAGTTGTCCCGGTAGAATGTCGAACCTGACGGCGTAGACTGGGGCGTTTCCAAATACTGACGGTCTGGCGGCTGTAGAGCGATATGGCGTTCAAGATACGGGCCTACGAGGCGCGCGATTTCCAGGCGATTCACAAGTTGGATCAGGCGTGTTTTCCGCCGGGGATCTCTTACAGCAAATGGTCGATGCAGTATTTTGTGAATCTGGCGACCGCGGATTGCCTTGTAGCGGAAGAGGACAAGAAGATCGCCGGGTTCCTGCTGGCGGAGACCAATCCGCCGCTGGCCCACATCATCACGCTGGATGTAGCGGAATCGCACCGGAAGAAGGGGGTAGGAAGCGCGCTGCTGCGGGAAATGGAGGAACACTTCGCGTTCCATGGGATCCAGTCGGTGCTGCTGGAAACGGCAGTGGACAATGAAACCGGGATTGCGTTCTGGACGCATCATGGATATCGTAGCGAAGCAGTGGTGAAACGATATTATCTGGGAAAGATTGATGCGTACGAGATGAGGAAGAAGTTGCCCGCGAGCAGTGGTGCGTGAGGTGAGAGATATCAGATATCAGCGGTGTATTCAGGAAGCGAAAAGAAGAAACATTGCCCGGTTAGATAGCGAACACCCATGCTTCGCAAAACCCGCGGTGGGCTGTGCAAGGCAATTGCACGAGGCAGTCTGTGTTAGGCCAACGATTGCGGCTTGTTCAAGTTGAATCTAGAACCGCACGTCTAACGATTGCCCTTCGAATCTGAGGGCACGGGTTGCGGCACCCAGAAGAAAAGCCAAGAGCGCCCCCAGCAAGTTGCGGTGGCAGCCATCAGGAGCAGAAGAGTGAATGACTACTTGCTGTCCGTGATTTTGGGGATCGTGGAAGGCTTGACGGAGTTTTTACCGGTGAGTTCTACGGCGCACTTGCGGATCGCGGAAGCGCTGCTGCACATCGATCTGGCGAACGGCTACTGGAAGATGTACACGATCGTGATTCAACTGGGTGCGATTTTGACCCTACCGATCTATTTTCGCCACCGGATTGCCAAGTTCTTGTCGACGTTTCCGCAAGGGGAGCGCGGCGACCGGACAGTGCTGACGCACCCGCTGAGTCTGGTCCTCATTGCGTTCGTGGTGACGGCGATACCGGCATTTTTGATGACCAAGATTATCGGCAAACACCTGGAGAGCTTGTACATCATGGGGTGCGCGCTGTTGATAGGCGGAATCGTCATGTGGTTCATCGATTCGCGCAATAGCAAGGCGGAGGCGGCCGGAGAAGGGGCACATGGCGGACTGATCCATACGTGGCACATGGAAGACATGAGCTTGGGACAGGCAGTGTGGATCGGAGCGTGCCAGATCTTGTCGGCGGTGTTTCCGGGGACGTCGCGATCGATGTCGACGATCGCCGCGGGACAGTTGGCGGGGATGTCGCGAGCATCGGCGCTGGAATTTTCGTTTTTTCTGTCGATCCCGACGATGATAGTGGCGACGGCTTACGATTTACTGAAGTCCTTGGTGGGGAAGAATGCGAACCCGATTGGGGTGGCGGGCATTGACGCGCACGGATGGATCGTGCTGGCGATCGGATTTGTGGTGTCGTTCATCGTGGCGTACGGGACCGTGGCGTGGTTCATGGCCTACGTAAGAAAACGAGGATTTGGGCCCTTTGCGGCCTACCGCATTGTGCTGGGGATATTGGTGCTGTATTTCGCGGGGAGAATCGGGTAGGAAACTTTTCAGTTGTCAGTTTTGAGTTGCCAGTTTCGGAGAAGAGAACCTACTTACCACCGCGGACACAGGGAGCACAGACGAACCCGGGAGCGGAGCAAAGAACGTTGCAGGCGTTCGATCGTAAGAGCCCACCCCGCGCTTCGCAAACTGCGCGAACGATGGGCACCCTCGAAGTCCATCGGGCAGGCTGCGCAGTAGGAAACAAACGTGAAGAGGGGCTTGTCTGGGACTGGGCGGATGGTATGATTTTGACGTTCCTCCAATAGGGGCGCAACAGCGCCGCGCCCCCTGCGGCACTCAGCCTTCCCCAAAAAAGCTGAGGAGAATTCTGTGCGCTTCCTGACGCCTACTGAAAATAAGCGGCTCAATGAGCTGATTGGCTTTCTGTGCATCACCTTGGCAGTCCTGACGGGACTGGCCTTGATTTCGTATTCGCCGAGGGACGCAGCGTTCAACGTTAGCGGCCCGGCAGCCGACGACCACCCGGCGCGAAACTGGATCGGGCCGGTTGGTGCATATACGTCGGACTTGCTGTTCCAGGTGTTTGGATTCGCCGCGTTTTTGCTGCCGGTTGCGCTCGGCATGTTGGGATGGAGATGGATCCGGAGCCGGGCCATTGATTCGCAATGGGCGACATTAACCGGTTATGTGTTGCTGCTGATGTCGCTCCCTTCCCTGCTGTCGCTCAGTCGTTTTCCGGAGGTGCGAGGAGCAGTGCCGGCGGGCGGACTGCTCGGCACGGTGGTGTCGCACGGGCTGCAATCGGGATTTAACTTTTGGGGAGCAGTCCTGGTGGCTGTGGCGATCCTGATCGTGGCGTTGTTCCTGACGACGAGCTTTTCGTTCAGCGGTGCACATGCCTGGGCCAGCAGCCATAATGGCCCGCTGGGAAAAATGGAAAAGCTGGGGATCCTGCGGCGTGCACAAGCGCGCTGGCACGACTGGCGGGAGCAACGCGAACAGGAGAGGATGCGGCGCGAGGTGGAGGAAAGGCGCATGGCGGGTAGGAAGCCAGTGACGCCGCAGATTGTAGGAAAAGCGGAAGCGGCCGACGAGCCGAAGACGATTCAGTTGCAAGATTCCAGCGACGTATTCAAGAACAAGAAAGCGGCGGAGGAAGAGGAAGGCGGAGAAACGGGACACAAAGCGCCGATTCTTCTGTTGAATGGGGAAAAGCCAGAAAAGGCGAAAAAGGCGGAGCCCAAGATCGCCAAGACGAATACCAATTACCGGTTGCCGGGCGTGCAGTTGCTGCGGTCGGGCGAAGGCACGCAGAAATTGGACGAGGACGAACTGAAGCTGCGTGCGCGCGCGATTGAAGCGAAGTGCCACGAATTCGAGGTCGAGGGGCGGGTAACGCAAATCAATCCTGGCCCAGTTGTAACGACCTTTGAGTTCAAGCCGGAAGCTGGAATCAAGTACAGCCGGATTATTGGACTGACGGAGGATTTGTGCCTGGCGCTGCAGGCCGAATCGATTCTAATCGAAAGAATTCCGGGAAAATCGACGATTGGAATCGAAGTGCCGAATGACCGGCGGCAGACAATTTCGTTGCGGGAGATTATCGAGGCGACGGAATTTGCCAATTCGCCAAGTAAGTTGACGCTGGCGATGGGGCGAGATTTGCACGGGCGGATTCGGGTGACGGATTTGTCGTCGATGCCGCACTTGCTGATTGCCGGCTCGACGGGCACGGGCAAGAGCGTGTTCATCAACTCGTTGATGATGTCGATTCTGTACAAGGCGACGCCGGACGAAGTGAAGATGGTGCTGGTGGATCCGAAGCGCCTGGAGTTGAGTTTGTATGCGGGAATCCCGCACTTGCTTGCGCCGGTGGTGACGGACCCGAAGGTTGCATCGAACGTGCTGCGAAACGCCACGCGGGAAATGGAAAATCGGCTGAAATTGCTGGCGCAACGAGGCGTGCGGAACATCGACCAATACAACCGGACGTTCCAGAAGCAGCAATCGCTCTCGCTGTTTGACAACGTGGAGGAAAGCGAGCACAAGCCGCTGCCATACCTGATCATTGTGATTGACGAGTTGGCGGACTTGATGATGGTGGACACAAATAACGTGGAGGAATCGATCACGCGGCTGGCGCAGATGGCGCGCGCGGTGGGAATCCACTTGATCCTGGCGACCCAAAGGCCGTCGGTGGACGTGATCACCGGATTAATCAAGGCAAACTTCCCTGCCCGGATTTCGTTCCGGGTGGCCAGCAAAGTGGACTCGCGAACAATTCTGGACGCGAACGGATCGGAATCGCTGCTGGGTAAAGGCGACATGCTGTATTTGCCGGCAGGTTCGGCGCGGCTGCATCGGATTCACGGGCCGCTGGTGCTCGAGGATGAGATCAGCGCAGTGTGCGACTTCTGGCGGGCGCAGGCTCAGGCAAAGTATAACGAGCAACTGCTCGAACCGCCGAAGGATGAAGACGGCAAGAACGAGGAGGGCGGTGAGGCTGGCGCCGGCGGCGAAGGAAGCGGCGAAGCCGTGGACGATGATCTGTACCAGGATGCCGTGCGCGTGTGCTGCGAGATGGGGCGCGCATCCACATCAACACTGCAGCGGCGTTTGCGGATCGGGTATGGTCGCGCGGCGCACCTGATTGACTTGATGGAGAAGGACGGAATTGTAGGCCCGCCGGACGGGACGCGGCCGCGAGAAGTGCTGAAGGGGCGAAACTGGATGAAGGAATTTGATGACTCGCAGGAGTGAGTGAGGCGATCAGTCAGCGGTTCGTAGCGACCCCGATGCTGGTTCCGGAAGGAAATTGATTTCAGGAATCAGGAGGCGCGGAGCCACGGAGAATCAGCAGCAGGCCAAAGCAAATTGGGAGTCTACGAAGATCCGCCGCTGAAACCCTAGAGATATATTGTTTACCTACTTATTAGATAGCTGTTTAGTTTACCTGTACCAAAGGACAGGAGAAACACTTGGACCCGTCCTGGCCTAAGTCATAAGAATTTGCCTGTACGGCATCTTCTCTTCGGAGCAGTAGATGGTCGCGGCGCAAGCCCCTTAGGCTATAGGCGCGATGAGGAACTACGGGCCAAATACAAATTCCCAAGAAAAACTGAGTTATATTGCCGGGCGCTTTGCCCGGTTGTTGATGGCGTTCGTGACGCTGGCGGCAGGCGGGATGACCGCCAACCACGTGGCGGCTCAAGGGTTAGTGGTATTCAGCCCAGCGTCGGCGAGCTTCGGGAACGTCAATGAAGGAAGCAGCAAGACGCTGTCGATGACCATCTGGAATGACGGACGCGGAGCGCTCACGATCACAAAAGAAACCGTTTCGGGAAGCGCCTTCAGCGTAAGCGGGCTTAGTGTGCCGAAGACGATCGAGCCGGCAACGTCTGTGACCGTGACTTTGAAGTTTGCGCCGGAAACATCCGGGTCGTTCGCAGGATACCTGGCGCTGACGAGCAACGCGTCTAATAGCTCGGTAAGTCTCCCGATGACCGGCACGGGGCTGGCACCAGAACTGCAGGCAACGCCGTCGAGTGCGAGCTTTGGCAGTGTGCCGCTGGGCACAACGAATTCGCAGACGGTGCAATTGACGAATGTGGGCGGGCTCAACGTCACGATCTCGTCTGTCACCGTCGGGGGAAAAGGTTTTGCGCTGCATGGGATCACTACACCGCTGGTGCTGGCGGGAGGCAAGACGGCGGACGCGACGCTGACCTTCGCGCCTACCGTAGCGGGCTACGTGGCTGGGAGCGTCTCGATTGCCAGCAATGCGACGAACAAAACACTAACGATGACCTTCAGCGGAACGGGAGTTGCCGATACACGGACGCTCGAGACGACGCCGGCAAGCTTGAGCTTTGGAAGTGAGAACCTTGGCCATTCGAATACATTGCCGGTGACGTTGAGCAATACGGGCAATTCGAGCGTGACGCTTTCGGGAGTGACCATCATTGGAACGGGAATCACGACGAGCGGAGTAAGCGGAACGACGATCGCCCCGGGGCAGACCACAACGTTGGATGTCACGTTTACACCAAAGACTGCAGGGACTATCAGCGGAAGCTTGAAGGTGGCGAGCAACGCGACGAATTCACCGGTGCCCATCACTGTGGGGGGGGACGGCATTGCGGCAACGACGCATTCGGTAGAGCTGAGCTGGGCAGGGAGTACGTCGGCAGGGGTCGTGGGATATAACGTGTATCGGGCGACCGAGACGGGTGGGTACAGCAAGCTGGATACATCGCTGGTGAGCGGATTGAAATACACGGATGCGACGGTGACGGCTGGAACAACGTACAAGTACGTGGTAACGGCAGTGGACTCGGAAGGACTAGAGAGCGCATATTCCGCGGCAATATCGGCGACAGTGCCGTAGGAGAAACAAGTTGTCAGTTTTCAGTTGTCAGTTTTGAGTAAAGAAACAAGAACTGCGGGAGAAAATGCAGAAGTAAGGAAGCAACGAAAGAGAAGAAGCTAGCGGCTCGCCAAGGAAGCAATTCATCGAACATTTGATCAGCAGGATTTCTCGAGGAATTTACCGAGAAGGGCTGCGGCGTGTTCGCAGAGTTTCCTGTCCTCGGTGCCGAAGGCGGCAAGGAAGTGGGAGTCGATGTCGAGTTCGCCGGCAACTTTACCGTGGACGAAGACGGGGACGACGATTTCCGATTTGGTCTCGAGGGAGCAGGACAGATAGCGCGGGTCGGCGGCAACGTCATCAACGACGACGGTCTTACCGGTGGACGCGGCCGCGCCGCAGATTCCCTGATTGAGCGGGATGCGCGTGTGAGGAGTCATGGTGCCCTGGAATGGGCCGAGGATAAGCACGTCGCGATCCGCTTCTTTTTCGAGCATATAAAAGCCAACCCAGTTATAGCGCGTGAGTTTCCCATGAAGGGTGGAAACGATGCCCTTCATGAGGGCTTCGGCGGAAGCGGAACTTGCGGCCAGAGAATCCAACTCCGAAATCACATCCCCAAGATTTGCCTGTGCACTTGTCATTTACTGGTAGTGCATCACAATCCCGGGGAGAGGCAAATTACTTTCTGTAGCGGGTGTTGTGGGAAAGTAAAGACGCGCCAGAACCAAGAACGGGAATCATTTCGCAGCTCGTCGCAGCGGCGAATTGACACTGTGGTGTGCGGCCTCTAAACTACTAAAGTTGTATGCCGGGGTAGCTCATTGGTAGAGCGCCGCCCTGAAAAGGCGGGCGTAGCCAGTTCGATTCT
>CAWDRK010000006.1:0-42740 GCA_963804635.1 Candidatus Acidiferrales bacterium
ACCGCGCCACGGGTCGCTGGGGAGAGTGCTAGCGGGTGAAAATGATTCTGCCGGCCACTCGCCAAGTGGCAGAATCATCCGCAGTCTGGCCAAAGGTCCGGGAAGGGCACCAAGGATGCTACCGGCCGGGCCGCCGTTTGAACATCGCGGTTAGCCCGAGGAGTCCGCTGCCCAGCAGGGCTAAAGAAGAAGGCTCAGGAGTTGCCGGTGGAGATGGCAGTGGATTGGGCGCAAGCGCGAAGAAAGAGTTCGAGATACCACTTACGCTCGAAGAGAAGGTTGCAGCCCCGGTGCTGGTATTCAGTGTGTCAATTCCGTAAGACGGAGTATTCTCTCCGCCCCACAGCGTGCCACCTTCAAACAGGAGTGCGCCCTCTTCGGGTCCACCAGTACCTCCGATAAGGGTTGCCGCGCCAGTCGTGGTGCTGAGAGTGTACAGACTGGTTCCGTTGGCAAAATACAAGGTGCTCGAATTGGTGGAGAGAGAGCGCCAGCTACCAAATGGAATGGAGGTGCCGAAACCAGTGGCTCCGATGAGCGTTGCCGCGCCGGTGGACGCATTGATCGAATAGAGATTGCCATTCGTGCCGACGACGAACAGACCGGCAGTCGTCGAGCCAAAGTCGTCGATGTCCACCGAGGAAGATCCCACGGCGGTGACTGCCCCGTTCGCCGGGTTTATCGTATACAAGGTGCCGCTGCCACTAATGTGGTACGAACTGCCATAGAGCATGCCGTTTGCTACCGCCATTCCAGCCAGTGTGAGGCCTGAGTTGCCGTCGAGAGTGAATGTGCCGGTGTTCAGATCGAGCACTCCAAAACTGCCGTTCACGGTCCCCATGTAGGCCATGCTGTCGGCCCTCGCGACAGCAGCCGATAACAGCAGTAGAGCAAAGCACAAAGCCGAACGAAACCTAGCATTTTGGTTTTTCATGAGTGGCGCCCCCATGCGGATGGCATTCTTTTGACGACGCAGATCGGACTGTCGTGCATTTCCGGGGCCAAATCGGGAGCGCGCGAAAAGCGCTATCTGACCTACAAAGCGAAGGTTACACGTGCGGGAATGCGCACTACGTTTGACGACGCAGGACTATGGACCAAAGTCTTGCCTACAAAGGAACCGCTAGTTCCGAGTGCGAATTTAGCGGCCGTGAAATTGGGTACCGGGACCTATGGTGGCGTTACGTAGATGCGACGGTTTCACGGTTCTGGTTGCGCGCTAACGCCGGCCTTCAGACTGAGTTTGCGGAAGACCCCAGCAGAAATCCTGGTGCGAGAATGGCGCAAAATCCGTGAGCACATGGACCGTCCTTTTGCTATCTCGTCATGCCGGAACCTGTGCATTTGCGCATGGACCTTGGAGTGAGAAGAAAGAGCAGCCCCCAAGACCTAGGCCGCAAAAAAACGGAACCTCTGGCACCCTCGGGCTCTTCACATTGGCAGTGCATGCTGATGCGTTGCTCTCGGGGAGTCACTGCAAGCTTGTGCCACCGGTTATTGCGTTCTGACTGGACCACGATCGTCCGAAGTAAGGAATCCCTTCAGGCGGGAGCGCAAGAAAAAACTCCTTCCCGTGACGTTTTGAGTGCATACTGGTCGCTGCCTGGGAAGGGCAATTACACATACTCAAGTTCATCCACTCTGCTCTCCGCGTTGACTGGCTCATGTATTGCGCTGTGTCAGCAAAGAAAATCCCCTCCCAGTTTTTCCTGACGACAAAGTTTCGCAGCTTCAGAAGTACCGTAACGACCCGATACTTCTCGGAGACGGAGCCGGTGATCGGCAGTTTCCCGTTAGTCCAGCAACCCGCGAAGCCAAGCACAGACCGCGCACTTAGCCACGGTCGGAAAAGGGCCATCACCGGTGTACACGTCTGAAATTCTCCAAGCATGGGGAAAGATCCTGAAGGGTGAACAACCTTCGCTTTCGATCGAAATTACCAAGGAATGCCCGTTGAAATGCCCCGGGTGTTACGCGTACGACGACGCCCATCTCGGCGGAGGAGCAACGCTGCGCGATCTGAACGATCGCAGGGGCCAGGCTCTGGTCGATGGAGTACTTGAAGTTGTCGATCGCCTCAAGCCGTTGCACTTGTCGATCGTCGGGGGTGACCCGCTGGTCCGCTATCGTGAATTGGAGTTGATGATTCCGCCGCTCCTGGCGCGCGGAGTCCACGTGCAGATTGTCACCAGCGCGTTCCGAACGATGGGGCCCACCTGGCCGAAGCTTGAGCACTTGCACGTCGCCGTGTCTATCGACGGTTTGCAACCCGAACACGATGCCCGGCGCGCCCCGGCAACCTACGACCGCATTCTGCGCAACATCGCGGGACAAAGAGTCACGATCCATTGCACGGTCACCGGCCAAATGATGAAGCGGCCCGGGTATCTCGGGGAGTTCCTGGAATTCTGGACACCCCGTCCCGAAATCAAGAAAGTATGGTTCAGCCTGTTCACACCTCAGGTCGGCGATCAAATGCCAGAAATCCTGAGTTCCGACGAGCGGCAACGGGCCATCACGGAAATGCTGCAGTTGCGAAAACAATATGCAAAGCTGGACATGCCGGAAATGATGATTCGGCAATTTGCTTCGCCCCCGCAAAGTCCCCAGGATTGCGTATTTGCACGCACAACCCGGACGCTGTCGGCAGACCTGGAAACCAAGATCACTCCATGCCAGTTCGGCGGAACCCCGGATTGCTCATCGTGCGGATGCATTGCATCGATGGGCCTGGCAGCCATTGCGGCCCATAAATTGGGAGGAATACTTCCCGTCGGCGCCATATTCAGGGCCTCCATCAGGATTGGCGAGACCCGCGCGAGATACAGAGAGCAGTCCGCACAGAAATATCAAACCCGGGACCCGTTGCCCATATTGCAGAGAGAAGAGGCGAGTTGCGGAACCATGGAACAAAGGACGAAATAGATCTTGAAGAACCAAGCCCACCCGAAGTTTTTTTTCACTCGACGGGAAAGAGAACTCGCCAGCCTTCGCGAGCTATCCGCGCGCGTCGGAAGCGATCCTTTACTGGTGCAAGCCAGCAACGGCAACACATCGATCAAGCTGGAAGGAATTCTTTGGATCAAGGGATCCGGCAAATGGCTGGCTCGGGCAAACCAGGAAGAGGTGCTCATCCCGATTGAACTGGGGGACGCGAAGGAGACGGTGGAGCAAGGCGGAGAAATAGCGCAACGGCAAATTTCAAGAAACGGGATGCGCCCTTCCATTGAAACAGCAATGCACGCGGTGCTTCCCCATCGTGTGGTTATCCACGTGCACTCGATCAACACCATTGCCTGGGCCATCCGCTCCGATGGGATCGAGGAAGTCACGGCACGGCTTCGTGGTCTGCACTGGCAGTGGATTCCTTATGCCGCATCGGGCATTCCGCTAGCCCGGGAAATCGAATTGGCAATGGCCAGGGCCAAGGACACTGACGTTTTCATACTTGCAAATCATGGACTTGTCGTCTGCGGGGAGCATTGCGCCGCCGCCGAAGAGTTGCTGTGCGAGGTGGAACGCCGGCTTGCGATTTCTCCGCGGCCTTTTCCCATGCCCGACAGCGCTGTGCTCGGAAACATCGCTCGTTTCTCGGGTTGGCAATATCCCGAGTACGATTCTTTGCACGCCCTGGGCACCGACAAAGCGGCACTCAAAATCCTGAAAGGTGGCGTGCTGTATCCGTGCCAGGCCATTTTCCTGGGCCGCGAGGCGCTAACACTAGCGCCTACGCTTACCGCGTCGAAATTGAAAGCTCGTTTGACAGCTGGCGAACCGCACTCATTTGTGGTGGTCGAACGAAGCGGGGTAATGCTGAACCAGAAGATGACCAGCGCCGAGCGCGCCACGTTGATTGGCCTGATGGAAGTCGTGCGCCGAACCAAGGAATCCGCGCGACTCCGCTACTTGACCACAGAAGAAGTCGCGAAGGTGGTCAACGAGGGCGGACGCGGATACCGAGATGAGGCCGAGACCGAGGAGAGGGCAAATTCTCTGACCGCGGGGGGAGACCTTCGACCAGGAACGCGAAGCCGAATACATCCGCAACCCGCGCTTTTCATGGTGGCGGGGGAGCGGAAGTAAATATCGGAAGGGGACGCGGCCTGTCATCCAGAAGATACTGTAAAAGAAGGATTAAGAAAACCCAAGACCACCCCTGCAAAAAACCAAACCCGCAAGGATGAGCCACGCAAAACGGTACTCAGACTACCCCTCAGAGCTAGGAACGGCTTATGGAGTTGCCGACCATTCTTTCGCAGACGCGAAGTTCTGAGCGCTTCGCCAGACAAGTCCATTCCAAGAATCCCCCAGTTGGGAGAAGCTGTCCCTGGCGGAGGATTTGTCCCCGGCGACGAAAGACATATATGCAAAACGGTTCATTTTCAGATTCGAGGTGCTGTAGAGTCGCTGGAGTTCGACATAGCCTTGCTTTACTCTCGGCCAGGACATTCCCGTGAGGGTATCTCTCTCGGTTTGACACTGACAGGCAAGAAGACTGGCGATCTCGAAATATACGATCTGCCCGTCGGGATCCCCCAGGTGCTTTGAAACCTCTTCGGCAAACGCCTGTGTCTCGCCATCCTCGCCATACCACTTCGGGAGGAGGAAATTCGCATATTCGCGGTAGAAATGATAATAGGAGGGCTCGAAGGCCGCGGCCTGATCAAGAAGCTCGCGGGCTTGTCGCTTTTCCCATCCCTGGGCAAGTGCGACCCTTTGCATGGCCTCATACCAGTAGGGACACCTCTCCTTCACGTGGGCAGCCTCGAGGAGAGCAGCTTTGCCGAGTTCGATGCGTTGCTCAAAGAGGCTCCAGCCTGATTCTGAAACCGTATTGGCATAGCCCTGGCCGCGAGCGGCCCAGGCATAATTAACGTAGCTATCTGCCAGAGCAATGCGTGGTGTGGCGGAATCGGGATAAGCGGCGATCCATTTATTTATCGCCGCAAGATGGGCGTTCCAGTCGGAATCTGTAGCGCGATTTCCTGCAATTGGCGTAGTCGAACCCTCATAGAGTGCAAACAGCTTCCACGCACCACCTTTAAGCCGCGCTTTGCTAATACGCACCTGACGGGCTTCTTTTTCGAGTTTAGCGAAATAGGCGTTGGCAAAGGCAGCCATAATGTAAGCCTGGTAGGCTCCATCTATTTCGGAGGGAATATCAGAAGCGCCAGTCGCCGGGACGGCGTTGGCAGTTCGATTAGCCGCCGCTGCTGGCTGGTTTTCGTGACCATATTCCCGAATGGTCTGCATCACGAGGTCCATGGGAATGGGCTGAGGGGCTTGCTTTTGCCCGCCCGAAGCAACCTGAACGGCCATGGCCATGAGAAAACAGATACCCGCTGCGCCCCTTAAAAGCTGGGTAGGCATAAAGAATTTGGTGGCCATGAGGTGAATTCTAGTTCCGGGATTAATGCAAAGCTACTGTACTAGAGGACAATATTGCATAGGAATCCAACAAGCCTCCTCCGCCAACGAGCAGGTGGCCCGGAGGGACGGCGGTGGAATCTGCTGACGTAGCGAACGCGGGGAGTGAAAGAACCTGGGGCACCGCCGGTTCGTTCGCAGGGGATGTTGCTGCGTTGTTCTGGCTGAGTCCTTCGTCTGATTGGCTCGGACCCCGGCCACCGGCATTGCCCTTGAATATGCGCTTGGGTGTTTGCGCTCTGTCAAGCCTGACGACGGATTTTGCGCCGCGCGATGCCGATCACGCCGAACAAGCTGGTTGCAGTCAGGAAAAGGCTGGACGGTTCCGCGACGGAGGACGCCGGGGCAAATGTTAACGTGTCCGTCTGCGTCGTGCTGGTTCCCGGTTGGAAACCGAGATAGAAGGCACTCATGGTCAAGGAGGTTGCAGTGAAGCTGTTGGAAAGCGGCATGGAGACGCCATTCAAGAACCCGGAGTCGACCTCCGTAGCCGAAGTGATGGTAGCAGGAAGACCGGTAAAGTCGCCGACCAGCTCGACTGGCTGGGCTTGCCCATTGAAGGTCAGGGTAATGGAGTCCGCAGCGATAGAAAGGCCAATGGTCCCGGTGAGCTGGTCGCTAGCGGTCGAGAAGCCGTCAAAAGTATTCTGGCGAAAGAAGGTATAGGTATTGCTGAAACCCGAGCCGACGCTGATCGCGCCAGTGAAAACGTCGACGGTGTAAAAGCCGTTGTCGTCCTGCCCCTGAAGGGTGATGGCGGCATTGATCGTAGCGTTCGCCAGGCCGTCGGCCCGTGCGACATTGGGAGAAAGAGCCAAGAGGGCCCAAGCGAGAGCACCGCAAAAAGCCAGTTTCATGATCCTCCTCCTGAGCATCTGGACGGCTACACTACAACTCTTCTCTGAATTGCTCAAGTGCTGAATGTCGGGTCACCGGCAACTTGGTTGAGGGGACCGTTTGCTGGAGCGCAGCATCTCCATGTGCGCGAATACCAAGGAACAGCCATAAAGAAAAGGACAACACAGAATCACCGACCAGCAGGCTTTGGACTATAACCGGCGCAGCTCAGGACCGGAAGGCGCGGATATTTCAGGAAGCGTGGATCGGATTCGGAAAGGCGGCAAAGCAGGAACAGCGAGCCCTTTGCGGATGCAATCGGCCGCGCGTGCTGGCAATCGTCGCACAGACCAAAAGCCTTCGCGTATGCCTCACCTACTTTACCGTCAGGCATCGCAACTCGCTGTTTGCAAAACGGTTTGACATGAAAACCCCGGGGCGCTATTGCTTCGGCTTTACGGCCTCGGCGGGCGCGGGCGCATGCGGCTTTTCAAAGCGTGCTTCGTCGATGTGAGGATTCACCTCAATTTTCGTCGCCGTGATTTTTTGCGGCTGGGTGGGGCTGGCGCTGTTGGACTCGACCAAAAACGGATATTTCAGGCCATCCACATCGCGGTAATCGCGGAAGAAGGTTTCAATCAGTACGTCCTTGTCTCCGTCTTTCGTAGTGACCACCGATTCCATCAGCAGCCCGGTATTGGCGTCGAAATAAAAGTAGCGCACGTCGCCGTTCTTGTTCGTGAGCTTCAGCTTGTAGGCAGGCTTGCCTTGCACTTCCGCTTTGCCGACATACTCTACCTGGTTGCCTTTCTTCTGGTAGTCGATGAACGGCCCTTCGAAGTCCGCTTCCTCTCCGATGTTGCTGATGTCCTTTTCGCTCATCGGTTCGACGGCAGGAACGCCGGCAAACGGGTTGTAGATCCAGCCGGAGGACTTGCCGTCGTAGGTGCGAATCAGGGTCTGCCCGTTCAGCGACAGTTCGGTGTGCAGTTTCATGGGGCGTTCGCGCTCCACCACGAAGGTGCCGTCTTCGCCCGGACCGAACGAAAGCGTGCCGCTAATGCGCTCGGATTGCAGCGCCTTGATTTTGCCCAGGCCTCCGCGGGCGGCAATGTATTTGGCGATGACGGTGTCGACGGTTTGCGCGAAAAGCGCCAGCGGGAATAAGGCCATGGCGATCAGAGCGAGGAATTTGCGCATGAAAACAGTCCCTGGTGCGGCGGGGTGGCAGCGCGGCACTTAAGAATGGTAGAGGGACTACGGATGGCGGTCAATGGGCTGGGGCGCTTGAAAACCCTCAGCCTTCCGATTGGTTGCTGCCTGGAGGGAAAGCCTCACCCGCAATGGGGTGAGCTACAGAATCTCGCCGCGCTGCGAAATGTGCAAAAGAAATACGCACCAACCCCAACGGGAGCGGCCACCCCCAATACCCGTATGCCGCTCCCGCTGAGGAAAGCCAACGAAACGTTAAAGGGAGAGAACTCGCTTTCGGGGAATTCCGGCGGCAAGCATCAGAAGTCCCATCGCGATCGCCGCAAGTGACAACGTGCTGGGCTCCGGGGTACTGACTACCGCTGCGGGCATGGCGGTGATCTGTGCTCCGGGGTCGGCAAGCGGTGCCGCGATATACACAAACGCAGTAGTGATGGGATCGCCCGAGCCCAGGCCGGGTCCGGCAAACGTTCCCAGGAATTGCGCCGGGGTCATGGTGCTATCGAAGATGAACCCAGACGCGCTGGTGCCCGCGGCAATTGGAGACGAGGCTACCCAGCGGATTGAGGCGCCACCGTTGGTGACGGAGTCCGTCCAGCCTGCAGGTGCCATTACGTCGGTGGGGGTCACTCCCATGAATCCGGCGCCCGGAATCCAGGAGAACCAGAAAGTACCGATGGTGGTCGTCCCCGTGTTGTTGAGGGTCAGATCGTACTGAAACACCCCCGGGGAAACTAACATGTCTGTATAGCTGGCAGTGGCCTCGATTCCATTGGCGCGAATGGAAACGCTCGCCGCGAGAAATACTACGAGTAACATCAGAAGTTTACTGCTGTACTTGGCCCGAACCTTCATGTGTAGCTCTCCTTGTGCACAATACCAGTGTGCGACGCAATCAACCGCACAGTAGCATCGCCCTGAAGGCAGGGGAATCGGGGTCTTGTAAAGTGAATGTCAAAGATTTGTCAGGGCACAAAATCACTACGTGCACTCATGAGTGCGCACGAAGATCATTGCCAGCAGTAAGCGACGCAAGAACTCAGCAATACTGCCACAGAGAGAGATCGTTACCGCCGGGATCACAGAACGTCGTGAGCCGGCCGTTGCTTTTCTTTTCCACGGGACGCGCGCAAATATTTTTCCCCGCTAGTTCGGCGCGCGCAGCCCGCATGTCCTCGACGCCGAAACACAGTCGAGCATTGCCGCCGGCGCGAGGCTCTGGAACCGCTCCATCGGGCAGCAATGCAACGGTCCCGCCGGTCCAGTGCAAAACACGCGACCACCGCGCCAGATTGCGTGGCAGCGGAGTTTCAGGTGTTCCTTCACCGCGCCGTACCCGGCTTCGGACCTGTGCCGAAGAATCGGCCAGTTAGTTCTGCAGAGTGAACGAGTACGAGCCGGGTGCGGCCGTGAATACCTGCACGCCATTTTCATTGCCAACGAAATGCAGCCATTGATTTTGACGCGGGTCTTTCCCATCCACTAGGACGGAGGTTTTTTCTTTCGCTGGAAGGAGCATGAGGGCACTGGTGTTGGGAGGAATGAGCACTTTCCAAGTGGTGAGCTTTCCCGAAACGGTCCACGCGGATTGGATGGAGCCGTACGGTGACTGGTAAGTGGCTTCCACGCTTCCGAGGCGGCTATCAAATGTCGGGTGCAGAAGGATGTGATGAAAGCCGGGATCTTCAGGATCGAAGTCGATGCCAGCGGCGAAGCGGTAGAGCCACCCACCCACGGCGCCATAGGCGTAGTGATTGAAGGAATTCATCTCCGGGTCGTCGAGTTTCTGGTTGCCGTTCCAGCGTTCCCACATCGTTGTGGCGCCATGCTCAATCATGTAGCCCCACGAGGGGTATTGCGTGTTCAGGAGCAGGCGGTACGCAACGTCGGCATGGCCTGTGCGCGTGAGTATCTCGAGCAGAGCTGGCGTGCCCAGGAAGCCCGTGCCAATGCTCCACTGGCGAGCCGCAATTTTGGCCACGAGTTTGTCCGCGGCTTGTGCGCGTAAATTCTCCGGCAACAGATTCATGTGCAGCGCCAGCACATAGCCTGTTTGTGTGTCGACGGGGGCCTTGAGCGCATCTTTAGCGCGAGGCGCGGCGGAAGAATTGCGCCTGCTATCCAGCGCTCCAACGAAACCGTCGGGCTGAACGTAAGCTTTGTTGAACGCGGCTTTGATGTTCGCAAAAAGCTCGCCGTATTTCTTGGCCTGGTCATCGCGATGCAGTGCGTGCGCCATCTGCTGCATCAGCGACACGTCATAAGCCCACAACGCGGTCGCCAATAACTCCTCGGATGTGTGCTCGTCCGGAGCGAGCCAGTCACCGAACGCGATACCATAGTTTTTTCTCCAAAGGTAATCCGGATTGGCGGATTGGATGGCGGAAAGGTAGCGCTCCATGGCCGTCCAATTCTGTTCCGCCACACGCGTGTCACCGTATTGCGACCAGGCGGTCCACGGGATGATGACTCCCGCGTCGCTCCACCCCGCTGCGGAAGCGGCGCTGGAGGTTACCGTGCCGGGCGCGAAAATGCCGAACATGTCCGTTCCCGACTGCGTGCCGCGGATGTCGGCAGTAAATTTTTGAGAAAAGGTAGCGAGGTCCATGTTGTAAGCGGCGGTGCGCCAGAAGACCTGGGCGTCGGCGGTCCAGCCGAGACGTTCGTCGCGCTGCGGGCAGTCGGTGGGCACGCTGATGAAATTGGAGCGCTGGCCCCACAGGATATTGCTCCAGAGCTGATTGATCATGGGGCTTGCGGAGTGAAACTGCATGGTGAAGGGTGCGTCGGTGTGCAGCACGACCGCTTTGACGGCGGCAATACCCGGTGGGGTCGCCAGGCCGGTCACTTCCACGTAGCGGAATCCGTGAAACGTAAAGTGCGCCTGATACTCCTCGGCACCCTTTCCCGAAAGAATGAAGTGCTCGGTGGCTTTTGCGGTGCGCAGATTGTCGGTGTAGAGCGTCCCATCGGCGCTGAGGATTTCCGCAAAGCGCAACTGCACATGCTCGCCCGCGGCGCCGGAAACCTGCAGTCTCGCCACGCCGGCAAGGTTCTGGCCGAAATCGTAAATCGTGACCCCCGGTTTGGGAGTGCTGATGCTTTTGGCATCGAGAAGTTTTTCGACGCGCACCGGCGGAAACGCTTGCGCGATGACTGTCGGTTCAACCGGGTCTACCAGTTCGGCGGCCTTCCAGTCGGTGTCATTGAACCTGGCAGTATCCCAACCGGGCCGCTCTCGCCGCGCGTCGTACGTCTCGCCATCGTAAATTTCGGCTTGCAGGATGGGCGAGTCATCGGCGCGCCAGGATTCATCCGTGACGATCCATTCGACCGAGCCGTCGGTGTGCTCGATGCGGAGTTGCGCGCGAAGAGCAGGCGGCGTGTTGCCGTAGTTGTAGCCTTTGCCGGCCCACATGAGCGGGGTGGTGTACCAACCGGGAGCGAGGTAGGCGGCCAGCGCGTTTTTGCCTTCGCTGAGCTCCTGCGTCACGTCGTACACCTGATACGGAACGCGGAGGCGATAGTCCGTCCAACCGGGACTCAGAATCTGGTCGCCGACGCGCCGTCCGTTCAGATGAAACTCATAGGCACCCAGAGCGGTGACGTAAAGCCGCGCGGAGTTCACCGGCTTTGCAACGTCGAAACCGCGGCGAAGGATTTTCACGGTCTCGGTCGGCAGCGGCTTACCGAGCACCGCGCCATCCATCGCGGAACCGGTGAACGCATAAATCTCCGCGGCCGCCCACCGGGAATCGTCAAAGTCGCCGGCGGTCCATCCTGCGGGGGCATGCAACGCGCCTTTCCACCGCGCATCGCTCGGAAACACCGTGAACGAGCGGTCCTCGAACTCCACGATCAGGCAAGCGCTCATGGGTGTGCGGCTCGCATCGTTCTTAGTTCCGGAATCGGGGGAGTGATAGCGAACGATTTCGACGGCCAGGCTGTTTTTGCCGGCCTGCAATTGTGCCGCGACATCGGCGCGCGCGTACGTCTGCCAGGGCGTTTTCTTCGACGCAGGCAACGGCGGCGCGCTGACGACCGGTTTTCCGTTCAGCCATGCCGCGGCGCTGTCCTGTCCGGTGACGTAGAGCGAAGCCTGCTTAACGGGCTTCTGGAGGTCAAAAGAAAAACGGAAATCGTGGTGAGACTCGCTGGAAGGTTTGTAGCTGGCATCGCTCTGGTTGCTGATCCATTCTGCTTTGGACTCGCGCAGCAGCCGGTGATCCACGCCTTCCGAACCCACCCACTTTGCGCGCCAGTTCTCCGGTTTCAGCACACCCGTTTCCCACCACGCGACGTCACTGGCGGGATACGGTTGGGAATCCTGATCCCACAGCAACACCCGCCAGAAATAGCGTTTCTCCGCAAGCAACGAGGTGCCGCCATAAGGCAGGCCCACCGATTGGTCGGAAGCGACGCGCCCGCTGTCCCAGATGTCGGCTTTTCCGGCGGCCAGCGATTCCCCATTGCTGGCCACCTGAAGCTGGTAAGCGGTTTGGTGCGCGCCGAATCGTGAATCCTGCAATTGCCAGGAAAACAGCGGGGAAGCGTCGTCGATGCCCAGAGGATTGCTGAGAGAATCGCACCTCAGGTTGACCGGCTTTCCGACGCCAGCAGGCGAAGCGTGCGTTGCCGCAAGAAAAACAAACGCCAGCAAGCCCGCCAGCGCACCGCGATTCACAACGCAGACAAGCGATGAACTCAGAACCCCTTTGCCCATGAGGCCTCACAGGAAGTGTAGTTGGAGCGAGAAGTTCTACGGTACCAGATATCAGGGACCAGGGATCAGGAGACTCGGCAGGAGCTTGCCTTTCAGGGGCAAGCCAGGCTAGAGAAATTAGCCGGATAGCAGATATCCGTCCGGGGCGGCCTTCTTGATGTAGAATAGGCGCGAAGCCGCCCTGGATTAACCTGAGGCCGCCGAAATCGTCCAGCGGTCGGCCTATTCCAAACATTGCATGCGAGTGGAGGTGTCGGATGGCTACGGCGAATGTCAGCCCGGGATTGCGTGGACCGGCAGCGGTGACAAAAACGATCACCAGTTGGTTCATCGCCATGGCGGTGCTCTTTATCATTTTAGGGATACTGGCGATCATCGAGCCGGGAGTTGCCGGACTGGCGGTGACCTTGCTCGTCGGCTGGTTGTTGATTTTCGGCGCGGTGGCGCACTTTGTGACGGCGTTTAAGGGTGGGGGAACGAAGCAGGTGATCGGACAGGTGCTGATTGCGCTGGTGTATTTGATCGGCGGGATGTACTTCTTGACGCACACCATCATGGGGGTTGCCGCACTCACGCTGCTGCTGGGTGGAATTTTTCTGGCGGAGGGGGTAATCGAAATCGTGGCATATTTCAGGACCCGACTGGAAGGCGCGTCGGGATGGCTGCTGTTCAACGGAATCGTGACGCTGCTGCTAGCTTTTTTGATCTTGTTCCACTGGCCATCGAGCTCGGTGTGGGTCATCGGAACGCTCGTGGGCATAAACCTGCTGATGACGGGAATTTCGCGGCTGATGTTTGGCCTGGCCGCGCGGAAGCTAGCGACTCGTATGGCAACGGCCTGAGAAAAGCTCAAGTTTTCAGCTTTACGTTCTCAGTTCCCGAGCCAGGTCGTTGTACAACCTCGGCCGGGCGCCGTGTTCTTTTCCGAAACTTAGAACTGATAACTTAAGACTGCCTCAGTGCGTGCGGGTGAACGTAAACAGATCCGTTTCCTTCTTGCCGTGGTCGCTGTAGTTCCAGATTTGGGTCAGGTGATCCTTGTCCTCGAAGGTCATGCTCAGGCCTACCATGTGACCGTCGTCGGGGGTCTTCAAGCCTGTGGCGCGCACGAAGCTGAAGTCCATTTGCTTGCTTGCGACGGGCACAGCCGGGCTCTCCAGAGTGGGTTGATTCCCCGCGGAACAGTAGTGCGTCAGGATGATACGGTTCCCTTCCGCGGAATACATGCTGATCATCTCCGCGCCATTTCCCGAGTCGTGCCGCTCCATCAGCACGCTGCCGCCGGAAACGAGCTCGAAGGTGAGATGCACCACATTGCCGTGCTGATCTTTTCCCTGCCAGTTGCCCACCAGAGTTTTCAGCCTTTCGAACATGGGATTGCCGGAGGCGGCGGGCATGGTCTGAGCGGGCAGGCTCGAAGCCGCGACCAGCAGCGCGATGGCAAGCAGCGAAACACGACGGCAAATCATGAAGGCCTCCCTAAGAATGTTGCGGTAAGAATGAGCAAGTGAATTCTGGCGCAGAACGCAGCGATTGTCGAGTGGCGGCCGCCAGCGTGCGCAGCCAGGTGGGTTGCGGCATGGGCTACGGGCAGGCGGCGGAAAGCGTTGACCGCGAGCGTAAGCCCTCCGTACCATGGGATAGATGCGTAACCTCAGAATGCAAACGGCGTGCTGCGTAGCGCTGATGGCCTGCCTTTACGGGTGTGAGGATGCGGCCAAAAAACCGGCGCAAACGCGGGTACCGGCGCTGACGCCGCCCAAACCAGCGGCGGTTCCGCAAACCCCGATGAACGTCGGAGTTCTGCCGATGCCCGATCTCCTGCAGCATCCGCTGGCGCCGCTCGAGCCGCCCATTCCCGGCGGAATCGATTACCTGATCGCGCGGGTAAAAGAAAAGTTTGCGGCCGGAGAGGCCAACTACAAGGCCGGACACCTCGAAGCGGCGCGGCGCGATTTCGACGACGCCATCGACTGGATGTTGGAGAGCGGCTATGACCCGAACGGCGATCCGCGCTTGAGCGAACTGTTTCACACTGTAACAGACACGGTCTACACCTACGAGTTGCAGTCGTTTCGCGCCGGTGACGGCTTCACCGAAGCGCCGGCAGTCCCCGCGCCGATTGACGAAGTCGCGGAAATGACCTTCCCGGTGGATCCCAAGCTCCGTGAACACGCCGAGGAGACGGCCAAAAGCAGCTCCCACGATTTGCCGTTGACCGTGAATGACATCGTCGCTTCCTACCTGAACTTTTTCCAGACCCCGCGCGGCCGCGCCATCGTGGAAAACGGTCTGCGCCGTAAAGGGAAATACCAGGAGATGATTGCCAAGGTGCTTCACGAGGAAGGCGTGCCCCAGGACCTGATCTACCTGGCGCAGGCAGAGAGCGCTTTCCAGCCGCTGGCGTTGTCGCGGGCCGGGGCCAGGGGCATCTGGCAATTCGTACAGTGGCGCGGCAACGAGTATGGATTGCGCAGGTCGTGGTGGGTGGACGAGCGCATGGATCCGGAAAAGGCCACCCGCGCGGCGGCGCAGCATCTCCGCGATTTGTATGGCTTGTACGGCGACTGGTATCTGGCCATGGCGGCGTACAACTGCGGTCCCGGAAACGTGCAGAAGGGCATCGAGCGCACCGGCTACGCCGATTTCTGGGAGCTTTACAAGCGTAATGTCCTGCCTCGGGAGACGAAGAATTATGTGCCTATCATCCTGGCGCTGACGCTCATCGCCAAGGACGCCGCTCACTATGGCGTCGCGGTCGATCCCGAATCGCCTGTCGAGACCGACGTGGTGAAGCCTGGACGGGCCATCGACCTGCGCCTGGTGGCCGAGACTATCGACGTGGATGTGGACACCCTGCGGACCCTGAATCCCTCCCTTCTGCGCATGGCCACGCCCGATGACCCCGACTTTGTACTGCACCTGCCCAAGGGCACCTCCGAGAGGTTCTCCGCCGAAATCGCCGACATTCCCGCAGACAAATGGGTCAGCTGGCGGAGGCACCGCGTGGAGGCGGGTGAGACGCTGACGGCCATCGCGAAGAAGTATCATGTAACGCCGCTATCCATTGCCGAGGCCAACGATCTGGAACACGGCGAGGCTTTGACGCCGGGAGAGAAGCTGATCATTCCCGCCGCACGGCCGCTTGAAGAGACCAAGCCCCGACTGGTGCGCTACCGGGTGAGGAAGGGCGACACGCTGGGAGGAATCGCGGACCAGTTCAGCGTGACGTCTGAGGATGTTCGCCGGTGGAACGGGCTGAAAAGTGCGAAAGTGAGCCGCGGCATGGTGCTGAGGATCTATACCGTGGGAGGGGTACCGGCCACGGTGAAGCATTCCTCGAAAAGCACGGTCAAGAAGAAAACCACCAGCAGCAAAAGCGTCACGACTCCCTGAAGTCAAAGGTAACATTCGGGCGCAAATGGTGGTTGCCGTACACTCGGGGCCATAACCCGGCTGGTTGTGAGCAGAACTCTTGACAACCACCGCAGAGTGGGATAACAAATCGCAAGGGCAGGCAGACGTCGGCTCCGGCTGGTGCAGCGTGCCAAGAACACCGGGTAAAGTTGAGCCCCCAGGGGAGGAAAGTATGGAATTCGAGAAGGAACAGTTTGAAGAAGACGACGAGCTGTCCCGGTTGGACGACGACGAACTAGGCGGGGACGGCGAGGGCATTACCGAGGAGGAAGAAGAAATCCTCGTAGTCGAAGAAGAACCCAACGAAGAGGGCGAGGAAGAGCCGGCGGAAAAGGCGGCTCCGAAGGCGGCCCCCAAGAAAGCTGCTCCCAAGAAGGCCGCGAAAAAAGCCCCGAAAAAAGCCGCGAAAAAACCGGCCAAGGCCAAGAAGCCGGCAAAGAAAGCCGCTCCCAAGAAGGCCGCGAAGAAAAAGCGCCGCTAGCTGTGGCACTCGGCTAATCGGAACTGGCAAACAAGGGCCCCTCGATTTGTTCGAGGGGCCCTTTGTATGTGGTGTGCCGAGAAAAGCTGTCAGGGATGATTACTGATAACTTTGATCAAACCAGCGGCTCGGACCAGTTCTCCAGCGTTTCTTTCACCTTATGCAGGAACTGGTGCGCAATGGCGCCGTCCACTACGCGATGGTCGTAGCTCAGCGTCACGTAGCACATCGAGCGGATGGCGATGGAATCGTTGATCACGACCGGGCGTTTTTCAATCGCGCCGAGCCCCAGAATCCCCACGTTGGGCTGGCTGATCACCGGCAAACCAAACAACCCGCCAAAGACCCCGGGATTGGTGATCGAAAAAGTTCCTTCCTGCACTTCTTCCGGCTTCAGTTTCTTGGAACGCGCCCGCTCCGCCAGATCGTTCAACGTCCGCTGGATGCCCAGCAGATTCTTTTCGTCGGCGTTCTTCACCACCGGAACGATCAAGCCCCAATCGAGAGCCACCGCGATGCCCACATTGATTTCCTTGTGCAGCACCACGTTGGTGCCGTCCAGCGAAGCATTCAACGTGGGATACGCGCGCAAGCCCGCCACCGCGGCCTTCACGAAGAACGGCATGAACGTCAGCTTGGTCTCGTAGCGCTTCTCGAACTCTTCCTTGGCCTTGGCGCGGATTGCCGCCACCTTGCTCATGTCGATTTCGTCGACCGAGTAAACGTGTGGCGAAACGTGCTTCGACGCCACCATGTGCTCGGCGATTTTCTGCCGCATCACGCTCAGCGGCTGCAGCTCATAGTTTCCGAAGTAGATGCGCTCGCGCGGCACGGCGACTTGTAGCGCGGGAATGTATTGCGTGCCGTGTGCGGCAGGCGCTCCGGGAGCCGCCGCAACCGCAGCTGGCGGGGGAGGTGGCGGAGTGGGGCGCGCTGCAGAACTGGCCGCGGGAGCGGAGGCGGCCGGAGCCGCGGATTGCCCGGCAATCACGGCTTCGATGTCTTCCTTGGTGATGCGCCCGCCCGCGCCCGTTCCTTCAAGTGCCGTGAGGTCGATGCTGTGTTCCTTGGCAAGCCGGCGAACCAGCGGAGAAGAATGCACGCGCTCGGTAGTGCTGGCAGCGGCACCATCCGCTTGCGGTACGGCGGTCGAGGCAACCGCGGGGCCAGGCGTCGGCGGCGCTGCAGACGCCGGCGCAGCGCTGGGCGCTGGCGTGGCCGCGGGTTTTGCCGCCGCCGGAGGCGCAGGCGCCGGAGCAGGCGCAGCAGCCGCTCCCGCGCCATCGATCACCGCCACAACCGTCTGGATCGGCACGGTCTGACCTTCCGGGATCTTGATCTCTTTCAGCACGCCCGCCGAGGGCGAAGGAATTTCCGCGTCAACCTTGTCGGTCGAAATCTCAAACAGCGGTTCGTCCCGCTCCACCTTGTCGCCGGGCTTTTTCAGCCACTTGGTGATGGTGCCTTCAAAGATGCTCTCGCCCATCTGGGGCATGACCACATCGACTGCCATGGGGATTCTCTCCTTACCTCGTGGAACTTCCGCTATCCGGGGCGCTTCTGACCGCTATTCGCGTGGAAGTCAACCCTAGCAGTTTACAGCGAAACCCACAGTGACGGAAAGCCCCGCCCATGGTTCAGCTTGTCAGCATCACTCATCCTGCTTAAACTCCCTGCGAACTGTTCCCCGGGCACTCGGAACTTCTGCATGAGCCATGATGAATACAGCGGCGGCGGCCGCTTTCCGGTTACGCGTTGGTCGGTCATTGCGGCGGCGCGCAGCGAGGACGTTGCCGAGCGCGCTCACGCGCTGGAGGCCCTTTGCGCCGCATATTGGAAGCCGGTCTACAAATACGTTCGCCTGAGATGGAACCGGGTGGCAGCCGACGCGCAGGACCTGACCCAGGGCTTCTTCAGCGAACTGCTCGAGCGCGAACTCCTCAGCCGCTTTGACGCCAACAAGAGCCGGCTGCGCACTTACCTCCGCGTGTGCGTGGACAGCTTTGTCATGAACGAAGACAAAGCCGCCCGCCGACAAAAACGCGGCGGAAACAGCCGGCACGTTGCGCTCGATTTTGCCGAAGCGGAAGAAGAACTCGGCGCCGCCGCCATCGACGCCGCGTCGCTGGCCTCGCCGGAATCGCTCGAGGAGTTCTTTGAAAAAGAATGGGTGCGCAGCCTGTTTGCCCTTGCGGTTGAGGATCTTCGCCAACTCTGTGTTCTGAAGCAGCGCCAACGCACCTTCGAGTTATTCGAAGCCTATGACCTGGAAGGCGACGACCACATTTCCTACCAGCGGCTGGCCGCGGAGTACGGAATCGCGCTTACCGACGTCACCAACACCCTGGCCTGGGCGCGCCGGGAATTCCGCAAAATCGCGCTCGAGCGATTGCGGGAACTTTGCAGCACCGAAGACGAGTTTCTGCGTGAAGCCAAAGCGGTCTTTGGATGGCACCCGCAATGAGACATCTGTCAGACAAAGCTTTGACGCGCCTGCGGGCCGGCGCGGAGCTTCCGGACCTGAGCGGCACACGCTACCGGCTCATGGGTCAGGTTGCGCGCGGCGGCATGGGTGTAGTGTATGCCGCCGAAGACGAAACACTGCAACGCCGCGTGGCGTTGAAAGTTCTTGAAGTACCAGGCGCGGAGGGCGAACTTGCCAGCCGCTTGATGCGTGAGGCGCGCGTGCTCGCGCGGCTGGAGCATCCGGGCATCGTCCCGGTCCACGATGTGGGAACGCTGGCCGACGGCCGCGTTTTCTACACCATGAAATTTGTCGAAGGGCAGCGCCTTGACGAGTATCTCAAAGCGGTTGAGTCCATTCCTGACAGGTTGCGCATTTTTCTTCGCGTCTGTGACCCGGTAGCTTTTGCGCACGCCCGTGGGGTGCTGCATCGCGACATAAAACCAGCCAACATCATGGTGGGCTCGTTTGGCGAAGTCCTGGTGATGGATTGGGGCCTTGCCAAGATCGTCGCCCAAGCCCGCGGCGGGGCAGTGCAAGATGCGGAGGCCACCTTGTTTGAAAGCCCTCAAGCGATTTCTGCGGACCATGACACCACACAAGCTTCCGTCATCACCGGCCACGGCACGGTGCTGGGCACTCCCGGTTACATGTCGCCCGAACAGGCACGCGGTGAAGTGGAATCGTTGGACCGACGCAGCGACATTTTTTCCCTGGGCGCGTTGTTGCGATTCATGCTGAACGCAAGAAACGCCCCTGGCCCAGTCCCGCGGCTAGACAAATCGCTGGAAGCCATCTGTGCGAAAGCGTCCGCCCAACAGCCCGCGCTGCGCTACGCGACGGTTCAGGATTTGGCGCTGGACGTGTCGCGATACCTCGATGGGCTGGCGGTGGCGGCGCACCGCGAAAGCGTTTTTGAGCGCGCAGCGCGGGTATACCGGCGCTATCGTTTCTTTATCTTATTGATTGCGGCGTACTTGCTGATGCGCCTGATATTGTTGCTGGTTTTGAAGCGCTAGCCTTAAAGGAATTCCAGGTTCTGTTGTAAGACACACTAGGAGCGGAGGAAAGCGATGAACAAGGTGCTGCTGGGTTTGCTGTTGGGAGCGCTGCTCGGGGCGATTGACGGCGGAACGGCGTGGTTTACACCATCGGTCCGCGCGCAGTTCGCCGCAATCATTGTGGGCTCAACCATCAAAGGACTGATCGCCGGAACGGCCGCGGGATTTTTCGCGCGCAAGGTGAATTCGCTGCCGCTGGGAATCTTGTTTGGGCTGGGTGTCGGCTTCCTCCTCGCGTTCATCGTCGCGTACATGCAACACGGCTATTACCTCGAAATCATTCTGCCCGGCAGCATCGTGGGAATGATTGTGGGGTACGCCACGCAGCGTTACGGAATGGCGCCGGCGCCAACTCGCTGACTCATTCAGGCAGTCGAAAGCAAAAAACGGAAAGGGGAGAATCATGTCCAGAGTAATCCACTTTGAAATTCCCGCAGCGGTACCAGAGCGTGCGGCCGCGTTTTACCAGCAAGTGTTTGGATGGGGCATCGAGAAGTGGCCAGGACCAACGGAGTATTGGATGGTGACCACAGGAGCCGATGGAGCACCCGGAATCAACGGAGGACTGCTCAAAAAGCAGGCGCCCACAACGGCCACGACCAACACTATTGGAGTGGAGTCTGTCGACAAGGCCATCGACGCGGTGAAGAGCGCCGGTGGCAAGCTGGTGATGCCGAAAACTCCGATTCCCACGATCGGCTACTTTGCCTATCTCGAGGATACGGAAGGAAATCTGTTCGGCGTGATGCAAAGCGACGCGAATGCCAAGTAGTTGCGGGCAGCCGGATTTCGTTGATCCCAGGAGAAAAACCATGAAGACGAAAATGTTGATCGCGGCGTTGCTTGTGGCGATTTCTGGTGGAAGGTATGCATCGGCCGGGGGCAGCGGCGTCGCGGGGTTTGAACAACTAAAAGCCCTGGTAGGGCATTGGGAAACAGAAAAGTCCAGCAGCAACCAGGCGACGCTGGACGTGCAGCTGACTTCGGGGGGCACCGCGGTTATCGAGAAGGCTCAAATGGTCGGGCAGGGGAAAACCGTGGAAATGATCACGCTCTATTATCTGGATGGCGATCAGCTGAAGTTGACGCACTACTGCATGGCGGGCAACCAGCCGACCATGGCGGGCAGCTATGACGCCGGCACGAAAACAGTGAAATTCGATTTCCTAAGCGCAACGAATCTGAAGAGCCCCAACGACGGGCACATGCACAACGCCGTGTATCAGTTTATTGACCACGATCATTTCAAGACGAGTTGGACCTTCCAGAAGGACCAAAAGGATGCCTTCACGGAAGAAGTCACCTACGTCCGCGTAAAATAGAGTAGTTGCGTCGGGGGCCGGCAGAACTGCCGCGACGCGTTGCCGTATTGCTGCAACGTTTCAGGTCGGCAGCGACGGGAGAAGCTCTGCCCGACGCGGGTCCTCATAATTCTCATGGAAACAGCTTCTATAGCCCCCGGACCTGAAATACTAGCCGCGTGCCCAGCCAGCAGATGAGCCCGACCATTTTGCGTCCCGGAAACGAGCTAAGGATAAGGATCAAGAGATCGTTGAACATCGTGCCCGTCCGCTGATGCGGGAAGGCCCTCGAAGCCGAGAAATTCAAAAGCGCGAAACAACCCACAGCGACCCAGCAATGGTCACAAGGTCTTCCAAGAGGGCAATCACGAAATCCGGTGTCCCGAGCGCCTTCACCAGTCTCTTGCGCGCCTGATATCCGCCGTAAGTGCCCGCGAGCGCGCCCATGATCCCCAACACCGCGCCGAGCACAATTCCTTCTCCCCCGGCCGAAGCGACGCATGCACCACTCAACGCACCCAGCAAGATCCGCGCGATCAATCCCGGCGGCGCGGTGCGACTGGGAGTCTTTGGCAGCTTATCCGTGACCAGTTCCACCAACGCCAACAGCGTGAAAATAACGGCCGTCGTGGTAGCGCCAATCCACGAAAGAGCACTCGGCACCTTCAGCCAGCCCAAATGTGCGGCCCAGGCAGTCACCGCTGTCGGAGTCAGACATCGCAACCCGCTGAAACATCCGATCAAGAACGCAAACAGCAGAACCTCAGGAGCAGCCATAGCAGCGCGGATTTTCTCAGCACCCCAATGGGTTGTCAATTATCTCTCTCCCTTTCGCGTTTTGAACTGCCATGCAAATGGGTTGTCCTGCAGGGGTGATTGTTGAAGAACGGCGCGTGAGCGTTCAGACGGTACTGCTACTTTGCGGTCTTCTTAACGATATGTAGCTTCACTTCGCGACCATTGCCGTCGAGCATGTAGGCGTGTTTCCCCTCGATTGCAATCTTCGTTGGCATATTGAGCGCGATATTCGGTGCGTGGCTATTGTTATGCTGGCTGGGCTTGTAGGTATATTCGACAAAATAGATCATAGCGCTCGTCTCAATGGTGTAGTGCAAGGTGTTTTTTTCGCCCCACAGCGGCCACGAGACGTCATTTTCCGAGGTAAGCACGATCGTCCCGGTCTGCCACTCCCGCGAATTCGCCAGGGACGCAGTCGCGATCAACATTGCCAACACCAGAAGCAGGAGGTTTTTCATTGGGCGTCCTCTGCCGAGTATAATGCCATTCGCATCTCTGCAGCCCCATTGCCAGTCACACGTTTCCAAATCTTGCCGGGTCCCGATCCTTCAGTTCTATGGTTCAGAGACCAATGTTACAGTCGAAGAATGAAGTATCTAACTCGCAGAAAAAACCTAACCTGCAAATTGACTTTCCTGCTGCTATTCTCTTCCGTTTTGGTGTTTTGTACCGGGGCTTATCCTGCCAGGCAGAAAGTCGTCAAGGAAGACGGCATCAGATATTGGGCGTCACAATCGGTTTCGGATGAAGCATTCAAACGCGCACAATTTGTCGTTCAGCAGATGACCTCTCAGTCTCCTGAAATCCGTAAAAGCATGGTGGCCCTGGGTTTCACGGTGGAAATTATTGGAAAAGACCAAGTTCTCAGCGATCTACCCGATTATGCCTACCTCAAGGGTAAGAAGACGCGCGATGGCCGGGACTTCGACACCGGGACCAGGGGTCTGGGCGGCCGTGACCGGTGCTCAATTGGCGAGGAAAACCTGTTGTGCCTGAGCAAGCAAACCTATCGGAAGGAGGATATTCTCGTCCATGAGTTTTCCCATAGCATGATGACCCATATGGACGCCGACGACGTACACCAGATCGCAGCTGCCTATAAGAACGCGGTTGATAAAGAACTCTATCCCCAAGGGATTTATATGATGGCCAATAGCGCAGAATATTGGGCGGAAGGCGTATAAGCGTGGCTTGGGGTCACGCTGCGCACCGACGTGAACGGCGGATTCAATACCCAGCAGAAAATCAAGGACCACGACCAGGCATTGGCGGCTGTTCTGGAGAAGGTTTACGGCGCTGTTCAACTGCAGCACTCTCCGGGTTGTGCATACTGAGGCAAAATGAGAACCGTCCGTCACGTCCGGAGATATTTGTTGAAGAAATCAAGGGTACGTTGCCAAGCCAACTTAGCCGCCGCTTCGTCGTAACGGGGCGTAGTGTCGTTATGGAAGCCATGGTTAGCCCCCTCATAAATGTACGCGCTGTAGGTCACCTGATTTGCCTTAAGCGCTTGCTCATACGCCGGCCATCCGCTGGTGACACGGGTATCCAGGGATGCGTAGTGCAGCAGCAGCGGCGCCTTGATCTTGGCGGCGTCGGCCGCGGACGGCTGGCGGCCGTAAAAAGGGACCGCAGCCGCGAGATCGGGGAGCCGCACCGCTAGGCGATTGGCCGTTGTGCCACCAAAACAGAAACCTACGACACCAATTTTGCCTGTGCATTCCGGACGGGCCTTCAGCCAGGCAGCCGAGGCCACAAAGTCTTCGAACATTTTACTTTCGTCAACTTTGCTAAACAGTTCCCCGCCTTTCTCGTCGTCACCGGGATATCCCCCGACAGAAGTAAGACCATCAGGCGCGAACGCAACGAAATTCGCGATTCCCAAACGTCGCGCTACATCTTCTATATATGGATTCAGGCCGCGGTTTTCGTGAATCACAAGCACACCGGGCAACTTTCCCGTTGCGCTCGCCGGACGAACGAAATAGCCTCGTATACTGCCATTGCCCTGGGGCGAGGGGACGGTCGCGTATTCCGTTTTGAGCCGCTTGTCGTCTTTGGAGACTTGTTCCGCCAGAGCGTACTTCGGTCTGAGGCTTTCCCAAATCGCCATGGCCGTTACGCCACCCACGGCATACTTTGCCGCTCCGTCCAGGAATTGCCGGCGGCTGATCTCGCCGTGAACGTAATTATCGAATAGGTTCAGCAACTCCTGGGGGTAATCCGCAGCTTTTTTTCGTTCCATTGGGTGGCCTCCTTTATCGTTCATTCCAAATGACACATAACGGCAGACAGAATGCTACTTCGAAAAGCCTGCTGATAGCGATCTGCGCAGAAAGGGTGCCGGCGTGTCCAAGCTGCACGCCGGAGCGACTCCGTTTCCCTGAAACTCCGTCCTCGACACGGAATCGGCTGCAAGCGATAGGTGTGCAACTTCCCGCAACCGGACCTCTGGCCCGGCACAGCTTCCGGTTAGCCCATGACCGAGAAATTGCTGGGAATGTGGCATTCACATCGCGATGCAACTCGGCTTTGCTCATCAAATCTCTCTATTTTTTCTCCCAGTGGTTCCCGAAGTAATAGACCCTGTGATGGGATCCAGCAAGCGCGGCTGCATTAAGCGTCAAGTCCGCACTATCGAGGCGACGAACATCGGCATGATGAACCTTCTCTTGGTCTTGCACCCAGGCATCGGTCGACTCCAGGCCGGAGACCTCAGTCGTCAAACCATTGAGAGAATAGTGGGCTGGAATCACGATTTTAGGATCATATTTCCCGACGATTGCATCGACCTCGACGCGCGTGAGTATTGACTCGACGGGCAGAATGAGCACGTCAACATTTTTCAAGTACGGATCGAGAGAGGGATTTGGCGCAGCACGATTGTCGCCCCAGATGGCGATCCGCAATCCCCCGGTCGCAATGATCTGAATCGCGTTATCGAACGCCATCACGTTGTCTGGCGGACAGGTCTCTACGCGGGGGTGTGCAGGAGCACTACCCGGCTCATCCGCAGGCGCCGCTTCACATTTGTGCTTGTCGGCGAGGCCCGTTATTTCGATGTCGCCGAGCTTAAACTGCCCGACCAAACGTTCGAGAACCATTAGCCCTTGCGGGCGCTCGACAGCATCGTGGTCGAAATGAGCGTGAGTGGAAAGGACTATATCGACGCGCATAGCGGGAAACTCGTTCCGGAACCACTTTGGGTACAGGCCTGTTGAGTCATTCCGCCACGGATCGGTCAGAACCGTCAAACCACCCGGCGATGTGATTTTGAACGCAGCGTGTCCATAGAAGTCGATTTTGACATCGCCTGGTCGAGCCGGGTCTCCTCCTGTTTTCTGAACGGTGATTAGAGGATTGTCATTCCATGCAGGGGCCGGAGCCACGGACCCAGACTGTTGCGCACGCGCGTCACAGGTCAAGGTCAATAAGACAAACAAGACCATCGGGGCTGGCGTTTTGAAACGCATATCATCCTCTCGTGTTTCACGGATGACTCTACCACCAGCTGCGATGCGTCGCGCGCTGCAAACCAAGCAAGCAAAGAGCCGGACGCCTTTTACTTGCCACCAGCTTCCCAGGATGATGTATACCATGATGATTTGGCGGGCGGGCACAGCCACGATATGCGTTTTGGCCTCGGGAATTCTATCGGCGAGGCGTGGGCAGGCGCGGCCCTTGATTGGTGAATGAACGCCATGGCAAAGAACTATGTGGTCGCGGTCGATTTGGGTGGTACCAAGCTTGCAGCAGCGCTCGTGGACGGCAAGGGCCAAGTGTCGAAGCAGACCATTCTGGCTGTGGACACAAGTTCTTCCTTGGCACCGGTGAATCAGATCGTGGAAGTCGCGCGTGAGTTGATCACTGCGAATGGAAGAAAGAAAAACACTTCGGGAATAGGCGTGGCGGTGCCGGGCCTGGTGCGGCGCGACGGCACGGTGTGGGCTCCGAATTTGCCGGGATGGAGAAGGATGGCGCTGGCACCGCGGTTGAAACGTGCGCTCGGACTGCCGGTTATCGTGGAAAGCGACCGCAATGCGGCAGTGCTCGGTGAGGCGTGGTGTGGGGCGGCGCGAGGAAAGAGCGATGCAATTGTATTGATGTTAGGAACGGGAATCGGCGCTGGGATATTGAGTGACGGCAACCTGGTGCGCGGGGCGCATGAACTTTCTGGCTGCGCGGGATGGATGGTGGTGGCAGAAACGTACGGAAGGGAAGCGCAAAACGTCGGACAGCTGGAGTCGCTGGCCGCGGGGCCGGCTATAGCGCGTGCGGCCGGGGCCAGCAATGCACAAGACGTTGCCGAGGCGGCCAGGCGCGGCGATCGCGCGGCGATCGACATCTATCTTGCAGCGGGACGCATGTTGGGCTATGGCGTGGCAAATCTGGTGAGTTTGTTTGATCCGGAGATTGTCGTAATCGGTGGAGGATTGGCACAGGCGAGCGACTTGTTTCTGGATGCCCTGCGGAACGCCGTGAAGGAACGGGCGCAGCCAATCGCCGCCAGCCGCGTGCGGATTGTGACCAGTCCATTGGGACTGCAGGCAAATCTGCTAGGGGTGGCGCGATTGGCAGGTGCAATTGGGCGCATTGGCCGGCGCAGCGCAGGCTAAGATGATGCTATCTCGGTCGCGCCATTTCCTTGGGATTAGGCAGGACCGACATTTCTTCGAAAAGGAAGGGACCAGCCATGTTTCCAACCCGGCGCGCGTTTCTAACCATGGCCAGTGGCGGCGTAGCGGCCCTCTCAGCGAGACGGGAGTTCTCTAACGGCGCTCAGTTACCAGGCCGCCCCGCGAACACAACTTCCGGCTCGCAGGATCGAGACTTCTCGAACGTTTTAGTGATTGCCGCCCATCCCGGGGACGCATTTTTCGCCATGGGTGCGCTCGTCGCCGTGGCCACTCACTTGAAAGGTGCAGGCACCTTTCTGAGTCTCTCCCTGGGCGAACGGGGATCTCCCACCGTTCCGGCTGAACAGTACGGATATTCTCAACAGCAAGCGTCCGAGAAGGCCGCCACGGCGCTCGGTGCAAAAGCCTTATTCCTTCACTATCCCGACGGTGAAATCCCGGTAAATGACGAAGCAAAGTTTGCTGTCTGTGATCTGATTCGCGAGTGTAGGCCTCAGACCATCGCCACCCACTGGAAGGGAAGCTGGCACAAGGACCACCGCGCCTGCTACGAAATCGTTCAGGATGCGATCTTTTATGCGGGTCTTCCCGCCATTGTCCGCAAACAGCCGGCGCACACCGTAAGAAAGCTTTATTTCCCGAGTAATTGGGAAGACGCCGTGTCCTTTGCCGCGGACACCTATCTGGATATAACCCCGGTCTGCGACGACTGGCTGAACGCATGTAGCGTGTTCCCCATGTGGCACGGAGAAAACGGATTCCGATACAACGATTACTATTCCAGTATGGCTATCGCGCACGGTTGTCTCAGTAACTTCAAGCGCGCCGTCGCATTGATGTCGTCGGAGGATCAACGCATCCGGAACATCCCTACGCCATAGTAGGGGGCTTCAAACGGGGACAGGCCAAACGCCCGGTCAGGTCTTGGGACGAAGCGCCTCTAGAAACGGAACACGGGCCAGTCTTTGTTGACCTCAAAACCGCGCCAGCTCTTTGGCCGCGGCAAACACCTTTTTCGCATTGGGAAGAAAGGCCTCTTCGAGTGTTGGAGCATAGGGCACCGGCGTGTCCAGCGAGGTGACGCGCACCAGCGGGCCATCCATATCGTGAAACGCTTTTTCTGCAAGGATCGCGGCGATTTCTCCAGCGATGCCGCCGGTTTTGGTGTCTTCGTGAACCACCAGACACTTGTTGGTTTTCTTCACGGATTGCAGGATAGTCTCTTCGTCCAGAGGCAGCAGGGTGCGCAGGTCGATCACTTCCGCTTCGATGCCTTCTTTCGCCAGTGCCTCGGCCGCTTCGAGCGACGTGTGCATCATCGCGGCGTAGGAAAGAATCGTCAGGTGTTTTCCTCCGCGGCGCACCACGGCTTTGCCGAGCGGCACGATGTAATCGTCCGAGGGAATTTCTTCCTTGATTCGCCGGTACAGGAATTTGTGCTCGAAAAACAATACCGGATTATTGTCGCGGATGCTGGCCTTCAGCAGTCCCTTCGCATCGTAAGGCGTTGACGGGTAGACAATCTTCAGCCCCGGCGTGTGCAGAAAATACATCTCCGGATTCGCTGAATGGAACGGCCCGCCGTGTACGCCGCCCCCCGAGGGTCCGCGCACGACGATGGGCGCCGGCGCGTTCCAAAGGTAGTGTCCCTTGGCCACAAAGTTGGTCAGCTGGTTGAAGCAGCAGGCGATGAAGTCGATGAACTGCATTTCCGCCACCGGGCGCAGCCCCAGATAGCTCATCCCGCAGGCCGCGCCGATGATCGCGCTTTCGCTGATGGGCGTGTCGATCACGCGCTCCCAGCCGAATTTCTCGAGCAAGCCTTCGCTGGTCTTGAACGCGCCGCCGTATACGCCCACATCCTCGCCGATCAGCACCACGCGCGGGTCCGCGGCCATCTCTTCAAACAGCGCCTGCTTGATCGCTTCCAGAAAGGTGATGGCGGGCATGGCTAGCTCCTCGCCTTTCCACGCGCTACGGATTTCGCGAAGGCCTTTTTCTTAACTGCCGCTTTCGCCGCAGGCTTTGTTTCTCTCTTTACCGGAGCGCTCGCGACAGCCGCAGACTTTTCCGCTGCAGCCTTTTCCGAATTCTGTGGCGTGTCGCCAAAATGAATCGGCGCATTTTCGCGCGACGACCTCTTGCCACGCCCAAAGCCTTCGACCGTCCACACCGGCTCGACACTTGATTTCGGTGGTAGCAACTCCGTCACGTCGCGCTCCCACTTGGGTTCGAGGTCATGGCACTCCGGACCCGTACAGTAAACGCCCTCGGAAGCGAATTCCGGCGGCGGCATAGGCGAGTCTTCCGCGAACTGGCGTTCCTTATCCAGCAACGCCAGAAGCTTGTGTTCCATTTCCTTTTTTCCTTTGGCGTCGAGAAGCTTCTCGTCCATCAGGAATGTTTCGTAACGCGCAATGGGATCGCGCTTCTCCCAGAATTCCCGTTGCTCTTGCGGGACATATTCTGCCGGATCATGCTGAGCATGGCCGCGGCGCCGGAACGTTTTTGCTTCGATCAGGATCGGACCCTCGCCTCGGCGGGCGCGCTCCACTGCCTCCTTCGCCGTGGTATAAACCGCCACCGCGTCGTTGCCGTCAACGATGTAACTGGAGATTCCGTAGGCCTTTGCGCGGTCCGCCAGATTTTCCAGCGGAACTTGCCGCCGCACAGGCGTCGAGTAAGCCCACAGATTGTTCTCCAGGATCAGCACCAAGGCAGCCTTTTGCGAGGCCGCAAGATTCAGCCCTTCGTGAAACACGCCCGTAGAGCTGCCGCCATCGCCAATCCAGGTCATGGCCACGATTTTCTGTCCCAGGTAGCGGCCTGCCATGGCCACTCCGGTCATTACCGGGATGAGGTCGCCGAGCATGGAGATGGGCGAAATAATGTGCAGATTATCCAGGTCGCCGAAGTGGCTGGTGCCATCCTTGCCTTTGGTGGGCGAAGTGTATTTGGCCATGTGTTGCGTGAAAATGTCACGCGGCGGCACGCCCTTGACCAGCAGCGCGCCGATATTGCGGATCATCGGCGCAATCCAGTCGCGCTTCTCGAGCGCGTACGCCGTGCCCACGGAAATGGCTTCCTGGCCCAGGCTGGAGTACAAACCGCCGACAATCTTATTCTGGCGGAACAGCTTGGTCATGGTTTCCTCGACCTCGCGGTTCAATCGCATGTAGTAGTACAGGTCCAGGTATTGTTGGCGTGACAATTTGCTTTTTGCGCGGGTCTCGGTGGCAGGCATGGTCGATGCTTCTCCGAATAAGCATTCGGCCCTCTATCTTAAAGCCAACGCGCGCCGCGCACCTAATCGGCATGATCGTTGTCGAGTAGCCACTGGTCCATGGTGCGTACGTTGGCGAGCGCGAGCTCGGCATCGAGTTCACGCACTTTCTGCCGAATCGCCGGCAGCAAAGCTTTTGCCGAAGCATCCGTGCGCACGATGACGTCCATGAGCGCCCAAACAGAGTGCCGGCGACTCCTGGGTCAGAGCGGTGCTGCGGACATCGCCAACGACGCCAATAATGGTGAACGCGGTTGTCGGGTTGGCGGAGCGACGCAGTGTGTGGCCGATGGGATCTGCGCCGCCCCAGAATTTCTTGGCGGTGGCCTGGCTGATGATCGTTACCGGCGGCGCGCTGGGACCGTCGGCGTCGGTGGAGCAGCGGGATGCCCATGCTCTTGAAGTAGCCCGGACTGACGCTGCGCCAATCAATGGGCACCGCCGTAGCCGGCGGCAACACGGACTGGTCCGTGGTGATCATGGGGTGGGTGGAGTAGTTGCCGGCCCCAAAAGCACTGCCGCTTGAGACCGATGCGCCACGCACGCCGGGGATCACAGCAAGGCGCCGCAGCTCTATCGCGCGGTTCTGGATTCCTTGCAATCTTGAGCGGATACTTTGCGGGCGGGGGAGCCAGCTGGAAGCTGATCAAGCCGTGGGGATGGAAACCCAGGTGCCCGCGCTCGAGGTTCGCCAACGATCCGCGTCAACCGCCGGTGGCGCGCGCAAGGCGCAGAATCGCTTCCAGGCTTCGCTCTACGTCGTCGCTGGTTGTGGCCCAGGACGATACGCTGATGCGCATCGCGGTTTTTCCTTGCCACACCGTTCCGCCACACCAGCAGGTACCTTCTTCTTGGACGCGGCGAATCACTTCCTGGGTTTTCGACGCGTCACCGAATGATACGAGCACTTGATTGATGACCACCTCATTCAACACTTCACAACCCGCGGCGCGTAAGCCTGTGGCAAACCGCTGCGCGTGGGTGCACGTTCGTTCCACCAATTCGGCAAGGCCCGAGCGGCCCAAGGACTTAAGCGCGGCCCACAATTCCACGCCCCGGGCCCTGCGCGAAGATTCTGGCGTGTGGTACATGGGCTCGCGCCTTGTTCCTGGCGTCAGGTATGCGGCGGAGAGTCCCATGCAAGCGCGCAGAGCTTCGGCATCTCTGACAATCGCCAATCCGCAATCGTAGTTCGCGTTCGGCCACTTGTGCGCGTCGGTCGCCCACGAATCGGCTTGTTCGAATCCATTCAACAGATGGCTGTAGCGCGGCGATGCCCCGGCCCACAAGCCAAACGCCCCATCGACATGCACCCATGCACCCTGTTCATGCGCCGCTTCGCAGATGGCAGCCGCGGGATCGAAGGCGCCGGTGTTCACGTTGCCCGCCTGAATGCAAACGATGGTGTTTCGCGAAAGCTTAGGCAGCTGGTCGGCGCGCATCCTTCCTTGTCTATCCGCTTCTACCAGGCGAACGCGCTTGCGCCCCAGACCCACCATATGCAACGCCTTCAACAACGAGGCGTGCACTTCAGCGCCGGCCACAACGTCGATTGGTGGCGCCCCAAACAGTCCATCCTCAACTACGTTCCAGCCTTCTCGGGCAAGGAGCACATAGCGCGCCGCGGCGAGCGACGTGAAATTCGCCGTGGTCGCTCCGGTCACCAACCCACCCGCGCAATCAGGCGGCAAGCCGAGAGCTTCGCAGACCCAGCGAATCACAACCTCTTCCAGTTCCGCGGCCACGGGAGACATGACGCGCAAAGTAGCATTCTGGTCCCAAGCCCCGGCGAGCCAGTTGGCGGCCAAAGAAGCGGGAAGCGCTCCGCCGATCACAAAACCGAAGTAGCGTCCGCCGGTAGTCATCACCGTCGCAGGCGAGCCGATTTCATCGAGCATAGCGAGAACTTTTTCTGGATCGCAGCCTGATTCCGGAAAAGGCTCGTGAAATCTCTCGAGTGCGGCAATTGCCGCTTCCGCCGGTGCCACTCTGCGTTCGGAGGCGCAGCCGACGTAACGTATGGCCAACTCGGCAGCGCGTGTTAGAAGGGTCGAGGAATCTAGTTCGTTCATCGCGGGAGTTCTCCGGTTCTGTAACGGGCGCGCAGCGTATCCTGCACGCGTGCAACAAAGGGTAAAGCAGGCGACGCAAAGGGGAAGAGCCGAATTGTCTCCCACCGAATGGCCTAAAACTCCAGGCGCAATTGCAACCCGCTCATGCGGGACGTGCTAGCGCCTCTCAGACCGACACCGAGTAAGCCGGTCGGCGGCGACGTCGTGTACGTAATCGCTCCCAATCCAGTTTGCGTACAGGGCCTGCCCGGAATGCCGGCAAGAACCATGCTCGGAAGCCCGAAATTCGGCTGTAAAGCTGCGACTTCACAGCGATGCGGATGGAGAACTGGACCAGCCGATAGCGTCGACCCTCGGTTCAGAATAAGATGGACCGTGCGCAGGGGAAGCCCGTTGCTGGCGTGGAGAGCTGGTGATGAATCGCCGACAGTTTCTAACCTCCGCAGCGGCAATGGCATCCTTGGCCGCTGTGCGAGGGGCTGGGGGTACGGAGAAAGCCCCGGAAATTGCCTTTACATTCGATGACCCCACCACCGAAGGCAGCGCCGATCTGAACTGGCCGGAGTTGAATGACCGCATCCTGCGCGCTCTCGCCAAGCACCAAGCCAAATCCGTACTCTTTGTTTGCGGCAAGCGCGTAGACAGCACCTCGGGAAGAAAGTTGATCGCGATGTGGGATCGCGCAGGGCACGGTATTGGCAATCACTCCTACGCACACCTCTATTTCAATGAGAGCACAGGAAATCACCAGGTCAGCCTTGCGGAGTTTGTGGCTGACGCCCTCAAGAATGAGCCTTTGATTCGAGGCTATTCTGATTTTGTCCCGCTCTTTCGCTATCCGTTCTTGAAGGAAGGCGACACGCGGGAGAAGCGCGATGGCATGCGTTCTTTCTTGCAGCAACACGGGTATGGTATTGGCCGGGCGACAATCGACGCCTCCGACTGGGCCATCGATCGGCGGCTCCAGGCGCGCGTAAAGAATCATCCCGATGCGGATCTCACGGCGTACCGCGATTTCTATCTTCAGCATATCTGGGAGCGCGCGCAGTTCTACAATTCGCTAGCGCTGCAAGTTCTCGGGGTCCCGGTGCGGCACACTGTGCTGCTGCATCACAACGCGCTGAATGCGCTGTTCCTCGACGAGCTGATCGGAATGTTTGTCGCGCACGGCTGGAATCCGGTCGATGCGAAGTGGGCTTACGCCGATCCGGTGTACGACCGGCAGCCCGACATTCTGCCTGCTGGCGAAAGTCTTATCTGGGCTTTGGCAAAGGAAACCGGGAAGTTCGAGAAGGAGTTGCGGTATCCGGGAGAAGACGACGTCTACGAGAACCCCAAGATGGACGCGCTAAGACTGTAGCCGATGAACCTGCTACGCACCTCGAGAATTGTCGGGAAGCGAACAACCGCCTGTTCTCCTCCGGCCATCCAAAAACTCTTCAGGGATCGAGCCTCTTGCTAAGTTCTGTGGATACACCGTTTTCGGCGATTCCCAGCTCGACGGACTAGCGCAACACCTCTGTTTCTCTCTTTCGTCTAAGCAAGGGAACTATTCCGACCGCCTCTCGGTATTACTGGATAGGAAGGCGCTCCCATGACTGAACTCTTGCGCGACATTCGCTACGGTTTGCGGCTGCTGTCGAAAAGTCCCGGGTTTACCTCCGTCTCCCTGCTTGCTCTCGCCTTAGGCATCGGCGCCACCACCGCCATTTTCAGCTTGCTCTATTCCGTACTGCTCGCACCTCTTCCTTACGCCCATTCCGAGCAGTTGGTAATGATTTGGTCGCACCAAAAGGGCGACCGCATCGAGACTTCCCCCAGTGACTATCTGGACTGGCAAAAGCAGAGCACCGCCTTCGCGTCTCTCAACGCTTGGACAGGCGCTGGCTTCACCATTTCAACGCCCGACTGGACCGAGCAAGTTCAGGCCTCCCGAACGGCTCCTGGCTTCTTTGACCTTTTGTCGGGTGAACAGGCCTATCTGGGACGGCACTTCCTGCCTGAAGATACCCAGGTCGGAAATGATCATGTCGCGATTCTTTACTATAAATTCTGGCGAGAAAAGTTCGGCAGCGATCCCAACATTGTTGGCAAGAAGCTGCGGATGAGCGGCGAGCTTTACACCATCGTTGGTGTGGCCGCACCGGGACCATCGGACAAGGGGACCGCAGAACTGGATGTGCCCCTGGCATTCAAACCAGAGGAAATCAACCGCGAGGATCACTATCTCCTGGTCCTGGGACGCCTGCAGGAGGGTGTCACGCTTGAGGCCGCAAACGCAGAGATGTCGGTAATCGCGCAGCGCCTGGCGCAAGCCAATCCTAAAACCAACCAAGGTCTGACCGTGACCGTTGAGCCGCTCAAGGACGACTTTCTTCCTCGCAATACCCGCGTCGGGCTCTGGCTGATGCTGGGCGCCGTCGCCTTCGTGCTCCTGATTGCCTGCGTCAATATCGCGAATTTGCTGCTCGCCTGGGGTACCGCCCGGCAGAAGGAAATCGCCGTCCGCGTTGCGCAAGGAGCCACCCGCGCGCGCATCTTTCGCCAATTCCTGATCGAGAGCCTAGCTTTGGCAGTGATCGGCGGGGGGCTTGGTATACTTCTTGCGGAGTTCATCCTGCGCGGCGTGCTCAGCCTGATGCCTCGCAACCAACTTGGCATTCCTTACGAAGCGGACCCCAGACTGAACATTCCCGTCTTGCTCTTTACTCTGGGAGCCACTTTGTTCAGCGGCATTCTTTTTGGCTGCGCTCCCGCGTGGCATGCCGCGCGGCAAAATGTCAGCGACATGCTGAAGGAGGGTGGACGGTCCTCGAAAGGTCCACGGAGCCATCGCTTGCGTCGCGTGCTCGTGGTTGCCGAATTCGCGCTGGCGCTGATTCTGGTTGGCGGCGCCGGACTCATCATTCGCAGTTTTTGGAATCTAACCAAGGTGGACCTCGGCATCCGCACCGACCACGTGCTCACGTTCAACGTGCCGCTGCAGAATGAGCGCACCATGAAGGCGGAGCAGGTTCGTAGCATATACAGACAGTTGCTCGAGAGGATTGAAGCCGTCCCGGGAGTTTCCAGCGCCGCTCTCGCTCCCGGTTTGCCAGCCGCCGGTTCCGGTCGACTGCACTTCACCGTCGTCGGCCAATCCTCGGAACAGGATGTAAACAAACAGCCGCTAACGATTTTCATGCCGGTTACACCGAAGTACTACCAGACCTATGGCATTCGCTTGATCCGCGGCCGCTACCTTAACGCACAAGATCTCGCCGGAGGCCTGCGCGTGGCCATGGTCAGCGAAAGCTTCGTCCGCCAGTTTTTGCCTGGGCTTGAGCCACTTACGCAGCGCGTCAGAATTCCGGAATTGATTCCCGGTTCGGAACAGCCGATAGGCGCGCCGGTCGAATGGCAGATTGTCGGTGTCTTTCACGACGTGCAATATGACAGCCATCCTACCGCTGGCTCCCCTGAGGTTGACGTGCCCTTTGATCAGAGCCCTTGGGCCTACACGACTATGGCGGTACGAACTTCCGGTCGTCCAAGCGCCGTCTCAAACAGCATCGCGGCCGCCGTTCGCTCGGTCAATCCCGACTATCCCATGACGCGCGTCCGCACTATGGACCAGGTAGTCAGCGAGTCACTGGTAAGCGATCGCTTTGCCCTGGTGATCTTCGGGAGTTTTGCCGGGCTCGCTCTGATTTTGGCAGCCATCGGCATTTACGGCGTGATGACCTTTTCGGTGGCTCAACGCAATCACGAAATGGGGATTCGCATTGCCCTCGGCGCTGGCACCCCGCACGTCCTTAAGCAATTGGTCGGCGAAGGCATGACCGCGGCCCTGATCGGTATGGCCGTGGGGCTTCCTGGCGTCTACGTCGTCGGCAAGACTCTTCGTAGCCTGCTTTACAACGTCCCCGCCATCGACGTCCGCGGCCTCGTCGCCGTCGCCGTTATTCTTCTGGCCTGCGCTCTTCTCGCCTGCTACGCTCCGGCGCGCCGCGCCACCAGGATCGATCCCATGACCGCTCTGCGCCAGGAGTAGCCACCATGGACCCATCTACTAACCTCAAATGACCGCGCTATAATTCGCGCATAAGCTGCGCACCAATCTGGAGGAGCGATGCAAACTCTTCTGCAGAATCTCCGCTACGCATTCCGGACCTTGCGGAACAGTCCCGGTTTTGCCGCCGTTGCCATCCTGACGCTGGCGCTCGGCATCGGGGCCAACACCGCGATCTTCTCCGTTGTCAACGCCGTGCTCCTTCAGCCGCTCTCCTACCCCCATCCCGAGCGGCTGGTGGAGCTCGAACTAACCTCCCCGCAGGGAAACGGGGACGTCACATCCGTCCCAAAGTTCAACATTTGGCGCGAGCAAACCGACGTCTTTGATTCCGTGGCGGCCTACGATTTCTCGGGCCCTGGCATCAATCTCACCGGTGGCGATCGCCCGGAGCTGATCAAAGGCATTCACGTCTCGGCCGACTACTTCCGCGTGTTTGGCGCGCCCGTCGCTCTGGGCCGAACCTTCACTCCCGAAGAGGATCGCCCAGGAGGGCCGGCGGTTGTTGTCATCAGCAATGGATTGTGGCGAAACCGGTTTGGCGGTGATCCAGGAATCCTGAATCGCAGCATCGATCTTGGCCAGGAACCTTACGTAATTATTGGAGTGCTCGGCCCAACCTACACAGGCGACCCCAAGAGCGACATCTGGTTGCCGTTGAAGCCCGATCCCAACAGCGTGGACCAGGGACACTACTTGCGCTCCACCGCCCGCCTGAAGCCGGGCGTCACGCTGGCGCAGGCTCAGGCCGCGATGAAGCACGCCGCGGACGAGTTCAATCGCAAATTCCCCGGCTCGCCGGTCATGGGGCCAGGCGCCAGCTTCACCGCGATACCTTTGCGCGACAGCGTGATTGGCGATGTTCGATTCGGACTGCTGTTGCTTTCCGGCGCGGTCGGTTTTGTGCTCTTGATCGCCTGCGCCAACGTTGCCAACCTGCTCATGGCCAGAGCCACCATCCGCCGGCGCGAGATTGCCATCCGTTCCGCGCTGGGTGCCGGACGTGCCCGTCTCATGTGGCAATTATTGACGGAGTCGCTTCTTCTTTCCTTCGCCGGCGGCGTCCTCGGGCTCGGCCTCGGTTATGTCGGTGTGCGCGCGCTGCTGGCGATCAATCCCGGCGACATTCCTCGCGTCGGGGAGCAAGGTGGCGCCGTGGCTCTCGACTGGCGTGTGCTGGTGTTCACTCTCCTGGCGTCAATCCTGACCGGAATTTTGTTTGGACTGCTTCCCGCGCTCAGCACTTCCCGGTCGGACATCAGCAACACGTTGCGCGAAAGTGGCGCACGATCTGGCACCGGCATACGGCACAACAAAGCGCGTGCCGTCCTGGTGATCACGGAAATGGCGCTGGCTCTTGTCTTGCTGGTGGGCGCCGCCTTGCTCATTCGCACCTTTGGTGCGCTCCGCGGCGTGAATCCCGGCTTCGACGCGCGAAACGTCTTAATCATGGAAATGTCGCTGAACGGTGGACGTTTTGCGAAAGCCGCGGGCGTCGATCAACTCGAACGCGAAGGCCGCCGTCGCATTGAGAGCCTTCCGGGCGTGGCCGCCGCGTCCCTCACTTGTTGCGTTCCGCTCGAAGGCGGCTTCGGACTTCCCTTCATCATCGAAGGGCGTCCGCTCACCAATGGCCCGTATCACGGCGGAGCAACCTGGCTGACCATGGCGCCGCACTATTTCGAGGTGTTTCGCATCCCGCTCATCAGCGGCCGCGTGTTTACCGACCAGGATAATGGCGCCGCGGAGCGCGTTGTGGTCATCAACCAGGCACTGGCCAAGGAATACTGGCCGAAAGGTGATGCTCTCGGCGCGCGGATTTCCGTCGGCAAGGGAGTGGGGCCGGAATTCGACGAGCCGCCGCGGCAGATTATCGGGATCGTCGCCGATGTCCGCGAAGGCGCATTGAGCCGCCCGCCAGACCAGATTATGTATGTTCCCTTCGCTCAGGTGAACGACGGCATCATCGCCCTGAATAACCGCATCATTCCCGTTACCTGGGTGGTGCGCACCAAACTGCAACCGTTTTCCCTGAGCGCCGATGTCCAACGGGAGTTGCGCGAGGCCAGCGGAGGATTGCCTGTGGCGCACATCCGCAGCATGCAGCAAGTGGTCGGCGAATCCACGGCGCGCAACGATTTCTATATGACGCTGCTCACGATTTTTGCAGGCGTCGCGCTGCTGCTTGCTGCCATCGGCGTCTACGGCCTCATGGCTTATTCCGTCGACCAGCGCACTCAGGAAATCGGCGTGCGCATGGCGCTGGGCGCCAGCCCGCAACTGGTGCGCCGCATGGTGGTGGTCCAGGGAATGCAGCTCGCGCTCGTGGGTGTGGTCATCGGTGTCGCATCGGCGCTCGGCCTTACCCGATTGATGGCCAGCCTGCTCTACGGCGTGAAACCCTGGGATCCCATCACCATTGTGCTCGTGGCCGTGCTGCTTAGCGGCGTTACGCTGCTCGCCACTTATCTTCCGGCCAGGCGCGCAAGCCGCGTCGATCCTATGGTTGCGTTGCGCTACGAATAGCCGGTCGTCGCGCGGCAGCATGTACGGCAAATAGCAAAGGCGCCAGCAGCCGGCGCAAAACCGCCGCAGCCATGCGGGTTCGCAATAGAATATTTGAAGACCTGGTGACCTTTTGCGGCCTGAGCAGTCTCAACAGCAGGGAGGTTCTTGGCCATGAAAATCAGCCTGTTTCGTTCGGCACTTTTGCTGGGCATGGTTTTCTTGGGCGCTGCAGTTTCGCAACTGGCCCGGCCCCAGGCGAAGGTCCAGTCGGCCCATCATGCGCCTGCCCTGATTACCACCTGCCTGATCACAAACGATGTGAAAGCGCTCGGGGACTTCTACGAGCGTGTTTTGCAAATCAAGCCACACGCTTCCGGCGATACCTATGTCGAATTCCCGACCGCTGCCGGAACGCTTGCGATTTTCGACGCCCGTGAACAGGAAAAGTACATTCCAGGTGCAGCGCAGGCGGGACAAAACAAGAGCGCCATTCTGGAATTCAACGTCGCGAATGTCGATCAGGAGTACTCCAGGTTGCAGGGAATCGTTAAGGCCTGGGTGAAGCCGCCTACCACCCAGCCCTGGGGCACCCGGTCCATCTATTTTCGCGATCCCGATGGCAACCTCGTCGATTTCTTCACCCGCGTCAAACCGTAGCCCTGCCCGCGTTCACCCGCGAGCCATCTCTGCAACGAGGCGCAGCATTGCCGCATCCAACTCTGGATAAAACTGAAAAATCTTGTCCAGTCGCGCGAGTGGAAACAATTCCAGCACGCTGGGTTGCGAACCGCAGATTGCCAGCACCCCGTCTTCCCCCAACCGCCGCCGGATGGCCACCAGGGCGCCGAGACCGGTGCTATCAACAAATGGCACCTCGCTCATTTCCATTAGCACGCTGTGAGTTTCCGGCGACAGCTTTTGCAATATTTGCCGCTTGAATTCCGCCACCGTGTCGGCGCCCAAATGGCTGTCTCGAATCGCGACGACCAGCGTCCCACCCTGCGATTTTGTTTCGATCCTCATGCTCGTCATTGGTTTCCTGGATTCGCCATCTTCCGCGGACGCGAAACCGGCCCTAGCCACTGCAATCGCAGATTTGGGCACGCTCCTGCTACTCGCGGGTATTCTCACCAGCGGTGCGCTGGTGGTGTTTTTTCCGCTTCCAGAAATGCAATCGTGGCTGGCTGCTCTTTCCGGAAGAACCAGCGCCTCAGCGCTCTACGAGGTTGCCGCTCTCGTTCCCTGGCTGGTGCTGGCTTCCGCGCTTTTTGTGGCAGCCATCGGCACCGCAGTCCTCGACCGGCCGAATGCCTGAACGTTCATCGGCGAACGGGGCTGCTAGCGAGGTCTTGTCTAGGAGCTGCCCGGTAGCTATCCTTGTTCCGTCTGAAAAGCTTCTGTTCCGTGGCGGAACCAAGCGCCTCGGTAATTAAGCGACAGGGGTGCACTGATGAGCGCCGCAGCCAGGCCCGACATGAACGTCAAGCAAGTCGTTCCATTCTTCCGCATTTCGGATATGGACCGCGCCATCCGCTTCTACCTGCATGGCCTTGGCTTCGCCATGAAGCACAAGTGGGTGGTGGACGAGAAGCTGCGTTGGTGCTGGCTGGAATTGGGTGGCGCGGCTTTAATGCTCCAGACGTATGCCCAGGACGGTCCCCACGCTCCGGTCGGAAAACTCGGCCAAGGGGTCTCGCTCGCGTTTCAGTGCGAAGACGCCGTGAAACTGTACCGTGATTTTATTTCGCGTGGACTCGAAGCGTCGGAGCCCCAGGTCGGCAACTCGATGTGGGTCACGTGTCTCTCTGACCCGGATGGCTACCGCCTGGAATTTGCAAGTCCTACGGACACGCCGGAGGAAACGAAGCTCTCCGAGTTGAAAAGCTGAAGCCGCGCGTGGCGGTTCTAATGCCCGCCGACTTACGACAGCACAACTTCCCGGCTGGCCACCACCCGGTTGCGTCCCTCTCTTTTGGCCTGAAACATTCTTTCGTCTGCCAAGGCGAGCAACTCCGCGGCATCCTCTCCATCGGCCGGGTAGCTCGCCAGTCCGGCGCTGATCGTCATCTGAACGCTCTCCCCGCGCATTGCCAACGTGATGGGCGTGCTGGCCACTTGTTCCCTCAACCGTTCCACTTTCCGCTGTGCTGTTTGCAGATCCGTCTCCGGCAGGATGACGACGAATTCTTCTCCTCCATAGCGCCCCGCGGTGTCGCTTTGCCGGAAGGATTCACGAAGCATCGACCCGATGGTCCGCAGAACCAGATCGCCGGCCGAATGTCCGTGCGTGTCGTTAAGCGACTTGAACCGGTCCGCATCGATCACCGCAATGCTTAGCTGTTTGCCATAGCGGCGCGCGCGGCTCAGCTCGATCGCAAAGCGGTCGTCCAGGTAGCCGCGATTGAACAAGCCCGTGAGATGGTCGTTGGTCGCCAGGTGCAAGAGTTTCTGACTGCGGGATACCAGCGCCAGGCTCAACGCCGATGCCGTCAACAGCATGATTAACCGCGAAATTTGCGCCGACCAACTGAACAAGCCATAAGGATAGGGCGAGTACATGGAATTGTTGAGGTCCCAGTGGCCGGCGGTGAAATAGACAATTGCAAAATACTGAGCGAACACCAACAATCCGGTCGTAATGCACACCCGCTTGTCGTAGCGTAAGCTGGCGCTGCCAATCACCAGGAAATAGCCCTCGAATACCACCTTGCTGTTCACCGCGGTGTGCGGCTGATTCAGCAGGAGAAAAAGAACCAGCGCACTGCTGACGAGCGTAACGTCAAACGCGCTGCTGGCAAATCGCAGCCAGGAGGAATTGTAGCCGCGCGAGATCATCAGATATACCGCCAGGGCAAGGAAGAAGGTTGCCGCGGTCAGGCTGAGCCCGACCAGGCCCTCCTTGGGATCGACCGGAAAAAACAACGAGTTGATCAGAGGTATGAGCAGCAGAAGCGTAGCCAGCGACAAACGAATTTTCGCGATCAACAGCTCCCCTGCCACACCGGCATCGGCGAGCACCGGGTCGGGACGCGACCACAGGGATGCAAAGAAATTTCCGAACTGGCGATTCATATCAGGTTGTACACCAGGGGCTAGGATGGCCCTCGTTCAGCACATCCAGGAACTTCGATTTGGACAGGAATCGAGATTCAGGATCCGTCGGGCGCAGCGACTAGAATAGGGGCAGATGCCCACCCGGCTAACAAAAATCACCGGCAGTTGTTCCTAAAGTAAAACGCCCGTCGCAACTCTAGAGGCCGCTGGAGCTCACGCTTATCCCGGGTACGTCCCCGGAGCGATCGGCAAGGTCGACGCGCCGGCGTCAACGTGCAAAACGCTTCCGGTAACCTGCGGACTCTCGTCGCTCAGCAGGTACACAACGGCATAGGCCGCGTCGAGCGGTGTCTGCTGCCGCCCCAACGCCAGTTTCTCTCCCTCTTTCCTCAGAGCTTCTTCCGGCCGGCCTTGCGCCTTGTGCAGCGCCACTTCTCCCTCGGTGAGCACCCAGCCGGGAATCACGTAGTTCACCCGGATACGATGCTCCGCGAGTGCGCCGGCCAGAGTCCGCGTCAGCGATAGCAGTCCGCCTTTAGCCGCCCCGTACGCCACGAGATTCGGCAAGCCCTGAATTCCGCAGATCGATCCCATATTTACGATGCTTCCCCCGCCGCTCTCCCGCATCACGGGCACGGCATGCTTCGAGCAATAAAACGATGCTCGCAGATTGATTTGCATCACCGCTTCCCAGAGCTCTGTCGTGGTCTCTTCCAGCGTTCCTCTGGGAAACCAGCCCGCATTGTTTACCAGCCCGTCAACCTTGCCAAAACTTTCTACCGCTTTCATCACCAGTCCGGCGCAGTCTTTTTCATTCTTCACGTCCGCTTTGCAGAACTCCGCTTTGCCTCCGGCGCTTCGGATCTGCGCGGCGGCCAGCTCTCCCCTTTCTTCCTGTACATCTCCCAACATCACCGCGGCACCTTCCGACGCAATCAGGCTCGCGCACCCGAACCCGATACCCTGTGCTGCTCCCGTAACAATCACAACCTTGCCGCTAAGTCGATTGCTCATCGTTCCGCCCCCGCCCATCAAGACCCGCCCGCGCCACATAGGTTATTGCAGCTTCGCAGTGACCAGGCAACCGGATTCGTGCGCAGCGGCACGACCAGTTGTCGGTAGATGTCGTTTCAAATGTTGCACGAGAAGACACGGGTCAAGATGCTTCTGTACGGCAGTGTGTGTCTTTTATTCGATTCGCAGCGCATGCATCGGTGCAATCGACGCCGCGCGATTCGCGGGAATGAGCGCCGCGAAAAATGAGCAGATCGCCAGCGCACCGGCCGCCACGGTCAGCGCCAGGGGATCCCACCACGGGACGCCATACAGTTGCGCGGAGATCAACCGTCCCGCGCCCACCGCCAGCGGCAATCCCAGGATCAATCCCAGCAACACCCGGCTGAACGCGCCGCCG
>CAWDRK010000007.1:0-36516 GCA_963804635.1 Candidatus Acidiferrales bacterium
ACGGCGTCACGGGGGGCATGCATCGGTCCGGAAAATTCCTCTTGGGTACAGCGAGTGTGTCGGCCACCTGGAATCCCTCCAAGCGGAAACAGAAGAAAAACCTTTTCCCGTGGCGTTTTGCGTGCATACTGGTTGCTGGCTGGGAAGGGCAAATCCACATTCTCAACTTCATCTACTCTGCTCTCCGCATAGACTGGCTCCCGTACCTTGCTCCGTCAGCAAAGAAAATCCCCTCCCGGTTTTTCCTGATGACAAAGTTTCTAGCTTCAGAAGTACCGTAGCGACCCGATACTTCTCCGAGACTGAGTCGGTGACCGGCAGTTTCTCCCGTTAGCCTAGTCAACACACGAAGCATTCACAGACCGCGCACTCTAGCCACGGTCGGAAAAGGGCCAACACCGGTGTACACGTCTGAAATTATTCAAGCATGGGGCAAGATCCTGAAGGGTGAACCACCTTCGCTTTCGATCGAAATTACCAAGGAATGCCCGTTGAAATGCCCCGGCTGTTACGCGTACGACGACGCCCATCTCGGCGGCGGACCGACGCTGCGCGACCTGAACGATCGAAGGGGCCAAGCTCTCGTAGATGGAGTACTTGAAGTTGTCGATCGCATCAAGCCTTTGCACTTGTCGATCGTCGGTGGTGACCCGCTGGTCCGCTATCGTGAATTGGAGTTGATGATTCCGCCGCTCCTGGCGCGCGGAGTCCACGTGCAGATTGTCACCAGCGCGTTCCGAACGATGGGGCCCACATGGCCGAAGCTTGAGCACTTGCACGTCGCCGTGTCTATCGACGGTTTGCAACCCGAACACGATGCCCGGCGCGCCCCAGCAACCTACGACCGCATTCTGCGAAACATCGCGGGACAAAGAGTCACGATCCATTGCACGGTCACCGGTCAAATGATGAAGCGGCCCGGCTACCTCGGCGAGTTCCTGGAATTCTGGACACCCCGTCCCGAAATCAAGAAAGTATGGTTCAGTCTGTTCACGCCTCAGGTCGGCGATCAAATGCCAGAAATCCTGAGTTCCGACGAACGGCAGCGGGCGATCACGGAGATGCTGCAGTTGCGAAGGCAATATGCAAAGTTGGACATGCCGGAAAAAATGATTCGCCAATTTGCTTCGCCACCGCAAAGTCCCCAGGATTGCGTATTCGCACGCACGACCCGGACGTTGTCGGCAGACCTGGAAACACAAGATCACTCCATGCCAGTTCGGCGGAAATCCGGATTGCTCATCGTGCGGATGCATTGCATCGATGGGCCTGGCAGCCATTGCGGCCCATAAATTGGGAGGAATACTCTCCGTCGGCGCCATATTCAAGGCCTCCATCAGGATCGGCGAGACCCGCGCGAGATACAGAGAGAAGTCTGGGCAGAAATATCAAACCAGGGACCCGTTGCCAATATTGCAGAGAGAAGAGGCAAGTTGCGGGACCATGGAACAAAGGACGAAATAGATCTTGAAGAACCAAGTCCATCCGAAGTTTTTTTCCACTCGACGTGGAAAGAGAACTCGCCTGCCTTCGCGAGCTATCCGCTCGCGTTGGAAGCGATCCTTTGCTGGTGCAAGCCAGCAACGGCAACACCTCGATCAAGCTGGAAGGAATTCTCTGGATCAAGGGGTCCGGCAAATGGCTGGCTCGGGCAAACCAGGAAGAAATACTCATCCCGATTGAACTGGCGGAAGCGAAGGAGACTGTGGAGCAAGGCGGAGAAATCGCGCAACGGCAGATTTCAAGAAACGGGATGCGCCCTTCCATTGAAACAGCAATGCACGCGGTGCTTCCCCATCGTGTCGTTATCCACGTGCACTCGATCAACACGATTGCCTGGGCGATCCGGTCGGATGGGATCGAGGAACTCACGGCACGGCTTCGTGGTCTGCACTGGCAATGGATTCCTTATGCCGCATCGGGCATTCCGCTAGCCCGGGAAATCGAATTGGCAGTGGCCAGGGCAAAGGACACCGACGTTTTCATACTTGCGAATCATGGACTTGTCGTCTGCGGAGCAGGATTGCGCCGCCGCCGAAGAGTTGCTGTGTGAGGTGGAACGTCGGCTTGCGATTTCTCCGCGGCCTTTTCCCATGCCCGACAGCGCTGTGCTCGGAAACATCGCTCGTTTCTCCGGTTGGCAATATCCCGATTACGATTCTTTGCACGCACTCGGCACCGACAAAGCGGCACTCAAAATTCTGAAAGGTGGCGTGCTGTATCCGTGCCAGGCCATTTTCCTGGGCCTCGAGGCGCTAACACTACCGCCTACGCTTGCCGCGTCGAAATTGAAAGCTCGTTTGACAGCCGGCGAACCTCCCTCATTTGTGGTGGTCGAAAGAAGCGGGGTAATGCTGAACGAGAAGATGACCGGCGCCGAGCGCGCCACTTTGATTGGCCTGATGGAAGTCGTGCGCCGAACCAAGGAATCCGCGCGACTCCGCTACTTGACCAGAGAAGAAGTCGAGAAGGTGGTCAACGAGGGCGGGCGCGGATACAGAGACGAGGCGGAGACGGAGGAGAGGGCAAATTCTGCGACGGCGGGGGGAGACATTCGACCAGGAACGCGAAGCCGAATACAACCGCAACACGTGCTTTTCATAGTGGCGGGGGAGCCGAAGTAAATATCGGAGGGGATGCGGAGTGCTATCAAGAAGATACTGTAGAAGAAGGATCAAGAAAACCCAAGACCCCACGCTTGCAAGAACCAAATCCCCAAGGATGGGCCACCCAAAACCGTACTCAGACTACGCCTCCGAGCCAAGAACCGCTTTTGGAGTTGCAGACCATTCCTTCGCAGACTCGAAGTGCTGAGCGCTTCGCCAGACAGGTCCATAATCTGCGGCGCGAGGGGACCGTCTGATTTCGCTGATTCCCGTGAGGGTATCTCTCTGAAGTTTGACACTGACCGGCAAGAAGACTGACGACCTCGAAATATACGATCGGCCCGTCGGGATCGCCCAGGTGCTTTGAAACCTCTTCGGCAAACGCCTGTGTCTCGCCATCCTCGCCATACCACTCCGGGAGAAGAACGTTCGCATATTGGCGATAGAAATGATAATAGGAGGGCTCGAAGGCCGCGGCCGCATCAAGAAGCTCGCGGGCTTGTCGCTTTTCCCATCCCAGGGCAAGTGCGACCCTTTGCATCGCTTCGTACCAGTAGGGACACCTCTCCTTCACGTGGCCAGCCTCGAGGAGAGCAGCTTTGCCGAGTTCGATGCGTTGCTCAAAGAGGCTCCAGCCTGATTCTGAAACCGTATTTGCCTAGCCCTGGCCGCGAGCGGCCCATGCATCATTAATGTCGGGTCACCGGGAACTTGGTTGACGGGACCCACCGCCGGTACGTTGATGTGATGGCGTCATGGGTCTGGTTGCGATTTGAGGTCGGCTTTGAGGTTGAGTTTGCTGGAACGCGGCATCTCCCATGTGCGCGAATACTAGGAAATGCCTATTGGGAAAAGGGAAACACAGAATCACGGACCAGCAGGCTTTGGACGATAACCGGCGCAGCTCAGGACCGGAAGGCGCGGATATTTGGGGAAGCGTGGATCGGATTCGGAAAGGCGGCAAAGCAGGAAGAGCGAGCCCTTTGCGGATTCAATCGGCCGCGCGTGCTGGCAATCGTCGCACAGACCGAGAGCCTTCAAGTATACGCCGCCTACTTTGCCGTCAGACATCGCAACAAACGCTCGCTGCTTGCAAAACGGTTTGACATGAAAACCGCGGCCGCTATTAGTTCGGCTTTGGGGCATCGGCGGGCGCGGGCGGATTCGGCTTTTCAAAGCGTGCTTCGTCGATGTGAGGATTCACCTCAATATTCGTCGCCGTGATTTTTTGCGGCTGAGTGGGGCTGGCGCTGTTAGACTCGACCAAAAACGGATATTTCAGGCCATCCACATCGCGGTAATCGCGGAAGAAGGTTTCAATCAGTACGTCCTTGTCTCCGTCTTTCGTGGTGACCACCGATTCCATCAGCAGCCCGGTATTGGCGTCGAAATAAAAGTAGCGCACGTCGCCGTTCTTGTTCGTGAGCTTCAGCTTATAGGCAGGCTTGCCTTGCACTTCCGCTTTGCCGACGTACTCTACCTGGTTGCCTTTCTTTTTGTAGTCGATGAATGGCCCCTCGAAGTCCGCTTCCTCTCCGATGTTGCTGATGTCCTTTGCGCTCATCGGTTCAACGGCAGGAACGCCGGCAAACGGATTGTAGATCCAGCCGGAGGATTTGCCGTCGTAGGTACGAATCAGGGTCTGCCCGTTCAGCGACAGTTCGGTGTGCAGTTTCATGGGGCGTTCCCGCTCCACCACGAAGGTGCCGTCTTCGCCCGGACCGAACGAAAGCGTGCCGCTAATGCGCTCGGATTGCAGCGCCTTGATTTTGGCCAGGCCTCCGCGGGCGGCAATATATTTGGCGATGACGGTGTCCACGGTTTGCGCGGAAAGCGCCAGCGGAAATAAGGCAACGGCGATAAGAGCGAGGAATTTGCGCATGAAAAGAGTCCCTGGTGCGGCGGGGTGGCAGCGCGGCACTTAAGAATGGTAGAGGGACTACGGATGGCGGTCAATGGGCGGGGGCGCTTTGCGCGCGCAACGGCGTCGTGGCAGTGGAGCGAAAACCCTCACCCCTCCGATTGGTTGCAACATCGAGGGAAAGCCTCACCCTGAAGGGGTGAGCTACAACCGCGCAGTAGCATCGCCGTGAAGGCAGGGGAATCGGGGTCTTGTAAAGTGAATGTCAAAGTTGTCAGGGCACAAAATCACTCCAGGAACTCATGAGTGCGCACGAAGATCATTGCGAGCGAGCGACGCAAAAAATCAGCAATACTGCCACAGGGAGAGTTCGTTGCCGTCGGGATCACAGAACGTCGTGAGCAGGCCGTTGCTTTTCTTTTCCACTGCACTCGCGCAAATATTTTTTCCCGCTAGTTCGGCGCGCGCAGCCCGGATGTCCTCGACGCGAAAACACAGTCGAGCATTGCCGCCGGCGCGAGGATCTGGAACAGTTTCATCGGGCACCAATTCAACGGTCACGCCGTCCAGTTCAAAACACGCGACCACATCGCGCCGCCCGAGCTGCAGGCCAAGCACGTCGCGGTAGAAGCAGATGGCTCGGTCCAGATCCGAAACGCGATAGTAGATTGCGTCGAAGCGGAGTTTCATGAAGCTGTTCCTTCACCGCGCCGTACCCGGCTTTGCACGGGCTGCGGAAGAATCGGCCAGTTAGTTCTGCAGAGTGAATGAGTACGAGCCGGGCGCGGCCGTGAATACCTGCGCGCCATTTTCATTGCGAACGAAATGCAGCCATTGATTTTGACGCGTGTCTTTCCCATCCACTAGGACGGAGGTTTTTTCTTTCGCTGGAAGGAGCACGAGTGCACTGGTATTGGGAGGAATGATCACTTTCCAAGTGGTGAGGTTTCCCGAAACGGTCCACGCGGAATGGATGGAGCCGTACGGTGACTGGTAAGTGGCTTCCACGCTTCCGATCCTGCTATCAAATGTCGGGTGCAGAAGGATGTGATGAAAGCCGGGATCTTCGGGATCGAAGTCGATGCCGGCGGCGAAGCGGTAGAGCCACCCACCCACGGCGCCATAGGCGTAGTGATTGAAGGAATTCATCTCCGGGTCGTCGAGTTTCTGGTTGCCGTTCCAGCGTTCCCACATCGTTGTGGCGCCATGCTCAATCATGTAGCCCCACGAGGGGTATTGCGTGTTCAGGAGAAGCCGGTACGCAACGTCGGCATGGTGTGTGCGCGTGAGTATCTCCAGCAGAGCTGGCGTGCCCAGGAAGCCTGTGCCAATGCTCCACTGGCGAGCCGCAATTTTGGCGACGAGTTTGTCCGCGGCCTCTGCGCGCAAATTCTCCGGCAACAGATTCATGTGCAGCGCCAGCACATAGCCTGTTTGTGTGTCGACGGGGGCCTTGAGCGCATCTTTAGCGGGAGGCGCGGCGGAAGAATTGAGCCTGCTATCCAGCGCTCCAACGAAACCGTCGGGCTGAACGTAAGCTTTGTTGAACGCGGCTTTGATGTTCTCAAAAAGCTCGCCGTATTTCTTGGCGTCGTCATCGCGGTGCAGTGCGTGCGCCATCTGCTGCATCAGCGAGACGTCATAAGCCCACAGTGCGGTCGCCAGTAACTCCTCGGATGTGTGCTCGTCCGGAGCGAGCCAGTCACCGAACGGGATGCCGTAGTTTTTTCTCCAAAGGTAATCCGGATTTGCGGATTGGATGGCGGAAAGGTAGCGCTCCATGGCCGTCCAATTCTGTTCCGCCACACGCGTGTCACCGTACTGCGACCAGGCGGTCCACGGGATGATGACTCCCGCGTCGCTCCACCCCGCTGCGGAAGCGGCGCTGGAGGTTACCGTGCCGGGGGCGAAAATGCCGAACATGTCCGTTCCCGACTGCGTGCCGCGGATGTCGGCAGTAAATTTTTGAGAAAAGCTGGCGAGGTCCATGTTGTAAGCGGCGGTGCGCCAGAAGACCTGGGCGTCGGCGGTCCAGCCGAGACGTTCGTCGCGCTGCGGGCAGTCGGTGGGCACGCTGATGAAATTGGAGCGCTGGCCCCACAGGATATTGCTCCAGAGCTGATTGATCATGGGGCTTGCGGAGTGAAACTGCATGGTGAAGGGTGCGTCGGTGTGCAGCACCACCGCTTTGACGGCGGCAATACCCGGTGGCGTCGCTAGGCCTGTCACTTCCACGTAGCGGAATCCGTGAAACGTAAAGTGCGCCTGATACTCCTCGGCACCCTTCCCCGAAAGAATGAAGCGCTCGGTGGCTTTTGCGGTGCGCAGATTGTCGGTGTAGAGAGTCCCATCGGTGTTCAGGATTTCCGCAAAGCGCAACTGCACTTGCTCGCCCGCGGCGCCGGAAACATGCAGCCTCGCGACGCCGGCAAGGTTCTGGCCGAAATCGTAAATCGTGACACCCGGTTTGGGAGTGCTGATGCTTTTGGCATCGAGAAGTTTTTCGACGCGGACCGGCGGAAACGCTTGCGCTATGACTGTTGGTTCAACCGGGTGAACGAGTTCGGCGGCCTTCCAGTCTGTGTCCTTGAACCCAGCAGTATCCCAACCGGGCCGCTCTCGCCGCGCGTCGTAAGTCTCGCCATCGTAAATTTCGGCTTGCAGGATGGGCGAGTCATCGGCGCGCCAGGATTCATCCGTGGCGATCCATTCCACCGAGCCGTCGGTGTGCTCGATGCGGAGTTGCGCGCGAAGAGCGGGCGGCGTGTTGCCGTAGTTGTAGCCCTTGCCGGCCCACATGAGCGGGGTGGTGTACCAACCGGGAGCGAGGTAGGCGGCCAGCGCGTTTTTGCCTTCGCTGACCTCCTGCGTCACGTCGTACACCTGATACGGAACGCGAAGGCGGTAGTCCGTCCAACCGGGACTCAGAATCTGGTCGCCGACGCGCCGTCCGTTCAGATGAAACTCATAGGCACCCAAAGCGGTGGCGTAAAGCCGCGCGGATTTCACCGCCTTCGAAACGTCGAAACCGCGGCGAAGGATTTTTACGCTCTCGGTCGGCAGCGGCATACCCAGCACGGCGCCATCCATCGCGGAACCAGTGAACGCATAAATCTCCGCCGCAGCCCACCGGGAATCGTCAAAGTCGCCGGCAGTCCATCCTGCGGGGGCCTGCAACGTGCCTTTCCACCGCGCATCGCTCGGAAACACCGTGAACGAGCCGTCCTCGAACTCCACGATCAGGCAAGCGCTCATGGGTGTGCGGCTCTCATGGTTCTTGGTTCCGGAGTCGGGGGAGTGATAGCGAACGATTTCGACGGCGAGGCTGTTTTTGCCGGTCCGCAATTGTGCCGCGACATCGGCGCGCGCGTACGTCTGCCAGGGCGTTTTCTTCGACGGAGGTAATGGCGGCGCGGTGACGACCGGTTTTCCGTTCAGCCATGCCGCGGCGGTGTCCTGTCCGGTGACGTAGAGCGAGGCCTGCTTAACCGGCTTCTGAAGGTCAAAAGAAAAACGGAAATCGTGGTGAGATTCGCTGGAAGGTTTGTAGCTGGCATCGCTCTTGTTGCTGATCCATTCTGCTTGGGACTCGCGCAGCAGCCGGTGATCCACGCCTTCCGAACCAACCCACTTCGCGCGCCAGTTCTCCGGTTTCAGCACACCCGTTTCCCACCACGCGACGTCACTTGCGGGATACGCTTGGGAATCCTGATCCCACAGCAGCACGCGCCAGAAATAGCGTTTCTCCGCAAGCAACGAGGTGCCGCCATAACGCACGCCCACCGATTGGTCGGAAGCGACGCGCCCGCTGTCCCAGATGTCTGCTTTTCCGGCAGCGAGCGATTCAGGATTGCTGGCCACCTGAAGCTGGTAAGCGGTTTGGTGCGCGCCGAATCGTGAATCCTGCAGTTGCCAGGAAAACAGCGGGGAAGCGTCGTCGATGCCCAGAGGATTGCTGAGAGAATCGCACGTCAGGTTGACAGGCTTTCCGACGCCAGCAGGCGAAGCGTGCGTTGCCGCAAGAAAAACAAACGCCAGCAAGCCCCCGAGCGCACAGCGATTCACAATGCAGACAAGCGATGAACTCAGAACACCTTTGCCCATGAGGCCTCACACGAAGTGTAGTTGGAGCGAGAAGCTCTACGGTACCAGATATCAGGACAGGGATCAGGAGACTCGGCAGGAGCTTGCCTTTCAGGGGCAAGCCAGGCTAGAGAAATTAGCCGGATGGCAGATATCCGTCCGGGGCGGCCTTCTTGAGGTAGAATAGGCGCGAACCGCCCTGGATTAACCTGAGGCCGCCGAAATCGTCCAGCGGTCGGCCTATTCCAAACATTGCATGCGAGTGGAGGTGTCGGATGGCTACGGCGAATGTCAGCCAGGGATTGCGTGGACCGGCAGCGGTGGCAAAAACGATCACCAGTTGGTTCATCGCCATGGCGGTGCTCTTTATCATTTTAGGGATACTGGCGATCATCGAGCCGGGAGTTGCCGGACTGGCGGTGACCTTGCTGGTCGGCTGGTTGTTGATTTTCGGCGCGGTGGCGCACTTTGTGACGGCGTTTAAGGGTGGGGGAACGAAGCAGGTGATCGGGCAGGTGCTGATTGGGCTGGTGTATTTGATCGGCGGGATGTACTTTTTGACGCACACCATCATGGGGGTTGCCGCACTCACGCTGCTGCTGGGTGGAATTTTTCTGGCGGAGGGGGTGATCGAAATCGTGGCATATTTCAGGACCCGACTGGAAGGCGCGTCGGGGTGGCTGCTGTTCAACGGAATCGTGACGCTGCTGCTAGCTTTTTTGATCTTGTTCCACTGGCCATCGAGCTCGGTGTGGGTCATCGGAACGCTCGTGGGCATAAACCTGCTGATGACGGGAATTTCGCGGCTGATGTTTGGCCTGGCCGCGCGGAAGCTAGCGACTCGTATGGCGACGGCCTGAGAAAAGCTCAAGTTTTCAGCTTTACGTTCTCAGTTCCCGAGCCAGGTCGTTGTACAACCTCGGCCGGGCGCCGTGTTCTTTTCCGAAACTTAGAACTGATAACTTAAGACTGCCTCAGTGCGTGCGGGTGAACGTAAACAGATCCGTTTCCTTCTTGCCGTGGTCGCTGTAGTTCCAGATTTGGGTCAGGTGATCCTTGTCCTCGAAGGTCATGCTCAGGCCTACCATGTGACCGTCGTCGGGGGTCTTCAAGCCTGTGGCGCGCACGAAGCTGAAGTCCATTTGCTTGCTTGCGACGGGCACAGCCGGGCTCTCCAGAGTGGGTTGATTCCCCGCGGAACAGTAGTGCGTCAGGATGATACGGTTCCCTTCCGCGGAATACATGCTGATCATCTCCGCGCCATTTCCCGAGTCGTGCCGCTCCATCAGCACGCTGCCGCCGGAAACGAGCTCGAAGGTGAGATGCACCACATTGCCGTGCTGATCTTTTCCCTGCCAGTTGCCCACCAGAGTTTTCAGCCTTTCGAACATGGGATTGCCGGAGGCGGCGGGCATGGTCTGAGCGGGCAGGCTCGAAGCCGCGACCAGCAGCGCGATGGCAAGCAGCGAAACACGACGGCAAATCATGAAGGCCTCCCTAAGAATGTTGCGGTAAGAATGAGCAAGTGAATTCTGGCGCAGAACGCAGCGATTGTCGAGTGGCGGCCGCCAGCGTGCGCAGCCAGGTGGGTTGCGGCATGGGCTACGGGCAGGCGGCGGAAAGCGTTGACCGCGAGCGTAAGCCCTCCGTACCATGGGATAGATGCGTAACCTCAGAATGCAAACGGCGTGCTGCGTAGCGCTGATGGCCTGCCTTTACGGGTGTGAGGATGCGGCCAAAAAACCGGCGCAAACGCGGGTACCGGCGCTGACGCCGCCGAAACCAGCGGCGGTTCCGCAAACCCCGATGAACGTCGGAGTTCTGCCGATGCCCGATCTCCTGCAGCATCCGCTGGCGCCGCTCGAGCCGCCCATTCCCGGCGGAATCGATTACCTGATCGCGCGGGTAAAAGAAAAGTTTGCGGCCGGAGAGGCCAACTACAAGGCCGGACACCTCGAAGCGGCGCGGCGCGATTTCGACGACGCCATCGACTGGATGTTGGAGAGCGGCTATGACCCGAACGGCGATCCGCGCTTGAGCGAACTGTTTCACACTGTAACAGACACGGTCTACACCTACGAGTTGCAGTCGTTTCGCGCCGGTGACGGCTTCACCGAAGCGCCGGCAGTCCCCGCGCCGATTGACGAAGTCGCGGAAATGACCTTCCCGGTGGATCCCAAGCTCCGTGAACACGCCGAGGAGACGGCCAAAAGCAGCTCCCACGATTTGCCGTTGACCGTGAATGACATCGTCGCTTCCTACCTGAACTTTTTCCAGACCCCGCGCGGCCGCGCCATCGTGGAAAACGGTCTGCGCCGTAAAGGGAAATACCAGGAGATGATTGCCAAGGTGCTTCACGAGGAAGGCGTGCCCCAAGACCTGATCTACCTGGCGCAGGCAGAGAGCGCTTTCCAGCCGCTGGCGTTGTCGCGGGCCGGGGCCAGGGGCATCTGGCAATTCGTACAGTGGCGCGGCAACGAGTATGGATTGCGCAGGTCGTGGTGGGTGGACGAGCGCATGGATCCGGAAAAGGCCACCCGCGCGGCGGCGCAGCATCTCCGCGATTTGTATGGCTTGTACGGCGACTGGTATCTGGCCATGGCGGCGTACAACTGCGGTCCCGGAAACGTGCAGAAGGGCATCGAGCGCACCGGCTACGCCGATTTCTGGGAGCTTTACAAGCGTAATGTCCTGCCTCGGGAGACGAAGAATTATGTGCCTATCATCCTGGCGCTGACGCTCATCGCCAAGGACGCCGCTCACTATGGCGTCGCGGTCGATCCCGAATCGCCTGTCGAGACCGACGTGGTGAAGCCTGGACGGGCCATCGACCTGCGCCTGGTGGCCGAGACTATCGACGTGGATGTGGACACCCTGCGGACCCTGAATCCCTCCCTTCTGCGCATGGCCACGCCCGATGACCCCGACTTTGTACTGCACCTGCCCAAGGGCACCTCCGAGAGGTTCTCCGCCGAAATCGCCGACATTCCCGCAGACAAATGGGTCAGCTGGCGGAGGCACCGCGTGGAGGCGGGTGAGACGCTGACGGCCATCGCGAAGAAGTATCATGTAACGCCGCTATCCATTGCCGAGGCCAACGATCTGGAACACGGCGAGGCTTTGACGCCGGGAGAGAAGCTGATCATTCCCGCCGCACGGCCGCTTGAAGAGACCAAGCCCCGACTGGTGCGCTACCGGGTGAGGAAGGGCGACACGCTGGGAGGAATCGCGGACCAGTTCAGCGTGACGTCTGAGGATGTTCGCCGGTGGAACGGGCTGAAAAGTGCGAAAGTGAGCCGCGGCATGGTGCTGAGGATCTATACCGTGGGAGGGGTACCGGCCACGGTGAAGCATTCCTCGAAAAGCACGGTCAAGAAGAAAACCACCAGCAGCAAAAGCGTCACCACTCCCTGAAGTCAAAGGTAACATTCGGGCGCAAATGGTGGTTGCCGTACACTCGGGGCCATAACCCGGCTGGTTGTGAGCAGAACTCTTGACAACCACCGCAGAGTGGGATAACAAATCGCAAGGGCAGGCAGACGTCGGCTCCGGCTGGTGCAGCGTGCCAAGAACACCGGGTAAAGTTGAGCCCCCAGGGGAGGAAAGTATGGAATTCGAGAAGGAACAGTTTGAAGAAGACGACGAGCTGTCCCGGTTGGACGACGACGAACTAGGCGGGGACGGCGAGGGCATTACCGAGGAGGAAGAAGAAATCCTCGTAGTCGAAGAAGAACCCAACGAAGAGGGCGAGGAAGAGCCGGCGGAAAAGGCGGCTCCGAAGGCGGCCCCCAAGAAAGCTGCTCCCAAGAAGGCGGCGAAAAAAGCCCCGAAAAAAGCCGCGAAAAAACCGGCCAAGGCCAAGAAGCCGGCAAAGAAAGCCGCTCCCAAGAAGGCCGCGAAGAAAAAGCGCCGCTAGCTGTGGCACTCGGCTAATCGGAACTGGCAAACAAGGGCCCCTCGATTTGTTCGAGGGGCCCTTTGTATGTGGTGTGCCGAGAAAAGCTGTCAGGGATGATCACTGATAACTTTTATCAAACCAGCGGCTCGGACCAGTTCTCCAGCGTTTCTTTCACCTTATGCAGGAACTGGTGCGCAATGGCGCCGTCCACTACGCGATGGTCGTAGCTCAGCGTCACGTAGCACATCGAGCGGATGGCGATGGAATCGTTGATCACGACCGGGCGTTTTTCAATCGCGCCGAGCCCCAGAATCCCCACGTTGGGCTGGCTGATCACCGGCAAACCAAACAACCCGCCAAAGACCCCGGGATTGGTGATGGAGAAGGTTCCTTCCTGCACTTCCTCCGGCTTCAGTTTCTTGGAACGCGCCCGCTCCGCCAGATCGTTCAACGTCCGCTGGATGCCCAGCAGATTCTTTTCGTCGGCGTTCTTCACCACCGGAACGATCAAGCCCCAATCGAGAGCCACCGCGATGCCCACATTGATTTCCTTGTGCAGCACCACGTTGGTGCCGTCCAGCGAAGCATTCAACGTGGGATACGCGCGCAAGCCCGCCACCGCCGCCTTCACGAAGAACGGCATGAACGTCAGCTTGGTCTCGTAGCGCTTCTCGAACTCTTCCTTGGCCTTGGCGCGGATCGCCGCCACCTTGCTCATGTCGATTTCGTCGACCGAGTAAACGTGTGGCGAAACGTGCTTCGACGCCACCATGTGCTCGGCGATTTTCTGCCGCATCACGCTCAGCGGCTGCAGCTCATAATTTCCGAAGTAGATGCGCTCGCGCGGCACGGCGACTTGTAGCGCGGGAATGTATTGCGTGCCGTGTGCGGCAGGCGCGCCGGGAGCCGCCGCAACCGGAGCTGGCGGGGGAGGTGGCGGAGTGGGTCGCGCTGCAGAACTTGCCGCGGGAGCGGAGGCGGCCGGAGCCGCGGATTGCCCGGCAATCACGGCTTCGATGTCTTCCTTGGTGATGCGCCCGCCCGCGCCCGTTCCTTCAAGTGCCGTGAGGTCGATGTTGTGTTCCTTGGCAAGCCGGCGAACCAGCGGAGAAGAATGCACGCGCTCCGTAGTGCTGGCAGCGGCACCATCCGCTTGCGGTACGGCGGTCGAGGCAGCCGCGGGGCCAGGCGTCGGCGGCGCTGCAGACGCCGGCGCAGCGCTGGGCGCTGGCGTGGCCGCGGGTTTTGCCGCCGCCGGAGGCGCAGCCGCCGGAGCAGGCGCAGCAGCCGCTCCCGCGCCATCGATCACCGCCACAACCGTCTGGATCGGCACGGTCTGGCCTTCCGGGATCTTGATCTCTTTCAGCACGCCCGCCGAGGGCGAAGGAATTTCCGCGTCGACCTTGTCGGTCGAAATCTCAAACAGCGGTTCGTCCCGCTCCACCTTGTCGCCGGGCTTTTTCAGCCACTTGGTGATGGTGCCTTCAAAGATGCTCTCGCCCATCTGGGGCATGACCACATCGACTGCCATGGGGATTCTCTCCTTACCTCGTGGAACTTCCGCTATCCGGGGCGCTTCTGACCGATATTCGCGTGGAAGTCAACCTTAGCAGTTTACAGCGAAACCCGCAGTGACGGAAAGCCCCGCCCATGGTTCCATCGTTCAGCTTGTCAGCATCACTCATCCTGCTTAAACTCCCTGCGAACTGTTCCCCGGCACTCGGAACTTCTGCATGAGCCATGATGAATATAGCGGCGGCGGCCGCTTTCCGGTTACGCGTTGGTCGGTCATTGCGGCGGCGCGCAGCGAGGACGTTGCCGAGCGCGCTCACGCGCTCGAGGCCCTTTGCGCCGCATATTGGAAGCCGGTCTACAAATACGTTCGCCTGAGATGGAACCGGGTGGCAGCCGACGCGCAGGACCTGACCCAGGGCTTCTTCAGCGAACTGCTCGAGCGCGAACTCCTCAGCCGCTTTGACGCCAACAAGAGCCGGCTGCGCACTTACCTCCGCGTGTGCGTGGACAGCTTTGTCATGAACGAAGACAAAGCCGCCCGCCGACAAAAACGCGGCGGAAACAGCCGGCACGTTGCGCTCGATTTTGCCGAAGCGGAAGAAGAACTCGGCGCCGCCGCCATCGACGCCGCGTCGCTTGCCTCGCCGGAATCGCTCGAGGAGTTCTTTGAAAAAGAATGGGTGCGCAGCCTGTTTGCCCTTGCGGTCGAGGATCTTCGCCAACTCTGTGTTCTGAAGCAGCGCCAACGCACCTTCGAGTTATTCGAAGCCTATGACCTGGAAGGCGACGACCACATTTCCTACCAGCGGCTGGCCGCGGAGTACGGAATCGCGCTTACCGACGTCACCAACACCCTGGCTTGGGCGCGCCGGGAATTCCGCAAAATCGCGCTCGAGCGATTGCGTGAACTTTGCAGCACCGAAGACGAGTTTCTGCGTGAAGCCAAAGCGGTCTTTGGATGGCACCCGCAATGAGACATCTGTCAGACAAAGCTTTGACGCGCCTGCGGGCCGGCGCGGAGCTTCCGGACCTGAGCGGCACACGCTACCGGCTCATGGGTCAGGTTGCGCGCGGCGGCATGGGTGTAGTGTATGCCGCCGAAGACGAAAAACTGCAACGCCGCGTGGCGTTGAAAGTTCTTGAAGTACCAGGCGCGGAGGGCGAACTTGCCAGCCGCTTGATGCGTGAGGCGCGCGTGCTCGCGCGGCTGGAGCATCCGGGCATCGTCCCGGTCCACGATGTGGGAACGCTGGCCGACGGCCGCGTTTTCTACACCATGAAATTTGTCGAAGGGCAGCGCCTTGACGAGTATCTCAAAGCGGTTGAGTCCATTCCTGATAGGTTGCGCATTTTTCTTCGCGTCTGTGACCCGGTAGCTTTTGCGCACGCCCGTGGGGTGCTGCATCGCGACATAAAACCAGCCAACATCATGGTGGGCTCGTTTGGCGAAGTCCTGGTGATGGATTGGGGCCTTGCCAAGATCGTCGCCCAAGCCCGCGGCGGGGCAGTGCAAGATGCGGAGGCCACCTTGTTTGAAAGCCCTCAAGCGATTTCTGCGGACAATGACACCACACAAGCTTCCGTCATCACCGGCCACGGCACGGTGCTGGGCACTCCCGGTTACATGTCGCCCGAACAGGCACGCGGCGAAGTGGAATCGTTGGACCGACGCAGCGACATTTTTTCCCTGGGCGCGTTGTTGCGATTCATGCTGAACGCAAGAAACGCCCCTGGCCCAGTCCCGCGGCTAGACAAATCGCTGGAAGCCATCTGTGCGAAAGCGTCCGCCCAACAGCCCGCGCTGCGCTACGCGACGGTTCAGGATTTGGCGCTGGACGTGTCGCGATACCTCGATGGGCTGGCGGTGGCGGCGCACCGCGAAAGCGTTTTTGAGCGCGCAGCGCGGGTATACCGGCGCTATCGTTTCTTTATCTTATTGATTGCGGCGTACTTGCTGATGCGCCTGATATTGTTGCTGGTTTTGAAGCGCTAGCCTTAAAGGAATTCCAGGTTCTGTTGTAAGACACACTAGGAGCGGAGGAAAGCGATGAACAAGGTGCTGCTGGGTTTGCTGTTGGGAGCGCTGCTCGGGGCGATTGACGGCGGAACGGCGTGGTTTACACCATCGGTCCGCGCGCAGTTCGCCGCAATCATTGTGGGCTCAACCATCAAAGGACTGATCGCCGGAACGGCCGCGGGATTTTTCGCGCGCAAGGTGAATTCGCTGCCGCTGGGAATCTTGTTTGGGCTGGGCGTCGGCTTCCTCCTCGCGTTCATCGTCGCGTACATGCAACACGGCTATTACCTCGAAATCATTCTGCCCGGCAGCATCGTGGGAATGATTGTGGGGTACGCCACGCAGCGTTACGGAATGGCGCCGGCGCCAACTCGCTGACTCATTCAGGCAGTCGAAAGCAAAAAACGGAAAGGGGAGAATCATGTCCAGAGTAATCCACTTTGAGATTCCCGCAGCCGTACCAGAGCGTGCGGCCGCGTTTTACAAACAAGTGTTTGGATGGGGCATCGAGAAGTGGCCAGGACCAACGGAGTATTGGATGGTGACCACAGGAGCCGATGGAGCACCCGGAATCAACGGAGGACTGCTCAAAAAGCAGGCGCCTACAACGGCCACGACCAACACTATTGAAGTCGAGTCTGTCGACAAGGCCATCGACGCGGTGAAGAGCGCCGGTGGCAAGCTGGTGATGCCGAAAACTCCGATTCCCACGATCGGCTACTTTGCCTATCTCGAGGATACGGAAGGAAATCTGTTCGGCGTGATGCAAAGCGACGCGAATGCCAAGTAGTTGCGGGCAGCCGGATTCGTTGATCGAAGGAGAAAAACCATGAAGACGAAAATGTTGATCGCGGCGTTGCTTGTGGCGATTTCTGGTGGAAGGTATGCATTGGCCGGGGGCAGCGGCGTCGCGGGGTTTGCACAACTAAAAGCCCTGGTGGGCCATTGGGAAACAGAAAAGTCCAGCAGCAACCAGGCGACGCTGGACGTGCAGCTGACTTCGGGGGGCACCGCGGTTATCGAGAAGGCTCAAATGGTCGGGCAGGGGAAAACCGTGGAAATGATCACGCTCTATTATCTGGATGGCGATCAGCTGAAGTTGACGCACTACTGCATGGCGGGCAACCAGCCGACCATGGCGGGCAGCTATGACGCCAGCACGAAAACAGTGAAATTCGATTTCCTAAGCGCAACGAATCTGAAGAGCCCCAACGACGGGCACATGCACAACGCCGTGTATCAGTTTATTGACAACGATCATTTCAAGACGAGCTGGACCTTCCAGAAGGACCAGAAGGATGCCTTCACGGAAGAAGTCACCTACGTCCGCGTAAAATAGAGCGGTTGCGTCAGGGGCAGGCAGAACTGCCCCGACGCGTTGCCGTATTGCTGCAACGTTTCAGGTCGGCAGCGACGGGAGAAGCTCTGCCCGACGCGGGTCCTCATAATTCTCATGGAAACAGCTTCTATAGCCCCCGGACCTGAAATACTAGCCGCGTGCCCAGCCAGCAGATGAGCCCGACCATTTTGCGTCCCGGAAACGAGCTAAGATAAGGATCAAGAGATCGTTGAACATCGTGCACGTTCCGCTGATGCGGGAAGGCCCTCGAAGCCGAGAAATTCAAAAGCGCGAAACAACCCACAGCGACCCAGCAATGGTCACAAGGTCTTCCAAGAGGGCAATCACGAAGTCCGGTGTCCCGAGCGCTTTCACCAGTCTCTTGCGCGCCTGATATCCGCCGTAAGTGCCCGCGAGCGCGCCCAGGATCCCCAACACCGCGCCGAGCACAATTCCTTCTCCCCCGGCCGAAGCGACGCATGCACCACTCAACGCACCCAGCAAGATCCGCGCGATCAATCCCGGCGGCGCGGTGCGGCTGGGAGTCCTTGGCAGCTTATCCGTGACGAGTTCCACCAACGCCAACAGCGTGGAAATAACGGCCGTCGCCGTAGTGCCAATCCACGAAAGAGCACTCGGCACCTTCAGCCAGCCCAAATGCGCGGCCCAGGCAGTCACCGCTGTCGGGGTCAGACATCGCAACCCGGTGAAAAATCCGATCAAGAACGCAAACAGCAGAACCTCAGCAGGAGCCATCGCAGCGCGGATTTTCACATCACCCCAATGCGTTGTCAATTATCTCTCTATTTCGCGTTTTGAACTGCGATGCAAAAGGGTTGTCCTGCAGGGGTGATTGTTGAAGAACGGCGCCTGAGCGTTCAGACGGTACTGCTACTTTGCGGTCTTCTTAACGATATGTAGCTTCACTTCGCGACCATTGCCGTCGAGCATGTAGGCGTGTTTCCCCTCGATTGCAATCTTCGTTGGCATATTGAGCGCGATATTCGGTGCGTGGCTATTGTTATGCTGGCTGGGCTTGTAGGTATATTCGACAAAATAGATCATATCGCTCGTCTCAATGGTGTAGTGCAAGGTGTTTTTTTCGCCCCACAGCGGCCACGAGACGTCATTTTCCGAAGTAAGCACGATCGTCCCGGTCTGCCACTCCCGCGAATTCGCCAGGGACGCAGTCGCGATCAACATTGCCAACACCAGAAGCAGGAGTTTTTTCATTGGGCGTCTTTTGCCGAGTATAATGCCATTCGCATCTCTGCAGCCCCATTGCCAGTCACACGTTTCCAAATCTTGCCGGGTCCCGATCCTTCAGTTCTATGGTTCAGAGACCAATGTTACAGTCGAAGAATGAAGTATCTGACTCGCAGAAAAAACCTAACCTGCAAATTGACTTTCCTTCTGCTATTCTCTTCCGTTTTGGTGTTTTGTACTGGGGCTTATCCTGCCAGGCAGAAAGTCGTCAAGGAAGACGGAATCAAATATTGGGCATCACAATCGGTTTCGGATGAAGCGTTCAAACGCGCACAATTTGTCGTTCAGCAGATGACCTCTCAGTCTCCTGAAATCCGTAAAAGGATGGTGGCCGTGGGTTTCACGGTGGAAATTATTGGAAAAGACCAAGTTCTCAGCGATCTACCCGATTATGCCTACCTCAAGGGTAAGAAGACGCGCGATGGGCGGGACTTCGACACCGGGACCAGGGGTGTGGGCGGCCGTGACATGTGCTCAATTGGCGAGGAAAACCTGTTGTGCCTGAGCAATCAAGCCTATCGGAAGGAGGATGTTTTCGTCCATGAGTTTTCCCATAGCATGATGGCCCATATGGACGCCGGCGACGTACACCAGATCGAAGCTGCCTATAAGAATGCGGTTGATAAAGAACTCTACCCCAAAGGGATTTATATGATGGCCAATAGCGGAGAATATTGGGCCGAAGGCGTGCAAGCGTGGCTTGGGGTCACGCTGCGCACCGACGTGAACGGCGGATTCAATACCCGGCAGAAAATCAAGGATCACGACCAGGCATTGGCGGCTGTTCTGGAGAAGGTTTACGGCTCTGTTCAACTGCAGCACTCTCCGGGTTGCGCATACTGACGCAAAACAGAACCGTCCGTCACGTCCTCAGATATTTGTTGAAGAAATCAAGGGTGCGTTGCCAAGCTAACTTAGCCGCCGCTTCGTCGTAACGGGGCGTAGTGTCGTTATGGAAGCCATGGTTAGCCCCCTCATATATGTACGCGGTATACGTCACGTGATTTGCTTTAAGCGCTTGCTCATACGCCGGCCATCCGCTGGTGACACGTGTATCCAGGGATGCGTAGTGAAGCAGAAGTGGCGCCTTGATCTTGGCGGCGTCGGCCGCGGACGGCTGTCGGCCGTAAAAAGGGACCGCAGCCGCGAGATCGGGGAGCCGCACCGCCAGGCGATTGGCCGTTGTCCCACCAAAACAGAAACCTACAACACCAATTTTGCCCGTGCATTCCGGACGCGCCTTCAGCCAGGCAGCCGAAGCCACAAAGTCTTCGAACATTTTGCTTTCGTCAACTTCGCTAAACAGTTCCCCGCCTTTCTCGTCGTCACCGGGATATCCCCCGACAGAAGTAAGACCATCAGGAGCGAACGCAACGAAATTCGCGATTCCCAAACGTCGCGCCACATCCTCTATGTATGGATTCAGGCCACGGTTTTCGTGAATCACAAGCACACCGGGCAACTTTCTCGTTTCGCTTGCCGGACGAACGAAATAGCCTCGTATACTGCCATTGCCCTGGGGCGAGGGGACGGTCGCGTATTCCGTTTTGAGCCGCTTGTCGTCTTTGGAGACTTGTTCCGCCAGAGCGTACTTCGGTCGGAGGCTTTCCCAAATCGCCATGGCCGTTACGCCACCCACGGCATACTTTGCCGCTCCATCCAGGAATTGCCGGCGGCTGATCTCGCCGTGAACGTAATAATCGAACAGGTTCAGCAACTCCTGGGGGTAATCCGCAGCTTTTTTTCGTTCCATTCGGTGGCCTCCTTTATCGTTCATTCCAAATGACACATAACGGCGCACGGAATCCTACTTCGAAAAGCCTTCTGATATCGATCTGCGCAGAAAGGGCACCGGCGTGTCCAAGGGTTACACGCCCAGCGACTCCGTTTCCGAAAGCTCCGTCCTCGACACGGAATCGCCTGGAAGCGATATGTGAGCAACTTCCCGCAACCGGACCTCTGGCCCGGAATAGCTTCCGGTTAGTCCGTGACCGAGAAATTGCTGGGAAGGTGGCATTCACATCGCGATGGAACTCGGCTTTGCTCATCAAATCTCTCTATTTTTTCTCAAAGTGGTCCCCGAAGTAATAGACCCGGTGATGGGATCCTTTCAGCTCGGCCGCATTAAGCGTCAAATCCGCACTATCGAGGCGACGAACATCTGCATGATGAACCTTCTCTTGGTCATTCACCCATTCATCAGCCGACTCCAGACCGGAGACCTCGGTCGTCAAACCATTGAGAGAATAGTGGGCTGGAATCACGATTTTAGGGTCATATTTCCCGACGATTGCATCGACCTCAACGCGCGTGAGTATTGACTCGATGGGCAGAATGAGCACGTCAACATTTTTCAAGTAATGATCGAGAGAGGGATTTGGCGCTGCACGATTGTCGCCCCAGATGGCGATCCGCAATCCCCCGGTCTCAATGATCTGAATCGCGTTATCGAACGCAATCACGTTGTCTGGCGGACAGGTCTCTACAGGGAGGTGTGCAGAGGCACTACCCGGCTCATCAGCAGGTGCCGGTTCACATTTGTGCTTGTCGGCGAGGCCCATTATTTCGATGTCGCCGAGCTTAAACTGCCCGACCAAACGTTCGAGAACCATTAGCCCTTTCGGGCTCTCGACAGCATCGTGGTCGAAATGAGCGTGAGTGGAAAGGACAATATCGACCCGGATAGCGGGAAACTCGTTCAGGAACCACTTTGCGTAAAGGCCTGTTGAGTCATTCCGCCAAGGATCGGTCAGAACCGTCAAACCGCCCGGTGATGTGATCTTGAATGCATCGTGTCCATAGAAGTCGATCTTGACATCGCCTGGTCGAGCAGGGTCTCCTCCCGTTTTCTGAACGGTGATTAGAGGATTGTCATTCCATGCAGGGGAGGGAGTCACGGACTTCCCAGACTGTTGCGCACGCGCGTCACCGGTCAAGGTCAATAAGACAAACAAGACGATTGGGGCTAGCGTTTTGAGACGCATATCATCCTCTCGTATTTCACGGATGACTCTACCACCAGCTGCGATGCGTCGCGCGCTGCAACCCAAGCAAGGAGAGAGCCGGACGCCTTTTACTTGCCACCAGCTTCCCAGGATGATGTATACCATGATGGTTCCGCGGGCGGGCGCAGCCACGATATGCGTTTTGGCCTCGAGAATTCTATCGGCGAGGCGTGGGCAGGCGCGGCCCTTGATTGGTGAATGAAGGCGATGGCAAACAACTATGTGGTCGCGGTCGATTTGGGTGGTACCAAGCTTGCAGCAGCGCTCGTGGACGGCAAGGGTCGAGTGTCGAAGCAGACTATCCTGGCTGTGGACACAGGTTCTTCCTTGGCACCGGTGAATCAGATCGTGGAAGTCGCGCGTGAGTTGATCAGTGCGAATGGAAGAAAGAAAAACACTTCGCGAATAGGCGTGGCGGTGCCGGGCCTGGTGCGGCGCGACGGCACGGTGTGGGCTCCGAATTTGAAGGGATGGAGAAGGATGGCGTTGGCACAGCGGTTGAAACGTGCTCTCGGACTGCCGGTCATCGTGGAAAGCGACCGCAATGCGGCAGTGCTCGGTGAGACCTGGTGTGGGGCGGCGCGAGGAAAGAGCGATGCAATTGTATTGATGTTAGGAACGGGAATCGGCGCTGGGATATTGAGTGACGGCAACCTGGTGCGCGGAGCGCATGAACTTTCTGGCTGCGCGGGATGGATGGTGGTGGCAGAAACGTACGGAAGGGAAGCGCAAAACGTCGGACAGTTGGAGTCGCTGGCCGCGGGGCCGGCTATAGCGCGTGCGGCCGGAGCCATCAATGCGCAAGACGTCGCCGAGGCGGCCAGGCGCGGCGATCGCGCATCGATCGATATCTATCTTCAAGCGGGACGCATGTTGGGCTATGGCGTGGCAAATCTGGTGAGTTTGTTTGATCCGGAGATTGTCGTAATCGGTGGAGGATTGGCACAGGCGAGCGACTTGTTTCTGGATGCACTGCGGAACGCCGTGAAGGAACGGGCGCAGCCAATCGCCGCCAGCCGCGTGCGGATTGTGACGAGTCCATTGGGACCGCAGGCAAATCTGTTAGGGGTGGCGAGATTGGCAGGTTCAATTGGGCGGATTGGCCGGCGCAGCACAGGCTAAGATGATGCCATCTCGGTCGCGCCATTTCATTGGGCTTACGCAGGACAGACATTTCTTCGAAAAGGAAGGGACCAGCCATGTTTCCAACACGGCGTGACTTTCTAACCATGGCGAGTGGCGGTGTAGCTGCCCTCTCAGCGAGAAGGGAGTTCTTCAACGGCGCTCAGTTACCAGGCCGTCCCGCGAACACAATTTCCGGCTCGCCGGATCGTGACTTCTCGAACGTTTTAGTGATTGCCGCCCATCCCGGCGACGCATTTTTCGCCATGGGTGCGCTCGTCGCCGTTGCCACGCATTTGAAAGGCACTGGCTACTTTCTGAGTCTCTCCTTGGGCGAACGGGGATCTCCCACCGTTCCGGCTGAGCAGTACGGATATTCTCAACAGCAAGCGTCCGAGAAGGCCGCCACGGCGCTCGGTGCAAAAGCCCTATTCCTTCACTATCCCGACGGTGAAATCCCTGTAAATGACGAAGCAAAGTTTGCTGTCTGTGATGTGATTCGCCAGTGCAGGCCTGCGACAATCGTCACCCACTGGAAGGGAAGCTGGCACAAGGACCACCGCGCCTGCTACGAAATCGTTCAGGATGCGATCTTTTATGCAGGTCTTCCCGCCATTGTCCGCAAACAGCCGGCGCACACCGTAAGAAAGCTTTATTTCCCGAGCAATTGGGAAGACGCCGTCTCCTTTGCCGCCGACACCTATCTGGAGATAACCCCGGTCTGCGACGACTGGTTGAACGCATGTAGCGTGTTCCCCATGTGGCACGGAGAAAACGGATTCCGATACAACGATTACTATTCCAGCATGGCCATCGCGCACGGTTGTCTAAGTAACTTCAAACGCGCCGTCGCATTGATGTCCTCCGGGGATCAACGCATCCGGAACATCCCTACGCCATAGTAGGGGGGCTGGGCTTCAAACGGGGATGTGAGAAACGCCCAGTCAGGTCTTCGGACGAATCGCCTCTAGAAACGGATACACGGTCCAGTCTTTGTTGACCTCAAAACCGCGCTAGCTCTTTGGCCGCGGCAAACACCTTTTTCGCGTTGGGAAGAAACGCCTCTTCGAGTGTCGGAGCATAGGGCACCGGCGTGTCCAGCGAGGTGACGCGCACCAGCGGGCCATCCATATCGTGAAACGCTTTTTCCGCAAGGATCGCGGCGATTTCTCCAGCGATGCCGCCGGTTTTGGTGTCTTCGTGAACCACCAGACACTTGTTGGTTTTCTTCACGGATTGCAGCATGGTCTCTTCGTCCAGAGGCAGCAGGGTGCGCAGGTCGATCACTTCCGCTTCGATGCCTTCTTTCGCCAGTGCCTGGGCCGCTTCGAGCGACGTGTGCATCATCGCGGCGTACGAAAGAATCGTCAGGTGTTTTCCTTCGCGGCGCACCACGGCTTTGCCGAGCGGCACGATGTAGTCGTCCGAGGGAATTTCCTCCTTGATTCGCCGGTACAGGAATTTGTGCTCGAAGAACAATACCGGATTATTGTCGCGGATGCTGGCCTTCAGCAGTCCCTTCGCATCGTACGGCGTTGACGGGTAGACAATCTTCAGCCCCGGCGTGTGCAGAAAATACATCTCCGGATTCGCGGAATGGAACGGCCCGCCGTGCACGCCGCCCCCCGAGGGCCCGCGCACGACGATGGGCGCCGGCGCGTTCCAAAGGTAGTGTCCCTTGGCCACAAAGTTGGTCAGCTGGTTGAAGCAGCAGGCGATGAAGTCGATGAACTGCATTTCCGCCACCGGGCGCAGCCCCAGATAGCTCATTCCGCAGGCCGCCCCGATGATCGCGCTTTCGCTGATGGGCGTGTCGATCACGCGCTCCCAGCCGAATTTCTCCAGCAAGCCTTCGCTGGTCTTGAACGCGCCGCCGTACACGCCCACGTCCTCGCCGATCAGCACCACGCGCGGGTCCGCGGCCATCTCTTCAAACAGCGCCTGCTTGATCGCTTCCAGAAAGGTGATGGCGGCCATGGCTAGCTCCGCGCTTTTCCGCGCGCTGTGGATTTCGCGAAGGCCTTTTTCTTAACGGCCGCTTTCGCCGCAGGCTTTGTTTCTCTTTTTACCCGAGCGCTCGCCCTAGCCGCAGACTTTTCCGCTTCAACCCTTTCCGAAGTCTGTGGCGTGTCGCCAAAATGAATCGGCGCATTTTCGCGCGACGAACTCTTGCCACGCCCAAAGCCTTCCACCGTCCACACCGGGTCGACACTCGATTTCGGCGGTAGCAACTCCGTCACGTCGCGCTCCCACCTGGGTTCGAGGTCATGGCACTCCGGGCCCGTGCAGTAAACGCCCTCGGAAGCGAATTCCGGCGGCGGCATCGGCGAGTTTTCCGCGAACTCGCGTTCCTTATCCAGCAACGCCGCAAGCTTGTCTTCCATTTCCTTTTTTCCTTTGGCGTCGAGAAGCTTCTCGTCCATCAGGAATTTTTCGTATAGCGTAATGGGATCGCGCTTCTCCCAGAATTCCCTTTGCTCTTGCGGGACATATTCTGCCGGATCATGCTGAGCGTGGCCGCGACGCCGGAACGTTTTTGCTTCAATCAGGATCGGACCCTCGCCTGCGCGGGCTCGCTCCACTGCCTCCTTCGCTGTCGTGTAAACCGCTACCGCGTCGTTGCCGTCAACGATGTAGCTGGAGATTCCGTAGGCCTTTGCGCGGTCCGCCAGATTTTCCAGCGGAACTTGCCGCCGCACGGGCGTCGAGTAAGCCCACAAATTGTTCTCCAGGATCAGCACCAAGGCAGCCTTTTGCGAGGCCGCAAGATTCAGCCCTTCGTGAAACACGCCCGTGGAGCTGCCGCCGTCGCCAATCCACGTCATGGCCACGATTTTCTGTCCCAGGTAGCGGCCTGCCATGGCCACTCCGGTCATTACCGGGATGAGGTCGCCGAGCATGGAGATGGGCGAAATAATGTGCAAATTATCCAGGTCGCCGAAGTGGCTGGTGCCATCCTTGCCTTTGGTGGGCGAAGTGTATTTCGCCATGTGTTGCGTGAAAATGTCACGCGGCGGAACGCCCTTCACCAGCAGCGCGCCGATATTGCGAATCATCGGCGCAATCCAGTCGCGCTTTTCCAGCGCGTACGCCGTACCCACGGAAATGGCTTCCTGGCCCAGGCTGGAGTACAAACCACCGACAATTTTATTCTGGCGGAACAGCTTGGTCATGGTTTCCTCGACCTCGCGGTTCAAGCGCATGTAGTAATACAGGTCCAGGTATTGTTGGCGTGACAATTTGGTTTTTGCGCGGGTCTCAGTGGCAGGCATGGTCGATGCGTCTCCGAACAGGCATTCGGCCCTCTATCTTAAAGCCAACGCGCGCCGCGCACCTAATCGACATGATAGCTGTCGAGTAGCCGGGCGCCATTGCTGGCGCCCAGCCCTCTAAGAACCGGACCTGCGGCGGGCACAAGGGTTCTCGATACTTCCAGGAATTTTTGGGCGAGCCGTCTTTTTATTCGTAGCGCAGCGCTACCATGGGATGGACTCGCGACGCGCGCAGCGCAGGAATCACACAAGCTGCAAGCGCGACAGCCGCAAGCGCCAAGGCCACGCCAGTGAAGGTCAGCGGGTCTGGATTGAAAACATTGAAGAACTGCGCGTCAAAGCGCATCTTCACCCGTTCGGTCGACGCGAACCACTTCGTCAGATAGAAGTCACTCCAGGCAAAATTGGGACCGTGCAATGCATTGCGGCGCAGACTGCCGAACTGGCAGTTCTTGGAACTGTCTCCTCCGAAGCACGCGCCGGTACTGGGATCCAGGCTCGATACGAATGCATTCGGGTTGAGCCATTGCACCGTGACCGGTTGCGTCACTCCGCTGTTAAACCAGACTTAAACTGGGCCATCGATCGGCGGCTCCAGGCGCGCGTAAAGAATCATCCCGATGCTGATCTCACGGCGTACCGCGATTTCTATCTTCAGCATATCTGGGAGCGCGCGCAGTTCTACCATTCGCTATCTCTCCAAGTTCTCGGGGTCCGTGTGCGGCACACTGTGCTGCTAGATGACAACGCGCTGAATGCGCTGTTCCTCGACGATGTGATCGGAATGTTTGTCGCGCAGGGCTGGAATCTGATCGCTGCGAAGTGGGCATACGCCGATCCGGTGTACGACCGGCAGCCCGACATTCTGCCTGCTGGCGAAAGTCTTATATGGTCTTTGGCAAAGGAGACCGGAAGTTCGAGAAAGAGTTGCGGTATCCGGGAGAAGACGACGTCTACGAGAGCCCCAAGATGGACGCGCTAGGACTGTAGCGAATGAAACTGCTAAGCACGTCGAGAATTGTCCGGAAGCGAACACCCACCTGTTCGCCTCCGGCCATCCAACAACTCTCGAGGGATCCAGCCTCTTCCTAAGTTCTGTGGTCACACCGTTTTCGGCCATTCCCAGCTTGGCGACGTACTTGCTCAACACATCTGTTTCTCTCTTTCGTCTAAGCAAGGGAACTATTCCGACCGCTTGTCAGTATTACTGGATAGGAAGGCGCTCCCATGACTGAACTCTTGCGCGACATTCGCTACGGTTTGCGGCTACTGTGGAACAGTCCTGGGTTTACCGCCGTCTCCCTGCTTGCTCTCGCCTTAGGCATCGGCGCGACCACCGCCATTTTCAGCTTGCTCTATTCCGTACTGCTTGCGCCTCTCCCTTACGCCCATTCCGAGCAGCTGGTGATGATTTGGTCGCACCAAAAGGGCGACCGCATCGAGACTTCCCCCGGTGACTATCTGGACTGGCAAAAGCAGAGCACCGCCTTCGAGTCTCTCAACGCTTGGACAGGCGCTGGATTCACCATTTCAACGCCCGACTGGACCGAGCAAGTTCTGGCCTCCCGAACGGCTCCTGGCTTCTTTGACCTTTTGTCGGGTGAACAGGCCTATCTGGGACGGCACTTCCTGCCCGAAGATACCCAGGTCGGAAATGATCATGTCGCGATTCTTTACTATAAATTCTGGCGAGAGAAGTTCGGCAGCGATCCCAACATTGTTGGCAAGAAGCTGCGGATGAGCGGCGAGCTTTACACCATCGTTGGTGTGGCCGCACCGGGACCATCGGACAAGGGGACCGCAGAACTGGATGTGCCCCTGGCATTCAAACCAGAGGAAATCAACCGCGAGGATCATTATCTCCTGGTCCTGGGACGCCTGAAGCAGGGCGTCACGCTTGAGGCAGCAAACGCAGAGATGTCCGTAATCGCGCAGCGCCTGGCGCAAGCCAATCCTAAAACCAACCAAGGTCTGACCGTGACCGTCGAGCCGCTCAAGGACGACTTTCTTCCTCGCAATACCCGCGTCGGGCTCTGGCTGATGATGGGCGCCGTCGCCTTCGTGCTCCTGATTGCCTGCGTCAATATCGCGAATTTGCTGCTCGCCTGGGGCACCGCCCGGCAGAAGGAAATCGCCGTCCGCGTTGCGCAAGGAGCCACCCGCGCGCGCATCTTTCGCCAATTCCTGATCGAGAGCCTATCTTTGGCAGTGATCGGTGGGGGGCTTGGTATACTTCTTGCGGAGTTCATCCTGCGCGGCGTGCTCAGCCTGATGCCTCGCAACCAACTTGGCATTCCCTACGAAGCGGACCCTAGACTGAACATTCCCGTCTTGCTGTTCACTCTGGGAGCCACTTTGTTCAGCGGCATTCTTTTTGGCTGCGCTCCCGCGTGGCACGCCGCCCGGCAAAATGTCAGCGACATGCTGAAGGAGGGTGGACGGTCCTCGAAAGGTGCGCGGAACCATCGCTTGCGTCGCGTGCTCGTGGTTGCCGAATTCGCGCTGGCGCTGATTCTGGTTGGCGGCGCCGGACTCATCATTCGCAGTTTTTGGAATCTAACGAAGGTGGACCTCGGCATCCGCACCGACCACGTCCTCACGTTCAACGTGCCTCTGCAGAATGAGCGCACCATGAAGGCGGAGCAGGTTCGTAGCATATACAGACAGTTGCTGGAGAGGATTGAAGCCGTCCCGGGAGTTTCCAGCGCTGCGCTCGCTCCCGGTTTGCCAGCCGCCGGATCCGGTCGACTGCACTTCACCATCGTCGGCCAATCCTCCGAAGAGGATGTAAACAAACAGCCGCTAACGATTTTCATGCCGGTTACACCGAAGTACTACCAGACCTATGGTATTCGCTTGATCCGCGGCCGGTACCTTAACGCACGAGATCTCGCCGGAGGCCTGCGCGTGGCCATGGTCAGCGAAAGTTTCGTCCGCCAGTTTTTGCCTGGCCTCGACCCACTCACGCAGCGCGTCAGAATTCCGGAATTGATTCCGGGTTCGGAACAGCCAATAGGCGCGCCAGTCGAATGGCAGATTGTCGGGGTCTTTCACGACGTGCAATATGACAGCCATCCCACCGCCGGCTCCCCTGAGGTTGACGTACCCTTTGATCAAAGCCCTTGGGCCTACACGACCATGGCGGTACGAACTTCCGGTCGTCCAACTGCGGTCTCAAACAGCATCGCGGCCGCCGTTCGCTCGGTCAATCCCGACTATCCCATGACGCGCGTCCGCACTATGGACCAGGTGGTCAGCGAGTCACTCGTAAGCGATCGCTTTGCCCTGGTGATCTTCGGGAGTTTTGCCGGGCTCGCTCTGATTTTGGCAGCCATCGGCATTTACGGAGTGATGACCTTTTCGGTGGCTCAACGCAATCACGAAATGGGGATTCGCATTGCCCTCGGCGCTGGCACGTCGCACGTCCTTAAGCAATTGGTCGGCGAAGGCATGACGTCGGCCCTGATCGGTATGGCCGTGGGGCTTCCTGGTGTTTACTTCGTCGGCAAGACTCTTCGTAGCCTGCTTTACAACGTCGACGCCATCGACGTCCGCGCCCTCGTCGCCGTCGCCGTCATTCTTCTGGCCTCGGCTCTTCTCGCCTGCTACACTCCGGCGCGCCGCGCCACCAAGATCGATCCCATGACCGCTCTGCGCCAGGAGTAGCCGCAATGGACCCATAATCTGGGCCGAGGACCGTCTGATTAGCTACGGGGAATCCGTCTTCCCTTTTTCTTAGATATCGAATAACGCGATCCCTCACGTCATGGAATCCTACAGCGTTCCGTTTTTTCCTCCTCCCTGCTGGGCCCCCCCGAAAGCTTCAACAGTTAACCTTAAATGACGGCGCCCGCTATAATTCGCGCATAAGCTGCGCACCAATCTGGAGGAGCGATGGAAACCCTTCTGCAGAATCTCCGCTACGCATTCAGGACCTTGCGGAACAGTCCCGGTTTTGCCGCCGTTGCCATCCTGACGCTGGCGCTCGGCATCGGTGCCAACACCGCGATCTTCTCCGTCGTCAACGCCGTGCTCCTTCAGCCGCTCTCCTACCCCCATCCCGATCGGCTCGTCGAGCTCGAACTAAGCTCTCCCCAGGGAAACGGGGACGTCACATCCATCCCAAAGTTCAACGTTTGGCGCGAGCAAACCGACGTCTTTGATTCCGTGGCGGCTTACGATTTCTCGGGCCCGGGCATCAATCTCACTGGTGGCGATCGCCCGGAGCTGATCAAGGGCATTCACGTCTCGGCCGAGTACTTCCGCGTGTTTGGCGCGCCCGTCGCTCTGGGCCGAACCTTCACTCCCGAAGAGGATCGCCCAGGAGGGCCGGCGGTTGTTGTCATCAGCAATGGATTGTGGCGAAACCGCTTTGGCGGTGATCCAGGAATCCTGAATCGCACTATCGATCTTGGCCAGGAACCGTACGTAATTATTGGAGTGCTCGGCCCAACCTACACAGGCGATCCCAAGAGCGACATCTGGTTGCCGTTGAAGCCCGATCCAAACAGCGTCGACCAGGGACACTACTTGCGCTCCACAGCCCGCCTGAAGCCGGGCGTCACGCTGGCGCAGGCCCAGACCGCGATGAAGCAAGCTGCGGATGAGTTCAATCGCAAATTCCCCGGCTCGCCCGTCATGGGGCCAGGCGCCAGCTTCACCGCGATACCTCTGCGCGACAGCGTGATTGGCGACGTTCGATTCGGACTGCTGTTGCTTTTCGGCGCGGTCGGCTTTGTGCTCTTGATCGCCTGCGCCAACGTTGCCAACCTGCTCATGGCCAGAGCCACCATCCGCCGGCGCGAGATTGCCATCCGTTCCGCGCTAGGTGCCGGACGTGCCCGTCTCATGTGGCAATTATTGACGGAATCGCTTCTTCTCTCCTTCGCCGGCGGCATCTTCGGGCTCGGCCTCGGTTATGTCGGTGTGCGCGCGCTGCTCGCCATCAATCCCGGCGACATTCCTCGCGTCGGGGAGCAAGGTGGCGCCGTGGCTCTCGACTGGCGTGTGCTGGTGTTCACCCTCCTTGCGTCAATCCTGACCGGAATTTTGTTTGGACTGCTTCCCGCGCTCAGCACTTCCCGGTCGGACATCAGCAACACGTTGCGCGAAAGTGGCGCACGATCTGGCACGGGCATACGGCACAACAAAGCGCGCGCCGTCCTGGTGATCACCGAAATGGCGCTGGCTCTTGTCTTGCTCGTGGGCGCCGCCTTGCTCATTCGCACCTTTGGCGCGCTCCGCGGCGTGAATCCCGGCTTCGACGCGCGAAACGTCCTAATCATGGAAATGTCGCTGAACGGCGGACGTTTTGAGAAAGCAGCGGGCGTCGATCAACTCGAACGCGAAGGCCGCCGTCGCATTGAGAGCCTTCCGGGCGTGACGGCCGCTTCCCTCACTTGTTGCGTTCCGCTCGAAGGCGGCTTCGGACTTCCCTTCATCATCGAAGGGCGTCCGCTCACCAATGGCCCGTATCATGGCGGAGCAACCTGGCTGACGATGTCGCCGCACTATTTCGACGTGTTTCGCATCCCCCTCATCAGCGGCCGCGTGTTCACCGACCAGGATAATCGCGCCGCGGAGCGCGTTGTGGTCATCAACCAGGCACTGGCCAAGGAGTACTGGCCGAAAGGTGATGCTCTCGGCGCGCGTATTTCCGTCGGCAAAGGAGTGGGGCCGGAATTCGACGAGCCGCCGCGGCAGATTATCGGTATCGTCGCCGATGTCCGCGAAGGCGCATTGAGCCGCCCGCCAGACCAGATTATGTATGTTCCCTTCGCTCAGGTGAACGACGGCATCATCGCCCTGAATAACCGCATCATTCCCGTTACCTGGGTGGTGCGCACCAAACTGCAACCGTTTTCCCTGAGCGCCGATGTCCAACGGGAGTTGCGCGAGGCCAGCGGAGGATTGCCTGTGGCGCACATCCGCAGCATGCAACAAGTGATCGGCGAATCCACGGCGCGCAACGATTTCTATATGACCCTGCTCACGATTTTTGCAGGCATCGCGCTACTGCTTGCTGCGATCGGCGTCTACGGCCTCATGGCCTATTCCGTGCAGCAGCGCACTCAGGAAATCGGCGTGCGCATGGCGCTAGGCGCCAGCCCGCAACTGGTGCGCCGCATGGTGGTGGTTCAGGGAATGCAGCTCGCGCTGGTGGGCGTGGTCATCGGTGTCGCATCGGCGCTCGGCCTTACCCGATTGATGAGCAGCCTGCTCTACGGCGTGAAACCCTGGGATCCCATCACGATTGTGCTAGTCGCCGTGCTGCTTAGCGGCGTTACGCTGCTCGCCACTTATCTTCCAGCTAGGCGCGCGAGCCGCGTCGATCCTATGATCGCGTTGCGCTACGAATAGCCTATCGTCGCGCGGCAACATTTACCGCAAATAGCAAAAGCGCCAGCAACAGGTGCAAAACCGCCGCAGCCGTCCTTGTTCGAAATAGAATATTTGAAGACGTGGTGACGTTTTGCGGCGTGAGCAGTCTCAACAGGAGGGAGGCTCTTAGCCATGAAAATCAGCCTGTTTCGTTCGGCATCTTTGCTGGGCATGGTTTTCTTCGGCGCCGCAGTTTCGCAACTCTCCCGGCCCCAAGCGAAGCTCCAGTCGGCCAATCATGCGCCTTCCCTGATTAACACCTGCCTGATCACAAACGATGTGAAACAGCTGACGGACTTCTACGAGCGTGTTTTGCAAATCAAGCCACACGCTTCCGGCGATACCTATGTCGAATTCCTGACCGATGCCGGAACGCTTGCGATTTTCGACGCCGGTGAGCAGGAAAAGTACATTCCAGGTGCAGCGCAGGCGGGACAAAACAAGAGCGCCATTCTGGAATTCAACGTCGCGAATGTCGATCAGGAGTACTTAAGGTTGCAGGGAATCGTTAAGGCCTGGGTGAAGCCGCCTACAACCCAGCCCTGGGGCACCCGTTCCATCTATTTTCGCGATCCAGACGGCAACCTCGTCGATTTCTTCACTCGCGTCAACCCGTAGCCCTGCCGGCGTTCACCCGCGAGCCATTTCTCGGACGAGGCGCAACAATGCCGCATCCATGTCCGGATAAAACTGAAAAATCTTGTCCAGTCGCGCGAGTTGACACAATTCCAGCACGCTGGGTTGCGAAGCGCAGATTGCCAGCACTCCCTCTTCCCCTAACCGCCGCCGGATGGCCACCAAGGCGCCGAGACCGGTGCTTTCAACAAATGGCACCTCGCTCATTTCCATCAGCACGCTGTGAGTTTCAGGCGACAGCTTTTCCGACATTTGCCGCTTGAATTCCGCCACCGTGTCGCGACGACCACCGTCCCACCCTCCGATTTTGTTTCGATCCTCATGCTGGTCATTCGTTTCCTGGATTCGCCATCTTCTGCGGGCGCGAAACTGGCCCTAGCCACTGCAATTGCAGAATGGACACATCGTCTTCAAAGTCCGATCCTCCGTGCCATTCCAGCAATAGACGCTGGCTCTCCTGCAGGAACGGTTGGTTTTCGCGCCGGTTCATCTCCGCCACGGCTTCGAGCCAGCGCTTCTCCCCCGAAACGCGGTTCCCCCTTTGGTCACGCTCCTTCTACTCGCGGGTATTCTCACTAGCGGTGCGCTCGTGGCGTTTTTTCCACTTCCAGAAATGCAATCGTGGTGGCTGCTCTTTCAGGAAGAACCAGCGCCTCATCCCTCTACGAAGTTGCCGCTCTGGTTCCCTGGCTGGTGCTGGCTTCCGCGCTTTTTGTGGCAGCCATCGGCACCGCAGTCCTGCGCCGGACGAATGCATGAACGTTCATCGGCGAACGGGCCTGGTAGCGAGCCTGGTAGCGAGGTCTTGTGCAGGATGAGCCCGGTAGGTATCCTTCTTCCCTCTGAAAAGCTTCTGTTCCGTGACCGGACGAAGCGTCTCGGTAATTAAGCGACGGAGGTCCACGGATGAGCGCCGCAGCCAAGCCCGACATGAACGTCAAGCAAGTCGTTCCATTCTTCCGCATTTCGGATATGGACCGCTCCATCCGCTTCTACTTGCATGGCCTCGGCTTCACCATGAAGCACAAGTGGGTCGTGGACGAGAAGCTGCGTTGGTGCTGGCTGGAATTGGGTGGCGCGGCTTTAATGCTCCAGACGTATGTCAAGGACGGTCCCCACGCTCCCGTCGGAAAGCTCGGCCAAGGGGTCTCGCTCGCGTTTCAGTGCGAAGACGCCGTGAAACTGTACCGTGATTTTATTTCGCGTGGACTCGAAGTGTCGGAGCCCCAGGTCGGCAACTCTCTGTGGGTCACGTGTCTCTCTGACCCGGATGGCTACCGCCTGGAATTTGCAAGTCCTACGGACACGCCGGAGGAAACGAAGCTCTCCGAGTTGAAAAGCTGAAGCCGAGCGCGGCGCTTCCATGCCCGCCGACACTTACGACAGCACAACCTCCCGACTGGCCACCACTCGGTTGCGTCCTTCTCTTTTGGCCTGAAACATTCTTTCGTCTGCCAAGGCGAGCAACTCCGCGGCATCCTCTCCATCCTGCGGGTAGCTCGCGAGGCCGGCGCTGATCGTCATCTGAACCGTCTCCCCGCGCGTTGCCAACGTGATGGGAGTGCTCGCCACTTGTTCCCTCAACCGTTCCACTTTGCGCTGTGCTGTTTCCATATCCGTCTCCGGCAGGATGACGACGAATTCTTCTCCTCCATAGCGCCCCGCGGTGTCGCTTTGCCGGAAGGATTCACGAAGCATCGACCCGATTGTCCGCAGAACCAGATCGCCGGCCGAATGTCCGTGCGTGTCGTTGAGCGACTTGAACCGGTCCGCATCGATCACCGCAATGCTTAGCTGTTTGCCATACCGGCGCGCGCGGCTCAGCTCGATCGCAAAGCGGTCGTCCAGGTAGCCTCGATTGAACAGGCCCGTCAGATGGTCGTTGGTCGCCATCTGCAAGAGTTTCTGACTGCGGGAAACCAGCGCCAGGCTCAGCGCCGATGCGGTCAACATCATGATTAACCGCGAAATTTGCGCGGACCAACTGAACAAGCCATAAGGATAGGGCGAGTAAATGGAATTGTTGAGGTCCCAGTGGCCGGCGGTTAAATAGACAATTGCAAAATACTGAGCGAACACCAGCAATCCGGTCGTAATGCACACCCGCTTGTCGTAGCGTAAGCTGGCGCTGCCAATCACGAGGAAGTAGCCCTCGAATACCACCTTACTGTTCACCGCGGTGTGCGGCTGATTCAGCAGGAGAAAGAGAACCAGTAGCGACTAGAATAGGGGCAGACACCCCCCCGGCTAACAAAAATCACCGGCAGTTGTTCCTAAAGTAAAACGCCGGTCGCAACGCTCTGGCGGCTGGAGCTCGCTCTTATCCCGGGTACGTCCCCGGTGCGATCGGCAACGTCGACGCGCCGGCGTCAACGTGCAAAACGCTTCCGGTAACCTGCGGACTCTCGTCGCTCAGCAAATACACAACGGCATAGGCCGCGTCGAGCGGTGTCTGCTGGCGCCCCAACGCCAGTCTCTCTCCCTCTTTCCTCAGAGCTTCTTCCGGCCGGCCTTGCGCCTTGTGCAGCGCCACTTCTCCCTCGGTGAGCACCCAGCCGGGAATCACGTAGTTCACGCGGATACGATGCCCCGCGAGTGCGCCGGCCAGAGTTCGCGTCAGCGATAGCAGTCCGCCTTTAGCCGCCCCGTACGCCACGAGATTCGGCAAGCCCTGAATTCCGCAGATCGATCCCATATTTACAATGCTTCCCCCCGCCTGTCTCCCGCATCACGGGCACGGCATGCTTGCAGCAATAAAACGATCCTCGCAGATTGATTTGCATCACCGCTTCCCAGAGCTCTGTCGTCGTCTCTTCCAGCGTTCCTCTGGGAAACCAGCCCGCATTGTTTACAAGCCCATCAACCTTCCCAAAAATTTCTACCGCTTTGTTCACCAGCCCTGCGCAGTCCTTTTCATTCTTCACGTCGGCTTTGCAGAACCCCGCTTTGCCTCCGGCGCTTCGGATCTGCGTGGCGGCCAGCTCTCCTCTTTCTTCCTGTACATCTCCCAACATCACCGCGGCACCTTCCGACGCGATCAGGTTCGCGCATCCGAACCCGATACCCTGTGCTGCTCCCGTTACAATCACAACCTTGTCGCTAAGTCGATTGCTCATGGTTCCGCTCCCGCCCATCAAGACCTGCTCGCAGGACATAAGTTCTTGCAGCTTCGCAGTGGCGAGGCAAACGAATTCGTTCGAAACAGCACGATCAGTTGCCGGTAGATGTCGTTTCAAACGTTGGACGGGAGGACACGCGTCAACGTGCTTCTGTGTGGCGGTGTGTGTCTTTATTCGATTCTCAGCGCATGCATTGGTGCAATCGACGCCGCGCGATTCGCGGGAATGATCGCCGCGAAAAATGAGCAGATCGCCAGCGCACCGGCCGCCACGGTCAGCGCCAGTGGATCCCACCACGCAACGCCATACAGTTGCGCGGAGATCAACCGTCCCGCGCCCACCGCCAACGGCAATCCCAGGACCAATCCCAGCAGCACCCGGCTGAATGCTCCGCTC
>CAWDRK010000008.1:0-68723 GCA_963804635.1 Candidatus Acidiferrales bacterium
CGGACGTTCCTATGCAAGAGAATGTTAGCGCGTGGTAGACTCCGCGTAACCGGCTGAGCTATCAACGGAATTTCCCGATTTTGGGTATAGCGTTGAAGGCACGCAAAAGCAACGGCAAAAAGAAGAAGCCAAGTCTCAAAATGGCTGCGCAAGCCATTGCCAAGACAATTTACAAGTATGTCGTGGAGTTGCCAGAGGAGGAACGAAAAAGGGAAATCGCTGCTTTTGAACGCGCAATGTCAAAGAAGTTCAAGCGGCTGAGAGCAAAGAAATGAATAAGACGACTTATGAACTACAATGTCCTACAAGCTCCAGTAAAACCGGCGGCGTTGACGGTTAAGGCACGATGAAGTCCATCGATGGCTCTGGCCATATACTGCTGTGACTTTGACGTGCTACTTATGTGATCTAGACAGCTTCGCCACCGCTTTCGGAGGACTTCCGAGCTTCTTCTGGCCGCCCGATTTGAGGTAAAGATCCTACGACTCCGATCGACCGGAGAACTACAAGGCGCTGCTGGACCAGGTGAACGACGGCGTGTACATCGTGGACTTGGACCGGCGCATTTTGTACTGGAACGAGGGTGCCTTTCGCCAGACTGGCTACGAAGCCCATGAAATGGTGGGCCGGCGTTGTCCGGAGGATGGGCTTTGTCACGTGGACAGTGAGGGGAAGAAGTTGTGCCTTCGCAATTGTCCTCTGACAGCAAGCCTCAACAACGGACGATCGCACGAGGTGGACGTCTTCTTGCGGCATAAGCAGGGGCGGCGGGTTCCCGTGACGGCGCGGGTTCAGCCTCTTCGGGCAGCCGACGGCTCAATCGTCGGGGCCGTACAGATATTCAGTAACAGTACAGCTGAGCAGGATGCGCAGCGCGAGATCGAGCAGATGGGGCGCCTGGCCTTTCTCGACCAAGTCACCCAACTGCCGAATCGCCGTTTCGTCGAGATGGCACTGCAGACAGCCCTGAGTGAATACCGCGTACACAAGGAGCCATTTGGAGTGTTGATGATTGACCTCGACCGATTCAAAGCCATCAATGATAGTTTCGGTCATGCCACCGGGGACCACGCTTTGATAGAAGTGGCGAAGACCCTGACGGGAACGCTGCGCCCCGCGGACATCGTTGGGCGGTGGGGAGGTGATGAGTTCATCGCTGTCGCCCATCACGTGAACAATGAGATTCTCACCCATTTGAAGGTGAGATGTGCCGCCATGGTCGGACAAATCTCGTTCCCGAGCGGTGATGGCAGTTTGGTATCTCTGTCGATCTCAATCGGCGGCACACTCGCACTTCCCGATGACACCGCCGAAAGCCTGATCAAACGGGCAGATGAGCTGATGTACCAGAGCAAGATTAAATAGTGGACTCGTGAAGAAGGAGCTGAGGTTCCTGAACACCCGGCGCTCATAACCGTGGGCCACAAGTCAGCCGTATTTCTACGCGGACGGTGAAGTTCTGATCAAGCCGATGGCCAGCGTGACTACCGAAATTGCAAGAATAACAGCGCCCGCGTAGATGAGTCCGACTGCTCCGCTAGGCTCAGCAGCCGCAGGCGGCAGCATCGAGAAAAAAAACCCCGCCGATATGAGAATCGCCGCGAGAGGCACACCGATACGCACAAGCCAGACAATCGGGTAGGGAAGAACAGCTGAGTCCGCAAATATCTGACAGACGAGGGAAAGAATCACGATGACGCCGGCATGAGCGTGCCCGGCGCGAAAGAAATTCTGACGGAGCGGATTGTCCATGTACCCGCTCGTTTTGTTCATGAGCGACGTCAAAAGGAAATACCCACCGTATTGAATCGTCGGCACGGTAATAAGGATGATCCCGGACATCAGTCTGGCTTCGCGCGTCATAGATTCTCCTTATAAGTCGATCACTTAAAAATGGTCTCTCGCCGTCCTACAGTCAACTCACGATCTGGGGACCACCGCTTCCTCGACTCCCGCCGCACGGCTTGCAGCGTCAGCATGTTCGCCGCAGCCCGCGTCGATCTCGAATCGTTGCCTATCGTACTCCTCCTAAGTCCTCATAAGTTTGAATGCATAGGTCGAAGAAGGAGCGCTGTACAAAGCTGAACTCAGCGACCCAGCTGATTCAGAGACACCAACGGAGGACTCCCCCATGGAGCCTATGTATTACATCGGACTGGATGTTCACAAGAGGACCATCAACTACTGCGTGAAAGGTGCGAGTGGCCGCGTTTACGGGGAAGGCCTCGTTCCTGCCACCGATTCGATCTCGATCGATGGATGAAAACACTGCCGCAGCCGTGAACCGCAGCGATGGAAGCCACGATGTTTAGCGGCTGGATCAACGATCATCTGAAACCCACGCTGCAGCACTAAAGGTCGCGCATCCCTTGATGCTGCGCGCCATTGCGGCCGCAAAAAAGAAGAATGACCGCATCGACCCAACAAGATTTGCGACTGTCTGCGTTGTGATTTTTCTGCCAATGCCAACTGGCTTCGACTGCCATCCGTGAACGCCGGCGCACGCTGCGCTATCCACCGGCTGGTCCGACAGATGGTGCGGGTCCACTTGTACGGCAAACGCGATTCCACTTTTTTTTATTCACTATCTGATGCCGGCTGACAATAGGTAATGGCTGTGACACAGTCCGATATGTACAGCCGGTCTGCGTTCGAACACTCACCTTACAGCCTTCATCCTCCGCACTCCCTCCACAACATTCCGCCCTTTGTTTTCCATCTCCTGCGCACTCTTCCGTTTCTCATACACAACTTAATTCCTTCTCCCTTCATAGCTTGCGCGCTCTGTCCAAAAACACCGCGGCCATCCCCCCGGCGGCGCAACGGTCTCTCATTCTTTGCGAAGTTCCGAGTCACAACTGTGAACTCTAAACAACCCCTTCCGCCAACTCCTTTGTTCCGCCACTTGCAAATTGCACCTATGTAAGTCCTTTGCTTGCTTCTTTACAAGCCTGACCGGGGACGGTGGGAGGTGTTATGTTTCCTACGATCTCGCGTGCTCCGAGCCTCGCCGTGTTACTCGCGCCCTCCCTACAGCAACCCTCTCGACATCGGCTACAATCTTCGTTTTGCCCTGCTTGCCCTGGGGCCCATAGCGAGGTGAGCGGATGATTGGTCAGCGGCGTAAGAATTCGTTCAATGGAGGGAACAGAGTAAACCGCGCGGCAGTTTTTGGTCTACTGGCAATCCTTCTCGCTGGCCTCGCGGCCGCTTTTCCCGCCGGCGCGCAACAGCGGCGGAGCGCGAACCCAATTCCGCTTATGCGCAACGCCGCGCCAAGCTTGCCGCACAGGTGGATGGCCCCATTCTTCTGCTGGGGTACACCGGCCGCGAAGAGGAATCGCAGTCCTACGTGTTTGCCCAGGAAGAGAATTTCTATTACCTCACCGGCCACAATGAAGAGGGAGCGGCTTTGCTGCTCTTGCCCGGCGGAAAGACCTGGGTGCCCAAGCCGGAGACCCGGGAAAAGATGAAGTCCTCGATGATCGACGGCGGCCTCGCTCCCGAGATTCTTTTTTGCCCGCTAAAGACCACCGCAAAGAAGTCTGGAACGGCGTGCGCATGTCGCCGGAAGATCCTGACATCAAACCGAAAACGGGATTCGGCACGGTCCTTCCCTACTCCGAACTTCGCGCCATTATCGAAGTTCTCTCCCTGGAGTTCCCCACCGTTTACACCATTCTTCCGTATCAGCGCGAACTGGGCGGCTATCCGCACAAAAAGAAGTGGTGGACTGGATGAAACAGGCCGTCCGCAGGAGACGGTCAAGGATATCCGCGGCAACATCACCGATCTTCGCGTGATCAAGTCTCCCACGGAAATTGCGCTGCTTCGCCAGGCCATCGATCTTTCACTCGACGCGCAACTCGAAGCCATGAAGATGATGCGCCCCGGCCTGTGGGAATATCAGATCGCCGCGAAAATGGTGGAAGTCCATGCCATGGGAGGCTCGGAAACGGAAGCCTATGCGCCGATTGTAGGCGCCGGACCCAATTCCACGGCGCTGCACTACGACAAGCTTTCGCGGAAAATCCAGGACGGCGATATCGTCGTGATGGATGTGGGCGCGCAATACTCCGGTTATGCCGCCGACATCACTCGCACGATTCCAGCCAACGGAAAATACACCCCGCGCCAGCGCGAGATTTACGACATCGTTCTCGGCGCGCAAAATGCCGCGCTCGCCGCGCTAAAGCCCGGAGCCATCATGGGCTGCCGGGATAAAAAAAACTCGCTGTTCAACGTCGCTTACAACTACATCAATTCCCACGGCAAGGACCAGCACGGCAAAGGTCTGGGCCAGTATTTCATTCATGGACTGGGCCACAACATCGGGCTGAACGTTCACGATCCCGGCGATTCTTGCAGACCTTTGCAACCCGGCATGGTCGTAACGGTCGAACCCGGCATTTACATTCCGAGGAAAACCTGGGTGTGCGCATCGAAGACGAGTGCTCGTTACGGACACCGGCTATGAACTGCTGAGCCGCAAACTCACCCGCGATCCCGACGAAATCGAAAAGATCATGGCTGCAGCCGCGAAGCAGCGCGCCGCAGCGGATAAATCTGCTGTAAGCCAAACCGTTCCGTCACCTGATTCGGACGGTGACGGTGCGCAAATACGCGCCTTGATTGCAAAATATGCGAAATCCATCGATGACGCAGACACCACGCTAGCATCGGAAATCTGGTTAAATGCTCCGGACGTCTCTTTTATCCATCCGCGCGGCGAAGCCCATGGCTGGGATGGTATCAAACTGAATGTGTATGAACAGCTTATGGGCAGTCTCTTCTCCCAGCGCGACCTGCAAGTCCGGGATGTCACCGTACGTGTCTATGGAGACGCCGCGTGGGCCGATTTTAAATGGCACTTCGTCGCGAAATGGAGAAGCGACGGTACGGCAGTAACCACGGACGGCCGGGAAACTCAGGTGTATCGAAGAATGCCGGGTGGCGCATGGCGTTTGGTCCATGTTCATTACTCCGGTCCTCCGGTCGGCGGGAGTCGCGAAGGTGTCTGAACGAATCCCGCGCCAGGTTTTTGCGCAATGAAAGGCTAGGGAGACGGATTGACCGCATAGGAGATAGAGGCCCGCGAAACTGCCCCCCTGGCACTGAGTTTCGGTTAACGCCATGTAGAACAGCAATTCAACTTGCTAAGTGTGTTAACGAGCCTGGAAGATGCGAGATACAACCATGGGCAGTAGGTCCGGGAGCATTCTATGCCGAACGATGAGGCTAGACGATACGAACCTTAAGCAGTGAGGAAAAACTCCTCGTTCGTCGAGATTATCAGGACCAACCACGAAGCCACACGCCCGGTGCAGCTGTATGGCCTGTTCCTTTATCCCTTAGGCCCTAGCTTATACGAATATACTGGACACATACAGCTCCGACGCCCACACACCAATCAACCCAGCGGCTTGCAACCGCCAACTTGACTCACGGGGCCTCTCATGTCCCGTTTGTCATTCCGCGTCGAGAGGCCAAAGACCACTAATCCGCAACCCTGTGTGATACGGTCACGAATCCCGTCCGCGAGGTGCATATCCCTGACGATCAGCAAACACTACGCCAGTCTCTTCTCACCGATCTAACCGCGCCAGAACAAATTTCGAACTCATTCATCAAAGTACTACGCAACTGGGTCTGAACATGAAGAAGACCTTGATGGAACTGATGTATTTCTCGTCAAGGTCGGAAGGGTACACAGACTGAGCACACCAATTCATGGCCTATATGCTCCAGCCGTCCTTGAGGAGTTGTTACCCAATGGCGATTCGTCCAAGGCGGATTATGGCGTACATGCTGTTGATGTCCGCATTCAAGATCGGCGATCCAATCGAAGGCTTCATCCAAATGATAATCTATGATTTTACGGGGGATTCCTGCCACTTGTGCTTGCAACGGTTTCATAGGAGTGGTCATTCTACATCGTCCTTGGCAGTTGTGCCAAACGGTGTTTGAGCAACTGCTGGCGAAGTGCCAGACCTTGGCGGCCAGCCAACCAGGAGCGAGGAAGAAGAGAAAATTCCGGTTCAAGAACCCGCTGCTGAGCCTGGGCGCCTCGCTGATCGATCTCTGCGCCACGATGTTTGACTGGACCAAGTTTCGTTTGACGAAAGGGGCGGTGAAGCTACATCTGCTGCTGGATCATGATGGGTACCTTCCGTCTTATGCGGTCATCACCATGGGCAAGAAACATGAGGTGCGAGTGGCAAGGCAGATGCGCTTCGCGCCGGGGACGATTCTGGTGTTTGACGGGGGTATACGGACTACGAGTGGTTTGCGAACTTGATTCAGCAAGGAGTTTGTTTCGTGACGCGACTGAAGGAAAACGCCGATTACGGAGTGGTTGAGAAACTGGCCGTTCCGCAGGGACGGGGCGTGCGACACGATGAAATAATCCTTTTCTACAAGTTGTCCAAAGCAGGCATCGATGCATACTTCCGGCGCATTGAATTCTATGATGAAGAAAACGGATACCCCACCCGAGGCATTGGCTGGCCCTGGCGGAACTCGCGGGATATCGAAGAGAAGCGGTACTAGTAGCCACTCAGTCGTTACCGGATGAATTGTCAGAACGCAAGCTTTAGCGCCAGTTGGATAACACGAGGGTTGATAGCCGTACTGCTGATAACGCCGAACGTCGGTGAGGTGAAGTTAGTATCCGGATTGGCGAACTGGGGATGATTCAGCGCATTAAAGAACTCGGCACGAAATTGAATGCTACTATTTTCTATCGGCCAATTGACGATTACAGTTTTTGAAAGTGAGAGATCCAAGTTCGCTTGACCAGGACCGTCTACAATTCCGGTCCCACTATTGCCAAACGCCGTTCCGATGCCATCCGCTCCAATAATTAGCGGGCTCGTAAAACAGGCGGCATTGAAATAGCCTCCCAATTTCGAATCCACCGACCCTCCCTTGACCAGTTCTTTTTTCGAGCAGGTTCCGCTCAACTGCGCTCGGTCTTCACTTATCCCAAACACGTTATTGGCATTGGTGTCGGAGATGGTGAGAGCACTGCCAGATTGAATCGTAACTACAGTAGCCACGTCCCAACCTCCTAGAACTGCCCGTTCTAGTCCGGCTTGTGGACTGGGGAGACTCCAGGTTGCACTAAAAACGAATCGATGAGTTCGGTCGAAACTGGCGCGTCCCCATCGCTGTTGCGGGGAATTTTGGTCTCCGAGTGTTAGTGCATTATTCGCCGAGGTCGAGTTAATGTCGGCGCCATCGGTGTCCAGAGTCTTCGAGAAGGTGTAGGACGCGAGAAATTGAAGGTCATGCCCCAACCGCTTTGTCAGGCTCACTTCCAGCCCGTTGTACCAGGAACTACCTTCCGATTCCATTTCGCGAAAGAGAGTCGGGGCGTATTCCAGGAATGGGAACCCGCAATCCGATGTTAGCCAATGTGTTTGAGGTTATGCCATTGATCGGGTGGCTTGGAGATGCATCGAGCGCCTGATTCAGCGAACGGAAGCGCTGCAGATGTGTTCCCCGGTCACCCACATATCCGACCTCTAACAGCCAACCTCGATGCACTTCAACCTGTGTGTTCAGCGAGAACTGTTGAACCATGGCCGGCCGAAAGTTGGGGGCTAGAGCATTGACCGAGGACTGCGTCGTTGGAGAATAGGGCTGAAACATTGGAAATGAATCGGGAGTGGGGAATGGCTGGGCAAACGGCTCTTGAAATGTCGCAGCCGCATTCGTCAGTCCTGTGTTGATTCGGGTCAAGGCGAAAGGCGCAGCAAGCACGGATAGTGTAGAGGTCTGGCCGGTTGGCCGAGAGTAGTAAATGCCGTACCCTCCTCGCAGCACCATCCGACTTGTCTTCGGCAAGACTTGCCACGCAAAGCCTATTCGGGGAGCAATCGTGTTTTGTCCCTCGCCATAATTTCCGAAGGTATTGTTTACGCGCGTTACTCCCGGCGGGACAGCAGCCGGAAAGTTGGAGGCTACGATGTAGCCATCGAGACTGCCACTCGGTGGTGGACTTGCATCAGCCTTGCTGACATCGAAGCTCGAGTTCCTGCCGAGGTCGTCGCCGAATTGCCCCACTCGTTCGTAACGTAGCCCCAGATTCAGGGTCAATGACCGGCTGATCCGATAGTCATCCTGTACAAATCCAGAGCCCTCCCACACTCTAAACTCACGATCCAACAGGCCAAAAATATCCGAGGATGAAAAAACATTGCTAAAAGTTCCAGTGCCGTTATCGTTGCCATCGAGGCCGAGTAGAAAGTCTGGCCAGCTGAGAAACTGCACCGACGAACCAAACCCAGCAAAGTCTAGATTATCGTGCAATCGGGTAAGCGCGCCTCCGAATTTCAAGGCATGGGAACCTTTGATAAAACTAAGCACATCGTTGAAGACGAAGCTATTTTGTGAATACGTTCGAGGAGTTGCGCTCGTCATGCTGACCGAACCCAGAATATTCAGGCTGGGCAGTTCGTTATTTTCATTCAAATCGCTCTCCGCTACGCCGACATCAGACCACTTGAACGGAGCCTGGGCAGACATTTCGGCACTTGTCCGGACGAATCCGATCCTGGCCTGGTTAAGCAAGGAACTATTTAGCGCATAGGTATGCGCGAGAGAGAAAACGACGAACGTCGAAGCGCCGGGACTCTCGAATCCGCGAACGTTACCCACCGGGTTGAAGGCACCGCCCGGGAAAGTAACCGACTGATTGCTTTCTGCGATGAAGAATCGCGCGGCCAGTTGGCTCCTGGACGAAATCATGTAATCGAGATTCCCTAATCCCTGATCTTCCCCGAAGTCGCAAGGTTCGCTGAAGGCTGAGAAGCCGCTGCTAGCAAAGGGCTTCGAGGGGCTAACCGTTTGTGGCGCGGGAATCAGAAAGCTGCCGTCGGGCAGTTTGAAATTCAAGAGCGCCAGAGCAACGGGGTTGATGTTCGACCCGTCGGGCGCAATCGCGACACCGCCTAATGCACCCTTCATGCCGCCAAATAGCTTCCCGAGCGCCGCCGCAGATCTGTCATTGGTGAGCGGTGGTTCGTTCAAGCTGGCGGTGCAAGCGATCCGAGCTTGCCCAGCGGCGGTTCCGTTCACCTGTCGCGTTCCCTGATACGATCCAAAAAAAAGTAATTTGTCCTTTTTTATCGGTCCTCCGAGCGCAAATCCGAACTGATTCTGCTTGAGGCTCGACCGCGGTTGCCCCGTCGAGTTCAAAAAGAAATCGTTGGCATTGAGGACATCGTTTCGGAAGAACTCAAAAATTGTCCCGTGGTACTGGTTGGTTCCAGTCTTCGTGATCACACTGACGTTGGCGCCCACAGCGCGGCCGAACGCTGCGTCGTAGAGTCCGGTTTGCACCTTGAACTCTTGCAGTGTGTCGGAATTGGGAATGGGGATTCCTCCGCTGATTGAGCCTGAACCCTGCACGTCACTGACGCTAATTCCGTCCAATTGCCAGTTATTGTCGTAGGATCGCGCGCCATGCACGAAAATCCCATCATTGGACTTCCCAATTTGTGAAAGTGCTGTTCCGCCAGTCCCAAGCTCACCCGCATTGTAAACACCGACGATTACCCCAGGGGACAGTCCTGCGAGTTGCGCGAAGTTCCTGGTGGCCAATGGTAAACCGCTGATCGTGTCTTGATTCGCAATTCTTCCGAGCGCCGATGTGTCTAGTTGAATCAGCGGCTGAGACGAAACCTGCGTCTGTTCGACGCGGGTTGCGAGCTCAAGATGAAGTTCGAGCCGAATGGTCTCGGAGACGTGAACATGAATATCCCGTTGACTCACAGATCTGAAGTCAACCTTGCTTGCCTGCAGATTATAAGTCCCTGGCCTCAGCAAGAGGAATCCGAAACGGCCATCGTTGTCGGAGGTGGCGGACCTCGCTTCAGAACCATCCTCTATCGTAAGCTGAAGAACGACGCCCGGCAGAACGGCCCCGGAAGGGTCCAGTGTGAAGCCGGTCAATGCTCCGGTGGAGGCTGTCTGCCCGAACGTTTTTCTGGAAGGGAATAATGCAACAATCAAGGTCAGCAGCACGAGAGTGAACCGGAGATTACGAGCACAGCCTACGGCGTTCATGCCAGCCATCGCTCATACAGGACTCTCGGGGAGTAATTTATAAAGTGCTCGGACGTGTTACCAGCTGAGAAGAGCTTTCACCGTTGGGCACCTACAAGTTACAGCTACGCGTTTTTATATTCAAGTAAAATTCCAAGCCAAGCGGGAATCGTCGTCTGGCCAGTAGCAGTTCCTCCCCGCTAGTTTTGCCAATAGCTTATATCGATTGGATCAGTAGCTCTTGAATCCGTTCCTCCGTCAGAGTAGCCTTGCCGATAGTTCGGACTATCATTTAATAATATATGTTAGAAATATGGCATCGCTCCTATACGATCGTAGGCGAGCAACTGCACAACTAGGCCTCGGAGGAACACGTCAGCTCGGGCTTGCGCTTGCGGCTCTTGCAGCTATTTCCTTGTCACAGCTGATTGCAGCAGCTCCCACAAAGGAAATCCGGCGCATTCTGATTGTGAACGAGGTAGGAACTTCCTATCCCGCGATCCCCATCATCAATGAGGGTATCCAAGCTGCGCTGAATGATTCACCCTATCACCTTGAATTCTATTCCGAGTATATGGATACCGTGTTGTTTCCCGATCCGGCCGACCAGCAGGTGTTTCGCGATTTCTATCTTCGCAAATATCAGAAACGCAAACCAGACGTGATTATCACCGTTGGGCCATCCCCGCTCAAGTTTATGCAAGAGGTGCACCAAAAAGATTTTCCTGGCGTTCCAATTGTTTTCTGCCTGCCTAACAGAGGGATGCCGGGCGCTCCCGCGCTAGATTCTGACTTTACGGGTGTCGAAAATGATATGGCTCCGGCGAAGACTCTAGAGACAGCATTGCGGCTCCAGCCCGGCACAGAGCACGTGGTTGTGATAGGGGGTGTATCGGATATCGACAGACAGCAGGTAGCCAGCGTGAAGGCGGAACTGAACGCATTCACGGACCATCTCGACATTACCTATATGACGGATCTGGCTATGCCTGATCTGCTCGAGCGTTTGAGGCACCTGCCAACTCACACTCTTGTTCTCTTCACCGCCGTATCGCAGGATGCGGCGGGAACACGGTTCAAATCAAACGAAACCGGCCCGCTGGTCGCTGCCGCAGCGAATGCGCCGGTATTTAGCTTGTTCGACGTTTATCCTAAATCATGGAGAGGTGGGGGGCTATCTTTCGAGCCTTAGCGAGCAAGGGAAGGTTGCGGGAGCCATGACGCTGAAGCTGCTCAGTGGCGCAAAGCCGCAGGATCTACCCAGGGTAGAAGGGCGCGAACACCTACATGTTCGATTGGCGAGCGTTAAAGCGCTGGGGAATAAGGGAAAGTGATCTTCCTCCCGGGAGCGTGGTGCTGTTCCGCGAAATTTCAGTTTGGGAACGCACCAAACGGATCTGGATCACCGGGCTACTCGTAATTCTCGCCTTGTCTCTTCTTGCCACTTACCTTCATTACAGCCGAGCGGAACTGAAGAAGTCGCGAGACACCCAGGTGCAACTCAGCGGCCACCTAATCAAGGCGCAGGAGAAGGAGCGGAGCAGACTGGCGTCAGAACTACACGATGATTTTAGCCAACGTTTGGCGGTGCTTGCATTGGGATTGCAGAATACTGCGGAAACACCTCCTGATTCACCAGATACGCTGAAACAGACGCTGGACGGGTTCAGCCAGTCAGTTTGTGAGCTCGGTGACGATCTCCATAGCTTATCCCACCGATTACATTCATCCACGCTTGAGACTTTGGGGCTCATCACCGGGTTAAGGGCTCTGTGTGGAGAGTTTGGTGCCAAACAAGGTATCGAAGTCGATTTCACATCCGAGGATATTCCGCACAGCGTTAGGCCGGACGTTGCTTTATGTCTGTTTCGCATCGCCCAGGAAGGACTTCAGAATTTGAAGAAACACAGTGGTGCTAAAAGGGGTGAATTAAGTGTGCGCCATATGGGCGACAGATTATTTCTTTCATTGCGCGACGAGGGTAGCGGATTCGATGCAAACAAGCTGGAAAAACCTGGGCTGGGCTTACTCAGCATGCAAGGACGAGCGCGCCTCTTAGGCGGAGAATTCGAGATTCATTCGAAGCCTGGCCAAGGAACGCAAATCGAGGCCTGGGTACCTCTCCAGCCGGTCGCGGATCCGTTAAATGCTTGAGTTTGCGTAACTCCGCGAAATATCCCGCGTTCAGGCTGGTGCCTGCGGACCATTCTCAAATTTGCACCAAAATAGTGCAAATAGGGCAGTTTCGCTCCCTCCTACCACCATAGGGCAGTTTCGCTCTAGCCTATCTCCTAACCCGGAGACGGATTGACCCGCTTGAACGCGCCCGTTTATACTGGAGATTCGCGTTGGGCCCGCGGTACCGGCCTGCGCACCTCGTGTCATTCCACGCGCTGCTCCTCTGGGCTGCCGTCTGGAATTTCCGAATTTGCTATTACCCTTATGGAGAGCTTTCGGCCGCTTTTTGCGGCCGCGCGAACTTATGAGCAGCACTAAAGCAACGCAACTTCGCCCCGGGATGGTTATCCAGCACGAGGGCCAACTTTATACCGTATTCAGCACCGATCACCGCACACCCGGAAACAAGCGCGGCTCCATGCAGACACGCCTGAAAAATCTCCGAAATGGCGTGATGATCGATTACCGGTTCCGCGCCGAAGAATTTGTGGAGCGCGCCATCCTGGATGAGATCGAATTCGAGTACCTGTATAACGAGGGCGACGACTTCCACTTCATGAACACGCAAACCTACGAGCAAATGCAGATGAGCCGGGATGAACTCGGCGAAACGGTGTACTACCTGATTCCCAACACCATCGTCAAAATCGAATTCTTCGACGACAAGGCCATCGGCGTGGATTTGCCGGACACCATGGACATGAAGGTAGTCCAGACCGAGCCCACGCTGCAGAAAGCGACGGCCAGCGCGGTGATGAAGCCGGCGACACTGGAAACCGGGCTGGTGGTGAACGTGCCGCCATTCGTCAACCAAGGTGACCGCATTCGCGTGGACACGTCCGAAGCGCGCTACGTACAGCGAGTGGAATAATCGCCGCTCGCGCAGCTTAGGCCTTGTTGGCGATGCCGCGTTCTCCGGCGGGATGCGCGCCAAACACGCGATCGAAAATTTTGTCCACGTTGCGCAACTGACGATTCAGATCGAAAGTAAACTCCAGATCCTTCGGGGTCATGTATTTCGTGATGCGTTCGTCATTTGCCACACGCTCGCGAAAACTCGATTCCGTTTCCCACGCCGCCATGGCATTCGCCTGTACCGCTTTGTAAGCGTCGTCGCGGGGCATTCCCTTCTCCACGAGATCCTGCAGCAACTGTCCGGAAAATACCAGTCCATGCGTGCTTTCCAGATTGCGCAGCATGCGCGCGGGAAACACGCGCATTTCGCTGATGATCGTGGTCATCTTCGCAAGCATGTAATCCACCAGAATGGTGGAATCGGGAAGGATGATGCGCTCAACGCTGCTGTGCGAGATGTCGCGTTCGTGCCACAGCGCATTGTTCTCATACGCTGCCTGCATGTTGCTGCGCACCAGGCGAGCGAGGCCGCAGATCTGCTCGCAGTTTACGGGGTTTCGCTTGTGCGGCATCGCGGAACTGCCGCGCTGCTCGTGGGCGAAGTATTCCTCGGCCTCGCGCACCTCAGTGCGCTGCAAGTGGCGAATTTCCAGGGCGAACTTCTCGAGCATGGTAGCGATCAAGGCCAGCGCACTCAGATAATGCGCGTGGCGATCGCGCTGCACGACCTGCGACGCCACGGGCGTAACTTGCAAGCCCAGGCGCTTGCAGATCTTCTCCTCGATGTCCGTGCCGAGATGGGAAGCATTGCCGACAGCCCCGGAGATCTTTCCGAAGGCCATGCCCTCGGCGGCGTCGCGGAAGCGAGCGATGTTGCGCTGATTCTCCGCAAACCAGTTGGCGATCTTGAGGCCAAAGGTGATGGGTTCGGCGTGCACGCCGTGGGTGCGGCCGATCTGCGGTGTGTGCTGGAATTCGTGCGCGCGCACATCGAGGATTTCGCCAAGAATCACCAGATCGCGTTCGATGATGTGCGAAGCGTCGCGCACAAGAAGGGCTTGCGCGGTATCGACGACGTCGTTGGAGGTCATGCCATAGTGCAGCCAGCGCGCGGCTTCCGGATCGCCGACGGATTCGCCAACCGCCATGGTGAAAGCGATGACGTCGTGCTTCACTTTGGCTTCCAGTTCGTTGATGCGGGCGACGTTAACATTGGCGCGGGAACGCAACGCGGCAGCCGCTTCCTTAGGAACCTCACCGGCTTCGGCCAGCGTGTCGGCGGCGGCGAGTTCAACATCGAGCCATTTCTGGAAGCGATTGGCGTCGCTCCAGACACGACCCATTTCTTCGCGGGTATAGCGAGCTATCACGTGGATCTCTCCAGGGGAATCTAGTGCCATGATACGGCATTTATGATGGTTTTTGCAGGCGGAGAGCTTGGTCGCGGCATTCTTGCATGCGGCGCGTGAGGAAGCGGCGCTCAGGTTCGGAGCAGGGACGGCCGAGAGCGGCTGCAAAATAATTTGCCGCTTGGGAGAATTCTCCGGTTTCGGCGAGCAAACTTGCGCGAGTGGACGGCAAGAGATAGTAGTCACGAAGTGCGGGATCATCCTGGATTGCAGACAGTTCATCCAGAGCGCATTCCGGGCCGTGAACTTTTCCGAGCGCAACGATACGATTGAGGGCCACGACGGAAGAAGGATTCAGAGCCATCAGGTCGTCATAGAGATCGAGAATCGCTTCCCAATCGGTAGCGCACGGATCTTTGGCTTGCGCGTGAATCGAGGCGATGGCGGCTTGCACGTGGAACTGAGAAAGCTCTTCACCTTCTGCGCTCCTAGCCAGACGGCGCGAGCCGAGAGCAATCAGTCGCGAATCCCATTTGGAGCGATCCTGATCCTGCAGAAGAACGAGTTCGCCATTGTCGTCGACACGCGCGGCGAGCCGGGCACCCTGAAAGGCCAAGAGGGAAACCAGGGCGTGCGCTTTGGGCTGAGAAACCGGCGAATCAGCGACGAGAAGAGCCAAGCGCAAGGCTTCAGAGCACAGATCCTGGCGGACCAGATCGTCTCCCTCGTGGGCGGCATAGCCTTCATTGAACAAGAGGTAGATGACTTCGAGGACGGAGTCGAGAGATTTGCCCAACTGGTGCGCGGGAGGTAACTCGAAAGCCAGACCCTGTTCGCGAATCTGGCGTTTTGCACGCACCAGGCGCTGCGCAATGGTGGCGGGCTCACAAAGAAAGGCGCGGGCAATTTCCTTGACGGAAAAGCCGCTGACGGCCTTCAGGCTGAGGGCCACGCGTGAATCGCGAGGCAGCGCGGGATTGCAGGCCAGAAAGATCATGCAGAGTTCGTCGTCGCGCAAGGCTTCGGGCAATTCTAGACGAGGCTCAGCGCGAGGCTGCGAGAGTTCCGCAACGACTTCCGAGGTTTTCTGCAACACCACGCCGCGGTGGCGCACCAGGTCGAGTGCACGATTGCGCGCCACGCGCAGAAGCCAGCCGGGCGGATTATCGGGAATGCCGGAGAAGGGCCAAGTTTGCAGCGCCTTAGCGAGAGCGTCCTGCACGGCTTCTTCGGCCAAATCCAGGTGCGCAGGGCCGAGAACACGGGTGAGATAGGAGACCATCTGTCCCGCAGAGGTGCGAAACAGATGGTCAACCACGGAGGTTATTGTAGTGTCTGGCTCAGGCATTGCGGGCAGCTTGCGACAGGTCCTGAATTTCGCGGACTTCCACGATGCCGCCGTATTCGAGTTGTGGATGATCGCGAGTGAGTTCAATGGCGTGTTCGTAACTGTCGGCATTAAACATGTAGTAGCCGCCGAGTACTTCTTTGCCTTCGGTGAACGGACCGTCGGTGACGCGCATGGGCGACTTGCCGCGCAGGACGCGGCCGACGCCGTCGGTCAGTTTGTTGCTGCCGGTAAGGCGGCCCTGCTCGCGCATTTTCTGTCCCCATCCATGGTACTTCTTGAAGGCTTCCTGCATTTCCTGAGGGCTGAGTTCGGCAAACTTCTTGGGATCGTCGTAAAGCAGAATGATGTATTGAGGCATGTTCGGCTCCTGATAAACGCGAGTATAGTCCGAAATTCCCGCGTAATTGATGGTGCAGAGAGATGACGATTCAGACGGAAGGAAATCGACAGCGGAGGCGGCAGAGGTGCAGAGGTTCGCGAGGAAACGCGAGTGAACCGATAACCTTATTATAATCAATACGTTACGGGAAGCCATGAGGCGCTGTCGGGGGCCTAACCGGGAAAGGGCAAACCTGTCTAATCGTGAGGATGAACGAGAGCATCGAGAGGACTGAGGAAGGGACGAGCGACGCGATGGCCATCGAGCGGACGCTCGGGGGCGATCGGAATGCGTACCGTATCCTTGTGGAAAGGCACAGCAGGAACGTGTACCAGATGGCGTACCGGATGACGGGCAACAAGTCTGACGCGGAAGAAGTGGTGCAGGAGGCATTTTTGCGCGGGTACAAAAAGCTGAAGCAGTTCGCGGGAAATGCGAATTTCGGGACCTGGGTCTACCGGATCGGCGCGAACTACGCAATCGACCTGCTGCGACAACGGAAAGCAGAAGATTCGCGGCGAGAACAGCCGAGCAAAGCAACGGAAGATGGATTGGCAGTGGATCCGCTGAGCCAAGTGCAGGATGGACGGCCTTCACCGGAACGGTTGGCGAGAAGCGGAGAGCTGGCGTTGAAGATGAAGGAAGCGTTGGACGCGCTGACACCGGCGGAACGCACCGCGATCGTGATGCGTCACTGGGAAGGCTGCGCGATTGAAGAAATCGCCGAAGTGCTGAAATCGAACGCCAATGCCACGAAGAACACGGTATTTCGCGCGGTGGGAAAACTGCGACGCGCGTTGGAGCCATTTGCGGAGCCACGAACGGCACGGGCAATGGGAACGGAATCATGAGACACAGGACAGAACAAGAATTGATTGGATATCGAGATGGCGAGCAAAAGGATCGCGAGGAAATCGCGATGCACCTGAAGGAATGCGGGGAATGCCGGAGTGAGATGGAGCGGATCGAGGCGGTGTTTGCGGCGCTGGACGCAATGCCGGTGCCGGATCCCGGGGAAGGCTACGGGCAGCGAGTGTGGCAGCAGATAGCGGGTCGGCTGCCGGAGAAGCATGCAAATTGGTGGGAAGGATGGTTTTCGTGGAAGCCGCTGGCGCTTGCGGGAGCGATGGCCGCGCTGATCGTGCTGGCGTTCGTGATTGGAGTGCGCAAAGGGCGGCACGAAATCGGTGGAGACGCTGCGGATGCCGGCAAGGTGCGCGAGCGCGTTTTGGTGGTGGCGGTAGGAGATCATCTGGGACGCTCGGAAATGATGCTGATGGAATTGGAAAATGCACAGCCGGCGGAGAGCGGCCAGAAAGTGATCAACATTTCGACGACGCAGCGGCGCGCGGAAGGGCTGGTGGAAGAGAACCGGTTGTACCGCCAGACGGCGTTGAAGGAAGGCGATCAGGCGATGGCCAGCACGCTGGATGAACTGGAACGAGTGCTGCTGGATATCGCGAATAGTCCGGATGAAGTGACGCCAGCGCAGCTTGAGGCGCTGAGGAAACGGATCGAGGCGAAGGGAATTCTGTTCAAGGTGCGAGTGGTCAACCAGGACCTGCGAGAGCGGGAAAAAGCGGCCCAGCCCTCGCAGGAAAAATCAGGAGTGAAGGAAAGGAACAAGGTATGAAAGGGCGGATGATGACGGAGAACTTCAAGCAGATGGCGCAGCGGATGGGAATCGTCTTGGCAGTGGCGGGGCTGCTGGCGGCGGGGCCCGGTGTGCTGGCTGCCAGGTCGCAGCAGGCACCGCCTTCGCCAGGCGAAGTGAAGCGTTCTATGGCTAGCGACGAAATGAAGCAGGCGCAGCGAGAGAAAGAGGAAGAGCAGCGGGATCGGGAGGAGGAGGTTCGCGACCGCGAGCAGGAAAAAAAGGATCAGGAAGAGGAGCGCGCGGAACGATTGCAGGAGTTGTATGACGATGGGCGCGAAGCGCTGGACGACGGGCAGTATGGACTGGCCGCGAAGAAATTCACGGAACTGTATCAACGGAAAGGGCCACAGGCGGACGCGGCACTGTACTGGCTGGCGTACGCGGAAAACAAGCAGGGGAAACGGGAAGCTGCGTTGGCGACGATTGCCGACCTGAAGAAAAGCTACGCGCAGAGCCGGTGGACAAAGGACGCAGCGGCTCTGGAAATGGAAGTGCGACAAAACTCCGGGCAAAAGCCAAATCCCGATGCGGTCGGCGACGATGATCTGAAGCTGCTGGCATTGCAGGGGATCATGAACAACAACCCGGAGCAAGGTGTGGCTTCGGTCGAGAAAGTATTAAACGGTCCGGCGTCGCCAGCGGTGAAATCCAAGGCACTGTTTGTGCTGGCGCAGAGCGGATCGCCACAAGCCTTGGAAGTGCTAGGGAAGATCGCGCAGGGACAAGGCAATCCAGAACTGCAACGGAAGGCAGTGGAGTACCTGGGAACCTTCGGAGGAAAGCGTGCGGCACAAACACTGGCCGGAGTGTACACGAACACGAACGACCCGAGCATAAGACGCGCCGTCATCCGGAGCTACATGATTTCAGGAGACCGCGAACAGCTGCTGGCACTGGCGAAGAATGAAAAGAATGAAGATTTGAAGCGGGAAGCAATTCGCACCCTGGGATTGACCGGCGGCAAGAGCGAATTGCAGCAGCTTTACCAAAGCGACAGTTCGACGGAGGCAAAGAAGGAAATCCTGCAGGCACTCTTCCTGGCAGGCGATGCGCAGAAACTGGGACAGGTGGCGGTTGACGAAAAGAATCCTGAGCTGCGGCGAGCGGCGATCCGCAATATGGGCTTGATGGGAGGACGGGAGCCGGAGTTGCAGGCAATCTACGCCAAAGAAACGGATCGAGGCGTGAAAGAGGAAATCCTGAACGCCTATTTTATCGGGGGAAATGCGGGCGCACTGGTGGCGGTGGCAAAGAGTGAGAAGGACCCGGAGTTGAAAAAGAAGGCGGTGGAGAAGCTGGCGCTGATGAACTCGAAAGAAGGAAATGATTATCTGATGGAACTGCTGCAGAAGTGAGGTGGGAGATGCGAGTGACGAGCGTTCGGATTGCCATGCAACTCGTTGTGGCAGGAATGCTGGCTGGGGCGGCAGTCGGTCAGCAGCCAGCAAGGACGAGCCAGCCACAAATTGTCGATGGGCAAGTGGAAACGCGAGCAGTGGCAACGAATCTGCGCAGCACGGTCGAGCAGATTGAAGGCCAAGGAACCAAGCCAGTGTGGATCGCGTACGGCGTGGAAGAAATTGCCGGCGAGCGAACCGTGTGCTGCGGGAACTACAACAACGGCGAAAACACAGGATGCGGCACATGCAGGATTGAGAACGAGCACGCTAACACCATGAGCGACCGGCGGTCCGGCGGGACGGTGAACCTGGAACGAGGCGGGCAACTGGTGGTGCTGCTGCGAGTGGCGGACAAGCAGGTGATGAAAATCCGAATGGTGTCCGATGATTGCACGCTAGACGCCGGAGGATTGCGGGTGCTGTGGCTAACGGGAGTGAAAGGCGAGGAAAGCGTAGCATTGCTGACGGATTATGTGCGACCCGAGGAAATCCAGCGGCACGGCGAACACGGATTGAGCGAACAGGCGTTGAGCACGATTGCGATGCACGCGGACGCGGCAGCAGATCGCGCGTTTGCGTCTTTCGTGGCGGCGACCGAGCCGCAGGGTCTGCGAGAAAAGGCTTCGTTCTGGCTGGGAGCGGCGAGGGGAGAAACGGGACTGCTGCAGCTGAAACAAATGGCGAAGAGCGACCCAAGCGCGGACGTCCGGGCACAAGTGAGCTTCGCGTTGTACGTGAGTCCCCTGCCGCCTGCGATGGACGAAATGATCCGAATGGCGCACGACGATGAAAGCCCGCAGGTGCGAGGGCAGGCGCTGTTCTGGCTGGCACAAAAAGCCGGGAACAAGGCGGCGGGAGCCATCAGCGGAGCAATCGATAATGATCCGGACACAGAGGTAAAGAAGAAGGCAGTATTCGCGTTGAGCCAGATGCCGAAGGAAGAAGGCGTGCCGAAGCTGATCCAAGTGGCGCAGACCAACAAGAATCCTGAGGTGCGGAAGCAGGCGATGTTCTGGCTGGGGCAGTCGAATGACCCGCGAGCGCTGGAGTTTTTTGAGAAAGTGCTGGCGCAGTAGCGACGGCTGTCCTTGGCAAGGAACCAATCAGTAAGACTAGAAGCTAGAAGCTAGCGGTTTTTTTTCGCAAGCTGTGAAGTCGTGCGCGATTAATTCCGCGCCATTAAACACGTTGCCGAAAATTTCCTCAGGGTTAAAACCCAACGATCGCCAGGCATTTGATGTCGGAGCTAAAGCTCCGACGCGCTAAAGAAACCCTGAGATCCCACACGCAAAAACGGCGTGCGAGGCACCCAGTCGTGGCGTCTCGAGACCTGGTCAGAATTCGTAGCGCAGGGCGAACTGCATGATGCGCGGGTTGGTGAGCAGGCCAGAGTAGTTACCGAAGCTTCCGCCGCTGCCGAGGCCCAACTGGCTGGAGAGCAAACTCGATTGCACGTCGAAGCGGACGGAATTGGTGATGTTGAAGACCTCCCAGCGGAATTGCAGACTTTGCTTTTCGCTCCAAGGCATGGTCCAGCGTTTGGCGAGGCCCATGTCGATGCCGAAGTAGCCGGCACCGCGAATATCGTTGCGTTGACCGGACTCGCCGGCATAAGCGGGTGCAAAGGAACTGATGGCGGCAGGTCCGTTGGCGAAGATGTTAGGCGTACCGGTGTTGAAAAAAACTCCGGTGTGCACCGGGCCGACGCGGTCAGCGTTGCCCTCCAATTCGAAGTTGGTGGGGAAATTGCTGAAGCCATTGTCGACGGTGACGGGAAAGCCGCTGGTCAAGCGGAACAGTCCGGAGAATTGCCAGCCGCCGATGAGGGCGTCCAAGGCGCGGCCAGAATCATGGCCGACGAGTTGACCTTTGCCGAAAGGCAGCATGTAGATCCAGTTGGCGTTGAACTGGTGAGTGGCGTCGAAGGAAGCGACGCCTTTCTGGGCGTTAGGATTCCAGGCGTTGATGATGTTGTTGTTCAGGCCGAGGAGGCTGCCGATGCTGGCGGCGCCGATGCGTTCGGCGTCGGAAGAAATGTCGATGGCTTTGGAGAAGGTGTAATTGAGGTCGAACTGCAAGCCGTGAGCCATCTTGTGGCGCAGGGTGGCTTGCAAGGCGTTGTAGTTGGACCAGGCAATGGAACGCCAGGCGTAGAGTGAACTGAACTGAGGGGCGTAGTAAGAATATTGGCCGCCGGAGGTGAAGTAGAGCTGGTTGGGATTATTGAAATCGGGGACACCGTTGTAGTCGAGATTATAGAGGGCGAGGGAATCGTTGAAGCGAGTGCTGCAAAATTGGTCGAAGGCGAAGACCACGGGATTGGTGGTGGGCAAAGTGACGGGATTGCCTTGCGCGGTTGTGCCGGTGCAGCCGCTGAGGGGATAAGCGCCGCCGGGAACGAGAGGCTGGATCTGATCGGTCCAGAATTGCTGAACGCTCTTGGGAAGCTGGTTGGGATTGAATGCGAGCGTGGCGGTGGTGCTGCCGGCGACGAGTTCGGGGCGAAAGATTTTGGCCAGAGCGGTTTCGGCGGTGAAGTAGTCGATGCCGGCTTTCTTATCGTAGATATCGAGAGGCATGGCCAGGTCGTCTTGAGCGAGAAGGCGATGAGCGAGACGGCCAACGTAAGCAACTTCAACGGTGAAGTTGGAGTGAAGCTCGCGGCTGAAGGCCATGTCCAGAGAATAGGAATAAGGAGTTTTGAGCTTGTCGTCGATTCCCCAGGTGATCGCACCCAAGCCAACGGGGTAGGTTTGGGGAAACCCGCTCGCAGGAGCCGGGCGCAAGATAGGTTGACCAGAATAGTCGGTGGTGGGAACAACGTTGAGGCTGCTGAGACGAGGAGCGATGACCGAGGTTTCATAGTTGGAGGGATTGTTCAACTGCGTGTTGAGGCCGAAGGAGCCATTCTGATCGAAGGTGTCGACGAGGCTTTCGCCGACGCGATCGTAGACAATGCCGAAGCCGGCGCGAATGCTGCTTTGGCCTTGACGACCGAAGAGAGCGTTGAGCAAGCCGCCAGAATAATCGGGCGACCAGGCGAGAGCAACGCGTGGACCGAGGTCCTTGTAGTCCCAATTGTAGTAACCGGGCTTGCCGTTGGCCTTGCCGGACCAGTCGTAAGTGATAAGAGGCTGGGCGCTGGAGGGGATGCCTTGTTGCATGCCGATGCCGCGATCATTGAACCAAGTGCCAAGGCTGGAAGTGGGGGTAACCTCAAGTCCGTTCGTCTCCCAGGGAGGCGAGAACAGTGAGTAGCGCAAGCCGAGAGTGACCGTGAAATTGGGTTTCACCTTCCAAGAATCCTGAAGGTACATTTCGTAGGAATCTTCGGCAAAACGGCGGCTCACCGGAGCGCCTTGCGGGAGGGGCTGGCCGTTGCGGCCATAATTGTAGATGGCATTTCCCAGAGTGATCATACCCAACATGGAGGTCATGGGAGCGTCGTAGTTGCTCTGGAAACTGGCATCGACGGCGGGATAGCCGTTGTTCGCGGGATTGAGCGGAGACGCGGTGGTGGTGGAAAGGCCTGAATTGAGGAGCCAGTCCTGATTGGCGTAACCGGCGCTCCAGGAATTATTCGAATTGGTTTCCGGATTACGCAGGAAGGCGAACTGGAATCCGAACTGGAGGGTATGCTTGCCATGGCTCCAGGAAACATCATCGGTGAAATTATTGACGGGCCGCTGAAATGCGGAGGAATAGGTGATGCCCTGATCGAAGGCCGAAAGATAATTCCAGGGTTTATTCGTGTCACCGAGGGTCCCGACGCTCTCACGGACGAAGCCGTAGCGGAAATTATTAACAATGGTTGAGGTGAGCACGGCGGAATAGCCGACGATGATACCTTTGTTGAAGTTGACGATGTTCTGTTCGGGAACGGTGCCGGGGAGGAACGGGGCCTGGGCGTTATCCTCGTTAGCTAACGCGCCACTGACAGAGATGCGCTGCTTGGCATCGTTCGTAACGTTGAAGTCCAGCTTCGCGATGTACCAGTTTTTGGTGTCGCGAGTAGGGGCGCGGAAACGATAGCCGGCGGTGTTGACGAGGTCACCGGTGGTTTGATCGTTAGGGAGCGGATAGACAGAATTCATATAGTTGATGACGACGGGATTAGGGCCGTGTGGGCCGAGGCTAGTGCTATCCATCGCGGTGATCTGCTGGGGAGAAAGCGCCATGTATCCCGCGGGAGCCGTGTGGGAAGCGCCACTTAGGCCCTGAACGGTGTTGCCGGGACAGAGAGAAGTGTTGGGCGAACCGTTGGCATTGGTCTGGCAAAGATACTGAATAACACCATCGCGCAGGGCAGCGGTGGGAATGGTGCGAAGGGCGCTGACGGATTCGGCGTCGCGATAGCCTTCGTAATTGAGGAAGAAGAAGAGGCGATTTTTCAAGACCGGGCCGCCAAGGGAACCTCCGAAAATATTGCGATTGAGCTGGTTGGGCTTATTGGGAAGGTCACTGGCGAGCTGCGACGACTTGATGAAATAGTCGTTGGCGCTGAAGTAGGAATTGCGATTGTACTCGTAGGCGGAGCCGTGGAAATCGTTGGTGCCGCTCTTGGTGACCAAAGCGACTTGCGCGGCGGAGGAAACACCTTCGTCGGCACCATAGTTGGAAGTGGTGACGCGAAATTCCTGGACAGAATCAAGGGTGACAGGAAGAACGGAGGTGAACGAGTGCGCGCCCTTGTCGTTGACGGAGACCCCGTCGAGAGTGACGTTGCTCTGGTCGCTGCGAGCACCGTTGACGGCACCGCTGCGAGTATCGACGCTGGTGTTGATATCGGGGCGATTGCCGGTATAGATGACGCCAGCCTGCAGGCTGAGAAGATCGGGAACGTTGCGGCTTTCGAGGGGAAGTTGCTTGACCTGATTTTCACCGAAGGCGTTGCCGAGAGAAGCGTCGGTGGTATTGATGGTTTCAGACTGCGCCGAAACTTCCACCTGATTCACGAGCGAGGCGACCTGAAGAGTGACATTCAGAGTGTTAGGAACGTTGACGAGGAGTTCGATGGCGGTGCGCTCGAAGCGGTTGAAACCGTCCTTTTCGACACTGAGGGTGTGGGCGCCCGGCTGCAGAGCCAGGAATTCGAACTCACCGGAAGTGTTGGTGGTAGTTTCGCGGCGTTGGCCCTGGGCGGGATTGATGAGCGTAACTCTTGCTCCGGCGATGGCAGCGTGAGAGGAGTCGAAGACCACACCGCGGAGAGCAGTAGTGCCCATTTGAGAGAAAGAAGGAATGGCGAGCAGGAAGAATAAAAAGACAAAAAACGTCGCGCGGAAGCGAATCATGAATAGACTCCTCGAAAAGAGATGAAGAGAAAGAGATTAAATTGCTGTGACCCCTGGATATGAACCAGGACCTGTGCTCCGGCTCACTTTTCGGCAGGTAAAAACAGAGGCATGCCCCGCCAACATCCTCGACGCAGCAAATCGATTGAGAGGAGGGTAGAAGTCAGAAGGAAGGATGTCAAGAAGACAAAACGGAGGTTGAATATTTGAAATTTTTATCCACCGTAGTTTTCAAGTGCGGAGAGAGTTTCAAATCGGGAATACCCTGGCAGGAAAAGGAACAGGCTCGAAAAGACACCCGCAAGGAAAGCCAAAGACAAGATGGCGGGGTAAAACAGCCGCAACCGATCAGCGAAGGAGATCTTCCAACTGGACGCGAGTATCGGTTTTCGCGTCGCGATACTTGACGATGACGGCACACTGCAGGGAGAGACCCCACTTGGCGCCAGAGGACTGGGAGATGGCGCGCGAGCCGGGGACGACGACGGCTTCTTCGGGGATGACGAGTGCTTCGCCGTCCTTGGCGGTGTGGATGATGTCGCGAACCAGATCGTAAACCGGGATGGAACGGTTGAGGATCGTGCCGGTGCCGAGAATGGCGCGGCGCTTCACAACGGTTCCTTCATACACGCCGCAGTTACCGCCGACGAGAACTTCATCCTCGATCACGACGGGCAGCGCGCCGATGGGTTCGAGTACGCCGCCAATCTGCGAAGCAGCGGAGATGTGACAGTTACGGCCAATCTGGGCGCAGCTGCCGACGAGGGCGTGCGAGTCGATCATGGTATTTTCGCCGACGTAGGCGCCAACGTTGACGAACATAGGCGGCATACAGATAACGCCGCGCGCGATGAAGCTGCCATCGCGAATGCTGGAGCCGCCGGGAACGATGCGCACGCCGTCCGCGACAGACATGGGGCGAGTGGGATAGGTGGATTTGTCGATGAAAGAAAAGCGCCGGGACTCTGACGACATGTCGATCACCGCCCCCATGCGAAATCCCAGGAGAATTCCCTTCTTCACCCAGGGGACGGCGCGCCATCCGGTATGGGAAGAGGCATCCGGCTCAGCCGCGCGAATCTCGCCGCGATTGAGCGCGTCCTTGAAGCGCTGAAACAAATCGAAATGTGCCGCAGTGAATTGGCTGGGCGGCTCGTCGAAGAGATGCTCAATTTGGGAATGCAGCATGGGCCCTCTCGACCAGATTTAGCGATTCGAGGACCGCACGTATGCGCGCCATATTTTCGCGTCCCGGTGCGACAAGCGGCAAGCGCCAAACAGGTTTCAGCAGACCCAGTTCCGCCATGGCAGCCTTGACGGGAATGGGGTTGGACTCAACGAAATTCACTTCCATCAGGGGTAGATAGCGGCGATGGAGTTGCCGCGCGGCCGGAAAGTCGTTTTGCAGAGCGAGGCGAGCGAGGAGGGTCATCTGCGAGGGAATTTGGTTGGAAGCGACAGAAATGACCCCGCGGCCACCGAGCGCGATGAGCGGGAGAGCGATGGCATCGTCGCCAGACAAGACGAGGAAATCATTGGGGACGGCGTTGAGAATGGCGGCCATCTGAGCGATGTTACCCGAGGCTTCCTTGATTCCGGCGATGTTCTCGAGGCTGGCGAGGCGCTTCACGGTAGCGGGTTCGATGTTCACGCCGGTACGTCCTTGAACGCTATAGAGAATGATGGGGAGGGAAACGGCGGAGGCCAGGGCTTTGTAGTGCTGGTAAAGGCCTTCCTGCGTGGGCTTGTTGTAATAGGGAGTGACGGAAAGAATACCGTCGACACCGATGGCGGCGAGTTCCTGCGCGAGTAAAATTACTTCGGAGGTGTTGTAGCCACCGGCGCCGGCGAGCACCGCTACGCGACCTTTAGCCAGTTCGAGCGTGATCTCGACGACACGAAGATGTTCTTCGTGCGAGAGTGTAGGGCTTTCGCCAGTGGTGCCGCAGGGCACCAGGAAATCGATGCCCGCGTCGATTTGACGCTCGACCAGCAAGCGCAGGGTTGCTTCATCCAGAGAACCGTCGGGACGAAACGGAGTAACCATCGCCGTACCGCATCCAGTAAACATAGAATCTCCTTTAACTCACGGTGAAACGCAGCGACACGCGGCAGGGGAAGTCGTGTCAGTTGAGCTCCCCGAGTATTTCTCGAAATTCGTACACGCCGCTGTTGGCGGCGGCCCACGCGGCGGCATGCAGCGCGCCGCGGGCAAACCCTTCGCGATTGCGGGCAGTGTGCCGCAGGAGGACCGTGTCGCCTGCGGAATCAAAACCGATTTCGTGAGTGCCGGGATGAGCGCCGGCACGATTGGCGGAGAGATTCACAGGGCGCGAATAGCCTGCCGCGCGGATCTCCTCGGCCAGCTTCTTGAGCGTGCCGGATAGAGCATCCTTTTTGGCGGCGTGATGAATTTCCCAACCCCAGGCATCGTAGTCAGGATGTTTTGCAAAAAGCGCGGCGGCTTGCGTTACGACCTGCATGAATATGTTCATGCCGATGGAGAAATTAGGACCCCAGACCAGCGAGGTGTTTGCCTTGAGGACGGCGTCGCGCACCGCGGGAAGCTGGTCGTACCATCCCGTGGTGCCGGTTACCGTGGGAATACCGAGGGAGGCGAGGCGGAGGAGATTTTGCGGCGCGGACTCCGGAGTGCTGAACTCGATGGCGACATCGACGTGCTGCAGAGCTTCGCGAGTGAGACCCACGGCGTGGTCGTTGTTGCGAGCATCGAACCGCGCACGAACATCGAAATCGAAGGCCGGCGCCAGCGCATCCACAAGCTTGCCCATTTTACCGTTGCCGACGATGGCCAGGCCTGTGGTCATACGGACGCGGTTCCCTTCTCTAGAAGCTTCTTGACCAGGCGCGAATAAATTTGCACCGCTTCGACCAGCTGCTCTTTCCGGACGTGCTCTTCACTGGTGTGCGCGACATGAATGCTGCCAGGCCCGATGAGAAAGGGCTGACCCCAGACGCCCCCGAAGAACGGAATGTCGGTAGTGAAAGCGACAACGGTTGTGGGAAGACCATTGAAAGGGGTCAAGCGGATAGCAGGCGTGAAGAGGACTTCGCGAGCTTCGACGTGCCTGCCAGAAGCTGCGACGACGGCGTGGCGCAGGTTTGCCGGGTCGTCGACAACGCGAAACATGATTTCCGCGCGGGCTTCGTCAGCAACCACATTGGGAGCGCGGCCGCCGGAAATGACTCCGACATTTAGCGTGGTCTTGCCGAGAGCCGGATCTTCCGGCACGGGGATCGACCGGATCTGGTGCAAGACATCAAGCAAGGCATGAATCGCGGAGTGCCCAAGCTCGGGATAGGCGGAGTGCGCGAGTTTGCCGCGAGCGATGAGCTCGTAGCGGAGCGCACCCTTGCAGCCCAGGGCAAGTTGATTTTCGGTAGGTTCGCCGTTGATCAGAAAGCGCGAGCCGCGCGGCGACGCCGCCATGGTCTTGGCGCCGGCGCTGTCGCGTTCTTCGCCAACGACAAAAAGGAGAGCCAGATTGCGGGTTCCGGAGGCGAGCAACGATTCGGCGGCCACGATCATACAGGCGGCAATGCCCTTGGCATCGCACGAACCGCGTCCCCAGATGGTGTCGCGATCTTCGCGTGAAGCGAAGAAGGGCGGAACCGTATCGATGTGCGTGGAGAGGGTGACGACGGGAGTATCAAAGGTGAGAAAGAGATTATCGCGGCCCGGCGCGGAAGGGATGCGCTCGAAGTGACCGGAAAAACGCGCGGCCAGCGCTGCGAGATGCGCGGCGAGGAAGTCGCCAACGTGGCGTTCGGATTTCGTGGTTGACTCGATGTCCACGAGAGCGCGGGTGAGTGAAAAAAGATCCATAGGGTTCATCAAGTTTTGTGCGGGGAGCGCGAGAAAGGAAGGAGCCGCGAGGAAGGACCTCGGAACAACAACCTCTCAATAGCGCTCCATCCGTTTCCATAGTAGCGACGGTGCCGGACTGCGCGGCACCATCCGGATGGCAGTGGACAAGTCTTAGGCCTGTCCCCCAACCGCTGCGAACCGTGTTACAGCGATTTCGGCGAACGAAACAACTTCGCGACACCAATTGCCTTGCCACGAAGCGGGCCCCTTTGGCCGGACTTCCGAAACGGATCGGAACAGCAAGCCCGGTTACTGATGGCCTTCGCACCTCTATCAAGCACTTCCAAGTTAATTGAGGGAGACGCGGGATGTCAATGGAGGATTGCTGAAGGAATCAAAGAACCAGAGGCTTGAGAGGAACGTGCTGGGAAGCAAGAAGAAGTTCGCCGGCGAAAGCAGCTTGCGCTGGGCGGCGGTGGAGAGCCTCTACTGCGGAAAGAAGGGCGAGATCGGGATTGTTGTTCTCCTGAGACATGTGAGCGAGAACGAGATAGCGGGCGTGGCCATCGAAACCATCAGGATCGGAAAGGTATTCGCTGACGGCGTGATTGGAAAGATGGCCGGTGCGGGAAAGTACGCGCTGCTTGACGACCCAAGGATAGGGGCCAACCTTGAGCATATCGAGGTCGTGGTTGGATTCGAGGATCAGACAATCGGTTTCGCGGAGGTGGACTTTGACAAGCTCGGGCATGTAACCGAGGTCGGTACAGATGGCAACCTTGGTGCCGTTAGTGCGAAAAGTGAAACCGATGGGATCGATGGCATCGTGAGGGATGGCGAAGGCGTGGACGTCGATGTCGCCGATAGAAAAGCACTGGCCGGGCTGAATGGATTCGACGCCGCGGAGACGCTTGCCGAAGGTTTCCGGGAGAATGCGCTCGAGGACACTCATGGTGGGTTCAGTAACGTAGAGCGGGCATTTCCAGAGACCGAGGACTTGCGGGAGACCATTGCAATGATCGGCGTGCTCGTGCGTGATGAGGACGGCGTCGAGATGATCGAAGTTAGATTCGACGGCGGCGAGACGAGCAAGAGTTTCGCGTTTACCGAGGCCGGCGTCTACCAGGATGCGGGTGCGTTCGGATTCGAGCAGGGTAAGATTGCCCGAGCTGCCGGACGCCAGAATAGAGACGCGTAAGCCGATTGGAAAATCTCCCGAAGAACAAAATGCGAAACTTCGAAGATGATGGCAGAGCGGGAGAATCGCGTCAATGCGCAAAAATAAGGTGGATGAGGAAAATTTGCAGAGGCGCAGGGAGTGTAACCCATGAATTGGGCGGAGCCGGTGAACCGAGATGGTTACGGAATCGTACCGGCGGCCGTGGACAAGGTAGTTGTTGGAGATTGCTCGAAGGCCTCACGGAAAGCGACCTGCCGAGGAGCCGAGCGGGAGTTCGGCGCATGATGAGGGATCGCTGGGTGGCACGGATTGCCGCAAGCGAGGAAAGGACCGGGATGGCACGAGAAATTTCAGGCGCTGAGGCGTGGCCATTTCGCGCGACGCTTTTTGCTAAGTCTCCCTCGTCGAACGGTTGCTCTCGAACAGCTAGTCGTGTTGCGGCTTCATCTCGACGATTTGAAGCAATGGTGCTCTGCGCGTACTCCCCGGAACACACCGAAGCGCAGTGCTAACCGACGAGGAGGTGTATCGCTTGGCAGAGGAAATCAGTCCAGTGGAGTGTCTGGTGACGCAAGGCATCGTCATTATGAGACCGCTCGTGATACATGGGTCGTCAAAGGCTACGAGCGAACAGCCGCGACGGGTCATATTGAATACGCTACGACGGGGAAGATTGCGGAAGGACTCCGAACTGACGGTGGCGTCGAGGCAAAAGCAGATTTCTCGCTGCGCTCGCGATGGACACGCTCAAGCACTCAATGAATTGCAAGCTGGAGGATATAGTGCGGAAGTGCAGGCTCCTCAGGGGCTGAAGCCTGGGAAAAACTAGATGCGTAATGTCGGAGCTGAAGCTCCTAAAGAAATCCGAAATGCAAACTGCGGGACTAGCAGGCTAGGCGATCGCGGGAGAGGGCGAAGCCGTTGATGGGGCCGAGGACGGTGGCGGCGATGTGGTCGGGTTGGAAGAAGCGGCGAGCCAGAGACTGAACGTCCTCGCGAGTGACGGCATCGATGGAGGTAAGGATTTCGTCGAGAGAAGCGAAGCGGTGGAAATAGAGTTCCTGACGGGCGAGATTGGACATGCGGGAGCTGGTGGACTCGAGCGAAAGCATCAGCGAGCCTTTGAGATGGTTCTTGGCGCGGAGGAGCTCTTCCTCGGTGAGAGGAGATTCCTTCATGGCGCGAAATTCGGCGATGGTGAGATCGAGAACCTGGCCGACGGTCTCCTTCGCGGTACCGGCGTAGACGCTTAACATGCCGGCGTCGGAATAGGGAGTGAGTTCGCTGAAGACGGCGTAGGCCAGGCCCTGCTTTTCACGAATGTTCTGAAACAGACGCGAAGACATGCCGCCGCCAAGAAGATTGTTGAGAACCGCGGCAGCGAAGCGGCGTTCGTCGGCCAAGGGGATGGAGGGTACGCCAACGCAAAGATGAACCTGTTCGAGGTCGCGCTTGGTTTCGAGATTGATGGGCGCGGCGGTGAGAGGCACGGGTTCCGGGTCGAGATGACCGGAAGGCTCGAGGTGGCCAAATTCCTTTTGCGCAAGATCGAGCACCTGCTGGTGGGTGACGTTGCCGGCGGCAGTGATGACGATATGATCGGGCGCGAACCAATCCTGAAAGCGGCGAAGGAGGGACTCGCGGCTGAAATTGCGGACGGTTTCGGGAGTTCCGAGGATGGGACGGCCGAGGGAGTGTTCCGGCCAGAAGCCGCGGGTGAACACGTCGTGGAGGAGATATTCGGGATTGTCCAGATCCATCTTGATTTCTTCAAGGACGACCTGGCGCTCCTTCTTGACGTCGCCGGAGTCGAACTTGGGACGAAGAATGAGATCGGCGATGACGTCGAAAGCGATGGGAAGATGCTCGTCGAGGACCTTGGCGTTGAAGCAGATTTGTTCCTTGGAGGTGAAGGCGTCGAGCATGCCGCCAACGGAATCCATTTCGCGGGCGATGTCTTCGGCGGAACGGCGCTCGGTACCCTTGAAAACCATATGCTCGAGGAAGTGAGCAAGGCCGTTTTCGGTGGCCGCTTCGCGGCGGGAACCGTTTCGTACCCAGACACCGACCGAGACGGAGCGGACGTGCTGCATGGTTTCGGTGATGACAACGAGTCCGTTGGGGAGGACGTGGCGATGGATGTCGCGCGTGGTCGAAGTCATAAGACATTGTGGCATAGGGTGGCGCGGGAGGCGAGAGTTAGATAAGTGCTTTATTGTCAATTTTTTGTATGCTGAAGGAGGGGGTGTCGCTTGGGGCAGTACTTGGGAAAGCACCTTTTAATCAGGGGAACTCGGTACGGTAGGAGGCACAAAACGGGAGGCGCATTGGCCCGGCAAGCGGGCGTAGCGCGGAAGGGGAAAGAGAGATTGCTGGAAAATGAGAGAATGGTGAGTGAGGTCTGGCGTTAATGGAATTGTTGGGGAAATCGAAACTGGAGCTTCAAGCGTACTGCAAAACACTGGGAGAACCGGCGTACCGGGGCGGGCAGATCTACCACGCATTGTATGCGGAGAGAAAGTTTGACGTCGCGAGTTTCACGAATTTGCCCGCGGCGCTGCGAGAGAAGCTTCAGCAAGAAGCAACGGTAACCATGCCGGTTGTGCGCCAGAGGTACGAGTCGAGCGATGGATCGGTGAGGTACCTGTTCGCACTGAGCATTGGGAAACAAGCCTCGACGGAGATACCAAAAGCGGCACGCACGAAGCCCACGGCGGTGGAAGCGGTGTTCATGCCAAGCGAAGGGCGGCAGACAATTTGCATATCGACCCAAGCAGGTTGCGCGGTGGATTGCCAGTTTTGTCTGACCGCGAAGTTAGGGTTAATCCGGAATTTGACGGCCGGAGAAATGCTGGCGCAGGTCGTGGTGCCGCTAGTAGAGATGGGTGGACGAGTGAGCGCTGGGAAAATGGAAGACGCTGAGGGCGAACAGGAGAGTTCGGCGCTTGCGGCGCGAACCAATGTGGTGTTGATGGGGCAGGGCGAACCACTGCTGAATTTCGAGAATGTGATGGCTGCGCTGCGAATTTTGCTGGATGCGAAAGGAGTGGGACTTTCGCCGAAGCGGGTAACGCTCTCGACGAGCGGGGTGGTGCCGGGAATCGAGCGACTGGCGAAGGAAGCGGTTCGGCCGAAGCTGGCGATATCGTTGAATGCGTCCGCTGACGAGCAGCGCGACGTGCTGATGCCCATCAACAAAAAGTATCCGCTGAAAATGCTGATGGAAGCTTGCCGGAAATATCCACTGCGGAATTGGGAGCACCTGACGTTTGAGTATGTGATGCTGGGTGGCGTGAACGACAAAGTGGAAGACGCGCGACGAGTGGTGAAATTGCTGGCGGCGCTGGATCGTGTAAAAGTGAACCTGATTCCGTGGAATCCGGGCGAGTTGCCGTACAAGGAATCAAGCGCGGAAACGATCGATAGGTTTCAGAAAGCTTTGAGGGATAAGGGCGTGCCGGCGTTTGTGCGGTATTCGCGGGGACGCGACGTGATGGCGGCGTGCGGGCAGTTGGCGCTGATGGAAGTAAAGAGTTCGCCGCTAAGCGTTATCCAGTAGAAGGACTCAAGGCGACACTCTGCGCTGCGCCGCGCCATTCCCAAAAATCGCAGAGTTTAGATTCTTCGAGCATCCTCGTCGGATGCCCTCAGAATGACCGTTTTGGCCATTCCGACAGGTTGTTAAGGGGATTCATCGAGGCGTTTCAGCTTATCGGGCGAACTCCAATGACAGACATGAGGCGGCCTGAGAGCGGGCCTTCGCGGCGGTAACTGAAGAGCAGATCGGTGCGGCAGGCGGTGCAGAGGTCCGCGGAATAGATGTTGTTGGGGCGCAGGCCTGAGGCCATAAGTTGCGAGCGATTGGCCCCGCGAAGATCGAGGTGGACATTTTTCGGAGCCGGCTGGTGGCCCGGTGGCGCCATGTTGAGCCACTGAATGGGATTGGGTTCGTCTCCGGTGCGCGGTTCGTCGAAATAATCGTGCGCGTCGGCGAATTGCGCGGTGAATTTGCTGACCAGCTCGACACCAACTTCATAGCAGCAAGGGCCGATGGAGGGGCCGAGCGCGGCGAGAATGTCGACAGGTCTACAGGCGAATTCGAGTTGCATGCGGCCAACGGTTTTTTGAGCGACGCGCGCGAGCGTGCCGCGCCAACCAGCGTGAACCGCGGCGACGACGCGTTTCTTTGGATCAACGAGCAGAATGGGCACGCAATCGGCAGTTTGCACGCCGAGCAACAGGCCGGGGGTGTTTGTGAGCGAGGCGTCGCCTTTCGGAGGCGCGGCGGCGGGCTTCGAGAAGACATGAACGACGTCGGAGTGCATCTGCTTCAGCGGCAAGAACGTAAGGCCTTTGGCAGCGAGAGCGGACTGAAGCAGGCGGCGATTTTCTATCACCGCTTCGCGGGAATCCCACTCCATGAAACCAAGATTCAGAACTTTCTCGCCGTCGAGGACACTGGTTCCGCCGAGGCGCATGCTGAAACCGTGGACCAGCCAGGGAATTTTCGCGAAGGGAGCGAGTTGCAAGATTTGCAGTCCACCGGAGCGCTTCAGCAACCACGGAGAAGAAACGGAGGGACGGCGCGCGGAGGGCTCCGCGTGTTGACGCGTGCGATGATTTCTTTTCAATGTTTTCGTGGCAGCCACAATCCGAACAGTATAATCGCAACCAGGTAAAGGTAAGAAACGGGCGTGCCGCTGCGGGAGAGAAGCCGCTACTGAAAGGTGAGCCATGATCGTGGGAATGGGAATCGACATTGCAGAGGTGCCGCGGATTCAGGCGGTGATTGAGACGCAAAAAGAGCGGTTCCTGCGACGGGTGTACACGCTGGACGAAGTTGCTTACTGCGAGCAGTTCAAGAACAAGTACGAGCGCTACGCGGGACGATTCGCGGTTAAAGAGGCGGCGATGAAGGCGCTCGGGACCGGATGGAGCCGTGGCGTGCGCTGGGTGGATGTGGAAGTGGTGCGACAGCGGGGTGGCCGGCCTACGTTGGCGCTAAAGGGCGAAGCCAGGAAGATTGCGGATGGATTGGGGGTGAAGAATATTGCGGTGAGCATCACGCATACGGCGGAGCAGGCGCTGGCACAGGTGATATTTGAGGGATGAAGCGCGGACGTAAGGTTTAGGTTGAGGTCCTTGGCTGCGCTCCGGATGACAAGCGATTCGTTTTGGGCAAAACATGGAGTTAACAATCCAGCATTGCAGAGTGGCGTGGCGTGAAGCGTTGCTACCGGTCCGTCACTTCACCAGCAGGAACGGGCCCAGGGCCAAGGCGTCGATGCCGGCGCAGTAGAAACTGCGGACCGCGCCGCGGGGATCGGTGACGAGAGGTTCGCCGAAGAGGTTGAAGGAAGTATTGACGAGGATGGGAGCGGCGGCCGACTCGCCGAATTTGTGAAGGAGCTTCCAGAAGAGCGGATTGGCGGTGCGTTCGACGGTGTGAACACGGATGGCGTTGCCATGGAAGGCGAAACGTTCGAGACCGGCGACGGGTTTCGTGAGGGTGGCGAGTGAGGCCATGAAGCGACAGTTGGGAGAAGCCTCGAAATAGTCGGCGGCGCGTTCCGCGGGAACGGAAAGAGCAAAGGGATGGAATTCCTCGCGATGCTTGATGTACTGGTTGACGTTCTCCACGATGTATTCGGAAAAGGGCGAAGCGAGCAAGCTGCGATTGCCAAGGGCGCGGTGCCCGAATTCGGAGCTGCCCTGGCACCAGGCAACAATTTTGTCACGAAGTAGAAGGCGCGCGGCTTCGCCGACGAGTTCGTCTTCGCCGGAGAGGTAGTGATAGGTGATTTTACAGTTGTCCAGAACAGTCTTGATTTCCTGGGAATCAGCGTGCATGCCGAGGGAAAGAGTGGCAAGCGGAGCACGGGTGGAATGGCCGGTAGTTTTCTTGAGCGCGAGATAAGCGGCACCGAGTGCGGTGCCGGAATTGCCGGAGACGGGCTGGACATAGACATGGTCAAAGCCGCCGCGTAATTCAAGGGCGCGCACGAGCAAAACATTCAAGAACAAGCCGCCGGCCAGACAAAGAGAACGCGCGGAAGTTTGCTCACGAAAATTGGTGGCCAGCTGCAAGACAACTTCCTCGACATAATCCTGAGCACTGCGAGCAATATTGGCGCGCCACGCCGGGGTGCGGGCAAAGCCGCGTGAGGAAACCCCGAGTTCACGATAGAACTGCGGCGAGAAAATGCCGCGATGGTCGGGGCCGGACAGATAATAGCGGCGATTGAGAGCGATGCTGCCGTTGGGCTTGCACACAAACAATTTGCGGAACACGGGAAGAAATTCCGGTTGGCCATCCTTGCTGAGCCATTGAATCTTGTGTTCATCGCGGAGCGGGCGAAGCCCGGCAAGTTCCGTGACCCGGGAATAGAACCAACCGAGAGAATCGGGGAATTTCAAAGAGCGCAGAGGCTCGAGCTCGTCGCCATCGCCGAGCGCGATTAGACCGGCGTGCGAGCCGATGCCTTGATCGAGGGAGAGAACCAGGGCGCGATCGAAGCCCGAGGTGTAGTAGGCGCTGGCAGCGTGGCAGAGATGATGATCGAAATGGGCAGGCCGGGGACCGTCGCGAAGAAGCTGGTGAAGAAGCTCTTGCGCGGCGGAACGGACATGACGCTTGCCTCGAGGGCGTGCGGCTGGAGGAACGCGATCGGCGAGCCCGATGGCACGGATTTCGGAAAGCTTCAAACGATTTTCAAGGAGGCAGCGGTCGAGTGCGAGCCGAGGGACATCGGTAGAGTCCTGCAGACGAGTAAGTTTTTCCTCTTCAATGGCAAAGAGGACGCCGCGGTCATTGAGCAGGGCGACGGCTGAACTGCGGCCTAATGTGGAGATACCAAGAACGTACATGCACCGTCCAGTCTAACGACCATGGTCAATTTACACGAGGGCAGGCTCAAGGGGCAATGCAAGAAGGACGGTACCGGCGAGATGGGTGACACAGGCGGCGACGAACTGATTGGGTGGAAGGACAAGCGGGAGTTCGACGGAGAGATAGTTCTCAGAAAGAGCGGGAGTCGAATGAATGTGAGCTCGGCCGCGACGCAGGGTCAGGAGTTGCAACGTGCGACCTATTTGGGAATTGCGAAAGGCCGCAGATTTGGTTTCGGCGAGGGCGCGAAGTTCACGGGCGCGGGTCTTGATGGTGCGGCCTGGCAGATGATTTGCGAGGGACGCGGCTTTAGTGCCGGGGCGGCGGGAATAGGAGAAGACGTGGAGATAGGTGAATGGGCGATCTTCGATGAAGCGCAGAGTGGCGGCGTGATCGGCTTCGGTTTCGCCGGGGAAACCGGTGATGACGTCGGCGCCGATGGCGGCGTGAGGAAGGCGCGCGCGGATAAGTTCAACGCGGCGGGAATAGTGCTCGGCGCGGTACCAACGATGCATGGCGGCGAGGATACGGTCCGAGGCGGATTGCAGAGGCATGTGGAAATGGGAGGCCATGCGATCGGTCGACGCGAACAGGTCGATGAGGTCGCTGGTAACGTCGAGAGGTTCGATGGAGCTGATGCGGAGGCGTTGCACGGGAGTTTCCTCGAGGATGCGGCGGAGAAGATCGAGGAATTCGACGCGGGGAGAAAGATCGCGACCGTAGGTGCCGAGATTGATGCCGCTGAGAACGATCTCACGAAAGCCAGAATCGGCGAGGCGTTGGATTTCACAAACAACCGCGGGTGCCGGAAGACTGCGGGATTTGCCGCGAACAAACGGGATCACGCAGAAAGAGCAGCGAGAATTACAGCCGTCCTGAATTTTGAGGGTTGGGCGGGTGTGATTCCCTTCCCCACCAAGAACAGGAGCGACGAGCACATCGCTAAGCTCGGAAATGTTGCCAGTAAGGATGGGAGCGCAGTGGTTAGGAACAGCCTCGCTTGCGGTGTGACCGGAGGAAGCAGGCGGCGCCGCCAAGATTGCTAACGAGGTGTGGCTCAGAATGGGCCCGCCAGGGAGCTGCTGCACAAGGCGAGGAATTTGCGGTTTATGGGAATTGCCAACGACGAAGGAAACGCCTGCGAGACGAGCGATGTCTTCCGGGGCGCGTTGCGCGTAACAACCAGTGACAATGATGCGTGTGGAAGGATTCGCCGAGTGGATCTTGCGGATGGCGTCGCGAGCTTGAGCGTCGGCGGCGGCGGTGACGGTGCAGGTATTGAGAATAACGACGTCGGCAGAAGAGCGCTCGGAAGAGGCCGAGCAGCCTTGCTCGCGTAATTGCCGCTCGATGGCGGCGCCGTCGGCTTGCGTGGCGCGGCAGCCAAACTGTTCGACGTAGAAGGTGGTCATGTGGTGCGGCGGCTTGAAGGAATTTTAAGCACAGGTGACTTCTCCGTCCGCTAAAGCGGGACGGCTTCTCAGGCTACGCATGCGATTACCTCCGCTTCGTTGACGCCTGAAGGACTTATCCGAGCCCTTTGGAGAATTACTTGAGCAGACACCACATCACGGGGAGCAATCAGACCGCATTCGATGCAGACGTGCTCTCTATCCGAGAGTGCTTTTCGCACCGAGGCTCCGCAGATGCACTTCTGCGATGTGCCAGCAGGATTCACGGCAATCAATTGCCTACCAGCGTTCTCAGCTTTGTAGGTGACTTTTGCAATGAAGGAAGCCCAGCCAGCATCGTGAACAGACTTGCACAACATTCCAGCAGACAACCCTTTGATGTTCAAGTCTTCGATAACCATTGTGCCGAAGTCTCGAACCAGTTTGAAGGACTGCCGATGCTGATACTCATTTCGCAATCGCCAGATTCGAGCATGAACCTTCTGAAGCAAAGCAACTGCTGTACGTCTCCGATTACTGCCTTTCTTACGCCGAGCGGCACGCCGTTGTGCTCTCCGAAGTCTTGCCTGAGCCTGCTGATACCAACGAGGATGGGGAATCTTCGTGCCGTTGGACAGCGTAGCGAAAGACTCAAGACCTACGTCGATACCGATGGCGTTATCCAGAGCAGGAAGCAGTTTCGCCTCGCATTCAACCGAGAAACAGGCGTACCACTTGCCGCATTCACGTTTCACCGTGACAGTTTTGATCGTGCCAGCAACAGGACGGTGCAATTTAACTTCCATTTCCCCGACCCCTTGAACCCGAAGCCTATTCCCCGCAAGCCTGACACCGTCTCCGTAACTTGGTAATACTATCGCAGCGGCGACGAGACTTAAATCGTGGATAGCCAGCCTTTTGATGCCGCTGGACTCGAAGAAAGAAAGCCTTAAAGGTTTTATCCACTCGCCGCAGGATATCTTGGCAACAAGAGAAGTTTGCCAGACCCAAATCGTCCGCAGCACGAATGTCCTTCAACTGCTTCGCCTGCGTATAGTAGCTAATCGAGACGCGCTGTTTCCAAGCGTCGCGACGCTCTTGAAGGGCGGCGTTGTACAAACGGCAAGCCTCACCCAATTGGTTGTCGAGAGCGTTCGATTGGAGGCCAGTCGTGAATAGCCGATATTTGAACGTTTTACGCATTTCGAATCTTTTGGTTAGCGATGTATCGTCGCACCGTCGCTTCAGAAACCGTACCGATGCTGCCGACATAGTAGCTTCGACTCCAGAGAGCGGGCATGCGAGACTTGAGCCAAGGAAATTGCTCTCTCAGTTGGTGAGAAGTAAATCCCTTAAACTGTGCCGCAATATGTGCGGGAGCCAGTCGCGGGTCAGACTGTACGAATATGTGAACGTGGTCGGGCCTGATTTCCAAAGCGTGAATCTCGGCCTCCAAGTCTTGCGCCTTCTGGTACAACAGTTGTCGAAGTCGCTTCGCAACTTGTCCAACCAAAACTTTCAGTCGATACTTGGGGCACCAAACCAAGTGATATTTGAGCGAGTACGTCGCTCCTGCACTGATTCGATATCGCGTGTCCATCACAACGTCAGTGTAACACCAGGTTAGAAATACGCAAGCAAACTAACAAGAGAGCCGCATTCCTCTGCCGGCTAAAGCGGGCAGTCCCCTGCGGCTTTTAATCTATGGATGGCACGCGACAGCAGAGTGCGCGACCAGTGATCAGTTATCAGGGATCAGGAAACGATTGGTCGGAATCGGGTGGGAAGGGGCAAGAATTAGTGTTAGCGGACCGCCTCAGCCCCTCGCCAAGCTCGGGATAATAAGGAGGTCCCTACAGACTACAGAGTTATCAGGGATCAGTGATCGGGAATCAGGAAACGGAGGGTTGGTGAGAATCGCTTGGAGGGGAGGCAAAAATTTGCGTTGGCGGACCACCTCAGAAAACGGTCCCTACACTGTCGGCCAATGGAAATGTAGACCGAGGCGAGCTAGGCCTGGGCCATGCGGCGCTGAAAGGTCAAAAGGATCAGGTCAGCGCGGCGGCGAACGCCGAACTTATTGAGCAAGTTGGACACGTGAAATTTTACGGTGCGTTCGGCAATATTGAGCTTGCTGGCGATTTCCTTGTTGGAGAGATTCTCAAGAAGCGAATCGAGAACTTCCTGTTCGCGGCGGCTAAGATTGGTGATGGATTCCGTCTTGAGACGCCGGCCCTGACTCGTGAGGATGGAATCGACGAAACCAGAAAGTACCGAACGGGGCACCCAGAAACCGCCTTGCGAAACGAGAGGAAGCGCGCGGGCCAGCTGATCGCGGGCTTCGGCGTAAGTGAGGATGCCTTTGACGCCAAGGCGCAGCAGGGAGTAGGCGTTGGCTTCGTTGACGGAGTCGCCCACAACGATGAGGCGCGCGTCAGCGTAACGTTCCAGGATGTTGGTGAGCAGAGCACCGGTGGCCTGGCGCGCGGCATGCGCGTCAATCACGAAGACCTGAGCGCGGGGAGGCTCAAGATTGCGCAGGTCGGGGGCCAAGGTGGATTCGAGCTGCTTGGAAATGACCTTGAACTGCGAGGCTTTGCCAAGAAGACGCTCAAATTCGCTCAAGACGAGCGGATGTGGGGACAGCAAGCAGACAGTTAGTTTCGGAGACATGCGTTTAGTAGCCACTGTACTTGAGGGTAGTGAAAGGGCGCCGCAGGGGCAAGGGCCTTGGGGACAGATGTTCACGAACTGTTACTGACAGATTGGACTTGTTTTGGAGAGGGTGGGGAGTGACAGGGAGAGGAGTCGATTCCGGGAGCAAAGCCACGTAAAATAGTGGGATGAGAAGGAAGGACGAAAAGTCCTTCTAGGGACACGAGGTTACGAGAAGTTCGAGGAAAAAAGGCCTGAATGAGAAACCTGAAGGAATCGGACAAGGCACTGCGCGAACTGCTGGGGCAACGCATCCTGGTATTGGATGGCGCGATGGGTACGATGCTGCAGCAGCGGTCCTTGACGGCAGCGGATTTCGGCGGAGCGGCGCTGGAAGGCTGCAACGAGAACCTGGTGCGGACAAGGCCGGACGTGGTGCTGGACATCCACCGAAAATATTTCGAAGCGGGATCGGACATCGTCGAGACCAACAGCTTTGGAGGTACGCCGCTGGTGCTGGCCGAGTACGGGCTGGGAGCGGATGCGCAGGAGTTGAACAAGCGGGCGGCGACGCTGGCGCGGCAAGCGGCGGAGGAGTTCTCGACGCCGGGAAAGCCACGATTTGTGGCGGGATCCATGGGGCCAACGACGAAGGCGATTACCGTGACGGGGGGAGTGACATTTGAAGGCTTGCTGGATAGCTACTACGTGCAAGCAAAAGGTCTAATCGAGGGAGGGTCAGATCTGCTGCTGGTGGAGACCTGCCAGGACACAAGGAACATCAAGGCAGCAATTTTGGCGATTCAAAAACTGGGCCGGGAAATTGGAACGCCGGTTCCCTTCCTGGTGTCGGTGACAATCGAGCCCATGGGCTCAATGTTGGCGGGGCAAACGGTGGAGGCGATGTGGGCTTCGCTGAGACACGCGCATCCGCTGGCCTTCGGAATGAACTGCGCGACCGGGCCGGAGTTCATGACCGACCATATCCGGACGCTGAGCACGCTGACGGGTGAATTTGTGTCCTGCTATCCAAATGCGGGCTTGCCGGATGAGGAAGGTAAGTATTTGGAAACGCCGACCACGCTGGCGGCGCAGCTAGAGAAATTTGTGAACCACGGATGGCTGAACATCGTAGGAGGTTGCTGCGGGACAACGGAAAAGCACATCGGCGCGATTTCGCACATGGTGGACGGGAAGAAACCGCGGGTGCGACCGGCGGAAGCACACCGGGCGGTGTACTCGGGGATCGAGACGATCGAGGCAGACGATCAGACGCGACCGCTGCTGGTGGGCGAACGGACGAACGTGATTGGATCGCGACTGTTCAAGAATTTGGTGGCGGAAGAAAAGTGGGAAGAGGCGACGGAGATCGCGCGCAGACAGGTGAAGGGCGGAGCGCACATTGTGGATGTATGCCTGCAGAGCACGGAGCGGGATGAAAAGAAGGACATCCCGGAGTTTTACGAGAAGCTGATCCGGAAAATCAAAGCGCCGATCATGATCGATACAACCGATCCGACGGCGGTCGGACTGGCGCTAACGTATTGCCAAGGGAAAGCGATCATCAACTCCATCAATCTGGAAGATGGCGAAGAGAAGTTCGAAAAAGTGGTGCCGGTTGCGCACGACTTTGGCGCCGCGATCGTGGTGGGCTGCATCGACGAGGACAAGCTGCAGGCGCAAGCGTTTACGCGGGAAAGAAAACTCGCGATCGCGAAGCGGTCTTACGAATTGCTGACGAAAAAGTACCGGATGGCGCCGGAGGATATTGTCTTCGACCCGCTGGTGTTTCCGTGTGCCACGGGAGATGAAAACTACATTGGCGGCGCGGTGGAGACGATTGAAGGGATTCGGCTGATTAAAGAGGCGCTGCCCGATACGCGGACGATACTGGGGATATCGAACGTGTCGTTCGGGTTGCCGGCGGGCGCACGAGAAGTGGTGAACTCGGTATTTCTGTACTACTGCACGAAAGCGGGACTGGACCTGGCAATCGTGAATACCGAGAAGCTAGACCGCTTTGCGTCGATCCCGGAGCACGAACGGCGGCTGGCGGAGAATTTGCTGTTTCAACATGCGCCGAAGGACGTTCCGGCAGACCACCCGCAAGGGGCGTTGCTTCATGATGTGCCGGATGATTGGAGACAGCAGAGCAAAGAGCAGAAGGCGGCAATCAACCAGTACCACATTGCCGCAATCACGGAACACTCCCGAAGGGCCACGAAGAAGGAGAAAGTGAAGGCGGAAAACCTGCCTTTGGACCAGCGGCTCTCAAACTACATCATTCAGGGGACGCGAGACGGACTGGTGGGCGACCTGGAGCTGAAGCGAGGCCAAGGCGCGGCGCCGCTGGCGATTATCAATGGGCCGTTGATGGACGGGATGGCGGAGGTGGGACGGCTGTTCAACGCGAATGAGCTGATTGTGGCGGAGGTGCTGCAGTCGGCGGAAGCGATGAAGGCAGCGGTGAATCACCTTGAGCAGTTCATGGAGAAAGCGGACACGGCGAAGCGCGGGAAAGTGGTGCTGGCGACGGTAAAGGGAGATGTACACGACATCGGGAAAAACCTGGTGGAGATAATTCTGAAGAACAACGGATTCGAGGTGGTGAACCTGGGAATCAAGGTGCCGCCGGAGGATCTGATCAAGGCGTATCAGCAGCATCAGCCCGACGCCATCGGACTTTCGGGCTTGCTGGTGAAAAGCGCGCAGCAGATGGTGATCACCGCGAGCGATTTGAAGGATGCGGGAATTGATGTGCCGCTGCTGGTAGGGGGAGCGGCGCTAAGCGCGAAGTTTACGCAACAAAAGATCGCACCGAGTTACGGAAACGCGGTGTGCTACGCGAAGGATGCCATGACCGGGCTACGGCTGATGAATGAACTGATGGACCCGGCGACGCGAGCGAGGGTGCTCAGCGAGCAATTGGCCAGCGGGAACGGCGTGAGCGTTTCGACGACCGTGAAGGTAGTGGAAAAGCCGGCGGTGCAGCGTTCGCCAAAAGTACGCACGGATTTGCCAATCCCGCCGGTAGGTTATCTGGACCGCAAAGTCCGACTGGTGCCGGATTTGCGGGAGATCTGGAGCTACGTTAGTCCGTTTATGCTGTACGGGCGGCATATGGGGTACAAGGGCAACTTCGAGCGACAACTGGCGGCGCGGGAGACCAAGGCCGTCGAGTTGTTCAATGAAATGGAAGAGGTGAAGAAGGAAGCTGCGGAGTTCATGAAGGTGCGGGCGGTATGGCAATTTTTTGCGGCCGAGGCCGAGGGCGAGGCATTGCATCTGTTTGCGCCCGGCGGCAAACAGCCGGTGGTGACATGGCGATTCAAGAGGCAGCAGGGCGGCGACCAACTGTGCTTGAGCGATTATGTGCTTGAGCCGAAGGACGGGAAGCGCGACCACGTAGCGGTGTTCGTGGTAACGGCAGGACAAGGTGTGCGAGAACGCGCCGAGAAGGCGAAGAACGAAGGATACTACTTCAGGTCGCACGGACTGCAGGCGCTGGCCATTGAATCCGCGGAAGCCTGCGCGGAATGGTTGCACCGGCGAATCCGAGAAGACTGGGGATTTCCAGATCCTGCGAGAGATGACCATGGCGCAGCGGTTCACCTCGAGATATCGCGGGAAACGCTATAGCTTCGGCTATCCGGCTTGCCCGGACCTGGAGGACCAAGCGGGCATCTGGAACATACTGAGACCGGAAGATATCGGCGTGCAGCTGACGGAGGGATTCATGATGGATCCGGAAGCGAGCGTGAGCGCGCTGGTATTTCAACATCCCGATTGCACGTATTTCAGCGTGGGAGAGGGGACCGAGGGAAGTGAGAGTGCATTGGGAGTGAAATCGGAGAATGAATGAAACAATCGGGTGACTATCAGGCACGGATTGGGAAGTCGATAAGAGCTTCGATCGATGTGGAACAGACGCTGCTGAATGATTCCAATACAGTCGCGGAAATTGCGCGCGCGTGCAGCGCGATTGTGGCGGCGTTCCAGCAAGGGAACAAACTGCTGCTGTTTGGAAACGGGGGCAGCGCGGCGGACGCGCAACATATTGCCGCCGAGTTCGTAGGGCGGTTTGCCTTCAACCGCGCGGCGCTGCCGGCAATCGCGCTGGGAGTGAATGGATCGTGCCTGACAGCCATTGGGAACGACTACGGATTTGATCAGGCATTTTCACGCCAGGTCGAGGCGTTGGGGCGCGTCGGAGACGTGGCCGTGGGAATTTCGACAAGCGGAACTTCCCCGAACATTCTCGAAGGACTGGCGACCGCGAAGAAAATGGGGCTACGGACCATCGCGCTAACGGGGCAAACCGGCGGCAAACTCAGAGGCTCGGGAGACGTGGACAGTTGTATCTCGGCGCCGACAGACGAAACTCCGCGTATTCAGGAGTGCCACATTCTGATCGGGCACGCGATCTGCGAGATCGTGGAGCAGGAGCTTTTTGCATGAAGAGAGGCGTGTTTCTGGATCGTGACGGGGTAATCAATCGCAAAGCAAGCGAAGACGAATACATAACGCGTTGGGAGGATTTCCATTTTCTGCCGGAAGTGGCGGATGGAATTGCGTTGCTGAACCGGGCGGGATGGAGCGTTATCGTGATCAGCAATCAGCGATGCGTGGCCAAAGGGTTGCTGAGCGTCGAAACGCTGGAAGCGATGCACCAACGCATGCGCGAGGAGCTTGGCGCGGCGGGAGCAAAGCTGGATGGAATTTATTACTGCCCGCACGAGAAGGACGCGGCGTGCAATTGCCGCAAACCGGCGCCGGGAATGTTACTGGCGGCGGCGAAGGAACATCAGATTGATTTGCGGTCTTCATGGATGATCGGAGATTCCGAAACGGATGTCGAGGCGGGGAGGCGGGCGGGTTGCAGGACAGCGCAGTTGGTGACAAACCCGGAATCCGTGAGTGGCGATGCGGATTTGTATGCGCGATGCTTGGTCGAGGCAAGCCGGAAGATCCTGCGAGATTGCGGCGAACACGCGAAAGGTTTCTGACTGCGAGCGGCTGGGTTTAACTTGGTATTTTGCGGGTTTTCTGAGCGTGCAAATGCGCCGCTGACGCCGGCTAAGTTCTACAATTCACGACAATAAAATGCCTTTGGGGCGGGAACCTTCCGAAGGCTTGGAGGGAAGCTTAATAGAGGTGCAGCTGCCGAGGTGTCTGCAATCACAAGACACGAGGGAGCAAGGGCGCACGTCTAAGGAGCAGAATGAATTCAGGAGTGAGGTGCAAAGTGAAACGAAGGGATGTTCTATTGACGATCGGCGTCGGCTGCCTTGGATTGCTTGGCGCCATGGGCGCCCGCGCGCAAGCGCCGGATAGTACGAGCGCACCGAATCCAGCGAGCGCAGGAAGCCAAGATCCGGCAAGCGGCGGCGCAGCGGCGCAAAACCCAGGAACAAGGCAGCGGGGAGAAGGGGGGCCACGGCCGCTGTTTGGGAAGATCACGGGCATACGAGATGGGGCAATCGAACTGGCAACGCCGGATGGCCAGACTCTGACGGTGAAGCTGACGGGCCAGACCGAGTTTCGCAAGGATCGCGAGCCGGCCAAGGCCACAGATTTCAAGGTCGGGGACATGGTAATGGTGCGAGGAGATGAGAACGCGGATCACAGCGTAACGGCCAGGATGGTGGGCGCACGGACGGGAGGCCCGGGCGGTCCAGGCGGACCGGGAGGGGCGGGCGGCCGGCAAATGGGGACGCTCGGAAAAGACTACGTAGTGGGAGAGGTGAAGGCAATCGATGCTCCGCGGCTGACCGTGTTGCGGCCAGACAACGTGACGCAGACGTTGGAACTGAACGAAGAGACTTCTCTGAGGAAGGGGCGGGACAGTATCACGATGGCGGATATTCAGGTTGGCGATCACGTGATGGCCCGGGGCGCGATGGGAAAGGATGTGTTCGTGCCCAAGGGAGTGATGGTGATGAACGCGGAGCAGTGGAAGCGCATGCAGGAAATGAGAGAGCAGAACAGCGGGCAAAAGGCACCGGGCAGTGAAGCAACGCCTCCCAAGCCGTAGGAGAAATTGTGAAGGTGGTATTGCGCGGAATCGTGGTGTTGCTCTGCCTGGCGCTGATTTGCGTGATTCTGTTTGTGTGTTTGGCGGTAGGGCAGGAGCCGCCCGGGCAAACGGCTGCGGCGAGCTATCAAATCAGCGGCACGGTGAAAAGCGGGAAGACCACGCTGCCAGGTGTGACGGTAACCGCATCGAACACGCTGACGGGGAAAAAGTACAGTGTGGCGAGCGGAGTTGACGGTTCGTTCGTATTTAAGAACCTGCCGCGTGGCCGATACGTGGTGAAGATTGAATTCATGGGCTTCGCCACGCAGACCAGCGAAGTGGTTCTGAATCCGGAGAATCCAGCGGGCAAAGTGGAAGCGGAGTTGCTGCTGGCGTCGCGCCAGCAAGAACAACAGGCAGAACGCGCGAACAACGCCACAGCCGCGAGCCGCGGATTTCAGAGCTTGGCGGTGGACAATGCGCTCTCCGGGTTGACGGCGGGAAATGGCCAGAATGGAGTTGCGGGCGGAGCAGTGGGCGCGAGCGATCTATCGAGTTTGCCGATGAATGGAGCCGGAGCGGATATTTCGTCAGAGTCTGTAAGCATCGCGGGAGCGCAGGGACGCAGCCAGGATTTTGGAGGCGGGAGCGAGGACGAGCTGCAACAAAGGATTCAGGAATTCCGGGATCGCGCGCAGCGAGAGGGCGGAGGGGCATTCGGCCCGATGGCGGGCGGCCCAGGGGGCGGACCCGGCGGCGGACCGGGAGGGACTGGCGGGCCTGTGATGATGGGGCGACTGGGGCGCGGGTTTAATATCAACCAGCCGCATGGATTTCTGTATTTCCAGGACGACAATGCCGCGCTGGACGCACAGTCGTATTCGCTGACAGGACGAGAGGCCGCGAAGGCGAGCTACAACCAGCTACGCTTCGGGGCGTTCGTGGGCGGGCCGCTGAAAGTGCCGGGGCTGTTCGATTGGGGCAAGAGCACGTTCTTTACCGTTGGATGGAACGGAACGCGAGGCGGCACTCCTTACGATGCGTTTAGCACCGTTCCAACCGTGGCAGAGAGAAATGGCAATTTTTCAGGGCTGACAGACAAGAACGGCAACCCCATCACGATTTTCAATCCAACGACGGGCCAGCCTTTTGCCAATAATGCGATCGATCCCAGCCTGTTCAGTCCAGCAGCGACAGCGCTCCTGCCATATATCCCCTTGCCGAATTTGCCGGGAGCCGCGCAGAACTTTCACTACATCACGTCGGACGAAAGCGATTCCGACAGCCTGAGCATGCGGCTGATCCACAATTTTATAAGCGGAGCAGGACCGGGATTCGGGCCGCTCGGCGGAGGAGGCGGAGGGCGAGGAGCAGGAAGAGGGGGACCGCGGAACAATTTGAACATCGGATTCAACTGGTCGCGGAACACGACGGCGATTGTGAACCCATTTCCGTCGTTAGCGGGAAGCACAAACACACAAGGGTGGAACGGAAACGCGAGATGGACCTACGGGAAGGGACGCATCACCAACACCGCGGGGTTTACCTACAACCATAACCGGGTTTCCACGACGAATCTCTATTCGGGAGCGATCGACGTGGCGGGCAACGCCGGTATTACAGGAATTTCAACCGACCCTTTCAACTGGGGCTTGCCAGGGATTTCGTTTAACAGTTTTGCAGGGCTGAACGGACCGGTACCGAGCCGCGAACTCGACCAAACGTATGCGATAACCGACTCGGTGGTCTGGAGCCGCGGAAAGCATAACTGGCGTTTCGGTGGCGACTACCGGCGAATCCTGCAGGATTTTCGTTCCGCGAGAAATGCAGAAGGAAGCTTCGTGTTCACGGGGTTCGCAACCGCGGAGTACCTGCCAGGAAGCACGCAGCCGGTTTCAGGCACGGGCATTGATTTTGCGGACTACCTGCTGGGCTTGCCGCAACAAACCAGCCTGCAGTCGGGAACGTCGGAGTACCAGTTTCGGGCAAATTCGTACGATTTGTTTGTGCAGGATGATTGGCGGATATTCCCGAAACTGTCGCTGAACCTGGGATTGCGCTACGAATACATCGGGCCTTTTACCGAGGTCGACAATCACATCGCGAACCTGGACACGACTTTCAGTCCTGAATTGATTGCCGCATCCCGCGTATTGCCGGGACAGACGGGACCTTATTCGGGAGTTTTTCCTCTGTCGTTGGTGCGACCGGAGCGCAATAACTACGCACCGCGAGTGGGACTGGCGTGGAGAGCAGAGAAGAACATCGTGGTGCGGGCAGGATACGGAATCAACTACAACCTGGGGCAGTACGGCACGTTCATCCGGAATTTTGCGTACCAGCCGCCATTTGCGACCACGGCTACAAATGTCAGCCCGTACGGAAATTTTCTGACGCTGGAGAACGGATTTCCGGTGAGCCCGGAGCCATTGGTGACCAACAACTACGCGCTGGATCCAAATTACAAGCTGGCTTACGTGCAGATCTGGAACCTGGATATCCAGCGGCAGCTCCCGGGCAACGTGCAGCTGAATGTGGGTTACAACGGGGCCAAGGGCACGCGTCTGGATACGGAAAGAGCGCTGGTGCCGAGTTGCGCGGCGACGGACAGCTGCGCCTCGAATGAAGCTGCCGCACCGTTCATTTACGAATCCTCGGAAGGAAACTCGATCCTGAACGCGGGATCGGTGCGAGTGCGAAAGAGGATGTCGAAGGGACTGGGAATCAGTGCGAGCTATGTATTCTCCAAATCGATCGATGATGCGTCTTCGATCGGTGGCGGAGGAGCGGTGGTGGTGCAGAATCCATTTTACCTGCCGGGAGACCGCGGGCTTTCGAGTTTTGACCAAACGCACAAGTTCATCGGCAACTGGATCTACGACATACCCTTCGGGGACGGGCGGCGGTTCGTGACGACAGGAGCTATGTCGCACGTGCTCGGTGGGTGGCAGTGGAGCGGGGATTTCACGATCGCTTCGGGACTGTATTTTACGCCACGGGTGCTGGGGGCATCGGTGGACATCAACCGGGGAGTGAGCGGATCGCAGCGAGCGAACGTGGTGGCAGGCCAGCCGCTGGGAATATCGAATCCGACGACCGGGGAGTGGTTCAATACCGCGGCGTTTTGCGTGCCGGGACCGGGATGCGCAGGCGGAACGGTGTATGGAGATGCGGGACGGAATATTATTCTGGGGCCGGCGCAATTCACGTTTGATATGTCGGTGAACAAGACGATCGTGATTCGCGAGTCGCGATCGCTGGATTTGCGGCTGACGGCGAACAACGTTTTCAATACACCGTATTTTTCGAATATAAATACGGTGGTGAACTCGCTGACGTTCGGGCAAGTGACGGGAGTGAGCAACATGAGGCGGGTGAGCATGGTGGCGAGATTCCGGTTCTGACAGTTGCGAAGATGCGATTAGAGGCCAAACTCGCAAGGGCGGCAACGGCGCTGTTGTTGGTGTGGCTCGCGATGGGCAACCTGCTGGCGCAGCAGCCGCAGGCCCCGGTCGAGAGCGGCGCGCGGGTACGGGTGTCGACGGAAGTGGTGCTGGTGAACGTAGTGGCGCGAGACAAGCACGGGAATCTGATCAAGGATTTGAAGAGCGAGGATTTCACGGTATACGAGGACGGAAAGAAACAAGACCTGGTGAGCTTCGACTTCGAGCATGTGGACGATCTGGCAATGGCGGGCGCAGCCGGAACGACGGTGAGCGGAACGGCAGCGCCGGGAAAGTTGCTGAGCTCGGGCCAACAGAAAAACCTGGAAGGGCGCGACCGGCGACTGATGCTGCTGTTTTTTGATTTTTCGGCGATGCAGCCTGACGACATTGACCGCGCGGTCGAAGCGGGACAGAAGTATGTGAACGCGAAAATGCAGCCGGCCGACCTGGTGGCGCTGATGTCGCTGGCCACGAATTTGAGCCTGGACCTGGATTTCAGCGATGACAAGAGCAAAATCCTGGCCAAGCTTGCCGCGTACAACTCCAGCGAGGGGCAAGGATTCGAGAATGGAAGCACCGGAAGCGCCGAGGGAGAAGCGGAGACGAGCGGGTCGTACACGCCGGACGACACGGACTACAACACCTTCAGCGCGGACCGGAAGCTGCTGGCGTTGCAGGCGGTAATGCAGGCAATGGGAAAGATTCCGCAGAAGAAGAGTTTGATTTATTTCAGCAACGGGATCACGCAGTCCGGCGTGGACAACCAGTCGGCGTTGCGAGCGGCGACGGCAGCGGCCGTGCGGGCCAACGTTGCAATCTATCCGGTGGACGTGCGGGGACTGTCGGCGTTTCCACCGGGAGGGCAGGCCCAGGCTGCGAGTTTGCACGGCCAGTCAGCGTACAGCGGGGCATCGGTACTGAACGATTTGAACGCGAACGATGCGTCGCAGGAAACGTTGTACACGCTGGCGGCCGACACGGGCGGCAAAGCGTTCATGGACACGAACGATTTGAGCGGGGTGTTCAGCCAGGTGCAGAAGGACACTTCGGCGTATTACGTTCTGGGCTATACGAGCACAAACCATTTGAAGGACGGGCACTTCCGGCGGCTGAAGGTGCAGCTCAACCGGCCCGATGTGAAGCTGGAATACCGGGCGGGATACTACGCGGACCGCGACTATCAACACATGAAGCAAACGGACCGCGAGGAGCAGCTGGAGGACGAACTGGCAGCGGACCTGCCGCAGACGGATGTGGCGGTATATGCGGGAACGGCCTATTTCCGGGCGGACGATTCGCACTACTTCCTGTCGGTGTCGCTGGTGGTGCCGGGATCGCAGATTCCATTTGTGCAAGAGAAGGATAAGGACAGCGCAACACTGGACATCATTGGGCAAGTGCGGGAAGGCGGGAAATTCCCGGTGGGCCGATTGCGCGACACCGTGAAGCTGGCGGTGGACAGCGCGCAACAGGTGCGGCGAAAGAACGTGCAGTACAACACGAGTTTTGTGCTGGCGCCGGGAAATTATCATTTGAAATTTATCGTGCGGGAAAATCGCACCGGGCGGATGGGGTCATTCGAAACGGATGTGAGGATTCCGGATTTGCGGAAGACCCCCATGCGGATGAGCAGCGTGGTTTTGAGCAGCCAGCGGGTGCCGTCGACGCAAAAAAAGAAAGGCTTTCAACCGCTCGTGAGCGAACAGACAGAATTGGTGCCGAGCGTGACGCACGTGTTCACGCAAGACCAGAAGCTGTTCCTGCAATACGAAGTGTATGACGCGGCAAAAAGCAAGGCAGCCGAGGCCACAAATGAGGCCAACGAACCGAAAGAACCAAAGGGCTCGGTGCGGGTACTGACGAGCATTGAATTTCTGCAAGGCGAAACAAAAGTGTATGAGACCAAACCCATCGTGGCGCACCAGATGACGGCGACGGACCGCAAGGCAGTGATTTTCCAGATGGAGATTCCGCTGCAGTCGCTGAAGCCGGGATTCTACACCTGCCAAATTAATGTGATTGATGATGTCGGCGGGAACTACGCGTTTCCGAGGTGGCCGATCCTGATCAAAGCGGCGACAGGTTCGGAAGGGACCGCGTCTTCGGGACTCAATTGATTTTGGAGGATTTGTGCTGCAATCCGGCAGCAAATCACCAGGGTTTGGCTCGGGAGAGCGCTGGGTGAGGTAACGCAGCGAAGCCTCTAAGGTTGGGGTAGTTCTCTCAGGGCAGCGCGTTTTGCGTGGTTTTGCGAAGCAGCCATGTTCCTATCCTTATGATAACAAGCCGCTTATTGTGACAGGCATTGCCGTCGTTATGGCTTTCGTCTTGCAAATCCACATGCTGGATCATGGTGGGTAGTGGGTGTGAGGGGTGTGCATGTTCAGGATTCAGCAGGCAGGATTCATAGCTCCGCAGATCAAGAGATTCGTGATTGAAGCGCCGCGGATTGCCCGAAAACACCGAGCGGGACAATTTGTGATTCTGCGGTTGCACGAACAAGGCGAGCGAATTCCGTTGACGATTGAGAGTTCGAACGCGGAGCGGGGCACGATTTCGATTGTGGTGCAGTCGGTGGGCAAAACGACGCAGCAGTTGAATGCGCTGGAAACCGGCGACGGGATCCTGGATGTCGTGGGGCCGCTCGGAAAGCCTTCGACAATCAAGAATTTTGGCACGGTGGTTGTGGTTGGAGGCGGAGTCGGGACGGCCCTGGCATATCCGACGACCGTGGCGCTGAAGCGAGCGGGAAACCGGATCGTGACGATTCTGGGCGGCAGAAACCGCGACCTGGTGTTACTCGAGAACGAGATGAGGCAGGTGAGCGATGCGTTGTACGTCACGACGGATGATGGCAGCTATGGAGAAAAGGGATTAGTGACCGACAAGCTGCGTGAATTGATTGCACAGGGGATGAAAATCGATGAAGTGTTGGCGGTCGGGCCGGTGCCGATGATGAAGGCCGTGGCGGACGTGACGAAGGAGCCGGGGATCCACACCGTGGTGAGCCTGAATCCCATCATGATCGATGGCACGGGGATGTGCGGCGGATGCCGAGTAATCATCGGCGGGAAGAGCAAGTTTGCGTGCGTAGACGGGCCGGAATTTGAAGCCCACGAAGTGGATTTTTCCGTGCTGCTGCAACGGAACCGCATGTACCGCGATCCGGAACGGAAGTCGCTCGAAGAATTCCAGAGAGCGGCGAAAGAAGGCGGGCACTGCAAGGCGGAAGGCGGCGATAAAGCGACCGTGTGCCTGCTGGCGGAGGACAAGCAATGGAGCCGGTAAAAGAAGTTTCTCCGAATCCGCTGAAGCTGAAAGACCGAATGAAAGTACCGCGGCAGCACATGCCGGAACAGCAAGCGGAACTGCGGGTGCACAATTTCACCGAAGTGAACTTGGGATATTCGACGGAACTTGCACGGCAAGAGGCACTGCGATGCCTGGAGTGCAAGAAGCCAACGTGTATGGACTATTGCCCGGTGGGAGTGAAAGTAAAGGAGTTTGTGCGGCTGATTGTAGAGGGCAACTTCCTTGGGGCCGCGGCGAAAATCCGCGAAGACAATGTGTTGCCCGCGATCACCGGGCGAGTTTGCCCGCAAGAAGACCACTGCGAAGGTAACTGCTTGTTGACGAAGAAGGTGGAATCACTGGGAATCGGCTACCTGGAACGATTCGTTGCGGACTATGAGCAGCGTATGGGCGTTGCACCGGGAGTGCATGCGCCGCCGACGGGCAAGAAGGTAGCCATTGTCGGGAGCGGCCCCGCGGGATTGAGTGCCGCGGGAGATTTGGTGCAGCAGGGTCACCGAGTCCACGTTTTCGAGGCGTTGCACGAAATCGGCGGTGTGCTCATGTACGGGATTCCGGAGTTTCGCTTGCCGAAGCAGGTGATTCGCGAACAGATCGATACGATGCGGGCAATGGGAGTGGAGTTCGAGACAAACGTGGTGGTGGGAAAGACCGTAGAGATCGACGAACTGTTCGAACAAGAAGGCTACGATGCGGTATTCATCGCAACCGGTGCGGGGCTTCCGGTGTTCCTGAATATTCCGGGGGAGCATCTGAACGGAGTATATTCGGCGAATGAATTCCTGACGCGAATCAACTTGATGCACGCGTACGAATTCCCGCGTTACGACGAACCGATTGTGGAGCTCAAGGGGAAGCCGGTGGCGGTGATCGGGGGCGGAAATACGGCGCTAGACGCGATTCGATCGGCCAGGCGTCTGGGAGCCGACAAAGCCTATGTGTTGTACCGCCGGAGCGAAGCGGAAATGCCGGCGCGCGCGGAGGAAGTGAAACATGCAAAGCAAGAAGGGATCGACTTCCAGGTGCTGACAAATCCGGTGGAGTTCCTGGATGACGGCAACGGCTGGTTGCGGGCAGCGCGGTGCGTGCGCATGGAGTTGGGTGAGCCGGATGCCTCCGGCCGAAGGCGGCCGATTGCCATGGCCGGCTCGGAATTTGAGATTCCCCTAAGCGTGGCGATCATTGCGACAGGAACATCCGCGAACCCACTGATCCAATCGACAACGCCGGGGCTGAAAACGAATCAGCGCGGCTACATAGAAGCCAGCTCGGAGACACAACGAACATCGCGAAAGGGCGTGTTCGCTGGGGGAGACATCGTCACGGGAAGCGCGACGGTGATTTTGGCGATGGGATCGGGGCGCCGAGCCGCGAAATCAATCCATGAGTACTTGACGACCAGAGAATGGTAAGAGCGTCGCGTGCCGCGGCGCTCGATGAAATACAGCACACCAGGAGAACGGCCATGACAATACTGAAAACAGAAGCTTTGGCCTACCACCAGGGAGCACGTCCGGGAAAGATCGAAGTATCGCCGACCAAGCCCTGCCGAACACAGCGCGATTTGAGCCTGGCGTATACGCCGGGCGTGGCGCAGCCCTGCCTGGAGATCAAGCAAGAACCGAGTACGGTATTCAAATACACGGCCAAGGGGAATCTTGTCGCGGTAGTGACGAATGGCACGGCGGTTCTGGGGCTCGGGAACATCGGAGCGCTAGCGGGTAAACCGGTGATGGAAGGAAAGGCCGTCCTGTTCAAGAGATTCGCGGACGTGGACGTGTTCGATCTGGAAGTGGATTCGACAAATCCGGACGACGTGATCCGGGTGTGCCAGTTGCTAGAGCCAACGTTTGGCGGAATTAATCTGGAGGACATCAAGGCGCCGGAATGCTTCTACATCGAAGAGACGTTAAAGAAGACGATGAAGATTCCGGTGTTTCACGACGACCAGCACGGCACGGCAATCATTTCCGGGGCGGCATTGCTGAATGCGCTGGAAATTGTGGGGAAACGGATCGACCAGGTCCGAGTGGTATTCAACGGCAGCGGGGCGGCGGGAATTGCCTGCGCCGAGCATTACGTGCGGCTGGGAGTGAAACGGGAGAACATCATTCTTGCGGACACGAAAGGCGTCGTGTTTGAGGGCCGCACCGAAGGAATGAATCCGTACAAGGCACGATTTGCGCGCAAGACCGAACTGCGAACGCTGGCGGAGGCGGTCGAGGGTGCAGATGTGTTCGCCGGGCTCTCGGTGAAAGGCGCGTTTACCGGGGAAATGTTGAAGACCATGGCGGAACGGCCAATCGTGTTTGCGATGGCCAATCCCGATCCGGAAATCACCTACGAAGAGGCGTTGGCGGCACGCAAGGACGTGATCATAGCGACGGGCCGCTCGGACTTTCCGAACCAGGTGAACAACGTTTTGGGATTTCCGTTCATTTTCCGAGGCGCGCTGGACGTGCACGCTACGGCCATCAATGAAGAGATGAAAATGGCGGCAACGCACGCGCTGGCGGCGCTGGCGAAGGAAGACGTGCCGGACTCCGTTTGCCACGCTTATGGAGTGGACCGCATCCGATTTGGGCCGGAGTACATCATTCCCAAACCGTTCGATCCGCGCGTGCTGGTGTGGGAAGCGGCGGCGGTGGCCAAAGCCGCGATGGAATCCGGAGTGGCGAAGGAACCGGTGGATCTGGACGAATATCGGGAACGGTTGGAACGGTTATTGGGAAAGGCGCATGAACTGATGCGCGTAATCGTGCACAAGGCAAAACAGAGGCCGAAGCGCGTGGTGTTTCCCGAAGGCGAAAGTGAAAAGGTTCTGCGCGCGGCACACATCCTGGTGGAAGAGAAGATTGCGCTACCGATGCTGATCGGAAGCACGAAAGTTATCCGTGAAAAGGCCGAGGACCTGGGCGTGAACCTGGAGCATATCCAGGTGGTGGATCCTAACATGTGGTCAAAGCGGAATGAGTATATCCAGGCGCTATACGAGCTGAGGCAGAGGCGCGGGGTAACGCTTTCTGAAGCCCAGACGCTGATCAACAACCGAAACATTTTCGGGTCGGTGATGCTACACATGGGGGATGCGGACGCATTGCTGGGAGGCGTGACGCAACATTTCCCAGACACCATCCGGCCTGCGTTGCAAGTCATCAAACCGAGGCCAGGATTGCATAAGGTGTCGGGTCTCTATGCGTTGGTTACAAAACGCGGGGACATGTATTTTCTGGCGGATTGCACGGTGAATATCGAGCCGAGTGCGGAAGATCTGGCGGAAATTGCGTTGTGCGCTGCCGAAACGGCGCGGCGGTTCAATGTGATACCGCGGGTGGCGATGTTGTCCTTCTCGAATTTTGGCAGCACGCCGCATCCGTTGACAGCGAAAGTACAGCGAGCGGTGAAGCTGGTCCAGGCTGCCGATCCAACACTCATGATCGATGGAGAGATGATGGCGGACACGGCCGTGGTGGCCGGTATCGTGGAAGAGACGTATCCGTTTTCGAAGCTGCGGGGCGGCGCCAACGTACTGGTGTTCCCGGACCTGACGTCGGCGAACACGTGTTACAAGCTGCTGTCGTGGATAGGCGGCGCAGAGAAGATTGGCCCGATCCTGATGGGAATGTCGAAACCGGTGCATGTGCTGCAACGTGGATGCGAAGTGGAAGAGATCGTGAACATCGCGGCGATCGCAGTGGTCGATGCACAGGAAACGGAAGTAGCGTTGGATGCGGAGTTGAAGAAGGATAAGCCGGCGAAGAATACGGTGAATCAGTGCGCGGCAAGTGCCGCGGTCGAGAACGCCGCCCGCTAGCGGTTTGTCCCGAAAATGCCATGAACAGGCTCGGAGTCCTCAGGGGCTCCAAGCCCAATTCAGTTCTCGGACTTTACCGTAGGGCTGACGCCCGGCTCTTTAAAGAAAAAATGCTAGGGACTTGAAGGACAGCACACTTGCTGGGGTCCTACTTGGCCTGAAGTTCCGCGGCGCGCTCGGCGAGCAGGGCGTTGAGTTTTTCCATCACCTGAAACGCATCGGCTACATAGAGGACGTCGGCTTTGCCGCGCGCCCAACCACAATTGGGATCGAGGTTGATGGCCCGTCGGTCGTTAATGAAACGCCAGCCAACGACATGAGGCTCTTCCCCGTGGCAGCAAGTGGAGAGACCCTTGGGATGGCGGGGCGTCGAACCGGTCTGACCAACCTGATTCAGGTGCGTCATGAAACCAAGAACAGCCTGATTTTCACCGCTCTGGTCGACGAGCGATTTGCTGCCACCCAGCGACGCTCCGGAGTCACGAAGGAATTCCAGGATCAGAGTTTCGGCTTGCTCGGGATGAGTTTTTCCATCGGTTTGTTTCTTGGTCCAACCGGCGCCAGCGACGAAGAGTAGATTCGCGTCGGGACAAATGGTTTGGGAATGCGATTTTGGAGCGCGAATGCCGGTAACAGAGGTGCGCTTGGCTTCCGGGGGAAGAGGGACGGAGAGTTCCTGCCAACTGACAGGCGCGGGTCGAGCGTGCCAGGGCTCGTGGCAGCCTGAATCGAGCAAGAGAATCCATGGGCGGGCGTTGCGCTGGAAGATGCCTTCGATACGCTGGCGATAGAACCAGCGAGTGGCGGTCACCGAACCGTCGGCAACGTTTAGCGAGGTAATGTGCGTGTCCACTTGGGCGGACAAGCGCAGCGCAAGGCTGGGAAGGGCGCGGAGGAAGCGCGAGGTCCCGGGAGCGATGATGAATTGCGGAACGGTAGCACGGCAAAGAGCTTCGGCGGCTGCGGCATCGCTCGAGAATCTGGGTTTGCCGAAATCGAGGCCTTGGACGCCGAGGATACGCGCCGCACCAGCCGCGGCGAGGGAATCCGCAGAAGATTGAACGCTTTCACCGATAAGGCCGATTTCCAGTCGAGAGTTTAACTGCTGCGCGAGAGCGAGCGCCGCACCTAGAGCTTCGAAGGCGATTTTGGGTAATGCATTGCCCGATTCATCGACGTGGGCGAGGAACAGGATGTTTTCGTTCATGATTTTGTGATCCAGTCTGCGATCTCGCGGGCAACTTCTTCGGCGGCAAGATCCTTGACGATGCGAGTGTGGCGCTGCTGTTTTGGAGGCGAAGCACTGCGATACTCGAGCCCCGGCTGGGCCGGAGGAGCAGGCTTGGCTTTCTGGAGCGCGGGCATGATGGTGCGCATGTTGGCCATGCCGATCTGCGGATTGTTTCGCGGCTCCGGAAGATTGCCGGTCGCCCAACCGAGAACAGCGGGTGGGCCGGCGCAAACGGAAACCTGGTGGCGTCCACCCTCGATGCGCTCGAGGATTTCGAGAGAGCCATCGGCAAGGGTGGTTATCTGGTCGACGCCCTGAAATTGATCGAGGATGCCGAGACGCTGGCCGATTAATTGCAGCGTGACGCCGGCGCCTCGAGAAGCTGATTCCCAACCACCGAAGAGCAAGAGGCGCGAGCGATCAAGGCCGGGCAAGGCGGAGATGGCAGCGGCCAAATTTTCGGCGGTGGAGTGTGCATCGGCAAAACCGCTGGCAGAGCCATCAACGGCGAGCAATTCGAAACTGACTTTTTGGCCGATGGTCATCATGACTTGCTGGAGCTTGGCCTTGGGACCAAGGCTGGCGAGCCAAACTTTGCTTCCGGGATGGTGCGCGGCGAGATGCGCGGCTTCGTAGAGCGCATGGGCCGCCCAGGGATCGAGAATCGCCGGAAGCAGCATTTCATTCTTGAGGGCAGGGCCAGCGGGAGATTCGATGGGCTCAAGGGTTTGTAGCGGGTCGGGCACGGTGCCACCGCAGACGACAATGTGGAAAGCGCTACTCATAGATGTGATGTCCTCAATTCAAAATAAAATTGCCATTCGCAAGTTCAGTTCAATGTTGAGTGCAACCCGCCGGAACCAGCACGGAAATCGACGTTGCCCGGCTCGCTGCCAGTTTCGGCCAGACAATTCCACAAGCAGGCGCCACAGAAGATGCATTTCTCGCGATCGAAATTCGGGACGCCATTTTCGCCGCGCGTGATGGCCTGGCCAGAACACATTTCGACGCACAGTTGGGGTTCGCAGTTGAGGCAGACCTGGGGGCGAACAAAGAGCACGTGATTGGCGTAGCCGGGCTGCGCCTGGACGCTGCCGCCCATGAGCAAGGCGTCTTGCTGCGAGATCAGCAATTTTCCGTCGAAAGGAATTTCCGGCCAGCCACAGCGGGTCATGATCTGGTCATGAAGGGGAACACCACGGGCAATGGCATCTTCTTTCATACCCTGCAACTCGCGTGAAGGAATGCGGGTGCCGTAGACATCTTCCAGGGATGCGGGAGCATGCTGCCGGTGTTGTGAGGGAAACGCAACGCGGCCGCCTGTGTATCCGGCCAGCGCCATTCCGAACAGGCCGGGAAGCAGTCCGAAGTGGAAGCCGTTGCGGGAATTGGCGGCGACGCGAGATTCCTGATCGAGCAAACTGGCGCGACGGCGGCGGATGTACGTGGACTCGAGATTTTCGCGAGTGAAAGGACCCTTGCGTTCGAGGAGTTCGAGAACAGCTTCACCGAGGTGCACACCGGTGGACCAGGCTTCGTCGACACCGGAGCCAGCAAGGACGTTGGTGCTGCCAGAGCCCTCGCCAATGCGGGCGTAGCCCGAGCCCGCGAGGAATGGCTCGCCATGGCGCCCCGACTCCTGCGACGGATTTCGCGCCCCACGATTTGAGCGTGCCACCTGCGAGGTGCCTCCAGAGATACGGATGAAGGACGAAATGCTGGAGGTAGCGATAGGCGGTGCGGACAGGACTGCGGAACCATGAAGGAATGAACAGGCCGACCGAGGCGAGGCGATTGGGGTGAACGTAGAGGAAGCCAAAGATTTCCGGCTCGGGATAGCCGAAGGTGTGAATGACGGTACCCGGTTCAAGAGAACAATCTTCGCGAAGTTCGATCACCATTTTCATGCCGAGCGCCCACTCGCGAGCGTGGGAGCTATCAGGCACGCCAAAATGCGCGTCGATGGCGCGCCCGACCGCGCCGACTGGCCCATCGCCGACGACGGTGAGCAAAGCGTGGACGTCCATGCCAGGCATGAATCCATCTTGAGGTGAGCCATGCAGATCCGTGCCTTGGTCGGCGAGGCGAACTCCGACCACGGCATCGTTCTCGATCAGAGGCGCGGAGACAGGGCTACTCGGCCAAATCTGGACCTGGCCCGATGCGGCGAGTTGTTCACCGACCCATTGATTGAATTGGCCGAGAGACATGACGAGGCCATCATGCTTGGCGAGAAAACCGGGGATGTAGGGCAACTCGACGGCGTGATCGCGAAAGGGCAAGACCTTGCGGAATGCGCGGATGAACTTGTCGGCAGTGCGCAGAGCGAGAGTGCGCCGACTGGCGCCGACGGGATCGAGTAAATAGACCAGCTCCTCTTTTTTCACCACCGTGGCCATGGGGATTTGCGCGGGGTCGAGGTCAGGGAAGCTGGCGCGAATGGCGCGGGCTCGCGTGACAGCGCCAGAAACGCCGAAGCCCAGGCCGTCGGCTCGTTCGTAGCAAATCACCTGGAGAGGAGCGCCCGGGGAAGCAGGACTTTCGAAGCGGGGCGAACCATCGGGACGCAAAGAGTTGTGCGAGAGGGTGGTGAGAAAGCCACCCATGGCCGGGCCAAAACCTACGCAGGCGATGTCCACCAGCATCTGCTGACGCTCGACCGCGGTGGTGGATTCCGGCGCAGCAGAGCTCATGCGGGATAGTCCAACACTTCCGGGATCATCAGCTTCGAGACGCTGTCGGCGGCGCGGTCTTTCGCCAAGCGAGCGCCGGTAAGGCAAGTGTCCAATTTGTTGTGCAGCGCGAGGAAGGTATCGGCACCGCCGCATTTGGCGCAGGGACCGGCTTTTTTCGGATGCGAGCCATCGGTGCCGAGGATGTCGACAGTGCAGGCGGAGATTCCGGGAATGAAGCCTTCCAGTTCGTCGATTTCGTCCTGCAGGAAGCAACCGTGAGCGCCAGCTTCGTCCCAGGAGGGATGACGATTGTAGCCGAATACCAGTTCGGCGCAGATGCGGGCTACTTCCCCGCTGGCCCGGGCGGATTGCACGTGGCAGAGATCGGTCATGAAGTTCACCATTCCGGCCAGGCCTTCTTCGACGGAGGCGTCTTGCGCGCCGTGGCGCTCGAGTTCGAGCACATCGAGAATCTGGCAGCGCGCGGCGACTAGCCAGCAAAGGGCATCGGCAACCGGGAAAGTTACGCCTTGACGCGCGCTGTGGTACAGCTTGTTGCCGTCGCCATCGGTGGTGTGTTGCAGGCGCTCAAGGGTCCAGAGCCACATGGTCATGGCGGTGGCGAGGGTGCAAGCACCTGTTCCGGGGTGGTCTGAAGCGATGCCGCGCATTTCGCGAATCCAGTTGCGGAACTGGGCCAGGAAGACGGGATTCGTCATGGTGATGGAGAGCTGGCGGCGCTGGACCGCTTCGGGACCTTCGTAGGTGGCTTCGAGTTGCGCATCCATCCACTTATTGCCGAGAAAGCCCGGGCAATCTTCGGTGATGCCGTAGCCACCCATGAGGCTGACAGCTTCGCGCATCATCTGAGCGCCCCAGCCGGTATTCCAGAGCTTGGCGGCGGGACAGAGGATGTCGGCGAGGGAATCCAACTGCAGGAAGCGATACAAGGGATCCGCGCGCAGTTGTTCCTTGCGAGGATCTTTTTCCGGCAGGCCGAGAAGTGTCGCGGCTTCCTCCGAACATTGGCGAAGGAGCTTGGCCTGGGCGCGCGATCCGGTGACCCCACGATTCGCGAGGATGGTCTCTGCTTCGCGTTCGAGCGGATCGAGTTCATCGAAGGCACGGGCGGCAGCAAAGGCGAGTGAGGCGCTGGCTTCGCCGGTCGACCAGATATCGACAAGGCGGTGGAGAGAATCTTCGCGCGCCTGCAGGCCCATTTGGTAGCGGACCGAGCCAGGAGTGGCGGTGGTAGCACCACGGAATCTGCCACGCTGATAGCGGATAATAGGCTCAACGGCGGAGAGCAGCTTTGCGGCGGTCATCACGCCAACGGTGACGCGAGTTCGGCGGAACACAGCCTCGATGACTTCACTGTGGCTGTGGCGCGGGAGAATCTGACCGTCTTTGACGTCGTAACCGCCGACGATGCGGCTGGCCGGGATGCGCAGGTTGAAGATGGGGTCGCCGGTCGAAGAAAGTTGATGGACCATTTTGCGCGTGGGGGTCCCGCGATCGAAGATGCCGGGGTCGCCCTCTTCGAGGATCACCATGCAACTGCCCTTGATGCGCTCATCGTCGGAGTCCACAGCGGCGGTGACGAAGTTGGCGAATCCGATGTTGGTGATGAAGCGGCCGCGCTTTTCAACTTGCAGGATGGGTTCCTCGCCTGGCTTCCACTCGACGATGCGGATTTTGCCGTCCAGCATGCCGGTATCGACGCCGACATAAGGAATCGGCTCAGTGAGGCAGAAGGCGCCGCGCCAGGGCTTGCGGTCTTCACCCGGCTGGGGCGGGGCTGCCAGTTTCATGTAGCGATCCTGCTGCTCCTTAGTGCCGCGCTCGTGGATGGGCGCCAAGGCGAGACAGCCGGCCAGGCTAGCCGTGGCTGCACCGCCATCAACCCATGCCAATTCAAAAGCTACAAGGGCCAAGGCCAAGTTACGCGGCCCCGAAATAAAACCGCCCTGCTCGGGGTCCATAAAGACGGCTGTTAAGCCAGCGCGATCGAAGGCTTCGAGCATCTCTGCCTTCCCGGGGGTCCATTCATGGGTGTTGCGGCCACCCTGAGCAACCAGTTTGGCTACCGGGCCCGCGGGCCACGGAACGAGCAGACTGCACGAGCATCTGCAAATCGTAGCGGTCGGCGAAGCGCCATTGGATTTGGCGGGCAGAATCGGTGGGCAATGTGCGCAGGGAGTCCAATTTGAGGGAAGGTGCCAGGGACATAGAGGGTCCTTTCGAGAGCGGCTAAAAGCATCATCTAATCAGGGGACACACGGGTCTGTGCTACGCGTCACAAGAGCCAGTGATGTGCTTAGGAAGGGCCCGTTCCGGGCCTAGGCTCGATGGAAGCTGGCAATCGCAGCGACCACGGAGCGCTGTTGCGCTTCGGTGAGTTCCGGATAGATGGGGAGAGAGAGAACCTCGCGGCTGGCGGCTTCGGAGGCAGGGAAGTCGCCCTGCTTGTGACCGAGATAGGCGAAGGCTTTCTGGAGGTGCAGGGGAATCGGATAGTAGATTTCCGAAGGAATGCCGCTGGTACGGAGATGTTCGCGAAGGTTGTCGCGATCGCTCGAGCGAATCGTGAACTGGTTGTAAACGTGGGTGAATTGCGGCGGAGCAACAGGCAAAGATACTTTTGACTCCACATGGAATTCGCGGAAGAGCTGGCGATAACGATCGGCATTGCGCTGCCGAGCGGCTGCCCAGCTATCGAGATGCTTCAGTTTCACGCGCAGGATGGCGGCCTGAAGGGCATCCAGCCGGCTGTTCATTCCCAGCAATTCGTAGACGTATTTGTCGCGGGCACCGTGCACATGCAATAAGCGAAGACGATCAGCCAGGCCAACATCGTTGGTAGTCACCATGCCCGCATCGCCGGCGGCGCCGAGATTCTTGGAGGGAAAAAAGCTGAAGCAACCCGTCAAACCGAGGCTGCCAACCGGACGTCCTCGATAGCGCGCGCCAATGGCTTGTGCGGCGTCTTCGATGACAGGGATGCGGTGCGCGGACGCAAGTTCAAGAATCGGATTCATATCCGCCGACAAGCCAAAAAGATGGACGGGCATGATGGCACGGGTTTGTGAAGTGATTGCGTGCTTGATGGCCTGGGGAGAAATGTTGAAGGTTTGCGGATCAATGTCGACAAAGACGGGTTTGGCTCCCACGCGAGCGATGGAACCCGCGGAAGCGAAGAACGTGAACGGGGTAGTGATGACTTCGTCGCCGGGACCGATTTCAAGAGCCAAGAGAGCGAGAATCAGGGCATCCGACCCGGAAGCACAAGCAATGGAATAAGAGCACCCGGTGAGCGTGCTGATTTCGTTTTCAAACGCAGTGACTTCCGGCCCGAGAATGAATTGCTGAGCTTCCAAAGTGCGCGAGACCGCGTCGAGAACTTCCTGGCGGATGGTGGCAAACTGGGCCTTCAGGTCGAGGAAAGGCATCAACATTTTCTGGGGCGCGGTTGAACCGGACACGGTCTGTTCCTGTAGCGCAAATTTGCAAGAAAACTCAACCGGAGCAAGAGCGAGCGGATTCGAGTGCGCGTTCCTGATTCCAGGTGATGCAAGAAAGTCTACATCACAACGCGAGAGTGCGTAATTGCGATTGACGGGCCGGTTGTGTGGCTTTGCGTTCGCGAGCTTCGACAACATCAAGACAGATTAACAACCTGCACGCGCAGTTTTTCAAAATCCGGGGTGCCCAAATTTCGGGCGCTGGCCATTTTCAAGTATGGCATCGCGCTTACGTCCAGGTTCCAGTAGGCCTTGGCGACGTAGGCATCGAGAGCGACGGGATCGGTGCCGGCGATAAGGGTCTTCTTCAAGAGCACATCTTCCAGATTGCCGCCGGTAGGTCCGTTGCGGAGAAGCACGCGGTAAGAGTCAACCAGAGTGAGAGTGGGACGAATGAAATCGGCAAGGTCGACAAGACTCTCATGAATATGCTGGTGAAGTTGCGCGCGTTGTCCGCCGAGAATGCCATACCAGTTTTTCATGCCGAGGGTGACGCCAGTGAGGCTGTGATGCTTGGCGATGGGGACATTAATGATCTTGTCGGCCTCGAGGAACGGTTCGAAGACCGGCCAGTTCTGCAAGAAATCGCCAGCCAGATCAACTTGTTTGAACCGGGAGGGTTCAGGCAGCAGAACTTCGGCACCTTCCTGGCGCGCGGCTTCGGCGATACCCGAGCGCTGGAAGCACCGGCGAGGGTCATTGCAGCTAACATCGGTGACGATGACCTTTTTCGCGCCCGCATCCCAACATTGGCGGACCAGTTCCGCAACGACTTGGGGATTGGTGTTGGCGGCTTGTTCGGGGGTGCGATCCCAGGCGATGTTGGGCTTCACGATGACGACATCGGAACGAGAAATAAAGCGCTTGATGCCGCCCATTTCCTGAAGCGCGCGGCGCACCAGCTGGCCCGGCTCACCGCCGGCGACCACAGCTAGTTCCGGGAAATCCGGGGACCGAGCCACGGTGTGACTGCGCTTGGCGTTGACGACGAGTTCATCCGTGGGACGCTCGCTGCGACGGCTGAGCCACGCACCAGCGGCGATGGTTCCCGCGCCGAGTCCGGCGAGGCCGAGCAGGCGCAGGAGTGCCTGGCGACGACCCATCCCGCTGCTGCTGGACTCTGCCATGGTGCTTCCTCCCGACACGACTACAGTTCAACTAAAGCAATCCGTTGCGGATCATTGGTACCCAAACGATGTTGCGCATCCGCAGCCACAGCGATGTATTTGGGAGGCCGGCCCGCTGCCGCGAGAGTCTTCAAACCCATTTCCGCGCGTTTGCGTTCGATGATCTGCCAACCGGTGTAATCATGCGCGACGGGGTCGCAGGCAATCATCAAGCCGTTGAACTTCCAGGTATGTTGCGGCTGAAAGCTGGGGCCCCCTTCGAAGCAGGCGGTGAAGATATCGCAGACGGAGAGCCGAAACTTGTCTTTGACGGCGGAATGCATGTACAAGTCGGCAACGTAGGGGCAACAGTTATTGGAATGAAAGTCGTTGGGATTGTCGACGACTCCGTACATGTTCTTCATGGCCGCCGTGACGCCGGCGCCGCTGTGATCCTTGAGGATGGGGAGATTGATCATGCAGGTACAGGTGCGCGTGAGCAGCTTGGAGAAGCGGGTGGTGGTGCTGCCGTAGACGGAGGGCTTGTCTTCGTAGCCGACGTCCTTGGCGTCTGTGCCGACGACGCGCTCACGATTGGGATCGCTCGAGAGGTGATAGCCTGCGCGGGCCAACTCGCGATTGGTGCGGTCCCAGATGACGATGTCGTTGGGTTTGATGCCAGCCTGCTTGAGTCGTTCGCAAATGGCTTCGACCAGAGCGACGCTGGTCGAGAGTCCCGGACCAGCGATGGTGTTGACCTTTAGTCCCACGACGTCTCCGGGATGAACCACTTTCTTCCAGACAGCGACGGGATCCTGCAGGTCGTAGAAAGATTGCATGGCGCGATCCAGCAGCTTTTCGACGCGCGCAGGATCCGGGCTGGAACCGGTGCCATAGAGCCCGGGATCGCGGGCGATGACCACTTTTGATTTGGGGGTGATGTCGGGTGGGACTCCGGCGGGAATCGCGAGCTTGGTTGCGCCCAAGCCAAGCGCACCGGCGACACAGCTCCTCAAAAATGAACGGCGGCTGCTATCGGATTTCTCTTTCATACGAACTCCTTCTGCCAACGCGATTGCGGACGCTACTTGATCAACCTCTGGTCAATTCGTTTGCCCAGATCGAGCAAGCCTTGGGCTAAAAGCGGCGAGCTCTGGTAAGCGACAATGCGAACCAGAAATTTTCCCTGGCGAAAAACAAGACTCTGCTCATAGAGGCGCGCAGCGTCACCAAGTTGCGGAGTGGACGCGCCCATGCTGGGTTCCGAGTCGAAAATGGTCTTGGCGCCGGTGGGAGACGACATGGTGTAAATGTCGACGACCGCCTCGAGCTTGTCGTGAAACTCGTAATCGCTAGTGGAAGCGCTCTCTACGCCGGCCTTCAGATATTTTTCGGCATCACCATCGATGTACTTCCAAAGTTCAGCTGCGGGGAAGGTGCGAATCTCGTCGGTCCGCGTCCAGCCCTGGACCTGATTCGATTCGGGAAACGGATTGGCGCTCGCGGCGGCAGGCTTTTTGTTGCAGCCGAGGATGGCGAGCATAGCGACGGCCAGCGCCGTCGGTATAAGGATGCGAACTAGCTGCGGTGTGGTCATGAGTGAGGTCTCGCTTTGCGGCGATTCAGGAGGATCTGGTTGGTTTTGGAGCGACTCTCGCCGATGCTGAGGACATAGACGGCGGGACGGTCGTGCACCGGGCAAGCGTATTCGCAGGCGCCACATCCGACGCAAAGGGAGGGGTCAAGATAGGGTTGTTTGATTTCGCGCGAATTGCCGTGGCTATCGATGACCTCGGTGGGCCGCATGTAGATGGCTTTGGGGGAGGTGGGGCACCACTCTTCGCAGACGATGCAATCCGTGGCCATGGCCCAGGGCAAACAGCGCCCACGATCATAGAAAGCCGTACCAATTCTGACGGGTTTGGTGTCGCCATTGATGCCCACGACCCAACCCTTGGCCGTCGGAGTAATCTCCCAAATGGCGCCCGTCGGGCAGACCTGCGAACACAGCACGCAACTAGGCTCGCAATAGCCGATACGCGGGACGACAACAGGAGTCCACAGGCCTTCGAGGCCGGCGTCGGCGAAAGATGGTTGCAGTGCGTTGTTGGGACAAACCTTCATGCATTCGCCGCAGCGGACGCATCGCGTGAGGAAGTCAGATTCTTCCAGTGCGCTCGGGGGACGTAGGAGGCGATCGTTTTTGTCACTGGCGAACCCTGTGGTGCTGCGCAGCAGAGGGATCAATGCGGCGCCGGCCGCTACGGAAGTGAGGGCCCTGCGACGTTTCAAATCCGGGCCTTCAACGACTGCGCTGTTGGGGAAGAACTTGAATGCCAGGCCGTGGTGAGGACATGCGGCGATGCAGTTCAGGCAGAGATGGCATTCGGATTTGCGCCAAGGGACGCCGCCGATGGGGTCGTCGCCACCCTGACAAGCGAGCAGGCAGCGATTGCAGTTGTCGCAAGCGACGGGATCTTTGTGCAGTCCTAAGATCGACCAACGGGAGACGACACCGAGCAGGGCGCCCAGAGGACAGATGGCGCGACACCAGAAGCGGGTCACACGATAGTTCAAAGCCAAGAGGAAGATAAAGAGAAAACCCAGGAAGAACCCCTGGCGGAAGTGGGGCTGCTTGAAACTGAGGATGGTGACGCCCAAGAGCCAGTGCAAGAGGCTGGCGGCGATTTGCAGTGGGGCAAAGCCAATGTGCTCGACGGCATTGAGTCCGGCATTCACCGCGTAATTCAGGCCCGGGAAAATAGAAAGGCCGAGAGAGCGGACCAGGAGGGAGAAGGGGTCGAGCCATCCGACCAGCCCTGTTCCCAGGAGCGCGGCCACCAAAGCGGCAATGAGGAGGTAATACTTCGTTTTCTGCCAAGGCTTGTAGCGGTTCGACGCGATGAGTTGCTTGCCGCGCTTGGTCTCTGACTTGAGGCTGCTAAAGAAATGATTCAGAGTGCCCAAGGGACAAATCCAGCCACAAAAGAAGCGGCCAAAGAAGAGCGTGGGAATCAGGACCAGGAGACTCCAAATTAAGCCGTGGTAGAGGGCACGGCTGGCAAGCGCATTGGAGATAGCGACCAGCGGATCCAGTTGAAAGAACAACTGGACAGGGTAGGGCAAGCGGATCTCGTCTCCCCTG
>CAWDRK010000009.1:0-36034 GCA_963804635.1 Candidatus Acidiferrales bacterium
TGGAGTTTGGAAATCGGAAGATCAGGGGAACCACTGGAGACCGCTTTTCGACCGCGAGTTGTCGCTGGCCATCGGCGAAAACGGTGCTCTGGCAATCGATCCGAGCAACCCGGACACCATCTACGCGGGAACGAGCGGCCGCCTCATTTTCCGCACCTTCAGCTCCGATACCGGGACCTTCACTCCGGTGCAAGTCGGAATCTACAAGTCCACCGACGGCGGCGCGAGTTGGATTCTCCTCGGCTCCGGTTTCCCAGCTAATAACAACGGAAACGCCAGCCAGTTTGCCGGGCAGGAGTGCAACGTTCTGATCGTCGATCCGGCCAACAGCAACGTTGTGTACCTCGCCGCCAACACGGGCTTGTTTGTCTCCCGGGACGGTGGCCGGAACTGGACGCAAGGCACCGGTGTATTTGGCGACACACGCACCATGGCCCTCGATGCCACTTCGCCCGTCAACGCACGCATCCTGTATGCGGGCGTCACGGGGCAGGGCATCTTTAAATCCACCGACGGCGGCAACACCTGGAATGCCATTCTGAGCGGAGCAACCACGGTGCTCGCAAACGCTCTCTGTCCCACTCCGCCTTGCGTCCCGGCGCGTTCCTTCGGAATGTTCGTGGTGGCTCTGGCTCCGCCTGCTTCGCCTCCGAACCCGGCTGGCATTCAGGTGCTGTACGCCACGATGGAGGGCAACCCGACCAGTGCCGGTGCGCCCAACCCGGTGGGTATCTTCGTCAGCAAGGATCAGGGTGCGACATGGGCCCAGCAAGGCGGAAGCGGTATCGCTACCACCACATACGGCGGCTACTGTCTTGTGATGGCCGTGGATCCCGCATCGCCTGGTGACGGCGTCCACGACATCCTGTACTTCGGCGACATCTTTCAGGCCGTTTCGACGGATTCGGGGAATACGTTTTCAGGCATTTCGGGCACCCATGCAGACACCCACTCCCTCGGTTTCATCCGGCGGCCAAGCCCCGCGACATCCATCGCGTTAATCGGTTGCGACGGCGGAATATTCATCTCCTTCGACACCGGTTCCAGTTGGAGCAGCCTCAATTCCGGTGGCCTTCAGACCGGCCTTTTCTACAACATTGATGTCCGCCCTGACGCCACGGCCAGTGTCACCGTCGGCGCTCTCCAGGACAACTCGCTCGAGACCACGAAAGGTGCTTCGGGCCTCGGTTGGAATGCCGGAGGCGCCGATGGTTTTGCCGTGAAGTACGACTCCGGAATCGCCAGTCAGGTGTACGGATGCGAGAACAGCGGTACGAATTCCACCGCCATTCTGCTGTCGACCGATGATGGCCAGAGTTACTCGAGCATCACGCCTTGGAGCGGACCGAGCGACACCGGCGCTTACATCGCGCCCATCGGAACGGACCCCAATACGGGCGGCATCGTTTATGCGCTAGGCAGTCAGAATTTATGGCAGAGTCAGAACAGCGGCGGTTCCTGGCGCAACATTTTTCCCAATGTCGGCGGCGGCGGCAACGATGTGAACGTTGCGACTACCAACGGCAATAACGTTGTGATCGCGGTTGGCACAAGCGTGTTCATATCGACGAATGCGCTCGCGTCCACCATTGGCCCTCCCACCGGCGTCACGTTCCAGAACATTACCCGCAACCTCCCAGCTCGAAATGTTGCGCGCGTGGCCTTCGATCCGGCTGATCCGAGTACCATCTACGCGGTCCTCGGAGGACTCGGACCTCTTGGCGGAGGCCCGGGTAGTGGACACGTCTTTCGCACCACCATCACCGCGCCTTCCTGGACCGACATCTCTCCTCCGCTCAACATTCCGTTCAGTGCACTCGCACTTGATGGCTCCGACACACCCACCAGCATTTACGCGGGAACGGAATTTGGCGTTCTTCGATCGGTTGATCTGGGAGCCAGCTGGTACATCCTCGACGACATTCATTTTCCGCACGTGCCGGTCATGAGCTTGGCGCTCCATAACGGCGTTCTGCGCGCCGGCACGTACGGCCGCGGGGTATTCGAATTCACCAAACCCGTTGGACCGGCCATCGCCGTCAATCTGCAGAATAATCTGAATTTCGGCACCGTCTGCGGTGGCCCGCAATACCTGACGCTCGAAGTCTACAACGTCGGTGCGACGGACCTGGTCATCAACAGCGTTCAGCGGCTGATGGGCTCCAGCGATTTCACGGTGCTCCCGACGCCCGGTACGCCCGTGGTGGTAGCGCCTGGCGAGGACATCGAGTTCACGGTGCAGTATTTGCCGACCGTTTCTGGAACCCTGGAGACGGCCATTATCCGCATCAGCAGCAACGACCCCACCGCTCCATTCGTCGATGTCGCCGCTACGGGCACCCAGGGGACCGGTGTTGTGGCAACCGCAATCGCCAACAGTGGCAGCTTTGGCAATGTCTGCCTCGGCTCGTTCGCCGACGAGTTGCTGACAGTCAACAATCCGGGTACATGCCCACTTTCCATCTCCAACATCACCTCATTCCCTTCGGATTTCGAAACACCGAGCGTAGCGTCCTTCCCGCTCGTCGTGGGTTCCGGGGACTGCATCGATCTGGTCATCCGCTTCCAGCCTTCCAGTTTCGGGCCAAAGGCTGGCACCATTACAATTTTCAGCAATGACCCGGCCAGCCCCCACACGGTGTTCGTCTCCGGGGTTGCTCCGGCGCCCAAGCTGAACCTGATCATCGCCAACACCGGCAACTTCGGCAAAGTGTGTGTCGGCTGCTTTAGAGATGAGCCGCTGATCCTGACCAACAGCGGCAAATGCACTCTAACGGTTACCGGGATGGCCTCTAGTTCGGGCGACTTCATTGTGCCCGAAGTATTGTCGTACCCGATTACGATCGGGCCGGGCAATTCTCTGACGGTCCCGATCCGTTTTGAGCCAGGAAGTTTTGGGCCGAAGTCGTCGACGATCACCGTAACCAGCGATGATCCGGCGGGCCCGCAGACCATTAAGGTCTCGGGTGACGCCCCTCCGGGCAAGCTCGCGGTCACCGGCTCGACCACCTTCGGCGGAGTAAACGCATGCTGTTGCGCTGATCGCACCATTTCCATTTGTAATGTGGGCGACTGCGCACTGCACGTAGCCAGCGTGCACTTCAAGCGCAAGAGCCGCCATTGGAGGCTCATCCACAATCCTTTCCCGGCGACGTTGCGTCCGGGCTCGTGTCTGGCTCTCGTTATTCAATACCGAGCGACCGAGAAGTGTCCGAGATGTTGTGAACTCGTGATCGAGAGCGATGACCCTGTTACGCCGGTCAAGATTCTCGATGTGCTGGCCTACACGATCTGGGACTCCTGCTGCAAGGAACATTGCGACGACTGCCGCAAGGGTTGTTGCGACAAGCAACACCACGAATCCTGTTGCCAGCAAGGCTACGCTTGCTGCAGTGAGGACGATCAAGACGAGGAGCATGAGATCTGACTCCGATAGTTCGCAGGCGCACGGATGAGTGCGCCTGCGCCTGAGGACTTGTGAGGAGGGACCATGGATTTTGTAGAACGCATTTTTCATGTTGCGCCCGACGGCGGTACTGGAAGCTTGGAGCTGGCAATCATATTCGTTCTTTTGGCTTTCCCGATCGCCGTCGCGTTGCTCCGCAAGAGGCGCGCGCGCATCTCTTGATTGCAGCCACAGGACGCGGAAACTAAACCGCTGGATATTTTCTCGTTTGATTGCAAACTGACTGGTGTAGAGTTTCCAGATGCGTCCCTATCGGCTCCTTTGGTTCTGCTTCGTGGTTCTCGGCTCCGCAATTGTTCTCGCGTTTGCTGCTCTTGGCCGGCGAGTCCCAACCGTCGCACCTGCGCCTGCACCCGCCACCTACCTGGGTTTTGACCGCAACATCTATCCCGGCGACGATGCCATGCCGATCCTGCGCGAAACATTTTCCTTTACCAGTTACTGGCTGGGCGCGCCTCCGGGTGAAAAACGCAGCACTTGGCAGGGCAAACGTGGATTGCTCGCTTCGCAGGGTTTCGGATTTGTGGTGCTATTCAACGGCAGAGATAGCCGCAAGCTGAAGAACTCCATGGATGCGCGGCAGAACGGATTTGCCGATGCGCAAGCCGCGGCGAAACTGGCACGCCAGGAAGGCTTTGCCAAAGGGACTGTAATTTTCTTGGACATTGAGGAAGGCGGCCGGCTTCCCGCGCCTTACCACGACTACCTCCGCGCGTGGTCCGAAGAACTCAGTCAGTCAGGCTTCAAAGCCGGCGTCTATTGCTCCGCGATGCCATCCGATGAAGGCGGCGGCGTGAAGATCAGCACCGCGCAGGACATTCAAGCGCACATCGGCTCGCGCCCCATGGCTTTCTGGATCTATAACGACGCCTGCCCACCGGCGCCGGGATGTGTGTTCCCGCAGTCAGCTCCGGCTCCGGAAACTGGTGGTTTTCCCGCCGCAGTGGTATGGCAATACGCGCAATCGCCAAGACGCAAGGAATACTCCGCGAAGTGTGCGGCTACCTACGCCGCGGATGGGAACTGCTACGCCCCGGGCGATTCCGCTCACAAGTGGTTTCTCGACGTGAACGCGGCCACAACCGCGGATCCTTCAGCCCCAGCGAAATAGGGTAGCCTGGGCCGCGCTATTCCTTCCTACCGGAGGACACGGGCTTAGATCTGCCCGTATCCGCCATCGACGTTAATCTCCACTCCCGTGACATATGACGCGTCCTTCGACGCCAGGAACGCAACCACGCCCGCGACTTCTTCAGGCTGACCAAAACGCTTCATAGGGTTGGTTTCCAGAATGCTCTTCGCAAAGTCGTCGACGGCTTGCTGCGGCAGGCCGGTTCGGCCGAAGATTGGCGTGACAATCGGTCCAGGAGCAACCGTATTCACGCGAATTCCCCGGCCCACCAGCTCAGCCGCGGCGGTTCTCGCCAATGACCGCAACGCTGCTTTGCTGGCAGAGTACGCGCTCGTGCCCGGCGTGCCCGTGGTTCCCGCCACGCTCGTGTTTAAGATGATTGACGCACCGTCATTCAGGTGCGGAACCGCCTTCTGAATGGTGAAGTACGCGCCCTTAATATTGATGTCGAACTGTTCGTCGAACAGGCTTTCCGGGGTTTCTGTCAGCGGAGCGAATTTGGCTACGCCGGCGTTGATGAATAGCACGTCGATCTTCCCGAACTTTTGGACTGTCTTGGCCAGGAATTTCTCGGTTTCTGCCAGCTTTGCCGTGTCGGCTTGTACCGCCAGCACGCCATCGCCCAGCGTCTTCACCGCTTCATCCAGCGTCTTCTGGTTCCTGCCGGAAATGGCGACGCGCGCGCCTTCGTCCAAGAATCGTTTCGCCGTGGCCAGCCCGATGCCGCTGTTGCCGCCGGTCACTACCGCCGTTTTGCCTTCAAGTCGTTTCATGGAAGAGCCTCCGCCCCCGGAGGGGCTTAATTTCTTAGCTTGCCGCAAACTTCGATACTTAGATGAATGTTTAAATATCAGGTTACATCTCTTTTGCGACGTGCGTATGCGGACGCTGGCCTCCGGGCCGTTCCTTCGTTACACTGGGTTCACAAATGGACCGTGCCCACATCGAACGCGTTTCCAAGGCCTTGGCCGACGAAACGCGCCTGCGCATCTTCGAGGCCATCAGCAAGTCCGAGGAAATAAATTGTGGGCAGATTGTTTCGCTGCAGGGTGTAACTCCCGCGACGGTCTCTCACCATCTGAAGATTCTCGCGGACGCCGGCCTGATCGAATGCGCCAGAAGGGGCCAGTTCGTCTATAGCCGCGTAGATCGCAAAACCCTCTCCGAGTACACCCGTGCGCTTTCTGTCCTGGCGCGCCGGCGAAAGAAATAGTCATTTACTTGGCGGGCCATTGCTGATTAGTTTTGGATTGACGTCCTCAGCGAGGCGGCACGGGTATTTGCGCAATCGCCAGTCCCGCGCAGGAAGGATAGCTCCAGAAATCAAACTTCAGATTCACGATTCCCGTTCTGGTATCTCGACCAATTTCAACAGAACGTTCACTTACTCCGGGGCGCAGCAGGGCTTTGTTACGCAACAGGAGTTCTTGCACTGGCTCCGGTCGAAAACTTGGCGGGGCTGAAGCGTTAACTGGAGTTTGCTTTTCAAGGCTTCGCTGATTTCCATAATTTCCACTTTTCCCACACGGTATTGCCGTCCCTCATTGATGCTGAAGGAGAGGTCTATGGTTTTCGTGATTGGCATCGCAACACAATCGATAAGTCCTATAGAGCGGTAGAATCTTGTGATCGATTCCACGTACCACCTCGAGATGTTCCAAACCATGAAATCTAGTTTGTGGGGTTGCGCGGAAACAGCAGATAGGGCAGCCGCACGCCATTAATCAGTACCTGGTCCGCGCGCATTTGCGCTGCTGCCTGAAAATTCGCCGCGCCCGCGTTGGTCACGTAATCGTCTTGCTCCACGCCATCACCGCTGACGCCGAGTCCGCCGACCAGCACGCCGCTACGATACAGGCCCAGGCTGCCCGGGAAAAAAACAATTCCACTTTTGTTGACGTTCGGCGGCCCGCTCTGAAATCCTTGCGTGCACGGATTCGCTGCGTCCTGCTGGTACAAATTGAAAAACGGACCCGCAGCCGAGCCGTCGACTCCGGGCGGGAAAATCGGCTGCGCGCCAAACCCGATGGTGCGGTTGGTTACCGCCGTTCCCAGGGGCACTTGATTCAGATCGGCGGCGCTGCGCGCGCTGCCGTTGAAGTAGACCATATTGCGCGCCTTGGTTACGGCCACGTCAATGCTGAACACCGTGGCATCCGCCATGCGTCGCAAGCCAATCACCGTGCCGTCCAGATCCGCGACGGCAATCACCATCCGCGTCGTCGAGCCCAGCGGAAGACGAATCACCGCGCGCGTTTGATTCGCCGTAGCTTCGGCGCTGCTCAAAATCTGCTGTACATCCGTAACGCTCAGCCCACCAATCGGCCCCGCGGCGGGCGCCACCAAATCTCCTTCAGGCGGCTGCTCCGTGCTGGCAGTGGGGCCTACCAGAAAGCTGCCGGCGAATGTGCCCGCGTTCACACCGGAGGGCCGCGTTGTCTGGCCAACAAACGGCAACGCGATGCCATCGAGAAAAACCACGCCCGGCGCTGCCGGCGTTGGTCCAAAACCATTTGACGTCGCCGCCGCGAAGGCCGCATATTCCGCCGCGTCCGCCGAAACTCCTGCTACTCCTACTCCGCCAACGACCATGCCATTGCGAAAAATGGGCACGCCGCCGGGATTCACCGCGTTCGGATCGCTATCGAACAGGTCGGCTTTTCCCGTGATGACGCCCAGCCCGGTACCGGCTCCCAGCGAAAGTGAAGGCTGCACCGCTTGGCCAGCCAGATAGTTCGTCGTTAGCGTGCATCCGCGATTCGTGTTCTCGATGCCGTAGAGCGCGGCGTTCGCCGTGTTCGCCACTCCCGGCGGAAAGTGAATGCCACTGATGAACCGCACGGTGCGCGAAGATAACGGCGCCGCGTCATTGCTGAAATAGGCAGCCGTACGCGCCAGCGCTACCGCCAGGTCGTTCACGTCCACCGTCGCGCTGAAATTTCCGGTTGCGCTGGCACCCGCGCCGGGCTTCCGGTAAACGGCAAGCACATTTCCCCCGCGGTCCACCACCGCGATCACCATGCTGGTGGCATCGGCCGCTTCGGCCGCGGCTTGCACGATGTTCTGCACATCTGCAGCGCTCAGCGCAGTAGCCGCGGGCGTTGGTGCTGGCACACTCCCTCCGCTGGAAACCGGGGCTGCCGTGCCGCAGCCCATCAACAGAACAACCAGCGCCACCGACAAGATGAGCGCCAACAACATTGCCAAACCAATGGCTCTGCGCCGTTGCTGATAGGCGCGTTGCGATTCGATCTGTCGGCGGATAACGTGTTCCATGCTGAGGGTTCTTCTGTTGGTAACACAAGCCGCGAGATGCTCACAATCTACATTCCCGTCGGTGATTCGAATTGGTGACTAGCCCGGGCACGTAATCGACTATTCGCATGCCTGCGGGAAAAGAGTTGCCGCGCAGCGCTGAATCCTGTGTAGTTATCGAAGACTTTAGACCTTTCAACCGGCGAACTTTCTGACTAATCATGAGCGTCGTCTTGCCGCCCAAGTCACGTCGTCTCGCTCCACTTCGTGCCGGAGCCACGGCCGCGCTCATTTTGCATTTCGTGTCCGCCGCCACCGCACAGCAGCCGCAAGCGATATCCTCGGCGCCCTCCGCCCAGCAATCCCGCGAAGCGGGTCCTTCCAACCGAATCCCGCGCCAGCGGGCCTTCGTTACCGCGACTCTCGATGGTGTTGTTCGTGAGCAAGTCTCCCAAGCAGTGGCTCGCCCTATTCCTGCTGCGAAAATTCAGTTGCGCGAAATTGCAACCGGTAAAGTAAGCGTCACACTAACTTCGGGAGATGGCGCGTTTCGCATTTTGCTGCTCGCTCCGGGGGCCTACCGCGCCAGCGTCGAAGCCGATGGATATGCGACGCTGCGAATCGCGTCCTTGGCTCTGAACGCGAATGAAGTCCTCACGCTGGAAGTTTTCCTCACCTCCTCGGCAAACGTCGTATCGCGTTCGCGCCTGCCTCGCCAGCGCGAACTCGGTCCGCCACTTCCCGCGGAATCTGCCGCGACTGCCGGTTGCTACCGCGAATTCCGCCATCGTCTCGATTCCGATGCGAATTACATTCTCGAGCTGCGGCCAGACGTCCTCCCGCCGGCGGCCCAAGTTTTCTCTCCCGTTCCGGATCGCTGGGTTTTCCCGCAGCCCGACTATCGCCGCTATCCAACTTCCGCTGAAGCCATCTACGCGAAGCCTCATTGGTACGATCCCTTCAATCGCAATCGCTTCAAAGGTGACGAGCCCATCTGGCCGCAACTTTTCGGCCAACAGGTTTTCTTCGATTTCACCGCATCCGCGCAAAGCTTCCTCGATGGACGCCGCGTGCCCACTCCTACAGCCGTAAGCCCCGCGCAGCCCGGCACCAGCGGATTTTTCGGGAATGGCGACCAGTTCCAACTCGACCAGACGTTTCGTTTTACCTTTGATCTGTTTCATGGTGATGCTTCTTTCAAGCCGGTGGACTGGCGCATCCGCGTCACGCCGGAACTCAGCCTGAATTACCTCGATGTTCAGGAACTCGGCGTCGTAAGTTCCGATGTCCAGAAGGGTACAACGCGCTTTGATTCGCATCTCGGCTTTCAGGAAGCATTTGTGGAGGTAAAGCTCCACGATTTGAGCCCTAACTATGATTTCATCTCCGCACGCGCAGGCATCCAGGGCTTCAACTCCGACTTTCGTGGTTTTTTGTTTGTCGACGAGCAACCCGGCTTGCGCATTTTCGGCAATCTCAACAGCGACCGCATCGAGTACAACGCCGCCTACTTCAATCTCCTTGAAAAAAATACCAACAGCGGCCTGAACAGTTTCCTGTTGCGCGACCAGCAGGTCATCCTGGGCAACCTTTATATCCAGGATTTCTTCTTTCCCGGCTACACCGCGGAATTTGTCGGCGCCTGGAACAAGGACGATCCCAGCATCCATTACGACGACAATGGTTTTCTGGTGCGCCCGGCTCCCATCGGGAATGTCGTGAATCAGGGCGTCGGCCCTATTCCGCACGGCATCCGCGTCGGCTACTTTGGTTGGCTGGGCAGCGGTCACATCAAGCGACTGAATCTTACCCACGCCTTCTACGAGGCGGCTGGCGAAGACACCTTCAATCCCATTGCTGGCCGCCGCGTTACCGTGAACGCACAGATGGCGGCCGTAGAACTTTCTCTCGACCGCGATTGGATTCGCTTTCGCGTTTCCAGTTTTTTTGCGTCCGGCGATTCGAATCCGCGCAGCGGCCGCGCCAGCGGCTACGATTCCATCGTCGATCTGCCGAATTTTGCGGGTGGTGAGTTCAGCTTCTGGAATCAGGAAGAGATTCGCCTGACAGGTTCAGGCGTCGCCCTCACCCAGGAAGGAAGCCTGCTTCCCAACATGCGCTCCAGCAAAAACGAGGGCCAGGCTAACTTCGTGAATCCGGGAATTTTTCTGGCGAACGCAGGCGCGGACTTCGACATCACTCCGAAGCTGAAAGGCTTTGCGAATTTCAATTTCCTGCGTTTCATGCGTACCGAGCCGATTGAGTACGTGCTGCTGCAGTCCGACATTCACCACACCATCGGCGAAGATCTCGGTGTCGGCGTGCAATATCGGCCGCCTCTTTCGGAAAACTTGATTCTCACTGGCGGCGCTTCCATGCTGCAGCCCGGGCAGGGTTTTCGCGATATCTATACCGGGCGCGCGCAGTTGTCACTTTTTGCCACGGCGAAGTTCGCCTTTTGAGGGTTGAAGGAATGCCGATGATGGGAAAAACCGTTGCGCTCTCCGCGATTGGCTGGCAGCCGCGACGTGCGCGTCTGTTCCTCGCGATTCTGTGCTGCGGCACTTTCTCGCTTCTCCTGCTCAGCACGTACTCGCGCCGTTCCTGTGCAGCGGCCCAGGATCCGCAGAGTTCCATGCGCTGGCAATCTCAGCAAGACGCGGACCGCAAATCCGCCGGCTGCATTTCCTGCCACACCTCGACCGACGAGCCGACCATGCATCCTTCGAAGACCGTGCACATCGGCTGCACGGATTGTCACGGCGGGAATGCCGGCATTTCCGTCTCTGCTGGCGTATCTGCGGCTTCCCCGGAATACAGCGTGGCGAAAGAAAAAGCCCACGTGCAGCCGCGCGATGCAATCTTCAAGAACCGTTCTGCCATTCCGGAACGCGCTTACACCAGGTGGCTCAAGGAATCCGCGGAATACGTCAAGTTCGCAAATCCTGGCGACCTGCGCGTCGCCCCCGAAACCTGCGGCACCGCGGGTTGTCATGCAAATGAAACGCGCGCCGTTTCAACCAACATGATGACCCACGCTGGGTTGCTCTGGGGGGCGGCGCTCTACAACAACGGCGCCATCCCATACAAAAACGCGCGCTTCGGAGAAAGCTACGACCGCGCAGGCATTGCCCAATTAATGAAAACCGTTCCCGCACCTACACCGGAACAAACTCGTCTCCAGGGAATTCTTCCTGAACTTACGCCGCTCTATCGTTGGGAAATTTCGCAGCCTGGCAATCTCCTGCGCGTGTTCGAACGCGGCGGCCGCAAGAAGGGAGAAATCGGCAATCCTACGCGCGAGGAAGAGCCGGGAAAGCCCGACGACAAACTGAGTGATCGCGGCCTCGGCACGGAATTGCGCACCGATCCTGTTTTTCTGGGCCTGCAGAAAACGCGGCTGCTCGACCCCGTTCTTTCCTTGCCCGGCACCAACGATCATCCCGGGGACTACCGCGCCAGCGGCTGTTCCGCCTGCCACGTAATTTTCGCCAACGACCGCGATGCCGTTCACTCCGGCCCATACGCGCAATTTGGCCACTCGGGCTACAGCGCGTCTTCCGATCCCACAATTCCGAAAAATGAATCGGGTCATCCGATCAAGCACTCCTTCACCCGTTCCATTCCCTCCAGCCAATGCATGATTTGCCATGTCCATCCCGGCACAAACATGGTCGCTACCTACTTCGGACTTACCTGGTGGGACAACGAAATTGACGGCGACAAGATGTACCCCAAGCAGCAGCGCAATCCCACCGATGAGAAGCGCTATGAATCGTCTCTTCGCAATCCGGAAGCGGCTGCGGCTCGCGGCCTTTGGGGCGACGAAAAATTTCTCGCCAATACCGGCAGCCCGGCATTTAACTCACAGCTCAAAACCACCCGGTTCGCCGACTTCCATGGACACGGCTGGATTTTCCGCGGCGTCTACAATCACGACCGAAAAGGGAATTGGCTCGACAAAGACGGAAAGCCTATTGCCTTCGACGATCCTGAGCGCTTCGAGAAAGCCGTTCACCTTGCCGACATTCATCTCGAAAAAGGCATGCAGTGCGTGGATTGCCATTTCGCCCAGGACAATCACGGCACCGGCAAAATTTATGCCGAACCGCGCGCCGCCGTCGAAATCGATTGCGTCGATTGCCATGGCACGATTCGCCAAAGGGCCACGCTGCTCACCTCCGGTCCCGCCGCGCCCGATGCCGGGCGTCCCGGCGAACCTCGCGGGCGTCGTCTGGAAGCCCTGCGTACGCCTTGGGGATTGCGCCGTTTCGAATGGCGCGACGATAAACTCTTCCAACGCTCCATGATGGATGAACACACGGAATGGGAAATCGTTCAGACTCGCGACACCGTCACTCCTGGCAACACTCATTTCAGCCTGAAGTCTTATCGCGCCAAGCTGATGAGCAAAGACGGCCAGACCTTCGCGCAACTTCCCAGCGACGACGCGCAACTCGCCCACGCCAATTCTTCGATGACCTGCTATTCCTGCCACACATCGTGGACTCCCACCTGTTTCGGCTGCCACCTGCAAATGACCGCCAACGCCAAGCACCCCATGCTTCACAATGAAGGCCTCACCAGCAAAAACTACACCAGCTACAATTTTCAGGTTCTTCGCGACGACGCCTATTTCCTTGGTGTCGATGGCACTGTCACCGGCCACCGCATTGCGCCCGCGCGTTCTTCTTGCGCCGTATTGGTCAGTTCGCAGAACGCCAATCGCGAGTGGCTCTATTACACGCAGCAGACTATCTCCGCCGAGGGATTTTCCGGTCAGGCTTTCAGCACATTTGTTCCCCACACCGTGCGCGCGAAAGAAACCAAGCAGTGCAGCGATTGCCACGTTTCCGCCGCCAATGACAACAACGCGTGGATGGCGCAGCTCCTGCTCCAGGGCACCAACTTTATGAATTTCATGGGCCGATACGTCTATGTCGCGACGGGCAACCAGGGATTCCAGGCCATCGCCGTCGCCGAGCATGACGAGCCTGAGGCCATCTATGGCAGCGATCTGCAGCGCGTCGCGTATCCCGACAATTTCAGCAAGTTTGTTGCGCACCATCGTCAACTAGAAGCCGTGGCCGGCCACGAAGGAACGGTCCTTGATATTCAGGCGCGCGGCGAATATGCCTATGCGGCAGCTGGAAGAGGCGGCCTGCGCATCTACGACATCGCGAATATCGATAACAAAGGTTTCTCGCAAAAAATCACCACCGCGCCGGTTTCGCCGCTCGGCCAGAGGTTCTACCTGCCAACCAAAAACGCGGTTGCCATCGCATCTCCCACAACACTGGGAGTCGATCCGCTTCGCACGCGAATCCCGGAGAACGAAGAGCAATCCATTCACCTGCTCTACGGTTTCCTTTATGTTGCGGACAAAGAAGAAGGCCTGGTGGTTATCGGCAATCCGGATTTGAAAGCGAAAAGTCCCGGCGTCGGCACTCTGCTCGACGGCAATCCCACCAACAACTTTCTAACCCGCGCGCTGGCCTTCAATCCGGGTGGCGCGCTCACTGGAGCCCACCGCATCACCACCGCCGGCACGTTTGCCTATGTCCTTAGCGACAAAGGACTCGTCGTCGTCGATCTCGACAATCCTCTCGCGCCAAAAATCACCGCCACCATCGCCTCGCCGTTCCTGAATGATCCTCGCGCCATCGCCGTCCAATTTCGCTATGCCTTCGTTGTGGATCGCGACGGGTTGAAAGTCCTGGATGTCAGCGACCTGGCGCAACCCAAGCCCGTTGCCAATGCCGCGATTCACCTCGACGACGCCCGCAACATTTATGTCTCTCGCACGTATGCCTACGTCTCCGCGGGCAAGCAAGGGCTCGCCATCATCGATGTGGAAAAGCCTGGCGCACCAAAGCTCGACCAATTCTTCACCGCCGAGGGTCAGCTGAACGACGTCAACGATGTTAAAGTCGGCATGGTCGCCGGCAGCGCTTTCGCCTTTGTCGCCGATGGCAAAAACGGTCTTCGTGTTTTGCAGATTCTTTCGCCCTGGGACGATCCCGCTCACTTCTCCGGCTTCAGCCCGCGCCCCACACCCAAGCTAATCGCCACGGCGCGCACCAACGGGCCAGCTCTGGGCATCTCCAAGGGCATCGACCGCGACCGTGCGGTCGACGAATCCGGCAATCAACTTGCCCTCTTCGGCCGCCGCGGTGCCCGCCCGCTCAAGCTGCAGGAATCCCAGCGACTGTACCTGCGCGACGGGAAGCTCTACACCGTCAGCGATGAGCCGGTTGAACATCTGCACGGTGCGGGAGCCAGTGCCACTGTCAAGACGCCGTTCTGAAGTTTCCAGGGCCGTAATGGTACTAGGACCAGCCCGGAGCAGCCAACCGTGCGAATCCCATGTATCGCTTTTTTTTCGCCTCCGCGGGTTCGAAAGCCGTTCGCCGCAAGCCCCTCATTCCAAAGCCTTTCTCTCGTCTAACCCTTTTCTTGTCAACCGCTTGCCTCTTTCGCGCATCTCATGAAAAGCTTACGATTTGTTCACTTTTTCCACGCATAGCACCCATCAAAATTATTCGTGGGGCTGCCCCCTGTAAAAGAGCGTAGGGTAGATTGTGTGGGGAGTTTCCGAGCCGCCAGTCCGGCTCGCGTCCGCATTTGGCGGGCAGAAAGAAAAGGAGTAACCACCCATGGTTCAGCAGTATCTTCTGGCCAGCGATTTTGACCAGACACTCAGCTTCAACGACTCGGGAGTCGTTCTCAGCGAGCTAATCGGCTTTCACTCGTTCGACGAGAAGGTGAAAGGCCTTTCCAGCATCCATTTGGTTCAGCAGGGTGCCGAACTTTCTTACCTCATCCTGCATGACCCCGATTTCCGCCGGGTTCGTCGCGAGCACTTGATCGAGACCGGGAAGCGCATCCGCCTGAAACACGACGTCAAACTCTTCGCGGACTCGCTCGATAGTCTCTCCGACGATTTCCGGATATCGTTCCACGTTATTTCCGCGGCGCCCCAGGAAATTATTCAGTCGGCGCTCGAAGGAATCGTCCCGCGAGAGAACATCTACGGTACGCGATTCCGTTTCAACGAATCCACGGGCGAAGTGGAATCCATCATCCGAGCGACGGCCGGCTGGGGCAAGATCACTGTCCTGGAAGAACTGCGCGCTCATCTGGGCATCAGCCACGACCACATCATCTATATGGGCGACGGCAGTTCCGACTTGCCGGTCATGATGCACGTGAACCAGCATGACGGACTGACCATCGCCGTCTCCGAAGCCAAATTCATCACCCGCGTGGCGCGCCGCACCGTACTCAGCGACAATGCCATGAGCGTGCTCGTTCCGGTCCTCGAGGATGTGCTGCGTTGGGACTCCGTTAAAATCCGCCGCTTCTTTGCCACGCGCGGTCTGACCCTACGTGAGTGGGACAAGATGCGCACCGACCTGCTCACCATTGGCGAACGAACGGATACCATCGCGCCGGTCATCACGCAGTAATTTGGCGTGCCTGGCTAGCCCCTTTGCAGCCTGCACGATGAAGAAGCCCAACGTGGATTGCGGACCCTCGCGCCATCCACATTTCCTTTTTACTTTCTTCTGCTATCCTTTCCTACCCGGGAGGTTCCGATGGCTCGCAAAGACATTCTGATGCTCGTGGGTGACTACGTCGAAGACTACGAAGTCATGGTTCCGTTCCAGGCGCTGCTCATGGTCGGGCATTCCGTTCACGCCGTTTGCCCCGGCAAGAAATCTGGAGACACCGTCCGCACCGCCGTTCACGATTTTGAGGGCGATCAGACCTACTCGGAAAAGCGCGGCCACAATTTCGCGCTCAATGCTACGTTCGACCACATCAAGCCGGAGGAGTACGACGCCCTGGTCATCCCAGGCGGCCGAGCTCCGGAATATATTCGCCTGAACCCTCGGGTACTGGAAATCGTTCGTCACTTCGCCACGGCGAACAAGCCGATCGCCGCGCTTTGTCATGGTGCGCAGGTGCTCGCCGCTGCCGGCGTCTTGAAAGGGAAGAACTGCAGTTGTTATCCCGCATGCTCGCCGGAGGTGACGAACTCCGGCGGCACATTTGTTGACGTTGCGATGACCGAAGCAGTTGTCGACGGTAATCTTGTCACCGGTCCTGCCTGGCCGGCGCATCCGGCGTGGCTGGCAAAATTTCTGCGTGTCATAGGAACGCGAATCGAGCTGTGATTTCTGTCACACTGCTCGCAGAATTTTTTGGATTCGGCAATGCCACCTTTTAGTTCCGTCTCTCCTCTTTCTTAATTCCCGCCTGGGGTAGATAATCATCTGTTTGCTACTCCACTCAGAGGCGATCCTTGTACCATGTCTAACATCAATGTAAAGAAGGGCGTTATTGGTATCCTTACCGGCGGCGGAGACGTTCCCGGCTTGAACCCGGCGATCCGTGCGGTCACATTTCGCGCGCTCCACGAGGGCTATGAGGTGATTGGTATTCGTCGAGGCTGGGCCGGACTTGTCGATCTCGTTCGCGACGAAAAGCACGACAACTCCAACAACTTTCAGCGCCTTACCGAAGACGTCGTGAATCGCGCCGGGCGCACCGGCGGCACCTTCCTGCACTCTTCGCGCACCAATCCCGGCCGCGTCAGCAAAGATAGTGTTCCGGACCACCTGAAGGGCGAATACAACGCCGAGAAGAACGATCTGACGCCCGAAATCCTGAAGAACCTGGCCTGGCTGGGCATGGAATACCTCATCCCCATCGGCGGCGACGACACCCTCAGCTATGGCGTGCGTCTCTACCAAGAGGGCGTGCGTGTCGTAGCCATTCCCAAGACCATGGACAATGACGTGCCCGGCACCGACTATTGCATCGGCTTCAGCACCTGTATTACCCGAACCATTCAAATGACCAACTCCCTGCGCACTTCCGCCGGCTCCCATGAGCGCTTCATGGTCCTGGAAGTCTTCGGACGCTATGCGGGTTTCACGGCCATGCTGCCTACCATGGCGGGTGCTGCGAATCGCTGCGTCATCCCCGAACACAAATTCAATATCGAGCATCTCACCGAACTTCTGGTCTACGATCGCAATCGCAACCCCAGCCGTTATTCCACCGTTTTGATTTCCGAAGGTGCCATGTTCGAGGGCGGCGAGATGGTTTTCCAGACCAGCTCCGCCGACGCTTTCGGACACAAGAAACTGGGAGGAATCGGCGATCTGGTTTCCGAAGAACTTACCCAGCTCTCTGCAAAATTCAACAATGGGAAAAAGATTGAAACCATCAACCAAAAGCTCGGCTATCTGGTGCGCTGCGGCGATCCCGACGCCATCGACTCCATCGTCCCTATGGCCTATGGCAACCTGGCTCTCGACCTGATCCTCAGCCGCATTCACGGGCGCCTGGTGGTCCTGAAAAACGGCCGCTACGACAACATGCCCATCGAAACTGTCACCGCCACAAAAAAGGTCATCAACGTCAAGGAGCACTACAGCACCGAGCGCCTTCGCCCCGTCTTCAAGAGTTTCGAAATGAAGCCGCTGTTCCTCATGACCAGCGAACTTGCTTGAAGTGATTCGGGGGGACGCCTCTTGCCGTTCCCCCATCTTTCCTGCATCCTAGTCGTGTTCTGTTCCCGCCCTGTTCGCTTCGCGGCCTTTCCTGTTCGGGAGGTCCTTATGGATGCATCGGTCTTTCCCTCTGGTTCGCAGCAGCGGGACCCTTCCACCGCTGAGCTGCACCGCGCGCTGATTGTAGATTCCAGCCCGGAGATCAATCAACTTCTCACCAATCTGTTTGACCATGCCGATTGGAGCATCCATTTTGTTGCGGATAACAAGGAAGCCCTGCGTGCCGCGAAGGCCAATCCCCATGACCTGATCATTACCAGCGAATGCACCTCGGCAAAGCAAGACATCGAACTCCTGCGTCAACTTCGCATGGTTCGGCCACACACCCGGTTGATCATTCTCACGGACGAATTTGTTCCCGGCGATGTTCTGGCGGCTATCCGCGAGCGCGCCTTCAGTTATTTCGCGCGCCCCTTTTCGACGGAGAAGCTTGCGGAGATGATTCGCATTGCTATGAGCGAGCCTTGTTGGGATGACGGCATCGAACTCATCTCCGCGACCCCCAATTGGGTACGCCTATTGGTGCGCTGCGACGTGCTCACTGCCAACCGCTTGATCCAGTTCTACCGTGAAGCGGGTAATCTTCCTGACGCCGAGAAGGAAGAGGTCGCTGCCGCATTCCGCGAAATCCTGTTGAATGCCATGGAGCACGGTGGGAATTTTGATCCTTCCCAATATGTCGAGGTCGGTTATGTGCGCACCAAACGCATGGTCATGTGCCGCGTGAAGGATCCCGGCAAGGGCTTTTCCCTCGATGAAATTAAGCACTCCGCCGTCGCCAATCCGCCGGACGAGCCCTTCCGCCATATGGCGGAGAGGGAATCCAAAGGCATCCGCCCGGGTGGCTTTGGCATTCTAATGGCCAAGAAACTCGTCGACGAACTGCTCTATAACGAGCAGGGCAACGAGGTTCTCCTCGTGAAGCATCTCGATCCGGGCCCGGAGGCGCCAGCGGACTGAGTCGCGCGAATTTCCGAATAAAACTCTTGGTGGCGAAAAAACGGGGCAACCTCGACTGCGTTGCCCCGTCCTCCGTCCAACGCTTTGCGAACTATTCCGACAGCCGGAAGTTTACTGTCACGTTCAATTGCACCGGCACCGGCTGGTCATTCAGATAGGTCGGTTCATACTTCCATTTCTTGACGGCATCCAACGCCGACTGAATCAGCAACGGTGGGCCCGACACAATCTTCGCTTCCACCACGTTTCCTTGTTCGTCGACGATCGCGTCAATAATCACCACGCCCTGCACATGCGTCTGTCTCGCCAGTGGTGGATATGTTGGATCGACTCGCATAGTCAGCCGCGGCTCTCGCACTCTCCCGCCCACCCGCACCGGTGCTTTTGGTCCACTACTCTTGGGCGCGAGCGGGGCTACCACCGTGGTATTCACGCCGCCGATCACTCCGCCAATGACTCCTCCCATCGATCCGCCCGCAACTCCGCCGGGCACTCCCCCTGCCACTCCAGGTCCTTCGAAATCCGGTGGAAGCGGCGCTTCTTTGATGTCCGCAATCGTTTTTGGCACCACGCTCGGCGCGATCAGTTTGCCAGCATTCTCAAAAACGCGATGTGCCGGCGCTGCCTTCACCAGCGGTGCCGCGGGGGCCGGCGGCGGTGGCGGCGGTGGCGGCGGCGCCATCAGAAATGTTGTTTCAAATTGCTTCAGGTTCAGTGTGTCGGTGTACAGCAATCCCGCCAAAATGGGACCGGCAAGAATCACGGCGTTCACCGCGAGCGCGATCAGGAAATCTACTGTCTTCGAGCTGCTGTTGATGTGATTGTTCTCGATCATCGAGGACTGAAAAAGGTTGCCGGCTGCTTGGAATTTTGTTTCGCCGGCGCTTCTTGAAACTGCGGGTCTGATTTCGGGGCCGCCAGACGTCAGCGTTCTTGGTTTGCTGGATTGCTCTGTTTCTGGTTTTACGGGGATTTCCAGGTGGGTGGACGGAGTCATGGCACTAACCTCCAATCAGTTAAGTGCGCAACTTCCGTGCCAGATTGTGCGGGTGTAATCATTTGATAGCAAAGGTCTTACCTCGCTGAGCAGGCAATGGATTCGCGAAAACTGAGCCACCTCGCCCACGCTTCACGCACGCTGCGCCAACTCACCCAGCTGTTAGCTATAGTTCTTCAAAAGGAACCCTGCAACTACTCCACCCGTTAGCATCAGCGACGCGATCAGTTTTGTTTTCCTGCCTTCTGTTTTCCCTTCTATCAAATCCCCGACCGTCGAACTCAACAAGTACAGCTGCACCCCGGTTACGATACTCGCCGCAATTTCCACCATCGCGAATTGCCGCACGAGCGCCAAGAGAAACGTAGCGCCACAGGTGATCGCTGAAAGGATCGTTACTGCCAGCGTCAGGACTTGCTTGTTCATCGCTTCTCTGGCTTCCCCGATTCTTTCTCTTATCATGTATCTGCGCGCTTCTGCCATCCATCTAAGCTTTGTTGTTCCCTTTGAGGTCTTTCATGCAGCTTCGTCATCTTGGTAAGAACGGTCCCCTGGTTTCCCCACTTGGCCTTGGGTGTATGGGTATGTCGGAATTTTATGGCGCGTGCGACGACGGCGAGTCCATCGCCACAATTCACCGCTCCCTCGAACTGGGCATCAATTTCCTGGATACCGCCGATGTCTACGGTTACGGTGACAACGAAATTCTGGTCGGCAAGGCCATTCGCGACCGCCGCGAAAAAGTTTTCCTGGCCACCAAGTTCGGCATTGTCCGCGATCGCTCTAACCCCAACGTCCGCGGCGTCAGCGGTAAGCCCGAATATGTTCGCAGCTGCTGCGACGCCAGCCTGAGACGCCTCGGCGTCGACACCATTGATCTTTACTACCAGCATCGCGTTGATCCCAACACTCCCATCGAAGAAACCGTCGGTGCCATGGGCGAACTGGTTCGCGCCGGCAAGGTTCGTTATCTTGGCCTCTCCGAAGCCTCTCCGGCCACGATCCGTCGCGCGCATGCCGTCCACCGCCTCGGTGCGCTGCAAACCGAATATTCGCTGTGGACGCGCGATCCCGAAGACGAGGTCCTCCCCACCACGCGTGAATTGGGCATCGGCTTCGTTGCGTATAGTCCGCTGGGCCGTGGCTTCCTGACGGGGCAATGCAAGCGCTTCGAAGATCTGGCTCCCGACGATTACCGCCGCTTCTCGCCGCGCTTCCAGGGGGAAAATTTCCAGAAGAATCTCGATCTTGTGGCCCGTGTCGAAACCATCGCCCGAGAAACACACTGCACGCCGTCGCAGCTCGCTCTTGCCTGGCTCCTCGCGCAGGGCCAGGACATCATTCCTATTCCCGGCACCAAGCGCCGCAAATATCTCGCAGAAAACGTTGCTGCGCTCAGCGTAGAACTGACCGAGGAAGATCTTGGCCGCATCAACGAAGTCGCCCCCAAGGGCGTCGCCGCCGGTGCCCGCTACCCCGAAACCATGATGGCCCTGGTCAATCGCTGATATGAAGTGCGGCGGCTCGCCGCCGCTTTTGCAGTTGCAGCCACAACGCAAATTCTTCCGTCACGCATGATTTGCGCTTTAGCCAGTGAAGTGGGTCCGCACGAAAAGCAAAGGTTTGTCACCCTGGACCCGCGCAGTTGCGGACCTCAATTCGCGTATTTCCGGGATTAAGGCACCGAGCCCTATCCCCCGCCCGCCCGCAGCCCGGGCAAGGTAAACACCGGTCTCACTTCTTTCCGCTTGGACCAATCGTGGTACGTGTGACACGCAAAGCATCGCGACTCCGTATGCTCTGGCCCCGGCGCGTGACACGTTCGGCAATTCTCAATCCCCGGCACCAGCAAGTCGCTGGTTTCCGTACTGGTCAAAGCCTTTGCGTGGCACCCCACACACGCAAATCCACGATGCGCGTCATGATCAAATTTCGCGTGTGGCAGCCACCGCGATCGTGTCCGTGACGGGGCAATTTCGGGCCGGGAACTCATATCGAATTGCGCCTCCGCCGTCGGAGCCACCCATGGAGCGATGTGCGGCGGTCCGGAGCTGCTTTCGTACCTGCGCGTGAACACATGGCACTGCACGCAAGTCTTACGCCAGAGCAATTCCTGAGATTGCGCTGTCCGCTCTGCAATCCACTCAGCGCTCGTAACCGTGCGAACCAGAGGTCTCACCGGCTTCCCGGTCAAATCGCGGTGTGGTTCCCTCACTTCATGTAGTTCATCTGGATGCTTTGCGATGTACTCCGTGAAGGTTTTCACTAGAAACGCGTGCACCGCTTCCGGGTCATCGTGCGGCACACCAATGTCAAACCGTTGGTCGAACGTCAGCAAATGGCATCCCGCGCAGGCCGTCGCAAACCTCACCGGCACCGGGGTCTCCCGGCCGGAAAATGGACGCGGTGCCACAAGCGCGTCGCGCGGCAGGAGTCCAAGATCCCCCGGCTGGTACCATGTTTTGCCCGCAACATAGTTGTTGTCCGCATAAGGCCACACCGCATTGAGCGCCGCAGGCCGGTGACAATCGCCGCACGCCAACTGCACCATCGGCCCGTTCGGTCCGCGCCGTATGGCTCGCATATGAAGAGAGTGATTCAGCTTGATCGTTCCGGGGTCCGTTGCGCCCGAACGAAGCGCTGCAAATTCCGGGTGGCCGTCTTCAAGGGTTCGAATGTGCGCAGCGTAGATTCGGATAGGACCTGTGACTCGCAAGTTCGCATGGCACTCGGTGCAAGCCCGGTTGCTCGCCTCACTGATGTTGACCCGTCCGCGATGCTCCACGTGGCATGTGGCGCACTGCGGTACTGCCGCGCGCACTTCATTTTCATGGTGAACCGGCCCGTCATGGCAAGCCAGACACGCCTCGTCCGCCGGCTTCGACGAAAACTCTCCCGCCTTTTGCACATGGCACGCGGCACATTGTTTCTCCAGCACTGCGTGCGCCTCGCTCATCCGCCCGCTCGAATACACGCGTGAATCGCGCGTAATCCCACGCCACGCCAACCATCCCAAAGCCAGCAACGGCACCAGCACGCTCAGCCACAACTTCGCGCGCTTGAACGGCGTGGGCCTCTTGAAATAGTTCAAGTCCACTCGCTGCGCCAGCTTCTTCGTTGTCCGAGTCCTAGCCATTCACTTCGTCCACCAAAACGCGCGATTCCCGAATTTCCTTACTTCTTTATTTCGTTACTGCATTACTTTTTGCTTCATTACCTCTGCACTTCTAGTATTTCAGCGCCATCACCGCATGCACCGCCCCCAGCACGAGCAGCGCCAGCGACAACGGTATGTGCACCAGCAACCAGCCATGCAGCCAGCGATGCAACTGTTCCTGGCGCAGCAGTTGTCGCGCTTCGTCGCAAATTCCCTCCAAGTCGTTCACCGTCGTCTGTGCCGCCACGGGCACGAGGGTGCGCAATCCTGCAAACGCGTTTCTCGCCTTTTCCGCATTGCCCAGCCGCTGTCCTCGCCGTTTGGGGTCTTCCAGAAACACTCGCATCTCTGAAAAGTAGAAGCGTTCTAGCAGCGCATTCTCTTGGGCGCTGAGCAGCACAATCTCCGGAGCCGCCGCGAGCATCGCACTTGCTCCCGCGCTCACTGCCGCCGAAGTTCGCAGGTGCACCGCCGTTGCCGCGATGGGCCGCAGCGCCGTGAATCCGCCCGCGCGCAGACTTTCCTGCGCGTCCTTTTCCCGCAATCCCATCGAGCCGCACAGCTTTTCCATCGTTCCATCCGCTTCTGCGCGCAGCGCCTTTCTCACATTGCCAATTTCGTCGTAAATCGTTTCCAGCGGCACATCCGAAGTTATCATCCGCGGCAGATAATTCTGCAGCGCCGCGCCAAACAAGCCGCTCCCCACCGTGATGATCAGCAGCCACATCGCCACGCGCGTCAGCGTCCCGCCAAAATGAAACCCGCCATGAAGCAGAATCAGCGGCAGGCTCAACAGTCCCAACCACAAGTGGCCCCGCATCCACGCTTGTGCCCGTCCCAGCCTCCACGTCGGCACGCGTTTGCGCGCTCCCAGCAGCGCCGCGAAAATCATGAACGCGAAGCCCACGACTCCGAACGCCAAGCCCACCGCGCCGCCCCCTTGCGGTCCCGCCGGTGCATTCCATGCGTAAGGCACGTACACAACCACGCTCGCCGCCAGAATTCCTAGCGAACTCAGCGCCCACCCGCGTTGTGTCCTGTCGATCCTCATCGTCGGAATCTCAGCTTGTCCTGTCGGTCCTCATTCCTTCTTCAGCTCGCACGCCCTTCAACCGTTGCACTCTTTAGCTCATGCCTTTTCAGATCCTTTCCTCTTTTGCGGGTTGGAACCCTGGCTCCGACATTGATCGCCACGCCGTTTTTGGGCTTCAAGCCCCCCAGGACTCCGTCCTGTCGCGATTCCCCAACTGGTTCTAGTCATGCCCTTGCCCGGTCAACCCTGCAAAAAACTTTCGCGGGTCCACACGATGCGCCGCATCATGCGGACACGCATACACGCAACTTGGCTCCTTCAAATGCGTGCAAAGATCGCAGGACGTGGCCTTTTGCTGCACCACCGCCTTTTTTCTCCCTCCGCGCTCCAGGTCTTCCACCGTGACCTCGAACGGATGCAAGTTGATATTCCCGTACGGACAGTTCCGCGCGCACAAGCCGCAACCGATGCACCAATCCTCAATGATCACTTCCAGCGAATTTCGCCGGCGAATCGATCCTACCGGGCAGCCCACCATGCACAACGGGTCGCGACATTGCCGGCACGACGTCGCCACCAGGTAATTCTCGAATCGCAATCCCTCGCGCACTAGCCGCGTCACGCCGTCATGCGCATCGGCGCACGCATTCACGCACGCATCGCATCGTGTGCAATTCTCCAAATCCAGAATCAGCAGGCTTTGCGCCTCCATCAGCCCTTGCGATAAAAATTGTTCGATCGGCACGTTCTGCAGCATCTGCAAACGCTGCGCATTCGCCGAGTGACGTTCCGCCGCCATCGCTTCCAGCCCCGTCCGCACGCTGGGGAATCGCTCCACCATGTCCCGAAAATCGTGGCCGGAGATTTTCACCACTTCCACGTGGTCCAGCGCCGTGCAGGTCGCCGTTCGCGCGCCTCCGCCAAGCAGCCCGATTTCCCCGAAGTAGTCGCCGCGCGACAAATACGCCAGCACCAGCTCACCGCCCGGGTACGCTTCGGAAATTTTCACGAACCCGATGCGCATCAGGTAGAAGCAGTCCGCCGCTTCGCCCTGTTGCGCGATCACCTGTCCCGGCGCGTAGCGCACCAGTTCTACGCCGTCCTTTAGGTGCTCGATGAAATCCGGCGCCAGGTCTGCGAACATGGGCACGCCGCGCAAGTGGGTTTCCAGCGCGCGTTTGCGGTAGTTCTGGTCGATCTGCGCGCGAAACGTTTTGTTCTTCATCATGATGTCTAGCACGTTGCGCAACATCTCGTACGCCACGACATCCGTTTCCGCCCGCACCGTCGCCGACCGCGGATAAAAATTCATACATGTCATTTCACCGAACAAATCCCCGGGCCCCAGGTCCGCCACCGGATTTCCGTAAGACAAGTCCACCGGCGCATCGATCGGAATACTCCGATCGCGCGCCTCTTCTTCCCGTTTGTGCTCCTCGCGGCCGACCAGCACGCTCGTCAGCCGCTTGAAAAATCCCTGCGCTCCGCCTTGCGTCTTCACGTGCGCAATGGGCGTCGAAATTGCCACTTGCGCTTTGCCTTCCAAAATATAAAAGGCCGTAGACCCAAACTGGCCTTCGCGGCAGATCACTTGGCCTGCTCGGAAGCGCCGCTTCACGATCGCGCCGCGGTTCAATTCGAGAAATGTCCCCGACACGCCCGCGAACACCGGCAATCGGTGCAATTCTTCGGGCGTCAGCGGCTGTGCCCCGCTCCCGGCCGCGATCTGTGTACCTGCCACACTTTTGTTTGTCAGCGCGCCCGTAGGGCACGACACCATGCATTCCCCGCACGATATGCACGTGGAATCGCCCATCGGGGAGTTCAAGTCAAATGCAATCCTGGCGGAATACCCTTTGCCCATCCGCCCCAGCACAAAGTTGTTTTTGATTTCGTCGCATCCGCGAATGCATCGGTCGCACAAAATGCAAGCATCATGATCGACGGTAATGGCCAGCGAACTATCGTCCATCCCGCGCGACACCGTCCGCCGCGCAAATCGTGGCGCGCCTATTCCCGCCGCCTTCGCCAGCGTTTCCAATTCGCAATCTCCTGAATGCTGCTGCCGCGCGCATGGCGAAGGATGTTCCGCCAGCAGCAATTCCAGCAGGGTCTTCCGCGCAGCCAGCAGCTTCTCGGAATTCGTGGATACCTTCATCCCTGGCTCAACCGCCCGGACGCACGACGCAGTCAGCACCCGCGCGCCCGTATCCACCACGCAAAGCCGGCACACCCCCACCGGCGTCTGATTGTGCAAATGACACAGCGTGGGAATCGCAATCCCATTCAACCGCGCGGCATCATAGACGGTGGTGCCCGCAGGCACCTGCACCGTCTTGCCGTCGATCGTCAGTTGCACCAATGCTGTCATCGCCATTTTTGAGGTGCGGCGGCTAGCCGCCACTTTTACAACTTCAACCTTTTCAAGTCACGACTTACGGCCGTATCCCGACTCGCGCCAATTCCGGCATCCTTCCCGCCGCCGAAAAACAAATCCCACTCGGACACTCACCCCGCAACACATGTGCATCAATCTCTACCCGAAAATGCTTCAGCACCGACTGAATCGGCGCCGGCACTATCTGTCCCAATCCGCAGATCGACGTCAGGCTCATGGCCTGCGACAATTCCTCAAGCAGCGCAAGCTCCGCGAGATACTGCCCCTCGCTCACTCCGCCTTGCGTCCATCGCGCCAGCATCTCCAGCATTTTTTGCGAGCCCATTCGGCACGGCACGCACTTCCCGCACGATTCATTGCGGTAAAAACGCACCGCCGTCAGCGCCATATCCAGCATGCACGTTGTGTCGTCGCACACCACGATCGCTCCGGACCCCAGCATCGATCCCGCGTCCGCCAGGGCCTTGAAATCCAGACGCACATCCACCATCGACGCCGGCAAATATCCCGACGATGGTCCCGATGGCGCAAATGCCTTTAACGCTCGCCCCCCGCGAATGCCCCCCGCGTGCTGGTAAATCACCTCGCTCATTGCCGTGCCCATCGGCACTTCGAAAACTCCCGGCCGCGCCGCATGTCCGCTTACGCCCACAAATTTCAGCCCGCGCGATCCGCCAACGCCCGCGGTTTGAAACCATTCCACGCCGCGCGCCAGAATCTGCGGCACATTCGCGAACGTCTCGACGTTATTAATCACTGTCGGCTTCTGCCACAGGCCCATCTGTCCGGGAAACGGTGGCTTATTCCGCGGTTCCGCGCGGTGCCCCTCGAGCGCTTCGATCAACGCGCTTTCTTCGCCGCAAATGTATCCGCCAGGACTGACAAAAATCTCCAGCTCAAAATTCAGCTCGCTTCCTAAGATTTTTTTCCCCAGCAGTCCGGCCTTCGCGCACCGCCGCAATTCTTCGCCGAAAATCTCTTGCTGCAACGGATATTCGTGCCGGATGTACAAAATCCCTTTTGTCGCTCCGGTCACCAGCCCCGCGATCATCATTCCTTCCGCCACCAGGTGCGGCAGGTGGCTCAGGATGAAGCGATCCTTGATTGTCCCCGGCTCGCTCTCGTCCGCGTTGCACACAATGTACTTCTCCGTCTCGGTCTGCTTGCGCACCAGGTCCCATTTCATCGACGTGGGAAAGCCCGCGCCGCCCATCCCGCGCAGTTCCGCCTCTTTCAGAACCGCCAGCACGGCATCCCCATCCTTTGTCGCCACCAGCCGTCGCACCACTCGGTATTTCTCTCCATCGCCGTACGGGTCGGAAGCACACGCCACGCGCCCGGCACGCAGATCCTCCGCATCCAGCTCCTCGCCACGCATCGCATGCCGCGCCAACTCTTCCGTCTGGTCTGCTGTTACTGCCGCGAAAATCTCGTCGTTAATCGCCACCGCCGGCGCCTGATCGCACCTGCCCAGGCAGCTCACGTCCTTGATCAGGACATCCTCCGGCTGCGCGCCGGCAAATCGCCGCAACAGTTCTGCTCGTAACTCGCACGCCCCGTTCAGCCGGCAACTCATGTCCGCGCACACGTGGACCTCGGCCCTCGCCGGCGGCGTTAGGTGGAAATGCGGATAGAAGCTGGCAACGCTATGAATTTGGTACAGAGGAGTATGCGTCTTGCGGGAAAGCGCCTCGAGCTCCGCCTTTGGCAGATACCTGTGGCGCAGTTGTATAGCTCGCAGTTCGTCAAAGATCACGGCGGAATGTCTCGCGAAACTGCGCCGCTCTAGCCCGTCACTTCCGGCGCACTTTTAGGGTTCTCGTTATTTGCGCATATTCCCGGCTAACTTGTTCCGCTAAATCTTGCCCCGTTGTCTTTTCGCGCAATGCCCTGCAAAACCGTGCGCCTTTCCGTTGACTTGCGCCATCGTCGAACGCTATAAGCGAAAAGAACTTTTGGCTCTCTCGGAATGCCGATTCGCCACAATTCCCATGCTTCCCGGTCCGCTCCCTTTCTGGCGGCCTGCCTGCTCTCTTTTGCAGCCGCAGCTCTTTCCGCCAGCGACACGCCCGAACCCGTCAAATACATTGGACCCGGCTCTTGCGCCGCCACCAGCTGCCACGGCAGCGTCAAGCCCGTTCCCGGCAGTCGCATTCTGCAAAACGAATATTCCACCTGGATCCTCGAGGACAAGCACAGCCGCGCCTATCAAGCCCTCACCGGCGACGTTGCCGAACGCATGGCGCGCATCCTCAAGCTCAATGCCAAAGCCGAAGAGTCTCGGAAATGTCTCGCGTGCCACGCCCTTTACACCACCCCCGAACAGCGCGGCCGCTCCTTTGAAATTTCCGAAGGTGTTTCCTGTGAAGTTTGCCACGGCCCGGCCTCCGCCTGGCTCGGTCCTCACACTACGCGAGAATGGCCGCATGAAAAGTCCGTCGCCCTGGGTATGGTCGACACTCGCAACCTGATCCCGCGCACGCAAAAGTGTCTGCAGTGCCATCTGGGCACTAAAGAAAAATTCGTTGATCACGAAATGATTGCCGCCGGTCACCCCGACCTTTATTTCGAACTCGATTCTTTCTCGGCCGTCATGCCTCGCCACTGGAAGGCTCCGCGCGAATCCGCGCCCGGCAAGCCGGTGGAAGATCCTGCGTGGGTCGGCGTCCGCGAATGGAGCACCGGCCAGGCCGTTCAACTCAGCGCCTCGATGGATCGCTTGGCGTGGCGCGCGAGAGGCGAACGCGCCGATCAGCACAATCCCTGGCCCGAATATGCGGAGCTATCCTGCTTCTCCTGCCATCACTCGCTGGTGGCCGCCAAAGATAGTTGGCGGCAGGAACATGGCTACGAAGACCGGCGCCCCGGCGATCCGCCTTGGAACGCCTCGCGCTATGCGGTCTTTCGTCTTTTCGCGAAGCAAATCGATTCCGCCTCCGCCCAGGATCTCGACCGCCAGTTGCTCACCGTGTCCACGGAAATGAGCAAGCTCAATCCTGATCGCACGGTCGTTGCCAATGCTGCCAACGCGGCTTCTTCTTTAGCCATGCACATCGCCGCACGCCTCGTCGCCCTCGAATATGACCAAGCCATCACCCTGCGCATGCTCCAGCGCATCTCCGACGACGCTGAGTTTATCGCCATCGCCGACGAGCGGGCCGCGGAGCAGGCCACTATGGCTCTCGATTCTCTCTACATCGCCTACAGCAGAGTCGCGAAGCCCGCCGATGCCGACGAAGTCCGCGCCGCCATCAACGCACTCTTCCAGCAGCTAGAAGATCCTTCAGCCTACAACGCCGATCAGTTCGCCTCCGCCCTCCGTCGCCTCCGTCCCCTCCTGCACTAGAGTTCTTCGTCGCCAGCAGCCTTTCCTGGGCGCACCCCATTTGGAGTGCGGTGGCTCGCCACCGCTTTGGCCTACAGATTCATGTCTGCAATCGGTTTTGCGCAGAAACTGCAATCCCTTGCGGTTCCGACGTCACCCTTGTCTACGGGACATCGTTGTGCCATCCCGCCGCCATTTGTCATCCCGAGTGAAGCGGGGATGTGCTTTTCGCCAATGGAACCGCCCACTCGATCTGACCTTTCGCCTTGCAAAACAAAAGAGGCCGAGAGAAATTCTCGGCCTCTTCCTTCACGCAAACTGGCAACCCTTGCAATCTGTTCCTACTCGAAAAAGTGCGCGATCTTCTTCCCGGCTTCTTCCGTGTAGTACACGGTTACCTTGGCGCCCTTCTCCGTTCCTTTGCCCACGTCCTTGCCCGAATCCTTCAGTGCGTTTCCGGTGTACTCAAAGGTCTTCTCGGTACCGTCGGCTGACTTTACAACGACTGTCTTCGTCCCGTCATCGACCTTCTCAACGGTGCCCTTGGTCACCTTCATGCCGTCTTTGCCAACTTTTCCGATGGCTTTGGCCGTTTCGTCTGCGCCTTTCCCCGTGGAACGCACCACCACTTCCGAGCCTTCCTTGATTCCGTCAAACCCGTCTTTTGTTCCCTTCACGGCATCGTCGCTTGCCACTTTCACCGTGTGTTCGGTTCCATCCTTGGTCTTCACAACCACGGTCTTGGTGCCTTTATCGACCTTCTGCACCGTGCCATGGATAAAGCTCACCACATCCTGGGCCACAGCCATCGACGCTGCGAACGCCAGTCCTGCCAGTGCCAGCAATACCTTCTTCATCTGCGGATACCTCCTCCGAGGACCTCATGATTACACACTTTCAAGGGCCATCATACCGGTTTTGTTAAACTGTTCAATGCTTTCCCGACGACCCAATTCTTTCACGAACGCCTCGGCGGTTGCCACAACGCGATCTGGTTTCCTTCTGGGGTCCATGACCCAGGCAGACCGCCCGCAGTCATAGTCCTCCCGGTTGCGATCGATCCACAGGCCCGCGCCTCGCAGCTTCTCGAGCAGCCCATCCAGGTCTTCCACGCGGAAATTCAGCATGAACGGCTTGGTGCTCGGCTGAAAATACTTCGTGTCCTGCTTGAAAATCGACTGGACCGTGAACCCATGGGCATCACCATCCTCTTTCCAGCGAAAAGAGTCTCCTTGTCCTAGCACATCCTGCTTGATACCCAGATGTTTCTCATACCATTCGTAGAGTTTCTCCAAATTTTCCGCTTTGAAGAAAACTCCTCCGAGTCCCGGCACGCGTTCCGTGCTCCCCTCGTTAGCCAGATTCCGCGGATTCTACCACCAAATCATCCGATTCAAGAAACAAATGACGTCCGCCGGCAGACTACGCTAAACTGAAAGTTCTCCCGCCCTCGCGCTCTATGAACACCCTGGAACACTGCATCTGTTCTTCGTCTCTGTGGCGCTATATTTCCCAACGCCAGCTACTTCCCTGGGTCTTGTCCGATGCCTGCCTGGGCGATCATGTTTTAGAGATTGGCGCCGGCTATGGCGCGGCCACCGTGCATCTCCGCGAACGCGTCCCTCGCGTTACCTCTCTCGAGTATGACCACAATTCCACGCGCAAATTGAAAGCCCATCACAACGGACATTGCGGCGGAGTGCTCCGCGGCGATGCTTCGCATCTACCCTTCGCCAGTGAAACTTTCTCTTCCGCCATTGCCATTCTCGTCCTTCACCATCTGAAGTCCCGCAAATTGCAGGACCTCGCCTTCGCCGAAGTCCTCCGCGTGCTGCGTCCCGGCGGCACTTTCCTCGCTTGCGAGATCAACGATAGCTGGATTCACCAGCTAGGCCATTTCAAGAGTATTTTTACCCCCCTCTCGCCCGGCTCCGCTTTTGCGCGCCTCACTATCGCCGGCTTCTCTCGCGTCTCCGTCGACTTCCGTCGCGGCGGATTTCGTCTCCACGCGCTGCGTGCTGAGCCCGAACACGCTTCCTCTGAACCGCACGGCTCCCCACACAAAGCCGTTGCCGCTGGCGTCTGATCGCTAGCTGACCGCTAACTCCTGGCTCATTTTGTGCCCACTGACGATGCGCGTGCACTATACTTCTGGAGACTTCGCGGCATGGGGAAACACTCGCCATGGGCTATCGTCGCGCGTTGACTCGTTTCCTCGACCGGCCCGGCGCGCGCGGTGTGCTCCGTACAGTCATCAATCACCGGGTACGTCGCTGCGCCCCCGGCGTGCGCGTGTACTACCGCCGGGGCATGTGGATGCACCAGGAAGGTGCTGTGATCTATGTCGACTCGCCCACGATGGACTATCATCCCGCGATATTTCCCACCTGGGCAAACGAACTGAACCGCGCAATCGCGGATACCGCTGATGCTTGGTTCCATGTGTACCAGCCCCGTCCCGGCGATCTCATTATCGATGCCGGCGCGGGCAAAGGGGGAAGACACCATCGTTTTTTCCAGAGCCGTAGGACTCGCCGGGAAAGTGCTTGCTATCGAGCCGCACCCCATCACCTTTCGCTGTCTCCGGCTGTTCTGCGAGCTAAACCATCTCGGGAACGTGGCTCCGGCGAACTTTGCGCTGGTCGATTCCGCCAGACCCGTCGCCATCGAAAGCCTCGAAGCATGGCAAGCGAACCGCATCGTACACCCTGACACGAAGGGCTCGCTGCAGGTCGCGGGGCTTAGTGTGGATGAGTTGGTAGAACGGGAGAAGGTACGGCGCATCGATTTTCTCAAGATGAACATCGAGGGTGCCGAAGCGATGGCCATCCGCGGAATGGAGCGCACCCTGCGAATCACCCGCGCCTTGTGTATCGCCTGTCATGATTTCCGCGCCGACGACGGCGAAGGGGAATTCTTCCGTACCAGGCAGCTTATTCAAGGTGGCGTGGAGCGCGCCGGCTTCAGAATGATTTCGCGCCGTGACGACCCGCGTCCAGACATTGCTTGCCAGGTGAATGCTCTCCGCGATTGACACCGCTTAGCCGACATTATTCACGAAGGGTGATTTCGTGAGCGATTTTTCTGTTTTTCTTCAGTCGTAAGACCCTACTTGACCGCGCGAAACTTTCCGGGAAACCGAGTGCTTGATTCTGAAGCATTTAGGTAAGTCGCGAGGCACAATTTTCGCTGAAAAGGTGACACCAGTATCGTAGCGTGACGAGTAAAAATTTCCTGCGACGTTCCGCTGGCCGACTAGCCGCTTCGTGCGCCCAAGTGCAAAGCGAGGCGATGGAAGCTATGACGATAAGGAAACGACCGCGGCAAGTGCAGCACGATGCGACGCACCGACGCGATCACGTGAGCTCCGAGTTTCAGAAAACGCTCTCGCAACGTAGAGACTTGGGCACGCGCAGAAGCGGTGCCGGCCAGGCCGGAGCGTAGTTCCTGCATCAACACGTAGGCTGCCGCGGTCATCAAGACACGCAACTGATTGGCCCAGAAGCTCGTGCAACTGGTGCGCCCGATTTCCATCCCGTAATGCAGTTCCTTGATCCGGTTCTCGAGGTCTCCTCGTTGACAATAGACCTCCTCGTAGAGCCACTGTGGACTCTGCTTCATGTTGGTCACCACGAAGCGCGGATTGTCCTTGGGTTGCTTGCCCTTCGCCCGCACCACCTCCGCTTTATAAATGACGCGACGTTTCCACGGCCAACTCTTGCGCGTCCGGTACTGACATTCAGCGTAGACATGCTCGGTCTGCCCGGAGATCTTCGAATCACGACGGGCGCGTTTCATGGCCGACCCGGCTTTACGCTTCAACACCGCATTACTTGCGAAATTGACGAGGTATTCCACTTTCGGCTCGCAGTCCAAAAAATCCAGAACTTCCGGCGCCGCAAAACCACCATCCAAGCGCACCCGGATCTTGGCCTTCGGGAAAGCTTCCGTCAGCCGCTCGATCAAACGGCGCAGCAGTCCCACTGCTCCCGCCGAGCCCGGCGCGTTCCCCGGACGCAACACCGCGGTGACCAGATACTGCTCCGCCTCGTGGTTGAAGGTCAGAAAACCTACCATCGGTAGGTAGCAGTAGGTGTCGTAATGCCAATTAAAAAACGTCAATTGTTGCGCGCCATGGGTGGGATCATCGGTAGGATCCAGATCGATAGTGATCAGCCGAGCGCGGCCGTGCAACCGTTTGCGATGTCGCTCGATCACTGTGTCGGCCAATGCTTCGGCCAGGCGAAACAACTCTTTACGGCCCACACTATTTTCAAAACGTGACAGCGTAGGCTGCGAAGCCAAATCTTCTCCGCCCACCGGATCACGACCGACCAATAATTTGTGCACCGGGTCGGAAGCCAGCCGTGCGGCATCGTTGGCATCTTCGTAGCCGCAGGCAATGGCCATGATCCGCTGCGTGAGTAGCTCATCTAATTCGTGACGGACCTTACCCTCTTGTCGGTCATCTTTCAGACAACCCGCCAAAGCCGTGATTAGACCTAGCTCTCGGTCGGCGGCCTTGAGCAACACCGCTCCACCATCGGAACTGCCATGCGCTTGATCGAACTTGGCAACTACCGACCGCTTAAAAATTCCTGGGAAGAGAACACACTGTGTCGTGGTATGCTCGGGCACGAAAGCCTCCGGATTGGTCGCAAAACCGCCTTAGACAACGGCTTTGTACCATGAAAGAGGCTTTTCGTGTTTCAAAAACGCGAATTATTCAGGTTAGCTCTACAGCTTGCGGCAAAATTCCCGTTCTGTCATTCCAAACGCAGTCCACCAAACGAGGAATCTCTCTTTTCTTCGCTTCCTGCCATGGAGAGATTCCTGGCTTCGCTCGGAACGACGAACTACTGCCTAGTCGTTGTCGGGCAAGGGCGCGCGATACAGAGCAGGTAAACCGAAAGCGCGGCCACAATCGCTGGCGAACACAACACCCCTGGAATCCAATTCCCAAGCTGGCGATGAGCTGTTGCAATTCCCGCCCGTCATTTGTCTCTCTTGTCGCGAAGACAGTTCGCGTAGCCAAACTTGCGTGGGGCCGTTTCTTGTCGTGGTGAACGCCGCCCACTTTCCATCGGGAGAAGTGACGGCGTCCTGGAAGTCCGCCGGAACCGGCATTTCTCGGCGCGTCGCTTTCCCGGTGGCGGGGTCAAACTCCATCATCGACGAACTTCCATTTTCCACCAGTTCGAAGTCGATGGCCGTACCATCCGCCGCCAGCCGCGGGTGCAGCGCTTGTCCCTCGAAGGAAAGTTCTTCGTTCTGGTCGTCGTGCAGCCACCGGAGCACATAGCGGTCTTTCCCCAGGGATTGGTAAAAAAGTCCAGCGCGTGAAACCACGGGAAACGAAGAGAAGATAGCCCCGTTTTGCGCCGCTATTCGCGGAAAATGCTGCTGCGGCTCACTTGCATAGCTCACCAGGTGTCGTTTCGCATCCACGAACGCAACCAACGCGGCAACAATTACTGCCACAACCGCGATTCGCCGCGGCATTCCTCGCCAACTGCGATATCCCGCAAAAGCAAAAAGCCCGATCAGCAGCCAGACCTTCGGGAACAGCCAGATTGGGCGCAACGGCAGCGTCAAAAGTATGTACGCAGCCACCAGAAAGATGCTTTCCCGCGGCCCTGACTCCTCGAGCAACAACACCAGTGGCAACAACAGAATGATGAACGTGTAGGACGCCGTGCCGGTCGAGAGCAGCACCACAGCAATCACAAACCAGGCGAAGTCTCGTCGCTCGCTGCTGCGTCGCGTGCTCGTACCCAGGAAAAGGACAGCGGCAATCGTCAGCGAAGTGAAAGTTCGCAGGAAAAAGAATAGCCACGGCGCATTGCAAAGTGGGTGAGGATTGAGCTCCGCTTCGCCAACGAACGCGCGCCGCAACATCGTCGACAGTGTCGGCACTCCCGCATTGTACGGATCGATTGACCCGCCCTCGAGTGACCGCGGAAGAATCTGCGTCGCGTAATAATGCACGTCCGCCGGACCGAACAGCAGCAACGCCACGCCCAGCAGAATCAGGCACGCGACGGCCATCCCCAGCAGAGCTTTCCATTGGCGCCTGGCCGCGAAGTACAACAGGAATGGCCCGCCATACAACTTCAACGCAAACGCCATGCCGGTCAGGGATCCGCCGAGCACATAGCTTTTTCGGTCCAGAAAGTAGAAAGCCAGCGTAAGCAGGAACAATAGGAAAATGTAGTACTGCCCATACCGAAAATTCGTCAGCAGCGAAAAATAGCCGCAAAAAGCCAGCAACCAAATCGTTTCCACGCGAAATCGCGTGACCCGCGACATCAACCAGACGCTTCCTGCCAGAAAGCCCAGGTTGAAAAGCAGCCACATCCGCTTGGCCGTTTGCGGTGCAAATCGCGTGAATCCCATCATTGGCAGCATGGTCAGCGGAGTCTGCGACGCGTATGTACCGATCGTCCTCCCGTAACCGTCATAGTTCATCTCCCGCACAAACCACGTCCAGTCGTAATAGTTGCGCAAGGGCTTGTGCTGGACCACCAGTCTCGCCGCGGTGTCGTAATTGGGGAAGTCCGTTTCCACTCGCGTCCATCCCCAGCGAAATGCCGTGCCCAGCAGAATCAGCAGTGTCAGTAGAGCAATTAATCGGAGCCCCGAACGGGAATGGAAAAACTCCGGAAGCGGCGCTCCGATTCCGTTTCGGGCGCCAGCCCCGGAGTCGTGATGTGATTTTTCTTGCGAG
>CAWDRK010000010.1:0-27739 GCA_963804635.1 Candidatus Acidiferrales bacterium
CACGTTGACTCGCGTTTAGGTACCGCCTAACATGCTCAGCGAGTCCTAATCCCACGCAAGAGCATCCGGCAAGAGACCTATGATGGTTACCAGCGCGAAGCTTTCGTCCAGCTTCATTGGTGTTCGCACCTTCTTCTCAAGACAGCTGTTGTTGGTTTTGGTTGCGGCCGCGTTGTTTGCGATTCTGTGGGTCGCGGATGTGCGCGGTCCGGGCATGGGTTTGGTGCCCATACTTCTCTACGGCCTCTTCATCGGCAATTTAACGACGCCGATAATGAATCGTCTCGCGCCACTCTCTTCACGTCTCCGCTTTCCGTGGAACTGGGCTGCATACCTGATATTTTTGTTCCTTACGGCGGTTGCGATCGCGTCGTTGACGGTGGCGATCATAATGCCCGTGTATCGAATTCCCATCGGGTCCTATTTCTCGCTACTGTGGAGCGCCGGCAGGCTTGTAGTCGTGGTTGTTCTGGTCGTCGGGAGCATCCGCCATTTGCATGAGGAATCGCGAGTGCACCTAGAGGGCAAGAATCTTGAACTTCAACGCGCTGTCGAAATTGGGAATACGCGATCGAAACAGCAAGAGCAAGAGCTGGCCAAGGCGAGAGAGATTCAGGAAGGGCTCTTACCCAAAAAGATCCCCCAGGTGAGAGGACTGGAAGTGGCGGGAGCGTGGCAGCCTGCGAGCACCGTTGGCGGAGACTATTTTGATGTGTTGAAGTTCGACGAGAGAAAGATTGGGGTGTGCATCGGTGATGTGGTCGGCAAGGGGATTAGCGCCGCGTTGTTGATGGCCAACCTGCAGGCCAGCTTTCGAGCCTTTGCTTCTGAGGAAGTCTCGCCAAGCACTCTCGTGGGGAAGTTGAACGAGGTAATCTCGAACAACATCGCTCCCGATAAATTCGTTACGTTCTGGTACTGCACGATCGATACGAAGGAAAACAGGCTGACCTACGCCAGCGCCGGTCATTGGCCGCCCATTCTCTTCCACAAATCGGGTGAGGGAGTTCCCTTGAGGGAAGGAGGAACGCCGCTCGGAATCCTTCCGGACTGGAATTACGAAGATGGGGGATTTCCGTTGGCCTCTGGAGACCGCCTGGTGCTTTACACCGATGGTCTAACCGAAGCAATGAATTCGGATGAACAGGAATTTGGAGAGGGAAGATTGCTTGAGCTGTGCAGTAGCAACATTGCACTGAGCGCCTCCGAATTGCTGGCTGCAATCCGTAAAGAGGTGGTCAGTTTCTGCAACGGAAATTTTCAGGATGACTTCACCCTGGTCGTTGTCGCAGTGAAATAAGAACGCTGCAGCCCAGCCCTCTAAGAACCGGACTTGAGACTTTCGTACTTATCCGGCTCCAGGCGTTCGAACGGCTCTTTCGGGGAGACGTGGGCTTTGTTACAGAAAGATGCTGGCGGTGAACCTTCTCATGGCACCTTCGGATGAAGTAGAACGCGGTTGTACGCACTCTTTGACCCACCACGCCACAAGAGGGACGCAATGGTGCAAGCGCCATCCGTAGTCCGCGTAAGAAGTAACTTGCAGGCCGTGCAGAGGCCGTGTTGCTCGTTCCAGATATAGCGAAGTGTGCGAGTGCCGCGAAATGTCTCCGGCATGTGAAATCCTTCCCGGGCTCAAGCTTCGGACGCGAGTTCGACGTACCCTTGCATGAACCAAAACCGCAAGGATGGGCCGCTCGAGACCGCCAGGATACGTCGCCCACCTATTGGGGAGCGCAGGTTTCAGGGAAGGCCGACGCGGCGCAACAGATCCTTGAAACGCGTGTTGTAGCGCAGAGTGTCCATGCCCGGATCTATATGAAGATAGATAAGCCAGTGAGAATGTTCTTCGTAGGCTTTCTCGAGGTATTCAATAGCACGGTCGTCTTCGCCTAATCCGATGTGAATTCCCGCGAAGAAGTACGGTGACACATATTTTTGCCTTGCTAGTTTTGTCAGCTCATCGAGGATCTGACGCGCTTCCTTTGTCCTACCATCCGTGGCTAAGGTGTATGCCAGTGCGGCTTGCATCAGAGGACTGCCGCCTGACAGCCTCACGCCTTTCTCGCCCTCGCGGATTGCCAATTCGTAATGGCCGGTTTTTCTTAGCAACAGGCCCAGAATCCAGTATGTGACCGGGTAGTTCGGGTCCAATTCAACCGTTCGCCGGAGTTGTTCGATGGCTGCTTCGTAGCGGCGGGCATGGTACAAGGCCCATCCGACGGCCACGTTGATGATGAGCGACAAGGGATCGAGCTCTTGACTATGCTCCATCCTGGCCATGGCTTCTTCGTTTTTCCCCATGGTCATCAGATACTCGGCGTACCAGTGGTTGGCGGTAGCGTAGGTGGGGCCCAGTTCCAGACTGCGCTTGAATTCTGTCGCAGCGTCTTTCCACTGCCAGTCGTGAAGCCAGAGCAAGGCGGCCCAAGCGGTGTGAGCTTCCGCAAGATCCGGATCGAGATGCAGGGCCGTCATGGCGTCCGCTTTGCCTTTCGAGAACGCTTCGTTTGGCGGGAGGTAGCAGTTCCACCCGAGGAGCACGTAGGAGTCGGCGACGCCAGCGTAGGCCAGCGCGTAACTGGGGTCCTTCTCGACTGCGAGTTGAAAATATTCGATGGCCTTGTAGAACGATTCTTCGGTCCAGCGGTTCCAGTGATGACGACCTTTCAGGTAAAGGCGGTAGGCCTCGGGATTCTCAGTGTGGTGTACGGTGAGTCGCTTCTTTTCGGCGCGGGTCAATTGCAACCGGAGTTTTCCGGATATTTCGGAAGAAATTTCGTCTTGCACCACGAGGATGTCGTCGGGCTTGCGATCGTATTGCGCGCCCCAGAGCTGAGAGCCAGTGGCAACGTCGACTAATTCGGTGCCAACGCGCAGCGAGCCACCTCCGTGCATAATTCTTCCGGTGACCACGGCGCGCACCTGAAGCTCGCGGCCGATGGCTTGAGGGTCAATTTCGCGGCCCTTGTAGCGAAAGATTGTGCTCTGCGCCATGACACGCAGTTTCGGGATTGATGCCAGCATATTGATAAGACTGCCGGTGATCCCGTCACTGAGATATTCCAACTCAGGGTCGCCGGTGGCATTTTCAAGTGGCAAAACTGCGAGAGAGTCAATATTTTTGGGCGCTCGGTGTGGGTGGGGAGCGGCGGTGTGCGAAGAGGAGGTCTGTGTGACGTGCCGCTTCATACAAACTCTCCGTTTAACCGGAATGCCGAATTTAGAATTCGGACTCGCGCATTATAGGCCGGTGGTGGCCCGCGATACAACGGATTTGCCAGGGATGCGGGAAGTCGGCTCGTTTGCGCAAGGCTCCGCGAAAACCAACCCAAGGCTCGCCCTCGCATAAACCAAACCTGCAAGCTGTGGGGCACCCACAGAAAGAATCAGGAGCAGCGCGGAGGCTTTCTTGGAACCATCTGGACGGTCCATTCGTAGAAGCTTTTGAGGGATGGGTTGGTGGGTCGTGCAGGAGTTGTCCGATATTGGGATGGGCATTCCCGCAAGTGACCAGTTGACTCTGGCTTTGGGAGGTTCGTATTCCCGGTAAGGCGTTCCGAATCAGGTGGTTAGGAGTGGCTGCAACTGGCCTTCGGGCTGCGAACACTGTGGTGCATCGGGAAACAACGGTCCAAACATAGGTGAGGATGCGTGGAGACAGGGGGTTTGCGATCCCAATGGAAATCGAAACGTTGCAGCAGCGAATCCTGATTGCCGATGACCAGCAGGATATTCTGGATGCCCTGCGGCTGATGCTGAAAGGGCACGGTTACACGACGCGAGGAGTAACTTCGTCGTCGGATTTGCTGGAAGCGCTGGCGAAGGATGAATACGATGTTCTGCTAATGGATTTGAACTACGCGCGGAATTCCACGTCGGGCCAGGAAGGCCTGGACCTGCTGACCGTGTTGCAGAAAAACGAAAACCTGCCACCGGTGGTGGTGATGACGGGCTGGGCGACGGTGGGACTGGCTGTCGAGGCGATGCAGCGCGGCGTTGCCGACTTCGTGGAAAAACCGTGGACCAACGCGCGGCTGCTGGAGATCCTGCAAAAACAGATCACACTAGGACGCGAGCGTCGCGAGTCGCGCCGCCGAGCCGGACAGGAAAGCCAGGCACGCGAGGAAATGATTTCGCAGTTGCAGCGCCAGAAGCAGGAAGTCGCCGACGCGCGCGCGATCCAGCAGGGGCTGCTGCCGAAGGAGATTGCGCAACTGCCGGGCTACGAGATTGCCAGCGCGTGGCAGTCCGCGCTGACGGTGGGAGGCGATTACTTCGACATTTTGCCGTTTGGTGAAGAAGCGCTTGGGTTGTGCATCGCAGATGTAGCGGGAAAAGGGCTTTCCGCGGCGCTGCTGATGTCCAATCTGCAAGCTGCGGTGCGCGGATTGGCTTCACCTTCCTTGTCGCCCGATGGCTTGTGCACACGGTTGAATGCTCTGCTATGCCGAAATATGACGGCTGACCGGTTCATCACCTTTTTTTACGCACAGCTTGACGGGCCGACGCGGATGTTGCGATACGCCAGCGCGGGACACAACGCGCCGTACCTGCTGAGGAGCGATGGAACGCACCGGCGCATGCGGGAAGGCGGCGGCGTGTTGGGAGTCTTTCCGGATCAGAAATTCGATTTGGGATTCGCTCAACTGGCGCCGGGCGATCGCGTGATTCTATTCACCGATGGGGTGACGGAAGCGACCAATCTCGAGAGCGAGGAATTCGGGGAGGCCCGGCTGCTCGGGCTGCTGGAGCAGAACCGCGAGTGCTCCGCTGGCGAATTGCAGAAGAGGATTCTTGACGCCGTGGCGGAATACTGCGGCGGACATTGGCACGACGACGTAACACTGCTGGTGCTGGCCGTTTCGTGAAGTTTCTGATGATCAAATAGCTGCAGGCCGGTCCCGATATGCACCCGAGGGTAACAGGACTCCTGCTGCTGCCGAAATTCCCTGGCAACTATAAGGCCAAGGAACAAGTTATATCGTAACACGATGTATTGTGTTTTCCCGGATGTAACCTGTACGTGAGGATGTCCGTCCAAGGTAGTGGCGGGCGAAGAACACCTTCTGCCGCCAAGCAGCCCGAGTTTCCTCAGGGCCACCGAGGGAACCCCTGCACACGCCGCATGATTCCTCATTTCCTGAAGTGCGACGACAAGGATAGGTGTCTTTACACAATCGAAAAGAGGCGGACCTATGGATGACGTGCGAGCGAGCGTTCTGCTGGTTGGTAGCTGCGCGCGGAAGTCGTCACCGCTTGGAAGGCACCTGTTGAAACGAGGCTGCCACTTGAGTTTGGCAGCGGGCAAGGAAGAAGCGATCGAACTGCTGCAACGGCGACGGTTTGATGTGGTGCTCAGCGGATTCCGGCTGCCCGACGGAACGGCCTACGAGTTGATGGCTCCGTTGCGCGGCACCGATACCTCGATGTTTTTCTCTTTCGCGGTGGAAGATAGCTGTTGGTGGATTACGGCGATGCTGCAGGGGCAGGATCGTTCGGAAGAGGCAGGCCTGCGGCCCAGGGAATTCACGATGGTGCTGGATGAACAACTGTCCAACAAATCTTCAGTAAGCGATGCACATAACGCCAACGCGAATCCGAAGACGGATCACGCAAGTGGCTCTGCGAACCGGCAGGCCGACGCGGATCGACGAGCCTGGGAGACAAAAAAGGAGCCGTACCATGCGACGAACCAATCGTAATGCGCGACCTTATTTCCTGATACCGGTGAAAGCGAGCCAGGAGGCAAGCTTTCGGCGATGGAACCGAATACTAATGGTGATGCTGGGACTGCTGGTGGCGGGATTGTTACTGATTGCCTTTGTCCCGGAAGCGGGAAGCCGGTCGTCTGCGGTTAGCCATTCAGTGGCTGGAGAAACTGCGCGCTAATCATTCAATACAACGGGCCACGCACTGACATCCAACCTCGATGGGTCCGAATCTTCACATTCTTCTCGGTGAGTTTCACCGCTGAAACGGCGAGATTCTGCAGCGCAACCCTTCCTAGGGATGAGAGCTTGCGCTCCGGCCGCGAGCGCGCCGCGGCGCGAACAAACCTCAGGCCTAAAGGCTGAGCTACAGGAATACGGGCGCCTGGGATCGAGGCTATTTGTCGGTGCAACCTTCGGTGAAGGAGATGAGCGCGTTGTTTTCGGAGGCGAGCGAGCACGAGTAGCGTTCGCCACGGGTATTGAAAGAACTGTAGCTTTGTGACGATTTCGCTCCGGTATTGCCGGTGACTATGCCCGATGAATTGACGTTGAGAGTATCGGTGGAATTCACCTGATTCTCCACGAAGCCGGCGAAGAAGGGTGAGAGAAGATCGAATTTGAACGCCTGGGAGACGGTGGTTTGCTGGTCGAAAGAGCCGTCGGAGGCGAAATTCAGACCGATATTCATGGTGAGTGGGTAATGAAAGGTCTCGAGTGATACAAAGGAACCAAATCCGGACCAGGTGACGGTCTGGGACTCCACGTCGGTCTCCTGGGAAATGTCCTGAACATATTGCGCGGCATTGATGGTGAAGTTCTGTAGGTTCTTGAAATTGACCGTTTGGCGGACTTCGGTATTGACCTTGCCGCGCGAGGTATTTGCGTAACCTTCGATTTTGAAATTGCGTGAGGAGAACGTGGTGACCGAACCCGTGATGTTGCCGGAAGAATCGGTAACGAGTTTCTCGTTCACCGATGGAGTAGGAGCGTTGCCGATGGTGTTCTCGGTAACTGCCCCGGTGACTTGTTGGGAATTGCGATCCTGGAAGAGCAGCAACGTGGCGGTGGCGGAGAAATAGTTGTTGGCATTGAAAACGCTAAGAGCAACGGTGTGGGGCTGGCCGTTGCTGAGGAGTCCGGCGAAGGGCGTGAGGTCAACGCGGTAGGGGACAAAATTCAGGGTCTGAACAGCCGGAATGGGTTCCCAGAGAAAGGGATCGATGCCACCGGTGTAAATCCAGGGGTAGACGGGGGCAACACCGGCGGGCTGGCCATCGACGCTGATTTCCGCTTCGCGAAAGGCAGTGGCGCCGCAGCTCTGCAGTTCGGTGGCGACGTCGTTGGGCACGCAAGTGTACCAGAATTCATCGCCAATCTGACTTTGCGTAATCACGTCGAGATAGGCGCGCTCGACGTTTAAGGGAAGGGTAAAAGCGGTGGCGAGTTGATCGGTGGGTGTGAACAAGAAAGCGGGTTCATTGATGCCGCCCGTCCCGTTGGATTGAACGAGGGGAAGAACCTGATCGGCGGCGCGGGCGGGATCGTCGTGGCGGCGTTCGTGCCTGTCGGGATAAAACTCGAGCGTGGCGCTGCCGGAAATAATGCCGGTGTAGGTGCTGTTCACAATGTTGCCGAGAATCACCTGGCCGGACTGCGGGCTTTCAAAGAGGGCGCTGTAGTCCGTTTCATCGCGTTCGACATGCCAGCTGGGAGCAAGATTGTGGCGGGGCTCTGCCGTGGTACCGAAATAAATGTTGACGTTGCCGAGATTGATCACAGCGGTGCGGTCAAACTGCCTGCCAGCGGTGACGTTGAAGTCCGCAGTAAAGACAACTTTCTCCCAAGGACCTGGGCAGGCGGCAGGCGGTGTGTATTGATATGTTTTTATGGAGAAGTCGACAAACTGAAGACCTGAGAAGAGCTGGACGATGCAAGGCTGCTCGTGAGGACGAGTGACCCGGGGATCTGCTGTGACGGTGTTCTGCGAACCGATGACCGGGGCAGGGTTCTGCGCCGGCGTGAGGGGAGAAAGCAAGAGGATAAAAGCGGGAGCGAAGGCCAGCAAAGCCAAGCGGCGGACGGGACCGGGTAACGAAGACATGAGAGACCTCCTAGGCAGCCAATCCTCCCCACGAGACAGGGCTTGGATTATTTGTCGAGAGAGCGGACCAAGACTTTCCCATCGTGGAGGGAATGTCAAGAACGATTTGCTGCATGGTGCGAGGCAGTGGGTTCCTGGATCCGCTTGAGAAGACTAAAGTCGAGTTACGCGATTTTCCCTTTACAGTAACGTTTATCTAACCTTGACACTCCCGAATGCGTATTCCACACTCAGCGCGGAAGAAACGGCGAATTTGTGCGCGGAGATGGGGGAGAAGGGTGAGCAGGCATGGGTGGATTTCGGGAGCGGGTTGAGCGCGAATTACGCGGTGACATTCTGCCGTTTTGGCTCAAGTATGCAGTGGACGATGAGTTTGGCGGATTCCGCGGACAGATTACGAATGACCTGAAGATTGATCCGCTAGCGAACAAAGGGCTGATCCTGAACGCGCGGATTCTGTGGACATTCGCAAAAGCGTACCGGGTTTACGGGTATGAGTCGTACCTGGGGACGGCGCGGCGGGCGTACGAGTATCTGCGGCGGTATTTCTGGGACACGGAATTCGGGGGCGTGTACTGGATGGTGGACCACCTGGGCCAGCCGGTCGAAACAAAGAAACGGATGTACGGGCAGGCGTTCACAGTGTACGCGCTGGCGGAATACGCGGCTGCGAGTGGGGAAGAGGAAACCTGGGAAAGGGCGATTGCGCTGCAACGGTTGATTGAAACCGCCGGCCACGACGGAACAAACGGCGGATACTTCGAGACCTACGAGCGGGACTGGAAACTGGCAAAAAAGCAGCAGTTGAGCGAAGTGGACATGGATGAAAAGAAATCCATGAACACGCACCTGCACCTGCTGGAAGCGTACGCGAATCTGCTGCGAGGATGGAATGACCTCGGGCTGAGGGAGCGCTTGCGGGAGTTGCTTGGTATTTTTCTGGAACGCATCATCGATCCGGAGACGCACCATTTCCGGATGTTTTTCGATGAGGTGTGGCACGACCGCTCGGACCGGTTTTCGTTTGGGCATGATATTGAGGGGAGCTGGCTGATTTGCGAGGCGGCCGAAGTGTTGGGCGACAAGCGGCTGCTCGAACATGCGCGGAAAGCGGCGGTGAAGATGGCGCAGGCGGTGTACGAGCAGGCGGTAGATGCGGATGGCGGGCTGCTCTACGAGGGCAGGAGTAAGGAAATCATCGACACAGATAAGCATTGGTGGCCCCAGGCCGAGGCGGTGGTGGGTTTTCTGAACGCGTATGAGCTTTCCGGCAAGGATAAGTTCCTGAAGGCGTCGGAACGGAGTTGGGAGTTCATTGAGAAATACATCGTGGATCATCGGAATGGCGAGTGGTATTGGAAGGTGTCGCGCGACGGAACGCCGAGTAAGGACAAGTATAAAGTGGATCCGTGGAAATGTCCGTATCACAACAGCCGGGCGTGTTTTGAGGTTATGGAACGGTTGGACAGGCTGAGGAAGAAACGCGGATCCGTGGAATGAGGTTAGAGGAGTCCGGTTCTCGCGTGAGTGTTTGTGAAAAGCAAGCCCCTCGCTCTGCTCGGGATGACAATTTTTCCGCGCCACGTGAAACCGCTCCGTATGACCGAACTATAGTTTTTTTCAGACTGTGAAGGCGCGCGATCGGAGAAACCGAATGAAGCAAAGTGAGTTCAGGAAGAAAGTGCAAGAGCTGTTCCGGGAACACCAAAAGCTGATCACGCGGAAGAACATGAGAGCCAAGAGCGGCAACGGGTTGTACGACCGGTATGCGAACCCGGTGCTGACGGCGGAGCACACTCCGCTGTTCTGGCGCTACGATTTTGACTACCAGAGCAATCCGCATCTGATGGAGCGTATTGGCGTGAACGCCACGTTCAACGCCGGCGCGATGGAATACGAAGGGAAATACCTGGTGCTCGCGCGTGTCGAGGGAGCGGACCGGAAATCCTTCCTTGCGGTGGCGGAAAGTCCGAACGGCGTAGACAATTTCCGGTTCTGGGACTACCCGATCGTGATGCCGGAGACCGGCGAGCCGGACACGAATGTATACGACATCCGCGTGGTGCGGCACGAGGATGGGTGGATTTACGGGCTATTCTGCACGGAGCGGAAGGATCTGAAGGCGCCGCAATGGGATACATCCTCGGCGGTGGCGCAATGCGGGATTGCACGCACCAAAGACCTGAAGAAATGGGAGCGGCTGCCGGATCTGCGAACGAAATCGCCGCAACAAAGGAACGTGGTGTTACATCCGGAATTTGTGGACGGGAAATACGCGCTGTACACGCGGCCGCAGGATGAATTCATTCAAACGGGCAAAGGCGGAGGAATTGCGTGGGGACTGTGCGCGACGATGGTGGGGGCGAATGTCGAAAATGAAATCATCATTGATAATCGCGAGTATCACACGATTAAGGAAGTAAAGAACGGTCTGGGTCCGGCGCCCATCAAGACTGCGCGGGGTTGGCTGCACCTGGCGCACGGTGTGCGCAACACGGCGGCGGGACTGCGGTACGTGTTGTACACGTTTTTGAGCGAATTGAAGAGGCCGCAGGTAATCTCGCACCGGCCAGGGGGATATTTTCTGGCGCCGCAGGGCGAGGAGCGGGTCGGAGACGTTTCCAATGTGGCGTTCAGCAATGGGTGGATTGCGACGAAGAGCGACAAGGTGTTCATTTACTTTGGAGCATCGGACACGCGACTGCATGTGGTGACGAGCACGCTGGAGAAGTTGCTGGATTACACGATGCATACGCCGCAGGACCCGCTGCGGAGCTTTGCGTGCGTGGAAACGAGGAACGTGTTGATTAAGAAGAACCTGGCAGCGCTGAAGGATTACGGCAAACTCCCCGGGCGGCCAACCACCGGGCGCACTCGGTGAGGGAGTGGCTCACCACAGAGGACCCGGGGAGCACAGAGGAACCATGAACTCACTGCCTCACCGCCGTAATGTAGGCCTTGGCTGAAAACAAGTTGTTGATTACCGGTGAGTGTGTTCCTGCGGGGCGAGGATGGCATCGATCCTGGCGAGTTCGGCGGAGGAGAAACGGAGATTGGCGAGGGCGGCGACGTTTTGCTCTACCTGCTCGACGCGGCTCGCGCCGATGAGGGCGCTGGTCATGCGCGGATCGCGCAGAACCCAGGCGAGGGCCATTTGAGCAATGGACTGTCCGCGCAATTGGGCGAGTTCGTTGAGAGCGCGGACCTGCGTCAGGCGGCTCTCGCTGACATCGTTCTTCTTTAGAAAGCTGTGAGGCTTGTTGGCACGGGAATCGCTGGGAATGCCATTGAGATAACGATCCGTGAGCAGGCCTTGAGCAAGAGGGCAGAAAGCGATGCAGCCGATGCCTTCCTTTTCCAATACATCAAGCACGCCGGCCTCAATGTTTCGATCAAACATGGAATATTTGGGCTGATGGATGAGGCAGGGAGTGCCAAGGTGGCGCAGCATGCTGCCGGCTGCTTCCGTTTGCTGGGCGTCGTAACTGGAAATGCCCGCATAAAGAGCCTTGCCGGAGCGCACCGCGTGATCGAGCGCGGACATCGTTTCCTCAATTGGTGTTTTTGGGTCGGGGCGGTGGGAATAGAAGATGTCGACGTACTCAAGCTTCATGCGCTTCAGGCTCTGGTCGAGGCTGGCTAGAAGATATTTGCGCGAACCCCAATCGCCATACGGCCCCGGCCACATGTCCCAACCGGCTTTGGTGCTGATGATGAGTTCGTCGCGATGCGCAGCGAAATCGCTGTGTAGAATGCGGCCGAAATTTTCTTCCGCGGAGCCGGGAGGCGGACCGTAGTTGTTGGCAAGGTCGAAGTGGGTGATGGCGAGGTCGAAGGCGCGACGCAGCATGGCCCGGGCGTTCTCGAAGGAATCGACGGCGCCGAAATTGTGCCAAAGGCCGAGAGAAATGGCGGGGAGAAGGATGCCGCTGCGTCCACAGCGGCGGTACTGCATGGCGTCGTAACGTGATTTGTCGGGGACGTAGGTCATCGGCAGAGCTTACCGCAGCGTTGCTTTGACCGAAACGCTTTTCGTGTTCGAGGCCGGAAGTGGGACGAGGTTGCCGTTGATGGCGGCGCCATTGATTTCGAGAGAGACCGCGTTGCCGTCGCCAGAGCGCTGCACTTCGATGTGGTAGCTGACGCCGCGGAATTTACGGCAAACCGTGAAGCCTTTCCAGCTTTTCGGGATGACCGGTGCGATCACCAAGCCATCGTAGGATGTGCGGATGCCGAGGATCCATTGGGTGACGGCGTAGTAGTTCCAAGCGGCCGTGCCGGTGAGCCAGGAGTTCTTGGCCTCACCGTGGGTGGCAGCGTCGCGACCAGCGATCATCTGTGCGTAGACATAGGGCTCGCAGCGGTGAAGGTCGCTGATTTCCTCGCGAGCCGAAGGATTGATGCGGGAGTAGTAGTCGTGAGCGCGATCGCCATTGCCAACACGGGTTTCCCCGATGATGACCCAGGGATTGTTGTGGCAGAAAATGCCTGCATTTTCCTTGTAGCCCGGGGGATAAGAGGAGATTTCGCCGAGTTCGAGATAGTACTTCGAGTAGGCAGGCTGCTGCAGGACGATGCCGTGTTTGGTGGCCAGGAGTTTGCGCGTGGATTCAAGTGCGCGGGAGGCGTGACAATCCGTTAGGCCGATGCCGGCTAGTGTGCAGAAGCCTTGCGTTTCAATGAAGATTTTGCCCTCGACGTTTTCGTTGGAGCCAACCTTTCGGCCATAGTCGTCGTATGCGCGGAGGAACCACTCGCCATCCCACCCATGTTTGAGGATGGTGGCTTCCATTTCGGCGATTTCGGTGAGATATGAGAACGCTTCGTCGACGAGACCGCGATGTTTGGCAATCTCGGCGAGTTCGCGTCCGGCGAGCACAAACAGGCCGGCGATGAAGACGGATTCGGCAACCTTACCATCCTTATTGGTTGTGGTCTGGAAGGATTGGCCTGGCGAATCGGAGAAGCAGTTCAGGTTGAGACAATCGTTCCAATCGGCGCGACCGATCAGTGGCAGGCCATGGGGACCGAGACGCTCGCGGGTGTAATGGAAGCTGCGCTGGAGATGTTCGTAGAGCGGCGTTTCCGAGCCGGGCACATTGTCGTAGGGTACAGGCTCGTCGAGGATGCTCCAGTCGCCGGTTTCCTTAAGATACGCCCCGACGCCGATGATTAGCCAGTGCGGATCGTCGTTGAAGCCGCTGCCCACGTCATTGTTGCCGCGCTTAGTGAGCGGCTGGTATTGATGATAAGCGCCGCCGGTGCGGAGTTGCGTGGCGGCGAGGTCCAATATGCGTTCGCGGGCGCGACCGGGAACCATGTGCACAAAGCCGAGGAGATCCTGGTTGGAATCGCGGAAGCCGAGGCCGCGTCCAATTCCCGATTCGTAAAACGATGCCGAACGGGACATATTGAATGTGGCCATGCACTGATAGGCATTCCAGATGTTGACCATGCGATTGGTGTGCACGTCGGGCGTGTCCACCTGGTAGAGGCCGAGCAATTCATTCCAGTACTGGCGAAGCTTTTCGAAAGCAGCGTCGGCTTTGGCGGTAACGAGATACTTGGCGATCACCGCCTTCGCCGCTTTCTTGTTGATGGTTTGCGAATCCGGTGGATCGAATTTCTGTTCGCGCGGGTTTTCCTGATAGCCGAGAACGAAAACGACTTGCCGAGATTCACCGGGTTTTAGCGAGAGCTTGACGTGGTGAGAGCCCGCGGGAGCCCAGCCGTGGGCGACCGAGTTAGCTGACTGGCCGCTCTCAACGACGGCGGGAGAGTCCCAGCCGCGATACGGTCCGAGGAAGGCGTCGCGCTGCGTGTCGTAACCGACGAGTTTTTCGGAGCAAGCGAAGAACGCGAAGTGATCGCGACGTTCGCGGTATTCCGTCTTGTGGTAGATCACACCATCTTCGATCTCGACTTCACCAATACTGAAGTTGCGCTGGAAGTTTGTGGAATCATCCTGCGCGTCCCACAGACAGAACTCGATGGCGGAAAAGACGGAGAGTTCGGCGGGCTGCATGCGATGATTGGCAACCGTCAGTTGCCAAATTTCGAGATTTTCATCGAGCGGGACAAAGTAGCGGGTGCTCGCCGCAATACCGTTATATTTTGAAGCGATGGTCGTGTAGCCCATGCCATGGCGGCAGGAATATTCTTCCAGTTTGCGGCGCGTGGGTTGCCAGGACGGAGACCAGAATTCGGCGGAGCCATCATCGCGAAGATAAATGTAGCGTCCACCGAGATCGAAGGGAGCATTGTTATAACGGTATCGCGTGATGCGTCGCAGGCGCGCGTCGCGATAGAAGGAATAGCCGCCGGCCGTGTTGGAGATGATGCCGAAATAAGCCTGGCTGCCGAGGTAGTTGATCCAGGGCAGCGGGGTGTCCGGCTGAGTGATGATGTATTCACGATTTGAATCGTCAAAATAGCCAAATTTCATACCGGCGGCTCCATGGCGGGACTGCGTGAACGGACAGGAAAGCTTAGTATAACGATATTTTAGTGGAAAAGAGCAAGTTTGAGGTATAGATATGAAGCTTGTTGATAGGGAAGGGCAGTGAGCGCCGCGCGGGGAGCCATATCCGGCGTCACGTCCTCAGGTGAGAATGGTCACTGCCGCTATTGGCCCCCGCAGGAGGAGGCGTGCAGGCTTGAACCGCACAATAAGGAAAGGATAGGACTGGGAATGAGCAGGGCGACGAGTCGATGCCGTTTTTGTATGCCAGGCATGTGGATCTGCGTGTTTGTTGTGTCGGGGTTCATGCTGGGAGTTGCGGGCAAGGCGGGTGGAACGCAAAGCGGAAGCGTGCAGATCAAGGTTGACCAGGTGGGCTACCTGCCGGATGCTGCGAAGGTCGCGGTAGTTACCTCAGCGGGCACGACCTTTGAAGTGAAACGCGCGTCGGACAGTGTGGTGGTGTTCAAAGGCACACTCGGGCCGGCTAGCGCGGATGCGGATACCGGCGATTACGTGCAGATCGCGGACTTCACCAAACTGCGCGAAGCGGGGACTTACTATCTGGATGTGCCGGGAGTGGGGCGGAGCTGGACGTTTGCGATCAAGCGTGACGTGTTTTCGCATACCTATTATTTGGCGATGCGGGCATTCTACGGGCAGCGCTGCGGGACGGCTGTGGATTTGGGGCCGGAATTTCCGGGATACACCCATACCGCATGCCACTTGAAGGGAGAGTTTCATCCTTCGTCAGGGAAGCAAGGCGAGCGCGACAATGTCGGCGGATGGCACGATGCAGGGGATTATGGCCGGTACGTGGTGAACTCCGGGATCACGACGGGGACGCTGCTGTGGACCTGGGAGATTTACGGCCCGAAGGTGAAGAGCATCAAGCTGAATATTCCGGAGAGTGGCAACGGAACGCCAGACATCCTGAATGAAACGCGCTGGAACCTGGAATGGATGCTGAAGATGCAGGATGAAGACGGCGGGGCATGGCACAAGCAGACCGGCGAACACTTTTCCGCTTTCGTGATGCCGGAAGATGACCATTTGCCGAGCGAAGTGATTGGGACGGGTCAGGCGCCGTACAAGAGCACCTGTGCTACGGCTGATCTGGCCGCGGTGGCAGCGATTGCCGCACGGGTGTATCGGCCGTTCGACGCGAAATTTGCGGCGCGGAACCTGGAGGCAGCGCGAAAAGCATGGCTCTGGACGGAGAAATATCCTAACGTAGTGTTCAAGAACCCACAGGGGATCAATACAGGCGAATACGGCGACAGTAGTTGCAGCGACGAGAGATTGTGGGCCGCGGCGGAGCTGTGGCGGACGACCGGTGATGCCGCGTACGACGATTATTTTGTGAAGCAGTATCCGGATTTTCGGCCAAGTCTGGACACGCCGTCGCCGGAAGGATGGAAGGATGTTGCGGTGATGGGGCTGTGGACTTACGCGCTGAGCCAGCAAAAAGGAGCAGACGCGACGGTGGTGGCGGACATCAAGAAACGCACAGCCGCGGCGGGGCACACGATCGTGGAGCAAACGCGGGAAAATCCGTATCGCGTAAGTCTGCGGGCGAAGGATTATGTGTGGGGCTCGAACGGAGTGGCCGCGAATTACGGGATGGAATTACTGGTGGCGAATACGCTGGCGCCAGACCCGGCGTTTGTGGAAAGCGCACAGGACGATCTTCATTACCTGCTGGGACGGAATACATTTTCACTTTCTTGGGTGACGCAGGTGGGGATGAATCCGTATCGGCACCCGCACCACCGGCCGAGCGGAGCGGATAAAAATGACCAGCCGTGGCCGGGATTGCTGTCCGGCGGGCCGAATGCCGGCCGGCAAGATGATGCGTTGAAGAAGTTGCCGCCAGGGTTGCCGCCCGCGAAAGATTACGTGGATGATCAGGCCTCGTATGCGAGCAACGAGATTGCGATCAACTGGCAAGCACCGCTGGTGTTTTTGCTGGCGGGCACGCTTCCTTGATGGAAGGTGTGACGCAGCCGCGCAGCGCAGAAATGGCGGCGGAAAAGTTCCGGCAGTTGCAGCCGCGGTAATCAGTGGAAAGGTCCTACCGGAAACGAACGACAGACTGACCGCGTGAGAGAACGAATTGCGCGGCGGGTCGGCCCGATTGAGGTGTACCTTGCATCTGCATGTGATAGACATCGCCATCATCATCGCGTACCTGGCGCTATCGGTACTGATCGGTTACTGGGTGTCGCATCGCGCGTCTCGGGACATGAAAGCGTACTTCCTGGGCGGCAACGTGCTGCCGTGGTACGTCCTGGGGATCTCCAATGCTTCGGGGATGTTTGATATCAGCGGAACGATGCTGCTGGTTTATTGGATGTTTGTGTACGGCGTGAAGAGCGTATGGATTCCGTGGCTGTGGCCAACGTTCAACCAGATATTCCTGATGGTGTACATGTCGACGTGGCTGCGGCGGTCGAATGTGATGACGGGCGCGGAGTGGATTCAGACGCGCTTCGGGAAGGGCCGTGGCGCGCAGCTTTCGCACATCATTGTGGTGATTTACGCATTCATCAGCATCATCGGATTTTTCACTTATGGATTTAAAGGCATCGGGAAATTCGCCGCGACGTTTCTGCCGTGGCACCTAAGCGTGAACCAATATGCGCTGATTCTGATTGCCATCACCGCGATTTACGTGATCAAGGGCGGAATGTTCAGCGTAGTGATCACGGAAGTGCTGCAATTCTGCATCCTGTCGGTGGCGTCATTCGCGGTGGGGATCATCGCGATGATGAAAGTGGCACCAGGGACGTTGCAGCGGTTCACGCCTGCGGGCTGGGACAATATCTTTTTTGGGTGGCACCTGAATATGGACTGGTCGAGCCTGGTGCCTTCGGCCAATGCGCGGGTGGCGCAGGACGGTTACGGGCTATTCGGATTCTTCGTGATGATGCTGCTGTTTAAAGGCATCCTGATTAGTTCGGCTGGGCCGGCGCCAAACTACGATATGCAGCGCGTGCTGTCGTGCAAGAACCCGAGGGAAGCGTCGATGATGAGCGGTTGGGTGAACATCGTACTGAGTTTCCCGCGATACTTCCTGATCACGGGGCTGACCGTGCTGGCGCTCGTGTCTTTCGGCGACCAGATCCGTGCAATGGGTACGAACATGGATTTCGAGCGGATTCTACCGTCGGCCTTGGCGCTGTACGTGCCGGCCGGCTTGCTCGGCGTGCTGATCGCCGGATTGCTGGCTGCTTATATGTCAAACTTTGCGGCAACCGTAAACGCCGCGCCGCCGTATTTTGTGAACGACATCTACAAACGATTTATCAATCCGCATGCCAGCGCGAAGACGTACGTGCGGCTGAGCTATCTAAGCTCGTTCGCTGTGGTGCTGCTTGGCGTGCTGATTGGGTGGTACGTGACGAGCGTGAATAATGTGGTGATCTGGATCGTGACGTCGCTGTGGGGCGGGTATACGGCGTCGAACGTCTTGAAGTGGTATTGGTGGCGCTTCAATGGCTACGGTTATTTCTGGGGTATGGTGGCCGGAATGGCTTCCGCGCTGACCATCCCCACGATGATCACAAAATTCGGGCCACTGCAGAATTTTGCGCACGCGCATTCGCTGAACCTGGAAGTCTCCGTGGGATTTGGACTGGTGTTCCTGATCTCGCTGATCGGCTGCTCCCTGGGCACGTATCTGACGGCGCCTGAAGATGAAGAAGTGCTGAAAGACTTCTACCGGCGCGTGCGGCCGTGGGGATTCTGGGGGCCGATCCTGAAGAAAGTGCAGCAGGAAGATCCGTCGTTTCAACCGAACAAGGATTTCTTCCGGGACATGTTCAACGTGGTGGTTGGGATCGTGTGGCAGATCTGCCTGGTGGCGCTGCCTATCTATATTGTGACCTGGAGACTGAGAACCGCGGCGATTACGTTTTCCATTATCGCGGTTACGTCGATCATCTTGAAGTTCACGTGGTACGACCATCTGACGGAACTGGAACACATCAATCAGTACACCGGCGGCCCAGTCAATGACGCGTCAGAAGCGGTGCCTGCACCCGTGGCACACTAACGAGTCGGTATGAGAACTAAGAAAACAACCCTCAGCGGCTGACGCCGGGATGATTGTAGCGCCACGTGCGGCTCGGCTGACGCCGTGCCCTTCCGAAAAACAGGTGTTCTCACACCGACTCTAGCTGCGGACTCTCTCAATCTAATTTTTGAAATGGTGCGTTTTGCACCTTGGTTGTACGCGCTTGCGACGCGGTTGGTAGTGGAGTCTGGCTTCCAGCCAGGAGTAGGATAGCGGGGAGGCGACCATGGCACACCCTACCGATCGACCGGAATGCTGGCCCGAGCTGCCTTTGAGTTCGTGGAAGGAGACTTACGCAACGGTGCATATGTGGACGCAGATGGTGGGGAAGGTGCGGCTGCGTCTGACACCGCTCGTGAACCACTGGTGGAATGTGCCGTTGTACCTGAGCGCGCGTGGATTGACGACATCGTGTATCCCGTATGGCGAAAGAGCATTTGAACTGTGTTTTGACTTCCTCCGGCACCAGTTGGTGCTGGAGACGAGTGACGGAATTGTGAAGACTCTCGCGCTGGAAGCGCGGCCGGTGGCGGAGTTCTACCAAGAATTTATGGAATTGCTGCGATCGGCGAACATTGAAATGAAGATCTGGAGAATGCCGGTGGAAATTCCCGATCCGATTGCTTTTGATCAGGATCGGCTTCACGCCTCGTACGACCGCATGGCGGCCGAGAAATTCTGGCGCATCCTGCTGTCCGTGGATACGGTTTTCAGCCAGTTCAGGGCCAGATTCATTGGCAAGTCCAGCCCGGTACATTTCTTCTGGGGAAGTTTCGATCTTGCGGTGACGCGGTTTTCAGGGCGCCGGGCGCCGGAGCGACCGGGAGCCGACGTTATAACGCGAGAGGCCTATTCGCACGAAGCGAGCAGTGTTGGCTTTTGGCCTGGCGGCGGCAACGTGCAGGGTGCGGCGTTCTATTCCTATGCGGCGCCCGAGCCGCAGGGATTCAAGGACCAACGGGCGCTTCCTGATGCTGCATATTACGATCGGCAGCTTGGCGAATTCCTCTTGATGTATGACGACGTGCGAAAGGCGGAGTCGCCCACGGCTTCTTTGCTCGGGTTTTGCCAGAGCACGTATGAAGCTGCGGCGACGCTCGGCAAGTGGGACCGCGGTGCGCTTGAAAGGTAGCTAGACTTGCCTGCTTGACACCCCTCTTTGGCGTTCCTATACTGCTCGGCGCCGCCAATTCTCCAGCCCCGAGGAGAACTCCTATGTTGAAATCTTCGTTGGTCATTTTGCTGCTTGCCGCCTGGGCAACTACCAGCTTTGCGGGAGAAGATGGGGAAGTTCATCAACCCAAGCTCACTCCGCAAACGAGCGGTACTACGCAGTTGCTGATTGATGTCAGCCCGGTGAACTCCCGTGTGGTGTGGGCCGCCGGAACTGGCGGAACGTATGTGGTGACGACAGACGGCGGGGAGACCTGGAAAGCCGCAGTGGTGCCGGGAGCGGAAACCCTGCAATTCCGCGATGTGTACGGAGTCAGCGACAAGATCGCGTATTTAATGTCTATTGGATCGAACACAACCGATTTTCGCATTTACAAAACCATCGACGGTGGAGCGACCTGGACGATACAGTTCACGAATGAGACTGCCAATGCGTTCTACGATTGTTTCGCGTTCTGGAGCCCAAGGCGCGGGATCACGCACAGCGATTCGGTGAACGGGGTATTTCCCGATATTCGCACAACGAATGGAATGACCTGGCAGTCGATCGCGGCAAATATGCCAGCGGCGTTGCCGGGGGAAGCCTCGTTTGCGGCAAGCGGAACCTGTGCGACAACAGCGGGAGAACGAAACGCGTGGATTGCCACCGGCGGCTCAACCCTTGCGAGGATTCTGGCAACCAGAGATGGAGGCGATACGTGGAAAGCGTACGACACGCCGCTGGTGAGTTCGCCAAGCGCGGGCGGGATTTCAGTGGCCTTCCGCGACCCGTGGCACGGAATTTTGGGTGGCGGCGACTTGGCGTCAAACGACGCCGCGGACGTGGCGACGTCGGAAGATGGCGGGCAAACGTGGACTCTGACGAACAAGCCGCCAGTGCAGGGAGCCATTTTTTGCTTGGCGTATGTGCGCGGCAATCGCCATCACGATGATGACGAGGAAGAATTCGACCACGAGCACGGACACGATCACGCCGTTGTGATTACCGCAGAGACGGAACCGAATTTCAGCTCTGGTTCTGCGGCCTGGACTCCCGATGAAGGCCGCACATGGTTCGAACTGCCTGGAGTGAGCGGCTACTGGGCTGTCGGATTTGCGAATCCGAAAGCAGGATGGTTCGTGGGCAATGGAGGACAGATCCTGAAGATCAGCTTCTGATCTGTCAATGCGGAATCCAGCGCGGGTGAGAGCTGAATAGGCCGTCTACGAAAGCAATTTGGTAAGAGAGGAAGAGGCCGAATCCCAGGCTCAACAGGCCGGAGGCGACGGCCATGCCGCGGTTTAAGCCAGAGAATCTTCTGAGGGCAAAGGCGAAGGGCATTGCCAGCAACGCCGTGATTAGCATCATCCCTGCAATGGTTCCTATTCCGAAGAGAAGAAGATAGGCGATGGCCCACCACGGATTGTGAATCGTGGTCATCACCAGCAGAGCCACTGCGGCTGAACCGGCGAGCCCGTGAACGATTCCGATAACGAGTGGGCGCAGGACATTGCAGAGGCCCAAGCCCTGGAACATCGCGTCTAAGCGGGATTTTTGGTTTGTGCTTTTGGACTTTGCTGCTGAGTCAGAGGACTCCGTGTCTAGAGCGAGGAGCCCAAGGTTCGGGGTAAAGTTTTGTTGCAACCATCGTAGCGTTCCGGTGAGATTCAAAACTCCGAGAAGAATCAACATTGCGGCGACCGTGAGTTCCATAGACAGACCGACGCGCGTAGGGATGGTCACCTGGAAGAGGATGATCATGGTTCCGACCAGGAATATGGTAAAGGTGTGGCCGAGACCCCAGAGTACGCCGATGAGGCCGGCCTTGGCGATGCCGCGCTGCCGGGTAACGATGGTAGTGATGGCGACGACGTGATCCGGATCGGTGGCATGGCGCATACCTAGAAAAAACGACAGAGTCAGAATGGCGAGTAACGAGAGCACTGTGCCTCCTCGGTCAAGACAACAATCGAATGTGAACGATGCCCGCTGCGATCAAGCCGCGAACTGCGATGCCGCATCCCAAAACAGAGATGACCATTGCTGAAGCCATAGGCAACCAGCGCTGGATGAGCGGCGCGTCGAACGGCAGGCGGGACATCATGCGTCCCGCATAAACAGCGGCGAGGCCCATAGCTATGAGCACAGCCGCGAGCCCAACGCTGAACGCAACAATCAAAAACAATCCGAATGCGGTGCGGTGCAATGTCACGGCGCTCAGAAGCACAACCAAAGCGGCGGGGCAGGGAACCAGTCCACCGGTCAAGCCAAGGGCGAGAAGGCGGTGCGCGGAGAGTCGGGCTGGAGTTTGAGGAAGTTCTGCGGTTGAGAGTTGGTCGCCCCAGGGGCGGCCTTTGTGGGAGTGAGCGAATTCACCGCCGAGGTAGCGTTGCAGAAACAAGAAACAACCCGTTCCGGCGATGAGTATCCCTGAGAGCACGCCGAGGAACGGATAAATATGGTCCGGCAGAATGTACTTCTGGGCGTAGAGCGTGATGGCGCCGAGGAAATAGACTCCCGCGGTGTGGGAAATTGTGACGATCGTGCCGAGCAGTAAGGCGTGCTGCGCGGTGCCATTGGAGCCGACAAGATAGGCCGCCACGATGGTTTTGCCGTGCCCGGGTTCGAGAGCGTGCAACGCGCCGAGGCCCGCGGCGATGATAGCTGCGAGCAGGGCGACGCCGAAGCCGACTTGCTTCGTGGCCATTAATTCGGTGAAGGCATTGCGTGTCGCGGGTTGGCGATTGGGTTTGATCTGGATGGCGCTAGCGCCATTGCTAGAGAGCGTGTCTTTGGACGACACATTAGGGGCGACGGATGCGTGATGATTGCCGGAAGCTAGCCGCCCGACTTGGACCTTGTAGGATCCGGTGTGGGTGCTTGCGATACGGACGGTAGAAGGGGCGCGAAGCGCAACAGGCATAGAAAAAGCGAGACTGGCTTGCAGGAGTTGAGGTGGGCTATTGAGCAAATCGCTGGGATAGTTGGACAGGCGCTCACTGCGATCACGATCGGGTGCGGTGCTGCTGATCAGGGACATTTCTTCGCTGCGTGTGACCACAACTTCTTTCCAACCAGCGCGGCCGGGGAAATTTGTGTCCTCATAGTCGAGCTGACAAGAAGCTGTTACGCAATCAACTGAGATTTCGGCGCGGTAGACGAAACCAAACTTCATCGTGGGGAGATTTCCTGCGCCGGTGGGAAAGATCACGTCCTGAGAAACGACGTGAAGCGGCAATGCGCGTCGGTTGAGCGTTACGTGTAGACCTTGCGCAAATTCGGCCGCTTTGGCGGAGAGGTATGCGGGCAGACGGGGATCGTCCGTGCGTGTCGCAATCCCGTTTTGTTGCATTTCCTGGAAGGTGGGAATTTCTGCCATATCAATGAAGTAGCAGAGTTCCAGGAAGTCGCCTCCGACGGTGATGCCGGTGTAATGGCTGATGCTGAAGTTACCCATGGGATGCGCGAAGGCAAACCCAGGGAAGAACAGGAGCGCGATCGCTGCCACTACGGAAAACAATTCTTGCCGCGGGTGCGCCAAGCGCGTTCGCGAATGAGCCGCGCTAGTGGGCATTGGCAACCTCTTGAGCGGGTATTTGCGACTGGCGCTGGTTTATGCGATCCAGGGTCTGCCTTGCTGTTTCGGCGTAGGCGAGGTGAAAGTTCGGATTCGTTGCCAGTGCGCGCCGCAGAAATTCCTGAGCCTTGAGGGAATCACCGAGTTTTTCGTAGATCATGCCGGCATGGAAGAAGAGTTGCGGGTCTTTGGTTCCTTGCTCGAGGGCATGAGAGATCGCTTGCCTCGCTTCGTGGAGTTTGTCATTTTTGAACAAGCACCACGCCAGGACGTCCCAGGTATAAATGTCACGGCGGACTTCCAGCTCGTTCTGAGCGACAGCGAGAGCCTCGGGCAATTTCAGATCATGGTCGGCATAGAAGAGCGCGAGATCGCGATTATGGATTTGGCGGTTGACTTGACTGAGATAAGCAATGAACTCGACGAGGTCGTATTTTTTTTTGGCGTCGTTGGGCTGGCCGAGTTGGCGATAGATATCACCGAGCGCGGCAGCGTATTCCGGGTACGGCACCTCGGCGATGGCTTGATTGTAGAGTTTAATGGCGTCGAGGTATCTGCCCTGCGAGGCGCGGACTTTGCCGAGGCTGGCAAGAGCGCGATAGTAGCCGGGGCAGTTGTCGAGCGAGGCAAGATAAGCGTTCTCTGCGGCGCTTGTTTGGCCGGCAAGAAAAAGCTCTTCGCCAAGCTGATATTGACTCCAGGCGATGTTCTCGGCCGGCATATGCGTTTCGACGGCCGTGCGCACCGCGCTGCGCATGAGCTGGATGGCTCCCGGCGTATCGCCAGCCACGAACCGAAGAAAAGACATGCGACTATCGCGCTGATACGAGTACGCCAACTTCTCGTCTTCTGAGCCGTAGGTGCTTCTTAGATGTGCGTATGCTTCGGACGCACCTTTGTAATCACCCATGTCCGCGAGGGCGTCTCCCGCAATTGCCCAAGGGGATGGATCGCCGGAGCCCAACGCCAGAGCCCTCTGCGCCCAGGTCAGCGCGTCTTCAAAGCGGTGCTCTACCATGCAGAGAACTGCCATTTGGGTGCTCGCAAACGCCGCTGAGGGGTCGTTTGAAAGCAGATCGAGCGACTTCTCGAGCGCACCCTTGGCCAGTTCATAGTCGGCGGCATCGGCGGTCTCTCTACCCTTCTGCAAGTACGCCGCACCAAGAGCGGCGTAGCCTGCGTGGTCTTCCGGGTATCTTTTGACGCGAGCCTGGAGATTCTGGATCAAGTCGTCGGTGGCATTTTGTTGCGCGAGCAGATGAACCGGTCCCGCCACACAACCGAAAAGCAAGAGAACAGACAAAATCTTCCGATTCATGTAATCACTCCCGTTGAGACGTCACTTCTCACCGCGCGGGTGGCTGAAGCGGGCACGAACTGTTGTAGCGCTTCGCGAGCTGCCGCAGCGCTGTCAGAGGATGGATTGAGCTCCACCGATTGCCTTAGATAAAGGGCGGCTGAGACGGTGTCATGCAACTTCGCGGCGATAACTCCGGCGTGGAAAAAGACTTGTGCTTCGCGACTGCCGACAGCGAGGGCCGCAGCGATTTGCTTTTGCGCCTGTTCGTATTGCGCGTTGCTGCAAAGCGCCCAGGCATAAGCATCCAGGGTATTCACATCGTGGCGCCTGGCGATTTCGAGCCCGGCGATGCGAAGAGCTTCGCTGGGATTCTGGCCTCGCCCGAGATAGTAAAAGATGAGATGTTCGTTTGCGTTATCGCTGGCGTCGATCAGAGGGCGAGCAGTTGTTACGAAGTCGCGGTATGCCCCATCGGCTTCAGGGGTTTGACCGGCGCGATCAAGAGCCTGCGCCAACGCAAAGCGGCTCGCGATAGTTGGAAAGTTCTGATTACGCTGGCGGAGCAATTCCACGGCTTCGGAATAGTGCTGCCGGGCGGTTTGAACTTTGGCCAACTCTTCCAGAGAGGCGTAATAATTGGGGAACTGCTGGAGCGCCGAACGAAGGAGTTGCTCCGCACCGTCTACATCACCGGTGGAAAGCTGCAAATCGGCCATTTGGGTCAACGTCCAGGCAAGTTCTTCTGTTTGCGTCGGAGCCATCTGCTGGTAGGCCTGCGAGAAAAAGTCCTTGGCCCCATGAGCATCCCCGTAGAGGCGCCGCAACCGAGCGCCGCGCAAGAGACCTGGGACGTTTCCCGGACGCATGTCCAACATCCACTGAGCGGCTTCTTCGGCTTCGCGGTAGTCGCCCAGGCCGATGGCGGCGTCGGCGATGAAGCCGTAGAGCAAAACATCGTCAGGGGTCTTTTTGTTTAGTGTTTTCGCGAGACTCAGCGCTTGCGCAAACTCGCGGCGACCCAGGGAAATCATGAGCCGCGCTTTCTGGCCTTCAAGATTGTCGGGCGTAATTTGGAACGATTTTTGAAGGGTCGCTTCGGCCTGGAGGTAGTAGCTGGGATCAGCGGTCTCACGAACGCGTTGTACGTAGGCAACGGCGAGATCGTTATACGGCTGACTCTTATCGGGGTGCGCCTTGATGGCCGCTTCGGCCCAAGAAACTTTCTGCTGGGCGGGCGTGGCAGTGTTGCGCGGCGCTTGTGCAGAGACAACCGAAGCAGCGAAAAGCGAGAGAACCGCCAACTGAAAGACTTTCATTTCTTCTCCATTTTTTGAGCAAGAGTTTAGGGCCGCTCGGAGGTTGCCGCGCGGCCCGAGGTTGCGCTAGCTATGAAATGGGCCCGCCTCCGGGCTCTCCTGGATCGATGTGACGGCGATTTCGGCCGCTTGGGCAATCCGCGAGATAGGGAAACTGCGTGCGAAATGGCGCGTCGTTCACGTTGACGCCGTCGCCGAGATGGTTGTTGGGGAATTGGTTGAAGCCGGGAACCAAGACGCCGCCCACGGCCACGCGAAGGGTGATATCGACGGCGTCGTCCATCAAGCGCCGTCCGTTTGGATAACCGGCAGCATCGCCGCCGATCAAGCCAAGACGGCTGGCGTTTTCGGGAGGCGTTGCCGGAACACCGGTATTGAGCCGAAGCAAGTCTGCGATGGGACCTGCGGGAGTTCCCTTAGCGGCGATTGGCGCGGCATAGGTGACGAGGGGAAGCAAATCGGTGCGAGGCGCGGGAGGAATCTTCAAAGCGCCTCCGTAGAGTGCTTCGACAATGTGGGCGATCGCCGGGTCGAGATCGAAGTGAGCAAACTGCTTGTCGTTGACGGGCTTTTCCATGCTCCAGCGGTCTTTCGAGCCAATGCCGATCACCAGTTCGTTGATGAGGGGGTTGCCCATTCTTTGAACCTGGCGGTAGGACCCAAAACTGACAGCGGGGTTCGGGGATTGACGAATGGTGACGCGCGGGCGGGAAGTGGTTCCCCAAACGCCGATGGTTGCATTGGGCGAAGTTGGCGGTTCAACCTTTCCGGTGCTGGTTAGCATCGTGATGGGCACCTCCAGGGCGATGGTGTTGACGGCGTAGCCAGAAACGGTGTCACTGGCGAAGTTCTGCGTCGCGGCATCCTCTGCGTCAGTAAGGACTCCGGGGATCCCGCTCGAGAGCGTTCGGAAGTTGACAGTGTCGAATGTGGCGCCGAGGTCGATGTAGAAAGGATCATCGACGGTACCGGCAAAAACGGAAATACCGTTGGCGAGATGATACGTGCCTGCATCGAAGAGCTTGTCGTAATCCATGGTGCGAGGGCCGTTATTGGCGGGAACAGCGAAGAATGGGGAGCCGTCGGAATTGTGGAGTTGGATGGCTTCGGCGAAATCGTCGCGATCATCACGATCACCATTGCCATCGCCGCCTTTGCGGTGACGAATCATGGTTACGGTGTAGCTTTGCCGGAGATTCAGACCTGGGTTGTTGAAATCCTGAATCTGCGGGGGAACGACGAGGTTTGAAGTCCCAGGCTCATTCGCGCCGTCGGGACCGATACCGGCGAGGCCCACGGGGATGCCGGGAATCTGGAACTGGGTCTGGAAACGAATCTGGAAGCTGATGTCGGCCAGAGCGTCCTGGTCGTTGTCGACATGGATCTCGTAGAGGATATCGGGATCGAAGGGGAACCAGTTGGGTCCATTCGCCGGCTCCAACAGTGGATCGACGTTGAGGATAAACGTGACCTTGGACGGAGTGGTGTTTGGCGCCTGGTTCGCGCTGTAACTGACAAACGCGTAGAGGTCGGTGATGTCTGCCTTGTGGTCTAGCGCGGTGATCGGAGCCTCCCGGTGGCTGGAAGCAAACAGGCCGGAAGGTATCGCAATGCCGATCGCTGACAGCAAGGCAAGGCAACTGCGGAATAACTTCATAGGCAATCTCCTTTAGGTTGGCTGCCAACCGCCCGCTCCCCGGGGATTCGCAGGCGGGTGGCAGATAGGAGAAGGCAGACTTCGCGCGCAGCAGGTCCACCCGAACCCCGTTTGACTGGAGTTCAACTGGAAGTACGCCGGGGAATGAGGATTCGGATGTGCGGGCGGGGAAATATTCCTGTTTATTAATGAAGGAGGTGGCAGCTCAAAAGCATTTAGCGGGCTTAGGAGCCTCGCATGTCACAGATTGAAACCTCGGGAGCGGCGAGGCGAGCGGCTAATTGATGCGGGAGACCGATTCATGCGTACCCTTCGGGAAAAGCTCCGCATCGAACGGGGAACCTGGGTTGAAAGAGACCCGGGAAGTTGTTTCGGTTTCGCGG
>CAWDRK010000011.1:0-17135 GCA_963804635.1 Candidatus Acidiferrales bacterium
GGGGCGTCCGGGGGCAAGCCTCAAGCCGCAACGGCTCTCGCAGGCTTGGTTCTCGCGACCAGCAAAGCCAGCCTCTGATCGTGAGTCATAGGCTCCCAAGGGACAAGCTTCTCCGCAAGGACGTCCATTCGGCGCAACAGCGTCAACTCGATGAAAAGCTCCATAAAGTCCATGTCCCGAAAGACCAACGAGCCGGACTCCCGCATCTTGTCGCTAATCCGCTCGAGATGAGCGGGCATCTCGGTCCAGTGCAGACCAGATCGATGGTGATGACAGAGGTGGTAACCTTCGTTCATGAAGTTCACCTCGTCAAAGACAGTTACAGTATTTACAAAATAATCTTCAGGATGTTCCGGGTCACAGAAGGCGTGCTGAACCCATGAGGTGATCGCCATGATGAAGTTCATGGAGAAAAGAGGAACCAGCACGTATAGGATTCCAATCCTCCAATCGTAAATAAAGACAGCGGCGAAATAAACGAAGTACCGGGCGATTCCCCACAGCATTCGGTTTTGGTTCTTTACATCCCCCTTGGCTCTGAAGTAGGCGTATGGAGCAAGCCCCAAGGTGGTCCAAATGTTGTCCGAAAGATACCAGAAGAAATGCAGCGGATTGGTTCGATCGTAGCCCATGGTGGAGGCATTGTCGTCGGGTCCGCCGTTCTCCTTATGGTGCAGACGCACATGAACCGTGCGCCCCAGTTCGGGAAGGTCCCCGTAAAAATATCCGAGAAAGAATTCGACGTAGCGGCCGAAGACCTTATTGTATGTCTCCGAGAAGTACCCTTGCGGGTGGTGGGCCTCCAGGTGTTTGGCGCTGAACATCCTGATAGACCGCTGAAACTTGGGACCGCACAGGGAAAGATAGAAAGCGATTACCAGCAGAAGCCGAGGTTTCCCCAAGACGAGTTGGATCGCGAAAATTGGCACGGCCGTAAGGGTGAGGGAGACCATGATTCGTAACGCCGGGGTGTCTCGGGTGTCGCGCAGAACTTCTTGTCCGAGCCGGTCGAGGAGCCGGTCGTAGGTCCTGGAGAGAAACTGATAGGCGTCCCGTAAGGGACGAATCCTTCCGAAAAGCTGGGCCGCACCATAGAATGCCAAGGAAAGCACGCCCACGAGCGACACCGCGGCAATGCTTGCCAAACCCATGAGTACTGCCAGGGACCGAACCAGGACTTTAGGTAGGGCTGCCGCAGGCCCGATCGCACGCCAATTCGTCTTTGAGCGAGCGTCGGTTCCCACGTCGTTCAAATCGGCTGCCGTTAACTTGCCTGCAAATTGCATGTTTGTCCTTGTGCCCATTGACGGGCTTCGTCGAGTGTCCTATGCAAGAGGATTCTACACTCAAGAAGAGTAAAGTCCAGACAATCGGCTGAACGCGTGCTTCCGGACTGGACAAAGCGCGGTGTCGCGGTAGAATAACGGTCTGCCTCAGAACCCAAATCCGGAAGCCCTTGTCGAGCCCGCGGTGGCGATCCCTCGCGTCAACGAGAAGCGCAAAATTATTGAATACTACGATCTCACTAGCCCCTACTACCAGTCCATGTGGGGCGAACATATACACCATGGCTACTGGATCCGGGGCGATGAATCGAAAGAAACCGCGCAGATCCAGCTCATCGAGCATCTCGCGCAGCTCGCGAACTTGAAAACCGGCTCACGCATTCTGGATATCGGCTGCGGCTTTGGCGGCACCAGTCTCCATCTCGCGAAAAGGTACGGCGCGCGCACCACAGGTATCACCATTTCTCCGGTGCAAGTGCAAATGGCCAAGGAAGCGGCCGCCAAGATGAACCTGGACTCCAGCTTTTTGCTGATGGACGCGGAGGACATGCAGTTTGCGCAACCGTTTGACCTGCTTTGGTCCGTCGAATCTATTTCTCACTATCATGATCCGCGAAGGTTCTTCGCCTCGGCGGTGAAGTTCCTGAAACCCGGCGGCTCGTTCGCCCTCACGGACTGGTTCCGAAAAGAGAATCTTTCGCCCGCCGACAAAAAGAAATTCATCGAGCCGATCGAAGAAGGCATGATGGTCGAACTCCACGAAATGAATGATTACAACGACTTTCTCGTTTCCAGTGGCCTCGAGGTCATGCATCGCCAGGATCTGACGCTCCATTGCGCGAAAAGCTGGGACATCGGCCTGGACATCATCATGGACAAAGCGTTCTGGTCGCTGGCCGCAAAACATACCGCCGAATTAATCTCCTCCTTGAAAGCATTCCATGCCATGCGTGCCGGTTTTGCCTCCGGCAGCTTCGTCGTTGGCCTGTTCGTGGCAAAAATGCCGGAAAACGGTACCCATCGCGCTTGATTTTTCTCGCCGGGCGCACAATCCCGCAGGATTTGCTATTCTTGCAGGGACAGAAATATGACCACTCAGGCCCCTTCGTTGACACGCAAAGAACTGTTCCTGCGCGCTTGCCGCTGTGAACCTGTGCCCCGCCTGCCCGTCTGGATGATGCGCCAAGCCGGCCGCTACCTTCCGGAATACCGCGAGATCCGGGCGCAGCACTCGTTTCTGGAAGTCTGCAAGACGCCGGACCTCGCCGTGGAAGTCTCCCTTCAGCCATTTCGCCGCCTGGGCGTCGATGCCATCATCATTTTCTCTGACATCCTGATTCCTGCCGAAGCCATGGGCCTTCAGCTGGAACTTGGCGATGCGGGGCCGAATCTGCCGGATCCAGTGCGCAGCGCCATGGATGTGAAAAAGCTGCGAATCTTCGATCCCGAAAAAGAAACCGGCTTTCTGATGGAGGCGTTGCGCCGCACCATCAAGCACGCCGGCCCGGAGGTCCCGGTGCTGGGGTTCGCGGCGTCGCCCTGGACATTGGCCTGTTACATGATCGAGGGCCGCACCAAAGAAGGCTTCGCCACGGTAAAGAGCTTTCTTTATAAGGAGCCCAAGCTCTTTCGCGATTTGCTGCAGAAAATCTCCAAGGCCACCACTCTTTATTTGAAGGGCCAGATCGCTGCGGGGGTCAGCGCAGTACAACTGTTTGACACCTGGTGCGGCGAATTAAACCTTGCCGACTATACCGAGTTTGTTCTGCCGGCCGTGCAGGAGATTATCGCGGGACTCGGCGCTGTTCCCGTGATTTACTACAGCAAAGCTTCGCACCACCTGTTGCCTGCGATTGTGAAGGCTGGCGCCGGCGTCCTCAGCGTCGATTGGCGCGTGTCCCTCCAGGAACTTCGCGCGTTCGCCGGACCTCGCATGGCGCTGCAGGGCAATCTGGACCCCGCCGTCCTTCTCGGACCCAAAGAAAAAATCCGCCAGACCACACTCGACATCGTCGATGAACTCGGTGGCGTGGGCCACATCCTCAATCTCGGCCACGGGATTCTGCAGCACACCCCCGTGGAAAACGCCCAGCTGTTCATCGACACGGGCCAACAAGCCGCGATCAGCGATGCCAGCCAGGTGGCACAGTCGCGCTGTTGAGCGCGCAGGAGGTTTGCGCCGTGCCCATCATCAACCCGACGCTCCGGGAAATGCGCCAGGAGCTTTCCGTCGACCAGGAATTCGTCAATCGCTACAACCGCCCCGGACCTCGCTACACCAGCTATCCAACCGCACCGGTCTGGACTGACTCGTTCGGCCCCAACGAATACGAAACCGCGATTGCCCTTGCCGACCAGAAGCACTCCCCTGTTTCTCTGTACATGCATCTCCCCTTCTGTGAGAGCCTTTGCCTGTTTTGCGCCTGCAACGTGATTATTCGCAAAGATAAGAGCGGCACGCCGCCCTACCTCGACATCCTCAAGAAAGAAACGGCGCACATTGCCCGTGGCGTTTCGCGCGATCGCCAGGTAGCGCAATTTCACTGGGGCGGCGGGACACCCACCTATCTTTCACCGCAACAGATTGAGGATCTTTTCGGTTTCACGCGCGAGCGATTCACGTTTGCCCCCGACGCCGAGATCGGCATCGAAGTCGATCCTCGGGTCACCACTCGCGAACATCTGGAAACCGTGCGCCGCATGGGTTTCAATCGCCTGAGCATGGGCGTCCAGGATTTCAAGGAAGAAGTCCAAAAGGCCGTGCATCGCATTCAGCCGTATGAACAGACTCGCGATCTGATTCAGGTGGCGCGGGAGCTAGGCTTCGACAGCATCAATGTTGACCTGATATATGGCCTGCCGTATCAAACCGCGGATAGCTTCGCGCACACGGTTGAGCAGATCGTGGGCCTGTCGCCGGATCGCATCGCCATGTTCAGCTATGCGCATGTGCCTTGGTTGAAGAAGCAGCAAGGCTCGTTCGTAGCGCACTTGCCCGAAGGCATGCAGAAGTTCGACATTTTCCGCAGCGGCCTGCTGAAATTCCTGGAAGCCGGCTATCTTTACATCGGTATGGATCACTTCGCCAAAGAAAACGACGAGCTTGCCGTCTCGCAGCGGAATCGCACCTTGCATCGTAACTTCCAGGGCTACACCACCAAGGCCGGCGCGGATCTCTACGGCATGGGCATTACCGCCATCAGCGGTATTCAAGAGACGTATGCGCAAAACTTTCGCGACATTCCTTCCTGGGAGAAGGCCGTTGCGGAACGGGGTATCGCCACGATGCGCGGCTATCGCTTATCGCCCGATGATGTCATCCGCCGCGAGGTCATCAGTCGCCTGTTGTGCCACACCGTAATCGTGAAGGATGAAATTTCAAAGCGATTCGATATAAACTTCGACGAGTACTTCGCTCCAGAACTCGCGCGATTGAAAACACCGGAGGCCGATGGCCTGGTCGTGATCAACGACCAGGAAATCCGCAGCGCATGGCTGGGACGCATCTTTATCCGCAACCTGGCTATGGTATTTGATCCTTACCTCGAGAAGCAGCATTTGGATTCCAAGCCGCTGTTCTCGAAGACACTCTAACAGCGCGGTGTGAACCGCAAGATGCTCCGGGCCGAACGGCCTCGGTTCGAATGTCGCGCTGTGTGAGCGGAGACCATTCTGATGCCCAACCAGGTCCAGGCCCTCGTCGTGGGTGCCGGAATATCCGGTCTGGCCTCGGCGTTTGCCTTGCAGAAATCGGGAATCCTGACGATCGTGGTCGATTCAGCCGCGCGTCCGGGCGGGGTGATTCATTCCGTGAAGCGCGAGGGCTACCTTCTGGAGTGCGGCCCGCAAAGTTTCAGCGGCAACTCCGCCATCGCTTCGATTTCCTCGGATCTCGGCCTGCAGAGCGAGCGTCTCCTTGCCGATCCCAAGGCTCCTCGATACGTCCTCATCAACGGTAAACTGCAACCCGTTCCCCTGGGCCCGGCCATCCTGGCCTCAACGCTGCTGTCGGGAGGCACAAGGCTGGCGCTGCTTCGCGACATGTTCGCCAAGAGCACGCCCCCGGAGCCTGATGAATCCGTTGCCGGGTTTGTGCGGCGGAAATTCTCGGCCACCTTGCTTGATCGTCTTGTCGGCCCATTTGTTTCCGGCATTTACGCCGGGGATCCGGAAAAGCTCAGTCTGCGCGCCGCCTTTCCTATTCTCTACCAAGCGGAAAAGGATTCCGGAAGCGTGATTCGCGGAGCCTTGAAAATCATGAAAGCGCGCAAGGCGGGGGCGGGTGACGCTCCTCGCGAGAAAGCGACGCTGCAAACCTTTCAGGATGGCAACGAATCGTTGATCGAGGCTCTGGCAGGGAGGTTGGGCAATTCTCTGTACTGCAATGTTGAAGTGGTCTCCCTACAGGCTCTCGATCCCGCCGCCGAACCAAGCGCGCCCAGATTCCGCGCCACACTGCGCACACCGAAGGGCGAAGAAGTGATCGAAGCCGAGCGTTTGATTCTTGCCGTTCCCAGCAACGCGGCAGGAAAACTCCTCGCGCCCCTGCACGCGGATTTCGAATCGCCGTTTTGCGGCATGGAGTATGCCGGCATCGCGGTTGTGTCCCTCGGCTATCGCAAACAGGACGTTGCGCACGCGCTCGACGGATTTGGCTTTCTGGTGCCGCGCTCTGCCGGGCTGGCGATCCTCGGTTCGGTCTGGAACTCGTCCCTTTTTCCAGGTCGCGCCCCCGACGGTCAGGCGCTGCTCACCAGCTTTGTGGGTGGCGCAACGAATCCCGGCGCGCTACAACAGTCGCCCGCGGACTTGGTGGCGCAGGTTCATGAAGAACTCACTCCGCTTTTGGGAATACGCAAGGAAGCGGCCTTCCGGAACGTCACCGTCTGGCCTCGCGCGATTCCCCAGTACAATCTGGGCCACACCGCTCGCTTGGCCGCCATCGAGAAACTGCGCGGCAATTTCCCTGGACTCCACATTGTCGGAAACTTCTGGAATGGTCCTGCCATCGGCACGTGCATCGAGCAGGCCCTGAAAGTGGCCAACGAAATTCGCGTCAGTTTCGCCAACTAGACCCTAGCGCGTTTTCCGGTGCCGGTGCGCCAACCGGATTTCTCGCCGCTTTGCCGCTTCTCTCCAGCGCCGTCTTTCTTCCGCCGTTTTCACAATCAGCGGCGGGACGGGTTTGGGCAATCGCGTATGTTCGTCGATGGCGACAAACGTTACATACGCCGTCGTGGTCTGCTTGCGCTCCCCGGTCAGAATATCTTCGGAATATACTTCCACCCCGATTTCCAGCGAGGTGTGGAATACGCGGTTCACGTGCGACTTCAGGATTACGATCTCTCCCAAATTCACGGGATTCTGGAAGTCGATGTAGTCCACCGAAGCTGTCACCATGTAGCTGTTCGCGTGCCGGCTGGCCGCCATCGCCGCCACGATATCTACCAAATGCATCACGTGCCCGCCCAACAATTTTCCCAGCGCGTTGGTTTGCGCCGGGAGCACCACCTCTGCCATTTCGGATGCCGACGCGCTCACGGGTTTCCCTTTTAGCGCCGGCCCAGTTTTTGCGCCGTCTTTTCGATTCATCGCAGTCCTTTTCTGCAAAACGCAGCGTTTTCGTCGCTTCCCTTTTCCACTGGTATCACGGGTGTTGCTTTCAGAGCGGCATGCAGCCTCGCGTCTCTTTGGGTGCTATTCTCCTCCACGTATAATACGGGACACCCCTATGACCGACCAAAAGAAAACCCGAAGGCAAAAGCTTGAGGAATTTCTTGCCAGCAATCCCAACGACGCTTTTTCACGCTACGGCATCGCACTTGAATGCATCCGCGAAGGTGATCTGCCCGCCGCGGAATCCCACTTTCGCACCTTGCTCGAAGCGAATCCGGACTACGTGCCGGGCTACCAGATGTATGCGCAAATGCTCGCGCAGAATAACCGCGCGGCCGAGGCCAAAATCGCCTTGTCCAGGGGAATCGACTCTGCAATTCGCCAAGGCAATCAACACGCCCGTTCGGAAATGGAAGCTCTTCTCGCAGAACTGGGTTGATCGCAATCTGGAGCCATACGAATGACGGACGCCGCCCTTCCCAGCAGGTCACAAGCTACAAACGTATCCATGCGCATCGCATGGGTCTCTGCTGCTGCCGCTTTTCTCCTTCAAGTGGCGTTCAGCGGACGCTACGGCTATTTTCGCGACGAACTTTACTACATCGCTTGCAGCAATCATCTCGCCTTCGGCTATGTCGACATGGCGCCTCTCGCTCCCTGGTTGGCGCGCGCCAGCCACTACCTGTTCGGTGACGCTCTCCACGCCATTCGCCTGCTGCCAGCCTTAGGTTTTGCCATCAATGTGGCACTGACCGGCTACATCGCGAGAGAACTTGGCGGAAAACGCTGGGCCATCGCCATGGCTTCGATCACCGTGATGCTTGCTCCTGTTATTCTCGGCAACGGCACACGCCTGGCCATGAATCCGTTGGAGCCGTGCTTCTGGATGGGCAGCGTGTATGTTTTGCTGCTGGCCATCAATCGCCAGCAGCTCAAGCTGCTGGTTTGGTGCGGCGTGCTGCTCGGCTTTGGCTTGCTAAACAAGCACTCGACAATCTTTTTCCTAGGCGCTCTGGTCGCTGGACTGCTCCTCACGCCCCAGCGGAAACTCTTCGCTACGAAATGGTTTTGGATGGCCACAGCGATTGCCTTCGTGATCTGCCTGCCAAATGTGATTTGGCAATACACACATCACTTCCCGACCCTCGAAGACCTCCGCAACGTTAAAGCCATGCATAAGAACATCGAGCTGCCGCCTCTGCCATTCATCAAGCAGCAGATCATGATGCTCAATCCCATCACTGATCTTGTTTGGATCGCCGGGCTGGCTTTTCTTCTTTTCCACCGCTCCATGCGGCCGTTTCGCTTCCTTGGTTTCACTTACCTCTTTTTTCTTGGCGTGATGATGGCGCTCCACGGGAAGGACTACTACCTCGCTCCCATCTATCCCATGCTGTTCGCCGCAGGCGGCGTGTTCTGGGAAACGCTCACCGAATCGCGGCCTCGGCTACGCAGGGTGCGTGTTGCGTTGCCTTGCGTGGTGGTTGTGGTATGTCTGGTTTCGGTTCCTCTAGCCCTGCCCGTTTTGCCGGCAGATAAGATCGTGCCGTACATGAGCGCGTTGGGCATCGCTAACACGCGCACGGAAACCACCATGACGGGAATGCTTCCTCAGCACTTTGCGGATCAATTTGGCTGGGAAGAAATGGTTGCCAGCGTCGCCGGTGTTCACAATTCCCTTCCGCCCGAGCAGCGCGCCAAGACCGCCATCCTCGCGGGAAATTATGGCGAGGCAGGCGCCATCGATTTTTTCGGTCCGCGCTATGGCCTGCCAAAAGCCATCAGCGCTCACCAAAACTATTACTATTGGGGCCCGCGAGACTATACCGGCGAGAGCATCATCTTGCTGGGATGGGAGCTGAAAGATGCGCAGCGCTGGTGCCGCAGCGTCGATGTCGGGCCTCGCAACGCGCCCCATTACGGCATGGGTTGGGAATACTACAACATCCTCGTCTGCCACGATTTCAAGATGCCGCTTTCCGAGGCTTGGCCGAAGCTTAAGGTGTGGAACTGACAGACGGGCGCTCAGCAATTACATTCGCAGCCGCACACGCAGCGGGCGCTTGAAGTCCCTTCATTGCGATTTCGATGTATACTTTCCCGCACATTGGGACATTGCGAGTCTACTTCTATGTAGAAAGGATTCTTGTTTGAGCACCTTGCAGCGAATTTCTTTCCGCTATCGGTTCGTCGTCATCGCCGCTTTTGTCTTGGTTCTAAATGTCGCTCCCACTTCTTCGCAGGAAGCTGCCGATCGCATTTTCTTTAACGCCAAGGTTTTTACCGGCGAGCCGCAGAATCCCTACGCGACGGCGGTGGCCATTCACGGCGACAAGATCGTTGCCGTCGGAAACTTGCTGGAAGTAGCAAAGGCCGCCGCTAGCAACGCCGAACGCGTCGACCTGCAGGGCAAGTCGCTCTTCCCCGGTTTTATCGACTCCCACAGTCACTCCATTGATGGCGGCACAAACCGCATTTCCGCGGACGCCAGCGAGAACGTAAATACCATGAGCCAGCTCGTGGCCTTCACGGCCGACGCAAAGAAGTCCGGCAAAGGCATGAACGGCGACATTCTGGAAATCTTTGGCTTGCCACTGGAGTTCTGGTCGCACACCGATCGGCTCAACGCGAATTTCAGCGCCGGCGCCTACGCAAATCTTCCGGTGGTATTGTTTGGCATGGACGGCCACACCGCCTGGGCTAATTCCGCGATGCTGAAGCGCGCGGGGATTGACGGCGCCTATGTCAAGAAGCTTTCCGAACAAGAACGCAGCTACTACGGTGTCGGCAAGAATCTCACGCCGAACGGTTTCCTCGTAGATGCCGGCATGGAAAAACTCACACCGTTGCTTCCCAAGCCCAGCGAGAGAAAACTGTTGGCGGCCGGCCGCGCGGCGTTGGCGTACAACTACAGCCTGGGCATCACCGCGTGGCTCGATCCTCTTGCCAGTGAAAACGTCCTCCAGGCTTACAAACTTCTTGCCGACCATGGCGAACTGAACTCCGTCGTCGACGCGTTTCCGCAGCTGTTCGCCAAGGACCCTGCAGCGGAACTTGCCGGCGTGCAGAAAACGCGCGAACAATATAAGGGCGTTGCCAACCTGCACATCATCGGCATCAAGGTTTTTGCTGATGGCGTTGTGGAATATCCCTCACAAACTGCAAATCTCACGAAACCATACAAAAACACAGGGCGAAATGGCGAGTTACTGTTCGAACAGAAAAAGTTCGATGAACTGTGCGTCGCCGCCGACAAGCAAGGCTTGATCATTCACGTTCACGCCCTCGGCGACGGCGCCGTGAAAGCCGCCCTTGATGGCATTGCGGCCGCCCGCAAAGCCAACGGCAACTCCGGTCTGCCGGACACTCTCACGCACGAGCAATTCGTCGATCCGCGCGATTTTCCGCGTTTTCGCGAACTGGGCGTAATCAGCGCGCTCCAGCTTTTGTGGGCCGAAGCCAGCGTGGACACCATCGACATCGTAAAGCCTTACGTGGACCCGGAAATCTACAAATGGCAGTATCCCGCTCGCTCCATCCTCGACCATGGTGGCGTTATTTCCGGAGCCAGCGACTGGCCCGTCTCGAGTGCCAACGTTTTCTGGGGGGTCTACCAAGCGATTACTCGCAAGGGCGCGAAAGGCGTCTTGGATGCTTCCCAGGACATGCCGCGGGAAGCCATGTTCTATGCCTATACCCGCAATTCCGCACGCGCCATGAACATGCTCGATACCATCGGCTCCATCGCGCCGGGGAAACGCGCGGACCTGATCGCCATCGACCGTGACGTGCTAACCGTCTCTCCGGACCAATTGCGCGAAGCAAAGATCCTTTGGACCATGGTTGCGGGTAGGACCGTCTATCGCGCAGTGCAATAGGCCGAACTGCTCCCTCCTTAGCGCACACTTTGGTATCATCCCGCTTGGGGCTCATGCGGCCAGATCGCATTCCACTCTTTCCTCTGAACGTCGTGCTCTTCCCCGGCGAACAACTCCCTTTGCACATTTTCGAACCGCGCTACCGCCGCATGGTACGCGAATGCCTGGATGCAGAATCTCCCTTCGGAATGCTTCTGGCCCTTCCCGACGGCATCGTGCGCGTAGGATGCACGGCGGAAATTCTGGAGGTGATTAAACGTTACGAGGACGGCCGCATGGACATCATCACCGTTGGCCGTGCCCCCTTTCGCGTGCTGGAGTTGTTCTCCGGCGATCCGCTGCTCGAGGGCCACATCGACTACCTGGAGGATACCGACTCCGCCGTGGGGCCTCAATCGACCAAGCAACTCGTTGAACTCTATGAGACCTGCCACACGTTGCTTTTCAGCGGCATTCCCAAGGATTTCGACTCCGTCCCTCCCGAGCAACTCGCTTACACCATCGCAGCGGCACTTCCCCTGGATCTGTTATGGAAGCAACAGCTTCTCGAGCTTCGCACCGAGTCCGAACGCCAGCATCGGCTTTCGACGTACCTTCGCGACTGGGCGCCGCATCTACAGAAAGTAGAGACCTTGCGACATCGCGCCGGCGGCAACGGTCAAAGTTTGAACTAAGGTTCGGCGAGCTTGATCACTTGGTTCGCGGATAGAGGGCCCATGACAGCGAGCAGTTCTCTTCATCAATCCGGACAACCCCGGCCTCGCACGCTTGGCGAGTGGAAACGCATCCCGGATTTCGATGCCCGCACCACGGCCCTGTCCGTCAAAAATGAAATCCGTCGCAACCTGCTGTGCAGTATTGAACGGAATCAGCCGCTATTTCCCGGAGTGCATGGATACGACGACAGCGTCATTCCTCAGATCGTGAACGCCCTGCTTTCGCGCCATAATTTCATTCTGCTTGGGCTGCGCGGCCAGGCCAAAAGCCGCATCCTGCGCGGCTTGATGCAGCTTCTGGACCCGGAAATTCCGGTGATCGCCGGGTGTGAGATCAACGACCATCCTCTGCGACCCATTTGCCGCGCTTGCCGCGAGCGTGTCGCCGCCGAAGGCGACCACACGCCCATCGCCTGGCTTCCGCGCGACCAGCGCTACGTAGAGAAGCTGGCCACTCCCGACGTCACCATCGCCGACATTATTGGCGATGTCGACCCGATTCGAGCCGCGCGCGGTGGACGCGATCTTTCCGACGAGCTAACCATTCACTACGGCCTGCTCCCGCGCGCCAATCGCGGTATTTTCGCTGTCAACGAACTCCCCGACCTCGCTGGAAAAATCCAGGTCGGCCTCTTCAACATCATGCAGGAAGGCGACATTCAGATTAAGGGCTACCCGCTGCGCCTTCCCCTGGATGTCTTGCTGGTGTTCACCGCCAATCCTGAGGATTACACGGCTCGCGGCAAGATCATCACGCCGCTCAAGGATCGTCTTGGCGCGGAAATTCGCACCCACTATCCCAGTTCCATCGAGGAAGGCATCACCATCACCACGCAGGAAGCCTGGACGCAACGCGACTCTTCCATCAAAGTCGAAGTTCCCGACTATCTGCGCGAGGTCGTGGAGGAAATCGCGTTTCAGGCCCGCGAGGACAAGCGCGTCGACAAGCGTTCCGGCGTCAGCCAGCGTCTTCCCATCACCACGCTTGAAAACCTTGTCAGCAGCGCCGAACAACGCGCCGCACGCACCGGCGAATCTTTTGGCGTGGCCCGCGTCACCGATCTCTACGCCGCCCTGCCTTCCATTACCGGCAAGCTCGAACTCGAATATGAGGGTGAGCTGAAAGGCGCCGAGACCATTGCTCGCGAACTTATACGAGCGGCGGTTGGCCGCGTTTTCACCAAGTATCTTGGCGACGTCAATTTTCAGCCGGTCACGCAATGGTTTGAACTCGGCGGCGAACTGAAGATCCCGGACATTATTTCTACGCCTCAGCGTTACCAGCAACTTGCTCGGATTCAAGGCTTGCTGGACCATGTGGGTAAACTCGGCGTGCATAGCCGCAAAGACGAACCTCAGGCTGCGGCCGCTGGCGAAATGATTCTCGAAGGCTTGTGGGCACATCGCCGCATCGGTCGCAGCGAGGAACGCGGTTTCTACGCGGAGAAACCGCAGCGGGCCCCGGAACCACGCGAATCTCCCAATCGGCCACGGCGCAATTACAATTGAGGCGCGCATGAAAGTCGTCAAATACGGAAAATACACGGGGGAACCGGCCGACGTTGTCGACCTCGACGAACTGATGAAGCGCCTCGGCGATTTCTTCCTGCAGAGCGGCTTCGAATCGCAGTATTACGGCCTATCCGAGTTCGATTCCAGCCAATCGATGGAAGCTCTGCGTGACGCCATCCTCCGCGCGCTGCAAGAAGGTGATCTGCTGCCCGACGAAGCCATGAGCGAGGAACTCCGCAGAATGTTGCAGGATCCCGGCGCGTTGAACAATCGCGATGTCCGCGACTTGATCGACAAATTAGTGGAACGCCTGTCCCAGGAAGGCTTCATCAATCCGCAGCAGCCGCCGCAGATCACTCTCCCGCCGCAAAACACGCCTGGGGGCCAGTTGGGCAACGCGCAAGAGCGCAATCCGGATGCGCGCTTTGAGATCACTGACAAGGCCATCGACTTCCTGGGCTTCAAGACCCTTCGCGATCTGCTCGGTTCGTTGGGCCGCAGCAGCTTTGGCCGCCACGATACGCGTGATCTTTCCACCGGCGTCGAGTCCGGCGGCGTATCGCGAGCGTACGAATTCGGCGACACGCTGAATCTCGACATCAGCCAGACGCTGTCCAACGCGATTCGACGCGAGGGCGCCAAGGTGCCTATCGACATGCAGTATCGCGATCTGATGGTCCACCAGTGTGAATACCAGAGTTCCTGCGCCACCGTTCTTCTGCTCGACTGCAGCCATAGCATGATTCTGTACGGCGAAGATCGCTTCACTCCGGCCAAGCGCGTCGCCATGGCTCTCTCGCATCTCATTCGCACGCAGTATCCTGGCGACACCCTGAGCCTGGTGCTATTCCATGATTCCGCGGAAGAAGTCCCGCTAAACCAGCTTGCGCGCGTGCAGGTCGGACCTTATTACACCAACACGCGCGAAGGCCTGCGCATGGCACAGCGCATCCTTCTTCGCCAGCGTAAGGATATGCGCCAGATTGTGATGATCACGGATGGCAAGCCTTCTGCCTTGACGCTCGACGACGGCCGCATCTACAAGAATGCCTTCGGCCTGGACCCGTTCGTGGTCGGCGAAACGCTGGAGGAAGTGAACAAGTGCAAGCGCGCCGGCATCATGATCAACACCTTCATGCTCGCGACCGACTACAGCCTGGTTCAATTCGTCCAGAAAATCACCCAGATGTGCAAGGGCAAGGCTTACTTCACCACGCCCTACACCTTGGGCCAATACTTGTTGATGGATTATATGCAGCGCAAAACCAAGACCATTCACTGAGGCGAGGCATTGGCTCTCCCTGCGATAAAATAAGTTCATGTCTTTGATGAGCAAGCTATCCCGCTGGATTAATTCGGAGGCTCCTTTGACAACCATTGAAGTCGGTCAATCCGCTCCCGGCTTTTCCTTGAAAGCTTTGGATGGCAAGGAATATTCGCTCGCACCGCTTCTCGAACGGGGCCCGGTTGTCCTGGCATTCTTCAAGATTTCCTGCCCGGTTTGCCAATTCACTTTCCCTTTTCTTCAGCGTTTGTTCGAGCGCTATGGCAGCGACAGCGTTTCTTTCCTTGGCGTCTCGCAAGACGATGCGCGCGACACAAAAGAATTCAATCAGGAATACGGCATAAAATTTCCCACGCTGATCGACGAACCGGGCTATCCGGCATCGAACGCTTATGGCTTGACGAATGTCCCCACTATTTTTCTGGTTGCGCCAGACGGCCGCATCAAGGTTCAGTGCACGGGCTTCAGCAAAGGCGATTTGGAGAAAATTGCCGCGGAACTGTCGCAGCACCGTGCGCAGCCGCCGGCCCCGCTATTCAGCAATAATGAAGTCGTGCCAGACTACAAACCTGGGTGAGGCTCGAAAAACTAGGTCCGGTCGGACCTGACGACAACTCAAGGTAGTCCTGAACCGCGCGCGATCCCTCTTGCTCTCGGTCAAAGAGAGATTCCCCCGCTTCGCTTGGAATGTCGGACTAAAACCCTAGACATCTTGGTGCAACAGGTCGCGTTTGTGCTTCTCCGGCTGTTTTCGCTTGTCGGGGACAACTCGCGTCGTTGCCGGGACAAGCCCTGCCTTTCGCGCGCGCCTTCGGGCTTCAACTCCCTTGTCCAGCTTCTTTTTTCTCGCTCGGCTCATCTCAACTCTTCTTTGCTGCGACTTCTTCGACTGCCCGGTAGCCCTGGTCGATGGCTTCATTTGTATACGCGAAGGCGCCCGCATCAGAATTCGCAATATGAATGTTACCGAACGGCTTTCGTCCGATTTCGTGCGGAGCCTGTCCCGGCGGCCAGACCGGATCAAACAAGGAATTGTATTCGTAGGCGTAGCCGTGCGGCCAGCGATTCACGGTAATCGCTTCGATTTCGCTCGCTGGATCAAATCCGCCGCTGCTGAGCATGCGCGCCAACTGCTCGCGGACGTTTCTTTCAAAGGTGCGATAGTCCATCCGCATCAAACGGCCACGCCCGCCACGTTGTTTATCGCGCGCCGTTACGCCCGTGCCCACCGGAACGTACTGCAGGTGCGCCAGGCAGGATTCGTCGGGGTTCTGCACGAATTTGTAGTCGCCGATGCTCACCGGAAAATCCAGTTCCACACTGGAGAAAAACGAACCAGGACAATGGATGCTGTGGACCCGCAACTTCTGAAACGCTTGCCAATTCTTCAGCTGCACGTTGGTATAGACCAGCGGCACTTTCACGTTGTACGCAAGTCCATCCTTCTGTGCTTCCGGCATCTCGGGGCACAGATACGGAATCACCATGTTCCAGCAGGCCAGAATACATGTTTTGCCCTCGACTAGCCGCGCTTTGCCTCCGCGCACATAGGTCACTTCCACACCCTTGGGATTGCCAGGGCCTCCGATATTCGCCGCATGGATGACCGTGGAATTCAGCCGCACACGCACCGGCGAGTCCTCGTCATCCAGCTTTGCGTAATCAAATTTCGCCGTCACCACATCTTCCATCGTGTGACCCGGCGCAACGGCGGGAATCATGGCCCGCACCAGGAGTCGCGGCACGGATCCAATGCCGTCCGGGAAATGGTAAATGTACGGTTCGTGATCCTGGCGCGTAACTTCCAGTCCCATCCCGGGCCCGATCTTTGTCCATAATTCCGAGCCCCGCGAATCCTGGCAGATAGCCCAGCCCGGCCATATCTCCGCCGGCACCGCGTCGATCCCCACGCCGTACAGCCATATTCGATGTAAACAGGAGCGCGATCGCGTCCGGGGTGACCTTCGCGTTTTTCAGCAGATAATCCTGATAGCTCGTTTTCGCCAGGTACGCCTTTTTCTCCGTTGGGCTCATCCCGGCCAGGTAGTCCACTTTTTCGCTATACAAGCGCGCCAGATCCTTCCGCGCTGCAGGAGACAGTGGCGTCTTCGCCAGAAATTCCGGCCATGGCGTTTCAGGCCCCCCCCCCCCCCCCCTGGCAGACGCGCCCGCTACCAAGCGATCTTCGCCGAAGGTTTCTTTGTCAAAGAAAAATCCCTGACCCGATCCCCCGCGATTCGTAGAATTTCTAGTCGAAGGGGTACTTTTCGAACTTTTTCACCTCAATTCCCAGGTCCCTGAAGAGCTGCTTTGCCTGTGGGCTGTACAAGTTGGGCCCGGTGATAGCTTGCGTCCCGCCATAGCCGATAATCAGACGGTTGCCGCTCTGGAATTCGTTGCGCTTGGCATGCCCTCCGAAATCGTCGTGATTGTCCAGGACTAAGATCCGGGCGTTCGGTCCCGTCTGTTGGCAATAGAAATAGGCTGCGGATAGCCCGCTGATTCCGCCTCCGACCACAATCAAGTCATACGAATCCGTGTCACGCGTGGGATTGTCATAGATCTTCCCATCCCGCATGGCGTGCGCCACTTCCCACGATCCGTCATGGCTGCCTCGCATCCCGGTTTGCGCCGGCGGGTAGTACCCGGGATCCTTCTCCGGGGCGTAGCCGGCGTGCTCCGCAAATACATCCGTCCAAAACGTCCCCGGGCCTAGCAAGGACGCCCCGATGGCAACGCTCGCTCCGTTTAGAAAATCGCGGCGCGTGATGGCGCGATCCATTCCCAATTCGCGATCTCGTTTGTCCTGCTCCACGCGGCAATCTCCCGATGAAGGCCGTAG
>CAWDRK010000012.1:0-27748 GCA_963804635.1 Candidatus Acidiferrales bacterium
ACACGGCCATCAACGACAAAGTAGCCAAACTGGTCCGCATGGTGAAGGAAGCGCGACACGAAGTTCTGGTGTTCAACGACTGCGACGTGCGCGTCGAACCGAACTATCTGCGAAACATGGTGGCCCCGCTGCGGGATAAGAAAGTGGGCGGGGTCACCTGCCTTTATGTGTCCAGACAGGACAAGACGTGCCCGCAACATGATCAGACGATCGGCATGATTTCGGATTTTTATGCAGGGATTCTGGTGGCGCGGCAACTGGATGGCATCAATTTGCACTGGGACCTTCCATTGTGTCCACGAGGACGCGTCTCGCCGGGTTCGGCGGATTTCAAGCCTTCGAAGGTCGCCCCGCCGACGATTGCTCTTCGGGAGGCTGATTGCAGAGCAGGGCGCTGAAGTAGGGCTGTTACCGTATGCGGTGAAAACGGTGCCAGATTTCGAATCCATGAAGGCCGTTTTCTCAAGCGGCTCCGCTGGATGACGGTGATGCGGAATATGCGCCGTTGGGGGCCACTTCGGCCTGCTGTTCACCTGGGGCCTGCCGTGGGCAACGGTAGCCGTGGCTGTGCATCCCACGCTGGCTGTTGCCGCGGCGTACTGGGGGGGTACCTGGCGTGCCGCGTTTTGATCACCTGGCTGATCGGCGTGTACGGACTGAAGCAAAGCACTCTCTGGAAAAAAATGCCGCTGATTCCGGTGTGGGATGCCCTGGCGCTTTTAGTGTGGCTGACGAGTTTTATGAAGAAATCCATTCGTTGGCGCGGTGTTGATTATCAACTGGAAAGCGGGACGGGTCATTTTGTGATACCGGACGATCGAAGCGCTTCGCACGTTTCCACTCGCGCGGACTCGTAGTGTTTGCATTGAGAATTTCGATACGCCCTCAGCGGTTGAAGCCGGGTGGATTTTGCCTCGGCCACTGCAAAGTCAAGCGTCCAGCAGTGCTGGACCCCGCGAGCGCCGCAGCGCGAAGACAGGGGCTAGCGGTCCTCGGTGGCGGCGGCTGCTACGCTTAACGGTGCGGGGCTGCGTTTGTGCAGGCTGCGCTCGTTGGCGGTTCGCGCCAGTTCACCTGAGGCAGGAACAGGGACTCGTCGATGCGGTCGCGGTACTTCAGGGCGATGTTCATCAGCGAATCCAGCAGCGAATCGGAGAGAAGATGCGGCTTCAGGCCGAGATCGATCAGCTTGGAGTGCTTGGCGTTGTAGTAGTGCTCCTCGGCTTCCACGCGCGGGTCGGCAGGTGATCGATCTCCACCTTCAGGCCCAGCTTCTTGGCCGCCGCTCTGCACCATGTCGCGCCAGTTCCAGCACCGAGAACTGCTCGGTGAACTGGTTGAAGACGCGGCATTCGCCCGGCTTGCGCCGGATTCAGGCAGGCGAGTCTCGACGCAGCGGACCGTGTCGCGAATGTCCAGGAAGCCGCGCGTCTGCCCGCCCTTGCCGTAGACTGTCAGCGGATATCCGATGGCGGCCTGGACGCAGAAGCGGTTCAGCACCGTGCCGAAGACCTCGTCGTAGTCGAAGCGGTTGATGAGCGCCTCGTCCAGGCCGACTTCGTCGGTCATGGTTCCGTAGACCACGCCCTGGTTCAGATCGGTGGCGCGCAGCCCCCAGATCTTGCAGGCGAACATGATGTTGTGGCTGTCGTGCACCTTGGAGAGGTGATAGAACGAGCCGGGCTGCTTGGGGAACGGAAGCACGTCCTTCCGCCCGTTGTGCTCGATGTGTGATGTAGCCTTCTTCGATGTCGATGTTGGGCGTGCCGTACTCGCCCATGGTGCCCAGCTTGACCAGGTGGCAATCCGGCCGGAACTCCTGCAGGGCGAAGAGGAGGTTCAGCGTGCCGACCACGTTGTTGACCTGGGTGAACACCGCGTGTTTGCGGTCGATCATCGAGTACGGCGCGGAGCGCTGCTCGGCGAAATGAACGATGGCGTCCGGTCCAAGGGTCTGGATCGTGGGGAGAGAAAGTCGTAGTCGGTGACGTCGCCGACGAGAGAGAGTCGATGGTTTTGCCCGTGAGCCGCTTCCAGTTTCCGCCAGCGGTCGATAATGGCGAAGGGGTCGCGACTCCGAGATCCTGGTCCCATTGCCGGCGCGAGAAATTGTCGATGATTGCGACCGAATGGCCCTTTGCCGACAAATACAGCGCCGTGGCCCAACCGCAATAACCGTCCCCTCCGAGCACACCAATCTTCATTTCTCCCCCTAATTTGAATCTCTTCTCACTCCATGGAACTGCCGGGCTTGGCAGGCGCGAGCTAGTCCGCGCCTAATGGTCCCTCTGCCAATGAACGATCCGGCCCATACCAAATAAATAGTTTAACAGCCCTAGCGCCCCAACGAGAAGGCTCGAAATCCGCAGGCAGAGCAAGGCATCAGCCCCGTCGCGAAAGCCGACTAAGGCGAAAAGGGAGTTGAATGCAGTTTCGCCAACGCCAATCCCGCCGGGCGTGAGAGGCAGGCTATTTATGAGGTGTCCGAGTGGCGCTACGAGACAGAGCGTAGAAGTCGACAGCTCCGCGGGATTTACCGTGAACAGACCGACTGCCGTCACGCGGGAGCGCCAGGTTCGCAGAAACAAATCGCCAGCGCGGCCATCAGGATGCCTCGTGCCTGGCCAAAAAGGGCCAGAGCTTCCATCATGCGTTCGGCGATTTTTCGCGGGCTCTGCCATCGGCCAAGGAGCTGTGAGAATCCCTTGCGGACGGGGCTCGAAAACATGATCAGGGCCATGACCAGGCACATTCCTAGTCCAAGGAATCCATCGAACCACAAGATGCTTCGCAATGCGGACGGGCTTCGCAGCAGCTCGATAAAAAATGGCGCGAAGAAAAAGGGAAGCAGAATCAATGAGAGGAGCCCGATGATGCGGTCGAACAACAGAACCGTAGCGACTTCGGTACGCCGGCCCTCATTGTCGCGCGCGGCATAGTAAAGCTTGGCCAGATCTCCGCCAGCCGCGCCCGGCAGAAACGTGGAGAAAAAGAAACCGATGAGAGTGAGCTGGAGGGCGCTCCACAAGGTAAGCGACAAGCGCTGCGCATGAAACAAAAGAGACACACGGATGGACATGAACAAAATGTCGATCAACAGCACAGCCATGCCGAGCAATGTCAGCGGCCACGCGCGAAACAGTCTCATCAGAGAATGCAGCTCGATCTTTCCCGATTCCACCAGGTACACAAGGATGGCGATTCCGATGGCCAGCCTCAGCAGAATGAAGATGGCCCTTCGCACCGTATTGGCATGGGGCGCGACTGGCGGCGTGAGGCTAGTTTCGGCCATTGCTCGAATAGGCGGGGTTGCGCGTTGCAAGCGTGGACAACGTTTGGTTCAAAAGTTGTGCAGGATGTATGTCGTGCGGCGCCCGGTCGTGGATGTCTGAGCGATAGGTGACCAGCAATTTCCCGCCGCTTTTCAACACAGTTTCGAACTCGCGAGAGCCGATGAGGTCGCGCAGGCGCTGCACCGCAGAAGGCGATCCCACCAGGTACATCGGTCTTTCCGTTCGTGCGTGGCGAATTCCGCGTCGGTCAAGAACACGTCGGGCAGTTCGGGGCGGCGGCACCGTACTCCAGATTATGGAATTTGAACCGTTCAATAGCAGGGGAGCCTGACCGGTGTAAAAAACCACGGAGGAATAGGTGTAATAGTGGTGATTGAGGATCAGCTTTCCGGGAGGCAGTTCTGCGCAATTTTTCGGCAATCGGCCGCGACGTGAGAAGGGATCAAACGCCACCAGCGCGAGCCGCGCCGCGTGAGGAAAAACAGGGCCATCATGGCGCGCCGGTTAGAAAAAATGGCCAACGCGCGGGGTTACGAACATTAGGATACCGACCGCTCCAATCAGGAATTAGCGATGCCCGGACCATGATCAGCGGCAATCGCAGGTACGCGAACGAATCCAGCGTCAGGTCCAACATGTGGCCGAGCGAAAGGGTGTACGCCGAAGGATTGCTCGATAGAGCAGAGGAAATATCGCCCGGTGTCGGCAGATTTCTGACATAGAACGCGATGGCTATGGTCGCAATCGCGCCAATGGCCGCAAGCACGCCCAGCGCGCGCGTTCCATAGCGCACCCAGTTGTCTTGCGTGGCCATGCTGCAGCCGAGCAGGAGGGCCAGGGCCGGATAGCACGGCATCGAGTAATACTCCTGCGTTGTGGAAAAGGTAAAAAAGACCAACACGAAGCCGGCCCAGCACAGCGCCAGCAGTCGCGTGCGCCCTGCGCGATCCATCGGGCTGGAACGAAAGCTTGAAGACGGCCGGAAGATAGACGCTCCAGGGAAACAGCCACAGCAGGTGGAACATCCAGAAATACAAACGCGGGACGGTGTTGTAGTCGCGCGGATAGCGCAGATTCAAAAAGCGAAGAAGTTGCTCGTTGATGAAAAGAACCACAAAAAGCCGTGATACTCCCCGGGCCGCTGTGGAGCGTGAAGGCGAAATAAGGTGGGTTGCGCAAGCGTGGCCAAAACATGCCAGGGGACGGCGATCATCGCAGCAATCAAGCACCGCTGAAAGGCGCGGAGTCTTTCCAGGTGCGGCGGAGGAAAAGTTGATTCGTGAGGAAGAGATAAATGATTGCCGGCGGCGACCGGAAATACAATGGCGACCAGGCTTTTCAGCAGCAATCCTGTGCCGAGACTTGTCGCCAGGATGGCGGCCCAGCAGCCGTGGATGTGATTCCTGTTCGTCGAGAGCCCGCAGAAACGCCCACATGGCCAAAGCGATGGTGAACGTCAGCATCACATCGGGAATCAGGATGCGAGTGAACAGAAACAGACCCACGCAAGTGGCCGAACGACGAGTCCCGCATAGGATCCCGCGCGCTTGCCAAACGCCCACATGCCAAAAGCCGCCGTCAGCAGCGCAAGGGCAATGCAGGAGCAGGCCACGGGCAGGCGCGCTACCCAGTCGCTGGTCCCAAGAAATTTGTAGAAGATTGCAATCAGCCAGTAGATCAGCGGTGCTTTTTCCAGGTACAAGACGCCGTCGAGCCGGGCGGTCACCCAATCTCCGCTGGTCAGCATGGTTTTGGCGATTTGCGCCTGCACCGCGTCGACATCATCCATCAGCGATGGCGGCGACACAGCGCAGCCCAGATAGATTGCGGCGGCGACGACGGCCACGAGCGTAAGCACAAACCAGCGGCGCTCCAGCAGGTCGTTCATATCGCGACGAGCGCGGGAACCCTGACGCGCCATTGTTTCATCCACAAGAACAAAATCAGCAACCCCCAAAGGTGATAGCCGACGTTGCTTTTGCGAAGCTGGTGACGCCGGTTCAGTTCTTCGATGCCGGCGCGGTTAAAGAAATCGCCGTACTCCGAGAGCCCAAAACGCAGCGACTCTTGCAACAAATCGCGCAGAAGGTGCGCATCCATTCGTGCGCGGGAATGTCGAAGCCGATTTTCTTGCGATGAATGATCGAGGGGGGAAGCTTGTCTTTCATCAGATCCTTCAGGATCAATTTCTGATCGCGAGCCGGAGATTTTCATCTTGGCGGGGAGGCCTGCAGCGAATTCGACGATGCGATGATCCAGAAAGGCGGGCGCACTTCGACGGAATGTGCCATGCTCATGCGGTCGCTTTTTGTCAGGATGTCGTCGGCAAGATAGTACTTCTGATCCAGCCAAAGGAAGGGAGCCAGGTCGTCACCATTTGTGGGCAATTCGCCCATTTCCCGCAAGAGCGCGTGCAATGAGGCTGGGAGCGGGTGATTCACAATGGTGCGGAGCTGGTCTTGCGCGAAGGTGCCATTCCAATACACGTGCGCGAGGTCTTCCGAGCATGCGCGAGCCTTCCAACAAGCGTGTGGCCTTGTAGTCGAACCCCATTTTTTCATCGGAACGAGGCCAGCGGCGCAGGACGGCAAGTCCCAATGCCGCCGCGCCGGGCATCGCGCGGATGGAGCGTGCCATGCGATTCGCGCGATAGGTGAGGTAACCGCCGAAGAGTTCGTCGGCTCCTTCTCCGCTCAAGGCCACGGTAGTTTTTCGCTTGCATAGTTTGGAAAGAAACCACACCGGCAGGGCGCCCGCATCCGCGCTGGGCTCATCGGAAAAATATGCGAACTCTGCGATGGCGCTTTGCAGGTCGACCTCAGGATTCAAGTCCATCTCGTCGTGGTCTGTTCCGTATTGCTTCACCGCTTCGCGAATGTAAGGCGTTTCGTCAAAGCTGCGGCCCAGAAAGGAGATCGAAAATGTTTTCAGCTGCGATGAACTGGCCTTCGCGGCATAGTGCAGAATCGTCGTCGAATCCACTCCGCCGCTCAACCACACCCCCAGGGGCACGTCGGAAAGCAGATGTTCGCGAATGGATTGCTGAAGCAGGCGATCCAGTTCGGCCTGAGCATCCTCCGCGGAGATCTTTGGCGTGGCGCCGAAGGGCAGCTTCCAGTAACTTCCGGTGGTAATGGTTCCGTCTTGCCACTCCATCCACTCGCCCGGGGGAACTTTCTTCAGGCCGTCGATCAATGTCCATGGTGAGGGGATGTAATTCAGGGAGAGATAGCAATCCAGTCCCTCCAGGCTGAGATTGCGCTCGATTTCCGGATGGATCAGGATGGATTTAAGTTCCGAGCCGAAGAAGAGATCTTCGCCCTTCTTCACGTAATACAGCGGCTTGATGCCCATGCGGTCGCGCGCCAGGACAAAGCGCTTCGCGGGCAGGTTCCAGATGGCGAGGGCAAACATGCCGCGCAGGCGCGTGAAAGAGTCTTTGTCCCACTGCAAGAACGCTTTTAGTACGGTTTCTGTGTCGGAGTGTGACGAAAAGCGGTGACCCAGCTTTTCCAGTTCCGCGCGAATTTCCAGGTGATTGTAAATTTCGCCATTGAAGACGATGCCCCATTCGCCGCCATTTTCCAGAATGGGCTGATTGCCGGCCTGCAGGTCGATGATCTTCAACCGGGCCGCGCCAAAAGAGAAAAGTTTGGACGAAAAAACGCCCTGCTGGTCCGGGCCGCGGTGCTTCAGCGTATTCACCGCTGCCTGGACTCTGCCCTCGGGCGGACACCAATGTTTATGCGTGAAGCCAGCAATGCCGCACAAATCAGGCCGCCTTTCGCAAACAGAATAGATTTAGTATGGTCCGTCCCCGTATCTAAGGAAAATTCCGCTTCCGCCTGGTCAAACGTCTCCGAAATCAAAAGAAACACTCAGGTTGAATGGCCAGAGGCGGCGAGGAATCTGGTACCTGTCGCGCCTCAGGTCAGACGTGCCATTCTCCAAAGTGTTTTCAACTTAATAGAATACTTGAAAAGGAAGGGTGAGACCATCCAGCCGAGTAAGGTGAGTAAGGTGCGAGGCGACCGCAGCGAACCACAGCCACCTCGTTTTGAGCCTAACATCCCAATCTAGTTTGCCGTAGTAAGCAACGCTCCACCTGGGCCGTGCAACGAGAGTGAGCCGAAACGTGTCAGCGGTATTGTGCTGACGCGGCACTGCCCACGCTTCAGATACGCCCTAAAAGTAAAAGGACCACGAGAATCAAGACAACTAGTCCCAAGCCCCCGCTGGGATAGTAGCCCCAGCTACGGCTGTAAGGCCAAGAGGGAAACGCCCCAAGAGCCAACAGAAGAAGCACCACAACCAAAATCGTAATCATTTGGCTTAGAACCTCCACGCAGATTAAATCGCAGGGAAGCGGGGCGGACAATCAGTACAAGTGTGCACTTACGCAGGCACGAAACGGTACTCAACGGCGGGAGTATTGAAAAGTGGAAACTTAGGTTTCCTGACTTTTAGTGATGCAGAAATCCTTGATAATGCAAGACGGTAGCCCTACAGGGATGTCTTGGCGAGTGCTACGGGGCTTTTCCGATCCACCAAAGCACTTTGGCCAAAATCTTCCAGCGCTGCTTTGCGCTTAAGGTTATGGATTCATACTGGTGGTTTTCCGGCTCGAGAATCTCCGTGTGATCGTAGCGCCGGTAACGAGAAACGGCTAAACCTCTATCCTTGTGCCAGGCGATAACGATCTTTCCATCCAGGTGCATGGGATCGTTCTGCGAGGAATCCACGACAATTACGCAGCCATCCGGAATGAGGGGTGTCATGGAGCTGCCACGAACTCGCAGGCAACTGGTGGTCCTGGGATTGGGGCACCAGTGTTTTGGCGCTGCAAACATACTTTCCACGGGACCCTCTACCAGGCTAGACGCGTGTCCGCCTCTCTCTCCATGTGCGGCCGCGACAACTTTCAGGACGGGAATCGCAACCAGCTGCATCTTGTACGCACCAGATTTGTGGGCGCCACCCCCAGCCGAGACAATCTCGAAATCAGCGAACCGGCTCTTGTGCATGCGCTCACGCAGGGTGGGCATGACGCTGAGCAAATTTTCGTTGTGCAATCCAGCGCGTCCCCAAAAATACCAACAATCGGGGTCACCGGCGAGATTGCCCAACTCGATGTAGCCACGGTTGGTGGGTTCCTGCTCGCCGCGTTCCCAGCGGGACACCGCCATTGCGGAATAGTGCAGCCGGTGGCCGAGTTGCTCCTGGTTCAAACCGAGTTTCTGCCGCAAATCGCGAATAGGTTTTACCCAATCCGGTGGAGGGGTCCCCGATTTCTTAGCGCTTTTGGACATGCACTGTCAAAGCCTCCGCCGGGCAGGCCCAGCGGGGCTCCCCCTCACTGTACGACAGCGTACACGGGTTTGCAAATGGTAAAAAACCGAGGCTCTATCTAACGTTCCGTGCTAGCTATAAACGATACAAACGAGTACAGTGAAGGCGTCTCTTTCCATTTTCCGCTAGTTAAATTCGGTAGGCGGTTCCTTGCGAAATCAGACAAGGTGTTTGCAGCGCGAGGCCAATTTGATAAACCGCACGAAGGTCATTTCCGAGCAAAAAGTTAACCGTAGTTTTCCTGCCGATTCCGATGAACAGAAACTTCACAATAAGATTCTCCTCGGCCTTCCCGCCAAGGAGCGTGAACTGGTACTTGCGGAATCCGAATTTTTAGAATTGCCAAAGCAAATGCTTTTGAACGAGATGGGTGAGGCCATCCAGTTCGCCTATTTCATCAACACCGGGTTGGCGTCTTTTTTGAATGTGATGGCCGATGGGAAGAGCGTGGAAGTCGGATTGGCGGGGAAAGAAGGATTTACGGGTTTACCGCTTACGGTTGGTTTTGACACGAGCCCCGCGCGGGTAGTCATGCAAGTGGAGGGAACTGGATTTCGAATGAGCGCGGCAGACTTCAAGGGAGTGCTGCGGCTGGCCCCGGGCTTGCAAAAGAGCCTGAACCGTTTTTCGCTAGTACAGACCATGCAGGCAACACAGATTGCCGCGTGCAATCGATTGCACGAGGTGGACCGGCGGCTGGCACGCTGGTTGTTGATGAGTCAGGATCGGCTTGGCGGCGACGTGGTGGGCCTGACACAAGAGTCCCTGGCGAACATGCTGGGCACACGCCGCGCCAGCGTGACGGAGGCCGCAGGCGTGCTTCAGAAGGCCGAGCTGATTTCCTACAAGCGGGGAGACCTAAAAATTGAAGATCGCCGAGGATTGGAAGCGGCGTCGTGCGAGTGTTACGGAATTATGAAACGGCTAACCGACAGATGGCAGAGGGAGACAGGGAACTCCAACTAGCTGAATTGCGTCTGGAAAACCCCATGGGCGGTTTATACCCGCGGTCGAATCTACCATTTAGTGCTATACACGGACGTTAACTCGCGGTAGGATCGCTTTCCTTGGCGATGGGGACCCTTCCACTTCTATTCTTCAAGTTCCGTCCTCATCGTCTGGGCATAGGAGTGCGCTATGGATCGCCAATATGATCTCTTCGAGAAGATGCCAGACGGCTGCCGACTGTGGCGCACATCCGTCAGCGGGCGCGAAGCGGCTCTTGCGAAATTGAATGAGCTGGCAAAAAAATCCGCCAACTCATTTATCGCCATGCATCTGCCTAGCAGAGAGATTATTGGGACCTCCCAACAAGAAAAAAGAACCGAGGGAGCGAGTGCGTGAAACCGGCGCGGGCGTCTAGCGGATCCTCCATATGTCGCGTCGGCCCGCGACGTGGAACGAACTGGAACTCTTCTGGTAGATCAGATCATACCGAACGTACGTAAACCTGGCTTTGCAGCGCGGACACTCCCACTCCACCCCTTCGGGTGGGAACTTGGGCTTCTCTGAAACAAAACATTCGGCCAGGGAATCGCCAATCTCTGAGTGAGGAAATATGAATTGGCATTTCTTGCAAATCAGTGACCAATTTGCCATGGTGCGTCTCGATTCAACTTTCATGCTAGCCCCGGCCCCGAGGGGCGTGGCAATACACAGGATACGGTATGTACGGTAGCGGACGTATTTGTGCAAGACGTAAAGCGACGCAAGCCAACCGTTTTGTGCAGAATGCGGCGTTTGTGGCGGTGGCAAAGCGCCAGAATAGTTCGCCGACGTGCGTGAAGCGGGGAATTGTTCGTATTTGTGGATGTGGTGGTGCGCGAGAAAGCAGATCCCTCGCTTCGCCCCCTTCACTGACACCGCTCGAGGGCAAGCGCGATGACACTACTTTTCCGCAAGGCTGAGACCGTGCTCGGCCGAAAAGCATTCGGATCGGAGGCTCCGAACCTGAAGAAGGGATTTTTTTTCCAATTGTGAGCGGCTGGTTTACATGCCAGACGAGGACGACTGGACGGTTTTTTGCATCTCCTTGGCCAGCTGCAAGTGGGATTGCAAAGTGGGAAGCGTCTTTGAGGCAAATTCCTTCAGCGCCGGATTGCTTCCACTGGTTGATTCCTTCTGGAATTCCGCTACATCTTTTTCATGATCGCGCACCATCTCCGTGGCATAGGCGCGGTCAATTGTGCGCCCGACAATTTGGAGAGTCGTTCGTAAGTGGCTTGATCGGGGCTGGAGATATCACTGGGAAGGGTCACATTGGCTTGGGGAGCAATGCTCTTCGAGCTGATCATTGGCTTTGGAATGGTCGTCGACCATTTTTTGTCCGAACTGTTTGACAGCCGGTGAAGTTCCTTTTTCGGCGGCTAACTGCCCCAGCTTTACTTCAGCCATCCCTCCCGAGGCGGCTTTTGCCGCGAACACCGCATCGGATCCAGCCGCTTGAGGCGTGGCAGATGCCGCATTGCGTGCGGCCATCAAACCAAGACTAAACACGGTGGCGAACAGCAGTACTCCAAGGATGTAGAAATAATTTCGATGGTTCGACATGGTGCGAGTCCCCTTTAAAGTGGCAAACCGGACTGTAGTGTTGGGTGCTTGTTCCGGCAATCCACTTTCCGCTGTATTTTTCTAAGGGGAATGCGTGCTGCGCGTGGTCGCTCGTCAGTTGTGGCGCTCAATGAAAATCGTGGGATTCCATCTCGGCGTTGGTGGTGAGCAAGGGTTCGACGGCGCCGGCTTTTACCGATACAACGCCATCTCGATTTTGTAGCACGCCAGAAATGATCAGGAAAGAATGGTGTAGGACCGTTGTGTGCCTCGCCTCGAAGAGTTGTGGAGTGATGATGATGTTGGCAATGCCCGTTTCATCTTCCAGGCTTAGAAACACAAACCCTTTGGCCGTGCCGGGACGCTGGCGAGCAATGACGGCGCCGGCGACACGCACAAATTTGCCATCGGGAAAGGAGGCCAGTTGAGAGGCGGGAGAAATACCCTGGCGTTGCAAAACTTTTCGGTGATGGGCCAGGGGATGAAGGCCGATGGTCAACCCGGTACCACGAAAATCGGCGTTGAGGCGTTCCTCCGGGTTCATACAGTCGAGGGCTGACGATTCACCGGCGTGGTTCTCCTTAGAGAAATGCCCAGCCAGGAGCGGCCCTGAAAAGCGGCTGGAGCGTTCCACCTGCCATAGAGCATCGCGCCTGTGAAATGCTTTCCTGCCAGAAATGAAATTCAAGGCCCCTACGGCTGCAAGAACGCGAAACTCATCTTTCCGAATTTGGGGAACACGCTGTTTCAAATCTTCAATGGACTCCAAAGGGCGCGCGCGGCGCTGCTCGCAGATTTGCAGCGCGGTTTCTTTTCTTAGACCTTTTACATAACGGAGACCAATGCGAACGCGAAAGCCGTCCGGCGCCTCTTCCAGGAGGCAATCCCAATCGGAGCTGGTCACATCAATGGGCTTGAAGCGCAATCCGTGGCGCTGCGCATCTTTAATGAGCGTGGCGGGTTGATAGAAACCCATGGGCTGATTGTTGAGCATGGCGGCCGTAAAAGCTGCCAGATAGTGGCATTTCAAAAATGCGCTGGCGTATGCGATCAGCGCGAAACTGGCGGCGTGCGATTCGGGAAATCCGTAGAGCGCAAAGGAAGTGATGGAGCGAACGATCTTGTCCTGAGTCCCTCCGGTGATTCCGTTCGCTTCCATTCCGCGTCGAAGTTTGATTTCCACTTCTTTCATTCGCGCTTCGGAGCGCTTGAATCCAAATGCCCGGCGAAGCTCCTCGGCTTCGCCGCCCGAGAATCCGGCGGCAATCATGGCGATACGCAACAGTTGTTCCTGAAAAAGAGGTACGCCGAGGGTGCGCGAAAGCGTGGATTCGAGGGAAGGGTGGAGGCTTTCGACTGCTTCGCGACCGAGGCGCCGGTTCAAATACGGATGGACCATTTTGCCGACGATGGGCCCGGGGCGGATGATGGCGACCTGCACCACGATATCGTAGAAGCATTTTGGCCGGAGCCGGGGCAAGCATGACATTTGCGCACGGCTCTCCACCTGAAACATTCCGATGGTGTCGGCGCGTTGCAGGGTGGAGTACACAGCGGAATCATTGGCAGGCAGGCGGCCGAGGTCGATCTCTTCGCGATAGTGTTCCCGAATGAGTCGAAGCGAATCTTCTAGCACGGCCATCATTCCCAAGCCCAACAAATCTATTTTGACGATGCCCATATCCGCGCAATCTTCTTTGTCCCATTGCACAACAACGCGCTCCGGCATGGTGGCGGGCTCGAGCGGAACTACGGAGTCGAGTTGCCCCTGGCAAACCACCATTCCTCCGGAATGCTGCCCCAAATGTCGCGGCAGATCCTGAACCTTCTGGCACAGTTCAAAGAATTTTTGAATGCGATGTTGCGCCAGGTCGAGGCCCGCGTCCTCGAACTGCCGCGTGAGCGTGTCCTTCGAATCGATGTACTCCCACGCGCTGACGAGACTGGCCAGGCGGTTCAGAGTTTCTGGATCAAACGACAGAACTTTGCCGATTTCCCGCGCCGCGGAACGGCCACGGTAAGTAATAACGTTCGCGGTCATGGCCGCTCCGAGCTTTCCATAGTGCTGGTAAACATATTGGATGACACGTTCGCGCTGGTCGCCGCTGGGAAGGTCCAGGTCGATGTCGGGCCATTCGCCGCGCTGCTCAGACAGGAAGCGCTCAAAGAGAAGCTCCATGCTGACGGGATCGACAGCGGTGATCCCGAGCGAGTAACAGACGGCGCTGTTGGCAGCGGAGCCACGGCCCTGGACGAGAATGTTATTTTCACGGCAGAAACGAACAATGTCCCAAACGATGAGGAAGTATCCAGCCAGATCCAGTTTTTCGATGACCGCCAGTTCACGATGGATTTGTTGCGCAGCCTTTTCATTCCCCGTGCCGTAGCGGTGCATCATGCCTTCCCAGGTTCGCGCGCGCAGAAACTCGATCTGCGATTCGTTATCGGGCGTTGGATAGACCGGGAATTGGTAGCCCAGATCTTTGAGTGTGAATTTCAGCCGCGAAGCGAGTTCCACGGTGTTGGCAATGGCTTCCGGCAGGTCCGCGAAGAGAGCGGACATTTGCGCCGGGGATTTCAGGTAGCGCTCGGAGTTGCAGGATAAGAGGCGGCCTGCATTGGCCAGGACGCGATGGTGGCGCAGGCAGGAGAAGACGTCCAGAATTTCACGCTGGTCAGGTGAGGCGTAGCAAACACCGTTAGTGGCCAGGAGCGGGAGCTGCAAGGAGCGAGCGAGTGCGATGGCGGCTTGATTGCGACGCTCTTCTTCCAGGGAAAAATGACGCTGCACTTCTACGTAGACATTCTCACGGCCAAAAATCGCGCATAGTTCGCGAAGGCATTTTGCGGCTTGCTCTGTGCCTCCGGTGCGCAACGCGTGCGCCAATGGTCCTTCGTCGCCCCCAGTCAGGCAGATCAAGCCTTCGTTGGAACCGCGCAATTCCTCGAGTTCTATGGCGCCCTCGCCCTTTTTTGAACGCAACTTCATGCGGGTGATCAGGCGGCAAAGATTTTGATAACCCTTGCGGGAATCGACAAGCAAGGGATAGCGTCCTCCCGCAGATGAGGTAACCTCTGCGCCGATATGGGCGGTCAGATCAAGTTTTTTTGCCGCCAGGTAAAACCGCGGCGCGCCGTACAAACCATCGCGGTCCAGCAAAGCCATGGATGGCATGCCATGAGCCGTAAAAGCGCGAACGAGATCTTCGGGCGTGCATGCGCCTTTCAGAAAACTAAAAGCGGAACGAGCGTGGAGTTCGATGTACATCAATCGTAGGCACCCAGGACGAACCATTTCTTCTGGCGCGAATCGAAACAAATTCGATAAAAACCGTGGGGCAGGGAAGGTTCGTAGGGAAAACAAACCTCCACGTCCCAAGCGTCCTGTTGCCATGGTTCCTCTTCCCACCAGTCGCCCGACGTGCGCCAAGGTCCGGAGGCATGAACGACTTCTCCGGAACGACCAAGGAAGGTGACGTTCATGGGACGTCCTCCGCGCGAGTGGATTTTCGCCAAGAGCGCTGGACGAAAGGCCCGGAATCCAAATTTCATTCCTGCTTTTTCGTCAGGAGCGAGCGGCGGCGTGAATGGCACGGAGAACTTCTGAACGCGGAAGGAATCCGGTCGATGGGCATCCACCAACTGAGGCGACCCAACATTGCCTTCGCCTACGACGTGAGCGATGCGCGCAATGGTCAGTTCCAGCTTCTCGGGATCTGGAACTTCGGGAACGAACAATCCACCTTGCGTGACGCGCGGGAAAGAAGGTTCCGCAAGCATGTGGATTTTCTGTACAGGTGCACGCGGAGGAGTCGATTGCAATCGCAGGCGCACAAGCTTCAACAGGAGTTTTGCATCCCGGCACGGTACGGGCAGCTCGAGTGCGCAAACATAGTCGCTGGGTTGTTTTTTGCGAGCTTCTCTGGAAGACTCGAGCGCACTTTCAAAGGAAGGTTGCAACGCCAGATGCAGATGAATCGCGCGAACACTGAGCGACCTGGCGGCAAGCCGCGCGCAAAGCTGGTCCAGAAGCCTGCCTAGTAGAAAGGAAAGTGGCTCCAGATCCTCGAACGCGTCTTCCAATTCAAAAAATTCTTCGAAACAATGCGCGGGTTCGGCGATGACCAGTGATCGGAGACCTTTTCCGCTGGCGATGGCGTGCAAGCGCACGCCTTCCTGTCCAACACATTCGGAAAGGGAAATCACCGGGAGGGAAGAGAGAGCCTTACACGTTTTGACGCCCCAGCGTTCGAAGACTTCCGAGAGTTCCTGGCTCAACGAAAGCATGTGCACGGGCAGGGTTTCCAGAAATCTGGATTCCTGGCCTTCGGGGATAACCGTAGCCCCGGGCAAAGCACGCGCCACAACACCGGCGGTTTCCAAATTTTCAGAAATGGCAACCTGTGCGGTAAGCCCCATCTCGGAACATTTCGAAACCATTTTTGCCGCAATGTTTTCGTGGGATCCAAAAAGTGCCGTCAGGCCTTGCAGATCAATCAGAGCAGTGTCCGGAGCGGTGTCTTCCACTCGTGGCGAAAAAGACCAGGCCACATCCAGCAGCACCGCGTGGGCCGTAGTTTCCTGGAGTTTTCCGCGTGGCCGGATTTCCAGTCCGGGAAAGTGGCTTGCGGCTATTTTTGTCATTCCTTCGGCCACTCCCAGGAGCGCGGCCAGGCGATTGACAGCAACGACCTGATAAGTAGGCGGGGAACCATCGATCAGCGCAATTGGGCGAATCGCCAGTTCGGGCTCGCAGCGCAGCACGGCTTGCAACCTGAAATCGGGAATAAAGATGGCAGCGAAGGCCATAGCGTTTCGACAAGCCCGCGGAATGGGAGGGAATGCCTCAACCGGGGTTTTGTATCCTTTCTTTTTTTCGTGCCGGCGAGGGAACGGGGAGAGTTGGCGCATCTTTGAAACGAGAATCCGAACACAGTGCAAAGCGAACTGTTTCGCCGGCACCCTGGTGGGGAGTAGAGGTCCTGTCGATATAGCGAAGAGCCGGCTGTTGAATCCGCGTGCGAACGATTTCCGCTTCGCTGGTCCATCCATCCAGCAAGCAACTGGGGGTGTGGAAGATTCGACCCGCGTTGTTCCTGGAATTTAACGACCAGGCAGCCGCGTCTTTTTGCAAACGCAGAACGAGCGAAGCGCATGTTTTTGCGTTGGACTCCTGCGACAGAACCAGCAGGATCGTCGGAGTGCTTTCCACCGCGCGCCGCAAACGGAACCACACGTTCAGGGGAATCTGACGCACGACGCGCGCGGGAGCGTCCGAGAGGTCCAGGGCAATGAGGCCGAAGCCTCCACCATGCAAAAGTAAATCCGTGGAACGCAAGGCCTGGTCGAGACTTCGACAACGCACCCAAAGAACCCGCTCGAGGTGAACACCAGCAGCTTGCGCGCCATTCGGATCGAAGGCATCCTGAGCATCCACCAGGGCGCACGCTTCACAATTTCTTGTGCGTCCCGCCAGGGTCGAGAGAAGAATGGAAGTCTTTCCCGAAGAGACTGGCCCATAGATTTCCGTAAGGCTCCCGCGAGGCAGGCCGCCGGTGCTTTCATCCAAGGCCGGGATGCCTATAGGGGCCGTGGAAGTTGGCGCAGGTTCGCGAAGGCGAAATGGAGAGATAACGCGCCCGGCAAGAGCGGACTCGAGGTGGAGACGTAAAGCGGCAGAAGAAGGACGCATGGCAAAAAGGAGAGGAAGGATTGCTTTCGCTTTTTGTTCGCCATGATTATTTTGAACCTGCTCGAAGGCTTTTGTCAAACTTTTCCAGTGCCCCCGGCATTACACACACTGATGACCCGCTGGAAGAAAAACGGGGCTTCGCCCCAGTTCCCTCTGCTGCCGCGTTCGTTGAAGGAATTAGCCAAGGAGGCCCAGAATTGCCGCAATTGCGACCTTTGGCGAAATGCAACGCAGACTGTTTTTGGAAAAGGAAGCCCACACGCTCCGATCATGCTGATCGGCGAACAACCCGGGGATCAGGAAGATTTGCAGGGGAAACCTTTTGTGGGCCCGGCCGGAAAATTGTTGCAGGCTACATTGAAGCAAGCCGGGATTGATCCCAAGCAGGCGTACGTGACAAATGCCGTCAAACATTTTAAATGGGAGCCGCGAGGAAAGCGGCGCATTCACAAAAAACCCAGCGCGAGCGAGATTGCAGCCTGTAGGCCCTGGTTGGATGCGGAAATCGCGGCATTAAAACCAAAGGTTATCGTGTGCCTGGGTGCAACCGCGCATTCCCGGGCGCGACTTCTGCGGCGTGGTCATTGAGGGCCCAGCGAATCTGGTCGGAAGGGAAGTGTGGGGCACAGGCGGAGACGTTGGATTCACGGGCGATGGCAGTCATGCTGAGTTCATGGTCATTCCTGCGGAGGCGGCGGTCCCCAAGCCGGGCACGCTCACGTTTGAGGAGGCGGCCTCCGTGGGAGTAAATTTCGTGACGGCGTACGAAGGACTTGTCACTCGGGCAAAGGTACAACCTGCTGAGACGGTGCTTGTGACTGGAGCCAGAGGGGGAGTCGGATCGGCGGTGCTGGAGTTAGGCTGGGCCCTGGGCGCGAAACGGATCGCCGTGGACCGCACACCCTCGGACGCTTCCGCATCCGAAGCAGCGAATCTACTGGGCTATCTAAGCACCACGCAGCCTGGCGGGAACAGGACTGCCCGCGAATTAACTGGAGGAAGGGGCGTGGATGTCGCGTTCGACTGCTTGGGCGGAGAAGTGTTCGATCCGGTGCTATCGACGCTAGGGCAAGCCGGTCGCCAGGTTGCGATCACCTCGGTTGGAACTCGACGCGTCAGCTTTGATCTGCGCGATTTTTATCATCGAAGCTTGACCCTGCTGGGTGTCGACTCCCGCGCCTTAACGGTCACGGATTGTGCCCGGATACTGAATTCCCTGCTTCCGCTGTTCGAAGCAGGGCGTCTGAAAGCGGCAAGAATCGCCAAGCGCGGATCGCTACAAGAGGCTCGGGAACTATACGCGTACGTTAGCAAGGGCGGTGGAGGAAAGGCTGTCCTGGTGTTCGATTAGAGGCGCGAAGGGTCTCTGGGCAGAAGGGTCTTTCCGGGAGCGAAAATAGGAATTATCCCCCTCTTACTCGTACCTGAGCGCTGCCATCGGATCAATACGGCTAGCTCTCCGTGCCGGGATCCAGCAGGCCAGTGTCGCGACACCCAACAGAATCGCCGGTACACCGAGGAAAACCGGAAGGTTGGCCACGCCCTTGGTAATCGCGTGAACGGAAATCGCCAGTGCCAGTACCCATCCAATCGCCGTGCCCCACAGGATTGCACTCAGGTTCTCGCGAATAATTTGCAGCACGACCCTCCCGCCGGTGGCCCCGAAGGCCAGCCGCACGCCAATCTCTCTGGTTCGCCTGGCCACGGCATACGACACCACGGCGTAGATTCCGATCGCCGCGAGGCCCAGTAGCAGTGGTCCAAGCACCACGAACATCCGCGCGGGAATGCGGCGTAAATAGAGGTTTCGTTCGATGTGCTGGGAGAGTGTTCGCACGTCGTAGAGTGGGAGCATCGGATCGAGATCGCGCAGAACGGCACGCATTTCCGAGGCGAGTGCGGTTTCTTTGCCGCTGCGGGTCCTCAGGTGAATCTCGCCTTGGAACGATGGAAGATCTCGGTACGAGAAATAGACCGCTGGCTGCGCGGGCTCGCCGAATGCGTCGTAGACCGAATTGCGTGCGATGCCGGTGATCGAAAAGGTTCCCGCGCGCGTCTGTATGCGGCGGCCGATCGCATCCGCGCCATTCAGGTACCGGCGCACAAACTCTTCGTTGACGATGGCCTGTGCGAGCGCCGCCCTGTCCCCCATCTCGGCAAAGTCGTTTCCCGCAAGGAGCGGGATGCCCATTACCTTGAAGTATCCCGGCGTGACCGTGTTGGAAATGGCTCTATCCTGCCCCGCCTCCGTGCGCACGCGGCCTTGCACCGTGAAAGGCCGCGCCGGAATTCCATGCAAATCGAGCGGAACATTCGTTGCGATGGCGGCTGCCTCGACGTCCGGCAACAATCGCAGCCGTTCCAGCAGGCGTGCAGCGAATTCGCGCTCGAACGTCTCATCGGGATTCCGTGCGCTTAAGTCGTAGGCGGCCAGCAAAACGCCCGCGGGCCGGAATCTCGGATCCGTTTGGCGTGCCGAGCGAAAACTCTGCAAGAAGAGCGCCGCCGCGATCAGGACGACCGTCGCCAGTCCGACTTCCACGCCCATCAGAACTCTGCGCGCACGGCTGCGAGGCGCCGTGTTGGAACTGCAGCGAAGCCCGTCGTGTGGATCCAGCCGTGCCAGACGAACCGCCGGCGCCGCGCTGAAAATCAATCCGCACGCAGCACCGAGCAATATCGCGAAGGCCAGGGTGAGTTCATCCACTCTGGTCTGAAACCGGATCGGAAATGCGCCAATCATTGGCGCCACGCGCAAGGCCGTGGTTCCCCAAACTGCGATGGCTGCTCCCAGGCCTGCTCCCAGGAAAGCCAGCAGCATATTTTCCGAGAGCACCAAGCTGGCAATGCGCCAGCGTCCCGCGCCCAGCGCCACGCGCACGGCCATCTCGCGCTGCCGGGTGCTTGCACGGGCCAGCATGAGGTTTGCCGTGTTTGCGCAGACCGCCAACAGCAGGAGCAGCATAACGCCTTGCAAGATGGCCAGCCCGCTGATCAGCAACCGCTGCGGACCGCGCGGCGCGTCCCAGAAAGGAAGAATCTCACCGGCAATCCCGGCACTGGCCTCAGGATAGTCCCGCGCAAGCTGAGCCATCGCCGTACTGAACTCGGCCTGTGCTTCCTCTCGTGTCGCGCCAGGCCGTAACATTCCGATCAAGGAAAAAGCGCGGATGCTGCGATCTTCCAGGTCGCGTGTTCCACCGAGCAACGCAGGCGCCAGCGTGGCCGGTGCCCACAGTTCGAACTTCAACGGGAGCATGGTTCCCTGGAAGTCCTTAGGGGCCACGCCAATCACAACAAGCTCGCGCTCGTTAACGCGCAATTTTTTCCCCACAGCCTCCGGCGCCCCGTGAAACCGTGTTTGCCAGTAGTCATACGAAATCACAACGACGGGCTCAGTTCCGGGCCGCTCGACCTCCTCCGGTCGAATAAATCGTCCGAGCGCAGGCTTCAGTCGCAGCGCAGAAAAATAATTGCCGGAGACGAGTTGCCCGAACGTCCGCTCCGTCTGTCCCTTCTCTCCCACGTTGAACGGGACCATCTGAGATGCCACGACGTCGCGCAGTGCGGGCAGTTGCGTCTGCAAGGCGCGGTATTCGAGCCAGGAAGCGCCTGGATACCCGCCCGTCTCCGCGCGAGGCTCGAGCAGCAGAATGTTCGATGCACCACTCACGCCGGGCAACGGTTGCAACAGGATCACCTGAATCCATGAAAGGATAGTAGTATTCACGCCAATTCCGATGGCAAGCGACACGATGATTACGGCCGCAAGCCCTGGCATGCGGCAAATCGTTCGCGCGGCGTTTCGTAAATCCAGGAGCAGATTCTCGATAAATGGCAGTCCTCGTTCGGCTCGATAGTCTTGTTTCATGGCCTCGACGCCGCCAAACTTGAGCATGGCTTGGCGCCGAGCCTCGACGGGTGATAGGCCGGCGCGAAGATTCTCTTCGATTTGCAGAGCGATATGTTCCGCAATCTCTTCCCTCAATCGTTCTTCCTGTGCCCCGCTGGTCGCCGAGTTGAACAGGCGATTGAGGAACCGCCTCAGAGATTTCATAACCAATCCTCCGTTTTCACAGCGAAGAACCGCGCGATGATCACCGCTGTTTGTTTCCCAATCTTGTGTCTCGACCTGAAACTCTTTGCGCCCTTCCCGGGTCAGTCGATAGAAGCGCGCCCTGCGATTATTCTCTGAACTGCTCCACTCGGATGCGATCGCAGCTTCTAGCTCCAGCTTCACAGCACGGGATCTCCGCTGCTCTGCTCGATGCGCCGCGCGATTCCATAGCTGTGCAACGGTCGCAGGGCACCCAGAGGTCTTGAGGATCAGCAGGGCCAACGCGCCCCGCAGGACGTCCTTTTTTGTTTCACCGCACCGCCGTGTTGGTTTCCAACAAGGAGGGAAGATCGCACACTTCCTTTGGGAAAGCAACAGGTAAGTCGTCGAGCGTGCCACTCTATGCGGCGCTGCTATAGATTCATGAACATGCTACCGCCAAGTAACAGGAGCGAGGAAGGTTATGGTGGAACGAGAACGCCACGATACGTCCAGGTGGCCAGTGAAAAATTCGGTCCAAGATAATCGCCGAGTAGCCGTTGGTTGCGGTCCTGCAGAGCGGTCCGGTTCGAGGAAATGGGATGCGGTCGACCGTCATCATTGCGCGTCACCTCCGCCTTCGATCTCGACGTAGTCACCATCCTTTAGGTCGGCCATTCATCTTGCGTCAAGCAGCTCGAACGGTACGGAGCGGCTGGTTAGGGAAACAAAGCCGGGTTGGGCGCTGTTTGTGGCAGCACCGGAGCTAGATTCGGCGTAGCTTGCTGGTTTCCTCCGGCCGGCACCAACTCCAGCAGGACCCCACTGGAAAGATTCATTGTGGAAATCATATAAATTCATGCAAATGCGGTTGCAGGAAAAAAACATCGGTGTAGAATCTGGCCAACTTGGGGTCGAGGGGATGTCCAAGCCGCCACGGGGTCAGACCAGGTTCTTGTCCGCGCCCAGGTTTCTGGAAGATCGGTGCAATGGCTATCGGTGCAGTGGCGATTGCTTGGTGGTATTTCCAAGTCCGTCAAATTTTTGTACTCGAGGGGTCTTCATGAAATTGGGTTTTACAAAAGTTCTCCTTTTGCTGATTTCTGTCCTTGCTTTCTCTTTACCCTCCAGCGCGCAAGAAACACTAGGTGCCATTACGGGTACGGTGATCGACCCTTCAGGAGCCGCGGTTCCGGATGCCACAGTAAAAGCGCTCAACGCCGCGACCAATCTTGAGGTAGTGGCGCAGACGAAGTCGAACGGTTCCTACCTGGTTCCGGAGCTTCCGGCTGGGACCTACAAGCTGACGATCACCAAAGACGGCTTCAAAACCGAAACCCACACGGAAGTTCTGGTGAATGGGAATCGAACGACGACGGTGGACGCCACACTGGCTGTGGGTGCGGTCAGTTCCATCGTGGAAGTAAACGCAGTGCCGTTGATGAATCAGGTGGACACCACCAACGGCTATGTGGTCGATTCACAAACTATTGAGGAAACGCCGCTGGGAACCGGCAGCTTTACGCAGTTGGCGATTCTGAGCCCCGGGGTTCACGCGGATTTTCTGGGCGGTTCCGGCTCAAACTCCGGCCTGGGCAATCAGGCGATATTCGCCAACGGAAACCGGGACACCAGCAATAGCTTTTCGTTGAATGGCGTTAGTACAAACAACTTGTTTAACGGGAACTCCACCAGCCAGGTGGGAGAGAACCGCTTCGTGCTGAACACTGGGGAGAACTTCGGCTCGGGCGGCACGATCCAGACCAGCACATCCGTCTATGGAGCGATCGGGCAGGCACTCCCCACGCCTCCTACCGACGCCATTCAGGAGATCGCGGTTAACACATCAATGTACGATGCATCGCAGGGCAACAATAGTGGCGCGCACATCAGCGTGCTGACGAAATCGGGCACGAACGCGATCCACGGGAGTGCCTGGGAGCAGTTTCAGAACAGCGCCATGAACGCCACGCCGTTCTTCTATAATGCGGCGGGAATCCCGAACCTTTCCTCAATCGAAACCAGTTTGGCGGAACGTTGGGCGGGCCAATCAAGAAGGACAAATTGTTTTACTTCTTCTCGTACCAGGGAGTTCGCATCGCCGATCAAGAGACCTCCACGAAGGACGTGACCGTTCCGCTAGGTCTGACCAACGATCGCAGCGCACAAGGCATCACCAATGCGATTACAACAGCTTCTTTTCTTCCCGGATGCGGTCCGGATCAGACTCCTCCCAATCCGTGTTTTCAACCGAGTCAGGTCAGTACTCCGGCGATGAACCTCTTGAATGCCAAGCTTCCCAACGATCAATATCTGATTCCAAGTGCTCAAATCACGGATCCGACCAAGGCCGCCACCCTCGGATATGATGCCGTGGTACAGGGGCCTAGCTCGAAGGCAAACGTGGACCAGGGAATCGCCAGTGTGGATTACGTGGTGAACACCAAGGATCGATTGTCGGGGAAGTATTACATTCAGAATAATCCAACGACTAACCCGTTCGGCGCAGTTGGTTCGCTGCTCGGCTTCGCGCAGCAACTTTCGGCGGGCAGCCAGGTATTTTCCCTCACCAACACCGTTGCCCTTTCCGGAAATGTCACCTGGGATCAGCATTCGGGTTCACGCGCATTAGGGCTTACGCGCAGACTGGACAGGGATTCACGCCGAGCCAGATGGGCATCAGTCTGCTGGGTTCGGCGACGTTCCCCCAGTTCGAAATCAACAACACGGATCCGACTATTGCAAACGGTCTGCAATTCGGCCCCAGCCCAGCCTTCGGCGACGCCGGCATGTTTCAGAATCAATGGGAGTACGGAACTTCGCTGAACATAGTGAAGGGCAGGCACACGATCAGTTTTGGTTTGATATGGGACCATACACAGCTCAATGTCATCAACAACAACACGAACACGGACATGCTCACGTTCACATCTTTGAAACGTTTGTGCAGGGCAACGTGCGACGGCGGAACCGCATTTTCGGGTTCGGCAAATCGCTACTATAGGGCTGACACCATAGGCGCCTACGCCAGCGACAATTTCAAGATTCGCAATAACCTGACGTTGACATTAGGACTGCGCTGGGATTTCGACGGGCCGCTCTCGGAGAAGTACGGGAGACTGACGGCGTTCGACCCTTCGAAGTATAGCTACGTGCAGTGCAAAGTGAGCGGCGTTCCCAGCGATCCCGCCCGAATGCCTGTGATGCCGGAACCGATGCAATCACCAACTCCGGTCTTCTCATCGCGGGCAACAACGCGCAAGCCCACACCCCAGGGGCAAGCGACAGCCTCATGAATCAACGCCAATGGGGTTTTGCGCCGCGCATCGGGATTGCGTGGACACCTATTTCGAAAATGACGGTGCGCGCGGGTTACGGCATTTACTATGATCGCGGCGAGCTTTTCAGTTACCTTTCGCCAAGCGCCGGCTCTGGTTTCAACGGTCCGTTTGGAGTCACATTGGCGCCGCCATTTGTTCAGCCGATTGCTGCCCAGAAAGGAGCATCATTAGCGCAGCCGTTCGGCACGACACTGCCGCCGCCACCGCCAAACAGCGCCGCGGGCTTTCTCGCCTTATTGCCCAACCTGCAGCAAACGGCATGCGGTTTCCCCGGATGCTGGCCAACGGGCAACCTGTATGGTCCGTTCCTATTTGGCGGGTACGACATTCACAACAAACTGCCGTACACACAAAACTGGACATTCGATGTTCAATATCAGCCCAGCAGCAGTTGGCTGTTCGATATCGGATATGTGGGCAACCACGGCAACCATTTAGTATTGCCCATTCCCTTCAACCAGCCCCTTATCGCAACGCAGCAAAATACCGTGAACAACCAAACCTCCTCCTACGGTGGCGTGAGCCCGCTTAATCTTGACAACGAGCCCGTCTTCACGAACCAATTTGCCGGCAATGCGCCGATCCGTGTGCCCTATCCCGGCTATGACATGAATTCGGTTCTGTACAAGGCCGAGGGAATCTCCAACTACCATGCACTACAACTGCAAGCGCGCAAGCGGCTGTCGTTCGGGCTGCAATTCACCGCGTCGTATACCTGGTCACACGCTCTAGATGAGCAGAGCGGCCTGGGCCTCTTTTTCACGGGGAACAATCCGCTCGTGCCGAAATCAAACTATGCGTCGTCGGATTTCGATCAGACGCATGTGTTTCTGGTGAATTACAGCTATCAGATTCCCAACCTGGTCAAGAGCAAAGCTCTGGGTGAGGTGGCCAATGGCTGGATCATCGGCGGGCAGACGGTCGCCCAAAGCGGCCAGCCATACAGCGTGTATGACTTTTCGGGTTCGGTGGGGAGCCTGTATTTCGGCACCAGCAACTATATCGGGAACCCACTGGTGCCGCTCAAATCCGGAGTAACTCCCAAGCAGGCACAACTGCAGGGCACTACTGGCGTTAATGCGGGTAATCCGGTGCTCAATGCCAGCGATTTTGCGCCGCAGTTTGTCGCGCCGGGCACGAACGGAGTGCCGCCGTGCGACGCCAGTGGATGCGATCTTTACGAGTCGCTCTACGGGACTACGGGCCGAAACGTGTTCCGAGGTCCTTTCCAGGTGCGCTTCGATATGAGCTTGGCGAAAGAGTTTCCCATCAAGGAGCGCTTCCGGCTTCGCTTTGAGGCTGACGCGTTTAATATCTTCAACCATCCCTCTTTCGACGCGCCGAATAACAACGTGACGTTCTTTCCCAACTTCACCGGTCCGCCTGCGAACCCACCCCAGGGTAGCTTGGGAGTGATTCAACATACTATTGGAAGCCCACGGTTCCTGCAGCTGGCCCTGCACCTGACTTTCTAAGCCAGCCACACTTTTGATCGGAAGGGCTGCCTCGGCGGCCCTTGTCTTTCGTAGGCCCTGCACGGAGCGGCTTTATTCCTGATTTTGATTACACACCCCGCAGAGTAGAATCTGTTGGCCATGCGAACCGGGCGGATGTCTGATGTTGGGTTGCGAGCGTGGGTTTTGCCAATGCTCGCGGCAGTGTCGCTTCTATCCGTTCGTTTGTTGCCGGCTTCGCAGCAGCCTGAGGCAGGGGTAGTTCGAACCACAACGCGGTTGGTTCAAATCAGCATCATCGCCACAGACAAGAAGGGTGAGCCGGTCGCGGACCTGACAGCGGCTGACTTCGTTGTACTCGATAACGGCCGTCCTCAAAAGATCCAAATCTTCCAGAAAGAGACCAATCAGCCTCCGGCAAGTCCACGGCGTCTCTTGCCGCCGGACACCTACACGAACCGGATTCACGAGACCGGCAGTGCCGCTCCGAACGTCACCATGCTTCTCCTCGATGGCTTGAATACGGAAGTCAACGATCAGGCTTACGCCCAGCAGCAAGCGATCAAGTTTCTGCAGCAGATCCAGCCCCACGACCGCCTTGCTATCTACACCTTGGCGCGCGACCTGCACGTTCTACAGGGACTTACCGGTGATTCTTCCAAGCTGGTCGCGGCGCTCGGCAGGCACTCCGGGCAAAATACCATGGACTTGGACGCGTCCACACCCACGCAGATCGAGACTGGAAACGACTCCATGGATGCGCTGCTACAGGATGCCTTTCAGCGCGAGGCAAATATGTACATCCAGGACCGCGTGCGGATTACCGTGGCCGCCCTGATCGAGATTGCAAACTATGCTGTGGCTTTCCCTGGCCGCAAGAATTTGTTGTGGGTCTCCGGGAGTTTTCCGTTCAGCGTGGGGTACGAAAACCTGCAAAGCATAGTGCAAATGATCAACGATCCGAAGCGGGAATCGAACATATCCAGCGAACAAGTGATCTTTGCTGAGGATATCGAAAGAGCAGCGCGCGCGCTGAACGATGCGAATATCGCTGTTTATCCAGTGGATGCGCGTGGCCTGCTGGGCTTGAATATGAATACGGCGCAACGGCCGAACAAGAGTCCGAGTTATGGCGCCATGAATAGCGGACAGCAAAGAGGGATTTCGGGCAGCCGTGGAGGCCGAGGCAGATTTCCTAACGGTCCTAAGACCGGGAAGGCAAACCAAAATTCATCCGCGACGCAGGCTCCGACCGATCCGATCTTGAACCCGGACGGTACAACTTTTGAAACCATGGATGCGCTGGCGAACGGCACCGGCGGCAAAGCCTTTTACAATTCGAACGACCTCTCTTCCTCGCTTCGCAGCGCGATTGACGATTCCCGGCTGACCTACGAAATCGGGTACTATCCGTCGGACGTAAAGTGGGACGGCAGCTTTCATACAGTCACTGTACAACTCAAGAAACGTGACCTCATCGTGCGCGCCCGGAAAGGCTATTTTGCGCTCCCGGAACCCGTACCGAACGCGGAAGGCTTGCGCGACGCCTTGACCAATGCGGTGCTCAGCCCTCGCAATCCACGGGAGTGGGCTTGGCGGTGCGCCTCAAGGCCACGACGCGCGACAACGGAACTGCCCTCAGCGCGATGATATTTTTCGATCCCCGATCAATTCACTTCGATATCAAGGACGGCCATTTTGCGGGGATCGCTAATATGGTAGTGGCGCAACTCAACGACAAAAACCAAATACTCAACGCGGCACAGCAATCATTTCCTTTGAATCTCTCCGGCAGCCAGTACGAGCAGTTCTTGAAGCAACAGGTGGAATTCACGCAGGAACTAGCTATCCTGCCAAATGCGGCGCAATTGCGAGTGGTTGTGTGTGACGGCAAAAGCGGAAAGGTTGGCGCTGTGGCCGTCCCTCTGGCAAAGTATCTGCCGCCGAAATCCGAGAGCCACTAGCCAATTGGTGGTCGGGGCGCCGAGATTTGAACTCGGGACCTCCTGCGCCCAAGGCAGGCGCGCTACCAG
>CAWDRK010000013.1:0-23484 GCA_963804635.1 Candidatus Acidiferrales bacterium
CGACCCAACGTCTGCGAAGGATCGACAGCAAGCCACGCAACTGCACCCAGAGCGCTCAGGGTAGCAGCAACCAGGAAGGGATACGTCCAGCCAAAATGCTGGGCGATGACGGGCGTCAGCAGAGCCGTCAGGCCGCCTCCCAGTTGCGCGCCCATATTCATGAACCCGGAAGCGGAACCAGCCCTGGGACCCGAGATATCGGCGGTCACGGACCAGTAACTGCTCTGGGCGAGGTAGAGGGCCCCGGCGCCACCGGCCAGGACGAGGCTGGCGAGACGCGCGCTGGCCGCTTGTGAACCGATCACCAGCAGAGCGGCAGCGAGCGAGAGAGCAAATACGGCAATGCCGCAACGTCCCGCGCGCTTGCCGCGGGACTTGGTAAGTTTATCGTTGATCACGCCGCCCAACAGGCTGCACGCCACCATAGCCAGCGGAGGAAACGTACTGTAGAACGCGCTGGCTTTCAGATCGAGGCCGCGAACTTTGGCGAGGTAGATATAAAACCAACTAAAGAAAATCCACGCGACATATCCGAAACAAAAATAACTCAGCGTAACAAGCCAAACTTCCTTGCTGGAGAGAATCACTCCCCAAGGAATCAGGCGAGCATTGGCAGCAGGAGTCGCGGCGCTTCCCGCGCCACGGCCTGTTTGGATGAAGAGCAGTTCGGGAGGGCGAACGCTTGGATGAGTTTCGGGAGTATCGCGGGCAGCGAGAAACCAGACGAGTCCAACGAGCAAGCCGATGAGGGCGCTCAGCCAGAAAGACGAGCGCCAGCCGTAGTGAACCATGATGTAAGTAACGATGGCCGGAGCCGACCCTGCGCCAGCGCCTACGCCAGCGAAAATCACGCCATTGGCGATGCCCCGCTCCTGCGTGGGAATCCACCATGAAATAAATTGATTGGAGGCGGGAAAGATGATGGCCTCTCCCGCACCCAACAAGAAACGCACCAGGACAAAAAGGAAAACAGCTCCGGCCATGGCTGGGGAGACAGCAGCCGTAAGTGCGGTGAAGATGCCCCACCAAACGACGCCAGCAGTGAGCACGCGGCGCGGCCCTAGACGATCCGCAAGCCAGCCACCCAACGTCTGAAACAACGCATATCCCCAAAGAAAAGAGCTAAACACCCAGCCTAATTGAATCTGGCTGAGATGGTATTCCCCGGCGATGGAGCTGCCAGCGACCGAAATATTAACGCGGTCCAGAAACGAGACAGCACTAAGAATGAAAAGCCAGAAAACAAGATACCAGCGGACGTGGCCGCGCCGTGGCTGCTCAGTCATCGCGGCACCGCTCGTCGGAATCTAGATCGCTGCAGGTCATGCAGAGTGGGCTTTCAGCACTTCATAGAGCTTCTCCGCCAAAATGTTTTCCTCGCCGGGCTGAAGCATGAAGGAATTTAGCGAAAGCGCGCCACTTCTCTCCCCTGCGGAAACTACAACCGAAGGACTTCCCTTTCGCAACGCCGCGCTGGCCTCGCGAGGAGTGATTTTAATCTGTTGCGGATCCCATTTAATTTCCATATGCGGAACGTGGTTGGCCATATCCGGAACGAAGTAGCTGGTAGCTACAGAAGGAAGACTGATAAGTTTGCTGGAGATGAATTCCAGCCGGCGCTGCCATTCCTTGTTTAGGGCCTCGTGGTCTTCGTTCAGATAGCATTCAAGGGCTTTGACCATGCCAACGATTTCTTCCTTGCCCACTTTCTGGCTGCGGCCGATGGTGTCTTCGTGAGGACTATTATTGAGGAGCGCGTAGGCGACCAAATCTTTGCGGCCAAGCAACAGTCCAGCGCATTGCGGACCGCGAATGGCCTTGCCACCGCTAAAGGCGATCAGGTCGTAACCCATGTTCGCGTAGTCCCAAAGATGCGAGACCGGAGGAGTGTCGGCCGCGGCGTCGATGAAGGTGGCAATCCCATTCTCCTTCGCAAATTTCACCCATTCATCGACCTTGATCTGGCCTTCCTCATTAGCGAAATTGGAGAAATGCATCATGGCGGTTTTTGGATTGATGGCCTTGCGCAAATCGTCACGCGTTTCAATGACAACAAGTTTCGCCCCGGTGTTACGCAGTTGGTGGTCGAATGGATTGCGGTGGGACTTCTGGATAATGACTTCGGATTTCATCCCCGTCAGGTCGGGAATTTGCTCGATGAATTTGGGGTTGTCTCCGGTGAGAATGCCGGCAAGCCCGGATTGCATGGCCGCAGCCGCGCCGGATGTAACGATGGCGGAATAGCCGGGCGGAAGTTTCAACATTTCCGCTATGCGTTTGCCTGCGGCGACTTCGAGATCGGGAATGCTGACAAAGTGCTCGCCGGCCAGGGCCATCACGGCATCAACTTCCGGGCGCATGAGCGATCCGCCCAGAACGGTCATAGTGCCCTGTCCGTTGATGACGGTCGTGACTCCGAGTTCATCGTAGACGTTTCCTGTCGAACCAAAGCCGGTGATCTTCACGTCGGGCGGTGAAGGCGGGCGAGCAGAGGAGAACAGCCTTCGGGAATTCAACAGGCTCCCGGTCAAAACACCGAGGCCGCCCATGAAGGATCGGCGAGTCCATTTCAAGTTGAGTTCCATTCGTGTTCTCCTTCTTCCGGCTCTCCTACTTCACTACCGCGGCAGTGCAGTTGATTTCGACCAGGGACTTGCCGGGAAGAGCCGCAACGGCGACGGTGGTGCGCGCAGGACCGCCCTTCGGGAAGTAGGTCTTGAAGACATTGTTCATGCCCTCGTAGTAGTCGATATTGGCGAGATAGACGGTGAGCTGCAGGATGCTGTCCATGGTGCCGCCGCCGGTGGTGACCAGGGTCTTTACGTTTTCCATGACCTTTTTGGTGTGCGTTTCGATGTCCATGGGGAAATCACTGGAATCGTGCGAATGCGCGCCTTGCCCGGCAATATAGATCACGCCATTGTGAATGATGAGCGGCGTGATGAAGCCGCTACCCGCGGGCTTTCCTTCGTAATCGAGCTTCTGGACGCCGCTGGGCGCTTGCGCGGCGACAGGGGTGGAATTAGAAAGCAGGCTTGCGGCGCCGACACCGGTAAAGAGTGATGCGAGACGAGCGGCAAAGCTCCTGCGAGAGGTGACGTTGGAAAACATAGCGTTTCTCCTTTAGTTAAAGTGAACGAAATTGATTCGTACCGCAAAATGAAGATCGCCAAAGCGAAAGCATGCCCTCGCGGCGGAGGTCAGAGCCGGCCAAATTTCTTCACGGCCTCCTCGATGGATTTGAGCTTTTCGATGTAGGCGTACATGGAATGCTCCTTGAAATCCATTTCCTGGGCTAAGGCAAGAACCTTCTGTGCGTCGCCACGAGGAACGACGACAACGCCGTCCTGATCTGCGGTGATAATGTCGGAGGCCTTCACTTCGACGCCGTCGCAAACAACCGGAATGTTAGCGCCGGCAAAGCGGTAGTGATGAATCGAAGTGGAAGGAACGATTCCAAGCGAGTATACGGGAAAGCCAATTTTCTTGAGGTAGGCTACGTCGCGAACGCCGCCATCAATCACCGCCCCGGCGTATTCGCGCGAATACATGGCAGTGCCCATCAGTCCACCCATACCAGCGATGTCAATACCATCTTCGACCACCATAACGTAAACGGAATCCTTGGGGCCCTGGTCGATGGCGGCCAGCATGCCATTGAGCGCGTTGGGGTCATCGTTGGCTTCCTTTTTCAGAAGAACGGTGACCGCGAATCCGGAGAATTTCGTGGCAAAGAGCGGACGCATGCGGTGCGACATGTACATTTTGCGACCGGTGAGCTGCTCAAGCGCGTCGGAAACGGAGGCAACTTCCACGTGGCGAAAGCCTTCGAGCAAGGCCGCGGCGTTATCGGCAGGGGACGCTTGCGGGCGAGTTCGGGCGAAGGGATTGCCGGTGAAGGCCAACACGCCGAACACGAGAGAGGCAAGAACTAGCGTTGCCTTGCGGGCGGTGTCGTGGGTGGCAAAAGAAAGCGGCCGGCTCATAGTTCCTCCGAATTGCAACCGCACTGGACTTTACCATCAGAAGCGATGAGAGGAAATAGCTTGAAACGATTTAATTGTGAAAAAGAGGGTGGTTGCGGCTGACGACCAAACTTGGGCTGCCGGTTAGCGGAATAATGCCGGGTGAGAGGGCACCTGAAGTTGGGATCCTTCGGCGCGCAACCACGCGCGTTCTGGATCACAATTTAGGCCACTGTTGCGGTACGAATTTACACCGCGAGAGTGCGGGCGCTGTAAGTCCGTGACGCCGTGGCTCTAGCTCTTTAACGCTGCCTGGAGAACTTCGTGGAGGCGTTGGGCAACGATCGCGTCTTCGCCGGGCTGCAGCATCCACACGCCGACAATGATGGTATTGGCGCCGCCGGGCAAACCTGCGCTGGCGGGACTACCGCCGGTGCCGGGATTCAGTTCAATGCGCGGAGTTCCCTGCCGCAATTTCTGCGCGACGTCGGTGGCCGAGATGGCCATGCGGCTTTGATCGTACGTGATCAGGAGATGAGGGACGTGATTGGCAACGGGCGGAATGAAAGTCCTTGTGTCCACAGTGGGAAGAGTCTTCACGCGAGCGGCGATCAGATCGGCGCGTTTCTGAAACTCGGCTTCAAGTGCGGCATCGTCCTGGCTGAGGAACCAGTCAACAGCAGCGACCAGGCCAACGACTTCTTCCTTGGCCACTTTCAAGCCGCGGCCGATGGTGTTGGAGTTCGGAGAATTGTTGAGCTTGGCGGCTTCGATGAGATCCTTGCGGCCCAGAAGCAGGCCAGAGCACTGGGGACCGCGAAGACCTTTGCCGCCGGAAAACGTAACCAGATCAAAACCCATCTGGGTGTAGTTCCAGAGATTTGAAATCGGCGGGACATCAGCGGCAGCATCGTTAAAACAAGGGATGTTGTGTTTGTGAGCGACGCGGATCCAGTCCTCACGCGAGATTTTGCCGCCCTCCGCGGCGTTAAAGAAAAGGGTCATCACGGTTTTATCGGTGAATGCGCGTTCGTAATCGTCCAAAGTTTCGACTTCGACGTAGCCGGTGCCGCAATTGCGGATGGCGTGGTCGTAATCGTAACGATGCGCCTTCTGCACGATGACTTCGTTCTTCAGGCCGGTCATGTCGGTGGGGATATTGAGGATGGCGGATTTATTGCCCAGGGTGACGCAAGCCGCGGTGCCAACGGTGAGAGCGGCGGCGGCGCCAGAGGTAACCAGCGCCGCTTCACATTTCAAACGCTTGGCGAGATATGCGCCAGCAGCATCGCGCAGTTCGAGGATGTTGACGGGCTGGCGAGAAGCCAAGGCGATGGCGGCCTGGACCTCGTCAGGCATGGTGGAACCGGAGAACACGGTGTAGGTGCCGGCAGCGTTGATGAAAGGAGCAACGCCAAGTTTCTGGTAGTAGTCCACACCTGTGGCGGGAGATGGAGCGGAAGATCGTTCGCTGGCGCGGAGAGCCGGCGCTGCGCAGGCGCCAACGGCTCCTGCCAGCACGCCGCAGCCACCGTTGTGCAAGAGTTTTCGACGAGAGATTTTTTCGGGCATGAAAGCCTCCTGGGACTACAGGACCTAAAACCCAAGAACCGACCTGAAGGTCGGCCACTACAAAAACCAAGGACGCCGATCAGTGGCGCGGGAAATCGTCCGCGGTGGAAGGCTTGTCTCCACCAAGCACAGGCGAAGTAAAATATTGTTGGCGCGCCTTTTCCCATTGCACCATGCTGAGGCCAGAGGGATCGTAGACGATGTGCCCGGCGCGTACGGTCATGCGCGCGATGATGCGCACGTTTCCATCCATGCGGGCGAAACCGCAATCGATGTAGCCGAATTTGCCGTGAAGTTCCTCGAGGACGGCGATATCGGCTTCCTTGCCAACCGACAGAGTGCCAAGCTCCGGGCGGCGGATTTCACTCGCGGGATTCACGGTAGAGCGCTTGATGAGATCGTCGAACGGCACGCCCATGGCGCGGAATTTGGACATAACCTCGTCAAAACTGAGGATGGTGAAATTCCCAGTGTGCAAATCGGTGGAAATGGAATCCGGGATGAAGCCCTGCTTGACTGCAGGGACCGCATTGCGAAACCAGAAGCTTCCGCCACCGTGACCGACATCAAATATCACGCCCCGGTTGCGTGCTTCGGCGAGGATGGGATTTAGTTTGCCGTCGGGAAGAAGGATCGGAAATTGCTGTGCGAAGACGTGGGTGTGAATGTCGCCGGGCCGGGCTTTCTTGAGAATAAGGTCGGCGTAGGTGCGGTCGGGACGCGGCCAGAAATCGAACATGACGGGGCGATTGGTGGCTTGCGCGCACGCGATTGCGTTATCAACCGCGGCCCACGGGGTGTGCTCGCCATCCCATGGTGCGTCGGTCCAATAGTGCGCCGTTTTCACACCGACGATGAGGTCGGGATATTTGTTGATCGTCTCGGAGCAACGCTTGACGTTCATCTCGTAAACGCTCTGCTCCAGCCCTCCGCTCATGCCATTGGCCACGATGTTCAGGAAAGCGAGAACACGTACCTTGGCGTGGTCGATGACGCCTTCCTTTTCCTGGAGAAAGGTCTCGGCGCCGGAGGTACCCGCATCAACGATGGTGGTCACGCCGGACTGCAAGGCTAGATCGGCGGGAATGCCTAGCGGGGACTCGTGCTCACGAGATTCCGGATCAAACCAGTTGAGTGGGGCCCCGCCGACGCCCACGTGGTAGTGGATGTCGATAAGGCCCGGAGTGACGTAGAGACCGGAAACGTCCACCACTTTTCCGGCAGAGGAGGCGGGAATGTCTTTTTCGACCGCGGCAATTTTACCGCCCGAGACAGCAACATCCATCGCGGCATCGATGTGATTGGCCGGATCGATGATATGGCCGCCCTTCAGGACGAGATCATAGCGAGGGGATGGAGTTTGAGCTTTGGCGCTTGGGAGGAAGGCCAGAAGAGAGAGGAGAGCACCGATGTGGATTCCCTTTCCAGAACAATTCATACGGGGTCCTTTCCAGTTTTCATGAATCGCAGCGTCAAAAGTGCTCGCCGCAACACGAAACGCCTGTCTCCGCCCTCGGACGCTCAGGGTAAGAGGCGGCCGCTACACAAGACTCGCATCAATCCGTTTCGCTGAGTTCTGAACAGGCAGCTGTGGGACTGGAGAATTATCCGCTATTGAAACGAATCAATGAGAGTCTACTCAGTCTGAGAGAAGTTGTCACCCTCTCGTATGAAACCGGAATTCAGAGTAAGCTGGTAGGTTACAAAACATGGCGTGGCGGAACGAGGCGCAGAGCGAGCATGGGAATGGACCGAAGGACCTTCGTAAGGCGGACCTGCATCGGGAGCGCCGGCCTGTTGGTGGGCGGATTGCCGGCACTCGGTGGCGACGAAGTGGTGTTGCCGGTGGCGCCGCCGATCGATGTGCACGAAGCGCCGCTCGGCAAGAAATCTCCACTGGGAATGCCGGGACTGTTTCCGGGGCGCGTGGTTGAAATCGCGGACCAGCGATCGATCGTGGGGAACCGAGTTTCGCAGCCCGTCGTCCACGACATGTTGCAACGCGGGCTAAAAGAGCTGACTGCGGAGACATCGCCGCAGGCGGCAATGGCGAAGTTTATCGAGCCGAAAGATGTGGTGGGAATCAAAATCAACCCATCGGGCGCGCCAGCGTGCTGCTCTTCGCCGGAATTGATCAGAGAAATTATCAGCACCGTGCGGTCGGTGGGAGTGCCGGCACGGAACATCGTGGTGTACGACCGGTTTGGAGATGAAATGGACCTGGGCAGCTACCACGCGCTGCTGCCGCCGGGGATTCGCGTGGTCAACATTCAAGACGGATTACTGGACACTTCCGGCTACGACGCCAATGTGTATTGCCAAGTGAGCTTTTTTGGGGAGTGGGAAACGCGGTCGTACATGGCAAGCGTGGTGGCAAACGGCTTGGACAAGATCATTAATGTGCCGACATTGAAGGATCACTCCGCATCGGGAGTGACAGGCTGTCTGAAGAACGTGGCCTATGGGTCATTTAACAATGTGGCGAGGTCGCATGTCGCGCCTTACACATTCACAAATCCGCTGATTGGAGTGATGTGCACAGTAGAACCGCTGCGCTCGAAAGTGGTGTTGAACATCATGGATGGAATGCGCATGGTGTGGCATGGCGGCCCGCTGACGCAAAATCAGGAATTCATTTATCCCTCGGGGCTTTTGCTGGTGAGCACAGACCCCGTAGCAATGGACACCATCGAACTGGCAGCGATCGACAAGAAGCGGCTCGAACAAGGTGCTCCTTCGGTGTGGGAGCACAAGGCTTCAAGCATCACCGCGAATGGCCGCGAATTTTATGAAGATGCCAGCAAGAACCTGTTCTACCGGCAGCCGGGCCATATAGCGGCCGCAGGGAAATTGGGACTGGGAGTTTCTGACCTGAAACAGATCGATCACCGGAGACTGCAGATCGGCTGATGGAAATGGCGAACAAATCCTCTGTACCAGATGTGCCGGCGGTTTCGGAAACCGATTGGGTAACCCTGCTGAAAGATAATTCGCGAAGCGGAGGGCAGAGCGCAGTGGCGTTGCCATCTCCCGGTAGAGCGCTCTGGCAGATGCGCGTCGGCAGCTCGATTCGCACGGCCCCGGTGCTGCGCGAAGGAACGCTATATGTGACCTCGACGGGAGGCCACCTGCACGCAATCCAGACCGACAGCGGCCGGCCGAAATGGAAATTCAAGGCCGGCGGAGCGATTTATTCTACTCCTTCGCTGAACGGAGGGACCGTGCTGTTTGGATGCGACGACGGGAAAGTGTACGCGGTGAACGGGGATTCCGGCGCAAAGGCGTGGGAGACGGCGACCCAGGGATCCGTGTGGACCTCGCCGGTGGTGCGGCAGGGAGTGGCATTTTTCGGTAGCGCCGACGGACACGTGTACGCGGTGGAAGCCCAGACGGGAAAGCAACGTTGGAAACAGGAGATGGGCGGGAGAGTGTACTCCACGGCGTATGCGGCGGAAAAGAAGATCTATGTGGGCTGCGGCGATGGGCATGTGCACTGCCTGGATTCGGCGACCGGCAAGATTCTGTGGAGCACGCTGACAGGAAATGGAATTGATTCATCTCCGGCGCTGGTAGGTGACACATTGCTAATCGGTTCGCTGGATTTCTACGTATACGCACTCGATGCGAGCACTGGCGCAGTGCGCTGGAAATATGAGACCGGCCTGGGGGTTTCCTCTTCGCCAGCGGTGTCCGGAGAAGTTACGGTGATCGGGAGCAAGGATGGAAACCTGTACGCCCTGGAAATCGCCAGCGGGAGATTGCGCTGGAAGACCCGCACGAGCCAAGTGATAACGGCGGCGGCAGTGTTTGGTGATTCGGCGATTTACCTGCAGTCTGGCGGATTACAGGCGCTCGACGCCACCACCGGGAACCTGCTGTGGAGAGCGGGGCTGGCTTCCGGAGTGCAGAATGTACCGGTGATTGTGGGACGCACGATGTACCTGACGAGCAATGAAGGCGAAGTGTATGCGTTGGAGTAGGGCGCTTGCTTGTGCCTTCCTGGGCTGGCTTCCACTGCTGATCGCGGCTGCTCCCGAAACGAAAACCCCGCTGGTACATAAAGCAAAGTACATCATGGGAACGGTGTACGAGATCGCCGTGTACGACAATCAGCCGGAACGCGCTTCGCAAGCAATCGACAAAGCCTTCGCAGAGATTGTGCGGCTGGACGCGATGCTGAGCAATTATAAGCCGGACAGCGATTTAAGCCGGTTGAACCGCAGCGCGCATAATCATGCGGACAAAGTGCCCGCAGATTTGTACCGTGTGATTGAAGAGTCGGAGCGCTATTCCAAAGTGTCGGGGGGGAAATTCGACATTACCGTGGCACCGCTGGTGGATTTATGGAAAGCGGCGCTACGGGGAGAACCCGTGCCGACCGAGGCGGAGCAGCAAAAACTGCGAGCCTGCGTGGGATACGAAAAGATCGAGCTCATTCCGCCGGACCGCGTCGAATTCCATTCGCCATGCATGAGGATCGATGTGGGATCGATTGGAAAAGGGTACGCGGTGGACCGTGCAGTGGAGATCCTCCGGGCGAACGGAATCGTGAATGCGCTGGTGGATGCGGGACAAAGCTCGATTTACGGAATGGGCGCACCGCCGGAAAAAAGCGCGTGGGAAGTGCACCTGCGGGATCCGTCGAACCGTGTCGATCCACAAGTGATGCTGAGGGAAAACAGCGTGTCGACATCCGAGCAAACCCCTGCGAGCCTGCTGGGAATTGAGACCGCGGGACACATTATCGACCCGTACAGCGGAAAACCGTTAGAGACGAAATACGCACTGAGCATCGTGGCGCAGACCGGAACCGCGTCGGATGCGCTGTCGACGACGCTGTTGCTGGTTGGTCCGGCCAAGGGAAAGCCGATCGTGAAATCGATTCCGGCCGCAGCGGCAATCTGGATTTCTGCACAAGGCGAAACGGAAACGGTAACGACAGGGCCGCAGATTCGCCTGGGAGACAAACCGCAACAAGAAGCGGCGAAGCCCGCGGAAAACGAAGAATGAAGTGCGATGTAAGTCCGAGGGAAAACTGATGACGACGTGGACAGAGATTGCGTGCACTTTGTTTCTTGTGACCGTAATGGCACCGGCGAGCGTGGGCAAGGTATATGTGAGGTGGACGCGAACCCCCGTGCCATCAGCAACGGTATTGGGCGTGAGCGACCTGGTGATTCCGGGGGATGACGAGGCGAAGGGCGCAGTAGAAGCGGCGAAAAAGCAGGGGTATCACGTGTTTTTGGAAGTGAAGCTGGAAGAAGGGCCAGCCGCGGCGGAAGCGGCGACAACTGCGGGCATCGCAGGAATCATTCTGAAGAGTGAAGCGTCGGAAACACACCTGGTGGAAGAAAGAGCGCGCAAGCTGCGGTCGATTTATCCCAAGCTGAAGATTCTGGTTCTCGATGCGGGCGGAAGGCAACCGGAGCTGCGCGGGTGGCTGGTATTCAAGAAAGATGGAATTTTGCAGGTGTCGAGTCCCACCTCGCAGCCGTGGCTGGATGCGAATCTTGCGATGATCCGGCATGAACGCGCCTTTCAAAACGGACAGGCGCCGCTGTACACATTTTCGTGGGACTTGAGCGATGAAGTGGTGAAGGAGCAAGGCCCGAGCGCAGCGGACTACTCGCTGGCGGTCGCGGAGGCCGGAGCGTTTCACGCCGATTTGCTGCTGGAATTGCACCAGCGGCAACAGAAGGGCCTGGCAAACGGAGATAAGGATACCCTGGCAAGCTGGAACGAAGTGAAACGAACAATTGAATTTTATGACCGAGGGAATCCGGGAGCGAAGGAAGCGGCAGCGCGGGTTGGCGTGCTCACGAACGATTATGACGCGTCGTACGAAGCGATCAATTTGATGGCGCGTCACAATATTCCCTTTCGCGTGCTGCATTCGGTGGACGTGAAGCCGCGCGACCTGGAAGGATTCGACGTGGTGGTTGCGTTTGCCCCGCCAAGCGAGGAATTGACGGCAGGCATTCGCGAGTTCGCCGAGCGCGGCGGAGTGGCAGTGCTCGTCAATGTGCCGGGCAATTACCCGTGGGATTCTTCCGCGCCGGCAATAACCAGCGGGCACTCGGTCTCCTACACAGTGGGAAACGGCCGAGTGATTGAGCTGGGAGAAGCGGTCACGGATCCAGAGACGTTTGCCCGAGACGTGCGGAGGTTGATGGTGAAGGAACGAATTCCCGTAAGTTTGTGGAATTCGCTGACCACACTGGTGACGGCTTATCCCGGAGCGAAGCCCGGCGAAATCATCGTGGAATTGGTGAACTATGAAGAAGAACCGGCGCAAGTCCAGGTGCAGGTGAGAGGAAATTTCAGCACTGTGACGGCTGAGAGCGCGGAGCGAGGATGCTGCCAGACGTTGAAAGCCGCGCAGGTGGATGGGTTCACGGAATTCGTCGTGCCTGACGTTTTCATCGGAGCGCGAGTACACCTACAGGGGCCTGCAGGCGGTTCAGCGCTGGCAGAGGCGAAGCCGAAACCCTAAAAGTCACCACGTAATCTGGCGCCGATTAATCCAAAGCGTAGAGACTGCCGTCGGTACTGCCCACGTTAATCACGTCCTTCACCGGTAAAGAAAGAATCGAGCCGACACTAAACAGCTTGCTCAGCGCAATGACCATGTCGTCAGAGAAGTTTTGCGACATGATTGCGCCGAAATTCAACGTTCCATCCGGATTCTGGATGGCCGGCAGGCTGTGCTTGGAAGTGTCATTCTGAAAAACTCAAGCGGGCTTTGTGTCTTCAAATCCACTGCCGTCAACTATCCATCGAGCGCGCCAAAATAAAGCGCGCCATTGGAGTTCGCGATGGAGGCGAACACCGGGAACCTGGTATCGAGAGTGAACACCTGCGCGCCAGTCTCGCTATCAACGGCGTGCATCAAGCCGGGAATCGAGGTTCCCAAGAAGAGCTTGCCCTCGTACACGGCGGCCGAATTGTTTACCCAGGAGCCCTTGGTTGAGTAAACCCACTTTTGCTTGCCGGTTTTGGCGTCCAGGGCGTAAACATTCGAATCGTGACCTCCGAAATACACGGTGCCCTTCCATTCCGCGGGAGAAGAAAGAAGATAATCCCACGGGTCCGGCATGGACTCGCCCGCTGGGAGCAAGCCGTGAAGGTGGCGGCCCGCATAACGGTGTTCACCGGCAGTCTCAAATTTCCGTTTCAGCTGGCCACTCCCCGCGTCCGGTGCGTAGAATTTGCTGTCATAGCTGCCGAAATAAACAAATGCCCGCCGCGACCGCCGGAGAAGTACGACCGGGCCTTCGGTAGCAAACTTCACTTCAGTGCGCCGGTTTGCTGATCGACGGCGCAGAAGTTCTTGTCAACGGCTGGAGAGGAAATCACGCGGCCGTTGGTTAGAAATTCATGTATCTAGCATATGGGTATGTGACCTCGTCACACGGGCAGTGTGCCTGGCGCTCTGATGGACGACCTGACCCTCTGCAAATTAAGGTATCCTCTCCTCTCCAGAAAGAAGAGCGTTACTCCCTTAGCTTTACAGGGACGACGTACACCGATGGACTCGAAACCCTCTTCTCTTCTCCGGTGGCTGTGTGACCCCGAGCGCGGTGCATCAGACCGCCTGATTCCTCGATGGATATTTCTGCGCGCGCTCGGACTCATTTATTTCTCAGCATTCTTCTCACTGCTATTCCAAATTCGCGGGCTGATTGGACCGGAGGGAATTCTTCCCGCACGAGAATATCTGCAAGCCGTGGCGAATACGGCGGGACACGCACGCTACTGGTACGCGCCGACGCTGCTGTGGTGCAACACGAGTTCGCACATGTTGATGGTGCTGTGCTGGGTGGCACTGATTGCGTCTGTTCTGTTGACCCTGAACATTTGGCCGCGCGGGATGCTGGCGGTTTGCTGGGTGTGCTTTCTTTCGTTTGTGAGCGCGGCGGCGGAATTTTCCGGCTATCAGTCCGACGGAATGTTGCTGGAGGCAGGCTTTATTTCCTTGTTTCTCGCACCGCCGGGATGGCGGCCGGGGTTGGCACGATTGCACCCGCCGATACGCGCGAGCGTGTTCCTCTTGCGTTGGGAATGGTTCCGAATCTACTTCGAATCAGGCGTGGCGAAAATCATCAGCGGCGACCCGCAGTGGCGCCACTTCACCGCGATGGATGAGTACTACCAGAACGGGCCGCTGCCAACCTGGATCGGATGGTACGCACAACATTTTCCGCACTGGTTCCATGTCGCGTCGGCGTTCGGCACCCTCGCCCTGGAGTTGGTGTTGGTGTGGATGCTTTTTCTGCCGAGGCGATGGCGGATTGTCTGCTTTTTTATCGTGACGCCGTGGCAGCTCGGGATCATCCTGACGGCGAATTACACGTTTCTGAATTACCTTGTGCTGATGTTGGGATTCTTTCTGCTGGACGACCACTTCCTTGAACAGTTCCTGCCGCAACGTTGGAAGCAACAGCTGCCGGGCGCGCAGAAGACGGAATCTGTGGTGGCAGGCGCTGCGCCGTTCGAATCACAATCAATTCTTCAGACCGACGGAACGCCAAACACCTTCGAATCGTTGCCTAAGACGGCCGACAAACGCGAATGGCACGCGCGGCTGCGGGCCCAGTTCGGAGTTCTCAGGATTGCGTCAACCGCGGTTGTATTTGCATGGCTCTTTTACGCCTCGACAGTACAAATGATCTGGATGATCTTCCGTGGATTTCCTCTGCCAACGACGCCCGTTGTCGCTCTGGAACCGTTTCGCATCGCCGACCGTTACGGCTTGTTCGCGGTAATGACGCGAGGGCGTTACGAAATCGAGTTTCAGGGCTCGGCTGACGGACAGACCTGGGTGCCATATCCGTTTCGTTTCAAGCCCCAGGATCCGAGCAAGGCCCCTGGTATCTACGCTCCGTATCAGCCGCGATTCGATTGGAATTTGTGGTTCGCGTCGCTGGCGGACTGGCGTTCTGATGCCATCGTCACTCGAACCGAAGAGCGGCTGCTGACGGGCGACAAAGATGTTTTGGCATTGTTCGCCGCGAATCCGTTCCCGCACGAAGCGCCGCGCCAGGTGCGCGCTGTTCTCTGGCAATATTGGTTCACCACGCCGGCGGAGAAGCGCGCGCAGGCAACGTGGTGGCGGCGCCAACTGGTTGGGTTGTATGCTCCGACGTTGGAACGCGAGGCGGACGGGAAGATTGCAGTCATCGAGTGGCCGGCAGAGTTAGCGCCGCCGCAGTGAGTCCTGTAAAAGCGCGCGCAAAGGCGGAATCGTTAAATGAACCGGAATGCTTGCGTCATCGGTGCCGGCCCCAATGGTCTCGCCGCAGCCATCGTACTGGCCGAGCGCGCAGTGAAGGTGCAGGTTCTTGAAGCGGAACCGGAACCGGGCGGAGCCGCGCGAACGCTGGAATTGACGCTGCCTGGTTTTCTGCATGACTTTGGATCGGCGGTGTATCCATTCGCGGCAGGGTCGCCATTTTTCTCCTCGCTGCCGCTATCGAAACACGGGCTGGAGTGGATTCACTCGCCGTGCCCGCTGGCGCACCCTTTCGATGACGGCACAGCAATCACTCTGGAGCGGGATCTGCGGGAGACGGAATCGTCGCTCCGGGAGGATGGCAAAACCTGGCGCCGATTGATGCGGCCGTTCGCGGAGCACTGGACCGAATTATCATCGGAAGTGCTTCGACCGATTCACCTGCTTTCTCGGCATCCGTGGTTGCTCGGCCGCTTCGGATTGGTAGCGTTCCCTTCCGCAAAGACGTTGTGGCGCTTTTTGTTTCGTAACGAGCGCACGAAAGCGCTGTTCGCGGGTTTGGCGGCACATTCATTTTTGAGCCTGGATGAGCCGTTGAGCGCGGCATTCGGCGTGATGCTCGGAGCCGCGGCACATGCGGTGGGATGGCCGATTCCTCGCGGCGGTGCCCGGTCCCTTACAAACGCGTTGTGCGGCCATCTGGCGGCGCTGGGCGGCGAGATCAAAACATCGACGCACGTGGAAAAACTCGACTCGCTGCCGAAGTACGACGCCACATTGTGCGATGTGACCCCCTTCCAGTTGGTACGAATGGCAACCAGCCGATTATCCACGCGCTACACGTTGCGCCTGGCGAAGTATCGCTATGGTCCCGCGGCTTTCAAAGTTGATTACGCGCTGCGCTGCCCGATTCCGTGGAAGGCCGCGGAGTGCTTACGTGCCGCGACCGTACACTTGGGAGCAAGCGCTGAGGAAATTGCCGACTCCGAGGCAACCATGCGGGGTGGTCGGCACTCCGAGCGGCCCTTCGTGCTGCTGGCCCAGCCGAGTCTGTTCGACGTCATGCGCGCTCCCGCGGAGAAGCACACAGCTTGGGCGTACTGTCACGTACCCAATGGATCTCAATACGACATGCTGGAGACGATGGAGGAGCAAATCGAGCGCTTCGCTCCCGGCTTCCGCGACTGCGTCCTCGCGCGCCGCGTTTTTTCTCCTGCGGGCCTGCATAAAATGGATGCGAATTTGATTGGAGGGGACATTTCGGGCGGCTCGATGGACCTGAAACAGTTTTTGTTTCGACCCACCTGGCGGCACTATGCCACATCGGCCCGGGACATTTATCTCTGCTCGTCATCGACCCCGCCGGGAGGAGGGGTTCACGGGATGTGCGGGTACCATGCGGCCCGCTTGGCGTTGTCGCGTATGAGGATGTAGAGCAGTTGCGCTGAACCACGTGTCAGTGCGGTCAGGATTACCAGGTCATGAGGTGCAAACCTACCAAGAAAATGGCCGTGGCCAGAATAAGATTGTTCTGGAATTGCAATCTACGAGCACGCAGAGCGTAGACCAGCGCTAGCACAATGACGACCACCATCTGCGCATACCAATAACTCCTGGGTCCGATGCTCCAGAGCCCCCAACCCAAGTGCACGGCCGAGTGAGGATAGAGGGCAAGATTCTTGGGATGAGTCGGCAGATCCAGGAGCAAATGGGAGAAGACCGCGAGCCACACCGGGAATACCACCGCCCATCCTTTTCGCCAAAAGATGAGCGCGAACAGCGTTGCCCACAGAATCACCATAGCAAGAGAGTGCGACCAGTCATCGAAGAATGCCGGACCTTGCGACGGCTCATGCCCGCCAAACCAAAAGCGATCCAGAAAAGGTCGGGCAGGAATGCGCCGGTCAAGAGCGCCCAGGTGGGAGCTTTGGGAGAGAAACTCTTGATGGCAAGCGCGGCGGCAAAGTGGGCAGCGTACATCAGCGGGACTCGCTGCGGAAATTATTTATGAGCGAGAGAATGGCGACGGGAATGAGAATGAGGAGGAATTGAACGATAGCGTCGTGAATACTCATGGCATTTCTCCTTCCGGCTGGAGAATTCTGCCCAACCTAACCTGTTAGCGTGACTTATACAGTTATGTATACACTAAGCTTGCGTTAAGACGCAAAGATCGGAACCACAAGCAAAATGGCGAAAGTGTTGATTTCAAAGAAACATTGGTTGAGTATAGGTGCCCTATGAGCGAAATAAGATGCGGGCGAAATCTGTTGGGAACGGTGATCCTTTTATTCGCGATGCTGGCTGGTTCGTTGGCATTTGCGCAAGGCTCAGGCAACGTGGAGTGGCCCAACTATGGCAACGATCCGGGAGGAATGCGTTACTCGCCGCTGACGCAGATCAATCGAGAGAATGTGGCGAATTTGAAGGTCGCCTGGACATTCCATACTGGAGATGTATCCGATGGTAGCCAGGGCCGGAGAAGAAGCGGGTTTGAGAACACGCCGATTCTGGTGGACGGCACCCTCTACGTGACTACGCCATTTAACCGCGTGATTGCGCTGGACCCGGAAACGGGAAAACAGCTTTGGGCCTACGATCCCCAAATCGATCAAACCTGGAAATCGGGCGACGGGCTCATCAACCGCGGAGTTGCCACGTGGTTGGATCCAGAACGCGCAACGGGACAGCCATGCCATCGGCGGATTTACGAAGCCACAATTGATGCGCGACTGATCGCGCTGGATGCGGCGACGGGGCTGGCGTGCGCGGATTTTGGGACTGGCGGCCAGCTGAGCTTGCGGGATGTCCCTGGATTTCGGCCGGGGTTTTACCACATGACTTCGCCGCCCGCGGTGATTGAAGACATCGTGGTGGTTGGATCAGCGATCGATGATAACGGGCGTGTGGACATGCCCAGCGGCGTGGTGCGGGCGTTCGACGCGCGTTCGGGGAAACTGCGCTGGAGCTGGGATCCAATTCCCGGGCATGCGGCAGGCGTCGCGGGAAACGGGGCTACTGGGCAGATAAAACAATGGAACACCGGTGCAGCCAACGCGTGGTCCATCATGGCGACTGATCCCAGGCGCGGGCTGGTCTTCGTGCCAACCGGAAGCGCGAGCCCCGATTATTACGGCGGCCTACGGCCTGGCGACGACAAATGGGCCGATTCGGTAGTGGCGCTGCAAGCCAAGACTGGCAAAGCGGAGTGGGGATTCCAGTTGGTGCACCACAATCTGTGGGACTATGACACAGCCTCGCCGCCGCTGGTGACGACGCTGGAACATGGCGGGAAGGAAGTTCCGGTGGTCATTCAGGGGAACAAAAGCGGGTTTGTCTACGTTTTGAATCGAGACACGGGCGAGCCGGTATTTCCCGTGGAGGAGCGCGCTGTGCCGCAAAGCGATGTGCCGGGCGAAGTGACTTCAGCAACGCAACCGTTTCCGGTGGCTCCGCCGGCGCTCGCTCCGCAATACGTTTCTGCGGACGAGGCTTGGGGACTGGACGCCGAGGATCGCGAGGTCTGCCGCAAGGAAATCGCTGCGCTGCGCAACGAAGGAATTTTCACGCCGCCAGCCGTGCGCGGCTCGTTGGCGATTCCCGGGAACATCGGTGGGATGACGTGGAGCGGATACGCCTTCGATCCGCAAAACAGCACCTTGCTGGTGACGACGAACAACTTTCCGACGAAGGTACGCGTAATCCCACGGGCGCAGTTCGACGAGGCGCGAAAAAGCGAGGAAAAGGGCGAGTACACATCTCAGGAAGGAGCATCGTACGGGATGTTCCGCCGACCGCTACTGTCGCCAAAGTATCGGCTGCCGTGTGTGCCGCCGCCGTGGGGCATGTTGAGCGCCGTGGACATGGTGAAAGGTACGATCCGGTGGCAGGTTCCGCTGGGATCGTTTGCACCGGGGAAAGTGCCGGACGGAGTCATCAATCTGGGCGGGCCGATTGTGACCGCCGGACGATTGGTGTTTGTGGCGGGCACGATTGATCCGTATTTGCGAGCGTTCGATGTGGAAACGGGAAAAGAATTGTGGAAGGCGCAATTGCCGACGAGCGCGCACGCTACTCCGATGACCTATCGCGTGGGCACAAATGGGAAACAGTATGTGGTGATCGCGGCGGGCGGGCATCCGCATATCGACGAGGAAAAGCAGGACGACGCGGTGGTGGCGTTCACGTTGCCTTAAAAACCACGACCAGGGACCGCCGACCAGGGACCAGCAACAAAACCAAAAAGCCACCCCAGGAAAAACAACGGCCTCAGCCGCGAAGGGCTGAGCTACAGGTTTGTCCAGAACCTTCCCCTTGACAGTCTAGGAGAATGGGTTTATACATTCCTAGAGCATCTAGGAGAGGTATCTTGGACGAACAACTAGAACTTCTGCAAGGAACACTGGATATGCTGATCCTGAAGGCCGCTTCGCTGGGGCCATTGCACGGATATGGCATTCTGCTGCGCATTCAGCAAATCTCGAAAGACCGTCTGGAAATACAACAGGGATCTTGGTACCCCGCGCTCTATCGCCTGGAGCATCAGGGCTGGATCACCAGCGCGTGGGGCGAGTCGGAAAACAAACGGAAGGCCAAATACTACCAACTGACCGCCGCAGGCAAGCGCAGGCTGCATACCGAAACCGAAAACTGGAACCGCATGGCGGACGTGATCGCGGGGATCTTGGGGACGAAGCCGGAGGAAGTATGAGGCTCTGGAGCCAGATTCAATCGTGGATGCGAGCGATGGCGGCGCGCACGCGCATGGAAAGCGACATGGACGCCGAGCTGCGCTTTCACATAGAGGCGTATGCCGAGGATCTGGAGCGGCAGGGAGTGGCTCACGAAGAAGCGATGCGGCGGGCGCACATTGAGTTTGGAGGAGTGGAGCGAGCGAAGGAGGAGTGTCGCGAGGCGCGCGGCGTAAGTTTTCTGGAAACGCTGTTGCAGGATTTGCGTTATGGCGTGAGGACACTGGCGAAGAGTCCCGGCTTCACCACCATTGCAGTGCTGACACTGGCGCTGGGGATTGGCGCGAACACCGCAATTTTCAATGTTGTGAACGCTACGCTGCTGCAGCCACTGCCGATTCGAGAAGGAAGCCGGCTGGTGGTGATTTGGATCAGCAACATGGGACACGGTTGGAGCCGCATCGGGCCGGCAGGACAGGACTATCTGGACTGGAAGGAACAGAGCAAGTCATTCGACGACTTGTTCATGTTCGAACACGGCACCGGCACGGTAACCGCACCGGGTGAGCCGGAGCAGGTGGCGGGCTTACGAGTAACCACGAATTTCGGCGACTTTTTTGGAATCAAGCCGGTGGTGGGGCGCACTTTTAGTTTGGAAGAAGGAGCGGGACGGCACAACTACGCCGTCCTGGGCTACGGGTATTGGCAGCGGAAATTTGCCGGCGACACAACCGAGTGGGACGCGGCATGACGTTGAATGGCGAAGAATACACCATCATCGGAGTGTTGCCGGAGACTTTGCGCGCTGTTTCCCGCGGATCTGGTGGTTCCGTTCGACAGGGACTGGATCAAGTGCGCCGATAGCGATTTCGTGTTCGGCCGGTTGAGGCCGGGTGACGCTGAAGTAGGCTAGCGGTGAAATGAGCGTGATTGCGGGCCGGATTGAAACGCGCGTCCAACGCGAAAAGGATTTGGCGTGGTGTTGGTGCCACTGCAGGACGTGCGCGTGAAATACTGGTGCCCGCGCTGCTGGTGTTGCTCGGAGCCGTAGGCTTCGTGCTGCTGATCTCTTGCGCCAACGTGGGCAACTTGATATCATGCTGGCGCGCTCCATTGCGCGGCAGAGAGAAGTCTCGATTCGCATAGCGCTGGGGGCAGGACGGCTGATACCGATCGGTCAGTTCCGACGGAGAGCACAATATTGGCGTTGCTGGGCGGGGCGTGGGAGCGCTATTGGCGCTGTGGTCGACGCACTTGCTGGTGATTCGCGCCGTCGTGGATTCCTGTGCCGAATGTGGCTGATAAGGTGACATTGCCCGGAATTCACATGAGCAGTAAGGGTTTGCTTTCACGATCGTCGTTTCGCTGCTGACCGGGTCATTTTTGGTTTGATTCCCGCGTTGCAAAGCCTGCACTGTAATGTGAACGAAACATTGAAAGAGGGCGGGCGGGGGTTTGTGTCCAGCCTGCGAGGAAATAGCACCCGGGCGGGGGCTCGTGATTGTGGAATCCGCGCTGGCCTTTGTGCTGGTGATTGGCGCGGGGCTGATGATCAAGAGCTTCTGGACCCATCGAAGTCAACTGGATTTCGTCCCGATCATCTGCTGACGCTGCGGATTAAGTTGCCGGCGGATGCTAACGACTCGCAGTATCGCGAGCCGCGCAAGCAAGCCGATGCGTTCCAGCGTTTCCTGAGCAGCGTCGAAGCGTTGCCCGGAATTCAGTCCGCTGCGTTCACGGAAATCGTCCCACTGAGCCAGGACGACATGGACATGGGATATTTCGTAGTGAAGGAAAATCCGCCGCTCGCCCCTGGGGTACATCTGCGGCGGACTACCGCGACTTATGCGAATTACTTTGCCACCATGGGAATTCCGCTGATCAAAGGACACATCTTTTCGGAGCAAGACAATCTGGATCTGCCGCGCGTAGTGGTGATTGACGAGACATTGGCACGCGGTTTTTCTGAACGCGGATCCGATCGGGAAACATTTGCAAGTACCGGATACCACGCGGCCGGCGCGCGAAATCGTCGGAGTCGTCGGCGGGGTTCGCGATACGGGCTTCGATCAGCAGCCATGCCGACGATCTATTCCCTTCCCTTCAGAGCCCGGACCAAACCATGAGCCTGGTAGACGAACCTCGATGCCGCCGGGAGCGATCTTGCCGGCGATCAAGAACGCAATCTGGTCGGTGGACAAGAATCAGCCGGTGTTCGATGTGAAATCGATGGACGAAGTTATTGCGGGAAACGTTTCGGCGCAGCGGCTGGCCTTTCTGCTCTTGGGCGTGTTTGCGTTTCTGGCGCTGGCGTTGGCGGCAGTTGGAATTTATGGCGTCACGTCCTATCTGGTAAAAGCGAACGCACGCATGAGATTGGCGTGCGCATGGCTCTCGGCGCGCAGCGATTGGATGTTTCGCGGCTGGTGCTGAGCCATGGCGCGAAATTGGTCGGTATCGGCGTGTTCGCTGGAGCGGTGGCCGCGTGGCTCGGACGCGCGTGCTCACCAATTTGCTCTTTGGCGTAAAGTGCAAGCGACCCGTGGACGTTTGTTGGCGTGGGCCTGCTGCTGATCGTCGTGGCGGTGGTGGCGAGCTACATTCCGGCGCGGAGGGCCACGCGGGTCGACCCGATGGTGGCGCTGCGGTACGAATGAGGCGAAATGGGTTGAGCGAGTCGTGCGTTAGCAAGGAGGCGGGAGAATGGCGCTGTGGAGCCAGGTTCGTTCGTGGATGCGGGCTATGGTGCGGCGGACGGCGAGGAAAGCGAGATGGACGCGGAGCTGCGCTTTCACATGCAGGCGTACGCAGCGGATCTGAAGCGCCAGGGCGTGGCTCACGAAGATGCGATGCGTCGCGCACGGATTGAGTTCGGAGGAGTTGAGCGCGCCAAGGAGGAATGCTGCGACGCGCGCGGGGTGAGCTTCGCGGCGACCTTGCTGTAGGATTTGCGATACGGAGCACGAGCGTTGCGGAAAAGCCCGGGCTTTACGGCCATCGCGGTCCTTACGCTGGCCCTGGGGATTGGCGCAAACACGGCCATCTTCAGCGTGGTGAACGCAATTTTGCTGCACCCGCTGGCGTACAAGGACGCGGACCGGCTTGTCACGATTCTGAACGACGGGAATGGACCGATCTCGGTGGCGAACTACGTCGACTGGCGAGCGCAAAGGCGTTCATTTGAGGCCATGGGCGCAGCAGAATATTGGTCACCGAATCTGACCGGCGTGGATCAGCCGGAGAATATTCGCGGCCACAAGATTACGTATGGCCTTTTCCCGCTGCTCGGGGCGCAACCGCTGCTAGGGCGACTGTTCACCGAACAGGACGATCGGGCGGGTTCGGAGCACGAAGTCATTCTGAGCTACCGGCTGTGGCAGCGGCGATTTTCCGGGGACCGCAACGTTGATGGAAAAGTGATTCGGCTGAATGGCGAGGCGTACACCGTTGTTGGCGTCATGCCGCGAGACTTTCAGTTTGCGCCCTTCTGGGCGCCGCATGCGGAATTGTGGGTGCCAATTGCATTCGGCGACCGGGTTCACAATCGCGCGGGAAACAGTTTGCGCGTGTTTGGCAAGCTGAAGCCGGGTGCAACGCTCCGAGCAAGCGCGCGCAGAAATGACCACCATCACGGCGCGCCTGGAGCAGCAGTACCCGGGAACGAATCAGAATGTCGTGCGTGACTCCGCTGAAGAGAACAGGTTGTAGGCAAAGTAGAAGCACCGCTGCTGGTTTTGCTGGGCTCCGTGGGATTCGTGCTCCTGATGGCGTGCGCGAACGTGGCCCACATGCTTCTGGCGCGGGCGGCTTCCCGGCAGAAAGAGATTGCCGTTCGATCCGCTCTGGGAGCAGGACGGACGCGTGTGGTCAGGCAGTTTGTGACCGAGAACCTGTTGCTGGCGGGCCTGGGCGGGGCGCTTGGACTACTGCTCGCGTTTTGGGGAACCCGCGCGTTAGTGGCGCGAAGCCCGGCGAGCATCCCTGGTGTGGAGACGGTCACGCTAGATGGTTCGGTAGTGCTGTT
>CAWDRK010000014.1:0-129325 GCA_963804635.1 Candidatus Acidiferrales bacterium
CGGCTTACTCGGACATCTCTAACAATGCTGATCTTGTCAAGTCCTTTTTTCATTCTTTTCAGCCCTTTTGAATTCTTTTTGCGCACACTTTTCCATTCACTCCTAAGAGTGGTCCTCTTCGTTTTTCTCCGACCCTCTGCATCGACGACCACGGCTCGTTCGTAATCTGTCGGTCAGTTTCAGTCCGACCCAAACATCTCTCCGATCAAAACTTCGACCATGATTACTACTTCAAACTCCCTTTTCAGGGAGCGGGATGCCCAATCAAGTGGACGACGCTTTACTTCACGCCATGTCCGAGTACGAGCTTTCCCGCGTTCGAACCGAATTCAACCAACTGCGAATATTGCCAATTGTTGCGCCACATCCAGTACAACCGAACAGCGAGTTTCCTGGCCATGGCCACCTTGGCAATTCTTTTTTCCCGGCGCATCATCAGGTGCATATACCGACGTCGCCAGTCCGGGTTACACCGCGCGGCTGCTTGCGCTGCTTCCACCAGCAAGAAGCGCAACAACGCATTGCCTTGTTTGCTGATGTGTCCCAGCCGTTGCCGGCCGGCGCTAGAGTCTTCACTGGGAATGAGCCCCGTGTAGCTACCGATCTTCTTGCCACAAGGAAACCGATCCGGTGTCCCAATGACCAGAACGAACGCCAGCCCCGTGATGGGTCCCACGCCAGGATGCGTCTTCAACAGCACCACCTCGGGCCGTTTATTGGCTTCTTTCTCGACCGCTGTCGTTAACTCCGCAATCTTTGGATCCAGTTGGTCCAGCAGCTCCAATAATTCTTTCCGGCGCCGACTGGCCCAGGGAGCCAACGAGAGTTTCTCTAGCAGTGCTCGTCCCTGTGCGCTGAACAGCTTTTTCTTCCAGCGATAGCCTTCGTTCATTGCCACCGCCTGCAGCTGATTCATGATCCGCGTCCGCATCTGCACCAGTCGATGCCGGTGCCAAAGCAGTTGCCGCATGTCACGATTGTCTGGACCGGGTACCCAGATTTTAGGAAAGCGATTTTCCAGCAGTAGCCTCAGCAAGAGTCGGGCATCCTCGCGGTCGGTTTTCTGCTTCCGGCCTCGCTGTCTCTTGACCTCTGCCGCATCGCCAATCCACACCTCGAAACCCAGCTCTGCCAGTAACCGCTCGAACCAGCGTGAGTAACCCGTGGCCTCCAATCCCACACGCACGCTGACGCCTCTCTCCTTTAGCTCCTTGTAGAACCGCTCGGCTTCTCCATCGCTGTGATTCAATCGCCGATCTCCGCACTCACCAGTTTCCTGATCCATAAAAGCGATTTGCTGAAAGCTCGGGTGAAAATCTACTCCTATAATGATCATGTCTGGCTCCTTTCTCCCGAGCCTTTGGTCGTCATGCAACCACAGTCTACTCGGGTCGAGGGAGCCAGCATTGTTATGAAATCAAATGCCTGAAGTGCCACAAGGACAGCGACTGCGGCGAATTTGCGAAGCTGGGCCCCAGGATTCGGGACAATTGCGTTGATTGCCATATGCCGGTACAGGAGTCCAACCTGATCATCTCGAACCTGAACGGCAAGCAGATCAAGGCACGCATGCGAAATCACTGGATCAAGGTGTATGGGGCAGTGGGAAATTGAACATTTGCAAGGCCGCATCACGATTCAAAATGGGTGAACAAATTGTTGAGGGACTCAGCGAGCGTGGGATGAGCAAAGATGCCGTCGCGCAATTTGCTGTACTTCAGCTTGCCCATCATGGCCAGTTGCAGCATGGACATCACTTCCCCGCCCTCGACGCCGAGGACGGCGGCGCCAAGAATCTTCCCGGTGCGGTCATCGACGATGACCTTGAGGAATCCGCGGGTTTCATCGATTTCCAATGCTCGCGCGACATAGTTCATGGGCATTTTTGCCACACGAATCCTGGTTTTTTTTGCGAGTGCTTCCGCCTCGCTCAGGCCTACGCGACCGAGTTGCGGATCGATGAAAAGCGTATAAGGCACCATTCGGCCCTTGATGCTGGTATCGCCGTGGTCAATGAGGTTGGTGCGCAGGATGCGAAAGTCGTCGTAAGAAATGTGTGTGAAGGCCGGGCCGCCCTTGATGTCCCCAAGCGCAAAGACACCTTCTACGCTGGTTTCCAGTTTTGCGTTCACGCGAATGAACCCGCGCTGGTCGGTCGCGATGCCGGCGGCCGGGAGGTTCAAGGAATCCGTGTTGGGCGTCCGGCCGGTGGCTACCAGGAGGTGGGAGCATTGCACGGCGCGGGTTTCAGGGCCGCTGCGCACATTGAGCCGGATCTGCGCTGCGTCTTTCTGTACGCGCTCGGCTTTGGTGTTTAGCAGAACCTCAATTCCGTCTTGCTTCAAGATGCTGGTCACTTCCCCGGCGACATCGGCGTCTTCCCTGCTGAGCAATTGCTCGCGGGATTGAATAACGGTGACGCGACTTCCAAAGCGGCGAAACATCTGTCCAAACTCGAGACCCACGTAGCCGCCTCCGAGAACCACGAGATGCTCCGGAACGCTGTCTAATTCCATGATGGACGTGCTGTTGAGGAACGGGACGTCTTTCAGTCCCTCGATGGTGGGCACAGCGGGCCGCGCTCCAGCATTGATGAATATTCTCTCGGCGGTAAGTTGGCGCTCGCCGTCGTTGAGGCGAACGGCCAGCGACTTTTTCCCCGTGAAGCGCGCTTCGCCGAAGATCAGATCGAGGTTTGCGGTTTTTTCAAGGCGCCCCTGGCTGCCGTTGCGAAAACTGTTGACGATGTCGCGCTTGCGCTGCCGTACGCGCTGCATTTCGACCCGGATATTTTCCGCGTCGATGCCGTAATCGGCTCCGCGCCTCGCCAGATACGCCACGCGGGCGCTGGCCACCATGGTTTTTGTGGGCGTGCATCCCTCGTTGATGCAGGTTCCGCCGACATGCTGGCGTTCAATCAGGGCGGTGCGAAGCCCGGCACCGGCCAGCGCGGCGCAGAGCGGATTTCCCCCTTGTCCCGAACCAATCACAATGGCCTGGTATTCGTCCGACGGGTTCATGAGCAGGCTCCTTGGACTTGCGGAATGTTGCCCGGAAATTGGATGCTCCGGGCTCGCGGTTTGACGTGCAAGGAGACATCCCGGCAATGGCTACCTCTAGACTGCCGCGGCAGAATTTGTCGTGGCGGACGGTCAATCCGGCTCGCTATGTTGCGTGCCGCGGGCGGCGAGCCGCCGCAGCCCAACGGGCGGCGCCACAAAGTGCGACACAAAGGCTGAAGCCTATGCTACCGGCCCAAGAAATGACCTGAAGGTCGGCCACTACAAAAGCGGACGGCCGCACGGCGTAGGATTGGGAGGGAGGCTGCGATGCAGCCTCCCGTCAGCAGCGATGACTTCGGGCCTGTTTACTTCGTGGCGGAATTGCGTGGTTTGGCGATGCGGCGGCGAATTCCGCCCAGTCCGAGCAGGCCGGTGCCTAACAAAAGGAGCGAGGCCGGCTCTGGAGTGAGTGCAGTGCCAACCATGCCAATGGTGTTATTGTTGGCGTCGGTGTAGAAACCCACGATCTGGCCATTGTCGTTAATCCCGTTGATGATGGTACCGCCGGGGCCGGATGCGTGAGGATCGTCGATCTCCTGGTAGGTTCCGCTGGCGATGTTGTAAAGGAATCCATGGTTGTTTCCGTCGGCGTCCGTGTAGAATCCCACAATTTCGCCGTCATTGTTCAAGCCCAGCGCTTGCGTAAACGTCGACCCTGGAAATTGAAGAAACGTGAACACGCCGCCGTTGTCCAGAAAACCCTCAGAGGCGGAGGCGCTGGTCATGTTAAAACCGACGACCATTCCCGCGTTATTGACGTTCGTGGCTTGCGCGCTGACCAGGCCGGGGACAGCTACTGAGGTAAATGTGCCGGGGACCCAGGTAAAGGGGTGGAAATTTCCGGCGCCGTCGGTCCAATAGCCGGCGGCGGTGCCAGCGTTGTTGACACCGAGGAGCTGGGTAACGGTGGTAGTCATGGGGTTGTTAACGCTGGTGAACGTGCCGCCAATGTCGGTGAAACCGTGCTGAACGCCAACGCCGTCGGTCCAAAATCCTACGGTTTCTCCGGTGTTGTTGATGCCAACAACTTGGGTCTGCACGGAGCCTGGGAAGTTCTCAGCGGTGTAGGTGCTAGGGAGGACGAGGGTGAAGCCATTGTTCGGGACGACGGTACCGTCGCCAAAGTAGCCAGCGATGGTGCCCGAGTTGTTAATGCCAAGCAATTGGGTGAAGGCGGGATCACCGGGATTGATTACGGACTGAAACACAAACGTGGTGCCATCAGCTAGGGCTGAAACCGGGGCAAATGCAGCAACCGCTAAGCATAAACCCAGAGCGAGCGATTTCATCTTTCACCTTTTTTCCAGCTCGAGGCGGTCAAGCTTAAAGATTCTACGGGAGAGACACACTTCTCCGGCGAATCTCTTCGCAATTCTGGGTCCTGAACGGAAATCGCCGGAAGGCCATCATCAATGCTCGTGATTTCTGTGATTTATACGCGGCATTAAAATTCAATGCAAGGATTTTCGCATGGCGAACTGTGCAGACATTTGCCACATTTGCGCAAGGCTTTTGCCTCCCGCCAAAGCCCAATGGCGTTCCGCAATTACCCCTACAGTTCTATGCCGCCGTCGGCAGCGGAACAGCGTTCGCCGTCAGTGTGCGCCGGCAACAAAAACTAGTGCTGGAATCTTTACGCCGGTGTATAGTGCGCGGCTGGTGGGAGCAAAAAACCGCGACCCCGGCCGACGGTATCCCCTCAGAAGGAGCGGTACTATGTGTCGCGACAAGATTGCCCGTCGTGCGCCGGTGGTGTGTGCCCTGCTGCTGCTTGCGGTATTCCCGCAGCGCGCGACTGCGGATTCTACATTTACTCAAATCAACCTGGTCTCGGATGTTATGGGGCGCGCGGAGAATTTTGACCCGAACTTGAAGAACCCGTGGGGAATGGCGTTTGCGCCAACTTCCCCGTTCTGGATTTCCAACCAAGCATCGAACACCGCTACGCTTTACGATGGAGCGGGAAACAGCATACCGTTGGTTGTGGGCATCCCGCCGGTCGGATTCCCGACCGGACCGACGGGGCAAGTGTTCAACGGCAGTTCCGGCTTCGATCTGCTGAACGGCAACCCTGCGCACTTTCTATTCGATACTCTGGATGGACGAATTCTTGGCTGGAACGGTGGCGCGACGGCGGCAACGGTTGCGACGACTCCCGGCGCCGTGTACACGGGGCTCGCGATCGCCAGCAATGGAAGCGCGAACTATATTTACGCCGCCGACAACACCGGTCATATCACGGTATTCGATTCGAGCTTCAAGAATGTTACCGCCACGACATTCGCGGGGAAGTTTGTAGACCCGAACGCGGTGCCGGGATTCCATCCTTTCAACATTCAGAATATTGGCGGGAATTTGTACGTGACCTACGCGGCCGTAAATGCGCAAGGGGTTGGATTGCCCGGCGGATTTGTGGACGAGTTCAACAGCAGCGGCACGTTTCTGACAAGAATCGCGACGGGCGGCTCGCTGTATGCGCCCTGGGGAATCACGATGGCTCCCGCGGGCTTCGGAAGTTTTGGCGGCGATTTGCTGATTGGGCAATTCGGCGACGGGCAGATTCTGGTTTACGATCCCAGGCATAACAACCAGTTTCTGGGCACGGTGAACTGGAGCGATGGGCTGCCGATCGTCAACCCATTCTTGTGGGCGCTGGATTTTCGCACCGGCGGAACGAACGACAATCCGGATGCGCTGTATTTCACGGCCGGTTACAACAATCAACAAGACGGGGTGTTTGGGGAGATTCTGTCGACGCCGGAGCCCGGAACGATTGCGCTGATTTTCAGCGGATTGAGTTTTCTGGGAGCGGGACGACTCTTGCGCAGGCGGAGGCCTCGAGCGTGAGAAGTGTTCGGGATAATCCTGTAAGTAGTGATTGCGCGGGCCGCTACCGTTTTCTGCGGCGAAGGATACAGATTCCCACCAGTTGTTAGGCGGCGTGAAAGAGGTCACCCTCGTGGCTGAGGAGTGACACTATGCTGCTTACAATTTTAGTGGTGCTGTTGTTGCTCGCGGCGCTTGGTGCATTGCCCAGTTGGCCTTACAGCCGTGGCTGGGGATATTACCCCAGCGGCGGATTGGGATTGGTGGTGCTGATCCTGGTGATTTTGCTACTGCTCGGAAGAATCTGACCGGCTAGCAACGGTTGCCAGGCGGCAAGGTGGGGGCTAAAGCCGGCGCTACAGAAGCGAGGCCACAGCCTTGCCCAAAAGCTACAGCACCCGGGCTGGCACAAAAGCCAGAGCTACCTTTCGACCAGGGCGCACGCCCCCTGACAGGGGTGCAACACGCCTAAAAAGCCGCCAGAAGACGGCCGCTACACGATTCGCGCAGCGCGATTACGCTCCACAATTAGAGAATTAGAGAGTACCGGGGCTTGCGGCTGGCAGCACGATCTCCGGAAGTCCGACTGACTCAACCTGAAAGTTTGCCGCGCGCCACGGCGTGTTTTGTCCCGCCGCATCCCTTGCCTGCACTTCGAGACGATAGGGGCCATCCGCCAGAGTGTCGAGGTCGATGCCCCGGCCGATGCGAATAACGGAACTGTCAGATGTGGCATAAGGCGCGGCATTCACAGGCTCAAAATCGAGTTTCACTCTGCCGGTGTTGGCATCGACGATTCTCATGTGAGCCATGACGGTTGTTGCGGCACCGGGAGCGCGTTCGGGCTCGTTCACTTCGAAGTAGGCGTAAAGCAGCTGGTCCTTTCGGAAATGCGTTCCGGTCGTCGGTGTGAATTCAACACCTTTACTGATCAGCGGCGTCAGGCCTCCTGGCTGTTTGGGCGCAGGCTCCGTCGGCTGAGCGTTCAGCTTGCGGACACGCTTGGAAAGGACCAGTTGGCTGAGAGCCAGTTCCTTTCCGTCGTGGCTCTCGACGGTGATAGGAACGCGCTCGCGACCGAAGTTTTCTCCGTCGCTAAGGATGGCGCGAAGTTCGTAAACCCCGGGAGGCAGTTCCATTTGGGTTTCAAAACGACTGGGAATAACGGCGCCGACGTCAGCAGAGCGCACCTCGGAGTTCTCGCTTTTCGCAGGCTTCTTGATGTCGTTGCCATAGTCGCAGCAAGCGAAATCGCTGCGGCGCGTGGCCAGGGTACCGTCCTCGTTGTAAATCAGGAGCAAGGTACCGATAGAGGCGTACAAAGTGCCCTGCCTGAATTCGTGTTTGAGAGACTGCCACGGGAACTCGAGCGCGATAAAGACGCGCGCGTGGCCGGAGCTTTCGAAGAGGGTGACAGCGTGAACCGCTAAATCGAGCTTGCTGCCTTTCGTGGAGGCCAGATCGCCTTCCATCTGGTTTCCAAACTCCGTTCCGTTCAAAGGGTCCGTCGGGGGATGTTGGGTGTTGCAGTATTCGCTGCGAGCCCAGACCAGGGCATGCCGCCGGTCAACCTTGACGACGATCTGATGGCAACTTCCGGGAGGTGATGGTGGGGGCACATAGGCGATTACATATTTGGGCCAGGCAAGCCATTCACTGACGTCGTTCCCGGGCCGGTCCGCATAGCTCCATCTTCCGCCGCCGGAGCCAGTGGTTTCCGGGTGCTTACCATAGTTGTCGTGGACGATTGCGAAACTTGCAGCTTCCGAGGCCACACTTTGAATCCTCTGCTGCTGGCCATCCTCGGACAAACGAAAATCCTTTGCGGACAAGCCGGAAATCGAAAGGGTTTCCAGCAGCTGCGCACTCCGTTGACGTCCTTCCAGTTGCGCCCTGCGCAACTGGGTATAAAGCTTGTCATTCAGCACCACCACCGGAACCAGCACCTGGCTGGATTCGACCCGAATGGGATCTTGGGCACGAATCGGGGCGCAGATGGCAACAAGATGGAACAGCGGCACGAGAATGAGAAGAAGAGGCTGGCGTGCGTCGCGGAACATGCGATGCCTGCTTTCAGGTGAGGCCGAGAAAATCTCCACTACAGTACTACGCGGCCCCGGAAAAGTAGACCCGTTGACAAATGTGGCTAACCAACGGACACTGACATAGTCTAACTATGTCAAGGAGCTGCCTGTGCCTCGCGACGAAATCCCTCCGGGAACGCTGTACCTGCTGATTCTGAAAACCCTGGCGCGCTCCGGCGAACTCCACGGTTACGAAATTGCCGAGTCCATTCAGCGCATCTCCAACGAGGTGCTGCAAGTGGAAGAGGGCTCGCTGTATCCGGCGCTGCAGCGAATGTTGATCAAGGGTTGGGTGACGGCGAAATGGGGCACGACTGCGGGCCATCGGCGGGCCCGCTACTACCAGCTCACGGCGGCGGGGCGCAAGCGATTGGCCGTCGAGTTGTCGCAATTCGAACGCGTTATCGGCGCGGTGGCGCGGGTGATTGAAGCGGTCTGAAAGGATCGGCGGAATGAACTGGCTGCGCGAACTGGGAAGACGACTGAACATGCTGCTGCACCGGCGGCAGTTTGATGCCGATCTGGAAGAGGAGATGCGGCTGCACCTGGAACTGCGCGGGGAGCAACAGGCGGAGTCCGGCACAGAAGCGAGCGAGGCCCGTGCCGCGGCGCGCCGGCGGTTTGGCAATCCGGCGGTGTTGCGGGAGAAGAGCCGGTCGGCGTGGGGATGGGAATGGCTGGAGGATTGTGTTCAGGACGTGAACTACGGGCTGCGAGGGATGGCACGAAGCGCCGGAATCACGGCGGTGGCGTTGCTGTCGCTGGCACTGGGCATCGGCGCGAATACGGCGATTTTCAGCTTGCTGGACACGGTGCTGCTGAAATCACTTCCCGTGAAGGAACCTTCGCAACTGGTGCTGTTCGGGGACGGGCTTGATGAAGGAATCAGCGACGGCTTTCCGAATCGCTGGCTGTACTCCTACCCTTTTTATCGCCAGATGCAGAAACGCAATCACGTTTTTTCCGATGTGGCAGCGGCGTTCAGCATGGTCGATAAGGTTCACGGGTTGGTGCAGGGGCAAAGTGAAGCCGAGCCGATGAACGTGCAACTTGTTTCGGGGACGTATTTTCCGATGTTGGGGGTGCAACCGGTGGTCGGGCGGGCGATTTCCGAGGACGACGATCGTACCCAGGGAGGACATCCCGTGGCGATGGTGAGCTACACGTGGTGGACGCAGAACCTGGGGCGGGATCGCTCGGTGCTCGACAAGAAGCTGACCATCGGGTCGACGTCGTATTCCATTGTGGGCGTAGCTCCGGCGGAGTTTTTTGGGACGAAGGTTGGTGAGTCGCCCGAGATCTGGATTCCGCTATCGATGCAGAAAGAAGTGCCGCCGGGTTTCGACGGCTACAATGACAACATATTCGAGTCGCTGCACCTGATGGCCCGGCTGAAGCCGGGCGTGAGCAACGCGGAGGCAACTGCCGAGGTCAACGTGCTGTACCAGCAAATCCTGCGCGGATTTTCCGGCGTTCCACTGAACCAACAAACGCTGCGGGAACTGGACAAAACGCATGTTGCGCTGGAATCCATGGCCACGGGTTTCTCACGGCTTCGCTACATGTTTTCCGAGCCGCTGAAAATTCTGATGGCCGTGGTGGGGCTGGTGCTGCTGATCGCTTGCGCGAACATTGCGAATCTGCTGCTGGCTCGCTCGACGGCGCGTGCGCGCGAGTTCGCGGTTCGGCGGGCGCTGGGCGCGGGGCGTTCGCGGCTGATTCGGCAATTACTGACGGAGAGCCTGATGCTGGCTCTGATGGGCGGAGCGCTGGGGATAGCGTTTGCTTCGGTGGCAAGCCGCTTGCTTTTACGGATGGTTGATGATGGGCGCATGCCGCTGCATTTGAATGTCGCTCTGGACATGCGTTTGCTGCTCTTCACGCTGATGGTGACGCTGGCGACGGCACTGCTATTTGGAACTATTCCGGCTTTTCGTGCCACGCGCGTACAGGTGACCGATTCCCTGAAGGAAGGTCGGGGGCAAGCAGCGGGCTCGTCGAGGGGCCCGTTGGCAAAAGTGCTAGTGGTGTTGCAAGTGGCGCTATCGCTGGTGTTGCTGGTTGGAGCCGGGCTGTTTGTGCGCGCGCTGATGAATCTGAGGAACGTGGACACGGGATTTAATAAGCAGAACGTGATTCGGCTGCGCGTCGATCCCGGTTCTGCTGGGTACCAAGAGGACACGCGCCTTGAGAATCTTTACCGGCAAATTGAACAACGCGTGTCCGCGCTTCCGGGAGTGAGCGCCGCCAGCTTTTCTGGATTCACGTTTAATGAAGGCACGTGGAATAACGCCATCTGGGTGCAAGGCTATCCGGAAGGACATCGCGACAGCGATGTACATCACAACGCGGTGGGCGATGGTTACTTTGCCACCATGGGTATCCCGGTGTTGGCTGGACGGGCGTTTGGTGCGCAAGATTCCGCCACTTCTCCGAAGGTGGGCGTGATTGGCGAGACCACGGCGCGCACGTTGTTTCCCGCGGGATCGCCGATTGGGAAGCACTACGGACGCGGCGGCCCCGAACACGCTGGCGATATCGAGGTGATCGGAGTGGTGAAAGACGTGAAGTACAACAGCCTGGATGAAGAGCCGCAGCCGGGCGATTATTTGCCGTATTCGCAAAATGTGCGCTACCTGAACTCGTTCGAGGTGCGGTATTCGGGCGATACGGGTGCGGCGGTGGCGGCCATTCGGCAAGCAATTCACGCTGTGGATCTTACGGTGCCGGTGTCTGATGTGACGACGCTGGACGAACGGGTAGCGCGCTCCATCAGCAATCAGCGGCTGGTGGCGCAACTGTCGTCGTTTTTCGGGGTGCTGGCGCTAGTTCTGTCGTGTATCGGGATCTACGGACTGATGTCGTACGTGGTGTCGCGGCGCACCAACGAAATTGGGGTGCGCATGGCGCTGGGCGCCGAGCCCGCGCACGTTCTGTGGTTGGTACTGCGGGAAAGTCTGTGGCTGGTGGCGGTGGGCACGGCGATCGGAGTGCCCGTGGCGCTGGCAGCGCAAGGGCTGGTTGCCAGCATGCTGTTTGGGTTGCGGCGCAATGATCCGGTGACGCTGGTGGGCGGCGTGGTTGTGCTGTTGTTGGTGGTGGCGGTGGCGGGGTATTTGCCGGCTCGGCGGGCTTCGCGGATCGATCCGATGATTTCGTTGCGCTACGAGTAGCGCTCGGGAAAAGATTCAGTCCTGAAGGCCCGAGCCACGGGACCATCGTGGCTGGCATAAGAGCCCATGCTGCTGCATTGCAGAAGGAAGCTACAGCCTGAGCCCGAGGCTGAGTTACGGGGTGCTTGCCGGTCGGATTCCCCAGGCGGAATTTTCCTCTCCTAAGTTCACTTCCAGGGAGCCCTCGGCTGGCAGGACGTCAATCGGCAATCCGATGTGCCAGAGCGCGACCCCCAGGGTGAACTTGTTCATGCCGCGCAAATCCAATTGTTCACCACTTATGGCCACTTCGAGAATCCGCTGGTAGGCGGCAGCCGCGATCTTGGAGGGATTCAGCAGGCAAAGGCGATTCTTCTCGACGGCAAATTCCTTCAGGCGGCCGCGCTCCAGGTTCACGACGATCGTGGTTTCTTCCCGCGCGCCAATCACAATGCGAAACTCCGGATCCTCCATCTCGCCCAAAATATCCGGAAAGCAATCGACTCTGACAACGAAGCGACCTTCTTCAAATCCATAGCGCAATTCCTTCAAACAGAATACGCGGCCGTGCATGGCGCCGCCGCGGCGCTCGGGGGAATAGACGCCGGCGCCGAGCCATTCGAAATACGAGGACTCAACGCCGTCGACCTTTACCTTGAGCATGGATGATGGCACCTGCTGGTAGGCGCGTTCGGGACTCTTCTTGATGGGCTTGCCCAATTCCTCCGGGGCGATTTTTCCGAGCGCCAGATAAATTCCGGTGAGATGCTTGCGGTACAGGGCGTCAAATTCCGCGTCATTTGCGGTGCTGTGTTCCGGCCCGTACCACCAGCACCAGTCACTGCCCTCAGCCACCAGCAACGATTCCTGGGCTTGTGCCAGGGCCGTCTTGGTTGGCGCGTCCTGACGACCCTTCGCCGCTGCTTCCACGCCGTTGCCGTAGGCTTCGCGCGCGTCCCACATTAACTCCCATGCCGCGACATCCTCCTGATGGCCGATCCAGACGTCGAAATTCGCGTTGATCCACGAAGCCGGGAAAATTCCGCTGGTCACCGGCACCTCTCCAGCTGCGGCAATGGTTTCGCTGGCGGTAAGTGCGCGAAAATCGGGGTCGTCGCTAATGAGGCGGTAAAATTCGCGCAAGAATTCGCGGCCATTGCCAGGATAGTATTCCCAGGCGTTTTCTCCATCGAGAAACAGGCTAACGGTTAACGGCTGCGTGGTCGAAACGTTTGACCCCAGATGACGGAGCTTGCCGTGCAAATCAGCGGCGGCGGCTTTGCTGTCCATGCGGCTGTAGACAAATCCGACCAGGTCCGAGAGATGATGGTCGCGGAACAATCCGGTGATGCCGGTTTGAGCGATCTGCACGCGCCATGGCTGGTACATTTTGTCGGCGTTGGCGGGAATGCCGTTGGCATCGCGGAAAAATCCGACGTTCAGCGTTCGCCCGAGCACGCCCTCATCTGTGCCAAACCACTGGAACCCCTCTTCGGCGGCAATCTGTAGCGTCTGATCCGACACCGAGCCTTCTGACGGCCACAACCCCACTGGTTTCGAGCCGAACATCTTCTCGTGATATTCGCGGGCCCGGCGCAGTTGCTCGCGCGCGTCTTCGGGATGGCGGAAGGCTCGGCGCGGAAGCGGTGTGGCAGGGTTGGCCACACGCGCGATATCCGAATCACAAATCAAGGGGAGGATGGGATGGTAAAACGGCGTGGTGCTGATTTCGACCTGACCACGGGCGGCGGCTTCGCGATAAGCCGGCAGCACCATGCCCATCAGTTCAATCTGTTTCGCCTTTAGGGCCTGCTTGTCACTCTCAGAGAAGTCCTTGCCGCGATTGGCCAAGCGGCTGACGACGGGATCCTTGGAGAACCACTCTTCGTCCATCCACGCGAGTTGCGACAGGAGTTGCAAATCACGCCAGTCGCGGCCGGTGAAGGTCACGAGCGCCTGAGCGCCGCCCGCCGGCCTGGACCATTCATACAATTCGACAAACCTTGGCCAACGGCTCATCAGGCGTTCATGATTCACCTGAAAGGCGCGGGCTAGAATCTCGTTTTTGTCCTCGCGAGTGAGTATTTCGGTGCTTTTGAAGGCCAGGTTGAACCAGGACTCGTTGAATTTGCCGCTGGCGTATTCTTCCAGTTGCATGCACAGCGACGGGACCAGGTTGAAGGTGGCGTGAAAGTTCGGGAACTCTTCGAACAGCTTCACCATGCCCCAATAATCTTTGCTGGCGTGCAGACGGGTCCACGGCAGCACATATCGTTTCGTTTCCGGGTCCTTGTACTGGGGCTGGTGCATGTGCCACAAGACCGCCAGATGAATTCGATTCATTCTTCGTTTCTCTCCCTCAATGTGCTGTTCCCTTTTTGAAGCGCGCGACCGTCAGGCCGTCTCTTGCGTCTCGGGTTTGAAGGGGGCACGCGAGTTCCTGCGCTATTGGACGTTCAAATACGCAGCTAAGCTTTCCTATTAACCGACTAACCGAGCCTCGATGTCGCGCCGCCTCCCGGATCAGTGCTAGCCATGCCGGCGCGAAGCAATCGTAACGGAATGCGCTGCACCCCTCATGTTACACTGCCCTTTCGCCCCATGCGCATCCTTGATCGCTACATTGTCCGCGAAGTCGTCCGCCACGCTCTGCTCGGTCTCCTTATCTTCACATTTGTGTTGTTCGTGCCCAAGCTGGTGCATCTGATGGAGTTAATCGTGCGCCACTCGGGGTCGAGCACGCAAATCGTGCAGCTGTTCCTGTGTCTGATTCCCAGCCTGCTGGTGTTCACGTTGCCGATGGCCGTGCTGGTGGGTGTGCTGCTGGGGCTCGGGCGAATGTCGATGGACAGCGAAATCATCGCCATCACCGCGCTGGGCATCAGTCGAAAGCGCATCCTTTTCCCCGTTGGCGTGCTGGCCATCGTCGGCGCTGCGCTGACGCTGCTGATGACCCTGTGGCTGGCGCCCCTGTCCCTTCGCACGTTCCGCGACATTGAAGGCAGCCTGATCCAATCCCAAATTTCGTTTCTGGTGCAACCGCGGGTATTCGAAGAGCGTCCCCGCATGATTCTCTATGTCAACGATGTTTCCGCGAGTGGGACGCGCTGGAACGGCGTGTTCCTGGCCGAAGCCGGGGCACAATCCGGCAACCAAGTCACGCTTGCGGAAAGCGCGATTGTAATTGCCGAACCCCAGCAGGGCAAGCTGGAGCTGCATCTGAACGGCGGCGCCACGCACGAATTCTCTCGCGAAGATCCCGATCACTACTCCGTGACGGCGTTTGGGCGCAGCGATTGGCCCATTGAAGTGAGCGGCATGGCGCAGGCCAAGGAGCGCGAGATCAGTATTCCAGAGCGCTCGCTTTCGCAACTGTGGGACGAGCGCGGAAAGAATTGGCGCGATGCTCGGGTGGAACTGCACCAGCGCTTCGCGTTCCCGGTGGCGTGTCTGGTGTTTTCGCTGATTGCGGTGCCGCTCGGTACGCAACCGCGGCGTGGTGGTCGCGCGGCCGGCACGCTTCTGGCGATTCTGGTCATCGGAGCTTACTATTCGCTGTTCATCATGGGCGCAGGGTTGGCGAGACAGGGCGCGGTGCCGCCGTCGGTCGGGATGTGGATTGCGAACGTTGTTCTGGCGCTGTTCGGGTTCAGCCTGCTGCCGCGGATGGAAACGTATCGAGGCGAATCGCAGGCGCGGTCGTTGTTCGAGCGCCTGGGCGTTTTTTGGAGACTGCTGCGGCGGCGCGGGATTCTTCCGCGGCCGAGAGTGACGACGCCCTCGCGGGCGCCGTCGGTTCCCGCGGGATCAACGGTGGCAAGTCGGGTACCGAACGGGAGCGCGCACCGGGAAGGGGCGTTGCCGACGTTTTCGAGTTTTCCGACGATTGTCGACCTGTATCTGCTGCGGCGGTTTTTTTACTATTTTGCAGTAATCATGGGTGCGTTCATCCTGCTGTTCGAAACGTTCACATTTTTTGAACTGCTGGATGATATCGCGCGGCACCGCATTCCGTTCTTCGTGGTGACCAGCTACTTTCGGTTTCTGATTCCCTACCTTGTATATCAGCTGACACCATTGGGCGCGCTCGTCGCGGTGCTGGTGACGCTGGGCGTGTTGAGCAAGAACAACGAAATCGTGGCGTTCAAGGCTAGCGGCATCAGTCTTTACCGGCTGGCCCTGCCGCTTCTGCTTGCCGGAGGCTTGCTTTCTGCCGCGCTGTTCGTGCTGGACTACACCTACCTGCCGTACGCGAACCAACGGCAGGATGCCCTGCGCAACCAGATCAAAGGAAAGCCGGCGCAAACGTACACGCGGCCGCAGCGTTGGATATTCGGGGAAAACGACAAGGTGTACAACTACGATCTGTTTGATGCCAAGCAGAATCTGTTCGGCGGACTGACGGTGATCGAGCTTGACCCCGCGACGTTCCAGATGCGCCGGCGCGTTTTTGCCAACCGGGCGCAATGGCTGGAAAACGAAAAGACGTGGGCGCTGGAATCCGGGTGGGTGCGCGATTTCAACGATGGTAAAGTTACCAGCTACACTCCGTTCAAGCTGACATCGCTTCCGGAACTTGTGGAGCCGCCGCCGTATTTCAACCGCGAAGTGATTCAGGCCACGCAGATGAATTTGAGCGATTTGGGGCACTATATTGCGGGGCTGCGGCGCGCGGGATTCGACGTTTCTACACTGCTGGTGCAGTGGCAGAAGAAACTGGCGTATCCGCTGATTGCTCCGATCAGCATGATGCTGGGGATTCCGTTTGCGATGCTGGTTGGAAGCCGCGGCGCGATTGGCGGTGTGGCCATGGGCATCGGCATTGGAATCAGCTATTGGGCGGTGTCCGCCCTGTTTGAAGCTATGGGAGGAATCGGACAACTACCGCCGCAATTGGCGGCCTGGTCTCCCGACCTGATCTTCCTTTTTCTGGGGCTGTATTTCTTTTTCAAGATGCCGACGTAATCGCAGCGGTTGGGCGCGGCGGATGCGAGAAAGAAGCCCGCAGCGGCTAAAACCGGCACGACTGAAGTCCTGCCCTCCCGAAGTACAGCCAGTTTCACGCACGCTCTAAAGTTTGCGACCCTAACGAAAACTCCAAGAGCTCGCATGCGAAACCGCGTGTGGGGCACACGGCAAAAAACCGAGAGAAGAGAGAATCCTCAGTCCGCAGACTCCGTTCGGAGTGGCAAGACAAGGTTTTTGCGCAGCCTGTGAAGTCCTGCCCTCCCGAGTTGCCGGACCTTTCACACAAGCGACTTAAAACTGAAGACCGGGGACAGAAGACTTATATATCGAGCATGCTGCGAAAGATCGGAAGGTCTTTACACATTTCGCAGATGCCTTTCTGTTGCTTTTCAGTAAGTTCGACAAATTCGAATCCCTACATCGATCCGGTGCTGCGTCGGACGATGGCAGCGACGCGGTACCCGGCAACGGGAGACAAGTCCACCTTGTCTCCGACGTGCAGATGGTTTATGGTCGCCGCCGACATCCCGCTCTCGCTCATCTCAAACGCCATGGCGGCATAGGCCCGCCCGTCTTTCAACCACATTTGAATGGGCTGCCCCAGGCGGTGCCGCGTATGGCGCCGGCGCTCGACGCCGCTCGGGCGATGGCTCTCACGATCTTCGAGTACTTCGACCTCTCGCTCAGTTGATGCAGAGTGCTTCATCGCCCATCCCACCGGCCGCGCCTCACTGCGTTGTGGACCACTGTTTTCTCTTGCAACTGGGAGTCCGCCCAGCCGAGCCTGCGATAGGAAATGTCGTCTAATGTCAGCAATTGCCGTGGGTCAGCATCCGGTTTTTTCGTCGAGTTCGAGCTGCGTGCCAATCGGGTGATTCTGTTTCACGGTGGAACGCCCTGCTTCACACCGAGTCACAAACTTTTTATCGGCGATTCATCGAACATCATCGCTGCCGGGCACAGGAAGAGTGGCGCTACCAGGCAGGACAACACTCTCACCCCTGAAACCGGTGAGCAACCGGAATCCAGCCTGGCATGAAAGCCGGCGCTACCTTGCTGACCGAAGAGCGCTGCCCTGCTGCGTCGGGCAGCGTCGGTCAAAAAGCAGAGGGGGGCTTCAGGTTGACAGGTTACCAGTGGGGGCCTATTCTCAGGTGACATGTCTACCCGTGAAGAATCGAAACGACTGGAGCTGCTGCAAGGCACACTGGACTTGCTGATCCTGCGAACGCTGGTTTTCGGGCCGCAGCACGGCCAGGGGATCGCTCGCGGGATCCAGCAATCCTCCGAAGACGTTCTACTGGTGGAACACGGAGCGCTGTATCCCGCCCTGCAACGCCTCGAAGCGCAGAAATGGATTTCCGCTCGCTGGGGCACTTCTGCCAACAACCGCAAAGCTCGTTTCTATACGCTGACGCCAGCGGGGCGGAAGCAACTCGTCAAAGAAAGCACGCGCTGGAACCGGCTGGCAACCGCCATCGGGCGAATCCTGGGCTCGGAGCTGGAGAAAAGCTGAGGCCATGTTTTGGAGAAAGAGGAGGTCGCGGGGTTTTTCAGCCGCGATCGCAGCGCACATCGCTCTGGAAACGGACCGGCTGCGTGAACAGGGGTACGGCGAAGCCGACGCCCGATGCGCAGCACGGCGAGCGTTCGGGAATGTCGGGCGAACGGAAGAGCGCTTCCATGAATCCACGCGCTGGGTGCGGTGGGACAATCTTTGCGGGGACAATCTTTGCGGAGACATTCCTTACGCCGTTCGCGGACTCGCGAAAGCGCCAGGATTTAGGCTGGCGGTGCTGGCCACCCTGGCGCTGGAATCGCAGCGAACACCGCGCCACGAGTAGTCCGGGGGTTCGTGCCTACTCATAACGCAAGGCCACCACTGGGTCCATTCTTGCGGCTCGCCACGCGGGGTAAGCGCACGCACACATCGCGATCAGCAACACCAGCAGTGCCACACCCACGAAGATGGTCCATTCCACCGGTCGTACGCCGAAGAGGAGGCTGCGAATGAGTTGCGCGCACATGCCGCCTCCGACCAAACCCAACACCAGGCCAATGGCGGTGGGACGCAGGCCATCGAGCAGCATGGCACCCATGACACCCCGGCGTTGCGCGCCCAAAGCCATGCGAATGCCGATCTCGTTGGTTCGCTGCGTGACCAGATAGGAAAGCAGGCCATAGAGTCCGACCGCGGCCAAAATCAGGGCAAGGACAGCGAACAGAAGCACGAGGGCGGCATCGAACATGGCATTGGCCGTGGATTTGCCGATGATTTGTTCCATCGTGAGCACGTCCGTAACTGCCAGGTCCGGATCCATGCCGGCGATCTGTTTCTGAATGGGCAAGGCCAACGAGGTAGCGTCGAGGCTTGAGCGCACCACCACCGAGCCATACTCGAATCGGCCGGAATTCAGGGGTAAGTACATGGTGGCTTCCACAGGCTGATCCAGGTTGGATACCACATCGCCCACGATTCCAACGATCTGGAAGCGCGGCGCTGCTTCCCAATCGATTTTCAGGACCTTGCCGAGAGGATCTTCGTTGGGGAAAAACTTGTTGGCCAGGGATTGTGAGACCACCCCAGCGTTCAAGTTTGCAAGTTTGTCCTGATCGTTGAAAAATCGTCCGCGCAAAAGCGGAATATTCATTGTGGCGAAGTAGTCGGGATCGGCGCCGCGAACCACGGCGTCCTGGAATTGGCCAGGGAGGAGAGGCGGCTTGCCCTCGATCAGGAAGGTGTTGTCGAAGAAATGGCCAGCGCCAGGGAGCACGCTGACAATTGCGGCTTTACCCACGCCAGGGATGGCGCGGACGCGTCCAAGCACTTCGTCAAAGAACTGAGCTTTCTGGGTAAGGCTAGGGTAGGTAGCGTCGGGCAAAGTGAAACTCATGGTCAGGACATTCTGTGTTGCGCAGCCCATGTTCACGGAACGCAATTCGTTGAAGCTCTTGAGCATGAGACCGCCTCCAACCAGCAGCACGACCGTCACTGCGACTTCGGCGGTCAACAGAATCTTGCGAAGGCGTGCGCGGCTATGCCCTCCGGCTACGGAACGGGCATTTTCCTTAAGTGGTCCCAGGAGTTCGCTGCGCGTGGCGGACAGCGCGGGAAGAAGTCCGGCAAAGAAGCCGCCGAGGGTAGTAATGGCAATGGTGAAAACCAGGGCGGTCTGATCGAGATGGATGGAATTCGCGCGTGGCAGATTGTCGCGGAGGGCGACAAGCCAGCGAATCGCGCTCCATGCCAGCACGGCGCCGAGGGTTCCTCCAAAAAACGTCAGCAGCAGGCTCTCGGTGAGCTGCTCGCGAATAATTCGCCGACGGCTGCCCCCAAGGGCAGCGCGGACGGCAAACTCCTTGCGCCGAGCGGTTCCGCGGGCCACAAATAAGTTCGCCACATTCAGGCAGGCGATCACCAAAACGCAAATGACCGCGCCCATGAGTAGGTACAGCGATGATTTGACGTCGCGCACGAGATTGTCTGCGAGTGGCAAGACGTTCGCGCCCTTACCCATCAGTTCTTCCGGAAATTGCTTATGATTGCGTTGCTGGATGCCGTCGAGTTCGCTGTAAGCCTGGGCGACGCTGACGCCATCCTTGAGCCGGGCGGTCACGAAAAAGCGGTGATTGCCGCGATTGTGCATGTCTTGCGCGGACACTTCGTGGTTCACGGTCTGCCAAAGCTGCACGCGCGTGTCGGGGTAATCAAACCAGGCCGGGAGCACGCCGATCACGGTGTAGGGCTTGGCATCGAGCAGCAGCGTTTTCCCCACAATGGCAGGATCGCTGGCATAGCGGCGTTTCCACAGCCCATGCGTAAGAATGACGGTAGCGGCCGCGCCCGCGTGGTCATCTTCCTTGGTGAACAATCGTCCGTAGAGCGGTTGCACGCCGAGCATGGAAAAAAGATTGTAGGAACACTGGCGCGTGCCGACGGACTCCGGCAGGGAGCCACCATCTCCGGAAAGGTTTGCCGAGTCTTCGCCGATCAAGGCCATTTGTTCGAAGCTGGTGGCTTGCCGCCAGTCCGCAAAAACTCCGCCTGAAACCACGTTGTAGGCGCTGAACGGGCTGTCCTCGACAACGTTGCGTTCCCACAGACTGACCAGCCGGTCTGGCCGCGGAAAGGGTAAAGGACTGAGCAGCACGCCGTGGAGGATGGTGAACAGAGCCGTGTTCACGCCAATGCCGAGGGCCAAGGTGAGCACCACCACGGCCGTGAATCCAGGAGACCTGCGCATGGTGCGCAAACCATAGCGCAATTCCTGCAGGAGATTTTCCAGGAAGAGCACACCGCGCGCCTCGCGACACTGCTCTTTAATTTCCTCAGTTCCGCCGATCATCAGGCGGGCTCTGCGCCTTGCTTCCTGCATTGGCATGCCGGACTGGACAAACTTTTCGACTTGCTGCTCAAAATGGAATCGCAGCTCATCGTCCAGTTCCCTTTCGACGGCCTTACGGCGGAACAGCGCCCGGACGCGAATCAGCAAGTCGTTAAGCATCTTGCCCTCCCGGTGCTATGCGGACCTGGTCGGGTGCGCATTCGATTACGCTCCCTCCAACACCTGGGCCACCGCGGCGGACAGCTTTTTCCACTGAGATTTCTCGGCTTCCAGCTGTTTTCTGCCCGCGGTGGTCAGCTCGTAGTATTTGGCGCGGCGGTTATTGTCCGACGCGCCCCAGCGGGCTTTAATCCAACCGCGCCGTTCGAGCCGGTGAAGCGCGGGATACAACGAACCCTGCTGGACCTGGAGGACTTTGCTGGATATTTGATGGATTCTTTCGGAAATGGCCCAGCCGTGGTTGGGGCCGAGCGCGAGTGTTCGCAGGATCAAAAGGTCCAGCGTGCCTTGCGGAAGGTCGATACCCCGGTCAGTCATTTAGCTCCCCTTAAGCTTCTACAGGGAAGATAGCACCCCTCCTGTCGAAGCGCAAGGGGGCGACACGGGACTTGTGTGCGTGCTGGAAAATTCGCTACACGCCGTTTCTCTGCCCGCGGACTTCTTTCAGGCGGCGTTGCAGGTAGCGGCGCTCGCTCTCGTTGGTGGCCAATTCCAGAGCGCGATCGTAACTCTTGGCCGCTTCCGGAAAGTCGGCTAGGCGGCGCAACAAGTCGGCGCGCGCCGCGTGCAAGAGATGGTAGTTCGCGAGATCGTTGCTCGCCGCGAGGCCCTCGATCAGCTCGAGCCCGGTCTGCGGGCCTTGCGTCATGGCCACGGCCACGGCGCGGTTCAGCTCCACAATGGGCGAAGGCTGCAACTGGTCCAGCATGTCGTAGAGGCTCACAATTTGCGCCCAATCGGTATCTTCCGCACGGGCCGCGCGGCAATGCACCGCCGCAATCGCAGCTTGCACGGCGAATGCGCCCGGGCCTCCACGCAGTCCTTCGGTCACGAGCGGTAGCGCTTCGACGATTTGTTCGTGGTTCCAGCGGCTGCGGTCCTGCTCCTCGAGCACCACTAGATCACCGGCATCGTCCACCCGCGCATCGCGCCGAGCATCGTGCAGGAGCATCAGTGCCAGCAGCGCCGTCGCTTCCGGGGGCGGCTGCGGCTCCATCAAAGAGCGCACCAGGCGTCCCAGGCGAATGGCCTCGGCGCACAAATCCGCGCGCAGGAGGGGCGCACCTCGGGTGGCGGTGTATCCTTCGTTGAAGACCAGGTACACGACCGTCAGGACGGCGTCCAACCGCTCGGGCATGTCTTTCGTTTCGGGGACGATGTAGGGAATTCCCGCGTCGCGAATCTTGTGCTTGGCGCGGACCAGACGCTGGGCCATGGTTGGCACCGGCACGAGAAAGGCGCGTGCAATTTCCTCGGTCTCCAGGCCGCATAAAGTTCTGAGCGTTAAGGCGACCTGCGACTCCACCGCCAGTGCCGGGTGGCAGCAGGTGAAGATCAGGCGCAGGCGGTCATCGGGAATTTCGCTGGTGTCGTAGTCGGGCTCTTCGACGGTCCGGACGGAACCATCCTTGAGATACAAATCCACTTTTTCTTCGAAGCGCTTCTTTCGACGGATGCGGTCAATGGCTTTGTGCTTGGCAGTCTGGATAATCCAGGCTCGGGGAAAGTCCGGCACGCCAGCGTCGCGCCACTGGTCGACGGCGGCGGAAAAGGCCTCCTGTGCAGACTCCTCGGCGAGGTCGAAGTCGCCCACCAGGCTGATCAGGGCGGCGACGATGCGGCCCCAATCCGCCCTGTAGACCTGTTCGACCGCCTCCGTAGCCGTCAGTGCCATGCCCCGATTGTAGCTGCTTTTTCGCCTGACCTGTCGATTTCGAGCCTGCTTATTTGTCCTATTCATGGACGTGCAGCGCCGGTTGCTTGCGACCGAGAGCATTGCGCAGATGGAAGTTAGCGGCCGCGAGAGAGTTAGCGGTTAGCGCGAGGAATGCCATGTCGGTCGATACACGTTTATTGTTCAAGCTGGGGCTGAGGTTGATACCAGTGATTGTGAAGGCCGGCTTGGCCATTCTTGGCGTCGGCGGCCAAGAAGGCTCCGGCGCTTCCGGGGTTCTGAATTTGTGGCCGTCGCTGATGGCCTTTCGCCCGGCGACGCATGCGGTGAACGGGGTGCGGGCGCTTGAGGTGCTTGACACTACAAATGGCGGTGCACTGCGTGGACAGGTCAAGCCTGATTGCTTGGCCGGTGCGCGTGGTCGTGTTCGCTATTTCAGTTGCGGGCTCGAACAAGAAGGCTTATCAGTTAGCAGTAGCAATTAGTGACCAGTTATCAGCAATCCCAAGACCGTGGGTGCTTTTTCGGGGTTTGTCGCGGCGCGCCAGGGAAAGGACACCTTCAGGCCTGAATGAATGGCATGAGCTACAGGATCGTGGCTGCCATGAAACCCAGCGCTACGCTGAAGCAGAAAAACGCCTCGCGCGATGAGCCGCGGCTGCTAAGCGTAGGTTGGGCGGGAGGTGGGTTGCCAGAGGCCAGGGATGGGGAGGTGGCAGCGGGGGCAACTGCCTTCGCGGAGGTGATTTTCGAGGACGTTGTGCCAGGAGCGGCGGACAAGGAGAGCGTTGCAAGAGGGACACAGGGTGTTGGCGGCGTCAGAGAAAATGTTGCCTTCGTAAACGTAGTGCAGGCCGACTTCGCGAGCGATGGCGCGGGCGCGGTGAAGGGTGGCGGGAGGAGTGCCAGGCTTGTCGCGAAGTTTGAAATCGGGATGGAAGGCCGTGAAGTGGAGGGGAACATCGGGGCCGAGATGCGCGAGGATCCATTCGGCGAGCTTGCGAGTTTCGGCGGGATCGTCGTTGAGGGTGGGAATCATGAGATTGGTGAGTTCGAACCAGACCGAGGTTTCGTTTTTGAGCCACTCGAGAGTTTTTAGGACGGGCTCGAGATGGGTGAGCGTGATCTTGCCATAGAAATTTTCGGTGAAGGCTTTGAGGTCGACGTTGGCAGCGTCAATCTGGTCGTAGATATCGTGGAAAGCCTCGCGGGTGATGTATCCGTTGGTGACCATGACCGTTTTCAAGCCGTAGGATTTGGCGGCTTTACAAATGTCGATGACGTATTCGCCCCAGATGGTGGGTTCATTGTAGGTGAAGGCGATGGAGTCGCAGCCGTATTGCAGCGCGAGTTTGGGGACGTCGTCGGGCGGGACGTGGCGCGAGTGAACTTGATCGTGATGTGACTTGGAAATATCCCAGTTCTGGCAGAAGAAGCAGCCCATGTTGCAGCCGGCGGTACCCATGCTGAAGACGCTGGTGCCGGGCAGAAAATGATTGAGGGGCTTTTTCTCGATGGGGTCAACCTGGAGAGCGGCCGGAGCGCCATAGCCAAGGCTGAAGAGCTTGCCGTTTTGATTGACGCGGATGAAACAGAAACCGGACTGGCCGTGGCCAATGTGGCAGTGTCGCGGACAAAGATAGCAATGGACACGGTTACCTGGTTCGGATTCCCACCAGAGAGCTTCGTGGAGGGTGGAGGATTTCTGAAGGATGTGGAGATCGGCCATGGAGCACGTCCCGACAAGACTATTATACGCGCATGGCAGAGAGTGGGCGTGGTTTGCATGGGAGGACGGAGTCCCGGGCCGGCTGGTGGTGACGATCGCGCTGGCGGGTGATGGCAAAATCACGGGACTTTCAGGACGCCCGGAGGGTAATCCGGCGGAGTCGAAGTTTCTGGAGTACAAGGATAAGAACATGTATCGCTTCCCGCTGACCGGGGAGTGGACTATCTACCAGGGCGGGCGCTCGGTGTACGACAACTACCACGCGGCGTTTCCGGACGAACGGTTTGCTTACGAAATTATCGCTTTCCGCGACGGCAGTATGAATAAGGACGGCGCGACGCTAGAAATGTTTTACGGATTCGGTCAGCCGGTAGTGGCGGCAGCCGCAGGAAAAGTTGCATCCGCGGAGGACAACTACGACGACAACGCGCTGGGCAAACCTTCCGACACCGCACCCAAGCAGGACAACAATATTGTGATCGCTCACGGGAACGGCGAGTTCACGATGTACGCGCACCTGAAGCGTGGCAGCGTGAAGGTGAAGGCGGGGGACACGGTGAAAGCCGGGCAGCAAATCACGTAGGTGGGAAATTCGGGAAATGCACCGCTGCCGCATCTGCACTTCCATATGCAGAATTCGGCAGCGTGGTTCCAGGGACAGGGGATGCCCGTGGCGTTTCACGGGGCAATGGTGAACGGGAAAACGCAGGCGGAGTCGAAGCCGGTGAGGGGCGACGTGGTGTCTCAGTAGACAGTTCTAAGTTATAGGTTTTCAGTCTTAAGTCGGGACCAACGCGGCTTCCCAACAGCGCAGGGGTGTGGCACGCTTCGAAAAGGTGGAGTCAAGCCCAGAACCACAAAGAGAAACCCAGGAGGGCACGATCTATCGTGCGCCTGCGAGGGCAAACGCCAGAATCGATCGGAAGATCGGGTGACCGGCGGCTGGGGTTATCGTAGCCAATCCAGCGACTGCGCCGGTGAGTAGACCGAGGAATTTGGGTTTCTTTTCATTGAGCCAAGAAACCATGAGCCAAGCGATAGCGGTAAACTGCAGCTTATTCTTCATTTCAACGGCGTAATGACAGACCACCATAAAAGAAGGCCAGACCGGCGGTTGTGGTCATGACGCCTCACCCGTCTGGTAAAATCAGAAACCGGTATTGCCGGTATCGAGATAGCATTTCCTGCGGTAAAGCCAACCGAAATGCATTGCAGCAGGCGGTCAGGCGACAAGTGAAAGGCGGTGGTCCGGTCCGAGCACGGCGACCGAGAGGCGCGATCAGAGGCGAGCCCGGCCAGTCCCAGCTATTGCGGGCAACAATGCCGCAGCGAAATCCTTGACGCGAGATTGCTGGAGGAAGCCACCGCCCCAGACATGCGACGCAGGAAATAGAGCGACTGCAAAGAGACACGGGACCTGGTTGGGGAGGAGTGCTGTGCGGCATGTCACGTCAAATTGTGAGAATTGCACAAAAGACAAAAGCAAGAGAGACGGGTGATCAGTTTTCCGTGGTCAGTTTTCGGCAAGCGGAAGGCGACCGCTAGATGTGATTAGGCGTGGCGGCGCTGGATGCGGCGGCGTTGGGCTGCCCAGTCGACGAATCGCTGGAGCTGGTCGCGATGGCGCCAGCTGAGTTGGAAAAATTTTCTGGCGTTGAGATTGGCGGCTTCCTTACCAAGGAAAGTTTCCAGACGCCACTGGATATAGGGGCTACGCCAAGGTGTAAAGCGATAGCCGCGCGCGGCAATCCAGTAATAGCGGAGCGTCCGAAGCACTCTCACACTTCCATCTGGGCAGGGGTGACCAGTGTAGAAGATTCAGGGATGGAAGCAAGAAAAATATTGAGCGGTGTCAAGCCTCTTTAGAAATGTCCCCTTCTTTACCTCATTAGAAGTGTCCCCTTTCTTTTGATTTGCTGTTGTCGTTGGGGAGTCCGCCGGAGCGAAGCCCTGCGCCGCGGTTTGTGCGGCGCGTTTAGGGCGTAGCGGAGGCGGACTCCCCAACGAGTGTTGCCACCTGCGATCCATTCAACTTCTGCAACTTCATTCTCTGCTCATAACCTTGCCGCCACGGATGATCCTGCGCCGGCTTACCTCCTACGCCCCTGGCTGGCGCGTGGCGCGGCTTGCTTGGCCCTGCCGACACTGCCTGCGGTCGCACGACCAGATCTTCGTAATCCACACATTCTCCGCGATAGTGCACTTCTACCGCCCCATCTTCCCACTCACAAACCAGCGCTTTGGCTTTCGTGGGCCCATAGCGCCTGTTCTGCGGCTGGAGTTGCAAAAAGTGCCCCCGGTACGGCACCACCCAATCATTGCTGATCGATCGTTCCGTCTCCAACCGGAAGATCTCTCGCAGCTTCGCTGCGCTCGGCGCCCGAACGTGATAATTCTCCCCGCGTGCCGCTTCTCGCGCAAAACGCCGATTGTGTTCCGCAAGATATTCCGCTTCCAAATATTTGTTCGTAGCTTCGTAGCTCTGGATCCCCTGGCGACGCAGTTTCTTCACCAGGCGATCTTGATGCACCCCGTTGTTGCGCTCCACGCGCCCTTTCGCCTGCGGAGAACTGGCCGCAATAATGCCAATCTCCAATCGCGCGCACATGCGCCCAAACTGCGTGGTTGGCACTTTCCCGCGCAAGCGCTCTCCTTCCGTCGGCAGCCGCTTATACACGTTCTTCCAATCGGTATACAACGCTCGCGGTACCCCATACTTCCCGATCCAGGATCGCAGCACTCCGACTGCTGCCCAGATAGTTTCCTGCTCCCCTAGGCGACTGCACGTCGTCCCCGTGGCATCATCCACCATATTCATCAAACATCCCCGGGGTCCCCGCTCCTCAAACCATGCATGGAAACGCCATCCAGCTGCACCAAGTCGCCAAAGTGTTCCCGCCGCTCCCGGCGTTTCCGGTGCGCTTTGCGTCTGCGCATGCGGCTCCACAACCCCTCCGCCAACATCCAGCGTCGCAGCGTCTCCTCCCCCACTTCCAGCCCATCCTCATCCGCCAAATGTTCCGCTGCCAGCGTAGGTCCAAACCGCTCCTGCTCCGTTCCCGAGTACTTCTCCCGGATCAACCGCAGCACCTTCCGCCGGAATTTCTCTGGCTTCGCTCGATTCGAACTTCTGCCAGCGCTGCGATGCTGCAGCCCTTTGGCTCCCTCCTCACGATAGCGCTGCCACAGCCTCTTCGCCTGCCGATAGCTCACCTCCAGCATCTTTGCTGCGTCTACCAGCCTCAGCGTCTGGCCCTTCACTCGCCCCAAAACCTCTGCTCGTCGCAATTCCCTCGCGCTCATCGCTGTCCTCTTCAATCGGACCTCCCCAGGAGGTCTTAGTGTAGGGGACATTTCTAATGGGGGCTGAAGGGGACATTATCAAAGAGGTTCAACAGAAAAATATCGAGCGGTGCAGCCGCGGCACAAACAGGGTGCCTGTGCCATGGGAAACAATTGCAGTCGGGTTCGGGTAGAATGCCGGCGACATGAATAGACAAGACAGTTTTGTTCGGGTGCTGCTTGTGGTGCTGCGGATGTTTGCGTTGGGGGCGTTCGCTGATTGCATGGCGGGCGGGACGCAAGAGAAGGCAAACGAGACGGCGGGAACGCGGCTGATGGATGTGGCTGTGCCAATGCGCGATGGCGTGATTTTGCGAGCGGACGTGTGGCTGCCAGAAGCGCAAGGGCGATTCCCTAGCCTGGTGTATCGGACGCCGTACGGAAAGCAGTTCGCCGCGAAAGAGTGGACGACGTTTGATAAGGCGGTGGCACACGGATACGCGGTGGTGATTCAGGACGTGCGCGGGAGATACGCGTCGGACGGTGAGTTTGTGCCGTACCAGAATGAGGGGAAGGACGGCTACGACACGATCGAGTGGGCGGCGAAACAGACATGGTCGGATGGAAATGTGGGAACGTTCGGGCTGTCGTATCCGGGAGCGGTGCAGTGGCTGGCGGCGGTGGAGACGCCTCCGCATTTAAAGGCCATGGTGCCGGCGATGACGTTTTCGACCCCGCGAAATTTCTTCTACTCGGGCGGATTATTCGACGGATCGTGGCTGGAATGGACGTGGATGAACATTGCGCCGGACGCGCGGAAGAGGAAGAATCTGCCGGGGCCGGAGACCTACGAAGAGGCGCGAGCGACGTGGAAGACGGAACATGAGCGCATCGAAGGGTTTCTGCCATTGATGAATTTGCCGGATTTGAAGAAGGCGGCGCCGTTTTATTACACGTGGCTGGCGCACCCGCCCGCAGATGCGTGGTGGGACTGGGCGGAGTTGAGGAACAAATACGATCGTGTGAAATGCGCGGTGCTGAATTTTTCGGGGTGGTACGACGAGGCGTATGGCCCGGATGGAGCGACGACGAACTTCAATGGGCTGCTTGAGACGCGGAAGGACTGGCGAGACCCGGAGGCACGAACGATTATCGGGCCGTGGACGCATGGCGGGGAGGACGAGCAGAAGAGTGGCGAGCGGGAGTTCGGACCCACTGCCCCGGTGGATTACGACCGGTTGATCTTGCGATGGATGGATCACTATGTGCGCGGTGAAGAAAATGGAGTCGAGAAGGAAGCGCCGGTGCGGATTTTTGTCATGGGGAAAAATGCGTGGAGAGATGAGAAGGCCTGGCCCATCCAGAGGGCGGAGGAACGGTCGTATTACCTGGCAGCGCAGAGTGGTGCCGCGCGGGCCGGGACACTGCGGCATCGGACGATCGCGACGAAGTCCACGGCGAATACGCTGGTGTCCGACCCAGCGCACCCGGTGACGGACGCCTACACGGATTACGGAGCGCATGACTATCGGGCTTTGGCGGGGCGGAAGGATGTGCTGGTGTTCGACAGCGAGGCGATGAGCGAGGACACGGAAGTGACCGGCCCGATTCGCGCGGAGATGTATGTATCGGCGGATGTGAAGGATTTTGACTTGTGGGTGCGGTTGCTGGATGTGGCGCCGGACGGGACGGCATTCAACCTGATGAGTCCGGGACTGGATGAATTGCGAGCCAGCTATCGAGATGAGACGGTGCAAGCGAAATTGCTTGCACCCGGGAAGATTTATCGACTCGAGCTGAACCGGATGCTCACGAGCAACACGTTTTTGAAGGGGCACCGGATTCGGGTGCAAGTCTCGGGCGCGTTTTACCCGCACTTTTCGCGGAATTTGCAGACCGGAGAATCGGAGATTTATTCGGCGGAGATGAAGCTGGGGGAGTTGAAGATTCACCATGATGCGCGGCATGCGTCGCGGATTGTTTTGCCGGTGGTGAGAACCGCGCATGCGCGTTGAGTGGTCGGTCGGGGGACGCCCCGCGTGCCACGCACCAGCGCCAAAGGCGCGGCACATCCCGCGACGGAATGACAGCGCAAGGAAATTCCAGCCCAGAAAATTCAAAGACCCAACACGTAAAAACCGGCATATGGGGTGCCTGTAAGAAGAGTCAAAAAACGCACCCTTGAAAACCACCAGGTCGCGGCACCGGTGTGCAATATTCCGAATGGTGATGAGCGAGGCACAGGTGGCTGATGGCGATTGATCGACTGTGCGGCGCGGATGCGATAATCAGCAAAGCAATGATGGAAGCGCCACAACAGGTCAATACCGGGCAAAAAGAAGAACCGGCCGGGCGCGGTGCGCTGCATGGCGCGTTTGCGGCGCTGCTGGAATTGGGAATTGCGTGCATGGTGAGGGTCACGGGGCGCAGAATTCGCCGCAGCGATGCGCCATGGCTAAATTGCTTTCTCGGTGAGGCGGGACTGATCGGCACGGGAATTTACCAGAGGATCGCAGACGAGGAGCAGTTGAAGGTGTGCATGCCGCCAACGGCCGGGCTGATTCCGGATTTTGCGGCGCTGCGAGGGCCGTCGTTCGATCCGAGCGCTGTGGATCCGCGAATCCGTCATTTTTACGAACATGCGGCGGAATATCACCTGGAAGTGTGGAGCGAAGTGTATTTCGTGGGCCGCTTTTTCCTTTGGCTGCTGGTGGAGTTTCTGAGCCGGCGGATGGATCAATTGAACTTTCCAATTTCTTCGCTGGAGTTGGCCAAGGGGATGACGAGCGAAGTCGTGCAACTCTACGAGCCCGCGACGGAGAGGGTGGTTTCCACAGGCTGGCTGCGGCGCATGAAATCGACGGGGCGAGTGATTTACGCGGGGATTTATTCGACGACGCGGATTCCGTGCGAAGAGAATCCGTGCGTGAAGGTGACGTTTCCGTGCCGAGGGAGCGCGAACGTGTACCTGCGGCCGGTGTCGCATGCGGATGGCTCGTTTGGATTAGATTCGTCGGGATCGGGGTTTGGGAAATCGGGGTTCTACCGGATGGTGGAATCGGGGCCGAAACATTGGCGAGTGCGGAATTTCACGACGTTGCATGAATTGTTCCGGGTGTATGTGGATCCGGAAGGAGTGCTGCGGACGGATCATAAGATTTCGTTTGTGGGGCTGACAATATTGCGGCTGCACTACAAGATGACGCCGCTGGGGGAACGACGTGGCGTGCCTTCAGACGCAGTAGAGAAGTCTCCCGCAGGGCAAGTGGTGTGACGGTCTAAGCCTCTCAAGGGGGCTAAAGCCCATATACTGGGGATGCTTTTTCGACACGGCGGTAGCCGTGCCCTCCCGAGATGCCTAATTCGGTTTACAGGTTTGATGTCAGGGCTGAAGCCCTGACCCCTAAACAGCGCGGTCCCCACAAACGCTGCGCAATTAAAGTACCCTCTAAGAATTCAAGAAATCACGCCAGTTGATCAGTCGTGGTGCGCGCCGTTTAGGACAGATATGGCGTGGGGGAGAAGGTGGGCGACGGCGTCGAGCGATTCGACGGCGCCTTTGGGGCTGCCGGGTAGATTGACGATGAGAGAGCGATGACGGATGACCGCGACGCCGCGAGAGAGGATGGCGGCGGGAGTTTTTTCCGCGCCTTTGCGGCGCAGTTCTTCGGCGATGCCGGGAACAGTGCGCTCGGCGATATCAAGAGTGGCTTCGGGAGTGTTGTCGCGGGGGCCGAGGCCAGTGCCACCGGTGGTGAGGATGAGATCGACGCGGCGGGAGTCGGCCAGTTCACGAAGCTGGCTGCGAAGGCCGGAGGGATCATCGGAACAGCGGAGCGCGGAAGTGACTTCCCAGCCGAGTTCGCGAACGCGTCTGACGAGCGCGGGGCCGGAGAGATCTTCGCGTTCACCGCGGGTGACGGAATCGCTGATGGTGAGGACGGAGACACGCATAGCTGGAGATTATTTTATATGCGCAGGAACGGAAAAGCGCGAGGGAGATGCGCTGTGTGTGCGAAGGGTACAGAGGAAATAGGAGCGTGGCATCACGGAGAAGGGCCTCAGGGTCCAAAGCCCGTTGCGCACCTGAATCTTATGTCGCAGCTAAAGCTCCGACCCACGAAAGAAAAAGAAGCTGACGGTTAGTTGGTGCTGACGGCGTCGCGGTTGGATTCGTCCATCAGGCGCATGGCTTCCATCAGCAGGCCCGTGGTACTGCGGGTGGTGGTGGTGCGGTCGGAAGCGTTGGCGGCGTTGAAATCGATTTCGAACTCGCCATCGGTCCACAGGAGGACTTTGTAAACGGCATCGTCGCCCTGGAGATCGGCGATTTTGGCGTCGCGGCATTGGCCATTGGCGAAAAAGAGCTCGGCCTGTTCTCCACCCTTCTGGACGACCAAGCGGCAGGATTTCTGGCCCATTTCGAGAGATTGCATGAGGTCGATCATGCTCATTTCTTCGAGGCGCCCCTGGATGACGCCGGGACGCGAGGCACGCTTCTGAAGTTTTTCGAGGTGCAGACGATCGATGACTTTTTTTGCAGAGCGGACAAGGTCCTTGAGGAGAAAAGGTTTGGCGATGAAGTCCTCGACGCCGTCGACAAGAGGGCGAAGGCGTTCTTCGATGTCGGCGCGGCTGGCCATGAAGAGAAACGGAATGTGACGGGTGGCTTCGCGGCCGCGGAGTTTTTCGAAGAGCTGGCGGCCATCGAGGCCGGGCATCTTGAAATCGCAGAGGATGACGTCGGGGAGGTCGTCGATCACGCGGAGGAGCGCGTCGGCACCATCAGAGCAGATCATGACTTCGCAGAAAGGGTCGAGGCCCTTCGATACCAGATCGCGGATGAGGGGGTTGTCGTCGGCGAGAAGGAGCTTGACGGTTTTGCTGGAGGCGGCGCTCATGAGCGGGCCCCGGGCGATTTCTTGGCGGAGGCGCGACGGAATTCGCCGGACTTTCCTCCGCTTTTAAGGAGGAGGTGAACATCGGCGATTTGCATCGATTTGTCGAGGGCCTTGCACATATCGTAAACCGTAAGGGCGGCGCAAGTGGCGGCGACAAGCGCTTCCATTTCAACGCCGGTTTGCGCGGTAGCTGTCACTTTGGAAAGTATTTCTACTCCATCTTTGCACAGCCGCGGGGCCACATCAATGTGGGTGAGAGGGATGGGGTGACAAAGAGGTATCCACTCGGAGGTGCGCTTGGCGGCAGTGATGCCGGCGATGCGGGCGACCTCCAGAGGATTGCCCTTGGGATTCTTGAGGCGGCGAACGGCGCGGACCACGCGGGGAGACATGCGGACAAAGGCATGGGCGATGGCGGTGCGGGAGGTGACGGATTTGGAAGAGACGTCGACCATGTGAACTTCGCCGCGTTTGGTGTAGTGAGAGAGCTTGGACATTGTTCGCGTGGTCTGTGGTCCTCGACGAAAAAGCGGCCATTAGCCGCCGCATTCCAAAGGGCCTCTAGAGTACATCGAGGCGAGGGAGAACGGAAACGTTCTCTCCGGCGGGGATGTCGTGGCGATCAGCGAGGACGACGAGGAAGCAGTTGGCATGGCTGAGGGCGGCGATGTCGCCGGAGCCTTGCCAAGGCAAGACGTGGACCTGAGGCGAAGCAGCGGCCCATTCGAGGCGAGCCGGCAAGAAATGCGTGAGGCCGGGCTTTTCATGGAGGGCCTGCGACAGGGTGGCGTTCAACAGAGGGAGAGGGCGAGGGGGGGCACCGCTGAGGAGGTCAATGGCCGGGGTGACGAAAAGCTGGAAGGTGACCATGGTGGAGACGGGATTGCCGGGCAGGCCGAAGACCAGTTTGTTGCGGCAGCGTCCGAAGACGGCGGGCTTGCCGGGGCGAATGGCGACGGCGTCAAAGAGGAATTCCGCGCCGAAGGATTTGAGGACGGTCTCGACAAGGTCGTACTTCCCCATGGAAACGCCGCCCGAGAGGAGGAGGATGTCGTGCTGGAGGCCGAGTTCAATTTTTGCGCTGAGATCATCGACGCGATCGAGGGCGCTGCCAAGAGGGACGGGGTGGCCTCCGGCGAGACGGACTTGCGCCGAGAGAGAGACGCTGTTGCTATTGCGGATGTGGAAAGGGCCAGGAGCTTCGGCGATGGGAACAATTTCGTCGCCGGTGGAAAGGATGGCGACGCGAGGCTTTTGGTAGCAGAGCAAATTGGCGGCACCGACCTGTGCGGCGATGGCGAGTTCCGCAAAGCCGAGACGAAGGCCGGGTTGGAGAATCAGGTCGCCGGCGCGCGCTTCACTTCCTTGCGGAACGAGGTTCTGGCCAGGCTCGGTGTCGCGGTCGAAGGTGACAGTGTCGCCAGAGCGACCGGTGAACTCGATCATGACGACGGCGTCGGCACCGGGCGGGACGGCGGCGCCGGTCATGATCTGGATGCAGGTGCCAGGCTCGAGAGGGGCGAAGACAGTATCGCCCGCTTTGATTTCGCCGATGCAGCGCAGGGTTGAATTTCTTGTGGCTTCGCGGGCACGAACGGCGTAGCCATCACGAGTGGAACGGTTGAAGGGCGGATATTCGCGGTCGGCACGGATTTCCTGGGCGAGGATGTGGCCGAGGGCGTCGGCGACGGGGAGAAGCGGTGTGCGAGGCGGCGTCAGGTGAGATTGCGTTTCCGTGATGACAAGTTGGCGGGCTTGTTCGAAGGAGAGCATGGAGTGGAGTATTGTAGCGCATGAGGTAAGGAAGTATGGAAAAGCACATCCCTCGCTTCGCTCGGGCTGACAACGCGGGAAAACTCACGAAGAAGAGAAAGAACCGACCTGAAGGTCGATCACCAAAGCCACTACAAAACTCGCTTAGAGCCAGCGGGCCAGGAGGGTGCCGGGCTGGATGATGGTGGCATCGCGCTCGGGGCCCGTGGAGATCATGCCGATTTCGACCTGGAGAAAGTCGGAGACGAAGCGCAGGTAGTCGATGGCGGCTTTTGGAAGCTTGGAGGCCTCCTGTGCGCCATAGGTGTTATCGCACCAGCCGGGCAAAGTTTTGTACATCGGCGTGACGCGCTCATATTCTTCGGCAGAGGCGGGCATTTCGTTCACCGGGCGAGCCTTTGAAGGAGTAGCCGACGCAAACATTGATTTCGCGCTGGGTGTCGAAGACATCGAGTTTGGTGATGACTAACGAGTCGATACCGTTGATCATTTTGGCGTAACGCAGTTCCGCAAGATCGAGCCAACCGCAGCGCCGCGGACGGCCAGTTACGGCGCCGAATTCTTTGCCGCGCTCGCGAACTTCCTTGGCTTCCAGATCGGGCATTTCCGTGGGGAATGGGCCGCCACCGACGCGGGTGGTGTAGGCCTTCGAGATTCCAAGAACGTGACGGATTTTTGTTGGCGGAACACCCATGCCGGTGCTGGCGCCGCCGGAAGTGGCGCTGGACGAGGTGACGTAGGGATAGGTGCCGTGGTCGATATCGAGCATGGTGCCCTGGGCGCCTTCAAAGAGGACGGACTTGCCTTCATCGAGGGCGCGGTTGGTGAGTTCGGCAGTATCGCAAATGAAGCGTTTGATTTTTTCGGCGAGCTTCAGAGTTTCTTCGACTTCACCAGTGAAATCGATATTCGCGCCATAGGCTCCGCACGCGATGCGATTTTTCTCGGCGACAACGCGCGCGGCTTTCTCGCGGAAGAGCTGGGGATCGAGAAGATCGGCCATGCGCAGGCCTCGGCGGGCCATCTTGTCTTCGTAGGCAGGACCAATACCGCGCGAAGTCGTGCCGATTTTGTTGGCGCCGCGGGCATTTTCCGCCGCGAGGTCGAGTTCGCGATGGTACGGAAAAATCAGGTGGGCGCGATTGCTGATGTGCAGGCGACCTTCGACGCTGAGTCCGGCTTTCGCGAGCGTTTCGATTTCACCGACGAGAGCGGCGGGATCGATGACCACGCCGGAGCCGATGATGGCGTGCTGCTTGGGGACGCAGAATGCCGCAAGGGATGAGCTGGAGTACGTAGCGATCCTTGCCAATGATTACGGTGTGGCCAGCGTTGTGTCCGCCAGCGACACGCGCGATGTAATCGAATGAGCCGGCAAGATAGTCGACGACCTTCCCTTTGCCTTCATCACCCCACTGCGCACCGACCACGACGACCGATTTCATGCCGGGACTCTCCCTTGCTACAGGCCACCGCGCACACTGGCCGAAAAACCGGCAGAACACGCGCACAGGCTCAGAGCAAAATCTGTCGAGGACACCAAACAGAAATCGTACGATGCGGCAGCGTTGAACGCAAGCGACGCCCCAAGGGGCCCAACGGGCAAGTCGCGTGGTATATGATGGCCAGTTCATTCGGGGGCCCAACGATGCGAACAATTTTCTAAGGTGCGTTGGTGGCCGCGTTGATGGTCACAGCCCGTGGACTGCGCGGGACTCACGGGCGGCAGCTGGTGGAAGCCACCAAGCCAGCGTAGCCGCGCAGGCGTCTCCCGGTCCCAGCCGCATGACAGAGGTGATTCAGGCTTACGTGTCCACGAACAAGTTCAAGGGATGTGTATTGGTGGCTCGCGGGAACGATGTGTTGCTCAATAAGGGCTACGGATTCGCCAATCTGGAGTGGGACATGCCCAGCACTCCTTCAGGAAAGTTCCGCCTGGGGTCGATCAAAGCAATTCACGGCTGAATCGATTCTTCTGCTAGAAGAGCGCGGAAAGCTGAAGGTGCATGACCCGGTGAAGAAATCTATGGCGGACGCACCTGCGGCGTGGGACAAAATCACGATTTTTCATCTGCTGACGCACACTTCAGGAATCCCCAGTTTTACTGGATTCCGGATGATGCGGCACAGGAACCGTTATCGACGGCGCCCCAGCAGCTGGTGGCGCGCTTTCTAGACAAGCCGCTGGATTTCCAGCCCGGCGAGAAGATGAGTTACAGCAATTCCGGTTACGTCCTGCTGGGGTACCTGATCGAAAAGATCAGTGGGGAGAGCTACGAGAAATTTGTTCAGGAGAATATCTTCACATCGCTCGCCATGAAAGATTCGGGATACGATTCGAATTTCGCAATCATCCCGCACCGGGTGGAAGGATACGAGGCCGGGCCGAACGGGCTCATTCACGCAGGTTTCATCAACATGACAGTTCCCTTTTCCGCCGGCGCGCTCTATTCCACAACGGAGGACCTGCAGCGATGGGAACAGGAACTTTTCGGGGGCAAAGTGCTTTCAGCGAGTTCGTTGAAGAAGATGGCCACGCCGTTTAGGAACAATTACGCGTTTGGGTTGGTGGTGCACACGATGAACGGACACAAGGTGATCGAACATGGAGGCGGGATCGAAGGCTTCAATGCCGTGCTGGCGTACTATCCCGAGGAAAAGTTGACGGTGATCGTCCTGGGCAATGTAAGCGGGTCGGCGCCGCAGGAGATTGCAGCAAAGTTGGCGGCCGTCGTCTATGGCGAAAAGGTAGTGCTGCCTTCCGAGCACCAGGAGGTCAAGGTCGATGCAAAATGTTTGACGGGTACATGGGGAGATACGAACTGGCTCCGAATTTCATCTGACGGTTACCCGAGAGGAAGACCATTTATTTGTGCAGGCGACCGGACAATCGAAGTTCGAGATTATCCGGAAAGCAATCCGACTATTTTCGAAGGACGTTATGCGCAGATCAAATTGGTAACTGACGAGAAAGGGCGGGCGACGGCTGATTCTGCATCAAAGCGGGATAGAACAGCGTGGATTGCTTTCAGCAAAGTCCTCGCCAGTGAGTCCCCCGCTGAAGGTCAGCATGCAGGGCGCGATCGTTCTCAGTCCACCGTTCACGGGCGATGGATGGGTTGACGGGAACGGGTGCTGTCTGGAGATTGGGCCACATCGATTCGTCACCAATCCGATGAATGGAACGCTGGATCCCTCAGAGCAATTTGCGATCGACTGGATCAAGGTAGATGGGCAAGGCAAAGCGTTTCGCACGGATGGGAAAAAGTCAGAAGATTGGCTGTGCTATGGCACCGAAGTGCTGGCGGTGGCCGCGGGTACAGTGGTCGAGACGATGCGGGACCTGCCGAATCAGCCGCCGGGCGTGGCGCCCACGAACTTAACGATTCCCGAGATTGCCGGTAACCACGTGATCCTGGATCTCGGCGGGGGCCGCTACGCGATGTATGCGCACCTGGCTCCCGGTAGCGTGACGGTGCAGGTCGGCGATCGCGTGCGGGCCGGAGACAAGCTTGGGCTGCTGGGCAATAGCGGGAACACCACCGGTCCACACTTGCACTTTCAGATCAGCGATCGGCCCTCAACCCTGGATACCACCTCGTTACCGTTTGTGTTTGCGTCCATGGAGCTGGAAAGCCGCACTTCGGCGAATCTGGAGGATATCGACGAATTCTCAATTAAAGGGACGCCGCTGCCGATGCACACAAAAGTTGCGAAAGCGTTGAAGGAGACGATGCCTCTATCGCGCGACATCGTCAAATTTCAGTAATGAGGCGAAAGGCGCAGAAGCCTGCCCGCTCGCGCCGTGCAACGAATCCGTTGGGAGGAGCACGCGAGAAGTGCATTGGCGCTTGCGAAGCGTTTCGAGCGGGCAGGCTTGATTCACGGGGCTTGGTCCGCTAGCGTCAAAGGTGCGGGTGACTCCCCACTCCTCGCAAAATGGCTAGTGCCAAATAATGGGGGGAGAGAGACTTGACGAATCCAATCATTACGTTGACAACGGATTACGGGATCAATGATCACCTTGTGGGAGTGATGAAGGGGGTGATCCTGCGCATTAATCCGGACGCGCAGATCGTGGATATCACGCACCAGGTGGCGCCCTTCGATCTACTGGAGGGCGCGCTGGCGATTGCGAACTCGTACTCCTATTTTCCGGCGCGATCGATTCACGTGGTGGTGGTGGACCCGGGAGTGGGAACGGAGCGGAGGCCGTTGCTGGTGAGCGGGCAGAATCAATATTTCCTGGCGCCTGATAATGGTGTGCTTTCTGGCGTGTATGAGAAAGAACAGAACGTGGTAGTGCGGCACCTGACGTCGGAGCACTATTTCGCGCAGCCGGTCAGCAAGACGTTTCACGGACGTGACGTGTTTGCGCCGGTGGCGGCATGGCTGTCGAAGAGCTGGCAGCCAGCCAGCATGGGCGAAGAGATTTCCGACTACAAGAAATTCGCGATGCCCAAACCGAAGGAAGCGGACGGGCTGAAAAAAGGCGTGGTGCTGAAGGTCGATAATTTTGGGAACCTGTTGACAAACTTCCGGGCGGAGGATTTGTCGCCGGAGACTCTGGAGAAGGGCGCGTTGAGTTTGCAGGTGGGGAGCCATCCGATTACGCGGTTGGTGCCCACATTTGCGAATGGCAATGCTGGCGAAGCGATTGCGTTTATCGGATCGAGCGGATATTTGGAGATTGGCGTGAACAAAGGGAATGCGGCGAAGACCTTGGGGATTGGACGAGGGGCGCCGGTGTTGTTGACGAAGGGGTAGGCCGGAGTTTCTCCCAAACATGAAGGAGTGGAGTGGCGCGGGGATTCCGCGGTGGGGATGGGTGTTGGTCGGCGGCGAGGGGATTTTGTCGGCGGGATTTCGCAGCGCGTAGCGGTTGAAGTCCTTCGGCGCGCAAACGGCGCGTGCCTCAGGATGACAGGATTGGGAGGGTGGCTGGCGAGAAGGCAACCCCAAAAACGGGCCGCCTCGGAAGGCCCTCCCTACATGAGCAAGAGGAGTGCAAATGTTGGCCAGTGCGCGGTAAAAAGCGGTGTCAACGGGAGTGCTCGAGGGCGGTCATTTGGGAGCGCGTGCGGGGATCGAGCCAGTCGCGCCAGGCGTCACCGAGGAGGTTGAAGGCGAGGACCGCGAGCATCACGGCGAGTGCGGGAAAGATCACCATGTGAGGAGCGTCGAAGAGATGGCTGCGGGCGTCGTTGAGCATGGCGCCCCAGCTGGGGATGGGAGCGAGAACCCCGAGGCCGAGGAAGCTGAGAGTGGCTTCGGCAAGAATGGCGCCGGCCATGCCGATGGTTGCCTGGATCAGAACAGGCTGCAGAATGTTCGGCAGGAGATGACGCAGCATGATGCGCAGCGGTGACGCGCCGAGCGAACGCGCCGCCAAAATATACTCGGATTCCTTCACCTTCAAAACTTGCGCGCGAGCGAGACGGGCGTAGCCTGCCCAGCCGGTAATAATCAGAGCGAGAATCACCTTGCCGATGCCGGGGCCGAAGAATGCGGCAAAGGCGATGGCGAGGAGCACTCCCGGAAAAGAGAGGAAAGCGTTGATCAGGAGAAGATTTAGAACGCGATCGAACGCACCGCCCGTGTAGCCAGCGAGCAGCCCAAGGGTGAGGCCAATGGTGCCGCAACCCAAGACCACGCAAATGGAAACCAGCAGAGAAATACGGGCACCAAAGAGGATGCGGGAGAAAATGTCGCGGCCCAGTTCGTCCGTGCCCATCCAGTGCTGCGCGGTTGGCGGCTGCAAGCGGGCGGAAAGGTTTTGCGCGGAAGGATTGGCGTGACCGATCCAGGGCGCAAAGACTGCGGCAAGAATCAGCACGAGGACAATGGCAAAGCCGATGCGCGCCAGAAGGCTGTGGCGGAGGAAATCGAAGAGGCACGATTGGCTGTTCATGAGAGGCGCACGCGAGGATCGATGAAGGAATACAGCACATCCGTGAGCAGATTCACGAGAACGTAGGAGAGGGCGATAACCAGGATGCAGCCCTGCAGCAAGGGATAGTCGCGGGAAGAGATGGCCTGGACGGTGAGGCGTCCGATGCCGGGCCAGGAGAAGATGGTTTCGGTGACGATGGTGCCGGCGAGAAGCGTGCCGAATTGCAGGCCGAGAATGGTGATGATTGGGATCAGAGCGTTCTGCAGGGCGTGGCGAACGAGAACGGCGGAGATAGAAAGTCCTTTGGCGCGGGCGGTGCGCACGTAGTCGCTGGAAAGTTCTTCGAGCATGGCGCCGCGAACCATGCGGGTAAGGATGGCGGCGAGAGCCGCGCCAAGGGTGGCGGCAGGGAGAATGTAGTTGCGGGGACCGCCACGGCCAGAAACGGGCAACCAGCCAAGTTGAATGGAGAAGAAAGTAATGAGCAGGGGCCCGAGAGCGAAATTGGGGACGGCGAGACCCAACAGAGTGAAGACGCTGACGGCGCGATCGGCGACGTGGCCGCGGCGATGCGCCGAGATGACCCCGGCGGGAATGGCGATGGCGGCGCATACCAGCAAAGCCAGGAAGGCCAGCTGCATCGTGGCGGGGTAGCGTTCGAAGATGACGCGGCGAACGGGCGCCTGGAATTTGAAGGACTGGCCGAGATCCCCGTGAGCCACTTCCCAGAGATAGCGGCCGTACTGCACCGGCAAGGGACGATCGAGGCCGAGAGAGTGGCGAAGTTCGGCGACCTGGCCGGGGGCGGCGCCTTCGCCAAGCATCTGCTCGACCGGGTCCCCCGGAACAATATGGATCAAAAGAAAAACGAGAGTGAGCACCAGCCACAGGGCGGGAATCGTAAGCAGGAAGCGGTGGAGGAGATGGCGCGCCATTTTGTGGCGAACTCAGCGCTCCTTTCCAGCGGAGCGGTATTTGGCAGAAACGAGAGGCGAATAGGTCTCCGTAACATTGCCGGGAGGATTGCTTTCGGCGGGGTGCAGACGCTGAATTTTGACGCGCGCGACGCGGCGGCCGTCCATTTCAACGACAGTGAAACGATAGCCACCGGATTCGAAGCTTTCGCCTCCGCGCGGAATGAAGCCGAGCTGGTCGAGGACGAATCCACCGACGGTGGCGTAAGCGGGATCTTCCGGGAGGGAAATGTTGTACTGAGAGTCGAGGTCGCGGACATTCAGTGCGGCGTCGAAGATGACCGCGCCATCGGCGAGGGTAAGAGGGCGCTCGATGACGTCGAATTCATCGTGGATTTCGCCGACGAGTTGCTCGAGCAGATCTTCCATGGTGACGAGGCCAAGAACGCTGCCGAACTCGTCGACTACAATGGCAATGCCGATGTGGCGGTTGCGGAGTTCCTGGAGCAGTTCGCCTGCGGGCTTGGTTTCAGGGACCATGAGGATTTCGCGAAGGACGCGGCGAAGATCAAACGGCGCAGGCGGAGGAAGCTTTTCTTCGAGGCGACGCTCGGTATCGAGCAGGACCCAGATCATGTCCTTGATGTGCACAAAGCCGAGGATATGGTCTTCGTTGCCACGGTAGACGGGGATGCGGGAGCGCTGCGTGGTGGCGAAGGTTTTCATGACTTCATCCAGTGAGGCTTCGATAGGGAGAAGGTGCATATCCGGGCGAGAAACCATGATCTCGCGAACTTGCAGGTGGCCCAGTTCGATGGCGCTGAGGATGAACTTCTCTTCCCCGGGAGCAAGCAAGCCCCGTTCGCGCGCTTGTTGGATCTGGATCTGGAGCTCCTCGGTGGAATGGGCGACCCCGTGCCCGGTAGGGATGCCGAGACCGAGAGCCTTCACAATGGCGCCGGAGATGTCGTCGAGGAAATCGATGGCCCAGCGAAACGTGGTCAGAAACCACAAAAACGGGCGAGCAATCATCAGGGCGACGCGTTCGGCACGGGCCAGGCTGATGGTTTTGGGAACCAGTTCACCTAGGACAACGTGGACGGCGCTGAGAAAAAGAAAAGCGATTGTGAGGGCGATCGCGTGGATCAGCAGGAGCGCACGAACGCTGCCATGGGCAGGCATGATCTGCTGGACCAATTGGGCGAGGGTCAATTCGCCGAGTGCGCCAAGGGCCAGGCTGGTGAGGGTGATACCGACCTGTACGCCGGAAACGACGCGGTGAAGATCGCCCAGCAGGAGTTCGACGATCTTCGCCCGGGGACTGCCTTTGACCACGAGCTGGCGTACCCGGGACATGCGGACCGCCACCAGAGAAAACTCCGCGGCCGCGAAGAAGCCGTTCAGCACCACGAGCAAGAGCACACCGATTAACCGCAACAGAATCATGCCTGGCGCGAGCCCCCCAGACGCATTGTAACAGCTGCGAGGTGAGGGGTGCAGGGAGGCGAGGAGGGAGGCTGCAGAAGAGCAACGCGGCGGGGGAGAGGCGTGACCGCTGTCACAGACGCCGGAGACGACGGACGCAATACTGCGCCCGCACGTCACATTACCACACCCAGGTTCCCCACATCCGGCGTGCAGATGTTGATAGGACAGGATGGAAAGGAAGACCTCATGGAAACGCTGATAACACCTCCCTTGGCACCGGACAACGAGTATCTGCAGGCCACACTGGCGGTCGCGATCGGACAGATGAAGGGGCTGCACGCAATGATCTCCGCACTGATGGCGGAGGTAGCGGCGCTGCGGAAGACGGTGGCGGAGAAGCCGGAAAATGCCGACGTGTATCAAAGCAATCTGAAAGCGGCGATGGAGACGGCCAAGCCGTTTGTGGACGACGCGATGCAGACCTACGACGAGATGATTGAATTGGTGTGCAGCACGGACGTGTGGAAGAACTGAAGTAAACCCGTGCCATGGGCCAGGTTGCGCGGGTGTGCGTGGTCCACTACACTTCTTTGACCAGGCAAAGAGGTGAGCTAGTGCGTACAGCCCTGCGACTACTGCTGTGGATCTTCGCCCTCACTGTCGTCGTACTTGCCACAACAATCTGGTGGTTAGTGTACCGGCCATTGCCGCAACTGGACGGCAGGGTGTCTGTGGGCGGGTTGCAGAGCAATGTGACGGTGGAGCGGGACAAATGGGGAGTGCCGCACATACGAGCGGGTTCCGTGGCAGACATGGCGGAAGCCGAAGGGTACGTAATGGCGCAGGACCGTTTGTGGCAAATGGACCTGCTGCGGCGTGTGGCCAGGGGGCAACTGTCCGAGATTCTTGGGCCGGTAACGGTCGGGGTGGACAAGGACTTTCGGGTATTGAATTTTGCGCGAGCGGCGCAACGCGATTATGAACAGATGGACCCCGAGGGGCGGAAAATCCTGGAGGCGTACGCCCGGGGAGTGAACCAGTTTATCGAGCAGCATGGATCGCGACTGCCGATGGAATTTACGCTGCTGAGATACCAACCAACGCCGTGGCATCCCACTGACACGCTGGTGATTGCCGGGTACATGTACAGGACACTGGCCGATTCGCGGAAATCGGAGATGAATCGGGCGATCATTCTGGCGAAGGTGAGCCCGGAGATCGCGAAAGACCTTTTTAGCGAAGTGTCATCGCTGGACCACTATGTCGTGGGCGACCCAAGCGTGGACAAAAACGCGCGCGATGAATCGCAAGCGAATTCGGATGACGACGATGATGAGATGGATTACGACGACGTGATCAAGGCTCAGGGGGCGAGCCCGGCGGCGCCGCGCGAAGCGGCCGCGCCGGACCTTACTTCCCTGCTGGCGATGCAGGTGAAAGACTGGGTGCGAGAATCGCAGCGCGATATCCGGCATTCACTGGGGAGCAACAATTGGGTGGTGAGCGGGGCGCACACGGCGACGGGAAAACCGCTGTTGGCAAACGATACGCACCTGGAATTATCGATACCGCCAATCTGGTACGAGGTGCATTTAACGGCGCCGGGATGGAACGTGAAAGGGTTCACGCTGCCGGGAGCGCCGCTGGTGGTGATCGGGCACAACGACAAGCTGGCATGGGGATTTACAAACAACGGCGCGGATGTGCAGGACCTGTATATCGAGACGTTCAATCCGGCGAATCCCGATGAGTACCGAGTGAATGGCCAATGGAAGAAGGCGGACGTTTTTGATGAGGTGATCAAGGTAAAAGGCGGCCCAGACCAGCACATGCGGATGGTGGTGACAAGGCACGGCCCGGTGGTACAGCAGTACGGAGACAAATCCTACGCGATGAAATGGACGGCCTTGGAGCCGGGAGGATTGTCCAGTTCGTACTTCTGGCTGGGCAAAGCGCAAAACTGGAGTGAGTTTCTGGGAATTATGAAGACGGCGTGGGGGCCGGCGCAGAACACGGTGTATGCGGACGTGGACGGAAATATCGCCTACATCATGGCCGCGAGGGTGCCGATTCGCAAGAAAGGGCGAGGCGATGTGCCGGTGCCGGGAGACACGGACGAGTACGAGTGGACCGGGTACGTCCCGTTCGAGCAATTGCCGAAGAGTTTTAACCCCGAGAGCGGATTTATCGTAACCGCGAACGCGCGAGTGGTGGGGCCGGATTACAAGCCGTACCTGACGGACGACTGGGAAGAGCCTTACCGGACGGCACGGATCTACGACTTGTTGAGCGACAAGCACGATTTGCGGCCCGAGGACATGCTGAAAGTACAGGCGGACGCGTACAGCATTCCGCACGCGTTTATTGCGGAGCAACTGGTGGCGGCGGAAAAAGTGGCACCAGCGAAAGATCCGCGGGCGCAAAAGTTAATTGAGCAGGCCAAGGACTGGAACGGGATTGCGGAACCGAATTCCACGGTTGTGGCGTTCCTGAACGCAGCGATGTACCGAGCGCTGAATTTGATTCTCGAGGCGCAACTGGGGAATGACGCCGACAAGTATGACTGGCGAAAGCTGAATTTTCTGCAGCGCACGCTGCAGGAGCGGCCGGCAAAGTGGCTGCCTTCGCAATATAAGAATTACGACGAATTGTTGACGGCAGCGGCGGACCAGGCAGTGCACCGGCTGGAAGAAAGAACCAAGGATGCCGACCCGGAAGACTGGGATTGGAAGAGATTCAATTATCTGGACATGTTGCACCCGCTGGGACGCGAAGGCGTGTTGAAGAAATTGCTGAGCATCACGGATCAGGCGCAGGCGGGGACAGACTATAGCCCGCGGGCCGCGTCGCGGGACCATGGTCCGGCGATGCGCTTCGTGGCGAACACCGCGAATTGGGATGAATCGATCATCCTGATTCCAGCGGGGGAATCGGGGCAACCTGGAAGCGAGCATTACCGGGACCAGTTCTCCTACTGGCTGGATGGCAAGCCGATCTACGGGCCGTTCAGCGACGCAGGCGAGGCAAAGACCAAGAAACATACGCTGACTCTGCAGCCTGCGGAAGCCACCCACTAGACTCATGGAATCGTGCCCTTGTTGCAATTGAGGTCCTTCCGGGCGCAAACTACACGCCCGTCTGGATGACCACTGACCATGGGTCGCTGCGCGAGGCTGGGATTGCGTAGCGAGCAAATTTCGATTTTGCGAGAAATCTAATCCAAACCCATGCCGGAACTCCCGGAAGTTGAAGCCGTTGTACAAACGTTGCGGCCGCTGGTGCGAGGGCAGCGCATCCGGTGCGTTCACGTTTTTCATGCCATTGCCACACGCCCACAATCCGCGCAACATTTTGCAAAAATGGCGGAGCGTCGGCGAATCGTAGGGGTGCAGCGGCGGGGAAAATATCTGTTGCTGATGCTGGACCGCGGGCTGATTGAGATGCACTTCCGGCTGGACGGGCAACTGGTGTGGTTTTCGAACGCCAAGGAACTGCTAAAGCGCGCGAATACAGGCCACGATGGGGTTCACGTCGACGTGGCGCTGGAGTTGAGCAAAGGAGTGCTGGCATTCGCGGATGGCAGGCACTTTGGACGAGTACACGCGTGGAAATCGGCGGGGGCTTGCGCGCCGCTGAGAGCGCTGGGGGTCGACGGCCTGTCGCGAGAATTTACGGCGAAGGAGTTGCGGGCGCGGCTTTCGCGGTCGAGGCGTCCGGTAAAAGAGTTTCTGCTGGATCAGACGAAGCTTGCCGGGATTGGGAACATCTATTCGTGCGAGGCGCTGTGGCGGGCACGGGTGGACCCTCGTCGGGCTGCGAATTCATTGAACAGCAAGGAAGTTGAAAGACTGCATAAAGCGATTGTGTCGGTTCTCCGGCGTGCTTTAGAATGCTGCTTAGAACCTGCACCTGACTTTCGAGATGAAACGTGGTGGTTTCAGGGACTCGAAAGAGTCCTGCGGGCATATCAACGCGAAGGACTGGACTGCCAGCGCTGCCGACGAGCGATCCAGAAGATAGCCCAGGGCGGTAGGTCAACATATTGCTGCTTACACTGCCAGAAATAGGCGGAGACTGAGGAACCGGCGTGGATTCACCTGCTCCGAAAAAACCAGAGGGAACGAAAAAGCCGGATTTTGAGAGGTCGTTATCGCGGCTGGAGGAAGTGGTGCGGAAACTGGAAAGCCCGCAGCTTTCCCTGGACGAGGCCATGAAATTGTTTGAAGAGGGCGTGAACCTTTCACGGGAATGCCAGAAGCAACTGGAAGAAGCGGAAGGGCGAGTGGAGATATTGTTGAAGAAAGCCGATGGCAAGCTGGCTGCCGAAGTGTTTGAGCCCGAAGGAGAAAGCACGACGTGAAACTCGCCAATCCCGCCGACAGGAAAACCCGCTGAACGATGAAACTCCCGGAATTTTTTGAACAAGACCGACTGGCTGTTGATGCGCACCTTGAACGGCTGATGCCGGCGGAAAGCCTGCCGCCAAGCTCTATTCATGCCGCGATGCGATACTCGGTGTTTGCGGGCGGCAAGCGTATACGGCCGATTCTTTGCCTGGAGACTTCGCGGATATTTGCCAAGGCTGTGGAAGCGGCGTTGTATCCGGCGTGCGCGATTGAGTTCATCCACACCTATTCACTGATACATGACGACTTGCCGGCGCTGGATAACGACGATTTGCGTCGCGGAAAGCCCACGTCGCACAAGAAATTCGGTGAGGCCATCGCCATCCTGGCCGGCGATGGATTGTTGACCCTGGCGTTTGAGACCATTGCGGCGTCACCGGTGGCGGCGGAGCGCCGCGTGACAATGCTGACAGAGATTGCGACGGCGGCGGGCACCATAAATGGAATGGTCGGCGGGCAAGTGGCGGACATTGAAAGTGAAGGCAAGAAGGTGGGGCCGGAAATACTGGAATACATTCACCGCTCGAAGACAGCGGCGCTAATACGAGCGTCGATCACCGCAGGAGCGCTATCGGCGGGAGCTGCGGACGAAGATGTGAAGCGGCTGAGGCGGTTCGGCGAGACGATTGGCTGGGCCTTTCAGGTGACCGACGATATTTTAGATGTGGAAGAATCTTCTGCTGCGCTGGGGAAAACGGCGGGCAAGGATATAGCACAGCAGAAGGCGACGTATCCGGCGGTGTATGGGCTGGAGAAGTCGCATGAGATCGCGAAAGAATTGGCGACGAAGGCCATTGACGAATTGCAGCCTTATGGAGAGCGGGCAGAACGGCTGCGCTCGATAGCGGAATTTCTGGTATTGCGCCGCACCTAAGCTACCCCATGAATGCGAAGAGTGAACGCAAACGGCTGGACGTTCTTCTGGTTGAGCGCGGGCTTGCCGAATCGCGCCAAAAAGGCCAGGCCATGATCCTCGCGGGAGAAGTACAGGTGGATGGCAAGCGCGTTGAAAAGGCGGGCTTGGCGATCGCCGAAGGATCGCGCATCGAGGTACACAGCCGGTTGCAAAAGTATGCCAGCCGGGGCGGGTTCAAACTGGAAGGCGCGCTGGAGGATTTTGAAGTGCGGGCGAAGGGGAAGATTTGCCTGGATGTGGGGGCGTCGACCGGAGGCTTTACGGATTGCCTGCTGCAGCACGGGGCGCAGCGCGTGTACGCGGTGGATGTAAATACGGATCAGCTGGCCTGGAAGCTGCGGGGAGACGAGCGAGTGAAACGCGTGCAAAAGAATGCGCGGGAGCTTTCGCGGAAAGATTTGCCGGAGCAGGTGGAGTTGGTGGTGGCGGACGTGTCGTTCATTTCCGTAAACAAAGTTCTGCCGGGAGCCGTGGAATGCGCGAAGGCGGAGGCAGACCTGTTGATTCTGATCAAACCGCAGTTTGAGCTGAAGCGCGAGGATATCGGCAAGGGCGGAATCGTGAAGGATAGTTCGCTGCATGACAGGGCGATCGACAGCGTGAAGAACGCCGCCCGATCGCTGGCACTGGAATGCCTTGGCGTTAGACCGAGCCGCCTGGCAGGGGCGGAAGGCAACCAGGAGTATTTCCTTCACGCCAGAAAAGTGGCTGGGGTAGAATCGCGGTAATCCATGCGGCCCACACCAACCTTTAAAACGATCGGAATTATCTCGCGGCCCCGGCGGTCGAATCTGGCGGAGGTTGTGCCTCCGCTGCTGAGCTGGCTGGAGGAGCACGGCGTGAGGACCGTGCTGGACCCGGAGACGGCGGGCTCACTGAAGGACGACGGGCTGGGAAAGACCCGGCAGCAGGTGGCCGAACAGGCCGATTTGCTGCTGGTATTGGGCGGAGATGGAACGCTGCTGGCGGCGGCACGCGAAGCAGCGTTGCGCGGCGTGCCAATCTTGCCGGTGAACATGGGAAGCCTGGGATTTTTGACGAGCTTCACGGTGGACGAGTTGTACCCGGCGCTGGAAGCGACGCTCGCCGGGGAATCGACGATCAATGAGCGCGTGCTGCTGCTGGTGGAGCGAGTGAATCGCGGGGAGATTCTGACGAAGCAGCGCGTGCTGAATGACTGCGTGGTACACAAGGGTACGCTGGCACGCATGATTGAACTGGAACTGTATGTCGACAAGGGATTTGTGTGCCGCTACCGGGCGGACGGGTTGATTGTGGCTACGCCGACAGGATCGACGGCGTATTCGATGTCGGCGGGCGGGCCGATTGTGCATCCAATGGTGGAATCGATTTTGATTACCCCGATCTGCCCGCACACGCTGAGCGATCGGCCAGTGGTGATCCACGATACGTCGATGATTGAATTGAGGGTGGCGGAAAGCTCGGAGTCGGCGTTTCTAACGCTCGATGGGCAGACGGGCGTGCCAATGCAGGTGGGAGATCGCGTGCGGATTACACGGGCTGAGGAAAGATTGAAACTGATTCAGCCGCCGAATAAGACGTATTTTGAGATACTGCGGAGCAAGTTGAAGTGGGGCGAAGCGTGAAGTCGCGGTCCGCAGATCTCCACGCAAAATCTTCTGCCGGCGATTAGTCTGAAGACTGGTCGGTCCTTCGCCCCGGCAAACTGCGCCGGGACTCTGGATGATACTGTTTTTCTCCATGACGGGTAACACAACAACAGATGAGAGAAATGGCTCACCGCTCGATTGAGCTACAGGAGCGCGCACAGGAGTGCGCCACCCGAAGCTCAGGCCAGGAGGTCGGTGCGGAGTAGGTCGTCTTGGGTTTCGCGGCGGCGGACGAGGGTGGCGCGATTGCCGGCCACCAGGACTTCCGCGGGACGGCAGCGGCCGTTGTAATTTGAAGCTTGCACCATGCCATAGGCGCCAGCAGCCCAAATTGCCACCAGATCGCCGGAGGAAACTTCTCCCAACGGCCAATCTTGCAGGAAACAATCGCCGGTTTCGCAGACCGGGCCGACGACATCGACGCGTGTGCGCAGCATTGCAGGAACGCGTTTGTTCTGGCTGACGCTGGTGATGGGATGCGGGGCGTCATAGAGAATTGGGCGAGCGAGGTCGTTCATCGCGGCATCGACGATGACGAACGATTTGTGCGAATTCCGTTTTGTATAAATCACGCGTGAGAGCAGAACTCCCGCGGGAGCGACGATAGAACGGCCGGGCTCGAGAAGCAGGCCAACGCCGAGCGGCTTGATGATGCGAGAAATCATGCGCGCGTAGGCCGTGCGCGAGATGGGCCGCTCGTTGGTGTAGCGTACCCCCAAGCCGCCACCGAAATCGAGGAATTTCAGAATGATACCCTGCTTGTTCAGATCGAGAAGATAATCCGCGAGAAGCCGCAAGGCTTGCCGGAACGGGGCCAAGTCGACAATTTGCGAGCCGATGTGGGCGCTGATTCCCTGCCAGCGGATGTGTTTCCTGAAGCGCTGGGTGAGATACAGGGTGCGCGCCTCGCGCCAGCTCAGGCCGAATTTGTGCTGGTGCAGGCCCGTGGAGATGTGCGGGTGGCCGCCAGCTTTGACGTCGGGATTAATGCGCAAGGAAACGCCGGGGACAGAACGAGATCGCGAGGCTTCTTCGAGGAGGATCTCGAGTTCGGGAGCAGACTCAATATTGAACTGCAGAATTCCCGGCTCGCTTTTGGCCGAGGGTTTGTAGCGAAGCGCGGCGCGGATTTCTTCGCGAGTTTTGCCAACGCCGGAGAAGACAATGCGATTGCCAGGAACGCGAATGCGGCCAAGATGATCGAGTTCACCGGCAGAAACGATGTCGAAGCCACAGCCGCGCTGCGCAAGCAACCGCAAGATGGAAAGATTGCCGTTGGCCTTAACGGCGAAGCATATGCGATGTGGAACGGCGGAGAGACCATGCTCTAACTCGTCAAAGGCGTCGACGATGGCACGGCGGCTGTACACATACGCCGGAGTGCCGAAACGATCGGCGATTTCCTCAAGCGCAAGGCCTTCGCAAAAAACGTGGTGGCCCGCGCGAGTATTCTTCCAGCCAAAGTGCGGGGTAAATGTTGCTGGGTCGACGTATTTGAGATGGCGACGAGCCTGCCCAGGGTCGCTCATTTGACCTTCAAAACAACCAGGGTGCGATCATCGGAAAGTGGAGCGCTCGAAGCAAACCAGTCGACCTCGCGGAGGATGACATCGGCGAGCTCGGCGGAAGTGAGCTCGTGGTGCTGCTCGATAAGGCGACGAATGCGAGTGGTACCAAAGAATTGGCCTTCGCTGTTGGCGGTTTCGGCGATGCCGTCGGAGTGGAAGACCAGGATGTCGCCAACGTCCAGGGTGACGCCCCACTCGTCGTATTGAACTTCTTCGAAAATACCGAGGGGAAAGCCGGCGAGCTCGATGCGATCGCACTTCCCACCCTTGTAGAGAAGAGGCTGTGACTGGCCGGCATTGGCCACGCGGAGTTTCTGGCGGCCCTTTTGCCAAGTGGCAAAGCAGGCAGTCATAAAGCGGCCTTCGATGCGCCGTTCGCCGATGATCTGATTCATTTGGCGGAGCATTTCAGCGGGCTGAAGCTTTTGAGGAGCAAGGCTACGCATGATGCCGATGGCAACGGCTCCATAGAGAGCGGCGGCCGTGCCCTTGCCGCTGACGTCGCCGAGTGCGATGCCCAATTGTTGAGGGCCGTAGCGCAGAAATTCGTAGAGGTCGCCGCAAACTTCGCGTGCAGAGAGGTAACGAGCGGCAACGTCAAGGCCGTAATCGCTGGTGGGCACGGGACGAAGCAGCGCGCCCTGGATGCGCTTGGCGGCCTGAAGGTCGCGCTCGAGGCGGGCTTCGTCTTTGGCCACCTGCTCGTAGAGGCGTGCGTTTTCGAGAGAGACGGCGAGATTCGCGGCCAGGATGGAAAGAGTCTGAACGTGCTCCTCGGTAAAGTAGTTGAGCTGAGGGCTTTCCAGATCGAGGACGCCGATGACTTTGCCCTTGTGCAACATGGGAATCGCGAGCTCCGAGCGGGTCTCGGGATTCACGAGGAGGTAGCGTTCGTCGGCGGTGACGTCGGGAACGAGCACCGGTTCACGCAGGGTTGCGGCAGCGCCAACGATGCCTTCGCTGGCGGCGACCCGCAGCTTTCCTTGGACCCGCTGGCCGTGCTTGACGTCGAGCCGGTGGCGAAACACTTTTTGCTCTTCGTCGTAGAGCATGATGCTGACAATCTGATAGTCGATGACGCGCTTGACGAGTTCGGCGGCACGGCGAAGGAGTTCTTCAACATCGAGGATGGAGCTGATCTCGCGGCTGACTTCCGTGAGGACCATAAGAGTCTCGCTCTGGGCGCGCTCTTTTTGGAAAAGGCGCGCATTCTCAATGGCGATGGCCAGGCGACTGGCCAGAAGCGTGAGAATGTTCTGCTGGTCTTTGGTGAAATAGTCAGGCTGGCGGCTCTGAATATCAAGGACACCAATGCAAGTGCCGCGGAACATGAGCGGGACAGCCAGCTCCGAGCGGACAGTGTCAATGGCGTTGATGTAGCGGGGATCCTGAGTGACGTCGCCGACACGAACGGAGTGCCCGGTCGCGGCGGCGGTGCCGGTAATGCCCTGCCCGATGGGGACTCTAAGGTTCTCGGCTAAGCCAGGCGGATAACCAACGGCAAAACGATGCCTTAGGCAATTGCCGTCGCAGTCCACCATAAGCACGCCAAAAAGCTCGTAGTCGATGTGGCGCTTGATCAGGGCGGCGGCGTGGGCCAGGACCTCATCGAGGTCAAGAGAGGCGTTCACCTCTTCACCGATCTCCGTGAAAGTGGCGAGCACCTCAGCGGACATCTCCGGCGAAAGGGGGGCGGAATTCAATTGGGTTTTAGGGTCTGTGGCGTCCATGAACTCTATCTATTATAGCAGGCACCCTGGCGACGGTTTTCAGAACAAGGAAATCGCGCTCTGGGATTCCTTAGCCAGCGCTGGAAAGGCCTGCGCTATTCGATCCTGGTCTTGCCGCGCGGGCCAAGACGAAGAACGGAGACATCCGGAAGGTTCCGGTAACGCTCGTCATAGTCCAGGCCATAGCCGACAACAAATTCGTTGGGGATCACGAAACCAACGTAATCGGCTTTCAAATCTGCGATGCGGCGCTCGATTTTGTCGAGGAGAACCGCGATGCGAAGATGCTTGGGACGGCGTTCCTCAAAGAGCAAAAGCAAATACTTCAAGGTGAGGCCAGTATCGAGAATGTCCTCGACGATGAGCACGGTTCGGCCTTCGATGCTGACGTCGAGGTCCTTGATCAATTTGACCTCACCGGTGGAATCTGTGCCTTTGCCATAGCTGGAGACGGCGATGAAATCGAAAGAAACTTCGCCGCCGAGTTGCTGAGCGAGGTCGGAAAGAAAAAATACCGAGCCTTTGAGGACACCGATGAGGTGAAGCGGATCGTCAGGAAGATCGCGGCGGATTTCGCGGGCCATCTGCTTGATGCGCTGTTTTAGGCGGGCATTGGGGATGAGCACGTGAACGGCTTCCCCGGGGCGGTGACCGGGCTTTTCCTTGACTGCGCGTTTTCTTTTCTTGGGCAAGGCAGGCTACTCCTTTGCTTGTGGCGATCGGTCAGTCGGACCAATCGGCAATAAAAATATTGGTTTCGTGAGGAACTTTGCCGTTGCGATTGGAAGCCCAAACGAGGCGCTTGCCGTCGGAGGTGAACATGGGGAAGGCATCGAAATCGGGATGGAAGGTGATGCGTTCCTGGCCGCTGCCGTCTTCGTTTATGACGTAGAGGTCGAAATCGCGGCCGTTTTTGGCATCGGCCTGATTGGAGGCGAAGATGATGCGCTGGCCATCGGGCAAGAAATACGGGGCGAAATTCGCGGCGCCGTTGCGAGTGACCTGGTGCTTCCTGGAGCCATCGGCGTTCATCACCCAGATTTCGAGGTTGCCGGGACGGATCAGGCCCTGCGCGAAGAGGCCCTTGTAGTCCTTGATCTGCTCGGGCGTTTGCGGATGCTCGGCGCGGTAGACGATTTTCTTGCCGTCGTAAGACCAAAACGGGCCGCCATCGTAGCCGAGTTCGTTGGTGAGTTGCTTCACATGGCTGCCGTCGGCGTTCATGGTGTAGACGTCCAAGTCGCCATTGCGAGTGGAGGTGAAAACGATGTGCTTGCCGTCGCGCGTGATGGTGGCTTCTGCGTTGTAGCCCGCGGAATGGGTCAGTTGCCGCAGCTCGGAACCGTCCGGCTTGGCGGTGTAAATCTGATAGACATTGTAGATCGGCCAGACGTAGCCGCGAGAATAGTCCGGCTTGGGAGGGCACTCGGGGCTGGCGGCATGCGTGGAGGAAAAGAGAATTTTGTCGCCCGACGGGAAAAAATAGCTGCAGGTAGTGCGGCCTTTGCCAGTGCTCGCGCGTGCGGGAGTTGCGACTTTGCCGTCAGGGGTATCGACCGGCATGGTGTAGATCTGATCGCAAGGAACGCCTTCACCTTGGTGCTGGAAGATCAGCTGTTTGTCATCGGCGGAAAAGTAAGCTTCGGCGTTTTGGCCACCGAAGGTGAGTTGGCGGGCGTTTTTGAGGTGCTTTTGTTCCTGAGGCAGGAGAATCTCTCGAACGGCGGGTTGTTGCGAAGGAAGGGAGGCGCGCGAGAAGGTGATGAGGGCGACGGCAGCCACCGAAACTGCAGCGATTAGTCCCAAAACCCTTTTTCCCACGTCTTCTCCCAATGCATCGACCTGCGGACCGATTATTGGAGCCCGCTAGCTGCTCAGATGACGCCCACGAAAAGCAGCTTCCTCGCTTCGCTCGGAATGACAACGTCGGCTAATACAAAAAGTGCGCAGAAACCAAAGCACTACTTACGCTGCTCCAGTTTGACGTCAACTTTCAGTTGTTTGCCGTCACGGAGAACGGTGACCGGCACGACGTCGCCAACTTTGCTGCGCCGCAAGGCATCAGTGAAATCGTAAAGGTTTTTGACGGGTTTGTCGCCAAATTGAATGAGCACATCCCCGGCCGCAAGTCCGGCTTTTGCGGCCGGTGAACCGGGCTTGACGTCAGAAAACTTGACGCCGTTTTCCGTCTGGCCAAAGTCCGGGATCGAGCCGAAGTACGGCCCATATCCTCCGCCACCCGCACTCACGCCGCTGTGAGGATTATTTTCTACCACAGCGACGAAAGCGGGCTTCTCCGGCAAGGAAGCCAACTCGACGGTGGCGCTGGCCACCACATTCAGGAGCCGCGCGGCGTCGCTGGGATTGATCTTGTCCCAGGTATCGGAAGGCTTGTGGTAATCGGAATGCAAACCGGAGAAGAAAAAGAGCACGGGTATACGCTTGCCGACAAAAGAAGTGTGGTCGCTCGAAGCATAGCCGCCTTGCGAAAATTCAAATTTGAGTTGGGAGTCAGCTTTGGCTTGATCGAGGATCTTTTGAAAAGATGAGCCGGTACCCACGCCGCCGATATAGACCTTTCCGTCTTTGATGCGCCCGATCATGTCCATGTTGAGCATGGCCACGGCCCTGTCGAGGGGCTTGGTGGGCTGCTTGACCCATTCGGCCGAGCCGAGCAGGCCGATCTCTTCTCCAGCAAAAGACGCGAAGAGAATGCCGCGCTGCAGTTGACCCTTCAGTGGAGCGAGCATGCGCGCAAGCTCGAGCAGGCCCGCGGTGCCAGAGGCGTTGTCGTCCGCGCCCGGATGGATCTGCCCGATTTGCGAGGGAGCCAGGGAATCGAAAGTTCCACGGCCGAGATGATCGTAGTGCGCGCCGAGAATCACATACTCATCGGTTTTGCCGGGAAGATAGGCCAAGACATTGTTGACGTTGGCGTGAGTGGTCTGGATACCAACAGCCAGGGTGGTACGCATGGCATCGGGAAACGCGAAGGACGCGGGCTTGGTGGAAACGTTGATCTGCTCCTGAACTTCTTTGAGCGATTTGCCGGCAGACCGGAACCAGTCTTCAGCGACGGCGTTTTTCACCTGGGCAAAAAGTATTCCGGCATTCTCCGGGCCGTTCACGTGGCCGAAGCGGGTGAGCAGATCTTCTTCGCCATCGCCGAGTTTACCATTGAGGAGAATGAGGCCTTTGGCGCCATGATTGCGAGCGTTGATAGCCTTGGTGACGAGCTGCGCATGCGGCGTCAGGCCCTGATTGCCACTTTTGGCCGCGAAGCCGCGGGGTTCAAAGCGAAGAACGACGACAATTTTGTCCTTCACATCGCGGCCGGCGTAGTCGTCGTAGGAGAACTCCTCGGCGGTGGCGCCATATCCGGCAAAAACCAACGAAGCGGAAGCAATGCCGGAAGAGGAAAAGGTGAGCGGGACGTACTGCTCATTTAACTTGAGCTCCGACCTGGACTCGCCCTGCACGATGACAAGCTGATTCTTGCCCCGGAGCTTGGCGCCGGTGGTTACGGTGAAGGCCTGCCGATAGCCGTGCTCGCCGGCAGGTTCGAGGCCCAGACTCCGGTATCGGGCTTGCAGGACATGTTCCGCACGGACCAGACCCTTGGTGCCATCGCCGCGGCCCTGCATATTGGGCTGCGTCAAAGTTTTGATGTCGTCTAGGTAGCGCTGAGCATCCGCAGGGGCAACGGCTGTGGGAACCGCCCACGCAAACGACACGACCAATAGCAGCAACACCTCAAGGAGGATGCGGCCATTTCCGATTGCTTTTCGCATGCGGGAGCAGTCCCTTTCCGTGGAGCGGCGCTTGAATGTGCAAAAGTTTTTTCCCATCCTATGTGTTGCGCACAAAAGTGTCAATTCATCGGAGAATGTTTTGTCGGAGAATGTTTCTGGCGATGGGAGGTGCGACGTGAGCGAAGTAAAACCCTTGATGCCGGAGCCCTGGCTACGCGGGATGCTGCGAGACGTGCCGGCGGTACAGCGGGGAGTTTCGCACGCGCTGCAATTGGCGCAGGAGGATTTGGCGAAGTGGTGCCGGCCGCTGACGGAGGAGCAACTGCATAGCACGCCCGGGCGGACTGCCTCCGGTTGCGTTTCATTTGCGGCACATAGCGCGGAGTATGGACCGGCTGCTGACGTATGCCGAAGGAAGGCAATTGGGAGAAGCGCAGGTTGCGGCGCTTAAAAGCGAGATGGACGCGGAGGTTGGCAGCGACGGGTTGTTTAAGGAACTCGACAGCGCATTTGCACGCAGCATTGACCGCGTGCGGGCGCTGGCGTCGGCTGACCTGGGAGAAGAACGGGTGGTCGGGAAGAAACAATTGCCGACGACACTGGGCGGATTGTTGGTGCACGTGGCGGAGCACACGCAGCGGCATGTCGGGCAGGCAATCACGACCGCGAAGATGGTTGCAGGGATGAAGTGAAAAGACGGCTGGATTGCCGGCTTGAGATTGAGGTTCTTCGGGCATCCTCGCTGGATGTACGGAAAACGACAGGTACGCCACTTTTAGCAAGATGGCGTGGGTTTCGATATAATGCCCGCTCATCGCAGATCGTGAACTGCGGAAGTCAAGAGTTTCCACCACCGAGGACACCGAGAGGCGCGCACCTCAGAAGGGCGCCGCTACAAAGACAGCCCCAAAAGCCGATCTAAAGATGGGCCAGTACAAAGGCAAACCTGAGAACTGTCATGTATCCATTGCTCAAAAGCACGTTACTGATTATTTCGGCGCTGTTCCCGATCGTGAATCCGCTGGGAGGCGCACCATTTTTTCTCTCGATGACCCGCGACTATTCCGACGAGGATCGAAAGCTGCTCTCCACGCGGATTGCGATCAACGGCTTCTTCCTGTTGATCGCGTCGTACCTGACCGGCACGCATATTCTTTCGTTTTTCGGAATCTCCATCCCGGTGGTGCAGGTGGGCGGAGGGCTGGTGCTGGCGTCGACGGGCTGGGCGATGCTGAAGCAGAAATCGAATGAAGACGAAACCAAGGAAGGCGTGAACCGGACCGTGGACCGGCAGCACCTGTTCGAGAAGGCGTTTTATCCTCTGACAATGCCGTTGACCGTGGGGCCGGGATCGATTTCCGTGGCAATTACGCTGGGCGCAAACGAGCCGCACACCGATCACCTGATTCTGCTCTCGATCATCGGCGCGATAATCGGCTCGTTGGTGATTTCGGCTAGCGTCTATCTTTGCTACGCATTCGCGGACGAGTTGGCGCGGGCACTCGGTTCCACGGCGATGAGCGTGATCATGAGGCTGTCGTCGTTTCTGCTGGTGTGCATCGGCGTGCAGATTATCTGGAATGGGGTATCGGCGCTGCTGAAAACGATTCCCGGACTGGGGCATTGACGGTTGCAGCACGGAAACGTGAGTGAAACGGTTGAGGTCGAGATTCTTCGAGCATCTTCGTCGGATGTTCTCAGAATGACAGGTGCGCATTCCGCGCCGGCTGATTGCAGTTCGAGTCAGCCGAGCGATTATTTCCAGGAAGGCAATCCCCTTTTGCCAAGAAGCGCTTCCGCAGCCCAAGCTCCCAGATAAACGGATTGTGCGACACCGTGACCGGAATAGGCGCCGAGCACGATGGCGTTGCGGCTCAGCGGATGGAATTCGAAAACGGGCTTCCATTCTTCGGCGATGCAGATAGGCCCGCCCCAGCAATGAGTGAAGTTGACGTTGCGCAATGCGGGATGCAAGCCGTGAATGCGCTTTTGGAGACGTGCGAGGAGATCTTCGGGCTGGCCTTGCGTGACGTCGATATCCGCGAGTTTTCGCCAATCGCCAGGAAAAACCAAGCCGCTGCCAAAGATAACGCTATCGCCCAGTGGCCGGCCCCAGAGATAGGGGAGATCGACGGTGTAGAAGGGCTTGCGTTCGGCCAAGCCAATTTCCGAGAGAACGGAAGGACTGAGCGGCTCGGTGGCGAGGGCGAGAGTGAAAGCAGACCGGGCGCGGTCCTGGAGATGGGTGAGTTCAAGAGAAAAAGCATTTGTGGCGAACAGCGCCTGGTCAGCGCTGACGATTCCGAGATTGCTGTGTAGCTCGATGGAATGATGGAAGGCGGCATCGTCAACGGCGGCGTGTTCAAAGAGCAGGGCTCCCGAGCGTTCCGCGGCGCGCGCCAGGCCACTGACTGCTTTGCCGGGATCGATGGTGCCGCCGGGGACGGCTTTTGTGGCGCACAATTGGCCGGAATCGTCCCAACGAATGGGCGACTCTGGCAGTGGGGCGGTGCGCCCGAGTTCGTAGGCACCGGGCAAGGAAAGATCGGCGTGAAGGTCGAGAGTTTTCAGGATGGCTTGGTAGCCGGCTAGCACATCGCCGAGGCCGGGCAAATCGCCGGTGGCGGTTTCGGCGAGGGCAACTCCGCCAGTATGGCCACTGGAACCTGCGCCAAAGGATTCCGCTTCAAACAGAACAACGGATTTCCGTGGGGCAAGATGTTTCAGCCATGCGGCCGCGGCCAAGCCGGTGAATCCGCCACCAACAACGGCAAAATCGACGGAGCGAGGGAATTCGCGTTTCGTGGCGCGAAAATCGATGGTCCACGGACGATTTCCCCATTTTTTCATGGCGAACAAAAACCTCCGCGAATCCTCTGCAGGCTAGCATACGGAACGGAACGTGCGCATCGCTTGGATTTCGTGTGACTTGCTGGCGGTTGCGCCACGAAGTTGAGATCCTTCGGGCCACAGACTACGCCCACCGGATGACAGCGTTTGTAAAACCAGCAACGAAATTTGCAGCGGGTATAGGTAAACGAACAATCGCTCAGAACAGGGAGGTGGGGCGGCGGGCCCACGGCTTCCCTTTTGCTTTGGCGATGTCCTCGACGTCTTTTGCGTATGCAGCAGTCTGCGTGAGGACGTGGTGAAGATCGTTGCCAATGCTGATGAAGGAGAAACCCTTGTCGAGGAATTCGCCGACGCGGGCGGTTCCGAAAAGGAAGAGGCCGAGGATGACATTGTTCTTGCGCGCGGCGGCCATGAGCTTTTCCGTGGCGGCGCCGAGTTCGGGCGACGTGTACATGTGCGGGAACTCGTACTTTTCATACAGGCCCATGGACATGCAGAGATCGTTCTGGCCGAGGAACAGGATATCGACACCGAGTACAGCGGCGATTTCGTCGATGTTCTTGATGCAGTCCGCGGTTTCAACCTGCAGGGCAACGATGACGTTGTTATTGGCGCCCCCGGCATAGCCGAGGAGACCCTCGCGATTCATGCTGCGCTGCGGGAAGTACACGGAACGGGTACCAGCGGTGGGATAGCGCGCGCACGTGACGGCGGCGCGAGCTTCGTCGGCACTGTTGATGTACGGGACCAGAATGCCGTCCGCGCCAAGGTCGAGCGCCTGCTGGATGCCGGGGCGGTCACTGTAACTGCCGACGCGCACGAGCGACTTTGCTCCGCCATTGGAGATGCCGCTGAGCATGGCGGAGAGTTTTTCATAGCCCATGGGCCCGTGCTGGGAATCGACGAGCAGCCAATCGTAGCCGCTGTGAGACAACTGCTCCGCCACGGTGGGCGAATGCGCGTTCAGGAAAATGCCGAGTTTGGGAGTTCCGGCGCGCAATTGTTTCTTGAATTCGGCGCCAGTGAGGCTGCCAGTGGCCATGAGACGTGCTCCTTAGAAAGAGATGAGATCGGACAGATTCGGGTAAGTGTACTAGAAGTTGGAGTCCTCAGGGGGTTAAAACCCCGTTTAAGCCGGAGCTTCGATGTCAGGGCAGTCCGTGTGAGAGCTGCCAAAAGAAGCCCTCAGCGGCTAAAGCCGGGCGACAGGCAAGCACGTGTGGCACGACTGAACTCGGGCCCTCTCGAGTTACTAAGGGTTGCAGGCGGTCAGAGATATTTAATGAGCACGACCTCGTTGCGGGCTTCGTTGTAGACGAGTTCGTCGACCATTTGTTGGGTGAGAAGCAAGCCCAGGCCGCCGGGGCGAAGACCTTTCTCTTCGCGGGCTTTCATGTGGGCCATGGGATCCTCTTCCGGGTTGTTCAAGGCGGCGTGCTTCAAATTGTGCAGATCGAAACCTGGACCAGGATCGTCGAGGCGATACATGAGCATTTTCTTCGTGCGGATGTAGGAGATGCGAACCTTGAGATTGGGATCGAGACGACCGCCCCATTCGATGGCGTTGTTGAGCAGTTCACGGAAAGCATAGCCGACCTTCTCAACGACGTCAGGAGGCAAGCCGGACTCCAGGTGGGAAAGAAAGCTTTGCACCCGGTAGACAACAGACTGCTCGCAGGGGACAAGAAGTTCAACCCAGTGGGGCTGCGCGGAAAGAACTTCGATGGGAGGAGCGGAGGGGGTAGAGGAAAGCGCGTTGTCCACGGTGATGCGAAGCATTTCCGCGTCGAGAGGTTTCTTGAGGAATTGATAGACATGGCCGCGCATGGCTGTCAGCAAGGTGTCGGAAGTCTGGTCAGAGGTCATGACGATGATTTTGGGGATGTGTTTTTCTTCGTGGAGGCGTCCGAGGAGGCCGAGCCCGGTCATTTTGGGCATCCAGATGTCGAGGAGCACGAGATCAAACTGTTTTTTCTGCATGGCACGAAGAGCAGAGACGCCGTCAGAAGCGGTGGTAACGGTGTGGCCGTATTTTTTCAAAACACCACGGATCATTTGTCGCGTGGTAGCGTCGTCGTCGGTTACGAGAATGTGAGACATCAATAGGCTCCGAGGCGCTGGGATGAGAGCTGGCCAAACCGCTTCTACGTCTTGCGGCGTGCGCCGGATTTGTGACCCTTGCGATCCGGTGAGCGACGCGACTTGCTTGCAGCAACAGGTTCCGACTTGGCCCGGGCGGCAGCCGAAGGCTTGCCCCTTGTCTCTTTCGCGTATCCTCTCAGTTTTTCGAGCAGCTTCGCAATCTCTTCCTGCAAGAGAGGATAGAGGCGGGAGGCCTGACGCAGGTCCGAAACGCGACCGAGATTTTGCAATGTTTCCGCGTGTTGGTGAGCGAGAGAGGGTCCGAAGAGGCTGACAGAACCCTTGAGCGCGTGAGCGCCAGAAGCGAGACGGACGCGGTCGTTCTTTTTGAGGGCCGCACGAATGGCGGCGAGACGTTTCGGCGTGTCGCGCAGGAATGTGGCAATCATCTGACGCAGAAGCTTTTTGTCGCCGCCGATGCGCTTCAGGAGATCGTCCAAACCTCCTGGCTGTGGGAGCGAGATGGACGAAGCGTCCGGCGGAATGCTCGAGGGATCGCTGAGTAGAGCGGTCAAGGTTTCCAGGCGAAAGGGTTTGCCGAGCACGGAATCAAAGCCGGCCGCGAGCAGACGATCACGATCCTGGGGCGAGCTGTTGCCGGTAAGAGCGATGAGGATGGGTGCGCGAGTTTGCGAGGCAGGATTTTTGCGCATGGCATCAACAACCTGAACTCCGGTGAGCCCGGGCATTTCCTCGTCGAGGAGGATTACGTCGAAGGAATCGCGCCGGGCCGTGTCCAGGGCATCCTTGCCATTCGAGACGGCAGTAACGTTATGACCGCTGCGCTCCAGCTGGTAGGTGGTCAGTTTGCGAATGTCTTCGTGATCGTCAGCAAGGAGAACGCGCATCGATTTCCTCAGGGGCCTGGCTGGGTTCCTGGAAGACGCGGAAACTTTCCGTGGCCCGGTACGCCCGTCGTGTGAGGGGAGATGGTGCACAGCAGCCAGTGGAAGGCGGAACCAGAAGCGCGAACCCTTCTCCGGCAAGGAGGCACAACCGATGGTACCACCCCAGCGCTCGACGGTAATACGGCAGAAATACAAGCCCAGTCCTGCTTTGCCGGTGCTCTCCTTGCCTTTCGACAAAAGCCCGAAGATTTGCGCGGAGGTGCTGTCGCGCGGCAGGCCGGGGCCCTGGTCATCGACATAGGCTTTGCAGAAACCCTCATCGAGCCCTGCACTGAGGGTGACGCAGGATCCCGCAGGGGAGTAGCGCAGCGCATTTTCAAGAAGATTCGCGAAGACGCGTTGCAGGCGTGACTCTTCGCCCATGACTTGGCACTGCGCGGGCGCGGCGGGCAGGGCGAGTTTGAGGCGGACGTTCCTGGCAGCGAATGGCGGCGATTGCGACTCGGCGACCTGGCGCGCGACGTGAAAGAGGTCCGGCGAATTGTCGGCGGATGTTTCGGCGTCGAGGGTGGCACGCAGGTCAGCCGAAAATGCCTGCAGGACTTCGCGAATCATGGATTGCTGTTGGTCGCTGGCTCGCCTGCCGAGTTCGAGAAATTCGGCGGTGCGGGGAGAGATCGGTTCACCGGCAACGCAGTCGAGGGCAACGCTCATTACGCTCAGAGGCTGGGAGAGATCATGAATGATGCAATGGAGGAGGATCTCCTTTTTCTGAATTTCGCGGAGCAGCTTTTCGTGTTCGAGCGCCGAGCTACGAGCGGTCTGCAGAAGCTGGACGCGTTCCGGATACTGCGAACCTGAGTAAATGGCGAGGATCGGGCGACCCAGCAACAGCAACGCTGTAGCTTGCAGGGGAATTTCCGCACCGGAGGCGGGCTTTTCGATCCATGCTCCTGAGTCGAGTGCGCCGGGTTGCGAGGCGCTCCAGAAGTCCACGGCCTCGGCAAGAAAATTCTCGAGGAACGGGGACTTTTCCGCAAGAGACAGAGGCTGCTCAACAGCGGCGCCCACGCCCCAGAGTTGCGAAAACCAGGCAGGAGGATCAAGCAGAGGAGCGAACCGACCGTCGCCGAGATGCTCGAGGAGGGCGTAGCCGAGTTGCCGAAGAAATGGCTGGAGAGGGGAGGACATGGTCAGGGAAGCATCTTCCTGGTGAGTTGCGAGAAAGCCTCGTCAACGTTGTCGCCGGACTTAGCGCTGCAGCGAAGGGTGGTCCAGTTTCGCGCCGCGAGTTGGGATTCCATCGCGGGGTCGAGTTCCCAATCCTGGATCAGATCGGCTTTATTAATGACGAAGATGAAGGGGATTTCGCCGACTTCTTCACGGACACGTTGCTCGAGCTGGAAGGCTTTTTCCAGAGTGTTGCGGCGAGTTCCGTCGGCAACAAGAAGATAGCCGTGAGCCCCGCGCAAGTAGGTCCAACGCATTTTCTGGAATTCATCTTCGCCGTAGAGGTCCCAAAGAAGCAGGCTTATGTCGGAATCGTTATGGCGAACGATCTTCTTGTCGATCTTGACGCCGACCGTGGTGAGGTAGGTCTCCGAATAGATGCTTTCGATGAAGCGGCGAACCAGACTGGTTTTGCCGACGGCGAAGGAACCGAGCATGCAGATTTTCTTTTGAATCATGGTTGAGGGGCAGCAGAGGCGTTGACAACAAACGTGACACTGCGATTGAACTGGCGATTCTCCTCGGTGTCTTCGCTGCGTACGGGCTCGGCGGAGGCCACGCCCTTGGCATGCAAGGCGGAATCCGGGATGCCAAGTTGAATGAGTTCCCACGCAACGCGGTCGGCGCGGCGCTGGCTAAGAGATTGATTGGTACCTTCGGCGCCGGTGGCATCGCTATGGCCAACAACCTCCAGGCGCAGGTTCAGATTAAGAGCGGAGCAAGAGTTTTGCAGCGAGGTTAGTTTGGGAACCAGGCGGCGCAGATTCGAGCGCTCGGCGGAAGAGAGAGCGGCCGTGGCCAGAGGGAATTTGATAATAACGCTCTGAACCTCGCTTTTCGTCTGGTCGAAAGCCATCTGTCCCGGATGAAGGCCGCCCAAGTCCACGGAGCGGAGGCCAGGAACAAGCAGGGCGTGCGCGCGCAGATCCTTAAGCCACGCAGCGGAAGGCTGGCCGGCAAGATGCAGGATGCCGTCTTGCACATTTAGGGTGACGCCTTGCGGAGGAGCCAGCAGTTGGTTGGCGCGCTGCTGGAGGATGGCGTCGTCGAGAGCGTAGTAGGCGCCCCAGTGGAATTCGGCCTTGCCGGGATCGAGGCCAGCGTTTTCTACGAACTGGCGTGGGTCCGGCGCGAGAGGGTCGCGGAGGCCGCGAATGGAGAAGCGTCCGTGTTCACGACCGAAAGAAGTGATGACCAGGCCGGGTTGCTCACGGAGGGTGTCGACGAGATTGTTCCAGCGGTGATATTGCCACCAGCGCCAGCCGAAAAAACCACCAATAAGAACAACCAGCAGGCCGGCCGCGGCCCAGACGTAGCTGTAACTTTTGCGTTTTGGGCCCTCCTGGTACTTGTATTCGAGGCAGCCAGAGAGTTCCTTGTTGACCCGAGAGAAAGGAGCGGTGTCACCGGTGAAGCGGTCGAGCTGCGCGGAATACTCGCGATGAATATTTTCGAGGACTTCGGCCATGGTGTCGCGAAGAGCGCGAGGCGCGAGGCCACGAATCACGCAGGCAAGAATGGCGTAGGGGCCGGCCTCAACCCAGACATCGAGGTCGCCGACATTCAGGCGCTCAATGCCCTGACCCGGAGCGGAGTTGAAGGAATCGCGCACGAAATCCTGAATGGCGGAGAGCATTCCCGAGACGAGGCTGGGATCTTGCATGGCAACACTGGGAGCAACGGCATGGCCGAGCGACAGGCCGGTTTTCTTGTGAATGAGAAAAACCTGTTCGACGCGAAAAACAAGGCTGTGCAGCAGAACCACTTCGGTGAAGGTGCGTCCGGTGCGAAGTGCCTCCAGACGCCACTTGAGACCCTGCACGGAAAGGCTCTGGTCCATGATTTGGTTGAAGGAATCGAGGAAGGACCGAAGAGTCTCGAGGATCGAGCGACGGATGGCCGGGCCCATGACGGGAAAAAGAGCCTCGGCAAGCGTGGCGGGATCCTTGCGAACCGACTCGCGCACCGCGGTTTCGATGGTGGGGGCTAGCGCTTCGCTAAGCGCGTCACTGCCTCCTTGCTCGCGGCGCAACTGGATGGCTTCAGCGACAACGGAGCTGACGTCCTCGGTACGCGCCTCGGGATTGGCGACGCGCTGATGCAGGCGCTCCAGGGCTTCCTGTTCGGGAGCGAGGATCAGGTGGCGCAGTTCCTCAAGTGCGCCCGTGCCGTTAGCGGAAGAGTCGTCGGGCTGTTCCTGGGGGACACGTTTTGTGGAAGCGTCAGCCATCGTCAATCGGCGAAAAAAATTCCGATGGGCCGGGACCAGGCCGCAGGGAAAAGGCAGCCTACTTTTCCGGCAACTCCAGTTCGTCCTTCAGACGCAGGGCGAGTTCATTGAAGAGATCGGCGAGCATGGCGCGATCGGTCTTGTCGTTGCGAAGAGTTTCGGCTTCACTCTCCAGGGAAGCTTCCAACTCCTCCTTGGATTTCTGGATTTGATTGCCGAGTGCCTTGGACTGTTCAAGGATGCGAGAGCGCAGGTCGCCCTGGGCGCTGGCGATCTGGTCTTCGAGCTGCGAGAGCTTCTTTTCGAGCGCTTTAGAGTTGTCGCGCGATTCGCGAGTAAGTTCCTTCAGCGCTTCGCCGCGCTCGGATTTTTCCGTTTTTAGGCGCTGGCTGAGGGATTCCATCTCTTCGCGAACATAGGACTCCAGAGAATCGAAGCGTTTCTTTAGATCTTCGCGCAGGGCGTCGGAGGACTTGGTGAGGCGCTCCTCAAGCCGGGCGAAGCGCTTCTCGTACTCCCGCATATTGGAACCAAAGAGAATGTCCCGGATTTTATCGACGTTTGCGCCCTCGCGCAGTTCGCCATTGGCGGCGTTCTTTTCCTCAGGATCGGCAGACATGGGTGTACGAACTCCCTTCTTGCGTGCGTTCGGCTTCTTGGCCATGCGGGGACACTACTACGAGTGCAAGGGGTTGGGCAACACGGTCTTTTGACAGGTGGCGTTGCGACGGGGGAGGTGCTCTAGGCCTTGACAAAGGATACAAAAAGAAAGTAAAAGAAAGAAAGCGAAAGCAGTCGTAAGTCGGGGGTTTTGCTCGAATCCAGGCTTCGAGCGCCTCAAGGGGGTGTGGGATGAAGTTGGCGCGAAGGTTTGCGAAGTATTTCGGGATAGCCCTTTTTCCTCTACTTGGAAACCTGATGATGGGACCGGCGGCTGCGGCGCAGTCGACCTATACGGCGCAGTTGACCGGCGTGGTGACGGACTCGTCCGGGGGCGTGATACCCGGAGTGAAGGTAACGTTGGTCGATGAGGGCACGAATGTCCCCTCGACCCACGAAACGGACGGACGCGGCACGTACGTGTTCACGGGGATTCGCCCCTCGACGTACACGATTCGCGTAGATGCACCAAACATGAACACTCAGGAACGCAAAGGAGTGATTCTGGCCGTAAGCCAGCAAGCCACGCTGGATTTCACGCTGTCGCCCAGGGGAGTGGCCGAGACCGTTACGGTGACAGAGCAGGCTCCGTTGCTGGACACCGGAAGCGCAGCGCTTGGTACCGATGTGACGAATGAGTATGTGAAAGACATTCCGCTGATCAACCGCAGCATGTTTGGGTTGGTGTTCCTGGCAGGGGGAGTGACGGAGACGACCGGGTCGGGCACGCAGGACTCGTATCCATCGGGGACGAACTTTGTGTCGAACGGCCAGAGGAATGCCACCGCGGAAGTGCGGCTGGATGGCGCGTTGACCAGCGCTCCGGAACAGGGCGAAGGCGGCACGACGAACGTGTACTACCAGCCGTCGGTGGAAATCGTGCAGGAATTCAAGGTGGAGAACAACAGCTTCTCCGCCGAATACGGGAACAACGGCGGCACAGTCGTAAATATGGTGCTGAAGTCGGGCACAAACAATTTTCACGGCAGCGGTTGGTGGTATGGGCAAAGATCAGCGCTGGACGCGAACGATTGGTTCAACAACGCGCAGAATATCCCCAAGCCAGACCACATCCGCGACCAGTATGGCTTCTCGCTGGGCGGCCCGATTAAGAAACAAAAGACATTCTTCTTCGTCGATCTGGAGCTGACGCGGGAACACGATCCCGTAAATATGAATGGCACAGTGCCGACGGATGACGAACGGAATGGCATCTTCACCAACACCATGACGGCGGACCCCAATACCGGCAATCCCGTGCAGCAGGCCATCTTCAATCCGTTCCAAGTGACGTGCGTGCCAAATCCTCCTCCGGGTTCCGGATGTACGCAAACACGGACACCGTTCCCCAACAATGTGATCGACCCGTCGCTGATCAGTCCGATTGGGCAGGCGCTGCTGAAACTCTATCCGGAACCGAATGTGCCAGCCGATCAATATGGTCTGAACAATTTCCGGACTTCGGTGCTGACGAATGCGCCCGCCTACCAGTTTGACGTGAAAATCGATCACAATTTCACTCAAAACCAGATGCTGGCGGCGCGATACAGCCAACTGCACTCGGAATACAACGTGCCGTTTGTCTTGGGGAGTGCGAATTTCAATGACGGATTTACATCCTCGACCAACGTCAAGAACATCGGTTTGGAATACAACTGGTCGCTAACCCCCACCACGCTGTGGACCAACCGTTTTGCGGTGGATCGCGTGGTGGCGCCGGTACAAACGTCATTCAAGACCGCAAGTGGACAAGACTTGACGCTGGGGACGGTAGGATTCCCTTCCATCTTGGGAAGCGCAAACGGCTTGGACCGCATGCCAACCATTGCGCTGGATCCGACCAACGGCTGGCTCTCGATGTACACGCAGTGCTGCACCGACACGAGTTTTGCGCACACCTTGTACAGCTACTCTTCTTCCATTTCACTTGTCAGAGGCCGGCATACCTTGAAGTTCGGCTTTGAACAAAGATTATTTTTCAACAATTTCTGGCAGCCCAATTACCCCACGGGCTATTTCGCGTTTCCCGAATCTATGACCGCATCGGTGATCGGCGGCACGAGTCCGACGGAGGGCAATTCGTTTGCGAGCCTGCTGCTGGGATATGGAGCCGCGGGAGGTTCGAGCTACATCAATATTCTGCCGACGGTAGCTGACAAATCGATGGAGACGGCGTTTTATGTGCAAGACGACTGGAAGGTCAGTCCGCGACTGACGATCAATCTGGGGCTGCGCTACGAGTGGAGCTCGCCCTACACCGAGCGGTTCAATCACCAACAGTACAGTGACTTCACGGGCGACACCGGCATTTCCGTGGTGCTGCCGCAAGGAGTAAATCTGACGCCCACGCCGACGGAGTTGAAAGGTACAACACTATTCGTGAATCAAGGCGGGTTAGGACGAAGCGTTCCGACCGACCGCAACAACATTGCGCCGCGCGTGGGATTTGCGTTTTCGTTGACCCCCACGACGGTAATACGAGGCGGCGCAGGCATTTATTATGGGCTGAGTCCGGCAACCAACTACCAGTATCCGGGGACGGCCTTCAGTACAAGCGACCCGGTGCTGTTTACTCTGGACAATTATCAAACGCAATACGCCACGCTTTCCAACCCGTTTCCGAACGGGCTGTCGCAACCGCAGGGAACGGCTTACGGCAAGTTGGCAGTGTGGGGCTACGACAATAGCAACAACCTTGGAACCGAAGAGGCTCGCAACGCCGATATCTATCAATGGAACCTGGGCGTTCAGCATCTGTTTCCCGGAGAGGTAACCATCGGGGTGGATTATTCCGCCAACCGCAGCACCCATCTGCCGTGGGGCGGATATTCCAGTACCAGGAATCGCAATTTTATTTCTTCAGACTTGTTGGCGCAGATCTCCGCCCAGCAGCATGCGCTCGATCCCAATTGCGATGCGGACAGCTGCGTGAGCACGTACCTGCAAAACCCGGTGCCGAATCCATTTCTGCCGTTCTTTCAGCAGCCCGGTGGAATGTTCAACCAGCCGGCGTCGGCGTACAGCCAGGCGACCGTACCATTAATCAATTTGCTGCGGCCCTATCCGCAATTCAACGGAACGTTCCAGGGACTGCCGAACTTCGGCGCCGACTCCTGGTACAACTCGTTGCAGGTGCGCTTCCAGAAGCGCATGAGCCACTATTTCAGCTTGGAAGGCAACTACACATTTTCCAAGTCTACCGATGATTCTTCCATCGGATTCAACGCCTTCGTGGGCAACTTGAACCTGGGCAATCCGCAGCAACTGGACCGCTTGAGCAAAGAGTGGGCCATTAGCGCGAATGATGCGCCGCAACGCTTCGTGCTCGCGGCAATTTTCCAATTACCGGTGGGCCGGGGGCGGTGGGTCGGCAGCGACATGAACCGCGTCCTTGACGGGATAGTTGGCGGGTGGCAAATCTCGACGATCATCACCTTGCAATCGGGCCAGCCGCTGCCCATTGGCATGTCGCAGCCACGACTGATGGACGGGAATCAGCGGCCCGACGTCGTGTGCCCGGTGTTGACTTCCGGGCTTAGCTATCACCAGGCGGCGGCAAACGGATTGAATGGGGTTGGCAATCCCTCGGTGTTCAATGCTGCCTGCTTTGCCGACCCGGGAGATCAGGTTCCCGGGAATGCCCCGCGCTATTTCTCGGTTCTGCGGGGCGACGGCATTCACAACATGGACCTGTCGTTCTTGAAGGAATTCAAGATTCGCGAGAGCATGCTGCTGCAATTCCGCGGCGAGTTTTTCAACTTTACGAACACAGAACGATTTGCGTTCCCGGATCTGGGAGTTGGCAGTGCGACATTTGGACAAGTCACCTCCACCGCGCCGGGAAGCACACCGCGTCACACGCAGTTTGGTTTGCGATTCCAATTCTAAAAGGCGGACAACCAGAATGCGGCGTCGCGACTTCATGAAGGCAGGATTGGTGGGTAGTGCGGCCGCATATATTCCGCCACACAATTCCGACAAATACGATTTTGGCTCCGGTCCAGCGGTGCCGAATCGGCTGAACCAAGGCCCCTTTCCGGCGGATTTGTACCCCAGCTGGAACGTGGTCATGGCGCTGACGCCTTCGACAGAAGTTGTACCGAACTATGGAATGGGGATGGTGACGTACCTGTGCGACGAGGTTGGCCTACAGAAAGCCGCCGGCCAGAGCCCGGAAGCAGCACTGGAAGCGCTGGCGAAGTTCTCGCTGGGAACGAAACTGTACGTACGCCTGAATTGGAAGGATGTGCAGACAAAACCGGGACGCCTCGACACCAGTGAGCTGTGGAAGACGTCGTTCGCACTAGCCCGCCAATACCAAAAGCGGATCGCCTTCCGCATTATGATCAGCAACCCGGACATTCCCGGTTATGCGCTTCCCGAGTTCATCCGGGAGAAAGTGCCGATGGTGAAGTTGGGGTCGTGGCTGAAACGAGAGCGCGAAGAGCCGCGATGCGACGATCCCTATTTCCAGTCGGCGTTCGAGGATTTGGTGGGGCTGCTAGCCGCGGAATACGACGGGCACGCCGACGTGGAGTATGTGGACACATGCATGTACGGATTCTGGGGAGAGGGGCACACCTGGCCGCTGGAGAAAAATCCGTATCCGGATTACACCACAGCGGAAAACACCTTCGTGAAAATGTACGACTGGCAGAACGCCCAGTGGAAGAAAACCCCATTGCTGACGAACACGCAGCCGGATTTCAGCAAGGTGGGAAATTCGGAATTGCTGGACCGCACGGTTCGCAGCGGCAACTGGCTGCGGACCGACACAATCTTCATCGAAAACGAGCAGATCGAGGCGCTGAGCAACCGGCCCGCATGGACGGCGGCGTGCGTCGAAGTTGGGATATCGGACGGTTCGGCGAAGAGCCTGCGCGTGGACGAGGGCGTGCCGTATTCCGACAATGTGGTGTGGCATGCGCATGATGTCGGCGCCAATTATTTCTCGCTGTGGAATTGGCACCGAATTTCGGCTGTGGGACTGCAAGCGTATTACTCGGCTCATGCGACGGCGCTGGACAGTCTGGCGAAGTCCATGGGGTACCGAGTGAGGCCGTCGTGGATTTGGACGTATGAAGAACGTGGCCAACCGGGCTTGATCATCGGATTCGTGAACGACGGGATTGCGGGAGTGCCTGGGGTGTTGCGAGTGACAATCGTCTCGGAATCGGGACAGACGCTGTGCGCAGGTTCGCTCGATGCGGGATATCCCTTGCCGGGACGAGTGCGCCAGGCGCAATTTCCGTTGCCGAAAGGAACAGCGTGGCGAGGCCTGAGATTAAAAGGTGAGTTGGAAGTGAAAGGGCAACGTTATCCAGTTCGCTGGGCGTGCCAACAGAAACTAAATGCGGATGGCAGCCTGACGTTGCGGCCAACCAATGGATTGGATGTTTCGGATGCAACGGGAGGGGTGACAGAGTGACCACAAGCGCGCGCAGGAGATTGCGAGCGATCAGCCTTGCTGGAGCCGCGGGCGGCTTGCTGCTCATTGCGGCATCGCTACCCGGTCAGGTGGCAGAGGACCAAGTGACTGGAGACTGGACGCACTACGTGCGAATCGGTGCGTATGGACTGAAGACCAACAACGCGGATGCCATCGTGCGGGATGCGCGAAAAGGCCATGTGTTCGGCATCGAAGTGGATAATGACATCCCCGGCCGATACGAGAGCTACCTGGACCCAACGGAAAAGCTGGAAGCAATACACAGCGTGGCGGAAGCGGCTCACGCGGCCGGAAACAAGGCGTTTGTATATATCGCGGGGACGGAGTGCATCACGGCGAATGCGGACAAGTCCGCGCATACGGTGATGAAGGATCACCCGGAGTGGGTGCAGAGAAAAATTACTGGCGAGCCCGCTGTGTTTACGGGCGGCGCGGCATTCTGGATCAGGCAGGGGGATGAAGATGTTTGGATCAGTCCGTACGCGAAGGAGTGGCGGAAGAAATACATGGAGCGCGTGCGACAGATCGCAGGCACAGGCATCGACGGCATCTATGTGGATATTCCGTACTGGATGACGCATTTTGACGGATGGGAAGATACCTGGGCGAGTTTTGACGACGCAACCGTTGCGGCATTCAAGGAACAGACCGGCCTTGACGCAAAGAAGGACCTGAAACTCGGCGATTTCCAGGATGCGAATTTTCGCAAGTGGATCGATTTCCGGATCGCAACGTTCACGGAATTCATGCGCGATATACGCAGCAGTGCGCGCAGCGTTAACGCGAACATCATGGTGATACCGGAGATTTATCCGGGGATCGAAGAGGAAGCGACGCGAGTGGGCGCCGACGTCTACCAAATGTATGACGTGGTGGATGCGGTGGCGCACGAGTACGAGTTTGGCAGCGGCGAACACATGGCCTCGTCGCGGACACAGTTTGACTGGTTCATGTACCAGGTAGGGATGCTGACGTTCCGCGGGTTCGCGCAAGGCAAGGCGACATGGATATTGAACTACTCCTGGGACGGAGACAAGGGAGTGGGCCCGCGCGAGCCGATGAAGAATCTGGCGATGTCCGAGGTGATGGCCGGCGCGAACTTCTGGGATGCGCCCGGGCACTCGATGGCAGGATCGAATGATGCGGCGACCCGCGCGCAGATTTTTGAGTGGATTGCCAAGAATGAGAAGACGTTCTACGACCCGCATGTGGCCATGAATCCAGTAGGCGTGTATTTCTCGCCGAAAAGCCGGGATTATGATGTGAAGGAGTATCTGCCGTCCTACCGTGGAATCGCCCTGTTGTTAATCCAGGCGCATCGCGAATTGCAGGTGGTCACGCCGAGAACGCTGAGGCAATTCCACGGGCAAGTGCTGGTTCTTCCCGACGTGAGTGTCTTAAGCGAACCAGAGAAGGGCGATTTGCGGCGCTATGCCGAAAACGGCGGGCGTGTGCTGATTCTGGGGAGAAATGCAACCGGGCTTAGCACCACGGCAAAAATCGCGCAGTATGTGGCGGACCCGGCAAAGGTGTACTACGCCGGGGCACAGAGCAATATCGCTGACGCGACAAAGAGCGCGCCCAAAGAACTGCTGAACGCGATGATGATAAACAATGCGATTGAGATCGAGGCGCCAGCTACGGTGGCCACAAATTTCGCGCGAGTCGATGGCACGCCACACGCCTATCTGGCAAATTTTGGCGGGCTGGTTCCCAGCAAGGTGGCCGTTCCCTCCCCCGTGAGTGGCATTCGCGTGAAGATTCCCGCCGCTCTGGGAGAATCGCTGGCGTATCTTCCTTTTCTGGGCGAGACGCAAATATTGCGTGGAACCAAGCAGGGTGAGCAGGTGGAATTCACGCTGCCAACGATGGAGCGGGGCGCCGCAATCTGGATTGTGAAAAGCAATTAAGAAAGCCATGAGGACAGGAATGACCAGTGGAAAACGCAGAGGGCTCGAAGCGGTCACAGACTCGCGAGGAGTAATCGCCGCTCTGGCGATTGACCAACGCGGCGCGATGCGGAGCTTGTTCGCCAAAGCAATGGGCGGGGAGCCTGCCAGCGTGCCGGGCGAGATGCTGGTGGCATTTAAGGAAGCGGTGAGCCGCGTGCTCACGCCGCATGCCAGCGCCATCCTGCTGGATCCGGAATATGGGCTGCCTGCGGCCAAGCAAAGGGCGAAATCCGCGGGGTTGCTGTTGGCGTATGAGCAGACCGGCTACGACAAGCAAGTGCGGGGACGCATGCCGCGATTGCTGGAGGGATGGACGGTCGAGCGCCTGGTGGAAGCTGGGGCGGACAGCGTGAAGCTGCTGCTGTACTACTCGACGTTGAGTTCCCCCGAAATCAATGACAGAAAGCATGAATTTGTAAGGCGAGTGGGCGCGGAATGCGCGGAAGCCGACGTGCCTTTCTTTCTGGAACTAGTGAGCTACGGCGAAGGCCGTGACGACAGCAGCCCGGAGTTTGCCGCGGTGAAGCCCGAAGTCATGGTACGGAGCATGGCAGAGTTTTCCAAGCCAGAGTACCGCGTGGATGTGTTGAAAGTGGGAGTTCCGGTGAACATGGCTTTCGTGGAAGGTTCGCCCGCGGCCGGGAATGAAATACTTTACAGTCGGGAAGAGGCCGTAGATTACTATCGGCGGGCGGCGGAAGAAGTGCGAGTGCCATTTATTTACCTGTCGCAGGGAGTGAGCAACGAGACGTTCCAGTATGCGCTGGAACTGGCTGCCGAAGCGGAGGTCAACTTTTCCGGCGTGCTTTGCGGGCGGGCCACGTGGAAGGATGGTATAGCGGTTTTTGTCGAACACGGCCTGACGGCGCTGGAGGACTGGTTACACAGCGAAGGCGCGCGAAACATTCAAAACGTGAATAATCATCTTCAAACGGCACAACCGTGGTTTTTGATGAACGAAGAATCGCACTCCGGAAGACGCTGACACAGAGGCGACTGCTATGCGGGTCAAAACTCGGACGGATCATGGCAACGCGACGCAGCGGCTCTTTCGGACGCTCGAAGAGAACCGGCGTGGCGAAGCGGTTGGTATGTATTCCATCTGTTCGGCAAATCGCTACGTGCTCGAAGCGGGGATGCTTCAAGCGAGGCGGGATGATGCGCTGCTACTGATTGAGTCGAGCTCGAACCAGGTGAACCAGTTTGGCGGATACACAGGCCAGAATCCCGCGACTTTTGCCGGGTTTGTGCGTGAAGTAGCCCGGCACATGAATTTTCCCATGGAGCGAATGGTCTTGGGCGGCGACCATCTTGGCCCCCACGTGTGGCGGGCGGAATCGCCGGAGAAGGCGATGGCGAAGGCGCGGGAGTTGGTGCGCGACTGTGTGCGCGCGGGGTACTCGAAGATTCACCTGGATGCGAGCATGCATCTGGCCGGTGACCCCGTGGAGAAGAATAAGTCGCTGGCGGATGAAATCGTCAGCGCGCGCGCCGCGGAACTGTGCGCCGTGGCGGAAGAGACGCACCGTGAAATGCAGGGCGGATCACCAGCGCCGATCTATGTGATTGGGACCGAGGTCCCCATTCCCGGTGGCGAGCAACTGGAAACTGCGGCGCCGGAGACCACCTGCCCGAAGGATCTGGCGCGAACGCTCGAGACGGCGCAAGCTGCGTTCCGCGCGATGAACCTGGGAGAAGCGTGGGAGCGCGTGGTGGCGGTGGTTGTGCAGCCCGGAGTGGAGTTTGGCGACAATAGCGTGTTCGCCTACGATCACGACAAGGCCGCAGGCCTTGCGGCATTTGGAGAAAAGAACTGGCAGGGCGTTTTCGAGGCGCATTCGACGGACTATCAGACGGCCGCAGCGCTACGGGAAATGGTGAAGGACCACTTTGCGATCCTGAAAGTGGGGCCCTGGTTTACGTTTGCGTTTCGCGAAGCCGTGTTTGCTTTGTCGATGATCGAGGAAGAATGGCTGGGCTCGAGAAAAGGATTCACACGTTCGGGCGTCCGCGAGGCGCTTGACCATGCGATGGTGGCGGACCCTGCTCACTGGAAAAGTTACTACCACGGCGACGATGCGGCGCTGCAGTTTGCCAGGAAATACAGCTATAGCGACCGGTCGCGATATTACTGGCCGCAACCGGCGGTTCAGCATGCGCTTCAGAGGCTGCTGGGTAATCTGGCCGAGACGCCCGCACCACTCTCGCTGCTAAGCCAATATTTGCCGAAACAGTGGGAAGAGATCCGGGCGGGGAACTTTTTAAATGATCCGGTGCAGTTAATCCACAGCCGGATTCTGGAAGTTGTTGATAACTACGCATACGCGTGTGGAATGAAAGCGGCTTGCCCATGATAAGGTGCGCGAGGGGTTTGCGTTTGCAGACTTGCGGGAGATGAACGTTGCGATGCTGAGCGAAGAGCGACGGCGAGAAATATTGGAACTGTTGCACTCCGACGGGCGGGTGTTGGTGAAGGACCTGGCGAAGCGCTTTCGCACCTCACTGATCACCATTCGAAAAGACCTGGAGTCGCTGCACCATGACGGCCAACTGGATAGAACGCACGGCGGCGCGCTGCCACTGAAGATCGGGGCACTGAAAGATCGCACCCTGGGCGAGAAGGAACGCATGCACCGGCAGGAAAAGATGCGCATAGCGGCGGCCGCGGCGCAGATGATCCGGCAGGGGCAGGTGATCATCCTGGATTCCGGCACCACCACGACGGCCATCGCCAGGGCATGCCGGGCGTTCAAGAGCTTGACGATTATCACCAACGCGACGAATATTGCTGCGGAATTGGCGGACACACCGGTGGAAGTGATTCTGACCGGAGGCGTTCTGCGAAAAAATTCGTTTTCGTTGGTGGGGCCGCTTGCAGAAGAGACTTTGCGAAAAGTAAATGCGGATTTATTGTTTCTGGCCGTGGATGGATTTGATGTGCGCTACGGGCTGACTACGCCGAACCTTCTGGAGGCACGAGTGAATCGCGCCATGGCGGAATCGGCACGAAGGACGGTGGTGGTGTGCGATTCGAGTAAATTTGGTCAGCGCAGCTTGTCGCTGATCATGGCCACGTCGGCCGTGCATGAAACCATTACCGACAAGAACATTCCCAGGAACGATTGGAAGGCGCTTAAAGACGCAGATGTGGAAGTGCGACTTGTTTAGGGCAGCCACGAGGCAGGAAAGTGTTTAAGAAAGAAGATCATGACAAATAACTCCAGCTCCTACCCGCAATCTCATACCTGGAAGGAAATTCTTTCCGAGGGTACCGTGTGGCAACAAGTGCTCGAGGAATTGAGCGGCAGCGCGGTGATTGATTCGATCCTGGCGCATGGACGCAAACGCCGCGAATGGATCTTCGTGGGCTGCGGCACGAGCTACTACCTGGCGGAATCGGCGGCATACTCTTGGACTCTGCTGACCGGACAGCCGGCGCGCGCGCTGCCGGGATCTGAGGTGCTGCTGTTTCCGAAGATCGTTCAGGCGGAGGGAGCGGAAGTTCAAGCGGTAGTGATTTCGCGTTCGGGCAAAACGTCGGAAGCGGTACGCGCAGCGGCCGCACTGCGCAAGGAGTTGAAGGTGCCGACGATCGGTATCACCTGCGCGGAAAATAGCGAGCTGGAGAAGGAGTGCGACATTGCCATTGTGCTGCGCCGCGCGGATGAACAGAGCATGGTGATGACCCGCTCGTTCAGCAGCATGCTGATCGCCTTGCAGTACCTGGCGGCGCGTCAAGCGGCGAATGGGCCATTCATCGCAGATTTGCGGAAGATGGCCGAGGAATTTACGCCTCGCATCGCAGCGATCGGCCAGCAGATGCAGGAATTCGTCAGGACGCACAGTTTCGCGGACTACGTCTTCCTGGGGCAAGGGGCGTGCTATGGGCTGGCACGCGAAGCGGCACTGAAAGTGATGGAGATGTCGTGCTCGTACAGCCAGTTCTTTCATACACTGGAGTTCCGCCATGGTCCGAAGGCGATCGTCAGCCCGGAGACTTGCCTGACATTTTTCCTGAGCGATGCGACGCAGGAAACCGAGGGGGAAGTGCTGGGCGAAATGAAAGAGATGGGTGGCGTTACGATCGCCATCTGCAATCGCGCGACGGACAAACTGCGATGGGCGAGCGATTTGCTTGTGGAATATAACTTCGCAGGAAATGAATTGGCGCTTCTGGCTCCGTTTGTAGTTCCCTGCCAGCTGTTCGGATTTTTCACCGGAACACAGAAGGGCTTGAATCCGGACTGCCCGAAGAACCTGACGCGCGTTGTGATGCTGGACTAAGAGAGGAACAACAGTGGCTACGTTTGACGTCGGCGTAATTGGCGAATTGAATCTGGATCTGATTCTCTATGGATTGCCGCCGGAACTCATCCTGGAGCACGAGCACCTGGCGAAGGACCTGAGCATCACGTTGGGCAGTTCATCGGCGATTTTCGCGCACAATTTGGCATTGCTGGGCAACAAGGTGAGCTTCAGTTCGTGCATTGGCAGCGACCCATTTGGAGAGATCTGCCTCGAAAGGCTGGGCGAAGGTGGAGTCGATTTGTCGCGCGTGCGGCGATTAAAGGGGAAAACGACTGGCTTGAGTGTGATTCTGCCGCAACGCAAGCAGAGGTACATCCTGACCTATCCGGGGACGATGTACGAGATGAGCATGCGGGAACTGGACCTCGGCTACGTACTCGACGCCAAGCACCTGCACGTGTCGTCGTATTTTCTGCACAAAGGACTGCGGGCACAGTTGATCGATATTTTTCGCAAGGCCAAGGAATCGGGACTGACAACCTCTCTGGATACCAACGATGATCCCGATAACCGATGGTCGGCAGACATTCAACTGTTGTTTAAGTATGTGGACATTCTGCTGCCGAACGAGAGAGAGGTTTGCAAACTGGGGCAGGCAGAAGACCTGGAACGAGCCGCGGAGGTTTTGGCGCAAAAGGTGCCGGTAGTTGTTGTGAAACGTGGATCACAGGGCGCCATGGTGCGCGTGGGAAAAGAAAGGCATAGTGGATTTCCACCGGTGGTTGACCCGGTTGACTCGGTCGGAGCGGGCGACAGCTTCGATGCGGGGTTCGTCCACCAATACATCCGCGGGGCCAAAGTGCAGGACTGCCTGAAATTTGGCAATGTCGCAGGTGCGCTTTCGGTGACACGCGCGGGCGGCACGGAAGCGTTTCGCGACGCGCGGCACCGGGAAGAGTTCATCCGCAAGAATGCGCCGTGGATTGGCGCCTCGCCAAAAAATGTACCAACTGCCCTTCGATAGGCCGGCTTACGGTTTTGGCGGCACGGGTGTCGCTTCCAAGAGCAAGTGATCCGTGAAGTTCACCTGCAACTTGGCGGTGGGTCCAACAACGGTTCCCCAATCTTTCTGATCCTCGTAGTCGACGATGTGATAGGACTTGGCGTCGAGGCCGCGGAGATCGATTTCGCCGCTCCACGACTGCGCTGCCGGCTGCTTATTGTCTCTTGCGGCAGGGGCAGCGGGAGCGTAGAAGGCGTAGTAGAGATGGCCGTCCTTTTCAATCGCGTAAGCCTCCGGCGAATCGAAACCGTAGACGTACAAATTCTTGAAAGCGCCCTTGGAGAGCATCTTCTCGTTGTAAAGCGAGATCCATTTCTTCCAGTGCGCTTCCTTCTCGGGATTCAGATACACGGTTTTGAATTTCGGGCCGTAATCGGGCCAGGTAAATTTTGTGCCGAGCACGCCACCGGTGCCGAGAGTGGAAGCAAAATCCTCGCCCTCGTCCAGTTCATTATCTGTGAAGGTGTTGCTGACGCGCGTGAGTTCGACGTGATCGCCATAGACAGCGGCGTGAGGACCGAGCAGCGCTTTATACATCTTGACGCGACGACGAACCTGGATGGAGCCAACCGGATCGGCGGTGACTGCTTGATCCATGAAGCGCAGCCAGGCGAGGCTCGGCGGTGTGCCACAAGGACAACTCTGCGTAACGCTGTCGGGCTTGAGAGCGCGAGTGGTCTCGAAGATTGTGCGGTAGACATCGCCCATGGCGTAGACGGAATCAGTGGGCGATTTGTGGTGGTGCTTGGGGTTGTAGCACAGCGGCGTGGCGTAAATATTGTCGAGCTTGTGACCGTCGAAACCCCAATCGCGGATGAAGCGCTCCGTCAGCTGTTTGTAGTAAGCCTGCACCTCGGGAACAGCGGGGCAAAGAGTGGCCAGATTGCGAGCCATACGCGCGGGCTTGCCGTGCTGGTCGAGAATTAGCCAGTCCGGATGCTGTTTGACGACGTCAGAGACGACGTAGTTGCGGCCACCGTAAGCAAAGTGGCCATCTTCGACCGCGAGCGGTAGCCACCAGAGCTGCACCTTAATTCCCTGCGCGTGGAACCTGCGCACCATGTCAGGGATGGCATCGCCCGAAAAAACGGGCTCGCGCGGTTCCCAATCTCCGTAGTTATTGAACCAGCCGTCGTCGAGCGTGGCCCAGTGAATCCCCAGCTCTTTCAGCTTGGGGATGGTGTCGAGCATTTGTTTAGCCGTAACGCCGAACTCGTAGCCCCAACCGCACCAGCTAACCGCATAGTTCTCGTCGTTGTTGGCTGGCTTGGGCAGGCCTTCCTTATCGATAACGCTGGACCACAGACTGAGAGGCTCGTAATAATCACCGGAATAAACGGTGAGGAAGGTGCGCGGAGTGGAGAAAACCTCGCCGGGTTTCAGCGTGGTGTTTGCGGGGACTCGAACGCTGGCTTGAACGCGGCCGTCCGGAGTTGTCTGCACGGGAATGGACAGGACGAGAGGCAGGGTTTCGATGTGGCCAATGGCTTCGCCGACATTTTTGCTCCAGAAGGCTACGACCGGAACGCCTCCGCCGGCGCTGCCGAGATCGTCTTTCGTTGCCACGGGAGCGCCGAAGGGATTTTCCTGCGAGAATTTTGCCGGGACTGCGAAAATTTCGTCTTTGCCCCACTTCAGGCTGGAGCCCTGAAACGTCCAGAGCGGAATTGACGGCGTGGAGGAATTTGCCGGAGCGGCAAAACTGTGGCGTTGCAGGGTGACGGACTCGAGTTTGACGTCCGACGTGCCGGCGTTGCGGAGGCGGATGGAAAGCAGAGCCAGGTTGGGGAAAGAATCATACACCTCGAGCGTGGCGGTTTCTTCCAGGTCAGTTCCGGGAATCTTGCCGGAGACGTTGATCTGCTTGCCGAGGTTTCCCAACTTGCCGGTGGCGTCCTGCACTTCAGCGTTTGCCAAATCCAGACTTAGGCCGGACAGTTCCTTTCCCGAGATGGAGATGGATTGCGCTGAAGCCGGCAAATCGGAATCCAGGGAGAATTTGGATTGACCCTGATTCAGGGAGGCACGGATGGTACCGTTTGGGAGGAGTTGAAAATCAGCTGCCGGGGTGTGAATGGCGATGGCGGCCGCCGAAGTTTGCACGGCGATGGCGGATTTTGCTGTGGGATTCCGCGGCGAGCTTGGCGGTGCACTTTTCTGGCAACCCGCGACATTCAAAAGAAACAGCCCCGTGAACGACACGAGTGCAGCGAAGAATGCTGACGGGATCAGGCGAACAAGGCCATGGGCATAAGCCGAGGAGCTGCGTTCACTTGGCATTTCCGGGCGCTCCCTTGAACTCGGAGAAAAGTCTGGTTGCGTTTTTGTTGTAAACCTTTTCCAGGATGCTGTCAGGCAGCTCTAAGCCGTAGATTTCCCAGCGGCCTTGACCGGGATAGCCCCAGTACGGGAAATATTCGTCGGGCGTTTCGAGCCAGCGGAAATAATTCGCGTACATGGCGGTTTCCGGTTCGCTATCGGTGCCGAACAGGATGCGATCCTGATAATCGCGAAAGAACTTAAGGGTGCGGCGAGGCTGACGGCCAAGTTCGGCCTGGCGAGCGCCAAATTCGACAAGCATGTTCGGATACCTGTCGAGCCACGAGGAGACCACGTCCAGGTTTTCCGGCCAGTTAGCAACGTGCAGGGCAATAAATTTGGTGTGCGGATGCTTTTCAAACATGTGATTGCGCTGTGCGAGTAGGGTATCTTTGCTGGGAAACTGCGGGCCGTAGAAACTCCAGGTAGGATTCTGATTTAGTTCCTCGTAGCGCTCGTTGTGATTGTCAATGGGAGTGAAAAACGCTTCCGGGTCCGACGTGTGGATGGCTACGGGAATTCCGAGCTTGCCGCATTCTTCCCAGACGGGATCAAGGCGCGCATCATCCACGGGGATGAGCTTTCCGGATTTGTCTTTGACGCCCAGGCCAAGATCCTTCAGCACCTTCACGCCGCGGGCGCCGCGGCGAACGGCGTCGTCCAGTTGGGCGACGGATTCGCTGGCGAAGTCGGAATCATCGATCTTGCTGTAGTCGATCTGGGTGAAGACCATGAAGCGATCGGGATAAGGCTTCACCATTTTGTCGATTACCGTTTGCAGTTTGTCTCCCCACATGCCGGTGAGAATGACGATCTTCTGCACGTTGGCCGCGTCCATGCGGCGGATGACTTCGCCAGGCGGGAGCTCTGTTCCGTTGATGCCGACCGCATCATTCACGTGGTTATGGACATCAATGACGGGAAATTTAGCGCGAGGAACCTCATGGACCGAAGCGTGGAGCATGGACTTGGGGGCGAAATCCTTGAGCAGCAAGGTCATGCGTTTGCTGGCGTTGGGATCCGCCGTATAGGTGATGGCCTGATCCTTAGGAGCCTGCTCGTTAGAGGCTGGCTTGCACGCGGCCAAGCCAGCCAGCACAGCGGCGAAAAACAGAATACCTAGGATCTGGGTACGATTCACAGTCTGATTGGGAAACATAAGAAGGCGGCTCCTCCCGGAGGTATCCCTGGCAAAGCGACGGCGCAAAGACGGTTATGGCTCGCGCTCAACCGGTTGAAGTATAAAGGAAATAAAAAGAAACAAAAAGAAGATAATCGAAAGCGACGGCGAAAGGGTCTGGGGGCAAGAGCCCGGTCACAGCAATTCCTTGGCAAATTTCTGGATCTTACCGAGCGCGCCGGCAATTTCCTGCATGTCTTCCTCATCACCCAGCAAAGCCGGCTGCGGAATCCAGACGGTTTCCCGAGCGGCGCGGTGCGTGGCCGGGTAGTTCGCCCCGAGAAATGCATGGTGTTCGGTTCCTTGGGAACCGCAAAGGCGCTTGCGATATTCGCCATTCTTAAAAAGATCGAGGAGATGGACTGGCGGATAGCTGGCCTGGTTCGGAACGCCTTCCGCGATCAGGGCTTCGATCAGGCGTTCCACGGAAACGCCGGCGAACTCCTTGGAATCGACATGAAAGATGTAGGCGTATTGCCCATTTCGTGTGCAGCGGGCGGAGAGTTTCTGTGAAGTGATACCCGGAATTTTGCACAGCAAGTTGTCCAACAGGCGGGAATTGTGGTGCCGCCGAAGAGTCTGCGCATCAAGACGCGTCAACTGGGCGCTAAGGATGGCGCCCTGCCATTCGCTGAGGCGATAGTTCGAGCCATTGACATAGTGGCTGTAGAACCACTCCCCGGGCATGCGGCCGCAATCGTGAACGCTGCGTGCGAGGCCTTCGAAGGCATCATCATTGGTGATGATGATGCCGCCTTCCCCTGCGGTCATAAGCTTGCTTGATTGAAAACTGAAGGTACCTGCGCTGCCCAATGCGCCGATGCGCCGGCCATTCCACTCGCTTCCATGAGCGTGCGCGCTGTCTTCTATTAAGGCGATGCCCTTCCGCTTCGCGAGCGCGCCTAGCGCGTCAAGATCGGCAGGATTGCCACCCATATGCACGGCGATGATGGCTTTCGTTCTGGGAGTCACGGCGACTTCGGCGAGCTGTGGATCGATGCAGTACGTTTCGGGAGAGACATCAACCATAACGGGCAGAGCACCAGCATAGAGGACCGCGCTTGCGGTCGCAACAAAGGTGAAGTCCGGAACGATGACCTCGTCGCCCGGACCGATGCCAAGCGCCGACATGGTGACTTCAAGGGCAGCCGTTCCATTGGTGACCGCAATTCCGTGCCTGGCGCCGTGAAATCGCGCGAACTCCTGTTCGAACTGCAGCGTTCTGCTTCCGGGAGTCCTCCACCAGACGCGGCTCTCGAGTACTTCCTTGAGCGCTTTGCGTTCCCGATCGTCAAACTGCGGCCATAGCGGAAACGCTTTGTGTTTGGTCTTCTTACCACCCATCAGCGCTAATTCTGCCATGCTGATTCTCCTCTGCAGGAATCAAATCAACATCCCTTACAGTCAAACGCGGTTTACCGCCGGATGAACACGGAAATCTTCGAGGAAGTTGCTGGACATCCGAGTTTGCATGCAATATTGATTCGATTCAATAGCGAGTTTCCGGATTGACGGAGATGCCATGAATTTCGGACCCGGAGTTTGTGGCGGCGTGTGCTGCTCGTGGCTGCTTTGTGCATTCGATGGGCAACCACAAAAGCGCAGACGGTTCCCGGGAGTGAGGGTAATGGTGTTTCAAGCTGCGAAGAAGGGACACGCGGCGGAACTGTTGACCAGCGGGAGGCAGGAGGAGAAGGTGAACCTGCTTTCCGGTGGGAAAACGTTGCGGCTTGCGCTACCTGCGCGGTCGATCATCGCGGCTTGATGGTGAGTTCGCAGATGTTGGGCGGGTCGGACCCTTGCGACTAAAAGGCAGCCTGAATCGGGGACTCCGCGGCACGCTGCAGAACATACTGGCCTTTAAGATTGCCGGCCTGATCAAAAGAAAACTCCCCGGTCACGCCACGATAGCTGGCGCCGGAAGCGAGGTAATCCCGCACTCTGGCACGATTTGTTCCGGCAACGCGAAGCGCCGCAGCCAGAAGGCGCACAGCATCGTAGATTTCCCTGGCCGCCACGGTCGCCTCAAGCCCGGTTTGCTGGCGGTAACGTGCGGCGAAATTTAGCGCGCGGTCTGTGCTTGGTGTAAGGAGAAAAGCGCTGAACCAAGGTTGCGAGGGTTGAGGTGAGAATTGGGCCGCCTTGCTGGAAAAATAGGTCACGGCCGAAGGAACTGCCTGCAGGACGGGGAACAGTTTGGCCGCGGCTTCAGAACCAGCCCAGAGGACGATGGCGTCAGGTCGCATTGATTTAAGTCTGTCGGCAAGGGATGCCAAGTCTGAGGTTGCGGCATGGAAATCCACACGTTCTGGCGGCACGCCATGAATTGAATTGACCGCGCGCAAGAATTCTTCAGCGCCAACTCGGCCATCGTGGTCGTCCTCGGCGATCAGGACAACCTTCCGCAGATTCCTTTGTTGGTAGATGTCGGTGGCGATGAGCTGTGCCTGATCGGCGTCGCTGGGGCCAAGACGAAAAATCCAGGGAATATTGATGCGTGTTGTCGTGGCGTCGCTGGAAAGAGTGAGGATCGGGATGCCGATTTTATTGGCGATCTGTTCCGCCTGGTGTGCAATGCTTCCATCGGCCGGCGTAATAAGCGCGATGGCTTGCTGCTGATCGATCAGCTGGACCATTTCGCTGCTGGCCTGGCCCCAGTGTTCGCTTTCGTCGCGAAACGCCAGAGCTAAGCGGTGGCTGGTCGTAGCAGTGGCAGATGCAACTTCATCGTCGAGAGCCATTTGTGCGGCCGTCTGTAACCTCGCTCCTTGCGCGGCGTGCGCCCCCTCGAGAGGAAGGAGGATGCCGATGGTGGTGACGTTGCCGAAAAGATCCTTCGCGCTCGAGCGATCCGGGCCGCGATAGGCCACGTTATCGCGATTCATCGAAGCATATGGGGTGGGCGAGCTTTCCGATTGTGCGAAAAGCGGCACGGCAATCAGAAGCAAGGAAAAGAGAGCGGGGAGGAGTTTGCAGAGCAACAAGACGGAAAGCGGCCCTGACCGGGCGCAGCGCAATGCCGCAGGGCCTGGACGCGACTTGGCTGGAAGCCGAATCATTGCTGCTCGCTTCCCCTAGATTTTGCGGCCATCTGCTCCGGACGCGGCGCTTTCCAATAAACGAACTCGCCACCCTGGACGCGCACCAGGGAGATGGGCGCAATGTTATTCAGCGTGTAATCAAACTGTGCGTGGCCGGCCACGCCTTCGTAGCCGGTTTTCTGGAAATCGCGGAAGGCATCCATAATGTTTCCACGGTTGAGCCCGGCCTTTTCGATGGAGGCGAGAAGCATGTTCATGCCATCGTAGGCATAAGCGGCGTAAGCGTCCGGGTCGGAATTGAACTGCACGCGATACTTCTTCTGAAATTCTAGCCACTTGGGATTGCTGGAAGAAAGATCGAGGGCGCAAGCAGTGACCAGTCCCTCCGCGGCCGCTCCTGCGGTTCTGAGCAGCGCCGGATAATCCAGGCGGCTGGAGCCAAACACCGGCTGCTTCATGCCCATCGAGCGCATCTGCTTCAAGATGAGCCCCGCCTCAGCCGCTTCGCCCCAGATGACTACGCCATCCAGATGCGCATTCTGCAGCATGCGCAACTGCATGGAGAAATCCGTGTCTCCGCGCAGGAATTTCACTTCCAGCACCGGGACGTGACCCATGCGCTTGGCTTCGTCGAAGAATTTCGACACGCCGACGCGGCCATAGCGCGCCTGGAGACGAATGACCCCGATTCGCTTCAGTTTTTGCTGCTTGAAGAGATAGTCGGCCAAGGCATAACCCTGCTGGCGGTCATCCGGGAAATTGTGGATCAGCCAGGGAATACGAGTTTCGGTAACCGTGGGGTCAGTGGTGGCCGTGTCCATGATGGGGAATTCGAGTTTTAAGCTCACGCGAAGCATAATGTGCGTGGAGGCAGCATCGACGGAGCCGAGGACAGCGACGACGTGCTCGTCGAATATCATCTTTACAGCTTCCGTGGAGGATGCGCCCCACTGGGCAGAATCATTGTGGATCTTCAGTTCGTAAGGACGGCCGCTGGACATGCTGCTGACGCCATAGCCACCTTTTGCATTGGCCTCGTCAATCGCCAGTTGCGCGCCGTGCAGCATGGCAAGCCCATAGGGAGATTCAGGATTGTTTTCGATGGGGCCGAGGAAGCCAATGTTCACCGTTTTGGAGCTCACGATTTCTTTGATGACGCGCTCGCGTGCAGCGCCGTTGTAGGCCAGCGTGTCATCTGTCAGAAACCATTCCTTGTAAGGCTTCGTGAATTTTCCGTACGGAACAGCCTCCACTGGCATATTGGCATAACGCTGCGTCGAAGGCTCAGCGGTGGCAGGCTTTTGCGCTTCAGGCGACTGCGCAAAGGCCGGGGAAGCCAAAAGCGCGCACGAAATAAAGCAGAGTTTTGCGTTACATCGCATAAGCCGTTTTCCCTTCCGCGTGGGCGGGTCGTGAATCGACAAAGTCGATGATCCGTTCCAGCGTCTCGGGACTGATGGCTTGCGCAGCATCGCACTTGGGCCGAGCCGTGCCGGGGCGATCGCTGGCGATCTCGATGAGCAAGCCATGACAGCCGGATTCAATGGCAGCGCGGCTGGCAGGCTCTACCATGGACGCGATGCCAGTAGCGTGGCTGGGATCAACGATGACGGGGAGAAATGTCTCCGCCTTGACGGCCGCGATCACGTTCAGATCGAGGATGAATCGGGAATATTCGCCGGAGGGATACGCCTTGATGCCGCGCTCGCAAAGAACGATTTGCAGATTCCCTTCCTTGGCAATGTATTCGGCCGCGCCCAGCCACTCGCAGAGACTGGCGGCCATGCCACGCTTCAGCAGGACGGGCTTGCCATAGCGCCCGACCTCGACGAGCAGCGGATAATTCTGCATGTTGCGGGAGCCGATCTGGAGCATATCGGCGTAGGCGCCGACTTGATCGACCAGGCGTGTGTCCATCACCTCGGTGACCACCGGCAAACCAGTTTCGCGGCCAACCTCCTGGAGAATCTTCAAGCCTTCGAGACCGAGCCCCTGGAAATCATGCGGCGAGGTGCGCGGTTTGAATGCGCCGCCGCGCAGCATGTCTCCGCCACAAGCCTTCACGGCGCGCGCGAGTTCGAGCGTTTGCGCGTGACTCTCAACCGAACAGGGACCCGCGATCACCACCGGCCGGTCCGCACCGAAAGCCACTGAGCCCACGTTCACAATTTGTGTGCCGGTCGTTCCATAACCGAGAGACTCGTGGGTGCGGCTCACAATCGGACATATCCGGGAGAGATCACCTGAAGCGGCAGCTCCTGCGATATTCATGTTCTTCGACCTTCTTTCGAGTCACTCCGCTGCACGGCGGGCGTGGCAATAACGCGCCCGCCTGGGCCTTGGTTAGTTCCCTACCTCTTGCTGGCATCAAAAATAGCCATCGCTTCCATTTCGACGAGCAGCTCCGGGCGGCACAGGATCGCCTGGATGCCGGTGGAAGCCGGAAGCGGATCGAGTCCCTGTTCCTTGAAGAACTGCGTGCGAATTTCGTTGAACGCGCCGTAGTCGCGCTCGATGTCGCGGAGGTAGCACGTGGTGCGGACGACATCTTTCCAGGTGGCGCCTTCGACGGCGAGCAATTCCGTGATGTTGCGGTAGGTGCGCAGAGTCTGGAGGCGGAAATCGCCTTCATGGACGGTGAGACCGTTTTCATCGATGCTGGCAGTGCCGGAGATCAGGAGAATGGTAACGCCCTTGATGTCCAGGCGAAGTCCACGCGAAAACGAAGATGGTTTGGGGTAGCGATACGCCTCGTTCAGGACGCGCGGCGCGACGATGGCCTTCTTGTGAACCGCGCCGGCCTCTCTTTCCTCGGCTGGTTCAACGACTAGCGGTGTGCTGTTCATTTAGCTTTCCTTCCTTGTGAGATTGAGTTTTGGAATCGCGAGTGCCGTGGCTCAGCCCCTTGGCCGTGGCCACCCAAATATCGTCGCCTTGAAATGCGAGGTTCAAGATGTAGTTGTGAGCGAGGGAGGTAGGCGTTTCAAGTTTCGTCACCTTTTTATCGGGCGCGGTGATGATGATTTCGCCGTGGACGCCATCGGCAGCGGGCCGATAGGTAATCCAGGTGTTGGTTTTGAAATTGAGATAACTGAGGCCCTTATCGGTGCAGGCCCACACATCGTCGCCACGGGATTGCGGCGCGTTGATGAAATCAGACGCCAGGCCACTGTCGGTGGAGAGATAGTTGTGCCACTTGTGGCCGTCATATCCGCTGAGGCCAAAATATGTCGAGGCCCACACCATTTTTGTGTCGGGATTGTAGGCCACGTTGCTCACGATGTCGTGGATCAGCCCTTGATCCTTGAAGAGCACGATTTCCATTTCGCCATCGGGATCGTTGTAAGGCTTCCAGTAGCCGCCTGCGATGTCGTATTCGAGCAAACCGCCGCCCCACACGGCGAAAAAGACCTTCTTGTCGGTGACCGCGATGCCGTAGGACCAGGGCTCGTGCATCGGCGCGGTCCGTTCACTGAAAATGGACCATTCGCCGGTTTGCGTGTTCAAGCGGCTGATACCCGCGGTGGTGGCGGCCCATACGAACTCGCCCTGAATGGCCACGGCGTAGACGATGTCGTTGGCCAAGCCGCTGGACAGGTTGGTGTAATTGTGGAATTGGCCGCCGGAAAGCCGGCTGAGTCCGCCGAACGTGGAGAGCCAAACGTCGCCCGTGTTTTTGTCGACGGCGATGCCGGTGACGACGCGGTTCGCCAGCCCGTCCTCGGTCTTGTAGACCTTCTGGATTTTGCCCTTTGCGATGAGCACCAGCCCGTTTTCGGTGCCGGCCCATACGCGGTCGCCATCGACGACAACCTGAAACACTTTTTCATCCGGCATGCCATTGCCGGTGGTGTAGTTTTCCCAGTGGGTGTACAGCGCGGGATTCTGGGCAGGCGCCGGGATTGCCAGGAGCGAAAATATCGCGATCCCTGCCAGCCAACCTTTGCCCTTGAGTACCTTCATTTTCTCTTCTTCCTCTTTCACTTCCCTGCTCTTCCAGCGCGGCATGCGAAGCACGCTAGAGCGTTTTCAAGAATTCGATCAGATCGTTTAACTCCTCTTTCGACATGTCGGAAGTTACGCCATGTTTGTCGGCGGGATTGTAGATGGTCCAAAGCTCTTCGAGCGAAAGCGCCTCGCCGCTGTGCAGATATGGAGGCCGCTGGTAGACGCGATCGAGCTGAGGAACATCGAGAAGGCCAGAGGTGTCGTACTTGGTAGCGGTACCCACGTCAAAACTGGATTTGGCGGTGTAGTGGGTTGCGGCGGGGTGGCAAGTGTCGCAGTTCTTCCGGTAGAAGATGGCTTTGCCCCGATCCTGCGAGGCGGAGAGTTCGCCATCAGCGGCGAGATGGCGATTCGGGGGCAACGGGATGGACTTGATGAACGCGACGAGATCGGCGAGTTCGCCCTTGTCAAATCCTTCGGAGTGGAAAAGGAACTTGGCGATGCGCGGGCCGCATTGCGTCTCGAGGTCAGGATTGTGGCCGTTCCATTTGAACGGCGCGGTCTCCGCGATGCCACGGAGCGTGCGGTTGGCCACGCGATCGCGGCCGAGTTGTGGAGTTTCCAGGTTCCAGGCCACGCCATCGATATGATTGTCGGGATGGCAGGTGACGCAAGCAAATTGGCCTTGAAAGCAGAAGCGCGCGGAATGAAAGAGTTTCTCGCCGCGACGGAGTTGCGAAGATTCCTTCGGGCCACCGAGATGAATCGTTCCGCGAACGCGCATTTGCGGGACGTTGACGACTGTGAGGCTGTCGTCCAAACGATTGACGACGTAGGCCGAAAGGCCGTTTGCAGAAACAACCACAGCCGTAGGATTCGATCCGGTGGGAATTCGCCGCTGAACAATTTCGCGCGAGGAGTCGAGGCGATTGGCTAGTTGCGCCGCGGGAACTTCGCTGAGCCGCTTCTGCAACTTGCCTGTATCGATTACAGAAACCACGTCGGCTTCCGAAGAGGTGACCAGGGCGAGGCGCCCATCGGGAGTGAACGCGACACCGTTCGTGCCCGCGTAGTAGTAATCGATATCGTCAAGCAGGACCTGCACAGCCTCGGGGAGCGCGTGAGGTGCTGAACCGGCGAGCACTGCCGGGCGAACAATGGCCATCCCGTGCGTAAGAATCCAGCCGTCGGCTACTTGAACCAGCGGATTCAGGTTCTTAGGACGCATGAACGGAACCAGCAAATAGCCGCCCTGTGCCGCGGGGGATTCCGCGATGTGGCGAAGTTCCAGAACACCGGGAATTTCAATGCGTTCGGCCACGCTTTGGCTGTGGGTGTCGATGACCACCAACTCGGAGACGGGCGACTGATCCGGGCGCCCAAGATGGCCGAGGAGATTGCTGACGTACACGAAACGGCCGTCGCGCGACAGAGCGACCTGATGCGGAGAACGCCACGAGGCCAGCCGCTTGCGCTCTGTGCCGGTGCGGAGTTCGATGACCGAAATATCGTTGCTGATGCTATTGGCAACGTACAGGAATTTTCCTGCGCGGTCCGTCGTGAGTCCAATTGGCCCCCATCCCGTGGGGAGCGTGCGCAGCACTTTAAAGGATGTGGCGTCGATCTCCGTGACCGTGTCGCTCCATTCGTTCGAAACGTAGATCTTTTGGCCATCCGGAGAGATGGCGACATCCTTAGGCTGGTGCCCGACATTGGCTTTGCGGGTGACGCGCTCGGAACGGAGGTCAACGCTGAGGAGCGAATCATCGTCCTCGCAAACCACATACAGCCTTGCGCCGTCAGGAGAGAGCTTGGCTTCGATGGGGGTCAGATAGTGATCCGGCAGCTGCGTTGCCGAAGGCGCGAATTGGGCTCTGCCGGGACGCGCATTCACGAGCAGCGCGAGCACCAGGCTAGCGATGATAGTGGCCGGTGGTGACGGCCACCGCATAGTCCGTTTGGTGCGGCCAGCGATCACTGTTTGCCGCCTTTGACTGCCGCAGCTTCGCCCTCGCGAGGTTCGGTGACGGGCAGAATCTGGTCGGCTTTGACATGCTGCAGCGTCTGCACCGTGCCGCTGGGCCAACGAATCGTGAGGAGGTCCACCTCAGTGTGAGAACCGAGACCAAAGTGCGGGCGAGGATCATTCTGCGAGAGGTAGCCAGACTGCGGGCAATTCTCGGCCATTTGATGGAGCTCGCCCGCTACGGCTTCGATGCGCGCGCCAAACCCATCACGATTGCTTTTGGTACCGGTCAGTTTGAGCGTGAGCCAGTGATTCCTGAGGTTTGCCGCAGGCGGATTGGCGTGCAGCAGAATTCCCTTTCCGCCAAGGACGACGATGAAGGCATCGATCCAGCCATCGTTGTCATAATCGGCAAAGGCGGCGCCGCGGCCGACTTTCTTCTCTTGGAAGTACGGCCCAGCTTCCTCGGAAACGTCGGTAAACGTGCCGTTGCCGTTATTGCGCAAGAGCAGATCTTCCATGGGCACAAGCCAGTGCAGGCCGCCGTTGACGACGAACAAATCTTTCCAGCCATCATTGTCAAAATCGAAAGAGGCATCGCCCCATCCCACGTATTGGCCGGACATATGCGCGACACCGCTTTCGGCCGTGGTGTCGGTGAAGAATTTTTCGGCGAGGGAATTGCGGAACAGGCGCTGATAGCGCATGTCGGAAACAAAGATGTCGAGCGCACCGTCATTGTCGTAGTCGGCAAAAATTGGGCCCATGGCGGAAGGGGTGTCGCCGTTGGTGCCGTAAGCCACATTTTCCTCCAGGGCGACGTTGGTGAATGTTCCGTCATGATTGTTGTGGTAGAGGTAGCTCTCCATCTGGTCGTTCGCAACATAAATGTCGGGCCAGCCGTCATCGTCGAAATCGCCGACGGCCACTCCCATTGCGCGGCCAACCGGGTTCGCCACGCCGGCGCGTTCTGAAACATCGGTGAAGGTCCCATCGCCATTATTGTGGAATAGACGGTTGCCCTCCCCTTCGTAGTCCAGCGGGCCGGCAAAGGCATCGGCGGTGTAATAGAGCCGTTTGGCGTGAGCATCAAACTTCAAGTAGTTGCCGACAAAAAGGTCCAGGCGGCCGTCGCGATCGTAGTCGACGAAGGCAGCGCCAACCCCAAAATGATGGTTCTGAACACCGGCCTTTTCGGTAACGTCGGTGAAGGTGCCGTCGCCATTGTTGTGATAGAGAATCGCGGAGCCCCAATTGGTGATGTAGAGATCCTCGTAGCCATCGTTGTCGTAGTCTCCGGCCGTGACGCCCATGGCGAAGCCCTTGCCCGGTACGCCCGCCTGCGCGGTCACGTCGGTAAACGTGCCATCGCCATTGTTGCGATACAGATGATTGGTGGCCTCTTTGCCGTCGGCTTTGGAGTGATCGGTGACGCCATCGATGTACCGTCCGCTCAGAACATAGAGGTCAAGCAGGCCATCATTGTTGTAGTCGAACCAGACGCAGCCGGAGCCAGTGGCTTCGAGGATGGAGCTGAGTTTCTGTTCGCCAAAAGAATGCTGGAATTGAATGTGCGATCTCTCGGTGACATTTTCGTAGGAGGGATAGCGGCTGGCTTGATTAGCTGCAGGGCTGGCGTGCTCGGCGGGCTTTTGTGATTGGCCTGGGGTCAAACATGCGAACAGCAGTACAGCAGTCGCGCTCGATAGGATGCGACGCGAGGGAGAGAGTAGCTTAGTTGGCTTTTGCAGAAGAAGCATTTTCATTTTTGTCCAGATGCGTTGGTGTGTCGAACCTCTTGAGCGTCATGGGCCAGCGATTTTCCGGGGCCAATGCCTTGTCGCCGTGGCATCCGGCGCAGCCGCGCTGCTCGCCGGGTCGGACCCAAATCCAGCTCTTTTCGGCGACGAGCAACATGCCACTGGCATCGAGGAGCTCGAAGCGAACCGGCTGGTCCGCGGGCACTTCGACATAGAAGGAGCCATCCTTTTCAACCGGGGCCTGACCCAGAATGCGTTCCTGATCCTCGCCGGAGTCGTGAGTGATCACACGAACCTGGGCGATTGCAGCTGCCACGCGGCCGTGCGGCGCGTCAGCCGAGGAGTAGCTATCCAGCGAAATGAAGTAGCCAAGTTTCGAATCGAGATCAAGCGTGCTCCAGAACTTCTTGGGCACAGGACGAGCGGCAAGGGCCACTGCCTGAATGCTGGAGAGCTGTGGATCGCTATAGATGACCGGACCGATCTGCTGTTTCTGCAGATCGAAAGAGTACAGAGCAAATCTCTGCGGCGCGCCGTGGCTTTGGCTTTGCCGGCGGGCAACGATCAGTTGGCTCTGGAAATATGGTCGCGGCGAAAGATAGCCGGCCCCCGCGGAGACCATTCTGTTTTCAGCCAGAGCGCCACGTTGAATTTCCGCGAGTTCTCCGCCGGCCTGCGAGGGATGAACCGGCGTGCTGATAAAAATTATGGAGCCATCCTCCAACTCTTGCGCATCTTCACGCACGGTCGGCGACTGGTGATCGCAACGGAGGGAATCCATCGCCGCGCCGTCCGGCCGCAGGGTATAAAACAAACGCGGCGCTGAGCTCTGCAGAGCAGGAGATAGCGGCCAGGAGGCAGACGCGAGAATGCGGCCGTCGCGGAGTACCGTTTCAAACCACCAATCGCCCGGGGAAAATGTGATGCGATGCAGAGTGGAGCCATCGATGTTTGCTACGGCCAAATAGGAATCGCTGTAATCGCCTTTGTGATCAAGGACAGTGAACACAATTTCGCCGCCCGGCAAATACCCGGGACGCAGGCAGTCTGCGGCGCACCGCGTGACCTGTCGCTTGTGCGAGCCGTCCGCGTCCATCTCCCAGACTTGCCACTTGTCGCCGCGAGTTTTTTGCCCGGAGAAGAGTATCCTGGCAGCGTCGAAGTCAACCTGCGGGTCGGCTGCGGCTGAGAATTCCGGCGTCAGGTCCTGAGGAACGGCATGGTTCGTTGGCGACCGGAGGCGTGCGATGCGGCTGCCTTCGGGGAACCGTAGGGAGCCGCCGTGATCCGAGAAGGTTGCGGCTTGCACAAAGACAATGTCGGGTCGCGCGGCCTTCGCGGAAGCCGAAGCGCTGGAAGCCGGCTTGGTGTCAGAAGCAAAAGCGACCGCGCCGATGGTCAGGAGAATTGCCGCCGTAACCCGGACGTAAACAAGGAAATTTGGTTGGCCCGCTTGCACAGTTGTCGACCCGGTTCGGCCTGGAGTTGGCCGATCTTCTTTGCAGCATGCGCTGAAAAGAGCAGAAAGACGCCACCCTCGACTTTGGTGTTCACCCCAAATGTAGTGGCGTGTGCTTGTTTCTTGGTGCTTGTTACAACCAATAAAACGCAAACGACAAGATGGAACAATAGTGCAAATCAACTACGTAGCACTATAGTGATGACCGTCACGTGGGTCTGTGACGCCGCGCACAGTTTGCCCTTCCCAAGCAGTTTTCTTCTAATCGTTAACACTTTGTGATTTGCATCACAGCTTGCTGTGTCTCGAGCGGTGGTGTGTTTACCTCCCGGTCGTCTACCTTGTAACTGGAGTTGTGCGTTCTCCAATAAGGAGTTTCCCATGGATACTCTCGCCTCAGGCACACTCGCCCCGGAAGAGCGCGTTTTCATTGACAAGGAAGTCAGCAGCCACCGCGGCCGGCCCGGCGCCCTGCTGAGCGTGCTGGAGGCAGTTCAGCAGCGGCATCCGCAAAACTATCTGCCGATGGAAACGCTGCGCTACATTGCGACGAAGACCGCAACTAATCCTTCTCGTATCTATGGAGTGGCGACGTTTTATGCGTTGTTCAATCTGCAGCCGCAAGGTGAAAACACGATTTGTATTTGCCGAGGGACGGCCTGCCACACGCGTGGTTCGCGGAACTTGCTGCAGAGTGCCCAACTGGATTTGGGACTGTCCATGGATGCTGATGGCGGATCGAGCGATGGCAACACCGCGGACAAGATGGTGCTGACCACCGCGGACAACAAGTTTACGGTGCGCACGGTGGCTTGTTTCGGGCAATGCGCGCTGGCTCCGGTTGTGGAAGTGAACCATCGCATCTGCGGGCACGTGTCGGAACGCACTCTGCAACGCGAAATCCAGACAATCCGGTCGGGAGAATAGCTATGTCTCGAATTCTAGATATAGGGGCGTTCAATGCAGTGCGCGAGTCCGGGCTGGCCAAGCTGACGCCTTCCGTTCCGCGCGTAGCGATTGGCATGGGAACGTGCGGAAGAGGCAACGGCGCTGAAGGACTGTACCAGGCGTTTGCCGAAGCGATCGAGCGCAGCGGCATGAACGTGGTACTGGCGCAAGTGGGTTGCTTCGGGGCGTGCTACCAGGAGCCGCTCGTCAACGTGCGGGTGCCGGGCAGCCCGCTATTGATGCTGAAGCGAGTGCAGGCGAACGAGGCCGGCCGCATTCTTCACGACATGCACAGCGGCAGAATCAATCCGGAATTGATTTTCTGCAAAATCGAGGATTGGGACCACATCACCGGCCGGCTGAAATACGGGCAGGGTTATCCGCAAGTGCCAGTGTGGGACGAAAAACCGTTTTTCAAGGGACAGAAGAAGATCGTGCTGCGCAATTGCGGGATCATCAATCCCGACGACATTGAGGAATACATCGCCGTCGGCGGATACCAAGCGCTCTACAAGGTGCTGATCGACGGGCGCCCGGAAAACGTGATCGAACAGATTAAAGCGTCGAAACTGCGCGGGCGTGGCGGCGCCGGCTACCTGACCGGGAACAAGTGGGAGTTTCTGGCCAAGGCGAAGGCCGAACCGAAGTACATCATTTGCAATGCCGACGAAGGCGATCCCGGCGCGTACATGAACCGCAATGAGATCGAAAGCGATCCACACTCCCTTCTGGAAGGAATGATTATCGGCGGCTATGTGATGGGCGCGGCGGAGGGAATCATCTACGTGCGCGCGGAGTATCCCCTGGCGGTTCACCGGCTGAACCGCGCGATCGAGCAAGCCAGAGAATACGGCATGCTGGGCGAAAACATTCTGGGGCGTGGATTCAAGTTCGACATCGAACTGGTAGAAGGCGCGGGCGCATTTGTGTGCGGTGAAGAGACGGCGCTGATTGCATCTCTGGAAGGCGAACCGGGAAGACCGCGGCCGAGGCCGCCGTTTCCTGCACAGAAGGGTCTGTGGGGCAAACCGACGAACATCAACAACGTGGAGACGTGGTACAACATCGCGCCCATCGTGATGCGCGGCCCTGCCTGGTTCACGGAGACGGGCAGCCCCAAGAGCGCCGGGACGAAGGTATTTTCGCTGGTGGGAAAAGTGAAGAGCACCGGCTTGGTCGAAATGCCGCTGGGCACATCCTTGAAGACGTTCGTGTATGACATCGGCGAAGGCGCAGCAGGCGGGCGCACGGTGAAAGCAGTCCAAACCGGAGGTCCTTCGGGAGGATGCATCCCGCACGAAATGTTTGACACCCCGGTGGACTATGAAAACCTGGCGCAACTGGGCTCCATCATGGGATCCGGCGGCATGGTGGTGATGGATGAAGACAACTGCATGGTGGACGTTGCCCGGTACTTCATCGAATTCACCCATTCCGAATCGTGCGGCAAGTGCATCCCCTGCCGCGTGGGACTAAACAAATGCCTGCGGATCTTGAATCGCGTGACCGAAGGAGCCGGACGGACGCAACACCTGGAACTCCTGGACGAGCTTGGCCGCTATATACGCGAGTGCTCGCTGTGCGGGCTGGGGCAGACAGCTCCTAATCCTGTGCTGACGACGCTGCGCCATTTCCGCAATGAATTTGAAGACCATATTCTGGCGCACCGCTGCCCGGCGGGAGTGTGCGAGGAATTGGCGCTGTCTCCCTGCGAAAACAGCTGCCCGCTGCACATGAACATTCCGCGATACCTGCAACTTTACAAAGAGGGCCGTCTCGAAGAGGCGTTCCTATCCGTGATCATGGATAATCCCCTGCCCTGTTCCACCGGACGCGTCTGCCAGCACCCGTGCGACAGCCGTTGCCGCCGCCAAGCGCTCGACCAGGCCGTGAATATGCGGGAAGTACACCGGTACATTGCCGATACGATTTTTGAATCCGAGAATTATGAAGAGATGGTGAAGACGATCCTGGCGCGAAAGCTCGAGCCCACCGGAAGAAAGGTGGCAATTGTCGGAGCTGGCCCTGCAGGACTGACGGCGGCGTTTTACCTGGCCATGCTGGGCCACGACGTCACGGTCTTCGACGGCAAATCAGAAGCGGGAGGCATGCTGCGATTTGCGCTTCCGGAATACCGATTGCCGAAAGGCAGTCTGCGGCGCGAGATTGCGCTGATTGAACGGCTGGGCGTGAAATTTGTCCTGAACACCCGCGTGGGCGTCGATGTTCCGTTGAACGAGCTGGACGAGCGCTTCGACATGATCTTCCTGGCCATCGGCACATGGAAGGAATCGTGGGTCTATCAACCGGGAACTGAGCTGGCTGGCGTGTACCCCGCGTTGAACTTCCTGGAAGCCGTGGCTTGCGGCGAGGACGTACCCATCGGGCGGAAAGTGGTGATCATCGGAGGCGGCAACGCCGCGATCGACTCAGCACGCACCGCGCTGCGCAAAGGATCAGAAGTCACCGTTTATTATCGCCGCGAACGCAAAGATATGCCCGCGATCGAGGAAGAGACGGAAGCCGCGCGGGAAGAAGGAGCGAAGTTTGTGTTCCTGGCCGCTCCGCATCGCGTGATTGGCGACAACAAGGGCCACGTCAAGGGCATTGAAATTGTGAAGACGCGGCTGGGGGAGTACGACACGTCCGGGCGGAGAAAGCCGGTGTTGACCGATGAGATCCAACGGATCGAGTGCACGTCGGTAATCTTCGCGATCGGCGAAAGCGTGGACATGGATTTCGTGCGCGCGTCGGGGTTGACCATGAAAGAGAGCGGCACCATCGAAGTGAACCGCTACTCGCTGGAGACAAGCCGCGCGCGTTTCTACGCTGGCGGAGACCTGGTGACCGGGGCATCGAACGTCTCCAATGCCATGGCCTCCGGCAAGCAAGCGGCCCGCAGCATCGACCGGCAATTAATGGAGACCGACCGCTGGAACAGCTTGTTCCCGGAAATTGTCTATAGCGGCCAACCACCCTCTGAGCCCAGCCCGCACCGGCGCCACACCGGACAGGTGATTGCTGCCGGCCAGCGCGCGCACTCCTATGAGGAGGTCGTGACTGGCTTGACCCAGGAAGACGCGCATGACGAAGCGTGCCGCTGCTTGCGATGCGACGTCAAGACAGTGAACGTGAGCTGAGAAGGAGCGAGCCTTGACAGCCAAAAAGCTATCCATACGGATTGACGGGCAATTAATTAGCGCTCTGGAAGGGCAAACCATTCTGGAGGCGGCCGTCGCGAACGGCAAATCCATTCCCACTCTGTGTGCGTTTGCCGGGCTCAGCCCGGTAGGGGCTTGCCGCATCTGCCTAGTGGAAGTTTCGGGCAGCGACCGGCTGTTTCCCGCCTGCACGACTCCTATCCAGGACGGCATGTCGGTCACAACGAATTCACCGAAGCTGACGCGCTACCGGCGCATGTCGGTGGAACTGCTGCTGATCGAACGCAATCACGTTTGCGCAGTGTGCGTCTCGAACACCCATTGCGAATTGCAGTCGATGGCCACAGCGATGGGCATCGACACGGTGGGTTTCGCTTACAACTATCCGCACTTGCGCGTAGATCAATCCCATCCGCGGTACGTGCTGGACCACAACCGGTGCATCCTGTGTACCCGTTGCGTGCGGGTGTGCGCCGAGCTCGAAGGCGCTCACGTGTGGGAACTGGTCTCGCGCGGAATTCATGCGCACATCGTCAGCGACATGAATGAACCGTGGGGCAAATCGACGAATTGCACCAATTGTGGCAAGTGCGTGCAGGTCTGCCCGACAGGAGCTTTGGCGGAAAAGGGCTGGGCGGTGGGGCAGATGGTGAAGAACCCCGGTGTGGTTGCTTCTCTGGTGGAAAAGAGAGGGGTGAGGGTATGAAAAAAGTGAAAGTGGCAACCGTATGGCTGGATGGATGCTCAGGCTGCCACATGTCGCTGCTGGATATGGATGCGGCTGTCATTCCGTTGGCGCGAAAAATCGATCTGGTGTATGGACCGTTGGTGGACGCGCAGGAATTCCCTGAGGGTGTGGACGTCACCCTGGTTGAAGGCGCGGTCAGTTCGCAGGACGATCTCGATAAACTGCAGAAGATTCGGCAGCGAACCCAGGTCCTGATTTCACTCGGAGATTGCGCGGTGACTGGGAACGTTCCGGCGATGAGGAACTTTCTGCCGACCAACAAATTGCTGCAGCAGGTGTATGTGGAACGAGCAGAGGAAAGCAAAGTGATCCCCAAGGATGGAGTTCCCCCGCTGCTGAAGCACGCGCGCCCGTTGCGGGAGTACGTAAAAGTGGATTACTTCCTGCCGGGCTGCCCTCCGCCTTCGAAAGCCATTCTGAACGCCATCAACGATCTGTTGGAAGGGCGAAAGCCAGCGGCAAATCCGAACGTGAAATTCGGATAAGGAGCTTGCGATGAAGCGCATCACAATCGAGCCCGTGACACGCATCGAAGGCCACGCGAAAATCACCATTCAACTGGACGACCAGGGGCACGTGTCGGGAACGGAATTTCATGTGACACAGGTGCGCGGGTTCGAGAAATTCACCGAAGGCCGCCCATTCTACGAGATGCCCGGAATTACGGCGCGCATCTGCGGAATCTGCCCGATCAGCCACCTGCTGGCATCGTCGAAGGCCTGCGACGCCATTATGGCTGTGCGCGTCCCGCCAGCCGCGAGGAAATTGCGCGAGTTGGTGCATTTTGCTCAGATCGTGCAATCGCATGCCCTGAGTTTCTTTTACCTGTCGGCGCCGGATTTCCTTCTCGGAATGGACTCCGACCCGGCAGCGCGGAATGTTCTTGGTGTGATTGCAAGCCACCCCGAACTGGCGCGCGACGGAATCGACCTGCGCAAATTCGGGCTGCAGGTGGTGGAAGGATTGGCGCAGGAACGTGTGCATCCCGCATGGATCGTGCCCGGTGGCGTAGCTACGCCACTAGCGGCACACGCGCGAGAGCATATTCTTTCAGAACTTCCCAAAGCCAAAGCGGTTGCCGAGCGCACGATTCAGTTCTTCAAAGGGGCGCTGGACAATTACAAAGAAGAGATTGAGTTCTTTGGTTCCTTCCCCAGCATGTACGCGGGCCTGGTGGATACCAAGGGCCGGCTGCAACTGTATGACGGCAATCTGCGCTTTCGCAAAGCAAGCGGCGAGATTGCCGAAGACCAGATTGAGCCCGACGCGTACCGTGAATGGATCGGCGAGGCCAGCCTGCGTGACTCGTACCTGAAGGCGCCATATTTTAAGCCTCTGGGATTCCCTGCCGGCGTCTATCGTGTGGGCCCTCTGGGACGGCTGAACACGGCCGATAGTTGCGGGACGCCAAAGGCCGACCAGGAGTTAAAGGAATTTCGGCAACGGTTCGGAACCGTGGCGCACAGCGCGTTTCTGTATCATTACGCGCGGCTCATTGAAGTGATTTACGCCCTGGAACGCATGGAAGCACTGCTTGACGATCCACAGATCCTGGAAACGCACGTGCGCGCGGTCGCGGGCGTCAACGTGAACGAAGGCGTGGGAATCATCGAAGCGCCGCGAGGAACGCTGATTCATCACTACAAAGTGGATGAAAATGGCGCGATCACGTGGGCCAACCTGATTGTGGCGACGGGCCACAACAACCTGGCGATTGGCAAGAGCGTGCAGCAAGTCAGCGAGCATTTCGTCGACGGAAACAAGCTGAGTGAAGGGATGATCAACCGCGTGTCAGCGGTGGTGCGGGCCTACGATCCCTGTTTGAGCTGCTCCACGCATGCGAACGGGTTGCTGGCGATGAACATCCGCCTGGTTGACTGCGAAGGGAATCTGCTGGACCAGCTGCACACCGACTGATCGACGAGCAATTGAGAAGTAACGCTGCTATTGTGCCCCGCGTGAAGGCTAGCCCGAAGAGGCAGCAGATTCACGCACCACTCCCGCGTCCCCGCGTTCGCGAGCCAAATGCTGGTCATAGATCCACTTGTAGGTGTGCTCCAACCCCACACGCAGCGGCGTGCTCGGCTCCCAATGGAGGTATTTCTGGATCAAGGTATTGTCGCTGTTGCGGCCATTCACGCCCTTGGGCGCCGTGGAGTCATACCTGCGTTTGAGTTTGATCCCGGCGATCTCTTCCGCGATGTCCACCAATTGGTTGATGGTCACGGCCTCGCTTGAGCCTAGATTAATAGGCTCCAAAATGTCCGCGTCCATGATGAGATTTACGCCCTTGATGCAATCATCGATGTACATGAAACTGCGGGTCTGCGTGCCACTTCCCCAAATTTCGATTTCGTGCTTGCCGGAATGCTTCGCTTCGATCACTTTTCGGCAGATGGCTGCAGGCGCTTTCTCTCGGCCGCCGTACCAGGTGCCCCAGGGGCCATAGACGTTGTGGAACCGCGCCACGCGGGTGGTCAGGCCGTAGTCTTCCCGGAAATGCCGGCACATGCGTTCGGAAAACAGCTTTTCCCAGCCATAACCGTCCTCGGCCAGGGCGGGATAGGCGTCTTCTTCTTTCAGCGCGGGAGCTTCAAACGTTTTCTGCTTGTCGGCATTGTAGACGCAAGCGGATGAGGAATAAAAATAACGCCGAACGCCGAATTTCTGGGCAGCCTGCAACATGTGGGTATTGATTAGAACGGAAAGCATGCACAGGGCTTTGTTGTGCTCGATGAAGCCCATGCCGCCCATGTTAGCCGCGAAATTGTAGATGGCCGCAGCGTCCTTGGCGGCAAGCTCACAATTGTCAAGCCGATTGAGGTCCAGGGAGTGGTTCTCGACGTCGTCGAATCGCTGGTACCACTCATTCTGCGGTTTGCTGTCGAGCGCACGAATGCGCTTGTGGCCCGTGCGGCGAAGGTGCGCCACCATCGCGCCACCAATAAATCCACCTGCCCCCGTCACGGTGATCAAATCCGACGTATCGCGATGCATGGCCTTCCCCTCGTTAATCTGGAATCCGCTGTACCATAAAGTCACCCACCTCAAACGAACCGAGAGGGTCATGCGGCCTGCAGACTCATAGCATTCTATCCCCAGTACGGTAGTTGCTTCATTCTTTCAGCTCGATCAGGGCAAGTCCCTGTGGCTCGAGCGTTACAGGCAGGTCCCCGTTCTTGAGCGCGTGAAGCCAGGGAGCCGGAAGCGCGGCGGCCTTGCCAAGTTCCTGGAGTTGCGCCGGTGTGGGATATTGCGGGCGGCCCATCCTTTGATACGCGGGCAGCGGCGATCCGTGGTCGCGGTCGATGATCGTGACGGTTGCGACGCGCTTTCCCTTGAGGTTGCTGAAATGTAGCAGGAAATCCTTCGCCGAGCCGTTCTCTTCCGGAGGGAAAATGTTCCAGACGGCCACAACCAATGAGCCGTTGGCCTTGCGCGTAACCAGCACGGAATTTCCCTGCGCGTCCAGACGCGCGTCACCGAGGCGGTGAAGAAGGGCAAAGGCGTTAAACGCTGGCTTCGGGATGTTTCCGGCGGCAAGCAAACCGAATCCGCCGTAGAAGGGCTGCTTCACGACACCCTGTTCCTCGAACACGTCGGAAAAGGTCCAGTAACTCATGATATTGACCAGGCCGTCGCACTGGCGAATGGTATCGGCCATCCACGGCCCCATATAGGCGGTGTCCGTCACGGCAGGCTGGTTGGCATAGCTAGCATTGAATTCGCTCCAGATGAGCGGAATGCCAGGCTTCGCGGAAGATTGGATCTGGTCATGGACTTTCTTCACCGCGCGGCAAACCATGCGGTCGCGGGGAATGCTTTCGTCCGTGCCAAATACGTCTTTGGAAGAATCGTTGCCGTAGACGTGGGTGGAGACGAAATCAAGCGGAACATTGTCCGCGGCGGCATGAGCGATCATGCGATCTACCCAAGCCGCTTGCGCCGTGGACGGCCCGCCAACGCGCAGCTTGGCGCTTACTTTTTTCAATGCGCGCGCGGTGTGGTCATACAGTTGAAAATAGGTGGCTTCTTTCGGGTCGCCCGCCCAGAAGTCGAGGTTGGGTTCGTTCCATACCTCGAAATACCACGTGGCGACTTCCGCTTCGCCGTAGCGATCGACGAGGTGCCGCGCGAATTGTTCGATAAGGGCATCCCACTTGGCCCAATCCTTCGGCGGCGCCACGTTCTGTTTGTACCAGAAGGCGTGAACGGCATTGGGATTCGAGCTGAGTTTCTTCGGCATGAAACTCAGCTCGACGAACGGCTTCACCTGGTGCGAGAGCAGTCCGTCGTAAATCTGGTCGACATAGGAAAAATTGTAGATTGGGCGACCGCCGGCGTCTTCATCGTAAACCCCAACTTCATCATGGAAGATCGCGTGGAAGCGAACATACTGGAAATCCGTGATGCGTTTGGTCTCGCGGAGATCGCTGCGGTAACTTTCTCTCAGGCTCAAGATGGCGCGACCGGAGCCAAACATTTGTTCCCAGAAATGCGGAAACGGATGGGCGGCTGCGCTGGCATCGATTTCGATGGTTTCACTGGGATGAGAGGCCTGTGCCCGCGCGGCAGCAGCAAACATTCCAAACATCGACAAAGAAACAGTCAGTATGCAGAAGAGGATTCTTGGACGGAAACGAATCATTACGCGGCCCCCGCTGGGTTCGAACGAACTATTCTTGTTTTATTGCCAGTACGCCAGCCAGTCTAGCAGAGGCGGCAAGAGTTCCAGTCGATAATTCACCTTGCCTCCAGCAAATCAGAACCAGATGCGCGCGCTAGACGGGGAGAAGAAGGCGGGCTCGGCAACCCCGACGGTCGGTTCGATTCTCGAGCGTCAAGGAACCGCCGTGCGCTTCGGCGATCTGGCGGCTGAGAACGAGTCCGATTCCCGAGCCGCCGGGTTTGGTGGTGAAAAACGGAACGAACAGATTGGTGGTATTGGAGATTCCCGGACCTTCGTCGAGGATTTGCAGTTCCAGATGCGCCGTGGTGCGATACCACTCAATGCGCACTTTGCCTTTGGTCTCTGAAGCAGCATCCGCGGCGTTGCGGATCAAGTTGATCAAGAGTTGTTCGAGTTGATCGCGGTCGGCCTGAATGGTCGCAGCGGGTCCCCCGCCAAGCTCCAGAGCTACTCGACGTTCTAAGGCCGCCACGCGGCGAACCAGCTCGCCAAACTCGACGGAAGCCAGCGACGGCTGCGGCAAGCGGGCCAGCTGCGTATACGCCGACATGAATCGCCCGAGGGCCTCGGTGCGCGAACGGATGATGGCCAGCCCTTGGCGCAGATCAACAAATATCGAGCCTTCCTCTTTCGAGCTGGCGTCACGGGAACTTTCGGCGCGCTGCAGACCGGTTTCCAGACTCTGCGCAACCGACTGAATGGGAGCGAGGGAATTGTTCAGCTCGTGGCCAAGCACGCGAATCAGGCGTTGCCAGGCTTGGCGCTCCTCTTCGCGAAGAGCACGGCTCAAGTCCGTCAGAACAACAAGATGATGAGGTGAACCACCCTGGTGGAACGATCCGCGTCGCATTCCCCATCGTCCCGTGCCGCCGGGAAAACTCAGCTCCATGGTGCGAGCGGGTTCGCCTTCCAGGCAGACGGCCAGGCCGAGGTCGGAGGCGGAAAGGCCCAGGGAGCGCTCCGCGGGACGGGACAGCAAGCGTTCACCGGCACGGTTAACGAGCTTCAATTCGTCCTGACTATTGAACGTGAACACCGCCACCTCGATTTCTTCCATCACGGTACGCAACAGCGCAGTCGCTTCCAAGGCGCCGAGGCGCTGCTCGCGCAACGTCTCGCTGAGCGTGTTCACCTCGATCATCACTTCGCCCATGGCATCGTCCATGCGGGCGCCGCGCCCGCGCAGCGAGAAATCTTCTTCACGCATGGCGGCAAGCAAATTGGAAAGTGTTTGCAAAGAAAAAATGACGCGATGCTGCAGGGAAACGGCGAAGCCGAGCCACAAACCGAAGATGAGGATTGTCACTGTCCAGGCGGTTTGCGAGGTGTACGGACCGAACCACAACAGGCCCAAGGCTACCAAGGTGCCTGGAAGTCCCGTTGCGAGCGCTAGAAGCTGAATTCGCCGTTCGTAAGTAAGCGGTTTCATTCCAAACCGAATTTTTCGAGCCGGCGGTAGAGCGCGCTCCTGCTTAGACCCAGCGCGTTGGCAGCCTGGCTGACGTTACCGCCGTGCCTGGCCAGCATACGCTGGATCAGATGTTTTTCAACTTCTTCGAGATTCATCTCCTCCAGTCGCGGGGTACCGCTGGGAGGTGTGGACCGCAAACCCAGATCGATACTGCGAATCAGCGGGCCGCCCGAAAGCAGCACGGCACGTTCGATGGCGTGATCCAGTTCCCGCACGTTTCCCGGCCACGGGTGCTCGCGAAGAGATTGCATGGCGGCGGGATCGAAGCCGGAGATTTTCTTGCGGTAGCGTTCGGTATAGACGCGCAAGAAATGATGCGCGAGCAACTCGATGTCGGGCTGCCGGTCGCGCAAATTGGGCAGGCGGATTTCGATGGTGTTCAGCCGAAACAGCAGATCCTCGCGAAAACGGCCCGCGGCAACCTCTGCGCCCACATCCACGTTGGTGGCAGCAAGCACGCGGACATTCACGCGGCGGGTGTGCGAGGAGCCTACGCGTTCGAACTCGCCCGTCTCCAAAACGCGCAGCAGCTTGGACTGAAGATTAAGGGGCACGTTGGCAATTTCATCGAGAAAAAGCGTGCCGCCGTCGGCAAATTCAAAGCGCCCGATACGATCGGTGCGCGCATCGGTGAACGCGCCTTTCATGTGCCCAAACAGTTCGCTCTCAAACACCCCCTCCGACAAGCCACCCGCATTGACGGTGACCATGGGGCGGTTGGCGCGCTCCGACAATGCGTGGAGCGTGCGCGCAACAACTTCCTTACCCGTGCCATGCTCGCCGGTGATCAGAACATTGGCATCGGAGGGTCCAATGCGCGCGATGAGATTCAGCACCGGCTGCATGGATTCCGATTCGGCGATGAGCGTGGGGCGAGATTCGACGCTTAGCAGCCGGTTCTCGGCCTCCAGGCGCGTGGCGCGGCGCAATGCCTGGCGCAGATCGATCTGCGTGCGCAAAATGCTCAGCAGGCGCGCGTTCTCCCAGGGCTTCTGAAGAAAATCGCGGGCCCCAAGACGCATGGCTTCCACGGCCAGTTCCAGGCTGCTCCAGGCCGTCATCATGATCACCGGGAGCGTGCTGTCCACCTTCTGAATGGCGGTAAGGAGATCCAATCCTTCCCTGCCGGATGTGGTGTCGCGCGTGTAGTTCAAGTCCATCAAAACAGCGTCGAATTCGCGGGCTTCAATGGCGACCAGCGCCTCCGAGGGGGACGCGGCAGCGTAGGTTTCGTATCCCTCGTTCTTCAGGAGCAAACGCAGAGACTCGCGAATGTCTTGCTGGTCGTCGGCTAAAAGAATGCGATAGCGATGTGCGGTGTCAATTTTCATAGAGATCGGAGGTTGTGGACAGTTTACCGTGCTTTCCAGAGGAGCGCGCTGGGTTGGGAGAGAACTTCTCCGTTTTGCTTCGTTGCAGTCGAGCATGCGCGCGCGGAGTGAACAAGCTATTCGTACCTCAGCGCGACCATGGGATCGACCTTTGTCGCACGCCGCGCCGGCAGGTAGCAAGCGAGGAACGCGACAAGCAACAGACAAATCGAAGCACCAGCCATGATGCGCCAATCGTCCGGGTGCACGCCAAACAGCGCACTGCCGATGGCCCGGCCAAGAGCGAAGGCTCCCGCAATTCCAATCGCGGTGCCAAGGGCGGCCAGGCGCGTTCCTTCGCGCAAAACCATGCCCAGGACAGAGCTGGCGTCCGCACCGAGGGCCATGCGGATGCCCAGCTCGTGAGTTCGCTGGGAGACGGAAAACGCTATCAGGCCATAAATGCCGACGGAAGCGAGAGCCAGCGCAAGCACCGCAAAAACTGCTACCACGGTCATCATGAAGCGCTGCGTGGCCAGCGAACGCGAGAGGATTTGCTCCATGGAAAGGAGATGACCCACAGGGATGCTGGAGTCGGTTGAGCGAATCGATTTGTCGACGGCAGCGGCCAGAGCGAGCGGATCACCGGCCGTGCGAACTAAAACGTGCGTGGGGAACCATACGTCGTACCCAAGGACCAAGCTGAACTTGGTCTGTGCGCTGGGAAGGAAGACCGTGGGCGGCACGGAGTCGCCGACAAATGGCTTGACGTCGGCAACAACGCCCACGACCCGGCGCGCGGCATCGCCACCCTCCAACCTTACGGTCGAGGTGAAGGGATCGCTGCCTTTAAGAACTTTTCGCACGAAGGCCTCGTTCACCATGGCCACAGGCTCGGAACTTTCGCTATCGAAAGCCGCGAAGTCGCGGCCTCGTTGCGTGGCTACGCCTAGCGTTCGAAAGTATTCAGGCGTGATCACGCGAAAGTCCATCGAGTCCGTGGGGGTCCCGTTCACGACCATGCCGATGTTTCCGCCGCGTTCCAAAGGCTGGCCGGAGGAGACGATTGCTGCGTCCTGGACAGTCGGCAGCTGTTTCAAGCGCGTCGTCAGTTCATTGTAAAAAGAGGTGAGCTGGGCGCTGGAATGAAGGCGCGAACCCGTCAACCAGATCTCGGCCGAAAGCAGGCCGTCGGTACGGAACCCGGGATTCACCTCAAGGAGATTTACGAACGATTGACCGAGCAGCGCGGCTCCGATCAGCAGCATAAGGGCGAGCGCGAATTCCGACACGACCAGCGCTTCGCGGAACCGCCGGCCACGACCGCTAGACGAACTTTGGGCGGAGTTTTCCTTCAGCATGGCGCTGACGTCAGTTTTTGAGGCTTGCAGCGCAGGAATCATGCCGGACAGCGCTCCGGAAATGATGGTGATGACCAGAGCAAAGAGAAACGCCCATCCATCGACGCGAATCTCCGTGGCGCGCGGCAATTGCACGGGGGCGAATCGCACCAACGCTGCAGCGGCAATCTGAGCTACGAGTAGTCCCGCGACGCCACCCACGGCCGCGAGCAGCAAGCTTTCAGAAAGAAATTGCCGGACGAGCGTGCCGCGGTCCGCACCGAGCGCAGAACGCAGGGCTAGCTCTTTTGTGCGGCGGGAAGCTCGGGCGAGCAACAGATTGGAAATATTGGCGCAGGCGATGAGAAGAACGAAGGAAACAGCGCCCAGCAGAATCCAGAGATAGGTGCTGACGTCAGCCGCGAGCACGTTTTGCACCGAACTGAGAGCGAGGACTTGCTTGCGACCTTGGCCTTCGAGCTGGTCCTTCTGAAACGACGCGCTAAGGGCGTCAAGTTGCGCCGCGGCTTGTTGCGCCGTTGTGCCGGGCTTGACGCGCGCCACGATGTCAAGATTTTCGCCGGAACCGACCGTGTCTGCCACCGGGGCCAGCGTGGTCCACAGATCGACGCGCTGCAAATCGCCGAAAGCCGGAGGAACCAGGTCCAATTGCACATCGGCCAACGCCGGGGGCATAACACCAATGACGCGGTAAGCGCTATCGTTGAGGTGAATGGTCTTGCCCAACACCGCCGGGTCGCTGGCAAATTGCAGCGCCCACAGCGCGTGGCTGAGAATGACGACGCGGGCCGAGGGGTCACGATCCTCTTCCGGGCTGAAATCGCGCCCTAATAGAGGATTGGTACTCAACGCCGAAAAATAGTCTGACGAAACGTGCAGAACGCTGACGCGTTGCGTGTCGTTGTCGGAAGAAAGATTCAGTCCAACATGGGTGAAAGCAGCGATGGCGGCCGGCCATTGGCTGTGGTCCTGTACATAGCGGAATTGCGGATACGTGAATGAATCTCCGCTCAGCTCGCCTTGATATTTCCGAACCACCTCAACCACTTGGTGAGCTTCGGGAACTGCCAGCGGGCGGATCAAAACACCGTAGATCACGCTGAAGGTCGCGGTGGTTGCGCCAATTCCCAGGGCCAGCGTAAGCACGGCAACGAGCGTGAATGCCGGGCGCTGCCGCAGGAAGCGAATCGCCGATCGCAAGTCTCGCAAAAGAGCAGTCATCGCTCCCTCCTATTCATAGCGAAAACCGGCAGTGATGCGCCGCAAGCCCAGACGCACCGCTTTGCCACCCTTGTTAGTCCATACAACATCGTTGGAGTGCAGGGCGACGAGGTTTTCGAAGACTTTGTTTGGCGCGCGCCAATCGTTGAAGTTCGCCATCGAAATGCTCATGTCGGGAATTTCCTGAGAGCTTTTGCTGAGAAACATCACACCATTGGCGTCGGGATACGGGAGCGGCCGCAAGAGAATGGCATTCACAACGCTGAAGATGGCGGTGTTGGCGCCGATGCCGAGCGCCAAGGTAAGCACTGCCATGGCGGTGAAGCCACGGGACTTCGCCAGCATGCGAAGGGCGTAACGCAGATCTTGCCACAGTGTCTGCATCACCACTTCCTATTCGTAGCGCAGCGCGACGAGTGGATCGACACGCGTGGCGCGATATGCGGGGATCAAACACGCCAACAGCGCGACTCCCAACAGCAGCAACATCACGGCGCCGAAAGTGACGGGATCGCTTGGGCTGACTCCCACCAGCAAGCTGGCAATGGCGCGGGCTCCCACGAACGAGATCAGCAACCCTGCGGCAACGCCGATGGCGATCATAACCAGGCTGCGGGACAGCACCATTTTCAGAACGTCCCGGGACTCGGCTCCCAACGCCATGCGGATGCCGATCTCGTGAGTGCGCTGGGCCGCAGCGTAGGAGACCACGCTGTAAACGCCTACGACCGCCAGGATCAATCCCAACACGCCCATGGTGCCGCTCAATTGCGCTCCCAATCGAAAGAACATATATCCGTTGAGTCCCTGAAGATCCTGATTCATGGTCTTCACGGTAACGGGAAGGCCCGGGGCGAGTTCGCGAATTTTGGAGGCAATCTGCAGTTCGAGGTTTTCCGGAGGCACGGAAGTACGCACCTGGATGTTGCGCAGGGAGATGTAGTCCTGCGCCAGAGGCCGGTAGAAGAATGGCATGGGATCTTCGACGATCCCCTTGTACTTGCCATCTTGTACGATCCCAATGACCTCAAAATCCGCCCACTTATGGTCGTTGTCCTTGCTCTTGAATCTTCGGCCGAGGGCGTCTTCGTTGGGCCAGAACTTTTTCGCCATGGTCTCGTTAATCACCGCCACATGCGGCGCTTTTTCATTGTCAGCGTCGGTAAATGTGCGGCCGCGCTTCAAAGGAATTCGCAACGTTTCGAAATAGTTGGGGGTCACCATGTTGTCGAAAACGCTGGGTGGCACCTGTCCCGGTTCCAGTGGATGCTCCGCCGGAACCACCTGGTCCGAGGCGCTAATCAGGCCCATAGGAACAGAAAACGCCTGCGTGACGGAGACAACGCCCGGCAGCGCGCGAAGACGCTCCTCCGCGCGGCGATAGAACTCCCTGCCTTGCGGCTCTTCGTAGCCGATTTCGTGAATGTCCATGGAGACGTTGATGATGTGATCAGGTTCAAAACCCAGATAGAGTTTCTCGGCCTTACCAAGGCTGCGAACGAACAACCCCGCCACGACAAGAAGCAGCAATGAGCCCGCTAGCTGTAAAACCACCAGGGAGCTGCGCATGAGATTGCGCTTCCGTCCTTCAGAAGCGCCGCGGCCGCCTTCGCGCAACACGCTGTTCACGTCCGTCTTCGCCAAAGGCAGGGCCGGCACGACGCCAACGACCACCGAAGCCAACAGAACCACGACAGCCGTCAAGAAAAAGACCCGCGCGTCCGGTTGAAAATTGAATTCGACGGGCAAATCCGTGCCCAAGGGCAGCGAACTGAGGAATCCCGACGCCCACCAGCCCAGCAGCAGTCCGCCGCCACCTCCTAAAATGGCGAGCAAAAGACTCTCGGTCATACTTTGCCGGACTAACCGCCCTAATCCTGCGCCAACGGCTGTTCGGATGGCCATTTCGCGCTGCCGGGTGGTGGCTCGCACCAATAAAATGTTGGCAATGTTGAAGCACGCGACCAAGAGCACCATGACCGCAAGCGCCGTGAAGGCCAGGGAAACTTTCGGAACCGTGCCGTCCGGGTCGGGAGCCGGGCGAGCGAGGCGCTCCGGAAACACGCTGAACTGAATTCCTTTGTCGGTCTCTGGATGTTGTTCGGCGAGGCGATGCGCCACCAGTTGAAGCGCGGCGGCGGCTCGCTTGATATCGACGCCGGGCTTCAGGCGTCCCTTCAATTCCAGTGAACGCTCTTCGCGGTGCGTCCACATCTCTTCAGCAGGTGAATTTCCGCCCAGACCGGCTGCAGCGCTCAGAGGAATGTAGGCATCCATATTCAGAAAGGAGTACATTCCCGGAAAGCCTTTTGGAGCAACGCCGATGATGGTTACCGGATGTCCGTCCATCTGCACTTGCTTGCCGATTACATTTTCGTCGCTGGCAAAACGCTTCTGCCAGTAGGCATAGCCGAGCACCACAACGGGATCTGCGCCAGGCGTCTGTCCTTCCGAGGGAAGAATCAGGCGCCCCAAGGCAGGCTGAATTCCCGCGACCGTGAAATAGTTCCCGGTCACGCGGCTGATGACACAGTGATCGCCCTTACCGTCCACAGTGAGTCCGACCAACGATACGCGGTAGGCCAAGATGTCGCTGAAGGCCCCGGCGGCCTGGCTTCGAATGTCCAGGTAATCCGGATAGGAGAACGGCTGATAATCCTCGCTGCCCTCCTGTTGTGCGCCCAACACGGTAATTTGTTCGGGCTGCGGAACGGGCATGGGACGAAGGAGCAAGCCGTTGATCACGCTGAATACGGTGGTGTTCACGCCGATGCCGAGCGCGAGAGTGAGCACAGCGACCGCGGTGAAGCCGGGAGATTTTGCCAGCATGCGAAGCGCGTAGCGCAAATCCTGGAAGATTCCCATCGTGAAGTCTCCTTCGCGAAAATTTCAAGTCTTGCCCAAGTTACTGTGCCGAGCCTGCAACCGTGGTGGGCGTTTCGGTGACCACCCAGCCGTCGCGGAGGTTGATGATGCGGTTGCCGTACGAGGCGTTCTTCTCGGAGTGCGTCACCTGGATGATGGTGGTGCCCGCATCGTTGAGCCGTTTGAACAATTCCATGATTTCCTCGCCCTGCGCGGAGTGAAGATTACCGGTGGGTTCGTCGGCGAGAATCAGCTTGGGATTCTGAATTACGGCGCGCGCCACGCCGACCAGCTGTTGCTGTCCGCCGGAGAGTTGATTGGGGAAGAGATCTTTCTTGCCCACGATGTTGAAGCGGTCGAGAGCATCACAGACAAGGCTGGAGCGCTCTTTGTGAGGAATATTCTTGTAAGAGAGAGGCACCTCGAGATTTTCGTACACCGTGAGGGTGTCAATGAGGTGGTAGCTCTGAAAAACGAAACCGATGTTGTACTTGTGCAGCTCGTTGCGCTGCTTCACGCTGAGTTTGTGAACAGGTTGCTCGCCGAAGAAGTATTCGCCGGTCCAAGCGCCGTCGAGCATGCCGATGATGCTGAGCAAAGTCGACTTCCCTGCCCCGGACGGTCCCATGATGGTGACAAATTCCCCGGCCTGGATGTCGAGATTGATACGCCGCAGGACGAAGAATTTCTGGCCCCCAGCTTCGAAGGCTTTCTCCAGGTTTTTCAATTGAATGAGAGGCTGCACGTTTGCTCCTTTTTATTCATAACGAAGGGCGATCACCGGGTCGACACGGGCGGCACGCCGGGCCGGCACATAACAGGCCGCCAGCGCCACGAGCGATAACAGGACGGCGACCGCTGCGAATGTGAGCGGATCAGCGGCGTCGACGCCGTACAAGAAACTCTTTATCAGCTGTGTGAGGCCAACCGCCGCGGCAAGCCCGATGCCGATCCCCAGCAACACCAGTTTTCCGCCGTCTGCCAGGACAAGCCGTAGAATATCCCGCGATTTGGCGCCCAGGGCCATGCGAATTCCAATTTCGTTCGAACGCTGGCCGACGACGTAGGAAATGACGCCGTAGATTCCAATGCTGGCGAGTAGCAATGCCAAGCCCGCGAATGTTCCCAGCAAAATCGCGGAAAATCTCCGCGGCGCCAGCGAATCGGAAATGACTTGCTGCAAGGTTTGAGCGCCGAACAGAACCTGCTCGCCGCTCATTTCTGCATTCGCGCGGCGAATGGAAGCGTAGAGATCCGGCACTGCGCCGGTGGAGCGCACAACCACCTGCCCGCCAGAAGGGGTCATGGCGATGAATGGGTCTGGCATTTGCATGCAGGGAATGTAGATTTGCGCGCGGAGCGATTCGCTGTCATCCGAATCCAGTCCCCACTGCTTGACGTGGCCCACCAACCCTACGATCTCAGCGGGCTGATTGAAATTGTCGATGTTAATGCGTTTGCCGACAGGATTTTCGTTGGGAAAATATTTTTGCGCGAACACATCGTCGACGGCGATGACCAGCGGTGAATGCTCGTTATCCTGCGGCGTGAAGAATCTTCCCTGGCGCAAGGGGATGCCCATCACGCGCAGATAATCCGCCTCGACAATATAGTTGAGGGCCCAATTCATGTCGTTTTGGCTGGTTGGTTTTGCTTGACCCTCAAGCCAGAAAAGTTGCTCATCATCCCATTCTAGCGGAACCGCGCCCCAGGTTTGCGATACGCCCGCAACGCCGGGGAGTGCCGCAATCTTGCGGTCAAACTCGCGAATCGAGGCGCGAATTGTTTCCGGCTTGGCGCTCATCATGGAGGGAGGGAGCGAGAGTCCAAAGGTCATGGCATTGTGCGGATCGAACCCCGGATCGGTTCTCCACAGGTGCGCTAAGCTCCGCGCCATCAGGCCAGCACCGCTGAGCAACACCAGCGCCAACGCCATCTCTGCAACCACGAATACGGTTTGCGCGCCGCGCCGCGAACCGGTTGTGCCACGCGCACCCTGTTTCAGGGTTTCATTCAGGTTGGTGCGCGAAGTTTTCAAGGCCGGGGCCAGCCCAAACAGTATTCCGGCCAGCAAGGAAATGCCGGCCGTGAAGAGCAAAACGTGTGAATCGAGCCCGACTTGCTCCGCGCGAGGCAAAGCCTGCGGCAAGATCCCCAGCGCAGCACGCGTGCCCCATAGCGCCAGAAGCAAGCCCAACGCTCCGCCAATCATGGAAATCAGAATGCACTCGGTGAGCAATTGGCGAACCACGCGGCTACGCGGAGCGCCCAGCGCGACGCGCACCGCGAATTCGCGAGTTCTGCCGGTGGAGCGCGCGAGCAGCAGATTAGCCACATTGACGCACGCGATCAAAAGCACAAATCCGACGGCGGCGAAAAGCATCAGCAGCGTTGGTTGGATTTCACCGACCATCGACCGGCGAAGGGGCATAAGTTTGGCTCCGATCCCCTTGTCGGTATCGGGATACGTCACTGCCAGGCTACTCGTGACGCTGTCCATATCCGCCTGCGCCTGCTGGATCGTGACGCCCGGCCTTAGACGGCCTAGGCCATGAAATCCCAAGCCAGCGCTACGGTGACTCAGCAGAGGATTGCTCCACTGTCCGAGAGGGACGAACACTTCCCGATTGTCGGGAAACGAGGGGACGGAAATGTGAAAACTCGCCGGAATTACACCCACGACGACGTAGCTCTTTCCGTCAAGGACGATCGCCTTCCCAACAATGTCCGCGTCCGCACCAAATTTGCGTCGCCACAAGCCTTCAGCAAGAAGAGCGATGGGCGCAGCCCCAATCTCATCTTCGCCCGGAACAAAGGTGCGCCCCGTGAGGGGCTTCACCCCCAGCAGCGGAAATATATCCGAGGAGACGAACTCTCCCTTCAGCTGTTGGGCTTCACCAGCACCGGTCAAGCTGAACGCGTAACTGCGATAGACGGCGAGAGAAGAAAGGCTATGATTCTCTTTTTGCCAATCGCGAAAATTCGGATAAGAGATCGAGCCGTACTCAAAGTTTGGCTTGCTCTCGCTCAGAGTGACCAGCTGGTTTGCTTGCGCGAAAGGCAGAGGATTCAGCAACACCCCGTTGATCACGGAAAACAACGCGGTGTTGGCACCGATGCCCAGGGCCAATGTCAGTACCGCAACAGCCATGAAGCCGGGATTCTTCCCAAGCATCCTCAGACCGTATCGCAAGTCCTGCCAGGTGGTTTGCAGCATCATTCGTACCTCAGCGCGATGATGGGATCGACGCGAGTGGCGGCGCGCGCCGGAAGATAGCAGGCAAAGAATACGACCACGGCGAGCAACAGCCCTCCGCCGAAGAAACTGGTGAAGTCGTTGGATTGCACGCCAAACAGCAAGCTGGAAAGCAGGCGCGCAAGCGCGAACGCCAAGGGCAACCCGATAACGACGCCCAGCAGCAAGAGTTTCAGCCCATTGAAAATGAACAGTCCGAGAACATCGCTGGGCCTGGCTCCAATGGCCATGCGAACACCGATTTCATGGGTGCGCTGCGATACCGCATAGGCCATCACCCCGGAAACCCCGACGGCGGACAGCACGAGCGCCATGAATCCGAAGACGCCCATCATCACGGCGACGTAGGTGAGGCCAATGATGGAGTTGGAAATAACGTGGTCGAGCGGATAGACGTCGAAGATCGGTTGATCGGGATCGATGCTGGAAACCGCAGAACGTACGAACGGCAAAAGAGCCTTCGGGTCCTCGGTGGTGCGCACGGCCATGTAGGCGTTAGAAGCGGGCCGCTGGCGAAACGGAAAATAGATCGCCGGAGGCGGATCGTGCCGCCACGGATTGTAATTGACCTCAGCCACAACTCCGACCACGGTAGCCCAGCGCTCTTTGGAGTCTTCCGCGCCGGGTTTGACACGATGACCGACGGCGCTGCGGCCTGGCCAGTAACGTTTCGCGAGACTTTCGCTGACAATGGCCACGGGCGGCGAATCGGCCGAATCTCGATCGTCGAACTCGCGGCCTTCCGCCAGCGGAACATGCAACAGCTGAAAATAGGACGCGCCAATATCGTTGTACTCCGCTTCATGAAATTCACCGGGTTGAACCGGCTGGCCCTCAATGCTGAAGGAATTGGAGTTGCCGCCGGCAAACGGCACCTGGATCGCAACTGCCGAAGATTGCACGCCAGGGCTGCGCTTCAGGCGCTCGGTCAGGCTGTCAAAGAAAGCCGCGCGCTGTTGGGGCGTCTGGTAGCGCGAGTGCGGCAAAGCTACGCGGAAGGTGAGAACGGATTGAGGGCTGAATTTGAAATTGAGGTGCAACAGCGTTTCAACGCCTTTTGCCATCAACCCGGCGCCGACAAGGAGCACCAGCGACAGAGCAACCTCGATCACGATAAAAGCGCTACGAAAGCGCGTGCGTGAACGGCTAGAGCCTCCGCCGCGCCCTGCCTCTTTCAGGCTCTGGTTGAAATTCTTCGTTCCCTGAAAAGCAGGCACAATGCCTGCCAGAATTCCAGCAATCAGCGCGACCGTTAGGGTGTAGAGGAACACATCGTGATCCAGCCGAACTTGATTCCAACCCGGAATGTAACGAGCAACCTCGGGTGGCATGCTGAGCCGGATCAAAGAAATCCACCACGAACCCAAAAGCAAGCCAACCACCGTGCCGCCGATCGCGAGTAACAGGCTTTCGATGACCACTTGACGCATGAGGCGCGCACGGCTGGCGCCGAGTGCCACGCGGATGGCAAATTCATTTTGCCGCGCGCTGCTACGAGCTAGCAGCAGGTTCGCCACATTGCTGCAAGCGATCAGAAGCACAAAACCCACCGCAATCAGGGACATGAGGTTATAGCCGCGACCAGGGCCGGAAATAAAATCTCCCAGCCTCATGGCTTGCACGCCCCATCCGGTTTCCGTGTCAGGGAACCAGCCGCGAAGGCGGTCCTGAATGGTGTTTAGCTCGGCTTGAGCTTGGGCGAGAGTTACACCCGGCCTTAGACGGCCGACGGGATTGAGATAGCGAACGCTCCGCGATGCCCTCTCCGGCGGAGAAAGCGCCAACGGGATCCAGAGCTCGGCGCTGACCGGGAAGCGAACCTCATCAGCCATGACGCCGATAATTCGCGTAGGCTTGCCATCGAGATGAATACTGCGGCCAATGACTGCGGGATCCGAACCGAATTGACGGCGCCACAAGCCATTGCTGAGAATCACTTCCTGATTACGGCCGGGCTCGTCTTCGCCGGTTACGAACGTGCGCCCCAAGGCAGGCTTCGCGCGAAGCACGTCAAAAAAATTAGCGGACACGCGGAAACCCTGAACCTTAATCGGTTCACCCACTCCGGTCAAGTTGACGTCGTCCCAATCATAGACAGCCAGGGTCTCGAAGAAATGATTTTGCGCTCGCCATTCCTGAAAATCCGCCGGCGACACCTCGCTCCAGCCTTCCGTCTGACCAGGCGCACGACCCAGGACCATGGCAAGGCGCTCGACTTCCGGGAACGAAATCGGATGAAGCAAAAAAGTATTGGCGGTGCTGAAGGTGGCGGTGTTGGCGCCAATCCCGAGACCAAATGCAAAAATTGCCGCCAGCGTGATCCCCGAAGCTTTTGCCAACATGCGAAGCCCGTAGCGGATGTCCTGCAAAAAGCTATGCATGTGGCGCTCCTTGGCTACACGGCCGCGTGCGCTTCCTGAGTCTCTTCCACCACGCGTCCGTCAAACAGGCGGATGGTGCGTTCGGCGAAATGAGCATAGCGTTCGTCGTGCGTCACCATGCAAATGGTGGCACCGTTGCGGTGCAGGTCGCGGAGCAGTTCCATAACAGCTTCGCCATTGCGGGAGTCCAGGTTTCCGGTGGGCTCATCGGCCATCAGGATGAGCGGGTCGCCAACCAGAGCTCTGGCAACGGCCACGCGCTGCTGCTGACCGCCGGAGAGCTGCGAGGGATAATGGCGCATGCGGTGAGCCATGCCAACTCGTTCGAGGGCGTGTTCGACCTTTTGCTTGCGCTCCGCGGAACTGGTGCCGCGATAGGTCAGCGGCAGTTCAACGTTTTCATAGACCGTGAGGTCGCCGATCAAGTTGAACGCCTGGAAAATGAAGCCAATTTCGCGGTTGCGGATGCGGGTGCGTTCGCTGGCGGTGAGATTCGCCACCGGCTGCCCATTGAGCAGGTACTTCCCTTCCGTCGGCGAGTCCAGCAGGCCGAGAATCGACAATAGCGTGGACTTGCCGCAGCCGGATGGCCCGGAGATCGAGACATACTGCCCTCGCTGAATCTCCAGGTGAATCTCCTCGAGCGCGTGAGTTTCCACCTCGTCCGTGAGAAACACCTTTTTGACGCCTTCCATCTTGATCAGCACATTATTTGTGTCAGTCATTTGTTCTCCTAAGTTCGGGATTCATGAGATCGTTTATAGCCAACCAGAAAATCATTACAGCAACCGCACCGTTGCCAGATTTACGTCCAATTCAACAAATGGGAACCCGACAGCCGACACCTCTGTACCCTGATATACGACACAAACCGCCGCAAAAGTTCCCTCCGGGAACGCGCGCAGCATCATTCATACCTCAGTGCCACCATCGGATCGATACGAGTCGCGCGGCGGGCGGGTATCCAGCACCCCACCAGCGAGACCGCGATAATGAGCAACGCCACGGCCGCCGTAATCTGCAGATCAAAAGGATCGACGCCAAACAGCAACGAACCAATCAAGCGGCCCAGGACAAAGGCAGCTACGATTCCGCCAGCCAAGCCCAAAAACACAGGCACCATTCCCTGACGCAGTACCATGTTTCGCAACCGGCCATCAGGAGCTCCGAGAGCTTTGCGAATTCCCAGTTCGTGACGCCGCTGCTCGACCGAGTAGGCCACCACTCCGAAGATTCCCAGGGAGGCCAAAAGCAGCGCGGACAGAGCGAAAATCAGTGCCAGGGACACTTGGAATCGCCGCGCGCTGACAGATTTCGCGACTAGCAGACTCATGGGCCGCAGCGCCACGATGGGCACCTCGGGGTCGATCTGTCGGATCACCGACCGGACCGCCGGAGCCGCGCCCGAGGGGTCCGTAGCAGTCCGGACAACGATCGACGCCGACTGCGGTCCATCCATTGTGGCGCTGGCGAATCTGCCGGGCGTGTATACCATCAACAGCGGCGACTCGTCGAGACTGACGGTGCGAATATCGCTCGCCACGCCGACAACTTCGCTATTTTGCGGGGAACCCCAAGCGGTAACACAGATTTTGCCGATAGGATTCTGATTCGGCCAAAAACGATCGGCGAGACCTTGCGACACGATGACCACGTGGCGTGTGCGGTCATTCTCCGTGAATTCGCGCCCGGCGCGCAAAGCAATGCCCATGGTCTTGAAATAGTCGGGACCAACGACGCGGTAATTCGCGATCGGCGATTTCCCGCCGGTTTCTTGCGATCCGGGAAGGCTCACGCCGGTCACGGCCCCTTGCCCCTCAAGGGGCAGAATACTGATCCACGCTGCCGAGACGACTCCGGGAAGTGCGCGGAGGCTGGCCACGGACTGGTCGTAGAAGCGCAGGCGCGCGCCGGGATTGTCGTAGCTCTGCGGCGGCAAATCGACATCGGCAGCCAGAACGCGCTCCGGCGTAAAACCAGCGTTAACGTTCAGGACTTGGCGGAGACTCGATGCCAGCAAGCCCGCGACGATCAGCAGGACAGCGCACAAGCCCACTTCCAAACCGATGAGCGCCTCGCGCAAACGGCGAGTGCGGTGGCTCTCTGTGGTCGAAGTGCTCCCGGCCTTGAGAGTTTCCTGTGCGTTGGCGTAGGCAATCCGCCACGCCGGGAGCACTCCGAAGAGCACCGCTGTGGCCAGCGAGAGCATCAAGCCGAACAGGAGTACGCGCCCGTCGACATGCACTTCGTCAAGCCGCGGCAGGTCCGCAGGAGCCGCACGGAGCAGCCAGGGAACTCCGAGACTTGCGAGCCAGATGCCCAGCGCTCCTCCCACTAGGCCCAGAAGCAAGCTTTCGATCAGCAGTTGGCGCAACAGTTGCATCGGGCTTGCACCCAAACTCAGGCGGATTGCCGCTTCCCGCATGCGCCCGGGAGCCCGCGCCAAAAGCAAATTGGCCAGATTCGCGCACACCATCAGCAGGACCGCGCCCACCGCAAAGAGCAAAAAGAGCAGTCCGCGGCGCGCCGGACCTACCACTTCAGATTCCAACGGGGCCATGGCCGCCGCCAGATCCACCCCTTCATTCGCTTGTTTGGCGATTTGCGCCTGCACGACGTTCAGTTCCGCCAGCGCGGCACCTGCGTCGACACCAGGCTTGAGCCGCGCGATCGCCGCGAAATCGAACTCACCAATCAGATCTTTCTCGTAGGGCAGCTCTCCGTTGAGCGGCTGGAAGAAATCGGGGTGTTCCGGGAATCCAACCAGCTGCCCGATCTGTTTGGGAAAGTGAAAGGAATCAGGAAGGATGCCCACCACCTGGAATGGAGCACCATCGAGCTTGATGGTTTTGCCGAGCAAGGATTTGTCGGCCTGGAAGTGGCTGCGCCAGAACCCGGCGGCGAGAACAACTACCTGGCCGCGGCCCGGCTCGTCTTCACCAGCGACGAACCCTCGTCCCCACTGCGCTTGCACGCCCAGCAGGTCGAAGAGATTTGCGGAAGCGCGCACGCCATGAAGTTGTTGAGCGTCGCTAGCTCCGGAGAAAATCACGCTCGAGGACTCGGCAATCGCGATGCCCTCAAACGAGCGGCACTCCTTCTGCCAAATCCGAAAATCCGGGATGTTGGCCGCAAGCGTGGGATAAAACTTGGCCATCTGCGGAACGATTTCGCTCAGCAGATATAATTGTTGCGGCTGGCGATACGCAAGCGGCTCTAAGAGCACACTGTTCACCACGCTGAAAATGGCGGTGTTCGCGCCAATCCCCAAGGCCAGAATGGCGATGGCCAGAGCGGTGAACCCGGGGTTCTTCCCCAGAATTCTCACGCCATAGCGCAGGTCTCGCCAGCTGGTCTTCAGCATCATTCGTACCTCAACGCGACCATAGGGTCGATGCGTGTGGCGCGTCGCGTAGGAGCGTACGCCGCGAAGGCCGCGACCGCCGTCAACGCCAGGAGCGCGATCCCGATACTTGCGATTCCGAAGGCTTGCACGCCAAACAACAAGGAATCGATCAGCTTGCCCAGGGCGTAGGCCAGCGGAATTCCAATCAAAACTCCCACGCCAGTCAACTGGGCAACGTCCTTCAGGACCAGCCAGCCAACGCGCTTCGGCTCTGCGCCCAGTGCCATACGCACGCCAATTTCCCGGGTGCGCTGGGTCACGCTGTAGGCCAGGAGAGCGTAAATTCCCAGCGCCGCGAGCAGGGCAGCCAAGCCGCCGAAGGTCAGTGCCAGAAACGCGACTAACTTGCTGGACGAGAGTTGCTGACTGATCTGCTCTTCAAACGATTTGGCGTCAAAAATCGGCAAACTGGAATCCAGTTCGGCAGCGGCGCCTCGAATGGAACTCGCGAGCGCGACAGGATCGCCGGAGGTCCGCACGTAGTAGGTCAGCGAAGTGACCGCTTTTTCCTGCGTGTAGGGGATATAGAAAAACGGTTTGAGCGGCTCTTTTACGCTGGTATGGTGGCTGTCCTTGACGATTCCGACGATTTCCCTGTCCAGCGGATCTTTTCCACCGCCAGTCTTCATGTGCTTCCCGAGAGCGTTCACGCCGGGAAAAAACTGCTTGGCCATGGATTCGTTGACGATGACCACTTTGGGACTCTCGTGGGCATCCTGGCGCGTAAATTCGCGGCCCGACAATAGCGGTATGCCCAAATTTGAAAAGTGTCCCGGGCTAACTGAGTTCCAGTCAACGTGACGTGTGCCCGCCAGGTCGGCTGGCTCGCCCTCCACGGTGACGTTGGAGCCGCGGTCGTTGTCGGCGATTAACGGAACCTCGACGGCGCTCAGCGAGAGAACGCCGGGCAACGCGCCGATCTTATCTTCGAGTTGATGAAAGAATCCGAAGCTGCGCACCTGGTCGTATCCGTTGAAGCTGGGTGCGACGGAAAACTGAAGCACCTGAGCCGGCCGCAGGCCTAGATCGACATGCTGCAGATTGTAGAGGCTCCTGACGAATCCCCAAGCGCTGGTGACCATCAGCAGCGTCAAGGCCACCTGAGAAATTACCAGTGTCTGGCGCAATCGGGAATGTTTCAGGCTCGAAGAAAGAGCACCCGCTTGTTCCTTGAGCGTGGACGCCAGTTGCACGCGGGTTGCGTTCAGCGCCGGCGCAACACCGAACAAGATGCCGCAGAACAGCGCCAGGCCGACAGTGAACAACAGCACGGGAAAATTGAGGGAACTGGTGAGGCCATTGACCATTTCATTGCTGGAGGCAAAATATACCAGCGAGCTACTCATCCAGTTAGCGATGAGAAGTCCCAGCAGCGCACCGGCCAGCGAAAGCAAACAGGATTCGACGAGCAGCTGGCGAACCAGCCTGCCGCGACTGGCGCCAAGAGAAATCCGCAGGCTGATCTCTTTCTGTCGAGAGATGCCGCGCGCGGTCAGCAGTCCAGCGACGTTTGCGCAGGTAATGAACAACACCAGCCCGACCATTCCCATCAGCGTTAGGAGCTGCGGCCGGGTATCGTTCTCAAGAATCGGGCGGCCGCGCGCGCCGTCGCGCAACACCAGCTGTTTCGCCTCGAATTGCTTTTTCTCTTGGGCGTTTAATCCGCTGTTGAGCGGGAGTTCGTTTTCAAGCAGCGCGTGATATGTCGGTGCCAGCGCTGCCGTCGCTTGTGTTGCAGAAAGCCCTGGTTGTAGGCGCCCAATTACCTTTACCCAATAGTCCTTGTGGTCGGTCAACCCATCCGAATTGGGGGTAATCACCGGCTTCATGGTGATGGGGACATAAAGATCGGGAACCATGCCGAGCTGGATGCCATCAAAGCCGGGCTGCACTACACCGACGATGGTCATCAACCGGTTGTTTACCATTACGCTCTGGTTCAGAACCCCGGGATCGCCGCCGAAATGCTTGTGCCAGTAACCGTTTCCGAGCGCCACAACGGGGTTACCACCGGTAGAGGCCGTGTCGGCAGGGGAAAGCAATCGGCCGATCACCGCGTGCACGCCAAGAGTATCGAAGTAATTCCCGGAAACCAGTTCCGCGCTGGCACGTTCGGTCTGTTCCTGCAAGGCCACGCTCACCGGAAAATCAGCTTTCGCGGCAAGTCCTGCGAACACTTTGTTTTGATCGCGCAGGTCGACATACATCGGATACGAGAACGACTCCGAGCCATCTACCTCGTCGGAACTGATGTGCCCGCTTCGTACACCCGGGGCGTACAGAAGCACCAGTTCGTCAGGATGAGGAACTGGCAAGCGCTGCAGAAGCACTTGCCTCAGAACCGAAAAAATTCCGCTGTTCGCTCCGATGCCAAGCGCCAGCGTAAGCACTGCCACGGCAGTGAAGCCGGGATTCTTCCCCAGCATACGCAGCCCGTAGCGAACGTCCTGCCAAAGCGTCTGCATCAGGATCTCCTACTCATAGCGTAATGCCACCATGGGATCGACCCGGGTCGCGCGTCGCGCCGGGATGTAGCATGCCACCAGCGCCACCAACATCAATAAAGCAGCGACGCCGACATAGGTTAGCGGATCGTGAGTGCTCACGCCGAAAAGGATGCTGGCCATAAGCCGCGTCAGCGCAAATGCCGTAACCAGGCCGATGCCCACGCCGATCAGCGCCATCCTGCCCGCTTCGCTCAGCACCATGCGCAGCACGCTGCCTCTCCCGGCGCCCAACGCCATGCGAATTCCGATCTCCTGGGTCCGTTGCGCCGCAATATAGGAAATCACGCCATAGATCCCGCCCGCCGAAAGTATCACCGCCAGCGCCGCAAACACGCCCAGCAGCACCATGGCGAAGCGCTTTGCTGCGAGTGATTCGGAAATCACTGAGCCCATTGTCTCTGGTCTGTAAACGACGATTTCGCTATTCACACCCTGCACCGCGTTGGTGATCGAGCCAATCAGAGCAAGAGGAGAACCCTCCGTTCGAATGACGGCGGCGGTGCCATGCTCGAGAAGTGAAAAAATGGAATCGGGCAGTTGTGATATTTGAAAATAAGATTGCGCCTGAATTGCGCCCGGGGGGTCATTATCCAGGCCCCACTGCTTGACATGGCCAACGACTCCCACGACTTCCGCGGTTATGTTCACAATACCGAGATTGACGTGCTTGCCGATAGGATTCTGGCCGGCAAAGTACAACTTGGCAAATTGATCGTCGATCACCATGACCGTGGGGGATGTCTCGTTGTCGGATTCGGTCAGAAACCTTCCGCGCTTCAGGGGCGTCTTCATGACCTTCAAGTAATCCGATTGCGTGAAGTAGAACAGCGAGGACTTCATCTCGTTCTGCGAAGCTGGCTTGCCTTCTCCCTCCAGCCACAAAGGAAGATCTGAGTCGCCTTGCATCGGAGTGGATCCTACCGATAGCGAAACGGATTGCACGCCTGGAATAGCCGCAATGGCATCGTGAATTTGACGAAATGCAGCGCGGGTTGCCGCGGGCGTAGCGCCCAATGGTTTAGAGGACGCGAAACTGACCCGCACCACGTTGTTGGGGATCAAAACCGGGATCCGTGTTCCACAGTTTTCCCAAACTGCGAATCATTAAACCCGCGCCGACCAGCAGCACCAGCGCCATGGCCATTTCCACCGCAACGAAAATACTTTGCGTGCGGTGACGCGCGCCACTTCCGCCGCGCCCGCCTTCCTTGAGGGTTCCGAAGACGTCGGTTCGGTAAGCCCTGAGCGCGGGCACCAACCCAAACAGAATTCCCGCCACTAAGGAAACCGCCATAGCGAACAGCAGCACGCGCCCGTCGATCTGAACCTCATCGGCGCGCGGCAGCGCTTCCGGCAGCACCTTGATCGCTGCCTGCGTGCCCCATGCAGCAATCAAGACTCCCAGTGCGCCTCCAGCCATTGCCAGCAGAATGCTTTCCGTAAGAAGCTGTCGAACCACGCGACCCGGGCCTGCACCCATCGCCGTTCGAATGGCGAATTCCCGGGTTCTGCCTGTCGAGCGCGCCAGAAGCAGATTCGCAACATTGGCGCAGGCAATTAAGAGTACGAAGCCGACGGCAGCAAGCAGTACCAGAAGAAACGGCCGAATATCGCCGATCACATCTTCTTTAAGGGCCAAGACATTGACACCCGAGTCTTTGTCAATATCCGGATAGGCCTCGGCCAAGTGCGCCGCAACCGACTGCATATCGAATGTCGCCTGTTGCAAGGTGACCCCGGGCTTCAGCCTGCCCACCGCGTCCATTCCCATACCGGTATGGCGGTCGCGGAACAAGGGATCGTTCCACTGCCCAATGGGCGTATACACTTCGGCGTCGCTGTGGAAATTGCCATTGCTGGTGAACTGGAATTGCGCGGGAAGCACGCCGACGATGGTGTACAGGATTCCGTTCAAGTTGAGCGACTTTCCCGCTACGTCCGGAGAGGATGCGAACTTGCGCTTCCACAAACCATCGCTAATGATCGCGACGGGCGCCGCGCCCACCTGGTCTTCTTGTTCGCTAAAGAACCGGCCAACGCTGGGCTTCACTCCCAGGATCGGAAAAAACTCGGCCGAAACCATGTTCGCACTTACCCGTTGCGCGTCGCCTATCCCAGAAAGATTGAAATTTTCTCCTCGAAACGCCGCAATTTGGGAAAACGAATGATTGTCGTGCCGCCAGTCCAGGAAATTGGGATAGGAAATGGAAGCGCGAGTGAACTCCGGGGTTCTCGTGTACAGCGACGCCAACCTGTCAGGCTGTTCGAAGGGCAGCGGATTCAGCAATACTCCGTTGACGATGGAAAACAACGCGGTGTTCGCCCCAATGCCCAGCGCCAGCGTGAGTATGACCACCGCCGTAAAGCCGGGATTTTTCCCCAGCATGCGAAGTCCGTAGCGAATGTCCTGCCAAAGCGTCTGCATCAAGCTCTCCTATTCATAACGCAGTGCAACCATCGGGTCGATGCGGGTCGCGTGAAGGATCGGGGAACTGAACGCCTTCAGGATCGAAAGCGGCACCTGGATGTCAGCTTTCTGGGAGCCCTCCGTGCCAACAAAACCCGGAGGTGTAACTCCAATCACGGTGAAGCGATGCCCGTTCAGAATAAGCGTTCGATTGATGATCGAAGGGGCCATCGCGAAGCGGCGCTTCCAAAATTCGTAACTGACCACCGCAACGGGCGCGGTGATGGATTCGTGGTCGTCCGCTTCGCTGATCAAACGGCCAAGCACAGGTTCCACGCCAAGCACTTCAAAGTAATTCCCGGAAACCAGCTCGCCGCGAACGGGTTCACCACCTGCAAGGGACGTCAGTTCGATTTCATCCGCGCACTCGTCGCCCATGCCCGCCAGCACCACGTTCTTTTCTGCCAGGTTCAAATACATCGGATAGGAAAACGAGAGGCTGGCCGGCGCGTCGGAGTCGCGTGCAGCAATGACCATCAACTGGGTCGCTTCACGCACTTGCAGGTTGCGCCGGTGAGCGGTTTTTGTAAGGAAAGAGATAACCAGACCGGTGCCGAGGCCAAGCGCGATGGTCATGAGAATCGCCATAGCCGCGAGCCCGGGGTTTTTCGCCAGAATACTCAGTCCGAAGCGTAGGTCTTGCCAAATCGTTTGCTTCATCATTCGTACCTCAACGCCACCATCGGATCGACGCGCGCCGCCCGGCGTCCTGGAATCCAACAGGCCGCCAGAGACACCAGAATCAGGATCAGTGCGACGCCCGCGAACGTGGCCGGGTCTGTCGCACTCACCCCAAAGAGTTGGGATTGCATCAGGCGAGTCAAGGCCACCGAACCCAGAATGCCGGCGCCCACGCCAAGAACACCGGTGATCACGCCTTGCTTGAGAACCATGCCCAAAACTGTTCCTCGGGAAGCTCCCAATGCCATGCGCACGCCAATTTCGCGAGTGCGCTGCGCAACGGTGTAGGCCGTCACACCGTAAATTCCTGCCATGGCCAGCAGCAGGGCCGTGGCAGAAAAAATGCCGACGAGCAGCAGGCTGAAGCGCCGCGCTCCGAGGGAGGCAGCGAAGATATTCGAGAAGGTGCTGAAGCGTGGGGGCACGTCGGGATCCAGGCTGCGAACGATTTCGCGCGCGGAGGAAAAGACGGCCTCAGGCTTGCCGGGAGCGAGCATGACCATCGTGAACTGCTGGGCGGCTGTTGGACGCTGCCGGTAATCCACATAAATGGTAGGTCGGGACGCGGACTCCAGACTCTTGTCGTGCATGTCCCCGACGACGCCGACGATGGTCAGCAGCCGCGGGTCGCCATCCATGTTTCCGAATTCGACGGTCTGCCCGAGCGGGCTTTGATTCGGCCACTTCTCATCAGCCAAGGATTTGCTGACGACGGCAACATGCAGCGAGTTGCTCGTGTCTCGCGAGTCGAATAACCTGCCGCTCAGCAGCGGAATTCCCAAGGCGCTGAAAAAACCTTCGGAGGCGACACAGTAGTCGGCGTCTCCTATGTGGGCTCGATCTTTGAAGATCTCGTCAAAGAACTTTGTGAACTCAGCCAGAGAGGCGGGATCTTTGCCGAGATCGCCACTCACAGAACGCTGGATCAGGCTCCGCGTGCGAGCCGAAATCTGCGTGGGATTCATGATCACGTAGGACCCATCAGCGCGACCTTCGCCGCTCAGCGGCAATTCGTTGGTGCCTCCGACTTCCTGCACACCAGGTATGTTGCGCAGCCGCACGATCACTTCGTTCAGAAACTGGACCCGTTGCACCTTCGTAGGATCGTCGGGAAGCGCCAGCTCCATCGTGAGGATGCCATCGGTCCGAAAGCCCGGATCAACCGACAACACGCGCAACAGGCTTCTGCCCAGAAGACCTGCGCCAACAAGCAGCACCAGAGTGGTGGCCAGTTGCCCGGCAATAATCAGGCGACCCAATCTCTGCTTTCCTACCGACCCTGCTTGTCTCTGGTTCCCTTCGTTCAACGCTGCGCGAGGATTTCCGGAGGTGGCGCGCACGGCGCTGAAGATGCCCAATCCAATCGCCACCAGAAATACGACCACCAGTGAAAACAACAGCACCGGCGCGTTGACGGCAACATCTTCCAGTCGCGGCAGATTTGCCGGCGCGATCGCCAGCAATCCGTTTAAGCCCCAGAGCGCCGCGAGCACGCCAAGGGCGCCTCCGATGGTGGAAAGCAGAAACGCTTCCGTAAGGAACTGGCGGATCAACCTGCTGCGTCCAGCGCCCAGCGCCGCGCGAATGGATAGTTCCCTTTCGCGGGCCGCAGCTTGAGCCAGCATCAGATTCACGACGTTGGCGCACGCGATCAGCAGAAGAAAGCCCGACGCCCCGAACAGAATGATCAATGCTGGGCGGACGCTGCTGGTCATTGCTTCGCGGAGCGGCTCCATCGCCACACCGACCATGCCTGTATCGTCGCCGAATTGTTGCTTTAAGCGTTGCGCAATGCCGGTAAGTTCGGTGCGCGACGCCTCTACCGATGTACCTTCGCGCAGTCTCCCAACCACCCGCCAATTGTGAGCCGTCCGGCTCGGGTATGTTTCGTAGATTTCGCGGGGCACCCAAATGTCGGTGTTGTCCGGGAAGCGGAATCCGGCAGGCATAACGCCCACAATCGTCGCCAACTGCGCATCAATCTTCAGTCGAACCGCAGACATATCTTTCGTGGCGCCGAGAGACTGCTTCCAGTAGGCATAGCTGACCAACACGGTCGCAGGCGCATTGTAGCGTTGTTCTTCCGCCGCGAAGCCGCGCCCAATCGTGGGCTGGACTCCCAGCACCGTGAAGAAATCGCGCGACACGGGAGCGACCATGGTGCGCGTCGGCTCCTTGCCACCGGAGACCGATTCCAGAACATTGGCGTACTCCGCCATTCCCTGCAACGAATGGTTCTGAGCCTGCAT
>CAWDRK010000015.1:0-45901 GCA_963804635.1 Candidatus Acidiferrales bacterium
CCTTCCCGACCCGAGGAAAATTCGTAACTCCATTCATCGTAGACCATCCAGAAACCGCCAAGACCGTGCTGAACAACGAGAAGCTAACCTATGCGGAGGAGGAAATCGTCCAAATCACAATTCAGCATCGACCCGGCGAAATAGCGAGGCTGGCGTCCCGTCCGGGGAAAGCGAACCCCAATATCAATTACGCCGATTGCGGACTGGAGCCATCTACGCATGCGGCTTTGGTCTTCTTCGGGGTCGCGGATGGCGGCAAGGCCGCCTCAGCTCTCGAGCGGTCCGCAGCGACCTACAAGAAGCGTTAGAGGCGCCGGACCTGTTCCTCGAGCTCCAGAGCTTTTCTGCTGAGAGAGTACGGAGATGCAGCTCCCTTGTGCCCGATACGTCGCGTCCATGTCAGGACTTCTTGCTGGAATAGTGCGTGACCTTGCCATCGACAACAACGGCCACGTACTTTCCTGCTTCTAGAAACTGCATGACCTTGGCGCCCTTGCGAGCGAGATTTGCCCATCCGGATTTGGTGTTGGGATTCTGCTGGATGCCGCGGTAGGGCTGGCCATCAAGGGTGAAATCGACCTCGACAAGACGCTTGCTGGCCGTTTTGCGAACAGGAAACGATTCAGTGTCAATTTTGACGGTACTCGAGCGGTCGACCAGAGCCTGGCGCCACACCTCGATCAACACCTCATCGAACGCACTCGAAGACGCGGCCATGAAAAGCATGATAACGCGCCAAGCGAACCCAAGAAAGAAGCGGAGTCAACGGGCGTGGCGAAGCGCATCCATCCAAGAGACCAGGCGTTCGCTATTGGAAGTTTCCAGGTCAAAGAATTCAATGCCCATTCCTACGCGAGGTTTCACGATACGAACGACCACCAAGGCTTCCAGCACCTCACCCTTGCAAGTGAGCTTCATGCGGGCGCGTGCATTCATCGAAAGAGGCTTGCTGGTACAGACAAAGCAGCCTCCGAAGGAGATGTCTGAGGTGATCCCGTTGACCTGTCTGCCGGTTTCGAGGTCGATGAGTTCGACATCGGCAGCAAATGGGTAGCGGATGGTATAGCGACGATCACGAACACCTGGCACTCGAATGGGAGAGTTTGTATTTCGATCAGGCATAGACACGATTTTGCTCACACAGAACTCTTCGCGAGACGTAAACGTTGGGCGACCCCAGGCGGTTAGGCGACCCGTATACAGGTAGTGTGTGGGAAACGTGGCGAAATGAGAACGGCGTAACGGCGCGTAGTTCGCGAAAGGGTAACGCCCTCCGAAAGCCGCTGTTTTAGGCCCTTTTGGCTATTAGTGGGAAGGACAATCGGGCAGCCGAGTACCCAATGACGCACGCGGGAACATGTTAGCCTGATAGGGAATGCAACCCCTGGAAGAACAGATGATCTCGCGAGTTGAAGGAATTCGCCAGAGCGACCGGGTGTCTTTGCGGCTGCACGTGAATGCGTCGTGGTTTGGGAACGACGGAACAGCCGTGAAACAGGCCGCGGAAACCCTCCTGGTGAGCCGCAACGGCGGCGTGCTTCGCCTGACCGAGAAACTCTTTCCGGGACAGGAAATTACGCTACACCGGGAATTGGAAGGCGACCAGAGCAAGTCCGCGCGCGCCCGGATCATGGCGGAGATCGACCGGGAAGGTGACGGGTTCCTCTACGCAATCGCAATTCTCGAGCCGCGAGTGGATTTCTGGGACATCGAGTTCCCGGCCGTGCATAAGGCCGAGGAAGCTCTGGCGAGAATGCTCATGGAATGCAGTTTTTGCCAACGGCGAGAAGTCGTGTACCTGAATGAAATGGAGCTGAAGTCATTTGAAATACGGCGCTGCATTGCGCGATTGTGCCGGCACTGCGATTCGCCTTCGATCTGGATTGAGGCACATTCCGACACGTAAGCATAAAGATGGAGTGACGCTCGCAGCGGTTCCCGAGGAGCGCGTCGTTCCGCGCAGGAATCGGACGCGCGTAAGGGCCCGGGTGCTGGCGTGCATCCGCCGGCGCGGATTTGAGGAAGAAGTGGCGGTGTGCGAGGACCTGTCGAAGGGCGGGATCAGCTTTCGCAGCAGGAACGAGTACCCGGAAGGGACGCGGCTGGAAGTAGCGGTGCCGTACACGCCGGGAGCTGGGGCGATCTTTGTGCCGATCCGAATTGTGTTTTCGCAGGCGATTACGAAGGTCGGGTTGTTCCGGCATGGAGCAGCTTATTTGAAGGCACCGGAGTAGTTTTCCCAACCGTGTTTCAATAACCGATTACAGAATGAGCTAGGGATTTGGCGGCCTAAGGATCGCCTGCCAGTTGATGATCGTGTTCCAGAGCATGCGCTGGTCGCCTCGATTGAGATCGCGATGCAGCGGATTAAAATTGAAGGTGACGACGTGCCCGCTGCCGACCGGCGTATCTAGAATCGCGGGACGTCCGATCAGGTTGCCTTCTCCCCAGGCTTGCCCACTCACGACAAAAGGCGCGCCTTCGCGGTCACCCCATTCCAGGACAACGCTGCGGGTGTCGATGGGGCCATCCAGACACGTGGTGCAGTAGGCCATGCGCAGCCAGCGCCGCGGAATGGAATAGAGCGCAAAATTCTGGCGGAATACGTAGGTGCGCGCCGGATAGCCATAGGCGATCGGGTGTTCGGGCTTCGCGAAGGTGACTCGCACGTGCGAACCCGGCGTGCGCGTGACGGCCTGCTGCGCTGCGGCAGAGGACTCGGAGCCGCCGCCTTGCGTGCTGCGCGGGACGCCGCCGGAATCGCGGCGGACTCCGCGGATGATGCCGCCTTCAATGGCAAGCATGGTGCCGCTGCCTAGGGTAACGAGCAAGCCGCCCTGTTCCACAAAACGCTGAATCTGCTCGAGTCCTTCCCAGCCAATGCCGCCCGTGATGTCGTCAGACTCCGCCGGGGTGCCGAGGCTGGGGAACTGTGGAGTTTTCTTGAAAGCCATCGGTCCCCAGGCTTTGGGGATGCCTTGAATCTGCTCGGCAAGTTCCAGATCGACGTGGCCGTACAGCAGTACGTCGAATTTGTCGTGGAGATTGCCCGCGCGGATGTCTTCATCGCGAACGTAGATGTAAGGAATCTTTCGCTGGTCTAGGGAGTAGCGCATCCAGCCAATGGTGTCGGTGTCCGCCCACGGAACCCACACGCCAAGGCGCGGGGCTTTTGCGGAGTGGTGAGGGACGTCGAGTGCCGATGCGGCACTGTTGAAATCGAGCCCGAGTTGCGAGGAGACATCACGAACGGCGTCGGCGAGACCGGGCTGTGCTGGGAGAATCCAGGAACCGGCAGGATAGTCAACGCCGTCAAGAGTGAAGGCACGTTCGGCGATATCGAGATGGAAGGCCGCAAGACGGTAGCGTGCTTCGAGCAAACCTTCCTGCCCGGTGTCTTTCAATAGGTAGGTGGTTCCTGCCCCAGCGATTTTGCCTTCCGGATGAGGAGGTTCGGTGAGCAACGTGAGATCCACGGAACGCACCGCGGCATCGGAAGCCGGAATCGCCTGCAAGTGATAATGAGCGGGAAGCTCCCAGGAAACATCATCATATGGCTCGCTGCCATCTTTCGGGTAGTGCTGCGGCGTGAGCAAGTCCACCGCATAGTTGCGATAGGGTTGGTCGAGGCGGACGACGTAAGTGCCAGCGGGATAAGAGCCATCTTTCAGGGTAAGGGGAGATTGCGCGCGGCTGACCTCAATGTGCTGGCCCATTAGCCGGCTGACAAGCTGGGCAACGCGCGTGGGATCGCCCTGATCCGCGGGAATCAGGAAGGCGTAAGGCGCTTCCTCGAGACCCTTGCGATAGGAGTGAAGACTCTTGTCGTAGAAATTTCGCAGCAGCGTGTGGGAATTCGTAGCGGCATAGTCGAGCGCAGCAAGGGCAGCCGTTTCGTTGTAATTGACGTTATCGCGCGCCGACCAGGAGAACGCTTCCCGAGGGTGGAGGCACCAGGCGGTACCACTCACGCGAGGTTTCGTCGGGAGCGAGCGCCACAGAGAGCGTTTCGGCGGTTCCGTTGCCGAACGTTTCATAGCCGCGACCGATAGCGTTGTGATTCATGGCGACGGAATCGAGGTACAGGTGCGCGAAACCTTCTCCAAAATTCCAGGTGGAAACGCCGGGCATGCCCAGGCCGGTCATGGTCTGTACTTCATAGAAGCTTAGTGCAAGGAATTCGCTGTAAGTGATGGGATCGATATTGGGATTGTAGGGGCCGGTGCCATTCCAGGACATCAAGAGTGGAACGGCTTCGTGAAGATCGTGAACCACGGTGGGATGCCATTCGTGGAACATGCGGTGGACCGCTTTGGTGGTTTCTTGAGTTTGCTGGTGCGTGTCGCGATTGATGTCCACGAAAACGTATTTGCCCCAGTAGGGCGGGGATTGCCGAGGGAGCGTGTCGCGATCCGTTTTGCCCTTCAGGTAGCGGTAAAACCAGTCGACTTGCTTGTCCCTGCCGTCGGGATTGGAGACGGGATTGATGAGCACGACGAGATTTTCGCGGATACGGCGGATCATGGGCTGATCAGAGACCGCAAGTCGATAGGCGAGTTCCAGGACAGATTCCGTCGAGCCGGTTTCGTCGGAATGGAGAGCCGCATTGAAGTAATAGATAGGACGAGAATCGGCGACGAGTTTTTCGGCGGCCGGCGGATCGATTTTGCGGGGATCAGCGAGAGAAGCGGTTGCTGCTTTTAGTTTTTCGAGGTCTTGAATTCCCTTTTCATCGCTGATCGCGAGAAGAATAATTTCGCGGCCCTCTTCCGAGTGGCCAATCGTGAAGACGCGAACCCGTGGCGAGGCAGCCGCAAGGGCGCGACAGTAGGCGTAGGCTTTTGCGGAATTCACCAGCTCTCCCGGCGCTCCCATGATTCGCCCGTAAAAAGAGCGCGGCGATGGAACGCTGGAAGACGCCGGGAGATAGGAGACCCAGGGAGAGAGGAACTGCGAGGAAGTTGTAGATTTTGAGATTTCTTCCGCCGAGCCGGGTTCCGGAACATCGGGAGCGATCGACGATTGCGCCAAGAGAGCGGCGCAGCAAACAAGAGAAAACAACAAACATACTAAAGACCGAATACGCATGCGGCTCGAACCTCGAGATAGTGGCGAATGAAATGTAGAGCGAGGTGAGTGTACTACATCAGGAAATAACGAGTGACGAGCAGGGCAGGCAGCACACCGGGCATTTGTGTTGGCGGACCGCCCCAGAAGGCGGTGGCTACAAAAGCAAAGCTCCAGACCTCAGGCAGGAGTGCGCCGGTGCCAACGCGAGTGCGATGGAGACGGGCTAATCGAGAGCCGAGACCGGGGTCTGCTCGCGGCGGCGACGATGGAGATAGTGCATCGCGATATTGATGTAGACCTCGCCGCACGGAGTCTCGATGCAGAGGACCATGGCTTCGGTATCGGCATTGCCGGCGAGCCCTTCTTCGCTCATGTGAATTTCCGGCGGGAATACCTTGAAGCGGAAGCCCTGATCATTGAGAAGCGTGACCGAATTGCCAATGACCATATTGGCGAGCTCACACACGGTCTCGCGGATAACCTGCTCGCTCTCCGGAACAGGTGACCCAGCGAGATGTCCGGCAACGCGGATGGCCACTTCAGGAGCCAGATCGAGAATGACGCGGCCCTCGATGTCGCCCTTAATTATGATGAGCGCGGCGATGCCCTTGCGGCGATAGGTGTTCTCGTCCATCGTCAGGTCGACGATTTTTGTCGGGGCCTGCAAGGACTCCGCAAAAACCGCATCCGCCGCATTGATGAACGGCTGAATAAGTTCCATTCTCATGAGCGCTGCTCCCCCGCCAGCTCCACGGGCACGTTGGCGGCATTGGGATCATCTCCCAAAACGTAACGAAGAATTTCGTACAGCACTTCAGGCTTCACCGGCTTTTGTACGAAGTGCTTGGCGCCCTTTTGCAGGGCGGCAAGGATGTTTTCCTGATAGCCGACAGAGGAAACCATGACAATTCGGGCGTCGGGATGCTGGCGGACGATGCGCTCGACGGATTCAATGCCTTCCATTTGCGGCATGGTGATATCCATGAGCACGATGTCTGGCTTGGAGCGGTTGAATTCCGCAATGGCCGTTAGCCCGTCACCGGCTTCTCCTGCTACTTCCCCGCCGAACAGCTCAATCATCTTGATGAGGTTCTTGCGGGCGAAGACGGAGTCGTCCACGACCAGATAGCGGACCGGCTGGGTGTCCTTCCGAAGTAGCGGCGCAAACTGTGGCATAACCTTCTCCTTTAGCTCCGAACGCGATCAGGCGCGCGGAGTTGAAACGGGTGTTCGTTCGGGTCGTTCCGTTTTTTGCCCTTTGTCGGATTTCTCTTGGGTGTCGGATTTCTCGCTGCCGAGATGCTCGTTACCGTAATGGCTGATCAGGAAGGCGCCGAGCGCTTCGAGCGGCAGAATCTTCATGGCGTAGCCTTTGCTGATGGCGGCACGCGGCATTCCGCTGACCACGCAGGTGTCTTCACTTTGCGCGATGGTCATACCGCCCGCCGACTTGATGGCACCCAATCCTTCGGCTCCATCTTCGCCCATGCCGGTCATCAGAACGCCAACGGCGGTTAGAGCAAACTCTTGCGCGACGGAGTGGAACAGAACGTCGACGGACGGACGGTGGCCATTAATCGCCTGGCTGTCCGACAAAACCACCATTTCTCCGCGAGGCATGCGCCGCACCATCATGTGGCGGTTGCCGGGACAGATGAGAACCCGGCCGGCAACCAGCAGATCGCCGGATTTCGCTTCCTGCACATCCAAAGCACAGCACTCGTCCAATCGGTGCGCGAACATGTCCGTAAAGCCCTCTGGCATGTGCTGCACGACCAGAAAGGTGGCCGGAAAATCCGGCGGAATCTGCGAGAGCAGATACTGCAGAGCGTTGGGACCGCCGGTGGAAATACCAATAGCGATGACGCGATTGGGTGGAAGAGCGGTGCGTGCGCGCTTCTTACCCGGCGGGGGTAGCTCGGGTTGCATCTTGGGCAGGGATTTGGGACCACCAGCGCGTTTCGCGATTTTGATTTTTTCGATGAGCTGATAAGCAATCGGGTCAAGATGGCCGGCTGCGGCATCTCTGGGCTTGGCGACAAAATCGATGGCCCCCAGAGCGAGGGCTTTAAACGTCGAGTAAGCGCCCTCTTTGGAATGGGTGCTGAAGACGATAACGGGCAGCGGAGCACTGCGCATAATCATGCGCAAGGTCTCGATGCCGTCCATGCGGGGCATCTCCAGGTCGAGCGTGACAACATCCGGATGCAGTTCGGCAATTTTGCGCAGGGCAAATGCGCCGTCCATGGCCGTGCCAACTACTTCAATATCCGGGTCGCGCTCCAGGATCATAGGAATGAGCTTGCGCATCAACGCGGAGTCGTCGACGACCAGGACTTTAATGCGGCCGTTCATGCGATAGCTCCCAGCGGCAACGACCGCGACAATCGTGAGAGAATTGTCGGCACATTCAAGATCAGCACAACGGTGCCATCGCCGAGTATGGACGCGCCGCTCACCAGATCGCTGGAGACGATTTCGCCAGGAAGCGCTTTGATGACGAGCTCTTCTTCGCCCACCATGCTGTCCACCAGCAAACCGAAACGCTTTTCCGCTACGCCGATGACGATGACGAAACTCTTTTTCTTTTTCGGCTCACCGGAATCTACGGCGTGAATTCCTTTCAGAGAGGAAAGCCGCACAAGGGTAAGGAGCTGCTCACGCAGGCGAAGGACTTCGCGCTTGTCCACCCGCTGAATTTCGGAGTCCGACACGCGAGTGATCTCGATGACCGAAGAAAGGGGCACAGCGAAGAGACGCCCTCCAACGCGGAACAGCAAGGTCTGAATACTGGCGAGAGTGAGAGGCACGCGAAGAAGAATCGTGGTGCCCTTCCCTTTGACGCTAGTAACGTTCACCGTGCCTTTCAGGCGGTCGAGCACGTTACGCACGACGTCCATGCCGACACCGCGGCCAGAGACTTCGGTGACTTCGGTTGCGGTGCTCAAACCGGGCTCGAAGATGAGATTGAGAAGGTCGGGATCCGTCAAGCGGTCGGCATCTTCCTGCTTGATGAGCGCATTGCGAACTGCCTGTTCGCGAATCAGATCGAGATCGATGCCGCGGCCGTCGTCATGCACTTCAATCACGACCTGCGCGCCCTGATGATAGGCGTTCAAGGAAACGGTGCCTCGCGCCTGCTTGCCGGCGCTGAGGCGCTCGCTGGCCGGCTCGATGCCATGATCGACAGCATTGCGCACCAGGTGAGTGAGCGGCTCTGCAAGCGCGTCGAGAATTCCTTTGTCCAGATCGGTGTGCTCCCCGGCGACTTCGAGAGCAATGTCCTTACCGCACAGTTTCGCGATATCGCGGACAACGCGCGGGAAGCGGCGGAATAACTGTTCGACCGGGACCATGCGAATCTTCAGAACGCACTTATGGAGCTCGTCAAGAACTCTGGACTGGAACGCCAGGGTTTCCGCGAGCTTTGTGCGAATGGGATCGCGCGAATGGCGGGCATCGAATTCCGCCAGGGTGCGGTTCAGCATGGACTTCCCGATGATCAATTCGCCGACAAGATTCATCACCGCATCGATGCGCGAGGCGTCAACGCGAACCGTGCTCTCGGCAACCGCGGCGACCGCCGAGGAACCAGCAGGATGTTTGGCAGCAGCCGATTCGGGGGAATCGCAGGGCTTCGCCGCGATCTGAGCGGCTTGCGCTTCCAGGATGTCGCCCAGAAGTTGATGCTCGGCGGAATCGGCGTGATCTGCCGGTTCCACGCGTACCTCCGAAACCACCGAAGGAATCTGGCAGCGATGAGAAACATGCTCAATGGGATGAGGACTCGAGACGGCGGCTTCCACGACCTCAACGGCCGCGGCCGCAAGGTTGTCTTCGGGCCGCAAAGCGATGACCGTGCCGCAAGTGTGCAGCACGTTGCGAATAAGCTGAAAAGCGGCAGCGCGCATAACGCTATTGGGGTCGACGCGCAGAGCCACATTGTAGACATTGTCACCGTGCAAAAGAGCCTCGGAAATCATCAGGCGTTCATATTCGCTCCAGGCAAAGGCCGCGCGAACCTGTACAGCGGGGGAATCACTCTGCGGACCGAGCCCGGCCTGGCGCTTGAAGCAGGTGGTGGATGAGAGCGCGCAGAGGATCCGTCGAAGGAGGCTCGGCTTGCTTTTGGTACGCGCTGAGCATGCTCTCAAACGTGTCCACAGCAGCCAGGACAACTTCGGCAAGCTTTGTGCCATGCGTCTGGCTGATCTGCCAGGAGAGAACATCTTCCAGTTCGTGAGCAATCTCGCTCAACTTCTGAAAGCCGCAGGCAGCCGAATCACCCTTCAAGGTATGCACAGCGCGGCGCACACCGCGGATGAGATCTTCGTCCGCAGGACGCTTTTCGAGTTCCAGCCCGGCGTCGTTGATGACCTGGAGAAGTTCCGCGGCACTTTCGAAGAACAGCGCGCGAAGTTCCGATCCGCGATCCTCGGGGAGAAAACTCACAGATTCACCTCGAGGCGCTTGTAGGCGGTGCCATTATTCTCATGAACCATTTTGAATTTCTGGGTGAGGCCAAAGAGGCTTTCCGCGTGGCCCACGAAGAGGTAGCCCCCAGGATTCAGACAGTGCCAGAACTTCTCAATCAGGCGCTTCTGCTCCGCCTCGTCGAAATAGATCATGACGTTGCGGCAAAGGATGATGTCGTTGCGCCTGGGCAAGAATTCGGTTTTCAGGTTGTGGAAGTCGAACTGAACAAGTTCTTTGAGCTGCGGTTTGACGGCATACTTGTCGCTGGCTTTTTCGAAGTAACGAAGCCTGGTGGTGTAGTCGACAGGCTCCATCTGAATTTCCGTGTACAGGCCTTCCTGGCCGGTGCGCAGACTGGCGTAACTGATATCGGAAGCCACGATTTCGAGTTTCCACGGCGGAGGAATCAGCGGCTTGGGCGAAGGCATTTCAAACGGGAGCGGATTGCGGAGATAGTAGTAAGCGAGGGCATCGCAGATAAGGATGGCGACGGAATAGGGCTCCTGGCCCGCTGAACAACCGGCGCTCCACACGCGGAGATTCCAATCGCGGCGCTCCTGCTTGTGGTGGAGAATTTCTTCGAGGACGGATTTCTGCAGCAGGTCGAGTTGCGGGCGGTTGCGAAAGAAACTGGTTTCGTTGACGGTGAGATTTTCAAGAAGCAGGGCAAGTTCCGCGCGGCCCTCGCGGCTGGTAAGCAAGCGATAGTAGCTGTAGAAGGAATCGAGCTGGCAGGCCTTCAACCGGCGCTGCAAGCGATCCTTCAGAAAATGAGCGCGGCGCTCATCAAAATACATGCCGCACTCCTGGTAAACAAGGGTTTGCAGGAGCTTGAGTTCTGCTTCTGTGAGCTGAACCTGAGCAGTGATGGTTCCCATACTGGGTGCGTGCAACGTTCGTACAGCCGGCGGCTCCCGGGAGCAGAGCTGCTAACGCGCGACTGCGACGGGTTCCGCGGCCTCCTCAAGTTTCTTGAATTCCGGTTGACGCAACAGCCTGGCAATATCCAGGAGAATGATGAGCCGGCCCTTGAGCTTGCCGACACCGGTTACGTAGCTGGACTCACCCTCGGCGAATACCGAGCCGGGCGCGGCGATTTCCGAGGGAGGAATCTTCAATACTTCGGAAGCAGAGCTGACGATCAAGCCGAGCAGCTTGTTGTCCAGTTCAACGACGAGAATGCGGTTTTTCTTGTCGGGCTGAACCGCTTCGATGCCGAAGCGCTTGCGCAGGTCCATCACCGGAATGATTTTCCCGCGAAGGTTGATGACCCCTTCGATGGCTTCCGGGGCGTTGGGTACCGAAGTTATCTCGGGCACACGGACGATCTCGCGCACGGACCCGATACGAACCCCGTAGGTTTCATTGCCGATGCGAAAACCAACAACTTGGTAGTCTTTCTCCATGGGGTAGTCTCCGCGTCAGTTGCGTCCGATTTCCGCTAATTCGTATTCGCTGGACTCGGAATTGGGCTGCCGGCGAGCTGGAACGGTGTCGCGACGGTGGCGAGTTTGGCTGCCCCGGTCGATGACGAAGCGGTCCATATTGTCGAGCAGGTTGCGGGAAAGCTTGAGCATTTGTTCAGCAGCGGCAGACAGCTCGGTGGAACTGGAAGCGGACTGCTGAACCAGTTCACGCATTTTGTCCATGGCGCGGACGACGGCCTGGGCGCCGGAAGCTTGTTCCTCGACAGCGGAGTTGATCTCCTGGGTAATTTCGGTCAGGCGGTTGGTAGCCTTGGCAATCTGTGAGGAACCGACGGACTGTTCATTGGTGGCGGCGCCGATTTCCTGGGAGAACTTGTAAACTTCGGTAACCACGTCGGAAATTTTGTGAAGGGCGGTGCCCAGATCGTTTCCGAGGCTCAAGCCTTCTTCGACGATTCGCGTGCTGCGCTCCATGTTTTCGACGGCCTGGCGGGCTTCGCGCTGGATGCTCTGGATGAGGTCAGCAATTTCCTTGGTGGATTGCGTGGATTTTTCCGCAAGCTTGCGGACTTCGTCGGCAACTACGGCAAAGCCGAGGCCGTGTTCACCAGCGCGAGCGGCTTCGATCGCGGCGTTCAAGGCCAGCAGGTTGGTCTGTTCCGCAAGGTCGTCGATGACTTCGATGATCTTGCCGATGTCGTCGGCGCGATGCCCGAGGATGTTGATGATTTCCGCGGAAGACTGGATGGCGCGATTCGTGCGGTTCAGTCCATCGGTGGTCTTCTCCATCGTAGCGATACCGGTAACGACTTCCTCGCGCGAGCGGTTGGCAATATCCAGCAGCACCTTGGCGGTATCCGCGACGCGCTGGATGGAAGTGACCATCTGGTCGATCGATGCAGAGGTCTCCGCAACGCTGGAAGCCTGAACCTGCGTGTTCTTCACAACGTTCTGCACGTTGATACTCATTTCGTGCATGGTGCTGGTGACTTCTTCAATGGCAGAGGAGGCTTGCACGCTGACTTTGGCAGATTCGTCGGCGGCGCCGGCAACCTGATTGGAGCCGGCTGAAACCTGCGAGGCTCCGTCACGGGTGGAGCGAACGATTTCCTGTAAGCCGTGGGCCATGCGAATGAAGGCGTTGCCCAGGGTGTCGCGCTTGGAGCGTGGTGTCACTTCAACCGTGAGATCGCCTTCGGCCACAGCCATCGAGACGCTGGCCATTTCCTTGAGGTACGCGACCATATTGTTGAAGGTGGTAGCGAGTGCGCCAATCTCGTCGTTGCGGTGGATGTCGATGTTCTGATCGAGGTCGCCCGAATCGCCGATCTCGCGGGCAACCGTAATCAGGTGTTGCAGAGGTTCGGTGATGGAACGGGCGGTTCGGACCGCGGTGTAGCCGATCATAAGCAGGGCCAGAATCGAGCCAACCAAGATTGCCGCGTAGCTGAGGATACTGGCGCGGTCCGCGGTCTTCTGGGAATCTACCAGAGCTCGGCTGATGTCCGAATTGGCCTGATCGAGAACGGTGGAAGACTTGTTCAGCCAGGATGTGGGATCCTTCTGCAAGTAGAAAATCTGGAGATCGGAGACTGTGGCATCTCCGGAATCGACTTGATGGCGCTTGGCAAGCAATGGTTTGGCAAAATTGTCGGCCCAGCTGGCTTCCGTGCTCTCCACCTGGATCAACGCGGTGCGCATTAAATCATTCTTGGTGTCGGATTGTCCGCGCTTCACCTGATCGCTGAGCTCGGTGAAGCCGCGATTGACCTTTTCTTCGTCGCGTGGGTCGCCGCTGAGCAAGAAGTTGTTCAAATTCAAGCGATTCTGCATGATCTGGTAGCGCACCGCTTCCGTGGTTCGCACGCTCTCGAGTGTCGCCGATGCTTCGCTGCTGGCCCGGCTGGCCTTCCAGATCGTGCCGATATCCACCAGAAGCAAAATGAGCAGAATGAGCCCAATGGCTCCAAAACTTCGGTATAGCTGTTTTTCGATGGTCATTGCGTTACTTCCTCCGCTCCCCTAAACAACCAGTTGAAGCGCTATCCCTCGGTGAGCCCGCGTTGCTGCGTGAAGCTCACTGCTCATGCTTGAACTCGAACTCGATAACCTGGGTGGTTTCCTCAGACGCCGGCTCAAACCGCCATTCCCGAAGACAATCCGAGGCCGCCTGCACAAGAAGCGGATGACCGCCTACGGGGCGTGAGTTCTTCACCTTGCCGTCCGTGCCGATGACCACTTCGATCCTGACCTTTCCCGCGATTCCAAGCCGTCGTGCCAGTTCTGGGTACGTTGGATTCGCTCTGGTCCTGACCTTTCGCTTGCTTTCTTCAATGTTGGATTGCTGTGCAATCGCCAAGGACCCGGCCAACACCCCTGCCGCGACCGACGCGAGAATCGCCTTTCCCCATCCACTGTGAATCGACACTCCGTCCTCCTCGGGAGGGAAATTACCCCACCGGAGAGAAGGCAAGTGCAATGCCAGGATCTAGGTTAAAGGGAAGAAAGAGAAAATAAGGCCGGCAAGTGTCGCAAGCTCTTATTCCGCAATTAGATAGGGACAAAGTGCAGGACGACACGCGACCAACAGCACGGTGCTAAACGTCTCAAACGGCTGGGCGGACCTGGCACGATGATCTCAGGCTGAGACACCGGCAACCGCATGGGGCTCGTCCAGGGTAACGCATGCGAACTGCGAATTGGAACGGGGATTGACTCAGAATGAGATTGCTCAGTAGTTTGGAAGTGCGTGGTTCCTAAATTGAGACGCACGCAGAGCCCCTAACCCCCTATGCGTGGACGAAAGTCGCTGTCCGCTCGTCGCCGTGCGGTCTCCAACAACCGCAAAGTGCCGAACCGCGCAAAAATCGACCATGCTGAAGAACTAATGGATTTGGCGGTCGCGGCTGCGAATTCGCGTGAGCTTCCCGCATTTCTGGCGGCATTCGCGGCGCGCGCGGCGGAAATGTTGCGAGGGGAATGGGGCGGTGTCGGGGAGCTCTCCGGGAATCGGGTGCAATTGTACTCTGCGGTGAAAGACTTCCCAGGCGGCAAGCGAGACTGGGAGTGGCTGCTCGAGAACATAGCAGCCAAGCGAAGCGGCTTGCAGGTAGCGCGTTTGCCGGAGCGCGCGGGGTATTGCGGGATGTTTCCGATTTACGCGAGCGATCGCGAACTGATGGGCACGCTGTGCGTGATTCGAGCGAACGCCGAGTTTTCCGCCACGGAAGAAAAATTGATGGCCGCGCTGGCAAGTCACGCTGCGCTCTCCATGGAGAAAGTGCGGCGCTTTTCGCAGCTGGAGCGCTCGAAAAAGCAGTGGGTCGAGGACATCGACGCGATCAGCGACTACATCGTGGTACACGATCAGAGCTGGAAGATCGTACGCACCAATCGCTCTTTGGCAACGCACCTGGGAGTTTCGCCCGTTGCACTGGTCGGCGAGCTGGTGAGCGGTCTGCGGCACATCGCGGAGACGGGCAGCGCGTTACCGTGTCCATTCTGCCGGAACACCACGGAGGCGCGCGAGGAGTACACCGCCACGGCCGAGGGCCGCACATTTCTGGTGTCAACCTCGCGCGCGCGAGGCGCAACGGAAGAAGATGCCCGCACGATTCACGTCCTCAAGGACATCACCGACCGCCTCGAAGCGGAACGCCGTTATCGCGAGCTTTTCGACAGCATCCAGGAAGGCTTGTTCTTCGCAACGCCTGACGGGCAGTTTCTGGACGTCAATGACGCCATGGTACGCATGCTGGGGTATGACTCGCGCGAGGAACTTCTGCGCGCCGATGTCAGCCCTCATCTCTATCCCACGGTTGCCGCAAAGAAACGCTTCGTGGAAGCCATCGCAGAACGTGGCACGCTGCGTAACTATGAAGAGACCCTGCGGCGAAAAGACGGCAGCCTGCTGCACACCATGCAGAACATCAGCGCGGTACGGGACGCGCAAGGACAAGTAGTGCAGACGCGCGGGTTGATGCTGGATGTAACGGAGCAGAAGATGTTCCAGTCGCAACTGCAACGCGAGCGGGACTTTAACCAGAAAATATTGAACACCACGCAGAGCATGATCCTGGTCCTGGACACCGCCGGGCTGATCAGCTACGCGAATCGGCGCTGCTACGAAGCGGGTTATCACGAAGATGAAATGATCGGTCATCGGCTAGAGGAGTGGGTGGAAGTGGCACACCGGCAGGATTTCGAAGCAGCGTTGCAAACCACGGCGCAAGGGCAACAGGTGGAGAATCTGGAGCTGCGAGCGAGGCGCAGCGATGGCTCGCTGGGACATTTCTCGATCAGCTTGAGCCCGATGCGAGACGAGAACCGGCAGGTGAACAACGTTGTGGTGGTCATGACGGACATCACGGACGCGGCGTTGCTGCAGGCGAAACTGGCGCATTCGGAGAAAATGGCGACCATCGGGCGCCTGGTTTCCGGCGTGGCTCACGAAGTGAACAATCCGCTGGCAGCAATTTTGGGCTTCACGGACCTGTTGCTGGAAAACCCTGCTGTTCCGGAATCTGCACGCGAAGACTTGAAGATCATTCTGCAAGAGACCCAGCGCACGAAAGAGATTGTGCAGGACTTGCTGAGTTTCGCCCGGCAGAAGCCCACGCAGCGAGAACCGGTTCAAGTGAATACCATTCTGCGGCAAACCATCAAGCTGCGAAGTTACGATTTTTCGAGCCATGGCGTGGATGTAGTGGAGGAGTTTGACGAAGGGATCGGCCCAACCCTGGGGGACTCGCAGCAATTGCAGCAGGTATTCCTGAACGTCCTGAATAATGCCTACGACGCCATCCAGGAGTCCGGGAATCACGGCAAAATCCGCATTCGCACACGGCGCACGCAGGATTCCATCGAAGTGGCGTTCATCGATAACGGAACGGGTGTAGCCGAACCGGAGCGCATTTTCGATCCCTTCTTCACAACCAAGCAGGCGGGAAAAGGCACGGGCCTGGGCCTGAGCATCTGCTACGGGATTGTGCGAGCCCACGGCGGCGAAATTTTCTGCTGGAACAACCCCGAAACGGAAGAACGAGGCAGCACGTTCGTGGTGCGCCTGCCGCAGGCTACGGAAAACGCCATTGCGGCGGCCGCGGCGAAAGAGGCGGGTAGATGAGTGAATCCAGCAGCGCGACAAAGGCGATCTCGCCCATCTTGCTCATCGAGGATGAAGCTTCGGTGCGCGCCTTCGTGCGCACCGCCCTCGAGCGCCGCGGCTACGCCGTCGTGCAAGCGTCCTCGGGCGCGGAAGGGCTGGAGCATTTGGCAGCCGGGGAATATGCGGGCGTCATTTCCGACATTCGAATGCCGGGAAGCATTAACGGGGCCGATGTGCATCACTGGATCAAGAAGAACCGGCCAGACCTCGGCGGACGGATCATCCTGATCAGCGGGGATACCGCCAACAGCGAGACGCAGACGCTGCTGCGCGACAGCGCCACCCCGTGCATTGCAAAGCCTTTTCGGGTGCAGCAACTGATTTCGATAGTGGAGACGACATTCGGAAAACCATGAGCGAAGATCTGAAAGCCAAACTATTGGTCGTAGACGATGAGCAGAGCATCCGGCGATTGTGCATGACCATCGGCACTTCCCTGGGCTTCACCTGCAACGAAGCCGAAAGCGCGGAATCCGCGGTGACCCGGCTGGAAACCGATCCTCCGGACCTGGTGCTGACGGACCTGAAATTGCCCAACCAGTCGGGCGTGGAACTGCTGAAGCAGGTTCGCAACATATTGCCGCGCACGGAAATCGCGATTATGACCGGCCACGGATCGATTGAATCGGCGGTCGATGCAATGAAACTGGGCGCCTACGACTACATCGAAAAACCATTCCGGGTGGAAAAATTGCGGCTGCTGCTGCAGCGCATGGCGGAAAAGGTGCGCCTGGTAAACGAAAATGCGTTTCTGCGGGAACGCGTAAACACCGAAGAGAACCTGGATGGAATCATTGGAACTTCTGCCGGGATGCAGGACGTCCTGCGAATGATTTCGCGGCTGAAGGATACCCGGACAGCGGTCCTGATTTCCGGAGAAAGCGGCACCGGCAAGGAACTGGTAGCGCGGGCGATTCATTTCAAAGGTGCCCTGGCGCAGGAACCCTTCGTGGCTGTCGATTGCGGGGCCCTGGTGCCAACGCTGATGGAAAGCGAACTGTTTGGCTACGAAAAGGGCGCATTTACGGGAGCGACGCGATCGAAGTCCGGCCTTTTCCAGGCGGCTAACGGCGGAACCCTGTTTCTGGACGAGATTGGCGAATTGCCGCTGGAAATGCAGACCAAGCTGCTGCGGGTGTTGCAGGAAAAGGAAGTACGGCCCGTGGGCAGCAACGACAAGGTTAACGTCGATGTGCGCGTCATTGCGGCGACCAACCGCGACCTAGAATCCGCGTATCGCGAAGGCACATTTCGCAAGGACCTCTATTTCCGCTTGAACGTCGTCACCGTTCACTTGCCACCGCTTCGCGAGCGCCGCTCCGATATTCCCATGCTGGTGCACCACTTCCTGAACCGCTACGCACCCGCAACACATCTTCAGGTGACAGCCGCCGCCATGAAGAGTCTGCTGCAATACGACTGGCCGGGCAATGTGCGCGAACTGGAAAACTGCATTGCCCGGGGCGTGACCCTTGGCGATCAGGAAATCATCGATGTGAAAGACCTTCCGCCTTCCATCCGCGCGGAGCAGCCAGCGGGCCAAGCGATGACGCCGCAAGACGCCGCCAGTCTTTCCACCACGGCATTGGCTGAGATGGAGAAGATGACTATCTTGCGTGTGTTTGAACAGGCCAATGGCGACAAGGCACTGGCTGGGAAAATGTTGGGGATCAGCCGCGCTACCCTGTACCGAAAGCTGAAGAGGTACAACATTCCGCTGCGCGGCGGAGCGCCGGAAAGTCCCGCGGAAGAAGAGCAGGCACGTGGTGTGGGGCGCTAACGGCGTCTCAATCGGCCGAGGAAAACGCGTGGTTGTCGCAAGTGGGAATGAGACAGTAGCGTTTCAGGCTGAGACATTCGGCGTTTAAACCGAAACGGGAAATTCGTAAGCCCCTTCATTTCCGTTACTTCCAAATCCAAGATTCATCCTGACATGTGGCGCTCTGCGTGCAATTCCCTCCTCGGGACATTGTGTTCCTGGCCGTGCCGTGTGTGCGCTTCCACACCCAATGCGGCAGAAGCTCGCAACTCGAACAGGCCATTGGCGCCGGGGTAAAACGAAAGATGGCATTGCTTGCGAATGAGCGGGGATGTGCGGAACAGCTAGCGCGATTTTTTCCAACACTCCCGGCCGTGCGCATACCGGTGCGAGTGCAATCGCTGCGGCCCGGTCAGTCGAAATTGCAGGAGTCGACGGTGGTGGAATTTGGCGCGGCCGAATACGCCATTTTCCTTTCCACCCTGCCGATGGAGTTCGATGAGCGTGTCCGGGTGACGCGAGATGGCAATGGGCGCGGGGCGGAAGCTTCGGTGATCGCCCTGCAATACCACGAAGGACGCAAGGCAGTGGCCGTCAGATTTCTCCATGGCCCCTGCGACTGGATGCAGCCGTGACCAAAATGACGACACTGAATATACCGGCACCGCCGAGAGTGGACAACTCGCGACAAGCGCAATGGGTCGAGAATCGCTCGGTTTTCCCCATCTATCTTGCGCTCGCCAAACACCTGCAGATTGAGATTCCCTTTCCACCGAACAAGCGGGTGCTGCCGGAAAAAGCAGAGCTTGATCTCTTTACCCAGGTGCACACGTGGCTGGACTCCATGGATCAGCGGGTCCTGGTTCACCAGCTGCGGCACCTGCTGCAGATGACCACGCTAAATGCCAGCGAAAGCGGCCTGCGCGCGTTGATCATGCGACACTTGAAGAAACCTTCCAAGAGCATTACCGACCGCGACAAGATCGACTTCCTGCTGGTGCAGTATTTCGCGCTTTGCGCGCCGGCAAAGACCTACCACAAGCAAATCGAACTGGCTGACGTGGCACACGTCATGAAGCCGGTGCTGGGAGAAGTGGACACCGCGCCGCTGCCCTGGTGCGAGCCCCTGGAGAAGATGATTGCCTCGTTGCGGAGCTTTAAGAGTCTTCGCGACATCCTGAAGACCAATTTCATCGATCAAGGGCGCCGGGTGAAGGAAAGCGCCGGAGGAATGTTCTACGATCCTTCAGCCATGCTGGCCTTTGTGCGTTTCAACTTCCTGCTGAGGCGCACGCTGATTGAATTGATGCACGCCGATTTGATCTTCATTCGTTCGGGGTTGACTCACCTGGAGTCGGCGGGGGCGCGCACGGTGGACTGCCAGTCGTTCGGGTTGACCGCGGCGGAGCCGGTCGCGAGAGTGCGGCAACTCGCAGACGAATGGAAACAGCCCTTCCAGAAGGAATACACGGAACGCTCGGTAAATCAGGCCTTTGACAAGCTGCTGTCGTTGCGCGCAGACGTCGAGCGCACCATGGAAAAAATACTGGGCAAACCAGTAGAAGCGCCAAAAGCTACGCCGACAGTCCCGGCGACTCCCGCGTCGAGCCAGACCGGTCGATCCGCTGGCACGGGACAGAGTGAAGGCCCGGCGGGTTCCCAGTCGTCGAAAAAAGAAGATGACGATCCGCCGCTGGATTTTGAAAACTGCATGGAACAGATCTGGGAGCAGTTGATTGCGGCGACACCCTCGCGCGGGCGCTCCATGACCACGGTCCGCCTGGGCGGGGCGCGTTTGCTGATGTCCTCGTGGGAAGTGGCGGCGTTTGTGAGCGAAGACGGACCGGCGGCAGAGGATTTGCGCCGGGCAGTCGTAGCCCGAGCGCTGGTGACCGCCGCTCTGGAACACGCCAAGCAGTCGGCGGATAACTCGGGTCTGGAAAGCGCGCTGACCATCGCGCGCATTGAAGTTTCGCGCTTGCAGGAACGCGTGGAAGTTGCCAAACAGGCCAAAGACACGGAGGCGGCGGTGAATCTTGGTATCAGCACCAAGCGCCTGCTTTCCGCGCTGGATGAAGCCGAAAAGCTTTGATCCCCTGCTGCAGGGCGAGGCAGGCGTAAGCGAAAACAGTCAGGGAGCACCGGTCCAATTGCGAAATTCAAGCGTACTGATTCTTACCGATGACAGCGAATTCGCCCGTTTGTTGACGGCTTGCTGGCAAACGGAACGCCAGTTGCCGGGGATTTCGGTTTTGACCGGCGACTTTTGCGCGCATGGCGAAAGCCTCAGCGCAGACTTGCTTGTCATCGGGCCACTGAAAGGAAGCAAGCTGGCAGACGTACTGCGCGGCATCGAGCCGAATACCGCAGTGATTCTCTGTGCGCCGGCCGAAGCGCAGGAATTCGGCCCGCTGCGCAAACGTTACCCGCGTTTGCTGCATGTGCCGCTGCGCGAAGACTGGACGCAGGTGGTATTGCTGATGGCGGGCGAATCGCTCCGACGCACCGAAGCGCAACGCCTTGCGAGACAGGCCGAGCAGCGCGCGGCGCAAAATGCGAATCATGCCATGCTGGGGCGCTACATGATGGACATGAAGCACAGTGTGAACAACGCGCTGACTTCTCTGTTGGGGAATGCGGAATTGCTGCTGCTCGAGCCCGGCGAACTTTCAGCGCAGTCGTTGGCGCAGTTGAAAACCATTCATACCATGGCGCTGCGCATTAATGAAATTATGCAAAGATTCTCATCGCTCGCGAGCGAGATGCGCGAGGCTGAGACGCCTTCTCAAACTGAGACAGAGGAAGCATCGGCATCACCATTTCGACGCCCCTAGCCGGACGCGAATCTGCGTCTAACATCCGTCTTTTCATCGCGTTGAGCAGATTAGACAACTTTCACCACGGAACCGCCAAGCTGGCCGCTGACGTGCATTTTTCCCTTGTGGAGAACCATGTGGAGTGAAAGCTCGTGCAGAAAAAAGTGCTCATTGTCGATGATTCGCCGGCTCAAGTGAAGTTCATTCAGGGGCTTTTGGAGCCGGAGGGCTACGCGCCAGTGGGATTGAACGATCCGAAACGCGTAGAAGAATTTCTGGCCAACGACCGCCCCAGCATAATTCTGCTGGACGTGGTGATGCCAGAGCGCAACGGCTTCCAGGTTTGCCGCGAGTTGAAGGGCAACGCGGAGTTCAACGCCATCCCGGTGATCCTGGTGACTTCGAAAGACACGCCGAGTGACAAGTACTGGGGTGAACAGCAAGGCGCCGATGGCTACGTCACCAAGCCGTTCACTCGCGAAGATTTGCTGCGGGCAGTTCGCCGTTTTGTGTAGCAGCTGAGGGCTTAGCGAATGAATGAAGATTTCCATCTGGCACCGCTTCCCGCCGACGCGGAAATGGGTGACTTGCTCGAGTCCCTCGGACCGCTTGGCGAACGTCCGCCAGAATCGCAGTACTGCGTATTCCGCAGCGGGCGCGAACGGTTTTGCTTCCCGGTGTTGGACGTTGAAGAAGTTCTGGAGTGGCCGCTGGTGACGAAGTTGCCGCTGGCCCCGGCGTACGTGCTGGGCATTTTTAATCTGCGTGGCGCGATTGTGCCGCTGATCGATATTGCGATGACGGAAGGACGTCGGCCAGGCCTGCTGCCAAAGCATGTGGTGGTGGCTTCGCTACGCGGCGGCGGGCATCACGAGGATTTGAGGATTGGCATCGCGGCGGATGAAGTTGTCGGGACTTATTCCGTGAACGATGCCGAAGACTTGCTGGAACAGGCGCCGGAGAACGTGCCTCACTGCATCGCCATGCTTCGTCACGACGACCGGTTGGCGCTGGTGATCGATCTGCACCGGCTGTTGGAAGTGTATCCGGGGCCGAGTATCTGAACAGTTCAGGGAAAGCGTTTGGGAGGAAGGTAATGAAATCGCGACTCAGTGGCACCATCTGGATGCTGACGATCTTCAACGGCCTGGCATTGTTCGCTGTGCTGGGCCTGGCCTACAGCGCGGGGCAGAAATCGAACGGCGCGTCCATGTTCGAAAGCAGCGGGCTCATCTTCGCCGGGGTAATCGCCCTGGGCATGAGCATCGTGCTGGCATGGAGACTCGGCGCCGCTTTTCTCGGACCGGTCAACGAACTGGCCGCCTTCTCCGAGCGGCTGGCCGCGGGTGACGCCAAGGTGCGGGCGGATGTCAATTCGAACGATGAGTTCGGTTTCATCGCGGAAAATCTGAACCGCGCGGTGGCCAAGGTCTCCAAGGCTTCGAGCAACCAGGAAGCCAGCGACGCATTGCAACGCAGCATCACCGACCTGCTGGCGGTGATCAATCAGGTGGCTCGTGGCGATTTGACCCTGCGCGGCAAGGTGACGAACGACGCGCTCGGCAATGTGTCGGATTCCATCAACTACATGCTCGACAATTTCACCAAGGTGCTCGAGCGCGTACGCAAAGCCGCAATGGAAGTCACCGCGTGCTCCAACAACATTCTTGTGGCGGCCGACGAGATGCAAGCCGGCGCCACGCAACAGGACCAGGAAATCACCAACACTTCGAGTGCCGTCGAAGAGCTCACCGTATCGATGAAGCAGGTATCCAACAACGCAGAAGCAAGCGCGGAAGCGGCTCGCCGTGCGCTGGACGCCGCCGAACAGGGCAACCGCGCCGTGCGCGACACGCTCGAAGGCATGCAGCGAATTCGCTCCTCGGTGCAGGCAACCGCCAAAAAAATCAAGTCGCTGGGCGACCGCTCGCTGGAAATTTCGGAAATCATCAACGTGATTAACGACATCACGGAGCAGACCAACTTGCTGGCATTGAACGCGGCAATCGAGGCCGCACGAGCCGGTGAAGCCGGTCGGGGCTTTGCGGTAGTCGCCGACGAGGTCCGCAAACTGGCCGAACACTCCCGCAGCGCGACGAAAGACATCGCGGCACTCATCAAGGCGATTCAGGCCGAGACAAACGAAGCCGTGGTGGTTATGGAAGAAGGCACCAAGGAAGTGGAATCGGGCGCTACGCTGGCCGATCAGGCCGGCCGAGCGCTGGACGCGATTTCCAGCGTGGTGCGTCAGTCTGCCGAGCTGGTACAGGAAATTTCACTGGCGTCCAAACAACAGGTGCGCGGTACGGAAGGCGTGGCGCACGCGATGCAAATCATTTCCAACATTACGCGCCAGACTTCCCAGGGAACACGCGGAACCGTGGCAACCGTCAGCCAGCTCGTGAAGCTGTCGGATCAATTGAACGAAGCTCTGGCGCAATTCCGCGCGCAGTCAAAAGCGAATGCTTCGGCGATGGAAGAGCCACGCCAGCCCGTCCCAGCGGGTGCTTTGCGGTAGCAACAGGTTGCAGTTCCGGAGAATGCGCCGGAGCTAGAGTGGGACGGCCATGAGCGAACGCCACGGGGCGGGACACGGTTTGAGCGAACACGAATTGAGCGAGATCCGCATGTTGATCGAAGAGCGGACAGGCATTCACTTCGACGAGTCGCGAGAGAGATTCTTCTCCACGCGAGTGCATGAGCATCTGCACGCCAGGGAGCAGCAGCGCGGCTGCGACCTGCTGCGGACGATTCGCAAATCGAATGTCGAATATGAGGCCCTGCTGGAGCGACTGCTGACACAGGAAACCTCGTTCTTCCGGTATCCGGCGGTGTACGACGCCTTCGAGAAGCGGGTATTGCCGGAACTGCACAGCAAGAAATTCTGGACCAATCCGCGGACCCTGCGCCTTTGGAGCGCCGGCTGCTCCACCGGCGAAGAGCCCTATTCGATCGCGATCACTATCGTGGATTCCCTTTCCTTTGCTGATGCCTGGAATGTCGAAATCCTTGCCACGGACGTGGGCCGACAGGCACTGCGTCACGCGGAGCGCGCCACATACTCGGGTCGCAGCATCGGCAGCGTAAGCGAGAAGCAGTTGGCTGCTCACTTTACGCCAGTCGACGGCGGATTTCAGGTGAAACCGCGTTTACGGAAAATGATTTCGTTTGCGCAGATGAATCTGGCATCGCCGGTGTACCTCGGCCGAATGGACCTGATTTTTTGCATGAATGTGCTGATCTACTTTACCGAAGAACGCCGCCAGACCCTGGTGCAACGCTTTTACGAGGCCTTGGAACCGGGCGGATATCTGTTTCTTGGGCACTCCGAATCGATTTCCAAGATGCCGGTTAAATTCCAGGCCATCGTCCTGGGCGATTGTATTTTGTACCGGAAACCAACCGCCGAGGAGCTGTACAAGGGAGAACTGGTAGCGGAGGGACGCGCGTGAGTGCGCCGGATCGCGAAGCCGTCGAGCTTTTCCTCCAGGAAGCATCGGAGCACCTGCAGTATCTGCGGGAGTATGTCGGCGTGCTGCAAGAGGTAACGCCGCGGCAAGAGGACATGGAGCGGCTCTTCATCGCCGCGCACACGCTGAAGGGCACTTCGGCGAGCTACGGATTTCCGAGATTTTCCGAAGTAGCGGGAAAGCTTGCCCACATCTTCCAATACGCCCTGAATGCGCCGTTGGGCGACGACCTGCACGGGCCACTGACCGAATTTCTGTCCGATGGCATTTCGCTGCTGGAAACCAGCCTGATCGAAATCAGCGACACCGGCCAGGAAAACGTCGAGGACGTGGCCACATTCAAGGAGCGCTACCGCTTTGCCTTCCCGCCGGATCCGCCACCGCTCAACCTGGAAGCCACGGGGCAGGAGAGGCCAGGCGGTCTCTACCATTCGGTTGAAGAACCGGCCGCGGCACAGACCGGGCTCACGGGTTCTTATTTCGATGCCCTGCCCGCGGACGATGAAGTTCCCGAAGAAATCCAGGAGTTCTTTCAACCCGAAGCCGAAGAACACCTGCAAGTGGTGAGCGATTGCCTGCTGTCTCTGGAAGGCAACAACAATCCCGAAGAAGTGAATCGCTTGTTCCGCGCCATCCATACGGTGAAAGGTTCTGCGGCTCAAGTTGGCCTGAAGCGCCTGGGAGCGATTGCGCACCGCGTCGAAGATTTGATTGGCCGATTGCGGGATGGAGCCATCCAGCCTTCACCGGCGGTTGTGGATTTGTGTCTCGCTTCCGTCGATGTACTGAAAAAGACGTTGCGCCGCGAGTGGGCGGACGAAGCCGAAATGCGGGCCGGCGTGGACTCGTTGCTGGGGCGAGTCGCGGAATTCGCGCCGCAAGATAGCCGAAGAAGAATCGACCGACATCGCGGCTCCAGAGTTCACGGCAGAAGAAGATGCGGCAGCCGCGGCGACAACGCAAACCGTCTCGAAGACACCGCCACCGGCAGGAAAGAAACCCGTGCCGGTGGCAAAGTCGGTGCGCATCGCGCTAGCCCGGCTGGACCGCATGATGAATACCGTCGGCGAATTGGTGATCAACCGCACCAAGATGGTTGGCCGCGTCGCGGAACTCGAGAAACTGATTGAAACACTCAGCTTTTCGAAGGAACGGCTGCAAGGAAAAGTTAGCGAATTTCAGGATAAGTACGAATTCAACCGCATTCGCAACACGCAACTGGGAACCCCCTGGGCGGCGAAACAGACCAAGCAAATACTGAATAACGCGGCGGCGGGTGACGGAGCGTTCTGGGAAGACTTCGGAGAACTTGAGATGGACCGGTACGACGACTTCAACATCCTGTCGCGGTCCATGACGGAAATCTCCGCCGACGTGAACGAAGTACTGTCGCAACTGGAAGGCTTTATAGGCCGCGTGGAAGGCGACATCGACGAGTTCACGAAGTTGGCGCACCATCTGCAGGACGAAATCACCGCCGCGCGAATGGTGCCCATCGGGACGCTGTATTCCCTGCTCTCACGCACGGTGCGCGATGCCGCGCAATCGGCCCGCAAGCGTGTCGAACTGGATTTCTCCGGCAGCGAGACCGAACTCGACAATAATATCATTCAGCAAATTTCCGATCCCCTGGTGCACCTGGTTCGTAATTCGGTGGCTCACGGAATCGAAGGCCTTGAAGATCGCGCCTTGGCAGGAAAATCCGAGCAAGGCAAAGTGCTTCTTCGCGCTTACCACCGCGGCAATCATATTTACATTGAAGTAGAGGACGACGGCCGCGGCATCGATTACGAACGCGTCAAACAAACGGCCATTGAATCCGGGCTGGTGTCTCAGGAAACGGCGGGCCGGCTGACCGAACGCGACTTGCGCGAAATGCTCTTTCACCCGGGCTTCTCCACCGCTTCCGTAAAGACAGAACTTGCCGGCCGCGGTGTCGGACTTGATGTGGTGCGCTCCAATTTGAATGCCCTGAACGGTGAAATTGAAGTGCAGAGCAGCAGCGGACAGGGCACGAAGTTCACGTTAAAAGTGCCTCTGACCCTGATCATTTCGCCGGCGCTGTTTGTGCGTTGTGGTTCGACCCACTTTGCATTGCCGCTGGCGGTGGTGGAGGAAATACGGCGAATCCGCGCGGATGAAATCGAAGATGTGGGTGGAAAGCTACTCACCAAGGTACGCGACGTGGTTACCGAGGTGGTGCGTCTGGATTCCTATCTGGGCCTACCGCCCCTGGAACCCATCAATGGGTATTTCCGGATGGTGGTGGCCAACGCAGGAAGCCGCCAGATCGGCCTCGTGGTCGAAGAAGTCCTGGGCAAAGACGAAATCGTCATCAAGAATCTTGGCGAATATCTGCGTCGCGTGAAACTTTTCCCCGGAACCACGATCGCCCCTGACGGCAGCTTGATTCTGCTGATCGATTTGAACCGCATGGTGGCCACCGAACCCAACGAGCGCCGCGCGATCCAAGCAAGTGCCAGCGCGGCACGAGTATTCGCGCCAGGATCCACGGCGGTCGCTCGCGGCACCATCCCCACCGACGCAATCGACCGCGTGGAGCAGGAACGCGTCATCGTGATCGCGGACGACTCCATCAGCGTGCGCAAATTCGTTGGCCGCATGCTGGAAAAGAACGGTTACCGGATCAAGCTGGCTGCGGACGGCCTGGAAGCAGCCGAACTGGTGGCACAACACGGCTGTCACCTGGTGATCACCGACCTTGAGATGCCGCGCATGACTGGTTACGAATTGATGGCGCAGTTGCGGCAGAGCCCGTCAACCCGGCGCATACCGGTGTTGGTGGTGACCTCGCGCGCGGGAGCAAAACATCGCGACCGGGCGCTGAAGGAAGGCGCGGCGGCGTTCCTCACCAAGCCGGTGCAGGAAGATCAGCTGTTGGCGGCGGTCGAGCAATTGATGGGCACGGGGGCGGCGCGTCCGAACGTGCCGGTAGGATAGGCGAGCGATGGCAACCAGCCCACAGAAAAAGTTTCGCGTGCTCGTGGTTGACGATTCCGCATTCATGTGCAAAGTCCTGGAGACCATCTTCAACGCGGACGAGCAACTGCAAGTGGTCGGCAAGGCAAGAGACGGGCGCGAGGCGATCGCACTCGCGGAAACGCTGAAGCCTGACGTCATTACCATGGATTTGAATATGCCCCACCTGGATGGCCTGCAAGCCACCGCGCACATCATGACCAGCAACCCGCGTCCCATCGTGGTCGTGAGTTCAGAGACCCGGGAAGGCGCTGCGAGCACGCTGAAAGCGCTGGAACTGGGTGCTATCGAGTTCGTGACGAAGCCCTCGGGCGGGATTGAGCTGGACATGCAGAGCATCAAGGAAGACTTGCTGCGGAAAGTACGCATGGCCGCAAAGGTTCGCGTGGTGCGCACGGCATCGCGCATGGCCAATGTGGTGCAGTCGTCGGCCGTCAAGCCGCTGCCGGCAAACAGCGCGCCTCGGCCTGCAACTCCTGCCACCAACTTTTCGAACGACATGCGCTTTCCCGTTGTGGTGCTCGCCGCTTCCACCGGCGGACCAGCGACGGTGATGCGCATGGCGCCGGGATTCACGCGCGATTTTCCAGCCGCGGTTTTTCTGGTGCAGCATATGCCGGCATCCTTCACCAGTCAGTACGCGCTGCAATTGGCGGAGTTCACCAATATTCGGGTAAAAGAGGCCGAGCACAACGAATCGGTTCAGGCCGGCGTGCTGTACATCTGCCCGGGCGGCCATCATCTTCGCGTGACTCCCACCGGACGAATCCAGCTGGATGCGACGACCGGCCGCATCGAAGGATACCTGCCGAACATCGATGTGACCATGGAATCGGTCGCTGCGTTTGCGGGTGCCATGAGCATTGCTGTGGTGCTGACTGGCATGGGTTGCGATGGCGCCCGAGGTTCCCGCGCGATCAAAGCCGCGGGCGGCATCGTGCTGGCACAAGACGAAGCCACTTCGGTGATTTTTGGGATGCCGGACGAGGCCATCAAGACCGGCGTCGTCGAACAGGTGCTACCCATCGATGATATTTATCCGGCCATCGAAAAGCGCGTGCTCAGCCTGAGCAGAGCCCTGCCTGTGGGAGTGCGTTAATGGCCTCCGGCTCCGCGCCCGTGCGTCGCGGTCACCCCGTGCAGACGGAGCAGATTATTCTGTTCCGCTGCAGCAATCAGACCTTCGCGATCTCCTCCGCATCGGTGCAGGAAGTGCGCAGCGTAGACAGCCTGGCGGGGGCGGCATGCGAGGTGAACGAGTCCGCCATCAGCAAGGTACGCCACGCGCTGCGACGCGGCGAGCGCAGCATTTACGTAGTCAACACCGCCCTTCATTTTGGGATGAAGCCCTCGCCCCCTGCGCTGATCTTCCTGCTGCGGAAGTCGCGCGTCGCGTTGCTCATCGACGGCATAGAGAAAATGACCACGATGACGCGCTTGCAGGCGCTGCCCGCTTCGCTGTGTCATGAGGAGCGAATTTGGTATCGCGGCCTCACCGTGCTGGAGCAAAACGTGTTGCCGGTTGTGAGTCCCGAAGGATTTTTGACGAACGAGGAACTGAGCTTCCTTGATTTGACCACGGGCGCGCAACTCAGCGCAGACGCACTTCTGGATACGGCAATGAGAGTCGCCCCATGAGCTGGAACGAACAAGCCGATTCGCGCTCCTGCGTGCTGTTGCGGCTCGGCGAGCGGCGTTTCGCCCTCGCCGCGGATCAGGTAGCCGAACTGGTGGCGCCCAGCCGCATTTTTCGCTTTCCTCATCGCACGCCGGAAATCGACGGTGTGATTCTGCGACGCGGGCGTACCGTGCCGGTCTGCGACCTGGCGGAACAACTCACGGGGAAAAAACTAACCTCGCGGCGCTTCTATCTGATTGCGATGCGCTCCTACGGGACTGCGAAAGAGACTGTCGCGTTGCCCGTCAGCGGCGAATGCGAACTGATCCACGCGGACCTGACGCCGGCCGGTCCGAACGATTCTCCGCATGTTGCTGCGTGGCTTTCCCATGATGGCGAAGTGATCGAAGTGTTGAATCTAGCCGCGCTGACGCCAGGAATCGATCCGGCCGCCGAGGCGACAAATCGCGAGCCGGTCCGGGAGGCGCGCGGATGACCGTTCCAGGCAAAGCCGCCAAAATTCTCTTGATCGACAGCAACGTGCTGTTTGCGAAGCGTCTGGGCGACGCATTGAAGCGCGAGGGCTTCGAGGTCACCATCAGCACCCAAGCGGGATTTGCGCTGACCACGCTGGAATACGACCCTCCGGCGGCCATTGTTTGCGCCACCAAGATGCGTGAAATGGGCGCACTGGAAATGGCGAAAGTCGTGCATTCCGACGTGAAAAACGCTTCCCTGCCAATCATTGCGATGGGCGACGGCAGCCAGCGCGCCTTGATGGAAGCGTTTCAAGCCGGCTGCGACGATTACATCGACCGCCACCTTGCACCGGCCACCATTGCCACGCACATCAAAAACATCATCATCAGCAAGGTCGACGGTTTCCAGCCAACGCAAATGCTCGGCCAAGCAGACACCAGCCTGAGCGGCAATTTGACGCACCATGACCTGACCGGCGTGATGCAAATGCTCGGGCACGCACACCAGAGCGGCGCATTGACCATCAACGCCGGGGAGACGGACGCGGTGCTGTTTTTCGATGCCGGCGAAATCACCCATGCGGAATGTGGCGCCCTGTTTGGCGACGAGGCGGTGCTGCATATCCTGAAAAGCTGCGTGCAGAGCACGGGCGTGTACAAATTCGTGTACGGAGCAAGCTCCGCGCAGCGCACCGTGTTGCGCTCAGCCACCGACTTGATGCTGGATGCGATGCGCGAATTCGACGAAAGTCTGCACGACGCGAACAATGAATTAGCGGACAAGGAGGCTCTGTGAGCGAGACTATCGCCATGCTGCCGCCGAGCGAGGCGGAAGCGAAGCACACACCCAATGTCTATTTCATTGATGACAGCGCGACCATGCGCGAAGTCATCAAGATCGCGTTTCGCCGTGAAAATATTCATGTGATTACCTGCTCCGATGCTTCCTCCGCGCTTTCTCAGTTTGAGCAGCATCCGCCCGACGTGGTCATCACGGACGTAATCATGCCGGACCAGGATGGCTATTCGGTGTGCAGCCAAATCAAGCAGAGCCCGACGTACGGCAAGACACCCGTGATCCTGATGTCAGGTGTGGTGAATAAGAACGTTGCCGACCGCGCGGTGGCGGTGCAGGCCGACGAGTTGGTCAGAAAGCCATTTCAGCCGCAGGAATTGATTGGCCGGGTGAAGAATCTCCTGGGCCACCCGGTTGCGCCGGTAGCAGTGGCCACGGAGCGTCCCGCTGGCACACCCTCGTTGAGCAGCCTTTTTGCGCCACAGCAACCCAGCGTTCCTCAATCCCGGCCCATGCCGCCCGCACCCGGAGCGCTGGCGAATTCGGCGGAGCAAAGATCTGCGGACTCCGCGTGGCCGCGAGCGCTGGCAGAGGCATTTGTGCACCAGAATTCGGCTGCCTCGCATCAGTCGCAAGCAGCGAACGGGCCCGTTGGCTCGCGGCCAACATCCCATATCGGCGATGTGCAAAAACTGCGCGCCGAAATCGCGCATCTCGAGCTGCTGATCAAGAAGCTCCAGACGGAGCTGCAAATTGAACGGCAATACAATCAGGCTCTTGAGCTTCACGTGCGCACGCTGACGCAAGTGGACTGATTTGCTGAAGCATTTATTGCCTTGACATGTAGCCGTCCGTGCAGTTGACGCTGCAATTCGAATTGAGTAGCCTCACCCTGCTCTGCCCTGCGACTCCTTCGTGGTTTGCGAGGTGCGAATGAAGGAAAACAACGACCACAAACTTTCTCGGCGTGAATTCGCTCATGGCGCGGCGGTGCTCTCGGCCACTGCTTCGATCGTTCCTGCAGGAATCATGTTGCCGTCAGAGGCGTTTCCCGGCGCTTCCGCGTCCGCGCGATCGGCAGAGCTTCCAAAACTTTCGGCGGAGGGCCAGGCGGAAGCCGATGCTCGCTTTCAGATCGTTCTGAGCCGGTACGGCAATCGTTTGAGCGATGAGCAGAAGCAACGCACAAAGGCTCTTTGTTATTCCCTGCAAACGACGCTCGAGCAAGTGCGCGCTTACCCTCTCAAGAATGGGGACATGCCTGCGCTTTTCCTGAAACCCCTGATTGACCGTGACGTTAGGCCTAAAGCCACCCCCGGCGCGACTCCGGCTCCGGAGAACAAGTCCTGATTGGAGCGATGAAATGCTGGGAGAATCGGTTCTCTACGAATCCATCAGTGAGCTGGCCAAGCGCATCGAATCCAAGCAACTGTCTCCTGTCGAGCTGACGGAAAGCTACCTGGCACGCAGTGAAAAACTCGGCCCGAAATTGAATGCCTATGCCCGCCTGACTCCAGATCTGGCGCTCGAACAGGCGCGCGCTGCGGAAAAGGAGATTCTACGCGGGCACTATCGCGGCCCCTTGCACGGGATCCCGTACGCTGCCAAGGATCTCCTCGCCGTTAAGGGAATCCCCACAACCTGGGGCGCCCGACCTTATGCGGACCAGGTTTTCGATTACAACGCCACCGTGATCGAGCACCTGAACCATTCCGGCGCAATCCTGCTGGGCAAAGCAGCAATGATCGAACTCGCCGGGGGCATGGACTACATGTACGCGTCTGCGTCATTGCAGGGCGAGACGAAGAATCCGTGGGACACCAACTGTTGGACATGCGGCTCTTCTTCCGGCTCTGGAGCCATCGTGGCGGCCGGACTGGCGGGCTTTGCAATCGGCACCGAGACTTGGGGATCGATCGTCTGCCCGTCCGCTTTTTGCGGAGTTAGCGGCTTACGTCCGACGTTCGGCCGAGTCAGCCGCTACGGCGCCATGGCGTTGGCGTACTCGATGGACAAGATCGGACCGATGGCGCGCTCGACAGAGGATTGTGCGCGCATTTTCGCCGCGATTGCCGGGCACGATCCACTGGATCGCGACACTTTGGGCATAGACAAGGCGGCCTTCACGTATTCTCCCGCCGCCGAGTTGCGAGGACGTACACTCAAGCTGGGATGGCTGACGAACGCTTGGACGAAGCTCGATCCCGGCGTCGAGCGGCCGCTTGACGTCGCACACAAGTTGCTGCAAAAACGCTTTCCCGGGATGAAGGATGCGGCCCTCCCCGAGGGACCATGGGAGCAGGCGGCAAGCCTGACTGTAAAAGCCGAAGTGTCATCCGCGTTTGCATCCTTGCTAGAGTCCGGGCGCGCGAACGAATTGGCTGACCCTTTGGGCCGCATTGGCGGCTACGTGTACGAAACCGTTTCCGGAGCCGACTATACGACGGCCCAGCGTATTCGCGAGATTCTGCAAATGAAAATGAGTGCGCTGTTTGACTCCTACGATGTTCTCGTAACTGCCTCGCAACCCGTCGCGGCTACGCCGCTGGACCTGAATCTGTTCACCGGGCTCTCTTTTCCCGACCCGCTGGGCGGAATCGGCAATCTTTGCGGCCTGCCGGCGCTCTCCGTGCCCTGCGGATTCACAGAAAAGAACCTGCCAGTTGGAATTCAGTTTGTCGCGCGTGCGGGAGACGACATCGCCGTGCTCGAGGCGGGTCGCACATTTCAGCAAGCCACCGATTGGCATCGCAAACACCCAAAGATTGTCTAGCTGGGAAGCGCGCGGAGGAATCGGCTCACGGGCGTACGTGGTTTTGCAGGGTCTCCCGCACTGCCCGGAGGATAGCGGCGCGGCTGAATGGTTTGGTCAACAGGCGCACCGAAGGATCGGCATTGGCCATTTCCGTGGCTGCGTGCTCGCTATATCCCGACATGAAAAGCACGCTGAGGCCGGGGTGCTCTCGCTGCAAGCGCTGCGCGAGCTCTGGCCCGCTCAGGCCGGGCATGACCATGTCGGTGACCAACAGAGCGATGTTGCCGTTATTCTCAGCGGCAAGCCGGATAGCATCGGAGCCATCCTTAGCTTCGATCACCCGATAGCCGCCGGACTCCAGGAATTGACGCGCGATCTCGCGGACATCTTGTTCGTCTTCGGTAAGGAGAACGGTTTCGGTGCCATTGGGCACTTCAGCAACCTGCCTAGGCAATGGCGACACCTCTTCCTTCTGGTCGTAGACGCAGGGCAGATAGATCTTGAAGGTAGTGCCCTTGCCCAATTCGCTGTAGACCCAGATGAATCCGCCACTCTGCTTCACGATGCCATAAACCGTAGCCAAGCCCAGGCCTGTGCCCTTGCCTTTTTCCTTGGTGGTAAAGAACGGTTCGAAGATGTGCGTCTGGGTTTCCGCGTCCATGCCCGTGCCATTGTCGCTAACGGAAAGCTGCACGTACGATCCTGGGCACATCAACGGATGGCTCGAAGCGTAAGACTGTTCCAGATCAGAATTGCAGGTCTCGATCACCAGTTTGCCCCCGTTGGGCATCGCATCGCGAGCGTTCACCGCCAAATTCATGATCACCTGCTCCATCTGTCCGGCATCGGCGCGGATTGAATCCAGGTTCGTGTGCGGGCGAATGACCAGCTCGATGTCCTCGCCAATCAGCCGGGGCAAAAGTCTGCCCATCTCCTCTACAACAGAATTCAGATTGATTACTTGCGGCTGCAACACTTGCATACGGCTGAACGCCAACAATTGCCGGGTCAGCGTGGCAGCGCGATCGGCGGCGCGGTCGATCTGCTGAATTTTTCGCGTGATGTGATCCGACGGAGAAAGCACGTTCAAGAGCAGCTCGGTGTACCCCTTAATGACCATCAGCATGTTGTTGAAATCGTGGGCTACGCCGCCAGCCAGACGTCCCACAGCTTCCATTTTCGTAGCTTGGCGCAATTGTCCTTCCAATTGCCGTCGTTCGCTGATGTCCTGACCCACCACGAGGCGTACGCGTTTACCGGCATAAAGAAGCTCGTGGGAAGTAATTTCCACCTCAAACTGTCGCCCGTCGCGTGCCTGGTGCAGCCAGATGCCGTGCTCCTCGGTGTTGGATGTTAATTCCTTGATGAAACTGCGCGCCTTTTCCTGCTCGGAGGAAGGCCGAATCTGCAGAATCGACATGGACTCAAATTCTTCCTGCGAGTACCCATACAAACGAGCTGCAGCCTCGTTGACGCGCAGAAACTTGAGGCTCTCGATCTCATGCAGCCAGGTTGGCAACGGATTGTGTTCGAACAGCAGGCGAAGTATCGATTCACTGCGACGAAGTTCCACTTCACCGCGGCGGCGCTCGATAGCCAGGGCGATGTGCCCCCCGACAGAGTCAAGGAACTCGAGGTCGCGCACGTCAAAGGCATTCTCGTTGCGATAGTGTTGAACCACCAGTACGCCAATCGTCGCGGTGGGAGTCTTCAGCGGCACTCCCAGCCAGGCAGGCGAGGGCGAACCAACCAATTCCACCTCACCGGCTGCCGCCAAACGGTCGAACTCGGACTGGGGAATCAGTTTCGCGTGGCGCGTGCGAAACACGTAAGCGGTGCAGCTTCGTCCGACCTTTTGCGGAGCTGGCGCGGTATCGTACTCATCGACGAAAAACGGAAATTGAAAGGTGTCCTCTTCCGGTTCATGCAGGGCCACGAAGCAGTTCTCGGCGGAAACGACGCGTTTCAAAGCCGCGTGAATGCGCGTGAGCAGTTGATCCAGGTCCGAGGTCTCGTTCAGCGCGTGCACGATCTCCGCAATCACCTGGCGCTCGGATTCCATACGATTCAGATGGGTCACGTCCAGCGCGTTCAGTTGAATGCCTTCCAGACCAGGCTCTTTCAGTCGATCCCGGTAGGTGACATCGAGCCAGCGCCACGAGCCATCTTTTGCGCGCACCCGGCAGCGTTCCGTGATGGAGGAGCCTTCTTCGGCCGCCACCTGCTTAAGCCGTTCGCGCAGTTGCAGTACGTCCAGGGCATGAACGATCGCGAACAGGCTGCGGCCCAGCAGCTCTTCGGTGCGATAGCCAAGCACGCTTTGAAAAGTGGAATTAACGAACTGAACGGTGCCGTCCTGCCCGAGGATGGCGATCAATTCGCGGGTCGAGTCGAGCAAGGTTGTAAGTTGTTGAGTTCCCAGCTGTATCCCGGGCTCACTCACCATTCTCTGGGCCATGAGCTTGTCGCTTCGCGTGCCGGCAAGACAGAGATTCTCCCGCCGGCGAAGATTTCGAATGCCTCCAGAGGAGGGCTTGGAGTACAAGTCGTCTTGCGAGTACCACACTTCGGCTTCTATCTACATTAGACAAAACAAATGATTCCGTAAACGCTCGGCATCACAGGGTGTTCCAATGTATGACTGTCCTCAAGGGCAGGTATCTCCCCGCCTACTGCTCGTTCGTGCGGCATGGCATGGTAGTGTTACTCTCGCTTGCCAATCGCGGCTGCCGAACTGCTTTGCGGAGGACATGCGTCATGCACGATATCTGGCTGCACTTGTTTGTTCCGTCTCTGCCGATCCTGGAGAAGATTATCCGGCCGATCATCATCTATTTCTTCCTGGTATTGGTGTTTCGCCTGTCGGGAAAGCGCGAATTGGTGCAATTGAATCCCTTTGACTTGGTTGTGCTGCTGACCATTTCGAACACGGTGCAGAACGCCATCATTGGAGATGACAATTCCCTGGCCGGCGGGATGATCGGCGCAACCTCGCTGGTGATTACCAATTACCTGGTCGTCCGCTTCCTCTACGACCACAGGAAACTCGACCAGCTTGTGGAGGGTAGCCCCGATGTGTTGATTCAGGGCGGGAAAATCCGCAGGAACAATCTGAAGCGTGAATTGATTACCGTGCCTCAGCTTGAAGCGGCGGCGCGCAAGCAGGGCTTCGGGTCCCTGTCGGAGGTGGACCAATGCATCCTCGAACCCGGCGGAACGCTGTCGTTTATTGGCAAAAAACCTGATGTGGAGGAAAAGCGTCATCGGGAGTTGCTGAATAGGATCGAACAGTTGAGTGGGGAAATTGCTTTGCTGCGGAATACACGGCCACCCAGCGTCGCTTGAGGCCAGCGCTTGTCCTGTAGGACCGTTAGTGGAGCAACAAGCCGCTGGCGGCGGTTAGCATGCCCACAACACCCAGTAGCATTCCGGCAAACCAGAAACCTTTCATTTTGGTCAGCAGGGTAAAGGAGCAGATGATCAGGGCGATCTCCAGAAAAACTTCTCCGGCGTCGTAGCGATCCGCGCGACGTGCCACCAGGTCCCGCTCCTTCTCGAAGTCCGTTGCTTGCTCGCTGATCTGGTCTTTTTCCTTCTCATAGCGTTCTGCCTCTTGCGCGTATTTTTCCTGCACCGCTTCGGCCTTTTCCTTGTCGGCAGGCGCAAGCGTTGCGAGCAGATCCGCATCATTCTGCATTTGCCTGGAGCGGATGCTTTTCGCTTGATAGTAAGCCCATTGATTGCTGGCCTTGGATTGCAGGAGCAGTTCCTCGGTGTGCGCGCGGTGACCGAGAAGCGTGACCATGGCAACCAACACCGCCAGGATGGCTAGCGTGACGGTAACAGGCAACGTCAGGGGACTTTCTCCGTGTCCTCCATGCTCTTCCAGGCCCTCCAGAACTTCATGCATCGATTGTTCTCCCCTTCGTGAGTTTAGGCGGATGGTTGTCCAGAAATCGTTTGCAGCGCATCGCTGGCGGCCTTGATCGTGCGCTCGATGTCGCCGGGTGTGTGCGCGGCAGAGACGAAAGCGGCCTCGAACTGCGAGGGCGCGAGAAGAATGCCCCGTTGCAGCATCTCGCGAAAGAAACGCGCATATTGCTTGGTGTCAGACCGTTTGGCATCGCTGTAATTTGCCACCGGCTGGGTGGCAAAAAAGATCGTCGAAAGCGAGCCGATCTTGTTCACCTGCGCGGGAATGCCGGTGCTCCTCAAGGCCTCCTCCAATCCGGATGTCAGGCGGGTAGCTAGCTCATGGATTCCCTCATAAAGTCCGGGCTTGCTCAATTCCGTGAGCGTCGCGATGCCAGCCCGCATTGCCAACGGATTCCCCGCCAGCGTACCCGCCTGGTAGACCGGCCCAAGCGGCGCCACATGGTTCATCAGTTCGGCGCTGCCTCCATAGGCTGCGACAGGCAAGCCACCTCCAATGATCTTCCCCAGGGTGGTCAGGTCACCCTGAACGTCGAGCAATTCCTGAGCACAGCCATTGCGGAGTCGAAATCCAGTAATGACCTCGTCGATAATCAAAAGCGCCGAGTTCTGGCGTGTGATTTCCCGCAATCCCTCGAGGAACCCTGCTTTCGGCAAGACCACGCCCATGTTCGCCGCTACCGGCTCGACAATCACGCAGGCAATCTGCCCCTTGTGTTCAGCAAAGACCCGCTCGACTCCCGCCAGGTCGTTGTAGGGAACATTCAGAGTCAGGGCCGCCAGCGCCGCAGGAACGCCGGGGCACTCCGCAATTCCCAGAGTGGCCAATCCCGAGCCCGCTTGCGAAAGGAAGCTGTCGGCGTGGCCGTGGTAGCAGCCCTCAAACTTGACGATGAGATCGCGCTTGGTTACCCCGCGCGCCAGGCGCACCGCGCTCATGGTTGCTTCCGTGCCGCTGGAAACGAAGCGGACTTTCTCGAGAAAAGGGACGGCCGTGGTGATCAGCGTAGCGAGCTCCACTTCCAGTTCCGTGGTCACACCGAAGCTCGTGCCCCGCTGCGCTTGATCGGCAATTGCGGCACTAACCGCCGGATGAGCGTGGCCCAGCAGCATCGCTCCCCAGGAGCAAACGTAATCCAGCAAAACATTGCCGTCCGCATCGTAGAGATTCTGGCCACTTCCCTTTTCGATGATCAGCGGCTCGCCGCCAACCGAACGGAACGCGCGCACCGGGCTGTTGACGCCGCCGACGAGGACCTTTTCTGCTCGCGCAAAAATTTCCCGGGAACGGCGTCGCTCGGGCTTGACCTGCGGATGTGTCGCGCTCATTTCATCACCTGTCCGTTCAAGGCTTCAGCCAGCGAGCGGCATCCTTGGCGTGATACGTCAGGATGATGTGCGCCCCGGCCCTCTGAATCCCCGTCAGAATTTCCAGCACCACTCGTTTTTCCTCAATCCAATTGTTTAGCGCAGCGGCTTTCACCATCGAATATTCGCCGCTGACATTGTAGGCCGCCACCGGTGCGTCAAAACGATCCCGCACGCCGCGAATAATATCCAGGTAAGGCAGTGCCGGCTTCACCATGATCACGTCCGCGCCTTCTTCCAAGTCCAACTCCACTTCCTTCATCGCTTCGCGAGAATTTCCGGGATCCATCTGGTAGCTGCGCCGATCGCCGAATTTCGGCGCGGATTCTGCCGCTTCCCGGAATGGCCCGTAGAAACCGGAACAGTATTTGGCAGCGTAGGAGATAATGGGAATATTTTCAAACTTGTGGGCGTCGAGTTTCGCGCGGATGGCGGCCACGCGCCCGTCCATCATGTCCGAGGGAGCGACCGCGTCGGCACCGGCGCGCGTGTGGGAAAGCGCCTGCTCCGCCAGTATCTCGAGCGTCGGATCGTTCACAATTTCGCCGTTCTCAATTACGCCGCAATGTCCGTGGTCGGTATACTCGCACAGGCACACGTCCGTAATTACCAGCAGATTGAGCTTCGCCTTGCGGATCGCTTCGATCGCCTTTTGTACCACGCCATCCGCGGCCAGAGAACTGGCACCGCTGGCATCCTTCTTCTCTGGCAGCCCGAACAGAATGATGCCGGGGATTCCGAGCGCCTCCACTTCCCGGCATTCTTCAACAATCTGATCGGCGGATTGCTGGTGAATCCCAGGCATGGAACTGACTTCCTTGCGCACCTGGTTTCCCGGGCAGACAAACATGGGGTAAATGAACCCGGCGGTGCTGAGGCGCGTTTCTCGCACCAGCCCTCGTAAAGCCTCGGTGCGACGTAAACGTCTTGGACGATCGATGGGAAAACTCATTCTGGTTGCACTCCTAGAGGCAAGCCCTGATGTGGCCTGGTGAAGAACTCCGCGAGCGCCGCGAGAATCGCAGCGACGGTGGTGTCGCGAGCAACAACGGTGCGCGTTGCACCCGCTTCGCGCAGCGCGCCCTTGGTCACAGGCCCGATGGCCGTAAATGCCGCTTGCTGTGAGAAAGCCAAAAACCGGTCGCGCCCTAGAAGATCGAAAAAATGATGCACCGCCGACGGGCTGAAAAATAGCACTGCATCAGCTCCTTCACGCAGCACCGCCTCATGGGTTCGCATTTCCTGCTCCGACGTGGCCACGCTAGTGTAGGCGGTCACTTCGGACACAAAGGCGCCCAAGTGATTCAATGCATCCACAATATCGCGGCTGGCCCGATCGCTGCGCGGCAGCAGCACTCTTTTTCCCTTGACCTGTGCGGCTAATTCTTCCGCGAGGGCCACACCTTGATGCCTGGTGGCAACGTACGCGACTTTGAGTCCGGCGTCGCGCGCGGACTCTGCCGTTGCAGGGCCCACGGCGGCGACGCTAACGTCAACCAGTGTTTTCGCCAGCTGCAATCCCAGGAAGTCGCTTCTCTGCTGCAAGGCGCGCACGGCATTCTGACTGGTCAGAAACACCCAGTCGTATCTTCCGAGGTTGCGAATGGTATCGTCCAGCGGACGCAAATCTTCGGGCGGCGCAAACGCCACAAGCGGCAACGCAATCGGGACGGCCCCCTGTTCCCGCAATGCCGCCAGCAGCGACTCGCTCTGCTCCGCCGCTCGCGTCACCACGACGCGCTTCCCTGCCAGCGCTTTGGCAGCCGGGTCAGCCACGAGAACGCTGTACCTCTTCCAGGATATTCCGCGCGCCGCCGTCCGCAAGCAGTTGCGCCATGCGCTCGCCAAGTTGCGCCGCCTGGTCCGGCGGGGCCGTCGCGCGCTGGCGAATGTACTGCGCGCCGTCCACCGAACACACCACTGCTTCCATCACCAATTCACCGCGCTCCAGCCGCGCCCAAGCTCCCAGCGGGACCTGGCAGCCACCTTCGAGCGTGGAGAGCAGCGCCCGTTCGGCAATAATGGCTGTACGCGTTTCCACATCGTCCAGCTTCCCTAAAATTTCGGCGGCTTCCGTGTCTTTGGTGCGCGATTCGATGGCAATGGCGCCTTGCCCCACGGCGGGAAGAGAAATGTCCGTGGAAAGTGCTTCGGTGATTTTCTGGCTCCAACCCAAGCGGTCCAGGCCCGCTTTGGAAAGCACGATCGCGTCGTACTCGCCACCTTCCACCTTTCGCAAGCGCGTGTCCACATTTCCACGCAACTCGCGAATATCCAGATCCGGGCGAAAGTGACGCAATTGCGCCTGGCGGCGCAGGCTGCTGGTGCCCACGCGCGCGCCCGGCTTCAAATGGGAGAGGGTCTCGCCGCGGTGGGAAATCAGGCAATCGCGCACGTCGTCGCGGCGGCACACGGCGGGAAAAAACAGCCGTCCCGGCGTCTCGGTCGGGATGTCTTTCACGCTGTGAACTGCCAGATCTACACTCTCCGCTAGCAGCGCTTCCTCCAGCTCTTTGATGAAGATTCCTTTGCCGCCGAGCTGCGTCAGCGGAGCCTGCTGCATCTTATCGCCCGACGTCTTGATAATAATGATTTCGCCTTCCACTCCGGTGATCTGGAACAACTGCTTGCGCACGAATTCCGCCTGCCAGCGCGCCAGAATGCTGCCTCGACTGCCAATGCGCAGGGGCCTCACGGTTTCTCCCGGTCGGACAGGTACAAGTCTCGAAGCGCTTCGACGTTCTGAATCTTCCTGCGATGCTCTTTTTCCGAGCGCAACCGCTCGGCCGGCACGATCAGCAACTGCTCGATCAATTCATCCATCATGTTGCCGATTTGCTCGCGGTCTTCCGCGCTGAAATGGTTCATTCCTGAAAGTTTCTCATGCAGGAATGCGGCGCGCCTCTGTTTCAGACTTCCCCGCAGCATTTCCAGCACGCCGATCAATTGCACGCTGGCCTGCCAGGAAATAAATTTGCCGACGTGTTCTTCCACCAGAGCTTCCGCTTTAGGGACCTCGGTTTGTCGCGCGCTGCGGTTCTGATTCACGATTTCCGTCAAATCGTCCATGGTGTACAGATACACATTGTAGAGGTCGGCGGCGGCCGGTTCGATGTTGCGGGGGAGTCCAAGGTCCATCAAGAACAGGGCGCGATTGCCGCGCGCGCTCATGGCGCGCTCAATCATCACTCTGGTCAGTAATGTATCCTGGACGCCCACGGCAGAGACAATCACGTCCGGCAGCTTCAGCGCGGTATCCCATTCGCCCCACTCCAGTACTTTGCCATCGTATTGGCGGGCAAATTCCTCGGCCTTGTCGCGCGAGCGATTCGAGAGATAGAGATTCTTGATTTTGCGGTCGCGCAATTGCGAAACGACCTGCTCGCTGATGGTTCCCGCGCCAAGCACCAGCGCGCTGCGGTCACTTAATTTGCCGAAAATGCGCTCGGCCAGCTTCATACCCGCGGAAGCCACTCCCATGGGCCGCGTGCCAAGCTCCGTCTCGGCGCGAACACGCTTCCCGATTTCCAGTGCGGCCTGAAATAGCCGGTTCAGCACCGGGCCGGTGACGTGGCTTTCATGGGCGTGGAAATACGCCTCCCGGACCTGCCCTAATATTTCCGCTTCGCCGAGAAGCATCGAATCAAGTCCTGCGGAAACGCGGAACAAATGGCGCACCGCATCGTGGTCGTAGTGGTGATAGAGCGAGGGATTCAGCACATCGGGTCGCAGGGAATGAAAGCCGCTCAGGTAAGTGGAAAGTGCGCTCGCAGATTCACGGTTGGCGTTGGCATGAACACCGTAAATCTCGGTTCGGTTGCAGGTGGAGAGAACCAGCGTCTCTTCGAGGATTCCTTGCGTGCGCAGTTCTTCAGCGGCCCGGCGCGCCTGGTCGACGGAAAAAGACACCTTTTCCCGCACCTCGACCGGTGCTGTCCGAAAATTCAGGCCGACGAGCACTATTTCCATGCTTGAGTCGCGCGCTCCTAAAAAAACCTGTGGCTTTGCGAGAAGAACAGGTTCACCACCGCAAAATTCAAAATGACGAGCACAAAATTAAACACGCACAATCGGGAAGCACGCGCCCCGCGCCATGCCGCCGTCCGCGCCAACCGGAAATAGACGGCATACAGCAGCAGTACCAACAGCGTGAAGAAGTACTTGGGATCGAGATAGGAAGAATGTTCCGCCAAGTGGCGGTCTACGGCCAGAAAGCCCAGCCCCGTGCCGATGGTGATTGCTGCCAGCCCCACCAGCACGCTGGTATGACTCATTCGCTCCAGCAATTCCAGGGAAGGCAAACGCCACACCGCCTCGCCGAGCCGCCGAATGCGCAGCAGTCGCTCTTCCCCCAGATACATCAGGCTCAACACACACGCCAGCGCGAAGGCGGAATAGCCCAGAATGCTCAGGGTCACGTGGAGCGCGAAAATAACACCATGAGCGGGTGCGGGAGCGCCCGGATGGCTCGATGTCGCATTCGCGGCGAAAAAGAACGCTAGAATAATCGGGATAACAAAGGCACCCACGGTGCGCTGGCGGTGATAAATCTCAAGACAAAGATAGGTTACCGCCAAAAGCCAGCCAAATAGCGACATAGCACCTTGCAGGTCGTGGTACGGGACCGTGTGTGTGCCCCGCGCGCGCATCAGCAGAGCCACATAGTGCAACGCTAAAGCCAGGAACATCAATAATGTAGCCAACCGCCCGGTCAGTTCCTTGCCCTTATACAAGAAGCGCAGGTACAGGCCCATGCTGGCCAGATAGGCCAGCACCGTGAGATAGACAAATGGAGTGTGGGTCATCGGCTTGGTTCGCGCCGGTCTGGGACGATACGGGAGCTCGCTCTTCCCAGTTTGCGCGTTTCACCTGATGTTTTGAGTATAGCGTAGTCGGGTCGGCTATCCCATTGAGGGGCGTCGCTGGCAGTCCTGCCGCATGCCCCGGACGCACGGTCGCCAGGGCGGTCCAGCAGGGGCAAAGCGTAGATAGGAGGCGGCGACTTACGCCATCCAGGCGTTCCTTGCTGTTTCGTTTTGCTTCTTCCTTGTTAATCGTTGAGCCATCCTTCAGCGAACAGCGACACGCTGCCGTGTCGATCTCTGCGAGGAAGCTTGGAATTGTCCTTGTTCAGGGTTTTGTTCATTCCAAACGAAGCTGGCAGGGAGAGGCGAGAAGCAGTTGGATTCTTGTAGCGTCTAGCCAAGGCCCCGTGCACGTCTCTCTCAGAAACTGAATCAGACCACGCCGCCCCCGACTACGCACGAACCGCGCCAGACGTGCCGTGTTTTGCGCCAGGGTGTTCAGCAGATGTCCCAGCCGCATCAGGAAGTGGTAACCCTTCATGGCCTTCCAGTCCTGCGAAAAGCAATGCTCGTACTGGTAGCCCTGACACTTCTCCGCCAAAAAGTTGCTCTCGATTCCCCAACGATGCCGCGCGCCCAAGTTGCATCGCTCATGGACGTTCTCCCGGCTCAGCGGTTCGCTGGAGATCCAAGCATGACGCGAGGCTTTCTGCACCGTATTTGCCGAATCCGGGGCCAGTTCCTCCCAGGTTTCTTCGCAGATCACCACATGCAGAATTTGCCTCTTCCGTTCTCTCTCCCCGTAGCGATACTCGATGTCGTTCACCCAGCGGAAACGTTGCTTGCGGTCACCCCAGTGCTGCTCCCCATGATGGTTGCGCTGCAGTTGTCCGAGCCCGCGGACCTCTTCCCATACCGACGGCAGCGAGTCGTCCTGCAGCACGATCATGAACTGCCAATGGTAGCGCCGGCACAGTTCCACAACCGGGCCGTTAGCATACAGCCCATCCAACAAAATCAGGATCGGCAGACGCGGAAAATACTCTTTCATCCGCTGCGCCAGCCGGCGGAAAGCTTTTAGTTCGCAGTCTTGTTTATCCCTCTCTTGGTCGTACTCTTCGTAGGTCAGAAACTCGCTCAACAGCGGAATGGTCATGCCATTGGCGAAAGCCAGGTTGGCCTCTAGAACATAGACGTAGTATTGCGTCTCACTGGCCACGCTCCCGTCTTTCTGCTTGCGCTGTAGGTCTCGCTCCAAGCATTGCTCGGTCCACAGCCTGTCCCGCGCCATCTTCTGCGTTCCATCGATCGCCACCGGATAACAGTTCCCCACCAGGTAGCGCAAGAATTTCTTCTTGCGGATGAACCGCTGGATCAGTTCGACCAGTGCTACCTCGATCTCGTTTACCTCGATCCCCGCCAGCAGCCGGTTCAACGTGTCCTGATGCGCAACACTTTCCAGCTCCGGAAACAGCCGTCGCAGGTTCTCCTGGAACTGCGGCAGAGTCATCTGCCGGTTAGCTTCTCGTCGCGAGGCCATCTGGAATACAAACAGGAGTATCCCGTACAACAGCAACACCGTCGATTTGTGCCGGATCGTTTTCGGATTCCGCGGGTCGCGGATCTTCCCCAACCGCTTCAATAACGTGGGCAGGGCGGAACGATATGCTTGGAGCTGTTCTTCCACCGCTTCCTGTCGCGCCTGCTGTTCCTCCTTCACCGTCTTCCAGGGACTCGTTCCGTTCCCGATCGTGCCCCTCGGCGGACTCTCGAGACCCTCGGCAGCCTGACGTTTGCGTAGTTCTTTCGCTGCCCGTCTCCGCTCCTTGCTCTCCCGTCTGCGTTCTTCTCTGCGCTCCCGGCAGCTCATCGCTGCCTCTGGCCTTCTCCGCTCGCCCCTTGCAGAAACGCACGAAACTCCGGCACCAGCGGATACACGTAGATCGTCCGGGGAGTCGATAGGTATCGCGTGTGACGATCCATCCGTCCTCGCCCACGCGTCTCCCCCAAGCGAATCCAGTTGGCCGCTTGATAGCAGGTCCCCCGGTAGCGGGCCACCTCCACGAACGTTTCCAGCAACACCGGCCCGTAGCCGTAGCGCTCCTCCCAGTCTTTACGAATCCGTTGCGCCGCCAGCGACAACGCTTTGCTCGCTAGATTTTTGATCCGCACCCAGGGAAAAATTAAGAATCGACTGTTGGCCACCACCCAGTTCAATCTTTGCTCGCGATCTCGTTCCGTCCATCCGATCCAGGCGTCCCGCTCTCGCAGCGCCCACGCCGAGGAAGCAAACAGCAAACAGCCCAAGCGACGCCCACCCCGGCCCACCAGAAAATATCGCTGATGCGCTCCAAACGGTCGCTTGTAGCCCAGCGGATGGTAACGATGCACATACTCGTTCCACAGCTGCATCGCTTCCTTCCCGCCTACCGGTTCCACTTCTACCGGGCCCACCTCTCGCATCGTTCCGGTAATCTCCTCCTCTGCAGTGCTGCCCGCCCCCACCACAATCGCTCGCTCACCCTTGTGCTGCATGCTGGCGTCCAGCTTGGGCAACTTCACCAATCCCAACGCCTCCAGTTGTCGCAAAGCCTTCGCACAGGAAGCCAGCTTGTTCCGCCCTGCGGGTGTAACCCACTCCAGATGTTCGCAGATGGTCTGTACCAGCTCCTTCCGACTCAGCCGCCAGTACACCCGCACCGTCTCTTGAATCTCCTGAATTTCTTGATTGCTGAATTCCCGGCCGGATAAGAACTTTGGTACACCTTCCGCATTTCGTTTCAATGTGTGGCCTCCGCATCGAAGTAATCCACACTGATCGTCTCAAAAGCGATAAGGGATGTCCAGTGCTTTTTGCGACAAAATAAATCGCTCGGTAGGTCTATGTCGTTCTCAGCTTTGGGTTAGCAGGACCACGCGTCAGTGTTGCGTCGCTGGACAGACCTCAAGCCGAAACGCCTCT
>CAWDRK010000016.1:0-45395 GCA_963804635.1 Candidatus Acidiferrales bacterium
TATCGAACGGGTCTTGGTGGTGTGGGGATGATCGAAAAGAGAGAACGCGCGAACGCCAAATTATCGCCCAGGCTGGGGTCAAAGATTCCGGGGGTTCTTGCGATGAGAAATTCCGATAGTACAAAGGACTCGGAGTTCTCTCGCTGCTGACAGCCAGTCGCCTTCGCTGCTTATCTTGAGGAGCTTTCTCCCCATGGAAAATCATGGAAAAGCTGCATAGAATGTCTAGAGAGTTTTCCTAGAGCGGGTCTATGAGTCTTTCCACCAAACTGGCAGCGAGTTTCACCAAGAATGTTCGGAAGCGCGGCGATGACTACTACTGTAAGGGCCGCGTCACGATCCACGAAGGTTCCCAAACCGAGCTTACTGCCTGCGTGCGTGGTACCGGCTCTTACGAGGTGCAATTGGGCTGGAGAGACGACAAGCTTGCGGTTTGGTGCGACTGCCCCCATTTTGTGGAGCAGGGCGTTGCTTGCAAACACGTGTGGGCCGCCATCCTTGCCGCTGACCAGCATCAATATTTGACCGCAGCCGCCTCGGCAGACAAGCTCATCCTGGACTTGGATGCTCTTGGCTGGGACGGTCTCGATGGCCTTGACTACCGCGATGGCGATGAAGAACTCTATGAGCACGACGGGACGGCGCCGGTGCTCTCATTGCGGTCTCCTGCGGTTGTCTGGAATCCGGCGAAGCTGAAACCAGCGGACTGGCGGAAGCAACTCGGTGAGCTCTCGCCACCTCGAGATCGCGCGGTTTGGCCGTCCAAGCTGGAAATCCTGTATGTCGTGGATGTCGCCAAAAACGTGTACGGCAGCGAGTTGGTTCTCTCACTGCAATCGCGCAAACAGAACGCCAATGGCAGCTTCTCGCGACCCAAAGCTCTTTCTCTGAGCCAAGGCCAGATCGCCCAGCTCCCGCTATCAGAGGACCGCGAAATTCTGTCCGCTCTGCGGGGAGGTCAATCGTATATCTACGGCTACGGGTACGCGGGAACGTATCTGCCGATCCCCGAATCCGCTCTGCTCTCGCCCGCTTTGGCCAGCATGCTCATGCCCTTGGTGGCGCGCACCGGACGTTGCTTTCTGCGGCCGCTGAACGAACCGGACAACCTGCTTCCGCTTGCTTGGGACGAAGGCGGTCCCTGGAATTTCCACCTTGAGCTGCACCGGGTAGGCGAAAAAGCATGTACCCTCACGGGCTTTTTCCAGCGCGGCGAAGAACAGAGGGAAGCAACATTCCCGGCCCTGGCCACGGCAGGTCTGGTAATCACGCGAGACCGCGTGGCACCTCTCGCCAGCGACAACCCGATCGAATGGATCATGGCTCTTCGTAAACAGGGCTTGATCTCGGTTCCCGAAGAGGAACGCGATGAATTCCTGGCGACTTTGCTCTGCTGTCCGAACCTGCCGCCGCTGAGGGTGCCAGAGGAGTTACGATACGAGGAGGTGGCGCTGCCACCCCGTCCTCATTTGACAATATCCAAAACCCGTGTCTCGTTCCGGCATGAACGCCTGGATGCGAAACTGCGTTTTGCTTACGAGGACCGCATGTTCGCGGCGTTCGATCCGGCGCGTGGCTTTTTCGATGCTGCAGGACGGCGTTTCATACGCCGGGATTGCCATGCGGAGAAGGCCGCCTGCGCTCTGCTCGATCAGCTGGGCCTGAAGCAGCGCGCTCCCACCTACCCGGATTCCACGCCGAGGTGGGAGTTGGCTCCGAGCAAGCTGCCTCGCATCGTAGGTTCGCTTGTGGAGGCAGGCTGGGACATCGAAGCCGAAGGAAAGATCTTTCGACGCCCAGGCGCATTTCGCATCGAAGTTTCGAGTGGCGTGGATTGGTTCGAGCTGCACGGTGAGGTCGAGTACGGGAACACTACAGCGCGCCTGCCCGAGCTGCTCGGGGCCCTGCGCCGCGGGGACAAGATGGTGCGGCTCGATGATGGAACCTATGGCATGTTGCCGGAGGAGTGGCTGCGGCGTATTGGCCCGCTGGCTGGAATGGGTGTGCCAGAGCAAGGTCATGTGCGCTTCCGTCCGAGCCAAGCGGGACTGCTTGACACCCTCTTGGCGGCGCAGCCGGAAGCCCGCTGCGATGAGACCTTCGCGCGCGTGCGCGAGGAGCTAAGGCGCTTTCACGGCGTCGAACCTGCGGCACAGCCCGCGGGATTTGTGGGCCGCCTGCGTGATTATCAAAGCGAAGGCTTGGGTTGGATGCACTTCCTGCAGCGTTTCTCCTTCGGTGGCTGCCTGGCAGACGACATGGGTGTGGGCAAGACCGCGCAGGTCCTGGCGCTGCTCGAATCCCGCCGCGAGCAGCGCGCCGCGGGCGAGCCCGTCGGTCCGTCCCTGGTGGTGGTTCCGAAGTCGCTCGTGTTCAACTGGAAGGAGGAAGCGGCACGCTTCACTCCGCAGCTGCGCGTGCTCGACCATACCGGCTTGGAGCGCAACGGCAATGACTTTGCCGCTTACGACCTGGTGCTCACTACCTACGGCACGCTGCGCCGGGACGCCTGGCGCTTCAAGGACGCCGAGTTTGACTACATCGTGCTCGACGAGGCGCAGGTAGTCAAGAATGCGGAAACCGAATCGTCGAAGGCCGTGCGGCTTCTGCGCGGACGGCATCGTCTGGCGGTGAGCGGCACTCCGGTGGAAAACCACCTCGGTGAGCTGTGGACTTTATTCGAGTTTCTCAACCCTGGAATGCTCGGCGCCGCCAATGCCTTCAAGGTCGCGGGCGGGTCGATGCGCAATCCGGACGAAGAAACGCGCCGCCTGCTGGGTCACGCGTTGCGGCCGTTTATCTTGCGTCGCACCAAGGAGCAGGTGGCGCGTGAACTGCCGCCCAAAACCGAGCAAACCGTGTACTGCGAGCTCGAACCTGAGCAGCGGAAGCTCTACGACGAGTTGCGCCGGCACTACCGCGATTCCTTGCTCAAGCGGATCGAAACCGCCGGCCTGGCGAATTCCAAGATTCAGGTCCTGGAGGCATTGTTGCGCCTGCGGCAAGCTGCTTGCCATCCCGGTTTGCTCGATTCGAAACGCTCCAGTGATTCCAGCGCCAAGCTGGAGGTGCTGCTCGAGCAACTGCGTGAAGTCCTCGACGAAGGACACAAGGCGCTGGTGTTCTCGCAGTTCACCAGCTTGCTGAAGATTCTCCGTGACCGCCTGAATCAGGACGGCATCGTTTACGAATACCTTGACGGCGCCACCCGTGACCGCCAGGCGCGAGTGGAGCGCTTCCAGAATGACAAAGACTGCCGGCTCTTCCTTGTCAGCCTGAAGGCCGGCGGTCTGGGTTTGAATCTGACCGCCGCCGAGTATGTATTCATTCTCGATCCGTGGTGGAACCCCGCGGTTGAAGCGCAGGCCGTAGACCGCGCGCATCGCATTGGACAGACGCGGCCCATCTTCACCTATCGCCTGATTGCCCGGGACACGGTTGAGGAGAAAGTCCTGGAGCTCCAGAAGACCAAGCGCGACCTTGTCGCCGCAATGATCGGCGCCGAGAACGGCATGATTCGCGACCTACGCCCTGAAGACCTGGCAGTGCTGCTGTCATAGCGATGACCAAGATGCAAATGTAGTTACTGACGTAGCGCATCAATTGTTGAGATCACCGGCAAGGGCGAGCATGGCACGAATGAGAACTGAGGAAGTGGTTCGCTGGATTTTGCTGCAATTCATCCCGCTATGGGGCGCGAAACGGGGGATTTGCTCTCGGGCCGCGGGTCTTTCCCGGGTGTCTTTCAGGCCGAGTGGGTCCGACGAGATCATCCAGAGCCTGAATGACGGTGGCATATCGAACATCGGGAGCCGTGATCTTTTGTTTGGCAATGGACCGGTCATCGCGAACCGGCCGTGAGTAGCGCGGATTTTTTCCCAGAGCTTCAGAAACACCAGGAAGTTCTGATAGCCAAGGGGCACGCCGAGTGTTAACACCGGTCAGCGCTTGGTGAGGCGGCCATCATAGAAGCGTAATATCAATGGTGCTGATGGTGGCAAAATATGAACGAAAGGTAAACAAAGAACGAGAAAAGGATTCATCGGCGTTAGTGGTTTCGGCGGTTGACCGAAGGGTTGCCAGTTCGAATCTAGCCCGGGGAGCCAAATTCTCCTGTTCGCTACTACAGACTGCTATTTTCCTCCCCTTTCCTGGCAATGGCGAATTCGCCACGGAAATGTAACCGTGCCTGCTTTCCGTATGGCACTTGTTGGGGCACTTGCAGGTAGGCTTACGCATGACCGATCCAGAAGAGCTTTCACGAGGGAGCCATGAATAAATTGCCAGTGTATCTTTCGTTCAGCCTGATTGGGCTGCTTCTTTGTGGCGCGGCGTCAGCGCAATCTCCCACTTCGCGCAATGACCAGGATCGCGCCGATGCCCTTCTCAAGCAGATGACAACGCAGGAAAAGATCGGACAGCTGAACCAGCTGTTCTTTTTGAAACTTCCGATCCCTGGCGTGAAGGCAGACCCGGTGTCGTATGAAGAGCACATTCGTCGCGGCGAGATTGGCTCCCTGCTTTTCGTCACGGACGCAAAGGAAATTAACCGGCTGCAGAAGATCGCAATGACCGAGCAGCGTTTGCACATACCGATCCTTTTCGGCTTCGACGTGATTCACGGCTTTGACACGGAATTCCCCGTGCCTCTGGCCGTGGCTGCTTCCTGGGATCCGGCACTGGCGGAAGAAGGGCAAAGGATCGCTTCTGAGGAGGCGATGCATGCCGGCGTACGCTGGAGCTTCGCGCCGATGTTGGACATCGCGAGAGATCCGCGGTGGGGACGCATTTCCGAGGGAGCCGGAGAAGATCCCTACCTGGGAGCGGCCATGGCACGGGCGCAGGTACGAGGCTTTCAAGGAACGCCTGAGAATCCGCGGCCTTTCCTGGCGACACTGAAGCATTTTGCGGGCTACGGAGCGGCAGAAGGCGGCAGAGACTACGACGCCGCGTACATTGCGGAAGAACAGATGCAGAACGTTTATCTGCCGCCATTTCGCGCCGGAGTTGAGGCTGGTGCGGCCACGGTCATGAGCGCGTACATGGACCTGAACGACGTGCCCGCGAGCGCTAATGTCCACCTGCTGCAGGATATTTTGCGGAAAGAGTTCGACTTCAAAGGGTTCGTTGTGAGCGACGCCTTCGCCGTCGGCAGCCTTGTCACGCAAGGATTTGCGCAGAATGACAAGGACGCGGCGCTATGCGCTGCTCGAGCAGGCGTGAATATGGATATGGGGAGCGCCACGTATCTGCAGCAGATGAAGTTGCTTCTCGATAACGGGCAGCTTACCGCATCGCAGCTTGATGATCTGGCCCGTCCGATACTCGCTGCGAAATACCATCTAGGGCTGTTCGAGCACCCGTACGCGGATTCGACCGAGCAAACCCATGCCGAGATGCTGGCGAAGCATCGTCAGGCCGCCAGAACCGCAGCGGCTCGTTCTGCAGTGTTGCTCCGGAACGAAGGCGGTCTGCTTCCGCTGAGGAAGACGACCAAGCGAATTGCAGTTATCGGACCGCTGGGCAACAGCAAAGGGGACATGAACGGGCCGTGGAGCCTGACGGCAAAGGCGGAAGATAGCGTTTCGGTCTTTGCGGGAATTCGCGCGAAGCTCCCCGATTCGCACGTGGAATACGCCGAGGGCGTGCAGATCGCCAAGCAGTTCCCCTCCTCATTCGAGGGCTTATTTGGGCCCAAGCCGGAGAATCCCTGGAGCCCAGAAGAAACGGACCGCGAATGGAAGCGCGCGCTACTGTTGGCCGGAGACTCCGATGTGGTGATCATGACCCTCGGAGAGTTGAGTGCCATGGATTTTGAGTATGCCTCGCGCTCGTCACTCAGCCTGCCCGGAAAGCAACAAGCGCTTCTTGAAAAGATCCAGGCGCTTGGGAAGCCTGTAGTGCTGCTGCTGTTCAGCACGCGGCCGCTCGATATTTCATGGGCTTCCGAACACGTTTCCGCGATTATGGATTGCTACTTCGGCGGCACTGAAACGGGCAACGCGGTTGCAGATCTTCTCGTGGGCGATGCGGTGCCCGGTGGCAAGCTGCCGGTCACCTGGCCCCGCAATGTAGGGCAAGTCCCAATTTATTACGCCCACACGGCGTCGCACAAACCCTATGACTCAGCTGACTTCACCTCCCGCTACTGGGACCTTCCGACCTCGCCGCTCTACCCTTTTGGGTACGGGCTCAGCTATTCGACATTCTCCATCTCCGATCTTCACCTAAGCGCGAAAACCTCTCCTGTGGATGGCTCGATTACGGCAACCGTAACGGTCGCGAATACGGGTGCAACAGCAGCGGACGAAGTCGTTCAACTATATCTGCATCAGCGTTTCGGTTCGGCATCGAGACCGGTCCGCGAGTTAAAGGGTTTCCGCCGCGTCACACTGCTGCCCGGTCAAAAACAGGAGATCAGCTTCACGATCGGTCGCGAAGAGCGAAACTACTGGAGTGCCGCGAAGAACGGCTGGGTTGTGGAGCCTTCGGAGTTCGACGTATGGGTCGGCAACAGTTCGACCGCCACATTGCACGACAGTTTCTCGGTAACGCAATAAGCAGCAGTCGGAACAGCCGAGGGGCACGGCCCCCGCGCCGCGATCTGCCGCTCAACCTGAGTCGCCAGAACAAATTTGCGCCTGACGTTTGGCGTGGTCTTCCGCTTCGCCGGCCGCTCATTTTTCTTGAGCTTTGCTTCAGCGGGTTGCCTCGAGGATGAGCTTTTGCACCCGCCAGTTCAAAATTTCGGCGACGTACAGCTCATTTTCGGAGGGACACGCCAGCTCGTGAATCCAGCCAAACTGTCCCAGTTGCTTTCCCGACTTGCCGAACATGCCCAAAACTTTTCCGTCGAGGCTCAACTTGTAGATGCGACCCGGAAACGCATCGGAACTGTACAGCACCTGATGTGGCGGAGGAGTGATGCAGATTGCCCAAGGCGCTCCTGGCTTTCTAGCGCCAGCTGGCTGGGCGGGTTGGTTGCCGATGGCCGGATGTGCATCGGGGCCGGCCGGAACGTCGATCACGATCTGGCGGAGGAATTTACCGTCACCATCGAACACCTGTATGCGCGCATTGCCGCGATCCGCCACATAGACGTTTCCGTCGGCATCGAGCGCGATACTGTGCGGCGTGTTGAACTGCCCGGGTTTGTCGCCCGGTTCTCCCCAGGATTTCAGCCAGTTGCCGTCCTTATCGACCTTGGCGACCCGCGAATTGATGTACCCGTCGCTGATGTACGTATTGCCGGCAGAATCCCAGGCGACGTCGGTCACCTGCCGGAACATTCCATCTTCCGGCGGCAGCGGCGGCTGCACCTTTTTTAACGGGCCGGTTCCCTCATCGGAAGCCTCCTGTTTGCGGCCGAAAACCATGGCGACGTGTCCTTCGCGATTGAACTTGACGACCATATCCGAACCCTTATCGGTCACCCAGACGTTGTCCTCAGGATCGACCTTCACCGTGTGCGCGTAAGACCAGGCATACAGGTTGTGCCCAATTTCGCGGATAAACCTCCCGTCCGGAGCAAACTCCAAAAGTTGCGCCGCTGCTGCTCCATAAGCCGGCCCGGTCGTGTTGCCACGCGAGAAAACAAAGATGTGTCTTTGGGAATTGACCGCGACTCCGGCAACTTCTCCGAGATAGAAGTCGGGCGGCAGTTTGAGCAAATCGGGCACGGAACGATAGGGTATTTCGGGAATTGCAGGCTGCTGGGCCCAGAGGGAGCTGGCCATCAGCAGCAACGCGAATATGGAGGGTCTCATGAAAGTCTCCGGCCAGAAAGATTGCCACACTATAACGCACAACGGCGGCTGTTCAGAGGGACTCCGCTAAAAAGGGCCTGGAGGCTATTGCTTCTCGCATTCTTCGATTCCACCGTGCTTACCAACCACGACGCTTTTCTTTTTTGGCTCGGTCCTCTCGCGTGCTTCTTTCACAAACCCCGCAAAACGATGCGCCAGCTCCTGAATTCGTCTTGCTTGCCGCCGTTCGATGGACTCGGTCGGAATGAGTTCCGTGCCCACACCGATGGCGGTGGCCCCCGCCAAAATGTAATTGGCCGCGGTTTGTTGATTGACGCCTCCTGCGGCAATCAGCGGAATCTGCGGTAGCGCCAATTTCAGCGCCTTGATATAGCGCTCGCCGCCGAGCTCTGCACAAGGGAATACTTTAACGAAGTCCGCTCCTGCCTCCCATGCCTCAATCACTTCCGTGGGCGTTAGCGCGCCTGGGAGGACTGCCATGTCTCTCTTGGCCGCGAATTCGATCACCTTCAAGTTGCGTCCGGGGCTGGTGAGGAAACTTACGCCGGCATCCAGACATTTGGTCGCGAGGTCGGTATTCAGCACCGTGCCGGCGCCCACGATCATCTTGGGGTGGAAACGAACCAGGTGAGCGATCAACTCAACTGCCCCGCTCACCGTGAGGGTGATTTCCACGATGGGAATTCCGCCGCTGGCAACCGCCTCAGCGGCAAAGTGCGCTTCTTCTGCCGAAGACACTCGTATCGCCGGAATGATGGCGATTTCCCTGATCCGTGCGCATACCTCGGCTTTGTTCATGTCGTGTTCCTTCCCGTGATTGCTCAGCGATTTCACTATAGCTGCCAGCAGCTTCGATTTCATTCTCCGATACGCGCAGGACAGCGGAGTTCACAGACCGGAGCATTTTCATACTGCTTCCTCACCTTCCAGGGGCACTGGAAGCTGATCGCCCGGCCGCGCAAACCACACATACAGCGTTGGCAATAGCATGATGCTCATGACCAGATCAGAGATTAAACCCCCGACGATCACAATCGCGAAAGGGCGCTGCGAATCGGAGCCGATGCCGTGCGACAGCGCAGCGGGAAGCAGTCCCAAGGTTGCGACGAGCATCGTCATCATGATGGGCCGCAACCGCAAAACGGCGCCCTCCACTGCAGCTTCCTCAATGGCGTAGCCTCTGGCGCGAAGTTGATTGATGTATTCCACCATGATGACGCCGGTCTGCACGGAAACGCCAAACAGCGCCAGAAAGCCCACCCCCGACGAAACGCTGAAGTTTGTGCCGGTAAGCAGCAGAGCGAGCAACCCGCCGATGCGAGCCATGGCCACGTTGGTCAGGATCAGGAACGCCCACTTCATCGATCGGAACATGGAATAGAGGATGATGAAAATCAGCAAGACCGTAATCGGCAAGACCAGCAACAATCGGCGTTCGGAGCGCTTCTGGCTCTCGTATTCGCCGGCCCAATCGATGGTATATCCGGGCGGCAATTTCACCTGGGCGTTTACCTTCTTAATGGCTTCTTCGACCGTGCTTCCCAAATCCCTGCCGCGCACGCTGTACTTGACGGCAATGTATCGCGAGTTAGCCTCGCGATAGATTTCCGAGCCTCCATCGGTCACCGTCACCTTTGTGAGCTGGGCCAGTGAAACTCGCTCGCCCGTCGGCGCCAGCAAGCGAATCTTTTCAATTGCTTCCTTGGTATCGCGATACTCCGGCAAATAGCGCAGCACCAGGTCATATCTTTGTTCTCCGATGAGCACCTGGGTAAGCGCATTGCCGCCGACCGCGGTCTGAATGGCGTCCTGCACATCCGAGACATTGATTGCGTAGCGCGATGCTTCATCGCGGTCAACAGAGAAATTGAGGTTTGGCTGGCCAAGCACGCGAAACAGCCCAAGGTCTTCGACTCCCCGAATATTTTTCATGACCGCGACAATCTCATCGCCCTTGGTCTCCAGGGTTTTCAGGTCGTCGCCATAGATTTTTACCGCCAGCGCGCCCTTCACGCCGCTCACTGCTTCTTCCAGGTTGTCGGAAATCGGCTGGGAGAAATTCCAGATGACGCCCGGAATCTTTTCGAGTTCGCGGCTCATGGCCGCGATGAGCCGCTCTTTGTCCTGATGGAAGACCGGCCGCCATTGTTCCTTCGGCAGCAGGTCGACGAAATACTCGGTGTCAAAGAAACCGGTTGTGTCGGTTCCGTCGTCCGGGCGCCCGATTTGGTCCACAACTTGCGGCACCTCCGGAAAGGAAGCGAGCACCTCGCGGGCCCGCCCGGCGATTCGCGCGCTCTCCGTGGGTCCGGTGCTGGGTGCCAAGGTTCCGCGAACCCAGATCGCGCCTTCGTCGAGATGTGGCAGAAACTCCGATCCGATCACGCCACTGAAGGCCAGGTAGATGGCGCAGAGGAAGGCGAGGGTAGCGACGCCAACCGTCAACCAGCGATTGCGAATCGCCCAGGCAACGTCCCTTCTGTAGCGCACCGTCAGGAATTTCATCACCGGGTTTTCCCACTGCTTCACGTCGCCGCGAAACAGGAAACTTGCCAGCGCAGGCGCAAACAGCATGGAAAAGAGCAAGGCCCCCAACAAAGCAAAAGCCACCGTCCACGCCATGGGCCGGAACAGTTTTCCTTCGACTCTTTGCAGGGTGAAGATCGGCAGATAGGCTGTGATAATGATGGCGATGGCGTAGAAAACAGGCCGCTGCACTTCGTGCGCCGCGGTGCGGATCTTGTCCAGCAGCGTGCGCGTGCCTTCCTCCTTGCGCTGCAGGTGCCGGACGATGTTCTCAATCATCACCACCGAACCATCCACGACCATGCCGAAGTCCAGCGCGCCTAAGGAGAGAAGATTCGCGGAGATATGCCGCAAATCCAGGCAAATAGACGCAAATAACAATGCAAAAGGAATCGTCAGCGCGACAATGATCGCTCCCCGGACATTGCCCAGAAAAATAAACAAGATGATGACGACAAGGAGCATGCCCTCGGCCAGATTGTGCAGCACCGTGTGGGTGGTGTAATGGACCAGATCATCGCGGTCCAGGTACGGAACGATTTTTACGCCCTTTGGGAGGATGTAGTTGTTCAGCCGGTTCACCATCGCGTGAATGCTATCCAGCGTTGTCGCGGTATCCGCGCCTTTCCGGAGAAACACAATTCCTTCCACCACGTCGTCGTCATCAAGCACTACGCCATCTTTTCGGTGGATGGCTTTGCCGATTTGCCCGAGGCGAATCTTGGGGCCTTGCGTCACTACCGCGATGTCTTTGATGCGAAGTGCCGTGCCGTTTTGCGTTTTGATGACCGTCTTCTCGATGTCCGCGACATCCCGCACTAATCCCACGGCACGGACGTTGATCTGCTGCGATCCCTGTTCAATGAAGCTTCCGCCCGCGTTGGCGTTGGCGTTGGTAAGCTGCTGCTCCACTTGCGCCAGACTCAATCCGTAGGAAATCAACTTGTCGGGGTCGATGCGAATCTGGTATTCGCGGGTACTGCCGCCGAACGAAGAATCGTCCACAACATCCGGCACTGACTTCATATACTTGGCGACGACCCAATCCTGGAGCGATTTCAGTTCCATCACATCGTAAGCAGGATTGCTGCTTTCGATGGTGTACCAATAGATCGAGCCGATCGGACTGAAATCAGGGCCGATGCTTGCACTGACATTGGGTGGCAGTGTGACCTGTGCGAGATGCTCCAGCACTTTCTGGCGATCCCAGTCGTTATCGGAATCGTCGTCGAAGATCAGATTCACCACCGACAGTCCGGCCAGGGAAGCCGAACGCACGTGTTGCAGGTGCGGCATCCCGTTCATCTGGATTTCGATGGGAACGGTGACCTGTTGCTCCACTTCTTCGGCGGCGCGGCCCGGCCACTGGGTGATTATCTGAACCCAGGTGTTCGCAACGTCGGGGTAAGCCTCAACCGGCAGCTTCTTGAATGCGATTGCTCCGCAAATAAAAAGAAGCCCGGCGAGGCTCAAGACAATGAACCGGTTGTTAAGGGAAAAATCGACGAGCTTGCGAATCATTACTGTTCCACCGTGTTTTGGAATTGCAGGGCATTCAGAATGACCCGCTGGCCCGGCGTGATCCCCGCGATGATTTCCTGGTTACCGCCAGGGATCATGTTTCCGGCAGTCACTGGCACTCGTCGAAACTGGTTGTCTTTGTCCGGCAGGTAGACCCAATCGCGGTCGTGGAGATGCAAAACCGCGGTTGCGGGAACAGCCGCGCGTGCCTCTTTCTTCTGACCGTGAAAGGTTGCCGTTACGAACATGCCCGGCCGCATCAGTCCGGGATTGCGCACCTCGATGCGCACCTTGGCGGTTCGGATGTTTGGATCCAGGACTGGTCCAATGTTGCTGATCGTTCCGGTAAACACTTTGTCGGGATAGGCATTCAGAACGATGTCGGCTTTTTCTCCGAGGTGCACATTCGAGAGATCGTTTTCATACACGTCACAGAGAATCCAGACGTAGCTCAAGTCCGAGATGGTAAATGGATTGGGCGAACCCAGGCCCGCGACACCAGCGGCGTTTGTCACCTGCTGATCGGTGATTACGCCCGAGACGGGAGCGCGAATGTCCACGATGCCGGTTGGCTGATCCAGATTTGGGCTGCCCAGGACGCGAAGTTTTTCCGCCGCGGTCTTCACATCGACCTTGGCCTTGGCGTCGGTATCCTGCGCGACCTCGAGGTCGTTCAAAGAAATGGCGCCCTTGTCGTAAAGCAGCTGTGCCCGTTCCAGTTGTGTGCGAGTGAGTTGTTCATCCGCGACAGCCTTTTGATAGTCGGAGTACGCTCCGGCAATGTCCGCGCTCTGCACACGCAGCAACACCTGGCCTTTCTTGACGGTGTCGCCCAGACGGGCTCCGATTTCCACGATGCGCCCGGTAGCCAGCGAAATCACCGGGACGGCACGGGCAATGTCCGGATTGACAGTGCCCGTCGCCCGCAGCTGAGAAGTTGCGTCATGAAGCACCGCCGTCGTCAGTTCGAACTGGTCGGGATGATCCACTTTGAACAGATTGCGGTCCTCGACCTTTTGAACTTTCAAAGGCGGCGGCGCTTCCGCCTGGTAGTTGGGCTTGGAGTCATGGCAACCTGTCGCAAACGCAAGCAGGCCCGGCAAGGACGCGGCAATTGTGAATGTGCGCCTTTTCATTGGAGGACCTCGCGTCCCACGGCGAGATTCAGTTGGCCCGCCGCGCCGAGATAGGCCGCTACCAGATTCAGGTAGTTAACCTCGACGCTGCGGTAGTCCGCCTGGGCATTCAGAAAGTCGAGCAGCGAGGCTGCCCCGTGTTGGTAGGAAAATGAAATCGTATCCCGTATTCGCTCCGCTTGTTTCAGATACCGGTCGCGGTAAGGCTGCAACAGAATGACGTTGCTACTGACCATGGCGTAGGCGGAATCCACATCGCTGAACACCTGCGCCTTGGCTGCCTCCGCGACTCTTTCGTTGCGGCTGATATCCAACTCGGTTCTCTTTTTTTCGCCCTGATTCCGGTCGAAAATGCGCAACGGAATGCTTACGCTGACGCCAATGTATTGGTCAATGGGTGGATTGCGGCCAACGTCGAATCCGAATGTGGGATCGGTAGAGCCATTGGCAATTGCGAGCCGGTGGTCCGTCTTGGCCTTGTCGACACTCTGTACTGCAGCCTTCAAGTCGGGGCGGTTTTCAATCGCCGTCTGGCGGATTTCGTCGAGCGGAGCAAGCTGGTTCGAAAAGTCGAATGGTCCGATGACCTCAAATTGCTCTACGGGCGTGCGGTCATTCAGGAATGTCAGAAGCTGAATCTTCGCCGTGCGCAGGTTTACTTCTGCCGTCTGCAAGTCCGATTCGTACTGCACGCGCTGAATTTCCAGGCGGTCCAAATCCACTTGCGCAATTCCACCCGCCCGGTAGCGCTCACGATTTACGTCCAGAACGTGGTCGTAATAAACGAGATTTTCTTTTGCCAGGTCGAGGATAGCCTTCTCCTCTAACGCCTGCACAAAGGCCATGCGCAGGGCAAAAATCAGTGTTCTCGCAAGATCCGTCTGGCTCGACGTGGCAATACCGGTGGCCTTCTCGGCGCTCTCCAGGCGGAGTTCGCGCTTGTGCTGACGTTCATGCAGATAGTTGACGGTCGCCGAGTTCAGCAGGAATGCGAATGGCCCGTGGGCCGGACCTCCGGGGAAGGGATCGATCTGATCCGCCAGCAAACTCAGACTCGGGTTGGGCCGCAGATAGGCAGTGGTCTCCTGCGCCCGAAACTCGTCCACGCCAATTTGTCCCGCTTGCAGGGTGGGATTGGCGGCTTCAAATTTGGCGCGAACTTCCGGCCAGGTAAGCGCCTTTTGTGCCTGAGCGCTTTCTCCCAGCGCCCCGCTCAGAACAACTGCAAAACAAAGAACTCGCGTCATCGCGCGCCACATCACTCCTCCTTGCCTCTTGGTCCTGGCGCTGATCGAAAATACTCAAGACGGCTTGCGCACAAGAGCGACTATCGATTGAACCCCGGATCCCCGGAAGCGGCCGAACCTGGTTTCCAGCACGCGGCCACGGGCGGATGCGCGGCATTGCCGCGCGTGATTTAAGCCACGTAATGCGAGCAGCGCAAGGGTCAGAGCTTTGCGTAATCCGGCACGCTCTGAACCAGCCCTTTCCCGCAGAGCGCATTAAAACCCGGGAACATGAACCGCTTGTAACAACTCCCCGTTGATACTATACTGGGTATAGTATGTCAAGGAGGAACCCGCATGGCTCACAGCACCGAGGAGAAGAAGAAGCTTCTCGTTCGCGTGAATCGCATAGAGGGACAGTTGCAGAGCATTCGCGAGGCCATCGAGCAGGAAAAAGAGTGCGCTGACGTGCTCCAGCAGATTGCCGCCTGCCGGGGCGCCGTGAACGGCCTACTCGTGGAGATTGTCGAAGGCGAGATCAAATTTCATGTGTTGAGTAAGGACGCCAAGGCCGGCTCGCGCGAAACGAAGGCCGCCGAGAGTTTGGTGGAGATTCTCCATCGCTATATCAAGTGAATGCGACAAACGCAATGCCCTGAGCCGCACGCGCGATAGTTTGCACCTTGGTACCGGCAATTTTGCGGACCCGTCGCGGCCTCGCCCAGTCGTGGAGCGATCGACGAGCCTGCCCTGGCCTCCAATCCGCGTGCCGTTAGTTCGCCTGGAGGGTCTTGACGTAATCAACCAGAGTTTGGATGCGCTGATTCACCTTTACCGGATCATTCCGATCCAGTGACCGGAACAGCGCGCCCCATACCGGCATATCGCTCGAACCATGCGCCGGAGCGGGCGCGCCAAATTGCAGGATGGCCCAAAGATGGCTGGAAGGAAACTCACCGTGGTTGTTCTTTGCAAGTTGCGTCAAGTTCGCCGGAGGAACTTTGAATTCACTCGCGGCCGGGCCATCGCCCTTGCCGGAGGCGCCGTGACAAGGGGCGCAATAGCTTGTGTACATAGCTTTGCCCGAACTCGGATCGGATGGTGCCACGGGAGCCTTTTTGATGACCTTGTCTTGGGCCCTAGCGGCAGGCCCGGTGACGAAAGTCAGCTGCAGGGCACTGCTAACCAGCAAACTCCCAAGCAGAAGGAGTTTCGGACCAGAGAAAACTTTCGGAAGGAACATGGTTCACCTCATGGTTGAAATATGACTGCATGGACCCGCTTGCCGTAACCCACATCACACTGCTTTCGCCTTGGCCCGCCGCACCTGCATTCAAGCCAAATACCGTTCCGGTTCGAGCGGCAGATTTGTCAGCCGCACCTTTGTGGCGTCGAAAAAAGCGTTCCCAATTGCCGGCGCGATTGCCATGATCGGCGTTTCCCCCGCGCCCGCGGACGGGAGGTCCGTGCGATTCACGAGAATGGCCTCGATCTGCGGGAGATCGCGGAACCGCGGAACGCGATAGCTGGAAAAGTGTGCGTTGCTGATCTTGCCGTTCTGAAATTGCATAGCCTCAAACAGCGCGCCTCCCATCCCCTGAATCATGGCGCCCACCACCTGGTTGCGCAGTCCATCGGGATTGACAATCGCGCCGCACTCGAAAGCCTCCACCAGTTTTTTCACCTGCACCACGCCGGCTTTGCGGTCCACCGCAATCTCCGCGAACGTGGCAACGTAGCTGCCCTTCTCGTAGCCGGCCGCGACGCCGAATCCCTGCCCCTCGGCGCTCTTCTGCCGCGGCCAGGCAAAGGCCTTCGCTCCAGCCTCAAGCACCGCGCACATGCGCTGATCCGCAAGATTGTGCAGGCGGAACTCCAGCGCATCCATGGAGGCTGCGTGCGCCAGCGCGTCCATGTGCGTCTCTCGCGCAAAATGGTTGGCGGTGGCCGCAAGGCCGCGATAGGAACCACTGCGCAGAACCAGGGGAACCTGGTGGTACTGCGTAAGCTGGTTGGCCACCACATAGGGAGTCTCAATCCCCGACATGCCGGAATGGTAGTTGTGGAATTCCCAGGCGCTGAGTTTGCCATCCGCCGCGATGCCGCTGTTCACCTCGATGACACCCGCGGGACGGAAATACGCCCAGGTAAACTCCTCTTCGCGGGTCCAAACAAGTTTCACGGGGCGGCCGCCAGCAGCGCGTGCCAGGCGCGCAGCTTCTAACCCTGCGTCGCTGGTGTGCTTGCCGCCATAAGCCGAGCCAGTGTCCGGCACAATCACGCGCACATTGGCTTCGGGCAGGTGAAAGATGTCCGCTAAGTCATCGCGGACGGCAAACGGCCGTTGTGTTCCCATCCATACGGTGAGCTTGTTCCCGTTCCACTCGGCCACGGCAGCGCGCGGTTCCAAGGGTGCATGCGCGATGTACGCGACGTTGTAGGTGGCCGCGAGCTTGTGGGCCGCCGAAGCCATGCCTTCGGCCACGGAACCTTTTATTTGCCGGAAACGCTCCTCGCCCGAGGGTTGCGCATTTTTCTTCAAGTACGAAAAGATCTCCTGATCGGAGATTTGCGGCACTTCCTTCCACTGCACGTGAATGGCAGAGAGCGCCTTGTCCGCAGCGGCGACCGTAGGAGCTAGCGCGCCAACAAAATCGCCGTCGTGCACCAGCAGCACATCGGGCTGTGCCCGGGCCGCGGAATCATCGTAGGCTACGAGCGTCGCTCCGAACGACGGCGGTCGCAGCACTTTGCCGTACAGCAATCCTTCCGGACGCAAATCCGTGCTGTAGCGGTGGCTTCCGGTGACAAACGCTCGGGCGTCAGCCTTGGGGATGGGCGTGCCCGCAACGGTCCACTGCCGGGCAGGCTTGACGGGATCGCTGGCCGGCGGGGCTTTGTGGTCCATCGGGTTTTCGCGCGCCAAGTCCGAGTAGCGAACAGATCGCCCCGACGCGGGATCGCTAATTTTCCCGTCGCCGGCAATCAGCCGGTCCGCCGGCAGATTCCATTCCTTCGCGGCTTTCTCTCGCAGCAGGTCGCGCGCGGCTGCCGCCACGCGTCGCAATTGCGGCGTGATGGTTGGCGTGGTTCTGCTTCCGAAGGTGCCGGCGTCCCACGGCGTGAGCGCGGTATCCGCCAGCACCATGTGAACGCTATAGAAAGGCACGCCCAACTCATCGGCGATGGTTTGCGCAAGCGTGGTACGCACGTTCTGGCCGATTTCCGCTTTTCCGACGAATCCTGTAACCGTTCCGTCCTCTCCGATGTGCAGCCACGCGCCGATTTCCTTGGGCAATTCTTGGCTGTGGAAGCCACGCGGCCCGGGAGCGGTTTCCTGCCCGGCAACGTCTGTGGCGACGGCAAACACGGCGATTCCGGCGCCCAGGAGTTTGAAGAAATCGCGCCGCCCCAACGCAAACTGGTGCATGGGAAGCGCTCGGAATTCATAACGTTCCGGTTCGTGAAGGAATGGTTCCCGTTGCGCAGGCTGGTTCATTTCGCGGCCTCCGGCATCTTGGCCGCGGCGTGCTGGACCGCTTCGATGATTCGCGGGTGCGTTCCGCATCGGCAGATATTTCCCTGCAGCGATTGCACGATCTGTTCCGCGCTGGGATGCGCGTTGGACTGCAACAGGGAAATGCTGCTCATGATCATTCCGGAAGTGCAGTACGCGCACTGAAAGGCGCCGGCGTCCAGGAAGGCTTGCTGAACGGGATGCAGCTTGCCGTCTTTCTCGAGACCCTCAATGGTCGTAATCGGCCGGGACAGAGCGGCGCTTAGAGGAATCTGGCACGAGCGGCGCGCCGTTCCTGCAATCAGAACCGTGCACGCACCGCACATGCCTTCGCCGCAACCGTACTTCGTGCCCGTCAAGCCGAGTTCGTCGCGCAGCACATAAAGCAGAGGCGTGTCCGGCGGATAGTTGACCGTAAAACGCTTTCCGTTGATTTCAAGTTCAATTCCCATGGCCTCCAGCAGTTCCTTTCGGAAAAGATCGCGTGCCTGAATCAATGTTGGTGACAAGTATCGCAAGTGGATTTGGCGTGATTCAGTTCATGGCAATTCAGGCAGCCGTACATTGTGGTCACGCTGGTTACTTCAGACATGGTGGTCATGCCCGCGACCGCGCCGTGACAGGTTTCACATTTTACCCCTGCGGTGAGGTGCGGGCGGTGGCTCCAGGCAACACCCGGCAGGACCTTGTAGACCCGCACCCACGGAATGGGTTCATTCGAACTGGCGTAGGTGGCCAGTTTCTGGATGGCCGGTTTGTCCTTGGCGATCGTGACGTGGCACTGCATGCACTTGGAGGTCGGCGGAAACGTCACGAGCGTGCCTGGTTCGGGATTGGTGTGGCAGTCCTTGCATTGCAAGCTGAACGCCAGGTGCTGCTTGTGACTGTACGGAAGCGGCTGTTGCGGCGCGGGATGCGGGCTGGGATTGTCCGGAACCATGATCTTGGCAGATTGCTGACCGCGAGCGATTCCGCAAGTGCCAAGAAGCACGGCCAGAGCTGCCGCCATCATTGTTGAGGTCTTGCTCCTCGCGCTCCGCATCATCCATTCTCCTCGCCTGCAAAATCGCCAGCCGCAGGTTGCAAAGCCTTAGGCCTTCTTCGCCACCACTTCTTCAATGGAAGTTCCAAAATCCTTGAGCATCACCGTCGCGGCGTTGCGGCCCGGGCCGCCGGTCACGGAGCCGCCAGGATGAGTGGTGGCGCCGGTCTGGTACAACCCGGGAATGGGCATGCGATGCTGCGCCCAGCCGAGCATGGGACGCATAGGTCCGGATTGCGCGGCGTTTTGCGCACCGGCATGTGCGCTGCCGTGCCAGAAGTGCGGATTCATTCGTTCCAAATCGAGAGGGCTCTCCACGAAACGCGCCAGGATTTTGTCGTCCGTCAAATTCGGCGCGAAGCGGCGCAAATACTTCAGGTTCGCATCCGAAACGTCATATTTGATCTTGTCCCAATGTTGCGGACCTTCCTTTAGTTGATAAGGCTGCCAGCCGAGCACCTTCAGCGTGTGCATTCCCGCCGGTGCGCGTGTCGCGTCCGCTACGCTGCAACAGATTACTTGCAGCGGCGGCTGCTCCAGATTGACGGCGCCGCGGGCATCGTCGTAGCCGAACCGCAGCGCGCGGTAAGGAGACGCCAGGATTCCCGATTCCACGGGCGAAAGCGTCCCGCCATCCACTTTGTAGATCGGCGGCTCTTTGGTGGCGTAATGGCTCACGAACATGGCATTTTCCGCTTGCCAGGTTTCCACGCCGAAAACAAAATCTTCGCCCCACAATTCCCGTGGCGCCATATCCACGAGGTGCTTGATGTGAATGGTAGAGACCACGGCTTTCGATGCGTGGTAGGAACTGCCGTCGCGGCACTCGACGCCAACACATTTCCCGCTTTCGATGATCAGGCTCTTCACCCATTTGTTGACCAGGATTTCACCGCCATGCGCTTCGATGAATCGCCCCAACGCCTGCGTCAACGCACCCGAACCGCCTTTCGGCAAAGGTCTTCCGCCGGGCTGCTGGCGCGGCGCTCCATACGCCAGCCGACCCGTCACCGGGGCATCCGGCGGCTCCGCGGCCAGGTGCGCCATGTACAGCATGAACGTGCGGCAGTGGTCGTCCTCGAAGGTGCCTTGAATAACGTCCCAGGCGGACATCGCCAGACGCCGCTGCCACAATTTCCCGTGCGCAGCCGCTGCCAACTGATCGTTCAAAGGCTTCGCGAAACCAATGGGCGAAAAAGAAGCCGCCACTAAAATCGACCGGACGGCATCCAGCTCCGCCAGCATCTTGCGATACGCCGCCGCATCCTTCTTCGAGAATTTCGCGAATTCCGCGCAGGTGCGATCTAGATCGCGCCACTGCGTCAGATACGTTCCATCTGGAAAAGGAATGTGGAAAATGGGGTCGGGATCGATGTACTCCAATCCATACTCGCGGAGATTCAACTCGTTGTTCCTGATCAGCGGATTGTCTTGGATAAAAACATGCGCGGTCGAGCAGCAGTCGTCGTGGAAGCCCTTGAGCGTCAATTCTGCTGTCTTTACGCCGCCTCCGATCTTTGGCCGGCCTTCCAGGACCACGCAGCGATAGCCGGCCTTGGCCAGATACGCCGCGGTGATCAGGCTGTTGTGCCCCGCGCCTGCAACCACGATGTCGAATCGGTCGGAACTCCCGGCGGCCTGCTGCATCGCCAGCTGCTTCACCGCCAGCGGTGCGATGGCCGCGCCTTGCACGAATCGACGTCGCGTAATCCTGCTCATTGCTTCTCTCCCGCTACGCTTTCGCTTTCGCCACTTCCTCAAGGCTGGAACCAAAATCCTTCAGCATCACTGCCGCGGCATTTCTTCCCGGCCCGCCGGAAACGGATCCTCCCGGGTAGGTCGTGGCGCCCGTCTGATACAAGCCGGTGATGGGCATGCGATGCTGCGCCCATCCGGGCACCGGTCGCAAGCCGCCGGTCTGGGCGGCATTCTGCGCTCCACCGTGGCATGTGCCATGCCAATTGTGGGCATTCATGCGCTCGAGATCGAGTGGGCTCTCCACGATTCGCGCGAGAATTTTGTCGTCCGTCAAATTCGGCGCGAACCGGCGCAGATACTTTAGATTTGCATCGGAGACTTCATCCTTGATCTGGTCCCAATGCCCGGGCCCTTCTTGCAACTCGTAGGGCTGGTTCCCAATGACCTTGATGGTGTGCATGCCCTCGGGCGCCCGGGATGGATCGGCCACCGTGCTACAGACGACGAGAAGCGGCGGATCCTCCACATTCACGACGCCGCACGCAAAGTCATACGAAATGCGCAGCCCACGGTCGGGAGTTGCCATGGTACCGGATGCCACCGGAGAAATCATGCCCCCGGCCACAGGGAAACTCGGCGGTTCTTTGGAAGCGTAGTGGGTCACAAACAAGGTGATGCCCGCCTTCCAGGTCGCGACCCCTGCGAGGAAGTCTTCGCCAAACGCCTCCTTTGGCGCCATGTCCACCAGCTGCTTGATGTGGATCGTTGAAAGCACCGCTTTCTCGGCTCGGTAGGAGCTGCCGTCATTGCACTCCACACCCACGCATTTGCCGTTTTCAAGGAGCAGGCGCGTTACCGTTTTGTTGGTGAGCATCACGCCGCCATGCGCTTCGATCAATCGCGCGAGCGCCTGCGTCAAAGCGCCCGAGCCGCCCCGCGGAGTCGTCCAGCTCCAACGCTGGCGCCCGGCACAAATTGCGTAGGCCAGCCGGCCGGTGACGGCGGCATCCGGAGGCTCCACGGTCTGATAAGCCATCCACACCATGAACGCGCGGCAGTGCTCGTCTTCAAAATTGTCGCGAATGATCTCCCACGCGGACATGGCCAGCCGCCGTTGCCAGATGTTGCCCTGTGGATGTGCGGCCAGGCGTTCGTTCAGTGGCTTTCCAAAGCCGATCGGAGTGTAAGAGGTTTCAGCGAACAGAGGCGTCACTTGCTCGTACTCGGTCATCATGCGGCGATAGGCAGCGGCATCCTTCCTGGAAAATTTCGCGAACTCCTCGCAGGTGCGATCGAGGTCACGCCATTGCGTCAGGTACGCGCCATCGGGGAAAGGGATGTGGACCACGGGATCGGGGAACAGATATTCCAGGCCGTAATGGCCAAGACCCAGTTCGTCGTTGCGCAGAATCGGGCTGTCCTGGATCAGGACATGCGCCGAGGAGCAGACATCGTGCTTGAAGCCGCGCAGTGTCAATTGCGCAGTCTTCACTCCGCCGCCCATGATGGCGCGGCTTTCCAGCACCAGGCAGCGATAGCCCGCTTTGGCCAGGTAGGCGGCCGCAATCAAACTATTGTGTCCCGCTCCAGCGACGACGATGTCGAATTGGTCGGGCATCTGGACCGCGCTGCTCCTGAACTTAGCCCGGGCCCGGCTCTGTCAGAAAGACGGACGTCGGTCGGCGAAACGGGCCCGGTGAGCGGACTAAGAGAGTAACCAGGATCTGAACCAACAGGTATGGTTACTATGCCACCGTATCACTGCGCTCGTCAAGTCCTTCCGGGTCCTAAGATCTTCAAAATCATGCTGCCAGCGCCACCGAACCTCGTGGTATTGTGGTCCAACCATTCACTGGCGTGACGTCTTGCACACTGGTCATCCGTCCTTTTTCTGAACCACTTCCTCGATGCTGGTTCCGAAGTCCTTCAACATCACGGCCGCCGCGTTTCGGCCCGGCCCTCCCGTCACCGAGCCGCCCGGATGCGTCGTCGCGCCGGTTTGATACAGACCTGGAATCGGCATGCGATGCTGCGCGTAGCCGGGCACCGGTCGCATGGCTCCCGATTGCGCCGGCCCGGATCCACCGGCGTGACAACTTCCATGCCAATTGTGCGGATTCATGCGCTCCAGATCGAGCGGGCTTTCGATGGTGCGCGCCAGAATCTTTTCTTCCGTCAGATTGGGAGAGAAGCGCTGCAAAAGCTTGAGATTGGCATCAGAGACTTGGCGCTTGATCGCGTCCCAGTGCTGCGGACCTTCCCGCAGCTGGTAGGGTTGATACGCTACAACCTTAACCGTGTGCATTCCTGCTGGCGCTCGCGTGGGATCGGCAAGGCTGCAGCAAATAACGTGCAGCGGAGCATCCTCGAGATTCACCGCGCCCGCCGCATAATCGTAGCTCATTCGCATGGCGCGTTCAGAGCTGGGCATGAAGCCGGAATGCACGGGAGAAAGCATGCCGCCGTCGACCTGGTAGCGGGGCGGCTCCGTAGTGGCATAGTTGCTCGCAAATAGCGTAAGCCCGGCTTCCCAGGTGTCGACTCCCTCGAGGAAATCTTCGCCCCACAATTCCTTCGGGGCCATGTCCACCAGTTGTTTGATGTGAATCGTGGACACCACCGCTTTGCCGGCGCGATAGGAGCTGCCATCGGCGCACTCTACGCCGACGCACTTGCCATTCTCGATGATCAGCGCCTTAATCCACTTGTTGGTGAGAATCGTCCCCTGACGAGCTTCGATAAAACGCGACAGCGCTTCCGACAGCGCTCCGGAACCTCCTTTCGGAAGCGGCCGGCTTTCGCGCTGCTGGTGCAGAGGAATGTAGGCGGCCCGCGCGGTTGCCGGGTCCAGAACCGGCTGCAACCCGTACGGACAGCCCAGCATAAACGCGCGGCAATGATCGTCTTCAAACGTCTGTTGCAGAATCTCCCATGCTGACATGGCCAGCCGCCGCTGCCAGATTTTCCCTTGTGGATGAGCGGCAAGCCGGTCGTTCAGCGGTTTTCCGAATCCGATGGGCGAAAAAGTCACGGCATTGAGCAATGGCTTCACGGTTTCGTATTCGGTGATCATGCGCCGGTAGGCCGCGCCGTCCTTCTTCGAAAACTTGGCGAACTCTTCGCAGCTGCGGTCGAGATCACGCCACTGCGTCAGGTAGCTGCCGTCAGGAAACGGCATGTGGAAGACCGGATCAGGATAGATGTATTCGAGCCCGTAATTTCCGAGCTTCAGTTCATCCTCGCGCAGCAGCGGATTGCCGTGAATGCCGTTGTGTGCCGAAGAGCAAACATCATGCACGAATCCGGGCAACGTCAAATGAGCGGACTTTACGCCGCCGCCGGCGATGGGCCGCCCTTCAAGAACCAAACAGCGATAGCCGGCCTTCGCGAGGTAGGCGGCAGTGATCAGGCTGTTGTGCCCGGCGCCTGCGACCACGATGTCGAATCGTTCTGGCATAGTTTATTGCGCGGCAGCCAGGTTTTTTCGCAGCGTGTCGGTGTCCACTTCCTTTTCCCATCGCGCGACCACCACGGTGGCTACTCCATTCCCAATCATGTTCACCGTCGCGCGGCACATGCTCATGAACCGGTCAATCCCCAGTATCAGCGCCATGCCGGCCACGGGAATCGTGGGAATCACAGAGAGTGTTGCGACCAGCGCGATGAACGCTGCCCCTTGCACGCCGCTCGCGCCCTTCGAAGTCAAGACGGCAACCGCGAGAATGGTCAGTAGTTGCCACAGCGTCAGGTGCGTGCCGGTCGCCTGGGCCACGAACAACGCCGCCAGGGTCATGTAAATGCCGGTGCCGTCGGTGTTAAATGTATAGCCCGTGGGCACCACCAGCCCGACCAGCGCTTTCGAACAGCCTAGTTTTTCCAGCTTGGCCATCAATGTCGGCATCGCCGGCTCGGAAGAACTAACCGCCAGAACCAGCACAATTTCTTCCTTGATGGCATTCAGAAATCGCAAAACGCTAAATCCGCAAGCGCGGCAGATGATCCCCAGGACCACCAGGACGAACAACAGCGAAGTTATATAGAACGTGACGATAAGTTTCAGCAGCGGACCCAGAGATGCCAATCCGAACTTTCCAACCGTAAACGCCATGGCCCCGAATGCGCCCAGCGGCGCCAGTTTCATCACAATATTCACCACGCCGAAGACCGCCTGCGTCAGCGCGTCGAGCATCTCCACCAGCGGCTTCGAGCGCGGCCCCATGACCGACAATGCGAACCCAAACAGCATGGAGATCAGCAGCACCTGCAGGATGTCGCCCTTTGCGAAGGCATCCACCACCGTGCTTGGGATGATGTGCAGAATAAAGTCGGGAATATTCTGCGCTTTTGCCTGCCCGGCATAATCTGCCACGGCTTTGGCATCTAGCGTGGCGGGATTGATGTGCAAGCCGCTCCCCGGCTTCACGAAATGCCCGACCAGCAATCCAATGATCAGCGCCAGCGTGGACACGACTTCAAAGTAGATGAGCGCTTTGCCGCCGACGCGGCCCACCTTCTTCAGGTCTTGCATTCCGGCGATGCCGGCCACCACCGTGCAAAAAATGATCAAGGTGATGATCATGGTGATCAGGCGAATGAATCCGTCGCCGAGCGGCTTCATCGCTATGGCCGTGGCTGGACGGAAATATCCCAGCAGCATCGCTGCGGCGACTGCAAAAAGCACCTGGGCTGTCGGGTTGGCGTAGAAAGACTTCTTGCTTCGGGTAGGCGTGGTCATAGGCGGGGCCGGGAGCGCGGCGTCAATGGCAATCTACACCTCTGTCAAAAAAATGCCGATGCTGCGTTACCACCAGCTTCCCGGTGCGCGAATGGCGCTCGCCAGGTCGGCTAGAAATTGCGCGGCGCGCGCGCCGTCCACCACGCGATGATCGCTGGAAAGCGTCATGGTCATCATCGGCCGGATGCCCGGCTTCCCCTCGACGGGCACCACCGCATCGGCGATGGCGCCCACGGCGAGAATGGCGCACTGCGGCGGCGTGATGATCGCGCTGAATGCATGCACCTGGTACATCCCCAGATTGCTCAGCGTGAACGTTCCGCCCGCGATGTCAGCAGGCCGCAGCCGTCCGGCTCTGGCCCGCTCCGTAAGCTCGCGCCGCAAAACCGATATCGTCGCGATGTCTTTCTGATTGGCTTGCGGGATGACCGCGCCGACTACGCCGTCCTTCACCGCCATGGCCACACTGATGTTGATCTCCGGGTTGGCCCGGATGCCATCTCCGGTCCAGCTTGAATTCATTCCTGGATGTTTCGCCAGTACGCGCGCCAGCAGCCCGATCAGCAAGTCCGTAACTGTCGGCGCGGAGCCGGCTGCGCTTTCCGCACTGAGTTTCTTCTGCGTATCGCTGAGCGCGCCGGCATCCACGGTCTGCACCAGGAAAAAGTGTGGAACGCTCGTCCAACTCTGTGTGGTGCGCTCGGCCATCAGTCGCGCCACCTGGCTCAGCGCTTCCGCCTCCCTAGCGGCCGCAGGCGGTGCGTTCATGTCGCTGTTGGCAGCTGCCTGCACATCTGCGGAAGAGATCGTGCCGTCCGGCCCCGTTCCGCGGATCTGACGGATGTCGACTCCCAGCTCTTTCGCCAGCCTGCGCGCCTTGGGAGAAATCTGCGGCGCGGCAGCAGCGTGCCCCTCTGTGGGAGGCGGCGCTTGCGAGGGCCTACGATCGGGAGCGGTTGTCGCCCGGGCGGAGGAAGATTTCGCTTCCGTTGCGACCGGCGGCTGTTCGCCCGGCTGCAGGAGCCACGCTATGGTTTGGCCCACCGGAATTTCGTCGCCGATTTGTGCCGTGATTCCGGCGAGCAATCCGTCACCGGGTGCCTCGACTTCCACCACCGCCTTGTCGGTTTCAATTTCCAGCAGCGGCTCACCCTTGGTGACCTGCTCTCCTTGGTTTTTTCGCCAGGCCAGCAACTTGCCCGTTTCCTGCGCCATTTCCAGCGCAGGCATCACCACGCTAATCGCCATAATGTTCCTGTAAGCCGGGATTGAATGGACTAATCCGTGGCCGCCACTCCTTCTTTTCTCGCGCCAGCGACCATTTCTTTTACGTGTTTGCTGGGTTGCGCTTCGTTCTCGCGCGTAGTCGAGAGCGGCCCGTTCACCGTGAAATAGTGAGCCCCCGCAACCATCAGTTGTTCCGCGGGAAATCGCGTGATCACTTCGTGGCCGGTCGCGGTCACTACGATTTCTTCTTCGATGCGCGCCGCGCTCCAGCCATCGCTCGAAGGCCAGAACGTTTCCAGCGCAAACACCATCCCCGGCTTGATTTCGTGCGCGTGTTCGAGCGACACCATGCGGCTGATCACCGGCTTTTCCCAGATTGCCAGCCCAATCCCGTGACCGAATTGCAGCGCGAACGCCGCTTCTTCATCGGGAAATCCGAATTCCTGTGCTTTGGGCCATACCGATGCGATCTCCGCGGTGCTCCGTCCGGGCCGCACCAGTTCGATTGCCGCATCCAGGTATTCGCGGCACCGTTTGTAGGCGTCGATCATGGCGTGTGAAGCGTAGCCAATCGAGAAGCAGCGGTAGTAGCAGGTGCGGTAGCCCATGTAGGAATGCAGAATGTCGTAGTACACCGGATCGCCGGGCCGCAGAACGCGATCGCTGAACACGTGCGGGTGTGGATTGCAGCGCTCGCCGGAAATCGCGTTCACCGCTTCCACATATTCTGATCCCAGGTCATACAACACCTTGCTGGCCAGCCCCACCGCCTGGTTTTCACTCATCCCCGGCTTCATCGCCCGATACAACTCGTCGTAAGCCGCATCGACCATCATCGCCGAGTGGTTCAACAGCGAAATCTCGTCTTGCGTCTTGATTACGCGCGCGTCCGACATCAATTGCTGGCCGTCGACAATCTTGATGCCTTCCTTCTGCAGCGCAAAAAGGATGGGCGGCTCAACCACGTCGATTCCCAGTGGCTCATTGAGCAGCCCGCGCTGCTCCAATTCCACCTTGATCTTTCGCGCCACATTTTCTGCGCGACCCATTTCCGGAGACATGGCGCCACGCAACAGAGGAATGCCGGCACGAGAGCGTTCGCCAAGCCACGGGCAGTTCTGCTGGTGGTGCCGGGCCGCGGAGCCGAAGTCCCACAGGATCGGCTCGTCGTTTTGCGGCAACAGGCAGAAGCGGCTGATTTTGTCCTGCGCCCACGTGCCGATGTGCGTCGCCGTTATGTAACGCACGTTGTTCATGTCGAAGCACAGCAAAGCGCCCATCTGGGACTTCGCCAGTAGTTCTTTTGCCCGTGCCAATCGCTCCCGACGCAAGCGATCGAAGTCGATGCGGTTTTCCCAATCCACCGCCATGGCGCCGAATGTCTTCAGTCCCACGCTACGCCTCCCGTTTGAAAACTCTCAGGCCTTCCCGCAAAGTGTGCGTGCCGCGTCAAATACCGTTTGTTCCGTGGGCACCGTAGCGTCTTCCAGCGGCGGCGAAAAAGGAATCGGCACGTGCATTGCTCCCATGCGCTTCACGGGAGCCTCCAGGTTGAAAAAGGCGCCTTCGGAAATCACCGAGGCAATTTCGCCCGTGACACCGTATCGTCCGTAACCTTCATCGAGGATGATGGCTCGCGAAGTTTTCTTGGCCGATTCCACCAGGGTCTTTTCGTCCAGCGGCCAGGTGGTCCGCGGGTCAATCACTTCCGCGCTGATGCCGATTTCTTCCAGGAGCTTCGCCGCCGCCAGCGCCACCTGCACCATGCTGCTGGTAGCCACCAGCGTAATATCTTCTCCCTTGCGCTTCACATCCGCCACTCCGAGGGGAATCGTGTACTCTTCCTCCGGCACGGGTCCTTTCTGCTTGTACATCATTTTGTCTTCAAAGAAGGCCACGGGGTTGTCGTCGCGAATCGCGGTCTTCAGCAAACCCTTGGCGTCGTAGGGCGTCGACGGCATCACCACTTTCAACCCTGGCACATGGCTCAACCAGGCGTGCAGCGACTGCGAGTGCTGCGCTGCCGAGCGCCGCGTCGCACCCAGGGTGGTGCGCAATACCATCGGAACCTTCCAGGTTCCTCCCGACATGTAGTGCACTTTCGCCGCCTGATTCACCATCTGATCCATCGTCAGCGTGAGAAAATCCCCAAACATGATGTCGACCACGGGACGCAGCCCGGTCATCGCCGCGCCCACTGCCATTCCCGTGAAACCCGCCTCCGATATCGGGGTGTCCAAAACGCGCTCGGCTCCGAACTCTTCGACCAGGCCCGACAAGACCTTGAAGGGCGTTCCGGCTTCCGCTACATCTTCCCCAAAAATGCACACGCGCGAGTCGCGCCGCATCTCCTCGGCAAGCGCTTCGCGGACGGCTTGCGCAAATGTCAGTTCCCGCTGGGCTGCTTCAGGCATAGACGTCCTGATCGACCTCCTCAACGGATGGGTATGGTGCGCTAATGGCGAATTCAACCGCCGTTTTCATTTCCTCGCGCGCTTGGTTCTCAATTTTTTGCAGCTCGCTCGCATTCGCAAGCTTCTGGCTCGCCAGCCAATCCCCCATGTTCTTGATGGGGTCGCGCTTGGTCTTCCACTCCTGCTCTTCCTGCTTGGAGCGGTAATATTCGCGATTGATGTCGCCCACGTGATGACCGGTATAGCGATAGGTGTTGCACACTAACAGGGCAGGCCCGCCGCCCTGGCGTGCCCGGCTCACCAGCTTCTGCGCCGCGGCATGGACGGCGCGCACATCCTGCCCGTCCACGCTTTCCGAATGCACACCGAACGCGGTTCCCCGCGCCAGAATGTCCCCGGCCGTGGTTTCCGAAAAATGCGTGTATTCCGTGTACAGGTTGTTCTCGCAGGCGTAGAGCACCGGCAGTTGGTACAGCGCCGCCAGGTTCATCACTTCATACAGCACGCCCTGCCCGAGCGCGCCTTCGCCAAAGAAACAAACGGTGACCTGATCGCTCTTCAGACGTTTGGCGGCCAGTGCCGCACCCGTGGCAATTCCCGCGCTGCCGCCTACGATGGCGTTGGCGCCAAGGTTCCCGGTCGCTGGATCCGCGATGTGCATCGATCCGCCTTTGCCGCGGCAATAGCCAGCTTCCTTGCCCAGAAGTTCCGCAAACATGCGGTCCGGCGTTGCTCCTTTCGCCAGGCAGTGCCCGTGGCCGCGATGCGTACTGGTGACGTAGTCGGTCTTCTTCAGTGCCTCGCAAATCCCCACGGCGACGGCTTCTTCGCCGATGTATAAGTGCGCCAGACCCGGCATCAGCGCTCGCGTGTAGAGTTCGTTGACCTGCTCTTCGAACAGGCGGATGCGCACCATCTGCCGGTACAACCGAACGCCCAGTTCTGCCTGCGCTAGCGGTGCCGTTTTCGTGGGATCCGTCGCCGTTTTCATCCCTGCACCCCGGACATTTGCGCTAACACATCGAACACCACCGCAAAGTCTTTTCCCGCCAGCCCCATGCCGCGCGCGGCGGTCAGGAATTCGTTGGTGATGGAGGTCGTGGGCATGGGCACATCCAGTTGCCGCCCCAGTTCCAGCGCCAGAAGCATGTCCTTCTGCATCATGTTGACGTTGAACCACGCTTCTTCCGGCTGTTTCAGCACGAACGGCCCGCGATACTGCACCATCGGCGACGCAATCACGCTGTGCATCAGCACCTCCACGGCCGTTTCTCGCGCGATCCCGCTTTTTTCCGCTAGCAGCACACCCTCAGAAAACGCCAGCATCTGCACCGCGAGGCTCAGGTTCGTTGCAATCTTCATCACCAGTGCCAGGCCGTTTGCTCCCACGTAAGTCACCTTTGGCCCGATATCGAGCAGCAGCGCTTTTACTTTCTCGAAGGTTTCCTTGCGGCCGCCCACCATTACCGAGAGCTTGCCCTCCTGCAACGTGATGACGCTCCCCGACACGGGCGCATCCACCATGTCGCCGCCCTTTTCTCGGATCTTGTTGGCGATCTCCCGGCTGCAGGCCGGGCTGACGGTGCTGATGTCCACGAATAGTTTTCCTGGCGTGACGGCCGCAAGCATGCCGTCGGGCCCGTTCGTGATGGCGCCCAGAGCCGCGGAATTCGTGACCATGGAAAAGATCACCTCCGATTCCATCACCACCGCGCGCGGCGAGTCGGCCCACTTCATGCCCTTCTTGATCAGCCATTCCGCTTTCGAACGCGTACGGTTCCACCCGGTGACGGTGTGGCCCTTGCTGAGCAGGCGGTTCACCATCTCGCTGCCCATGACCCCGAGTCCCACGAATCCTAGCTTAGCCACTCTGCTTTCCTCCTGCAGGAATCTGCTTGCCTGGTTCTTTTCAGTCTTGTCCGCTGGGCGCGCGCCGTGAATCCTCGCGCACCTGTTTCAAGTGCGCTTTCATCGCTTCCCGTGCGCCTACGGGATCGCGGTGTTCGATGGCCTCCAGAATCCGCTTGTGATGATACTGGCCACGCTCTGGTCCGCCTTCCACCTGGAAAATCCCGATGCGTTGCTCGCGCAGCAGGCCTACGATCGAATCAATCAGCGAAAGAATAATTGCGTTATCCGCGGCTTCGGCGAGTGCCAGATGAAAATCCAGGTCCGCTTCGATGTATGCCTCGGGATCGCCCTTGGCGGCGTCCATTGCCGCCACCTGTTCCCGCATTGCCGCAATATCTTCTTCCGCAGCGCGCGTCGTCGCCAGCGCCGCAATCTCCGGTTCAAGAATCTCCCGTACCTCGGCAAGGGACGTGAAACCTTCGTGCCCGGAGCGCATCATGCGGTCCAGCGACTGCCGGATGGTGTAGGAACTTCCGTCCGTGATGAAGGTTCCCCGCCCCGGATAGGCTTCTACCAGGCCTTTCTCTCGCAACGCCTTCACTGCTTCCCGCACCGCAGTTCGGCTCACTCCGAACTGTTCGGCTAGTTCACGTTCAGGAGGCAGCTGATCGCCCGCCTTCAGGGCACCTTTGTGGATGGATTCCTCAACTTGTTGCACAATCTGTTCGTATAGGCGAGAAGAACGAACGATCTTGTACATCGCATCCTCCCAGGCCGCAGAATGTTGATCGACGCACCAATCCGAATAGCAAGGGTCTGAATACAGGGGCGTGGGACGCCGCCAGCGTAGGGCGAAGCAGACCGTGCCATGGTTGAGTTGTCCGACCAAGTTACCACCAGCCTCTCCTCCCGTGCAACACCTTATTGCCCTTCCTCCATCCACACGGTCTTGATGTTCGTAAACTCCCGGATTCCAAGGGCTCCCAGCTCCCGTCCGTGTCCGGACCACTTCACGCCGCCAAACGGAATCCGCGGATCGGATGCCACCATGCGATTGATGAACACCATTCCCGCCTCGAGCTCGTTGACAAACCTCTCCTGTTCCGCGACGTCGTTGCTCCAGGCGCTAGCGCCCAGGCCAAAGCGGCTATCGTTGGCAATTTGCATCGCCTCGTCCAGGTCTTTTGCGGGGAAGACGCTGGCCACCGGACCAAACAGTTCCTCCTGATAGGCCGGCGAGTCCTTTGGAATATTGACCAACACCGTAGGTGCGTAGAAATTCCCCGGCCGGTCCAATGGTGTTCCGCCAGTGAGAATCTTCGCGCCTGCTTCCACGGTCTTGCGCACCTCGCGATCGAGGTCGTGGACGCCTTGGCGTGTGGCCAGTGGCCCCAATTCGGTGCTCTCGTCAAAAGGGTCGCCCACTTTCAACGCCGCCATCTTGTTCGCGAATAGCTGCGCAAACTCTTCCGCGATGCTTTGCGCGACAATGAAACGCTTTGCGGCTATGCAGGATTGTCCGTTATTGAAGATGCGCGCCTTCACGGCGGTGCTGCTGGCGGCTTCCAGATTCGCGCTCGGCATCACGATGAATGGATCGCTTCCGCCCAGCTCCAGCACCACCTTCTTGACTCTTTTCGCGGCCCCGATGCCTACCGCAATCCCCGCTTGTTCGCTGCCCGTCAGCGTGGCCGCCACCACGCGGGAATCTCCGAGAATCCGGTCCACTTCCCGCGAACCGATCAGCAGGGTTTGGAAAGCTCCTTCGGGAAAACCCGCCCGGCGAAACAATTCTTCAATCAGCAACGCGCTTTGCGGAACGATCGATGCGTGCTTCAACAATCCGACATTTCCGGCCATCAGCGCGGGCGCCGCGAATCGCAGCACCTGCCAGAACGGAAAATTCCAAGGCATTACCGCCAGCACCGGCGCGAGCGGCTGGTAACGGATGTAGCTCCGTTTTGCGCCCGTCGCGACCATCTCATCGGCCAGAAAATGTTCCGCGTTTTCCGCATAATAGCGGCAGACCCACGCGCACTTGGCTACTTCATCTACGGCGCAGCGAAACGTCTTGCCCATCTCCGTGGTTATGACTTTGGCGTAGGCTTCTTTTTCGCGGTCCAAAATCACGGCGGCCTCGAACATCCACCGAGCCCGCTCGGGCAACGGGACGTTGCGGTAGCTTCGGAAGGTTTGGGCGGCGCGCTGAAGTTTGGCGTCGATTTCCGCGCCGGTCAGGGATTCGAACGACTGGATAAGTTGTCCGGTCGACGGGTTGATGGTGGCGATGGCCATGCAAATCTCCAAATTGGTCCGACCACTATACCTCTAGAGCCGTCCCTTGTACAGTATAACCATCGCTATTTCTGATTCATAGAATTTAAACGTTGACACCCCACCTCGTCCAATGGTACAGGGGTCCTACCACTCGACGCTTGAGCGACCTCTTGCGCCCTCGCAGGTCGCGATTGCGCCAGCACAGGTCCGGGAATAGCTCGAACATTTGGGTACTTCCGGTAGGGGAGGGTTGAGGCGGTCCCCGAACCAAGGAGCAGCGCATGAAACCACAGAAGCCGCTAGCGACAAGAAAATCCCGGCTCCCTACCCAGCAACATTCGCTCGCGTGCTCCGTTACCCCAACGCGCAGGGAGTTCTTAAGGACAGCAGCGGGCGCGGGGTTGGCATTGGCAAGTTCGCCTTGGTCCGCCTTGGCCGATCACCATGGTCATCCAAGCCCAAACAGCATCTCCTATCTGGACCGCCGTCTGTACATTCGAAACATGGAAATCCTCGCGCACTTCGCGCCCGGCCAACCGCGCCACGGCAAATTGCAGATGATGTCTGCCGGCGACCGCCGGTACATGTTTCAGCAAGGCGACGTCATCGACGTCAGCGACGTGCGCCAGCCCGCCATGTTCAACAAGGGAGGGTTTGATGGCTACCAGGTTCAAGTCGCCTACAACAAGAGTTTGCGGAAATGGATTCTGATGACCGGCGCGCAAACTCCTATCACCGATTCCACTCCCGAAGCGCCGATGGGCAAATACGATGATCCGCATCTCGACGACAAACGGAAAAACTACAAGGGCTTGCGCGGTGTGCGTTTCTATGACGCTACCAATCCGTCGAAGATCGTAAAGCTCTCTGAGTTCAACACCGGAGCCACCGGCCAGGGCACGCACAGGAACTACTATGACGGCGGGAAATACGCTTATCTCGACACTGCGCCGGACGAAACGTTCATTCATCAACCGTCTTATTTTCGCGAGCTCGTCAATGGCAACATGATCGTCGACGCGTCGGACCCCGGCGCCGCGAAAGAAGTGTCCATGTGGTGGGTTCCCGGTTCGCGCAAGGGTGAAGAAGCGGAATACAACAAATGGGTTTGGTCAAAACTGGTTCCCCCCAAAGTGGTAGCCGATCAGACGCCGTTCGCGGGGCTCCACGGCCCGGTTTACGTTCCCAAGAAATTGGAAGACGGAGGAAACCGCGGCTACGGCGCGTTCGGGTGCAACGGCTTCATCATCCTGGATCTTTCCGACCCAACACATCAAAAGGAGATCGGACGTTTTGAGCCCCCTCCGCAATATTCCGGAATGGGTATCGCCTTCCACACGATTTACTGTGGCATCCTGGAGCGCGGATTCGTTCTCACCAACGGCGAAACTACCAACTCCGACTGCAACCAGATCTATCTCCCCAATTGGGTGGTCGATATTCGCGATGAGGAACACCCCGTCCCGGTCGCGCAACTTCCTCGGCCCGTTCCACCGCCGGAAGCGCCTTATCGCGATTTCTGCTTCAAGCGGGGACGCTTCGGCGCGCACAATCCCCCGCATCTGAAAGCTCCGGGCAAGCCGCGTCAGGAATTCATCGCCTACAGCTATTTCATCGCTGGACTGCGCTGCTACGACATTGGCGACCTCTATAAGCCCGTGGAAGTGGCCTATTTCATTCCTCCGCAAGGCGGCGACCTCAAGAATTTCGGAAGCTACGACCGCACTGTCGATAATGTGTTCATCGAGTGGGACCGCAACGTCATCTGGACCGCGACGGACACCGGCCTTTATGCTCTGAGCTGCCCGAATCTTGGCAAGCCGCTGCTGGATCCCATGCCGGTCGCGGAATGGTCGCTCGACAAACTCAACGAAGGCGCGCCCTGATCGCGCGCGGCCAGGAGAATCCCATGAAAACGATCGCTCCCGCCGGTTCCTGCGCCGGGATCTGCGTGCTGCTTCTTCTGGTGTACAGCGCAACACACGCGCAGAGCCCTGCGCCACAGAAGATTCGTGTCCTCACCTTGCTCGGGCGACCGGCACAATTTGTTGTTGCCGATAAGCTTGGCCTGTTTGCGAAATACGGACTGGAAGTCGAGAACGACAATAAGAAAAATTCCGACGAATTGCGCGCCGACCTCGCCGCCGGAAAGGGCGATATTGCTTATCTTGCCGTCGACAATGCCGTTGCCATGGTCGAACTCGCTCATCAGGACGTGGTCATTCTCATGGGCGGTGAAGACTCGCAGAACGAACTAATAGCACAACCGGGAATTGGCTCCCTCAAAGAGCTGCGCGGCAAGACGCTGATCGTCGATGCGCCCAACACCGCCTACGCGCTGCAAATGAAAAAGATTCTGCTGCTCAGCGGCATGACCGCCGGCAAAGACTATGAGATCAAGCCATTTGGCGCCACACCCCAGCGCCTGGTTGCCATGCGAGAAAACCGGGAATTTGCCGGTTCCATGCTTGGGCCTCCGGTTTCCCTGGTGGCCAAACACGAAGGGTTCGTCAGTCTTGGATCCGTCCAGCAGTTCATCGGCCCGTATCAGGCTGCGGGATTCTTCACGCCGCGTGCCTGGGCGAAGGACCACCGCGACCTGGTGACCTCATTTCTCGCCGCCTGCATTGAAGCGCAGCAGTGGCTGCTCGCTCCCGCAAATAAGCAGCAAGTCATCGAGATGCTGGTCAGCCAATATCATCTGACTCGCGAGATCGCTGCTGAGGATTACGAACTCAGCATGACTGGCCCCGGCGGCTACGCGAAGGATGCCCAGTTCGACCTCCGGGGATTTGAAAACGTGCTCAAGCTGCGCGCGGAAGTTGAGGGCCAGTGGGGTGGCCATCCCCCGGCCGCGGACAAGTACTACGACCCTTCTTACTACGACCGAGCGCTCGCGAAAACAAAACACACCCCATGAGGAGAACTTCTTTGCGTCACGGAAAAGTCGTTTCTCTGCTCGCAGCAGTCTTTCTTTTTGTGCTGTCGCCTGCAGCACGTGCCCAGCAGCCAAGCGAGCGCACGTTGGATGAAATTAAAGCCGAGGCCGTCAAGCGCGCGGAAAACGGCATGTATCCACTAATCGGTCTCGATCCCGCCGACGTGCGCGAAGCCTTCAGTAAAATCAGCAGCACCGACAATGACGAATGGGCCGCGGCGTTCAGCGCCGTAGCCGATCATTACATGGCGCAAGGGAAGTCTCTGGAATCCAGCAATCCCGCGAAGGCCGACGCCGATTTTGTGCGTGCCTGGCGCTTGTATTCTTTTGGACGCTGGCCCGTGCCCGCTTCGCCTGGCAAGAAACGCGCCTATGGCCAAGCGCTCGAAGCGTTTCTGGCTCATGCGCAATTTATGGATCCGCCCCTGGAAGTAGTACACATTCCGTTCGAGAACTCGGAGATCATCGGCTATTTGCGTCTGCCCAAAAATGCCAAGGGTCCTGTGCCGGTCGTGATTGCCATCAGCGGCCTCGACAGCCGCAAAGAAGACTTAAGCGAAAATTTCGGCGTGGTCCTCAACTACGGCATCGGTTTCATCGGAATCGATTCACCGGGTACGGGCCAGGCTCCCATCAAGGCCAGCGAAACCGCCGAGCGCATGTTCTCCAAGGTTATCGACTATTTGCAGACCCGCCCGGAAGTCGACAACACCCGCCTCGGTGTGGATGGCCAGAGTTTTGGCGCCTATTGGGCCACCAAATTGTCGATCATCGAGCACGCGCGCCTGAAGGCGGTGGTCGCGCAGTCGCCGCCGGTCGATGCCACTTTCCAAAGAGATTTCGTGATGCAGAAGACCCTGGGCAACCGGGAATATCTTTTCGGGCTGGGGCCGGCGTTGCTGTCGATCTTTGAGGGAGCGAACACGGCGAGCGACCTGGGAGTGATCCTGCCGAAATTATCGCTCGTGAACCAACATCTTTTGGGGAAGCCGACCACCGCGATGCTGATCATCGCCGGCGCGCTCGATACTCAAGTGCCGGTTTCCGATGCCTATCTTCTGCTGAGCAACGGCGACGTGCCGAAAGAAGCGTGGATTAATCCTCAGGGCGGCCACTTGGGACGTCAGGTGAAAGTCTGGCCGGACCCGGTGATCTTCCGGAAAGTGCTGGTTCCGTGGCTGGTGCGTAACCTGGAAGTCGCGCCGCCGGCGGAACGTCACCCGTAGCCGCGGGGCACCGCGACCTCTACGCGGCATCGGGTTCGGAGTTTTCCGGCGGTTTTTGCATCACGCGCCGCATTTTCTCCACATCCAATTCCCCTTGCCAACGGCTCACTACCAGTGTGGCCACTCCATTCCCAACCACGTTGGTCAGCGCCCGGCACTCGCTCATGAATTTCTCAATGCCGACCAGCAGCGCCAGCGACTCGACGGGAATGGATGGCACCGCCGCCAGAATTGCCGCCAGCGTGACGAATCCAGTTCCCGTCACCCCCGAGCCGCCCTTCGAGGCCACCAGCGCAAACAATAGAATGCCGGTGATTTGTCCCAAGGAGAGATGTGTATTGGTGGCCTGCGCCAGAAACAGCGCTGCCAGCGTCAGATAGATGTTCGTGCCATCGGTATTGAAGACATAGCCGGTGGGGAAAACCAGTCCGACTACCGATCGCGAGGCTCCCAATCCTTCCAGCTTGCGCATCATGTCCGGGAGCACCGTTTCCGATGAACTGGTGCCCAGCACGATCAGCAATTCGTCTTTGATGTAGGCCAGAAAGCGGAAAATTGAAAAACCCGCCAGATAGGCGATTGTTCCCAGGATCACCACCACGAAAACCACACTCGCCAAGTAGAACGTCGCCATCAGTTTCAGCAAGTTCGTCAGCGATGCCATTCCATAGCTACCCACCGTGAAAGCCATGCCTCCCAGAGCGCCCAGTGGAGCCGCGCGCACAACCATTCGCACGATTCCAAAAACAACCTGATTGGCGACTTCGATTGCGCCCAGCGCGCGCTTTCCCCACGCTCCCATGCGCGCGATCGCGAAGCCGGTGAGAATCGAAATCAGCAGAACCTGGGGCACTTCACCGTCTGCCAGCGCGCCTACAAATGTCCGCGGAATAAATCCCAGCAGGAACGGTATGAAGCCGGTTTCTTTCGCGCGGCCCACATACACCGCGGCTGCCTTGGGATCCAGGGTGGCGGGGTCAATATTCAGCCCGGCTCCCGGATGAATCAGCAAGGCGACAACGATTCCAATCGCGAGCGCCAGCGTCGATACCACTTCGAAATAGATCAGCGTCTTCACGCCAACCTTGCCAACTTTCTTCAGGTCGCTCATGGATGCGATTCCCTGCACGATTACGCAGAAGATCACCGGCGCAATCATCATGCGGATCAGCGAAACAAACGCATCGCCCAGCGGCTTCAGCGCCATGCCGGTCTTGGGAAAGAACCTGCCGATCAAGCTGCCGATCACCACTGCCATGAGCACTTGTACGTAGAGAATGGTGTACCAGGGCCGGCCTCGTCCTACCGCTTGTGCTTTGCCCAATTGCGTTTCTCCGTGTGACACAAAGCCACACACTGTCCGGCCGAAGGTACGGCAACTTACGTTACGACATCCCGCGGCGCCTCGCTCCCCGTGAAGAACCGCTCGACATTCCGCCAAGCCGAGCGGCAAAGGAATGCGGTGGACTGCCGCGTCACTCCCGCGATGTGCGGCGTGAGCAAAAGGCGCTGCGCCGCTTCGCCTTGTAACGATAACAACGGATGATTGGGCGCCGGCGGCTCGGTGGAATAGACATCCACGGCCGCGCCGCCCAACCGTCCCTCCGCTAACGCCTGAGCAAGCGCCGCTTCATCCACCACACCTCCGCGCGAAGACTGGATCAGCACCGCACCTGGCTTCATCACCGCCAGCTCACCGGTTCCGATGAGGCCGGTCGTTTGCGGAAGCAGGGGCACGTGCAGACTGACCAAATCCGCCACACGCAGAAGTTCTTCGAGTGAAGTTGATTTCGCCCCCAGGGCTTCGCCAGCGCGTCGATCGCGCGGCGCAGGATCGTAGTACACAATCGCGCAGCCGCGTTTGTGAAAGGCGGCGGCTACGGCAACTCCGATGATTCCCCATCCCACAATCCCGACGGTCAGGCCAGCGAGGCCTGACAGGCTGTCCGCGATCAGGCGCGCGCGACAATCGCGATAGTGGCCACGGCGAATTTCCATGTCCGCCCAGAAAAATCGCCGCAAGAGCACACTGGCCGTTGTGACCGCGTACTCAGCAACCGCTTCGTTGCTGCCTCCCGGAACATTGGCCCCGGCAATGCCGCGCTGTTTCAGAAACGGCAGGTCCAGCCGGTCCAGCCCCGCTCCGGTCACTTGAACAAACTGAATGCTTGTGGCTTCGAATAGTTCCGTAGGCAGCTTTGGCCCGACCGCAGGAATCACCAAGGCGCGCGCTTGCCTCATCAACGGCACAACGTCGGCGTCGTTCAGCGCGCGATAAACCACTTTTAAGGAAGCGGGCGCCAACGCCCCCACTCGCTGAAAATCTGCTTCAGGCCGCAGGCATAGCACATCGAGACTCATGGCTGTTCGGGAGTCCCGGGGGCAACGCCCGGCTCTTCGGTAGCAGCGGTGATATCGGCAACGGGAAAGAAGCACAGCAGCAGCAACGGCGCACTTCCCGTGTTCCGCGTGACGTGCCTTTCTCCCGCAGGAATCAGCAGTGTGTCTCCGGGCTTCAGATGGAATTCGCCGCCGTCGGCAAAGGTGGTGCCTTGCCCGGAAAGCGTGTAGATGCATTCCTCGAAACTGCAATGATGGTGACGCTCGCGGAGCGTGTCGCCTGGCTGAACCACAGGAATCTCCACAAGCCGCAGTGTCAATCCTTGCGCGCCACGTTCGCCCGAAACAATCTCCAGCGCTTTGCGTCCGGGAAGTCCAAGTTGCCTGGCCTCGCTCTGTTTGAACAGCCGGGCCATCAGCGCACCTTGCTCACTTGACGAATCTCCGCGGTCCCTCCCTGAATGCGGTCAAGCTGCCTGAAAATTTCCGCGGATTGCGTGGCGATGGAATCGGCCACGCGGTTCACCATTTTCAGGGCTTTTTCCGGGGTTGCGTGTTGCGGGCTGCCATACCACCCGGTTGGCGCAATCGAACGCACATCTGTCAGCACCGGCTGGTAGCTGCGCGTGCGGCGCAGGGCGTCGACCTTGTGCCCGTGCGCATGGTCCGAAGAATAGTCAATGCGATCCAGATGCACCAGGTCCGGGCGGTACGCCAGCACCGCCAGCGCTTCGATCTCGCCCCCGTGGGTCAGTCCGCCGCATTCCTTGCCAAACATGTCTTCGGCCACAAAGCATGCCTGCACCGTCAGGACGGTCATGCCGTGCTCGCGGTGCAGCAGGTCCGCGGCAATTCCCAGGGGCGGGATGTTGAGTTCGTGCCAATTCAGTATCAGCAGATATTTCGCCCCGTGCTGCGCCGTGGATGCGCACGTCTCGAGCACCACGCGCATGTACGTTTCCGGCGAAAGCGTGATGGTGCCTTCAAATGGCATGTGCAATGGCGTTACGCCCAGCGGTCCGCCGGGCAGCACCAATGCATCCATACGCTCCGCGACGGCATGCGCAATCACATTCGCGGCGAAAATATCCGTGCCCGTCGGCAAATGCGGACCGTGTTGCTCCACGCTTCCCTGCGGCAAGATCACCAGGGGATTTTTCTCGAGCTGCGCCGCAATTTCCGGCTGCGTCAAATCCACAAAATACCGGCTCGCTAGCATCGCGCCTCCTGTCAGACCGTTAACCGGCTCCGGGCGTCCTTCAAAACTTCGGAAATCGCTACGCGCTGGCCGTTTTGCTCGATGGATTTCAGCGCCGCGTACACCATGGCTACGGCCACATTGCCATTCTGCGCGCTCAACTCGTTCGATTTTCCTGTGCGGCAGCTTTCTGCAAACATTTCCAGCTCCGCGCGGAACATGTCGCTTTCCGGCACCTTCAGCTCTTCGCGTTTCGCGTAGCCGTCGGCGCCGCGTTGAATATACAGCGTCGATTTCTTGTGCAACTGGTCCGGCGTGTCCCAGGTGTCGAAATCGATTTCGTAGTGCATCAGACCCTGCGATCCGAACACGCGGACCGAAAAAATCCCCGGAGAGGTCCAGCACGATCCCACGTATCCGACCTTGCCGTCGGCAAATTTCACGAGCGTCATGGATTGGTCGTCAACCTCCGCGCCCACCGGAGAAAGCTTCGACGCGATGCCGCTCGCTTCCAGCACTTCGCCGCCGAGATAGTGCAGTATGTCGAATTGGTGAATTGCCAGCTGCGAGAGCGGGCCCCCCGGAGCTTTGTCCTTGTACCAGCGCCAGGTTTTGGGCGTCAGCTCGAGCGCGCGATTGTTGGAAAAATTTGCCTCCATGAACGCGACTCTTCCCAGTTCGCCTGAGTCCATCGCTTCCCGGATCTTGCGGATTCCCGCCATCAAGCGAGCGCTGTGGCCCACCGTAACGGTAATCCCGTATTTCTTTTCCAGTTCCGCGATCTGCAGCCCCTCTAGCAGCGTGCTGGCGATGGGCTTCTCGGTGTAGACGTGCTTTCGCGCTTTCGCCACGCCCGCAGCCATGGGAAGATGCTGTTCGTTGGGCACCGTCAGAATCACTCCTTCGATCGAGGCGTCTGCAAGTATCGCCTCCATCGTGGGAGCAGCCGGGACTCCAACATCGGCCTGAAATGCTTCGCGCTTTTCGGCCGAACGACTGAAGCCAGCCACGATGCGCAGTTTTTCGGACTTGGCCGAAGCGCGGGTTAAGACCCGCGCCCAGCGGCCCAGTCCCACGATGGCGAGCTTGACGGGAGAAGAAGTCACGAAAGTCCTCGCAAGGGAAAATTGTTGCGCCAAAGATCGTATGGTAGTACCGTATTACGAGAATATGACGAAGTCAAGCCCGTGGCCTCCTTCTTCCTCGCTTCTCTCGGCCATCCACAAGTCGGCCGCGCCTCTTCGCCGCCAGGTGCTCGACGAATTGCGCCAGTCCATCATTTCTGGCCGCCTCAATCCCGGTGACCGGCTCCTCGAACGCGAACTTATCGCCATGATGGGCGTCTCGCGCACGGTTATTCGCGAAGCCTTGCGTCAACTGGAGTCCGAAGGTCTGGTCGCCATTATCCCTAATAAAGGACCAGTGGTGCGCTCCCTGACGGTCGATGAAGCGCGCGATCTTTACACCATTCGCGCCGTTCTCGAGGGGTTGGCAGCTCGCCTTTTTGTGGAGCAAGCGAGCGATGCGCAAATCGCCCGGCTGGAGCAAGCGCTCCGGGTGGTCGAAAAGGCGTACGCTTCCGGCAACGCCGCAAGAATGCTCGAGACCAAAAACAGTTTTTATGAAGCGCTTTTTGCAGGCGCCAAGAGTTCCACCCTCTCGTCCATGCTCGGCATGTTGCACGGTAGAATCTGGCGCTGGCGCGCGCTGGGACTGAGGCATCCAAAGCGCTCGCCGGAGCGCGACCGCGAGAGCATGACGAACCTTGGCGCGGTGCTCAAAGCGATCCGCGCGCGCGATGCCGATCTGGCCGAAAAAACGCTGCGCGAGGAAGTCAGCAAGGCGGCCGCGGAAGTGCGTCGTCTTCTTGAGGATGAGGCGGTGCCGTCTGCCGCAAAAAGTTCGCGAGCCGGCTGATTTTGTATTCCTGTAATTGTTGAGGTCAAAGAAAATGCCAACGCACTTTATCGTTCACGACAAGGCCGATACCGTCGGCGTGCTGGTGGTTGAGAATTCTCAAGCTGGTCAGGATCTGACCGGCTGGATCATGGAAACCGACGAGACCATTACCTTGAAGGCGCTCGATTCCGTTCCCCTGGGTCACAAGATCGCTCTCCATGCGATCAATCCCGGAGACACCGTGCTGAAGTATGGCCACGATGTCGGACGCGCGGTTGCGACCATTGGCAAAGGCAATCACGTGCACGTTCACAACATGAAGACGAAGAGGTGGTGATGATGGAGCGCTATCAGTTTTTCGGTTATCGGCGGGAAAACGGAAGAGTCGGCATCCGCAATCACGTAGTGATTCTTCCGCTCGATGATTTGTCCAACGCCGCTTCGGAAGCGGTTGCCAATAATATCAAGGGAACGCTGGCGCTGCCGCATGCCTATGGGCGCTTGCAGTTTGGAGAAGATCTCGAACTCCACTTCCGCACGCTCATCGGCACGGGCGCGAATCCCAACGTTGCCGCTTGTGTGGTCATCGGCATCGAACCCGGCTGGACCGCGCGCGTCGTGGATGGCATCGCGAAAACAGGGAAGCCCGTGGCGGGTTTTTCCATCGAGGGCAACGGCGACATCACCACCATCGCCAGCGCGTCTCGCAAGGCTCGCGAATTTGTGCAATGGTCCAGCGAAAAGCAGCGCGAGGTCTGCTCCATCCAGGACCTGTTTGTCTCGACGAAGTGCGGCGAAAGCGACACTACCTCCGGCCTGGGCTCATGCCCGACGGTTGGCAACTTGATCGACAAGCTCGATCCCCTTTCTGCCACCACCTGCTTCGCTGAAACTTCCGAGCTCACCGGCGCCGAACTTGTCTGCGCCAGCCGCGCCGCCAGCAAAGAAGTCGGCGAGCGCTTCCTGCAAGTGTTCAACGCCTATCAGCAGGTCATCGAACGCCACAAGACCAGCGATCTCTCCGAGTCGCAGCCCACCAAGGGCAATATCATCGGAGGTCTGACCACCATCGAAGAAAAAGCCTTCGGCAATTTGCAGAAAATTGGCAAGAAGGCAAAGTTCATCGACGTCTTGCAGCCCGCCGAAGCCCCCGCCAAGGGCCCGGGGCTCTACTATATGGATACTTCTTCCGCGGCGGCCGAGTGTGTCACGCTGCAAGTGGCCGCTGGTTTCGTCGTTCACCTCTTTCCCACCGGCCAGGGCAACGTCATCGGTAATCCGATTGAGCCGGTCATCAAGCTCACGGCCAATCCCAAGACCGCAAGAACCATGAGCGAGCACATCGATCTGGACGTTTCCGGAATTCTGCGGCGCGAACTGACCCTGGACCAGGCCGGCGACCAGTTGATTGACATCATGCTGCGCACTTGCAACGGCCGTTTGACCTGTGCGGAAGCACTGGGACACCGCGAGTTTGTCATGACCAAGCTGTACCAGAGCGCCTAGTCACTCAATCTGGGTATTGAAACTGAACAGCATCTGCCAGCGCGCGTCGCGTCTTACCCACATGCGCGTGTTGAAACAGGATTTGGCTCCGGGGCGCTGTTCTCTGGCGACCATCATTACGGTGTCGCCAAATTCGAACATTTCGGCGGAACGCAACTCCGGCGGCGAGGAGTGTGTGCCGCGCAATTTCTGTTTGCCGATTTGTGAGAGCCATCGCTCTTGGTGAACGGCTGGTCATGATACGTGTCCGTGGCGGTGACTCGTCCGCAATCAGCGGGGAGTACGCGTCCGCATCGTTGTCCTCCATGGCTTTCATGACGCCCTGCCACGACGCAATTACTTCTTTCTCTGCCTGCGTTTGTGGTTGGTACGGGATCGCCTTGCACGGGTTCACGCATGCAGTGGAAGGCTTGCCGCCGGCAGGTTGCGATTTCTCTGCCTGCAACACTTCCTGATACAGCATAGCGCGCCACCCGTTGGGCCGTTTTACCCAGATCCTCAGGACATTCATTCTGCCGCGATTTGCGCGAACCGCCGCAGCGTCGCCGTACCCGCGAATCTGGGTTTCGGCGTCGGGGTTTGCGAGCGTCGGAATATGTTCCAATAGATCCGGGCCATTCAGCCGCCGCCCCTGGGAATCGATAAACTGCGCGTCCAGAATTTCCTTGAGCGCGGTTGCATCTTTTTTCTCGAAGGCCTTGCAGAAGGCGTGATCTGCTTGCGCAACAGGATCAGAATTGTCTCCGGCAACGGGGCACACAAAAGTCAGCAAACCCGACGCGGCGCAAAATAGCAACGCGCCCACATTCACCACGCCGACAAATTTGTTCATCATTCCCTGCTTGACCATGGCGCTCGTATCGCTCGGCGGCGATGATCCCGCGAATAACAAAGCGCTTCAGTCCGCCTTGGCGTCGCCCGCCTGAATCGTGGTCTGGAAGCTGATTACCATCACCCACCGGCCGTCGCGCTTGATCCACAAGCGGCTGACGTACACGGGTTTTCCGGTGTATGGCTGGTGCAGGCAGGTCATCACCACGGAATCCCCGAAATCAAACATCTTCGCCGAGACCAGCGGTGACGGTGCCGAGCCCACGCCCAGCTGTTTTTGCTTGTCGAGTGTGGCCATGCGGCCGCTTTTCGTAATGGGATGATCGCTGTTGGAGCTGATTTGCACGAATTCGTCGGCGATGTGCGGCGCCCAGCCTGCCGATTCGTGAGCGGTTACGGCTGTTTCGAGCGCCTGCCAGGAAGCGATGATGGCATGTTCCGCGTCGTTGGCGGGCTCGAACGGGACAGACTTGCACGGGTTTTCGCAGTTATTCACGCCCGTGCCCTGCGCGGTTGAGGGC
>CAWDRK010000017.1:0-75610 GCA_963804635.1 Candidatus Acidiferrales bacterium
GACTGTTTTCCCGGTGCCAGTGGCGCCGGCCACCAAGCCATGACGATTGGCCATCTTTGGCAAAAGATAGAGCGGCGTGCTGCCCTGTGCGATCAGTAGTGGATCAACCATGGTTCAAACTCTCCCCAATTGGATGTGCTGCGCGGGGAGGGCGTTTCCCGTGCGATGGACTCCCATTATTCTACTGCGCTGGCGCGCGGACAACGGTGATTGACTTGAGCATTCTGACCCAGCGGGCGGGACGCTTCTCATGCGGCGCCACAATTCGAAATGGACCCTGCTTCGGGGCAAGCGATTCGCCGTTCATGGCGTCGGCCACAATTATGTCGGAGTCGAGAATCCCCGAATCGAGTTCCGCCAAGGAAAAAACCACGCATTCCCGCTTCGGCAATGACGTAGGCGGCCATCAAAGCTCCGCGAAGTTTTTCGCCTTGCGCCACTCCCGCCCTCTTCAAGAGTTCTTCGAGAAGCACTCCCTCGTATGTTTCCGTTTTATGGTCATGAGCATTCACGACGGACAGCGTTTTTCGCGGCATTTTCTTCACATCTGCCACGGTTAGAACAAGGGGGGTGGAAACCTCGCCGCCGATTCGTAGTTCCGCAACGGTCGCTGTAGCCGGTCGAGCCTGCGCACACAGGTTAGGCGCCGTGGAAAGAAGCAACCCGATGACGGCGGCGAACAAGATCGCAACCCAGGCTCGAGCGTTACGATGCACGGTCTCTTCCTTCGGCTCTGGGGCGTGAGATAAGCTCAATGCTTTTCCAACATAACTTCGGTGGACTTGATTACCGCTGCTACTTTATCTCCCACCTTGAGCTTCATCTCATCCGCGCTACGCTTCGTGATCACGCTCTCGATCAGGTTCTCGCCAACGCGCATCACCACATGTGCCATCACGCCTCCGAGGTGAAGTTCCACAATTTCGCCTGCGAGACGATTCCTAGCTGATAGAGTCATGTCGCAGAGAATACCCCTACTCGTTCAGGGAGTCCAGAGCAGTGCTCTTAAATGGCGTTCCCGCGAAATCTTTTTAAGCATGCCTCCTGCCTAACCTTCCTACCAAGCAATTCCTGAGGCCGCAATCTGGGTAAATTCACACACGTAATAGTCGGATTGAACTCACACGCTCGCTCGCGGCAAGGCACAACTCCCATCCACCTCGGCAAAATCCGTGTCCATCTTGCGCTGCATTCGATTGGAGTAATCATCGGACTGGCACTGCTCGTTGCCGCCAGCATGGCTCCATCAGCTAACGCGCAAGTCTCGGCCAGCATCTCCGGTTTCAAAGCGGCGGTCACGGTGTCGGAAGACGTGCCCGTCAGCGCTTGGCCTAGGGGAGCAGCGGCTTGCCCTCCGCCGTTGGCAGCGCCAAGCCCACTTCCTTCGCCAGCGTGGGAGCAATATCGATCATGTCGATCACGCCGAGTTTTCTACCGGGCGGAATGTTCGGTCCCACAACGAAGAACGCCGAGCGTAGCGGCACGATGAAAGGAAGCTCACCGTGTGTGCCACCGGGCTTCACCTTGGACACTACCGGACCGTCCAGCGAATGTCCGGTGCGCCAGCCGGGTTTCAGTCCAACGAAAAAAGAGGCATTGGGATAGGCGCCACGATTCCGGAGCTCCTCGGCATCAAGGATGCGGTTGACTCCACTGGCCGGATCATCCGCTATTTTGGTCAATAGTGCGCGCACCTCAGTTACGGTCGCTGCATCTCTGGGATCCTGCAGAACAATCGCGGCTGAACCACCGGTAACCCACGGCATGGCCCGCCAGTCGGTGATCTTGCCCTTTTCATCCACCGTAAACAGTTTTGCGTCGCGAAACGCCGGGAAGAGATTCAGTTGCTGGTCGTAATTCACAAAGCCGTGATCGGAAACGACGGCAACCACCGCGTGCCCCGGGGCAATCTTTTCTGCCGCGGCACGCACCGACCCGATGACCGTGTCCAGCCGTTCCATGATGGCAAGCGACTCAGGACTAAATACACCGGTTTCATGTTCGGTATGGTCCAGGGCCGTCAGGTGCAGTAGCAGCAGACCCGGGTGTTTCTTCTCGAGAATCCAGACCGCGTATTTGCCGCGAACCTCGTCACCTTCGGCACTGGTATCAATCCCGCCGCGGTACTCGCCAATCTCCGCGGCCGCCTCGTCCATCAATCCTTTCGTTGCCACCGCACGGAGGAGCTTGGCGTCCTCGGGCGTTCCCGCTCGCCATATCTCCGGGATATTCCAGGTAATTTTTGCCCCCACGGTGACCGGCCACTGGAGACTGGCAGTCGTTCGGCCCGCCTGAGCCGCCGCGTCCCAGAGCGTGGGCACGCGAATATCTTCGGCATACCAATACCAGCCGTCGTAATTCCTTTGAAAAGGATCAAACATGGTGTTGGCCCAAATTCCGTGCGTGGCGGGTAGGACTCCGGTCACAAGAGTGGTGTGGCTCGGGTAGGTCACCGTAGGGATAACACCCATCACTCCATCGGCATACGCCCCCTCCTTCAGGAATCTCCTTAGGTTGGGGACTTTGGCCCCGTGAGCGTCGGCCGCAGTCACATACTCCGGCTTCATTCCGTCCACCGAGATGATGACCAGCAGAGGGGCAGGGTTTTCCTGGCCGAACGTGGTACCCCTCGGGAAAAGCACCGCCAGTACCAAGATGGCCGGCCATAGCCGATTCGTCACGCTGCGCTTTTTCATGTGTCCTCCCGCATTTCCCCTGCAGCCTAAGTTGTTGTAGAGTATGCCTCACACACGGTTTGCTCCGAGCAATCGAATTGACTATGCTCGTTACGTAGAGAGCGTAAGACTCTGGCGTGTCCCAGGACGGTGAGTGTGAACAATTTGGACTTAGGTCATTGCAATGGTAATGGTTCCATTGCCACCATTGCCGCTACGGCTACGGCTCTCCCTCCCCATCTAATCACGCGCGACGACGTCAAGTACTACATGGGACGCGTGTTCGACATCCCGGAACGTCGGCTGGAAGCCATGATGTCCATCGTGGACAATGCCGCGGTCCACCAGCGCCACGCGATTTTTCCAATTGACTACACGATCGAACCGCGCGCTCTTTCCCAAACAAATAACGAATATATCGAACACGCGATCAAGCTGGGCCGCGAAGCCACCGAGAAGTGCCTGGCTCGCGCGGGCATGCGTCCTGACGAAATCGACCTGATTATTACCGTTTCCTGCACCGGGTTCATGATTCCCTCGCTGGACGCCCATTTGATCCACCTGATGGGATTCCGTTCCGACGTTCGGCGGATGCCTTTCACGGAATTGGGTTGCGCGGCGGGCGCCATGGCCATTTCCCGCGCGGCGGACTTCCTGAAGTCGAACCCGGGTAAGAACGTCCTTATAATCGCGGTGGAACTGCCTTCGCTGACGTTTCAGCGCAAGGACATCTCCCAGGCCAACCTGATCTCCTCGATTCTGTTTGGCGACGGGGCGGCGGCAGTAATCGTAACGGGCCAGCCGAAACCCGGGCCGCGCGTTCTGGTCACGGAAACATACACTTTTCCGGATTCCCTGGGCGCCATGGGTTTCGATCTTCGCGATGCCGGCTTTCATATTCTGTTGGCAAAAGACGTTCCGGAAATGATTGGAGCAAAAATTCGAGGGCTGGTCGACGGCTTCCTGGAGCGCCAGGGTAAAACACAAAAAGACATTAAAGGGTGGATCCTGCATCCCGGCGGTGCGCGGCTCCTGAGCAATGTGGAACAGCAACTCGGCTTGTGCAAGTGCGATACTCAGCCCTCGTGGGACATCCTGGGAAATGTGGGCAATTTATCGAGCGCCACGATTCTGTTTATCCTTCAGGAGTGGCTGGAGAAGCGCCCCCTGAAGACCGGCGAGCACGCTCTGGCCGCTGCCTTCGGTCCCGGTTTCAGTGCGGAGTTTTTGTTGCTGCAATGGAACTGAGTGTCATCGCGTATCTCGGGCTGCTGCTGCTCGTGGCGCTCCTGCGCATCGTGGAGCTACAGATTTCGCGACGCCACCAGCGGGAGATGGTGGCGCACGGTGCGGCCAAGGTAAACGACCCGCGTTTTCGCTGGATGGTGTTGCTGCACACCGGGGTTCTGGTGGGCGCTGCGGTTGAGGTAGTCTTGCTGCATCGTCCCTTCTTTCCCGTTCTGGCCGCGGTGTGCTTTGTGATTTTTCTTGCCGCCAATGCCGTTCGCTGGTGGGTGATTCGCACCCTGGGCGAACACTGGAACGTGCAGGTAATGAATTCGACGGGCCTGGGAGTGGTGACGACAGGTCCGTTCCGCTATGTGCGGCACCCAAACTATGCGGCGGTATTTGTTGAGATGCTGGTGCTGCCGCTAATCCACACTGCCTGGATCACCGCGCTGGCGGGCTCCCTGGCCCACATGGTTGTACTTTCCCAGCGCCTTTCCACCGAAGAACGTGTACTCTTCTCTGACGCGCAGTACCGAGCCGCGATGGCCGGGAAGCCGCGGTTTCTGCCCGGACTGTTCTGAGGTTCAAGTACATGCGACGTTTCTCCGCGCTCCTGTCGATCGTCACGTTCGTGGGCCTGCTCGCGCCGGTGCGCTCGAGTTCGCAGGCCCCGCCCAAACCAGACTCGCCGGCATTCAATTCCGTCCCGGAATTGGAAAAGGGCTATCGATTAATGTACGAGCAGAAGTTCCCGGAGGCGCGCGAGGTTCTGATCGCGTGGGCGGCCGAGAATCCCAGCGAACCGTTTGGCCAGGTTAGCGTAGCCGCGAGCTATCTGTTCGAAGAGTTTTACCTGCAGCAGGTGCTGACCAGCGATTACTTCTTGAATGATAAGCGCTTTCTCGGCGGGATCACCGGCACGCCCGACCCGGGCCGCATGAAATCCTTTCAAGAGGCGACGGCGAAAGCCCGCACGCTGGCGAACCAGCGCATGAAGAAGCATCCTCGCGATCCGGAGGCCCTGTTCGCCCTGGCTCTCTGCGCCGGCATGCAGTCGGACGCCGACAGCATGCTCATGAAGAAGCACTACGACGCCCTGAAGCAGCTCAAGGAAGCCAACTCCAACGCGGAATTGCTCCTCAAGGAGCACCCCGATATTTATGACATTTATGTGGCGCCCGGAATCGCTTATTACGTCATTGGCTCGCTGTCTTCTTCCGCGCGCTTCGTGCTCTGGTTCGGCGGGATTCACGGCGACAAGCAGTTGGGCATGAGCCAGGTGCAAAAAACGGCCGACAACGGCAATTATCTGAAACCTTTCGCGCAAATCCTGCTGGCCCTTTCGGCGCGGCGCGAAAAACAGGATGAGCTTGCACAGAAAAACCTGAAAGAGCTCACTGAAGAATTCCCCGGGAATTCCACCTACGCGGCGGAATACGCCAAAGCGATGGGTCGCCCCGTCCCCGCGGCGATGAGTCCCGCAAACTGAACTGCTCTCTTTGATTGACTATACTTTTCTTGCGCCCTCGCCTGCGGCCGGTCTTAACACCGTGCTGGTGGATCGTGGTTCGTAAACAGAGGAGTTCCGTCTTGCCCGTTGACATTGCATTCGTGACGGTAAACTTCAACACTTTGGAGTACGTTAAGCGCTTGACCGACTTCTTCACCCGCCTGGATGTACCCTTTGCCTTTTCCTTCACCGTCGTCGACAATAATTCCCACGACGGTTCCCAGGAATACCTGCAAGCTCACCCGGAAATTCACTATCTGCAAACCGGTGAGAATATTGGGTACGGGCCGGGCATCAATCGTGGCGTCGCCGCCACCTCCAGTAAATACATCTGCGTGACCAACACTGACGTTATCCTCAATCGCGAGGCCTTAATTACTCTTTGGCGCTTCCTCGAGGAACAACCGGACGCCGGAGTGTGCGCACCCCGCATTACGTATGCCGACGGACGCGACCAGGGCATGCTTTTCCATCATTCTCTTCTGTCACACTACGCAACCTGGTATGCCAAGGCCCTGGCGCGATATGCCAAGTCGAAAATCGCGAAGGCAACCGCACCTCTAAAGGTCGCTGGTGTGACCGGCGCGTTCTTTCTGATCCGGCGGCGATCCGTCTTTCCGCTGCCAACACTGTTCGATGAAGATTTTTTCTTTTATCACGAAGATACGGCCCTGGCACACGCACTGAAGAATCGCGGCGTAGCGTGCTTTATCATTCCGGATGCAACCATCGTCCATATTGGTGGCCGATCAAGTTCGGCAGGCTCGGTGTCGTTGTTCTACAGCAGCAAATATCTTTATCTCAAGAAGTTCTACGGTCCATGGCACGCCAAGGCCATCCGTTCCCTGGACCGTTTGCGCATACTCCGTAAACTGTTGTTCTACTCGCTTCTGTCACTGGTTTTCGGTTCCGAGCGTATCAAATCCAAGCAACGCCATTACAAGGTGGCTTGGAGTACGGCCTTCTTGAGGTGAGACCACGTCATGCGACCGCGGTCTGTCCTGTTGGACTGCTGGCGAGCGTAACGATGTGCCCGCAGAGAACCTCAACACAATAATTGGCCAGTCTGTTGCAAAATTCATCTCTCGCCAATCTTGTTTTGCCGCCAGTTCCGCAGCGAAATTGCGCTCATTTCCTCTATGCAGGGCAGAGTGCGTGATTTCCACAGCTTGCTCGCGGTTTTACTGCGTTATCCCACCCATTCTCGATCACTAACCAAAACCCGCCCTGCTGTCATCTGGCGTGTTTTCAATACATTACTGGCTTCCTACTTTGGCGCAACATCTGCATTTGTCCCTGTCACTACGGAGCATCAGGCACATCGCCCCGTGAACTGAGGCCGGGAAGGTTGGTCATGGAACTTAAGGAAGCCTATCTGGACCGCGTGCTGGGGGAAGTGGAGGATCTGTCCTCTCGCGTGTCGGAACTGAAGGGGCGGTTCGCCAAGCAAAAGGTGAGCGTCAAGCTGGAACATTACTGGGAGCTTGAGTATGTGCGCACGCGCTTCACGGAATTCAAGCGTCGCATCGAGGATCTCGAGGAAGCCCAGAACGGTGAACTGGATCGCTTGCAGGAATCGGTCGAAATCGCCTGGAAGGATCTGATTCACGCGATGGAAACGCTGCTGGCCGCACTTCCCTGAGTGACGGTGGTAATGGTTCGCCCACAAGTAAGGTCGGGTGGGAAAGCGGCTAGCAGCACAGGGCTTGCGCGTAGCGGAACGCCGCTATTGCGCTCGAGGGCGGGGTGGGACCAGGTCCCCACTCCGCCTTCGTCTTTTGGCCATAATTTACCCGTGCATTTCGGGAACAATCCCTCCCGCCGCAATCCAAACTTCCTGCTGCCGCTCTTTCCCCGGGCATTGGTACAATCCTGTCGGAAAGGCGGTGCTTCGTGTTCCAGCAGGACCTTTTGAAAGGACGTGCGATTTTCCTGACAGGTGGAGGCACGGGACTGGGTCGCTCCATGGCGCTGCAGTTCGCAAATCTGGGCGCGCGGCTTTTTCTGGTGGGCCGCCGTGAAGAACCGCTCAAAGAGGCGTGCGCCGAGATTCACCGGCAAGGAGGCGCGGCCGCTTACACCACATGTGACGTTCGCGAGTACCATGCGGTGGAGAGCGCTTTCGCGTCCGCGGAACAGCAATACGGGGAAATCGATACGCTGGTAAACAATGCCGCGGGGAATTTCCTGGCGCGAACAGAAAAACTCACGCCCAACGGATTCAGCGCCGTGGTTGGCATCGTATTGCATGGCACGTTTCATTGCACGCAAGCATTTGGCCGCCGTCGCATCGAGAAAAAGCTTGGCGGAAATATCCTGAACATCACCACAACCTACGCCGCGGCGAATTGCGGATCCGGCTATGTAGTGCCCTCGGCTTGCGCGAAGGCCGGAGTTCTGGCTTTGACCACTTCGCTGGCCGTGGAATGGGCCAAATATCACATCCGGGTGAACGCCATTGCTCCCGGGCCGTTTCCCACGGAGGGAGCCTGGTCGCGGCTGATTCCCAGCAAGCAGTTCGAAGAACACGTACTGAACAAGCATCCGATGAAGCGCTTCGGCAAACACCCGGAACTGGCCAATCTGGCTGCGTTCCTGGTCAGCGATATGGCGGAATACATTAATGGCGAATGCGTGGTGATTGACGGCGGCCAATGGCTGCGCGGCGCGGGAGAATTCAACGATCTTGCCATGGTCCCCGACGCGATGTGGGAGCAGATCGAAGGCGCCCGCGCGAAAAAATAGACTGCCTGCGGGGAGCTACTGAGGCAAGGCGCTGCCCTGCAGCTGTACGCGCAACTTCACTTCACCAAGGGATCGACCGTTGTTCTCCGCCCGGACTGTGATTTCCTGCGGCGTCGCGGTCTTCAATTCTTCGGGCGACATCAGCGGAGTTTCCACCTCAACCTGCAGTGCCGTCGAAGGCTCGGCCGGTAGACTGAGATTTCCCTGACCAGAAGTGACTTTCCATCCCGATGGAGCGTCAACTTTCACCGCTATGCTGAGCGGCGCCGCGTCGGCGTGGTGAACGATAATCGGAACATATACGGAGGTGTTCGACTTGATGGCGATCTCTGGCTGCGGCGCGACGGGCAGATCGACCAAGCCGTGTTCCAAGCGAAACGCCGCATAGTATCCCCACGGGCCTCCCAGGCTGATGGAGTCTTTGCCGGAGAGTTTTGCGCCTAGATCCTTTGTTGCAGGCAGGGATGGCGCCGTCACCGCAGCAGGTTTCCTATTGGCGAAGACATCGGCCGTTGCCGTGGTAGGAACGATCGCTTTGCCAAAAATCAGCGTCATCGGTTCGCTCCACCACGCGGCGTTGGGGTCATCCATCATCTTTTCCAACTGTGCGTCGCTCAATTTCGAAATTCGTTCAATGTCAGCAGGAAATTGCGTCAGGTGAGGCTTGGCTGCGTCCAGCGCTATGCGCCAGTAGGGCCTTTTCTGTGACGGCGAGATTTCCTTCACGGAATATGCCGGGCCTTTTCCCGCAAATTGTTTGGAATCATTCGCGTCGCTGAAGTAGTAGATTTTTTGCGCTTGCCAGGGCGTCAGGTTTTCAAGATACGGCTCAAGTCGCCTGGACGCGCCGGCCACTTGCGCGGGAAACACAACCGGGTTGCCAGACAGATCGAACGCTTCGGTAGCAAGCACTCCGGCCGCCTGGTGATCCCCGTGGTTTTCGCCTATGAAAACACTCGGCAGCCAGGTGATGACGATCTCCGGCTGCGTCAGACGAAAGAGTCCAACAAGCTTCTCCAGATTGCTGCCCTGCCCCCAGTTCGCCAGCGAATTCAGGACATTCTGCGAAGCGGTGTCTTTGCCATCGAGAAACCATACGTTGGTAATCCCTAACTTCGCGCAAGCCTGGCGGGCTTCCATTTCGCGGATATTGGCGAGAGCGGGTCCGTGTTCGCGGCTGTAGTCATTTCCGCCGCTGCCGCCGCGTGTGGCAAAGACCACCGCAACGCGCTTGTGCAGATCATAAATGGCTCGGGCGAGGTACGGCGTGACGCCGGCTTCGTCATCGGGATGGGCCACGACCACCAGGATGTCGGCCTTGCTGCGCTCGTCGGGGCCGCGAACGATTTGCGGGTTTTGCGCACGCAAGCCACCTGGTAAAGCCAGTGCCAAAAACAAAAGCGCGGTGCTGCCGGTAAATCTCATGCGGCTCCCCTGCCTGGAAAATAGCGCCCGATGCAAACAAAGATTGTACCGTTCTTTATCCGCAAAACCATGGAATGCATTTTGCGGCGCTTGACCCCCGTGTTACCCGCCGATACTCTAATTAGTCAAGTGACACGCAGGATTCCCTGCAGCTAGGACAGACCGATGGATCAGATTCACATAACACTTCCCGACGGCAGCGTGAAGGAGTTTCCCAAGGGCTCGACTCCCGTCGACGTCGCCAAATCAATTTCGCCAAGGCTGGCGGATGCCGCGCTGGTCGCCAAGGTATATGCCACCGAGGGCAACGGCGCAAAAAGCAAATCCGGCATCTTCTCCAATTCCGTCGATCCGGCCGAAGATGGCAGCTTGCTCTACGACCTGCGCCGTCCACTGGAACAAGACGTCAAGCTGCACATCCTCACTGAGAAGGATCCCGACGCACTTTACGTCTTCCGCCACTCCGCCGCGCACCTGCTAGCCGCAGCGGTGATGGAGCTTTATCCGAACGTGAAACTGGGCATCGGCCCGCCGGTGGAAAACGGCTTCTTCTACGAATTCCTGCGCGAAGAACCGTTCACGCCCGAAGACCTGGTGAAAATAGAAAAGAAGATGCATGAGCTCGCCGCCGAGGATCTCCCGAACGAGCGCAAGCTGTTGCCCAAGCCGGAAGCGCTGAAGCTGTACCAGGATTCCAAGCAGCTCTTCAAATGCGAACTCATTGAAGAGAAAGCCGACGAACCGATGGTGTCGTTCTACAGCACCGGGAAATTCATCGATTTCTGCCGCGGCCCGCACATTCCTTCCACCAAGCGCATTCAAGCGTTCAAGTTGATGAATGTGGCCGGCGCGTATTGGAAGGGCCAGGAAGGGAATCCGCAACTGCAGCGGATTTACGCCGCGGCGTTCTTTTCGCAAAAAGAACTGGACGCTCACCTGCATCGCCTGGAAGAAGCCAAGCGTCGCGACCATCGCCGTCTTGGCGCGGAACTGGATCTGTTCAGCATCCAGGAGGAAGCCGGACCTGGACTCATCTTCTGGCATCCCAAGGGCGGCTTGATCCGCACGCTGGTGGAAAACTGGCTGCGCGACGAACTTTTGAAGCGCGGCTACGATCTCGTTTTCACGCCGCATATCATGCTCTTCGATCTCTGGAAAACTTCCGGCCACGCCAATTTCTACAAGGAAAGCATGTTCGGCGCGGTGGAAGTGGAAAAAGCGGATTATCAACTGAAGCCCATGAACTGCCCGGGCCACATTCTGATCTATAAGACCAAGCTGCGCAGCTATCGCGACCTTCCCGTGCGCCTGGCGGAACTGGGCACCGTGTATCGTTACGAACGCAGCGGCGTGCTCCACGGCCTGCTGCGCGTTCGCGGCTTCACGCAAGATGATGCGCACATCTTCTGCACTCCGGATCAGATTGAATCCGAGGTGGAGGCCTGCGTCGACTTTGCGTTCGCGGTGATGAAGAATTTCGGCTTCGACAAATTCGAAGTCGAACTTTCCGACTGGGACGAAAAGCACTCCGAAAACTATGCCGGCAAGCCCGAAGACTGGCACCGCGCCACAAACGCGCTTCGCAGCACCATGGATCGCATGAAGATTCCTTACAAGCGCATCGCGGGCGAAGCGGCATTCTACGGGCCGAAGATTGACGTCAAGCTGATCGACGCCATCGGCCGGTCCTGGCAGCTCACCACCGTGCAGTTCGATTTCAACCTGCCCGCGCGCTTCGGTTTGGAGTATGTGGGCGAGGACGGAAAACGCCACCAGCCGTTAATGGTTCACCGCGCGCTCCTCGGTTCCGTCGAGCGCTTCTTCGGCATCCTGATCGAACACTATGCCGGCGCATTTCCGCTGTGGCTCGCTCCGGTGCAAGTGGAAATTTGCCCGGTCAGCGAAAAAGTGCAGGACTATGCCAAGCACGTTTACGAGACGCTGAAGAATCACGGCATTCGCGTGCACCTCGACGACCGCAACGAAAAGCTGCCGGCGAAGATTCGCGACGCGCAGATGCAGAAAATTCCCTACATGCTGGTGGTTGGACCCAAGGAAGCCGAGGCAGGCAGTGTGAGCGTGCGCCATCGCAGCAAGGGCGACCTCGGCGCGCGCCCCTTGCCGGATCTTATCAGCGCCCTGCAGGAAGAAATTTCCTCACGCACAATTGCCTGACGTGCTGACGCGGCGATCATTTCTGGGCGTGGCTGCGGGTGCGATGGTGACACCGATGCTGACACGCGGCGACGCACCCGATGCTGTGCCTGAAAAATTGGATCACATCCTGCTCGGCTCGAGCGATCTGGATCGCGGAATCGCTTTCGTCGAACAACATGTGGGCGTGACGGCGATGTTCGGCGGTGTTCATCCCGGCCGCGGCACGCAGAATGCCCTGCTCTCGCTCGGCGAGCGGCACTATCTGGAAATCATTGCGCCCGATCCATGCTCAACCTGATTCCAAAAGCGCGCGCCGGTCGCAACTCGAGAAACTCCGCGAACCGCGGCTGGTGGAATGGGCCGCTCATCCTGGGGACCTCAGCTCATTCGCCAAACGACTTCAAGCGGCGGGCTTGGCTTTCGCAGGACCCACTCCCGGTTCGCGCAAGCGCCCCGACGGACGCCTGCTGCGAGTGGCAAACGCTCACACTTAGAGACGATGCTTCCAGCCTGCTGCCATTTTTCATTGAATGGGGCGCCGATTCCCTTCACCCTTCTGCCGACTCGCCCGCAGGTTGCCACCTGATTGGCTTCGAGTTGGTAACTGCGCAACCAGACAAGCTCGCCAAGATACTTGCGGTGCTCTCGTTGAATGTTCCTGTCCTAGAAGGGCAAAAACCACAATTGCGTGCGCGGTTGACGGGCCCAAAAGGCAATCTGGAATTGACGAGCTGACTACTGCTGTTTTTCGGGCACTTGAAACTCCGCCCGGATGAATGCCTTGGCGCCTTCTTCCCCAGTCAATCGCAAGCACAACCGCTGGCCTTCCCGCTCCGGATCGATGTGAAAATCGAAAAATGGGCAGCACTTTCCTTCGACGGCCACCCAGTCCGCCAACTCCGCCAGCGTGACGGTCGACGGACTGAACTGGAATTCATAGCCCCTGTCCATTTCCACAATCCCCGTTCGCACGGCGATCAACTTGTCGGTTAACTGCTTGTGGCTTGCTCGTTCGGACGGATTCAACGCCCGCGGGAAAACGCGCCGTGGGACTTCGCTGGAAGAAACTGGCTCAGCGGAAGATCAAAGAGGTGGATGAGACGATCGCACGATCGCTACAGCTAAAGTCGCTGCTTGACCACCTACTCGATGCCACTGCGCATCCTTCGAGGCGTGCGTCGAGCGCCTGAGCCTGCGCTTCAAGTAACTCCGCGACGCGCCCGCTGGCCCACATTTCTGCCTCTTGCCGGGTTCCGCCTGTCGCGTGATATACTTTAAAACCTGCCCCATGCGGCGGAAGCTACAGGGGAAGAGGGTATTCAAACGGGGTGTGACCCGGTTCGCCGGGTGCCTTTCAGTTGCCTAGGGGGTTTTATCGCTGAACGGAATTTCCGGCAAGCAGACCGCATCCGCATCAACGAACGGATACGCGCCCGCGAAGTCCGGGTGATTGACGAAGAAGGTGGCCAGCTTGGAGTAATGCAACCGTTCGAGGCCGTGCGCATGGCTCGTGAACGGGGATTGGACCTGGTGGAAATTTCGCCCACTGCCGATCCGCCAGTCTGCAAGATCACGGACTACGGCAAGTTTCTCTATCAACAGAGCAAGAAGGCCCACGAGCAGCGCAAGAGCAGCCGTGGCTCGCAGTTGAAAGAAGTGAAGTTTCGCCCGGCGACCGCAGAGCACGATTTTCAGGTTCGCAAGAACCAGATCCTGAAGTTCCTGGGAGAAGGCCACAAGGTGCGCGCCATGATTTTTCATCGTGGCCGCGAAATGGCGCACCAGGAAGTCGGGCGCGCCAAAATGACCCGGCTGTTGGCGGAAATCGGTGAACAGGGCCAGATCGAGACGCCGCCGCGCATGGAAGGTAACGTTCTGGTAGCGCTTCTGGCGCCGAAAAAGGGCGCCGGGGCAACCACGCGGCCGGCCGCACAAGCGCAAACGAACGCGTAGGGTTGGAGTTGCCGGCTTCGCGCCGGCAAGAGTAATTCCAGATGGAAACTAGAAGGGGCTGGGCACGGTCCGGCCTGCAGGGAGAGGATTCACAGCAATGCCACGCAACTCGACGAAACCGAAAAGGAAACTGAAGACCCATCGCGGCGCGAAGAAGCGCTTCAAAATCACCGCGACGGGCAAAATTCTCCGCATGCATTCCGGAAAACGCCACCTGCTGGGCACCAAGGCGGCCAAGCGCATGCGCAAGCTCAAGAAGCTAACGAAGGTCGATAAGACCGATGTCCTCGCTGTTCGGCAGATGATGCCCTACAGCTTTTGAGCTTTTCAAGATCTTCGTAGCGACGCGATTTTGGGCGTCGCTGCAATGAAGTTGCGGATGCAAATCCGCAAGGACGCGCCAGGCAGCGCTACACGGGTGCCTGCCGGCCGTTCTGCTCCGCTCACGCGGGGCGTAGCGTTGGCTTCGAGCTAACGCCTTGTGGCCAGGCGAAAGTCTGCGCCGCGACATCACATCGGAAACAAACCCGTTGCTGGAATCGCCTCGCCGCGTTTCCCGGCAACCTGTTTGGCTTCCAAATCAATTTGTAGCTTACCCCTTCAGGGATGAGGATTATGTCCGTTGCCAGGAAAAATCCTCGGGCCTGAAGGCCGGAGCTGCAAAGAAACGAAGGAGAAAACCCATGCCACGCGTAAAACGCGGCACAAAACGCCGGGCTCGGCGTAAGAAGTACCTCAAGAGGACCAAAGGCTTTTTCCTCACAAAGAGCAAGTTGTACCAGTCGGCTCAGGAAGCGGCCAACCGTGCCGATCGTTATGCCAAGCGCGATCGCCGCGTAAAGAAGCGGCAATATCGCCGCTTGTGGATCCAGCGCGTGGGCGCCGCCGCTCGCCTGAACGGCATCACTTACGGTCAGCTGATTCACGGATTGAAGGCCGCGGGCATTTCCGTCGACCGCAAGGTCCTGGCCGACATCGCCGTGAAGGATGCCGCCGGCTTCGCGCAGCTTGCCGAAAAGGCCAGAGCCGCCGCACCGCCGCCGAAAAAAGCCGCCAAGTCGTAACTTGTAGCTCACGCCTTCAGGCGTGAGGATTTTCCGCGCCAAGGGCACGACACGTCGCAGCGAATCGCAGCCGTGCCCGGCGTTGTATCCTGTCATCGACCATGTCAACTGCTGATTCGAAGCTGACGCAAACGCTCGCCGCTCTCGGCATAACCTCCGCCGAACCGGTGCACGCGCTTTTTGCCGAGTTGCGCACGCGTTTTGACGCCGACGCTGCCGCCGCGAACGACGAGGAGTCCTCTAAGGCGCTGCGCGATGCGTGGCTGGGCCGCAAATCGGGCGTGTTCACGCTGATCACGGACCATTGGCTGAAACCCGCTACGCCGGAATTGAAACGCGCGGTGGGCGCAGCGTTAAACCAACTCCGGGGTCATGTGGACGCGCAAATCGAAGCGCGGCGCGCCGAAGTCGAAACGGGCGCGGCAACCGCGGCGGCGGCCAAGGATCGCGTGGATCTTTCTCTTCCCGGCGTCATCCGTCCGGTGGGCACGCATCATTTGATTCGCCAGGTTTTCCAGGAAATCGAGGATATTTTCTTTTCCATCGGTTTTTCCGTCGTCGAAGGCCCGGAAATTGAAACGCCCTATTACAACTTCGAGGCCCTGAACATTCCGGAATTTCATCCCGTGCGCGACGATATGGACACGTTCTACTTGCAACTGCCCAAAGGGGCGGCGGAACCGCTGCTGCTGCGCACGCACACTTCGCCGGTGCAAATTCACACCATGGAAAAACGCCAGCCGCCCGTGCGCGTGATCGTTCCGGGCAAGGTGTACCGGCGCGACAATCCCGACGCCACGCACTCGTTCATGTTTCACCAGATCGAAGGGCTGGCCGTCGACTCCGACATAACGTTTTGCGATTTCACCGGCACCATCGATTACTTTGTGAAGCAGTTCTTTGGCGAAGGGGTGAAAACCCGTTTTCGCCCCAGCTATTTCCCGTTCACCGAGCCGAGCGTGGAATTCGACGCTTCCTGCGTTTTCTGCGGCGGCAGCGGTACCGCCAAATCGGGCGGCACTTGCAGCAAGTGCAAGGGATCCGGGTGGATCGAACTTTTTGGCGCCGGCATGGTGGATCCCGCTGTCTATGGTTTCGTGAAGTACGACCCGAGGAAAGTGAGCGGGTTTGCCTTCGGCATTGGCATCGACCGCCTGGCCATGCTGAAGTACGGCATCGACGACATTCAGGTGTTCTTTCAGAATGACGTGCGTTTCCTGAAGCAATTTCCATAAGGTTTCGAGCCAAGTATGGTTTCCGAGAGCGGTTTTGTTTTACTGATAACTGAAAACGGATTACCGATAACTCTTTGCCATGACCTTTTCTGACGCCAAACAGCGCTTCTCCAATCGCGTGGCGGATTACACCCGCTACCGCCCCAGCTACCCGCCGGCATTGCTGGATCTGCTAGCCACGGAATGCGGTTTGCGCCCCGCATCACGTCATTGCCGACATTGGTTCCGGCACCGGTCTGCTCAGCAAACTGTTTCTCGACCATGAAAATCGCGTCTATGGTGTCGAACCCAACGATGAAATGCGTGCCGCCGGCGAGGAGTTCCTTCGTGGCTATGTGAATTTCACCAGCGTCAACGGCTCCGCCGAACAGACCATGCTAGCTCCCGCTTCGCTGGACTTCATCACCGCCGGCCAAGCGTTTCATTGGTTCGATGTCGCGGCCGCAGAGCAGGAGTTCCGCCGGGTTCTGAAACCGGCCGGCTGGGTGATTGTTATTTGGCAAGACCGCCGCATGGAAGAAACGCCATTTGCCAGGGAATACGAACATTTGCTGGAACGTTTCGGCATCGACTACAAGAAGATAAAGAACGCCTATCCGGAAGCGGACAAGATTCGCCACTTCTTCGATGCGGGCTCATTTCAATCGCGTGATCTGCCGAACCACCAAGTGCTCGACGGGGAAGGCCTGCGCGGGCGACTGCGCAGCAGTTCTTACGCGCCGACGGAAGGCCACGCCAGCTACGAACTCATGATGGCGGAATTGCGCAGAATCTTCGACGCGTATCAGCAAAACGGAACCGTGCTCATGGAGTACTTTGCGCGAATTTACTTTGGCAAGCTCGGCGGGAAAACTTCATGAAGGTCGCCTACAACTGGCTGCAGGAGTTCGTTGACGTCACCGCGTCTGCCGACGAGCTGGCTTCGCGCCTGGCGCTGGCAGGAACCAACATTGCCGGCGTCGAAAAAGGCGCACGCGGCGCGGTCATCGACGCGGAAATCACGTCCAACCGGCCCGATTGCCTCGGTATGCTCGGCATCGCGCGCGAAGTTGCCGCGATCTACCGCCTGGCCTTGAAAATGGCGGTGCCCAAGCCGGTGGAAAGCTCTTCGGCGAAAGCCAGCGACGCCGTCAGCGTGAACATCGAGGCTCCGGAACTCTGCGGGCGATTCACCGCGCGCGTGGTTCGCGGAGTGAAGATTCAGCCCTCGCCAGCGTGGTTGCGGGAGCGCCTGGAAGCCGCAGGCGTGGCCAGCATAAGCAACGTCGTCGACATCAGCAACTACGTCATGCTCGAGCTCGGATATCCCTTGCACGCCTACGACTACGATCTGGTGCGCAACCACGGCATTGTGGTTCGCAAGGCCAAGCCGGGCGAAAAACTGAAAACCCTCGACGGCATCGAGCGCACCCTGGATCCCGGCATGTCGGTAATTTGCGACGGCGACGGTTCCCGCGCCATGGGTATCGGCGGCGTCATGGGTGGCGCTGAAACGGAGATTTCCTTCTCCACGAAAAATGTGTTGATTGAGTGCGCCTGGTTCGACCCCATTGCCGTGCGCCGGGCGGCGCGAATGCTGAAGTTGCACACCGAAGCCAGCACGCGTTATGGCCGGGGTGCCGATCCGGAAATGGCGGAAGTGGCCTCACGCCGCGCTGCGGAATTAATTCTGCAGCTCGCGGGCGGCGAACTTCTCTCCGGCGTTGTGGACGTCTACCCGGGAAAGCGCGCCGCGAAAAAGATCACCATAACGCGCGCCGAATTGCTTCGCGTGATGGGCGCGGATGTTCCCGACAAGGACCTGGAAGCGATCCTGGCGGCATTGGGATTTGCGCCCATGCGCGTGGACCACAATAAAGGAGCGGTGAATTCCCTGCTCGCGGCGTGGGAGTGCACGCAGCCATCATGGCGTGCCGACGTTGAGCGCGAGATCGATCTCATTGAAGAAGTCGCGCGCGTTTACGGCCTCGACAAGTTTCCGCCGCGTCTGCCGGCGGCGCGCAATGGAGCTGCGCGGCTTCCGCAGTACGAAGCCGAAACGCGGTTGCGCGAACGTTTAATCGGCCTCGGCTATCACGAAGCCTTGAGCATTCCCCATGTCGCGGAAGAGCGCAACGATTTATTCCGTCCCGCCGATGCGCTGGTGGCGAAACTTGCCAATCCACTTTCCGAGGAAGCCAGCGTTCTGCGGTCTACGGGCGCCGTGACCATGGCCGGGGTGCTCGAGTGGAATCTGAATCACGGCCAGCGCAACGTGCGCGGGTTTGAAATTGCCAGCCGCTATCGATTTGTCGACGGCAAGCCCGTGGAATCGCGCGTTTTGACCATCGGCGCCACCGGTGCCGCGCGCGCACAAGGCCTTTACGATCCGGCGCGCGAGTACAATTTCGCTGACCTGAAGGGCGATCTCGATTCCATCGGCGCGCTTTCCGGCGGTTTCCGTTGGGAGCAGGGCGGCCCGGATTGGTTAAACCCAGCAAAGCGCGGCGCGCTGTTCCTCGGCAAGGAAAGTAGCCAGCCGCTCGGTGTTGCCGGGCAACTTGCCAAGCGCGTGGCGGATAAACTGAAATTCCGCCAGGAAGTGTTTCTCGCGGAGATCGAACTCGGGCCGGTCTACTGCATGTATTACGGCGTGAAAAACAATCGCCGCTTCGAGCCGTTGCCGCGTTTCCCCGGCGTCGAACGCGATTTCTCGCTGTTGCTTGCCGATGGCGTGGCCTTCGCGGATGTAGCCAGAACCATCAACTCGCTGAATATAGGCGCAATCAGCTCGCTTGAGGCAGCCGATCTCTTCCGCGGCAAGAATGTGCCGCCCGGAAAATATTCTTTGCTGGTGCGCGTGGTCTTTCAGAGCCGCGAAGCGACATTAACGGAAACGCAGATCAGCGCTTTCTCCCATCGCATCGTCAGCGCTCTGGAGCAAGAGCTGGGCGCTTCCCTGCGCGCCAGCTAATTCTCAATCTCCCAGCACTTCCAATCTCAGCGCTTACAAATCATCCGCCGAGCATGGTCATCAACCGCAACACTTTGCAAGGTCGCAACGCTGAGCTGCTTCGTCGCGGGAAGGCATCGCTCCTCAGCATGACAAGAATCGCGCGACGGTTCGCTTTTGCAGTTGAGGTTCGCCGCCAGAGATTCCAACCAGCCAGGCTTCACTCCGACTGCTTCAGCGCGCGCTCGACCAGCGTCAGGCAGCGTTCCGCTTGCTCCTTCAACAATTCCTCGCGGTCGCCTTTCTCCTTGCGCAAGCTGTTCAGTTCGTCGGCGATGGCCAGCGCCGTCAGCACCGCCACTCTTTGCGTGTCCACGGTCGAAGTCATGTTCGCAATGGCGTGCATCTTGGCGTCCACAAAACCGGCCAGCTCCTCGAGGTACGCCTGATCGAGATCGCCCTGCAAGGAGTACGTCTGATTGTAAATTTGAACTTTGGTGCTTGGACTCATACGATCCTCAACAATTGCAAACTATTGCGACCACGACGTCGGGTTGCGGTCCCAGCGATGGGCGCGAAGCTTTTTGTGCACATCGCCAGGGAGCGAGCCGGCCTTGCTCGCCGCGAAATTCGCTTCCACGTTCTGGCGTTTGCGCATCCCCGGAATAATGGTGCTGACGTCGGGATTACTCAGAATGAAGCGCAGAGCCAGCTCCGGCAAGGTACCGTCTGCGGGGACCAGCGGACGAAGCGCTTCGGCGTGCGCGATGCTGGACTTTAGATTTTCCGGCACAAAATAGGTGTTGCGCCAATCGCCCGCCGGCCACTGCGAATCCACTGTCAGCGTCCCGGTGAGCGTGCCTTCATCAAACGGGACACGCGCGATCACCCCGGCATCTTTCATGCGACAAATGGGAAACAGCGCGTCTTCGGGGTTCTGGTCGAAAATATTGTAGATCGCCTGCACCGCCTCGACATGCCCCTCGAGCACCGCGCGAATCCCATTGAAAGGCTCCCAGCGATTCACGCTGACGCCCGCGGCGCGCACCTTGCCACTCTGCTTCATGTTTTCAATGGCGCGCGGCAAGCGCTCGTCGTTCAGCCAACGATCTTCCCAGGTGTGGAACTGCATCAAGTCGATCGTATCGGCGGCCAAATTCTTCAGGCTCTTCTCCACGTACTCCTGCACGTATTCCGGCGGATAGCAATCGTCCAGAGTGAAATCGCGCTGGCTGGGCCACTTGCGATTCTTCGGCGGAATCTTTGTCGCCACGTAGAGATGCTTGTCCGGGCCGCCCACTCCGGACTTGTTCTTGGTTTCGCGGAGCAGTTTCGCCAGGATCTGCTCGCTCTTCCCGTCGCCATATGCCCAGGCGGTATCAAAAAAGTTGCAGCCCAGTTCCACGGCGCGGTCGAGAGAGGCGAGCGTTTCCGCATCATCCGAACCCGTCCACCCGGCGAGTCCCCACATGCCGTAGCCAATTTCGCTGACCTTCCATCCGGTGCGTCCAAAGCGCCGATAGTTCATGACCGCGGTCTCCTGGGTTTGCGCTGCCATTGTAGCGGAGAACCGGGCCGAGGTGAGAGCTGCGGCAGCACCAAACGCACATCCTGTCCCCCAAACCCTAAGCCCACAACCAACAAACAACCACCCACACCCCTTGATTGTCGTCGGGCTTTGGGCGCATTTCCTGCAGGAAAATTTCGCTTCCTGCAACCTCGTCGCGCATACCTGGAACCGCTACGGCGTGGAAAATCAGGAGACTAAGGATCATCCGGACATCTACGTTTGCCGCGGTCTGGGTCGCCCCTGGCGCGAGTTCTGGAAAGACTTCCGCTACTTCGGCTGAACTTGAGCTAGCCTGGGCGCTGCAAGAAATGCGCTCTGTTTCGTTCTAACTCCAGGCAGAGCTACCCGAGTTGAGGTGGTCTGTCGTGGAGGACGCCATGTCATTTCCTTCCGGGTTGACTTCTCTTTGTGCGACTTTGGGCCTGCTGCTGGCAATTCCCGCAAGTTTCACTCTCCAGGAGAAGACTCCGCAGCCGGCAACGACCGTCGCGTCGGCTAAGAAGCTCGCGCCGCAGCCGCCAGCCAAACTAGCGGCGCCGCAAATCGATTTAGGCAAAGCCGTCGCCTTAGCGCTGCCCGAACCAAAAGGCGCTCTTCAGGCGGCTAGCTTCGAAACTCCTGATGGAAAAAGCGGCTGGGTCCTGCGCATTCCCGGCGCGCGCCCAATTGCCACGCCAGCGTATGCCGACGGCATGCTGTTCGTAGGTGGTGGCTATGGATCGCACGAGTTCTATGCGGTTGACTCGGACACGGGAAAAATTATCTGGAAAATTCAGACCGGCGACGATGGCCCAACCGCGGCGGTCGTCGCTGACGGTTTGGTGGCGTTCAACACCGAGAGTTGCACGCTGGTGATCGTCGAGGAAAAAACCGGACGCGTGATCTGGCAGGAATGGCTGGGGGATCCGCTGATGAGCCAGCCTGCGATCGACAAAGGTGTCCTTTACATGGCACACCCCGCTTTTACCGGCAGGCCCGCGAATCCTCAGAAACGCGCGGAATTTCATCCGCTTGCAGCGTCACCGGGCGGCAGCCATCGCTTGCTGGCGGCGGACTTGCACACCGGCCGGCACATCTGGGAACAGGAAATCTCCGGCGACGTGTTGACGGCGCCCGTGATTTCCGACGGCGTGGTCTACTTCACCACGTTTGACGGAACGTCTTACGCCTTGAACGCGGCGGATGGCTCGGTGGTCTGGGTGAAAGCGACCGCGGGCACCAGCGCCCCGGTGGTGTTGCGGGGCGAACTCTACGAAACGCGCAAAACCGTTGCGGGAAAGGAAACTGTGGAGGGAATCGCGCGCGTCGATGCCAAAAATGGCGGCGCTCGCGACAAGGATCTGCTGGCCGCCAGCAAAGCAGACTACCTGAAACAAGGCAATGGCGGAGGCGTGGCGCTGTCCGCTACGGAAGTCACGACTTTGGATAGTTCCGTTGGGTTCAGTTCCGCGCCAGCATCCGCCAAGCTCGCCCAAGCCAGCGAAACTGTCGGCGTCAATTCGGTCGCCGGTGCCTGGGCGTACCAAGGCTCGCGCGCGGCAATCAGCAAAGGGCAAATCCTGAACGCGCAGGGAAACTACATCAACTCTGTGCGCGCGTCGGATGGAAAACAGACCTGGCAAGCCATAGTCGTCGGCAATCACACCTCTCCGGGTGGCCAGATTTTTTCGCCGCCGGCGGTCGGACGCGACTATTTGTATCTCGCCGGCGCGGCAGGTTATCTCGTTGCGGTACGGCAAACTGACGGCGCCGTCGGCTTCTCGTATTCCTTGAAGGCGCCGATGACCTTCCAGCCTGCATTGGCCAAAGGGAATATCTATGCGGGAACGTCGGACGGGCGCTTGATTTGCCTGAAGACCGGAAGCCCGGATGCGGACGGTTGGTACGCCTGGGGAGGCAACGCGCAACACAACAAGGTGCAGTAGGCGGAGCCGCGCGCTAGCGGCCCGCCAGGCGCTCGCGCGAAATCACGGGCATCAGGCGGAAACAACGCGCGTTTTCGTCCCAGTAGATGCGCTCTTTATTGGCTTCCCACGCCGCGCGCCACTGTTCCTGCACAAACTTTCGGCCGTTCTTGTGCAGAAACTTGCGCCAGCAGGACTCGCCCGGGTGGTTGCACTCCATATGCAGCGACTCCAACTCCGGAATCGGTGACACCGTCCAATCGGGCGCGGTGAAGAGATCGAAGAGGAAAGAGTTGGCGATGTCCCCGGCGGCGGTGTAGCTCCACAGATCGTAGATGGGATGCTTGGTCTTGCGGTCATCGGTGAGCTCGGAAATCAGAAAAGGAATGGCATCTTTCCCGAGCGCCAGAATCTGGTTCGCTACCTGCGAGTCGCAATACTCTTTGTCCTGGAAGCGCGCTTTGGCGCGACAAGACCCGGGCGCTGTCAGTTCGTCGAACCTCCAGAGCTGGATTTCTTTTGCCGGCGATTGGCCGGTCTGCGCAAGGGTCTCCGACGAACCGCAAAGGGACAAGAGGAAGAAAAGCAGCAGCGGCAGCCCTGCGCACTGAATCGGGCTGATTTTTCGCACGGCCAGACTGTACACGCGGGGCGCGATGCTGGCAAGCGCAATGTCGTTCCCGGCGGAAAGCGCCGCGTCTTAGTCCCTTGAAGACTCGGAAGCGTTTAGTTTTGTGCCCGCACGGTTTTTGCTTCGGCGAGTTCCGGCCGGTCGGCGCCTGCTGGACACACCTGCGCAAGTTTCGCGTAGAACGTTTGCGCGCCAGTAGCGTCGCCAGAGGCTTGCGCCGCGCGCCCGGCGCCCAGCAGCGCGTCAAAGCGGTTCGGAGAGTTCTTGAGGACAATCTTGTACTCGGCCAGCGCGTCGGAAGATCGCTGGGCCTCCAGCAACATGTCCGCAAGCATTTCGCGCGCGGGAATGCCCACGGAATCGCCGCCATTTTTGTCCTGGCGATCGGCCGCCGCGCGCAGTTGCTGCAGCGCCTGATCGGTTTTCCCTTGCGCAAACGCGAGCCACGCCTCCGCTTCCGCCAGGTCGGTGGCTTTTTCCTTGGAAACGTTGTAACCGCTCTTTCGGTCGCGGTTCTCCCGTTCTTCGACGCTCTTCGTGAGTTCCTCAACCGCCGATTGCGCTGCCGCAACATCCCCGCTGCGCGCCTCGCCAATGGCACGCGCCCACTGGGTCATCGATTGATGATCCCTGCCAACTCCGGCGGCGGTCAGGCTCGAGGCCTCTTTCCACCGGTGCAATTCCAGCGCCGTGCGCGCCGCCAGATAGGCGTGCTGTTGCCCTTTTTCTTCATCGCTCGCTCCTACAACGTGGTGGCTCTGATCAAGCACTTCGCGCGCTTTGCCCTGCTGTCCGCTCTGCAGATAGCAGTCGTCTGTCGCGCTTCCTCATACTGAAAGGAGTCGAGCAGCGCAACTCCCTTCTCAAAGGCGGACTGCACCTCAGGCTGACAGCCAGTGGAAAAATGCACGCTCCCGAGATGCTCCTGGCGCGTGAGCGCAGCGGTGTTTGCCGCTTGCGCCGCAGCATCCTGGGGCCCAGCCAGCAACCCAAGGAGCAGGGCCGTTCCGGCCAGTCGCATATGGTGGATCATGTTGCGGGCCTCTTTGCCGTGGGCGATTTTAAGCCCGCACGCCTGCCCCGGGGCAGCCAAATCTTGCCCTCCACCTGTTGGACGCGGGACCTCAGTGGGAGGATAATACTGACTGGAGCGGTACTTCGAAGCAGGTGAGGACGCGAAAGCCGTTTGAACCGTAACGAATCTCTGGGGTGCTGCGGTTAGTCAGCTTGTGTGCACGGCCTGTCCCGCTGGCGGGTTCTCTCAAGAACTCTCCTGCGGGGCAGGAAAGCCTAATGGCTGGCTCGTGGTGCCCACCTATTTCAGAGGTTCACGGCCTAGCTTCCCACGGCTGAGCAGTCCGCTCTTTTGCTTTGCAGGTGTCCGTCCGCAGTTCTCGTAAGTGCAAAACAGCACCAAGAAGGATTCCCGTGCCATGAAGGTGTTGTTCATCGGAGATATTGTTGGCTCGCCCGGACGGCAAATCGTCCACGACCGGCTGGCCGACCTGGTGGAGCATCGGCAGATCGATCTGGTCATCGCCAATGGCGAAAACTCCGCTTCGGGCTTTGGCATTACCCCGCGCATTGCGCAAGGATTGCTAGAAGGCGGCATCCACGTCCTGACCGGAGGAAACCACAGCTGGGACCGCAAGGAGATTTTTGACTACCTGCCGCACGAGCCGCGCCTGCTGCGCCCCGGCAATTTTGCGGAAGGCAATCCGGGCAGTGGCCTGTATGTTGGCGCGACGAAGAATGGCACCAGGTACGCCGTGCTGAATCTGCAGGGACGAGTCTTCCTGCCCGCCATTGATGATCCGTTCAAGAAGGCCGACGCCGAACTGGCGAAATTGCCGGCCGATGTGGCCTTCATTCTGGTGGACATGCACGCCGAAACCACCAGCGAGAAAATCGCCATGGGCTGGTATCTGGACGGGCGGGTCACCGCGGTCGTCGGCACGCACACGCATGTGACCACTGCGGATGAACACGTGCTGCCCGGCGGCACTGCCTATATCACCGATGTTGGCATGACCGGCCCACACGATGGCGTGATCGGCATGGACCGCGCCGGGATTGTGAAGAAATTCCTGGATGGTCTGCCGGCTCGCTTCGAGGTGGCTAGCGGCGATGTGCAGATGAATGCCGTTCTGATTGAAACCGACGACACCGGTCCGCGCAGCGAGGCGGGACGCCTGCGCGCCCAGTCCATTGAGCGGCTGCGCCTGCGGATCGACTAGCGGTTATTTCCAGCTAAGGAGAATCGTGCTGCGCAACTTCGAACCCTTCGCGCCGGTTCTCGAACTGCGCAAACCGCTCCACGTACCGTGGGCAACCGTGCGACCCTTGCTGCAATCTGAATCACCATGCGGAAAACAATAGTGAAGTTCGCGATGGCGGCGGCAGCGCTGTGCCTTGCCGGCGCCCTGTTCCCTGGTAACGCTCAGCAAGTGGACGACGACTTGACCGCCCGCCGCCGGGTCTTCAAGCCCATCGGCCCGGGGCTGCGTGCCGTGCGCCGCGGCCCAGACGGAAAGTTCTACGTGCTGACTTCGCCTGGGAGCAGCGTGTCGGTCTTCGACGAAAAGGGCGCGCTCCTGAAGAAAATCCCCGACGATCTGCCGCCGAGTGCGGGGCCCGCGGCACCTGATTTGCGCGCCATCCAATTTGGCGAAGACATGGATGTATCCGCAAATGGCACCGTCTATGTCGCCGACCGCGGCGCCCAAGAGATCAAGCTGTGGGAGCAGACGGGCAGTGCGCGGGCCATCCATGTGACCGCGCCTATCTCACTTGCCGTCCTGCCCGACGGAGAAGTGGCAGTGGCGACACAGAACAGTTCGCGGCTCATCACCATCTACGGAGCCAATGGCAAGGTGGCTCGCGAAATGGGCAACCCCGAGGAACTTTCGACTCGCGCCGACCTGAACCGTTACCTGAGCATGGGTCGGCTGGCCTCCGATCCGCAAGGCAGAATCTACTACGGTTACACCTATCTGCCGGAGCCGCTGGTGCGCCAATTCGACCGCTTCGGTTTTGCGGCGGGCGTCGATTTTGAGTTTACCGGGCTCGACGCCATGTCCGAAGCTCGCGCCACGCGCCGCGAAATCGATCGACAGGACAAACAACAGGACAAGCGCCAGGAAGCACCTCACTTCCTGCCAATTTTGACCGCGTTTGGAGTCGATCCGGAGACCGGCGAGATCTGGATGTGCCTGCACAACACCCTGCTGCACTTTGATAAGGACGGCAACCGCCGGTCCGAATATCAGATTTTCACCCCCGACGGATCGCGTCTGGATGGCACCACCTTGCTCGTCGAGGAGGAGGTGCTTTTGATCGGTTCGGACCCTTTGGGGGTGTACGAGTTTCAACGTCCGGACAAAAAACATTGAAAGATTGCGTCAGTTTTCCTCAGCCTCGCCTGCACCAAATCAGGGCACACGCGCATCAGCAAGTAAATTTCCGTCGGAAAAGCCCTGTAATTGGCGAAAAATATCTGCACTTGCACAATTCTTGGGCTTGTGGAAAAGTTGTGCATGGCATGTGAACGTTCCGTTAGGTCTTCGTTCACTTTTCGCTTGCTCCCACACCGACAGTGCGCGAGAATCCATCCAGTTTTCAGGTGCTCAACGTGGTCATGCAAGTCTGAAAGGCCGCGCGGGAATCCATGGGGCACACAGGGATCTTTCCCGTGCGAGCACGAACTCCAAAGCGAGAAGCTTTAGGGCAAATTTGGGCTTTCCACAGCTTATTCACACCTGTGGAAATAGCACGGGATTGGCTTTTTCCAATACGATGATAACGGCTACTCAAGTCGGGCGAGAGCGCGACACTCAACAGAACGTCTGGGACAAGTTCCTCGATCTCATCAAGTCCCGGGTGAGCATCAACACCTACAACACCTGGTTCCAACCTACCAGGCTAAACCGCAATGAGGGCGATACCATCTACATTCAGATCCCCAGCGCGGTTTTCCGCCAGGTCCTCACCCGGACCTACGGCGAGATTGTGAAGGCGGTCTTCCACCAGATGGGCACCCCCGCCATGAAGGTGCAGTACGTCTGCACCGAAGAGGAGCCCGTGCCAGCTGCACCGGTCGTTTCTACCGCCAAGCAGTCCAAGTTGGATTTTGAGAGCAGCGACCACCAGCTCAATCCTCGCTACACCTTCGATTCCTTCGTGGTCGGCAAGTCCAATGAGTTTGCGCACGCCGCTTCGCGCGCCGTGGCCGAACAGCCATCCAAGGCTTACAACCCGCTGTTCCTCTACGGCGGCGTGGGCATGGGTAAGACCCACTTGATGCATGCCATCGGGCACACCATCAAGAAGCGTAATCCGGCCATGCGCCTAAGCTACGTCAGCGCGGAAAAGTTCACCATCGAAGTGATCAACTCCCTGCGCTTCGACCGCATGATCAGCTTCCGCGACCGTTTCCACACCGTAGACGTCTTGCTCGTCGACGACATTCAGTTCATCGCCGGCAAGGAACGCACCCAGGAAGAGTTCTTTCACACCTTCAATGCCTTGTACGAACAGCAGAAGCAGATCGTCATTTCGTCGGATTGCCTGCCGAAAGACATCAACTCCATCGAAGAGCGCTTGCGTTCGCGATTCGAATGGGGCTTGATCGCTGATATTCAGCCGCCCGACCTGGAAACCAAGATCGCCATCCTGCAGAAAAAGGCCGAGAGCGAGCGTTTCAACCTGCCTGACGACGTTGCCGAGTACATTGCCCGCGCGATCAAGTCGAACGTGCGCGAACTGGAAGGCGCGCTGACTCGCCTGATGGCCTATGCTTCGCTCACCGGCACGATCGTGTCGTTGACCACCGCGCAGCAAGTCCTGCGCAACATCATCGCTTCGCAGGAAAAGCGCGTCACCATTGATCTCATCCAGAAGCGCGTCAGCGAGCACTTCAACCTGCGCGAACAGGATCTGAAGGTCCGCAGCAACACGCGGGCCATCGCTTTCCCGCGCCAGGTGGCCATGTACATCGTCAAGCAGTTGACCACCGCATCGCTCCCGGAAATCGGGCGGCAATTTGGCGGCAAGCATCACACCACGGTGCTGCATTCCATCAACAAGATTGAAGAGTTGCGGCGCTCCGACAAGGATTTGAACCGCACCATTACCCGTTTGATGGACGCTCTGCAGTAAGACCATTTCTGCTCGCCGGGAGAACGCCAAAGACCCACGGAAAGACCGCGGGTCTTTTTTTTATTTGCGGCACTTTTCGCGCGAGTGCCCCCAGGTAACAGTGGAAATCTCTTCTCTGCGGCCGAGAATTTTCTGGGTGCAAGGCATGTGCGGAAGCTGTGGAGAGCGGGTGGGAAAGCTTCGGACGGAATGTGCATGAAAGCGGGAAAAATATTTTTTACCGCCCGGGCTGGGCACTTATCCGCAGTTGCGCGGGGAAATCCACTCCACACCTCGCGCCAAAATTCCGCCCAGGGCTACAGGCAGCGAGCTTTTCCACCAATCCACAACCGTCATCACAACAACAAGGGTGTAATTTCTGTTTTCAGGATACCTCTTTTGTGAAGGCTGTTGTGGTTGTGAAAAAGATGGTTTCGCCGCAGCGGCGCAGGCGGTTCCGGATATCCTCAGCTGCGGCTATTTCCACAGCGTGCTCCCGCGCCTGCGGCCTTTATACTTTGCTGAAAAACGAGTACAGTACGCTAGCGGTACAGATGCATGGGAGAAACCATGTCCGCAACAGGAACCGTGCGCGAGGAAAGCCAATCAATGGAATTCAGCGTAACCAAGTCGGCGCTGCTCGATGAACTGACCACTACGCAAGGCGTTGTGGAACGTAAGACCACCATCCCCATCCTTTCGAATCTCCTGGTGGAAGCCAAAGGCAGCACTCTTACCATCACGGCCACGGACCTGGAGCTCAGCGTCCGCACGTCGTGCGAAGCCAAAATCAAGAAAGAAGGCGCCGGCACCATCCCCGCGAAGAAACTGCTTGAGCTCGTGCGCTTGCTCCCGGAAGGCGAAATCAAGTTCAAATTGCTCGATAACCATTGGGTGGAAATCGTCAGCGACAAGAAGAAATACAAACTTGTCGGCATGGCCAAGGAGAACTTTCCGGCGCTGCCGGCAATGCCGCACACCCTGGTGAAGATTCCCGCCGCGGTGCTCGAGAGCCTGATTGCCAAAACAAAATTTGCCATCTCCATGGAAGAATCGCGCTACACGCTGAACGGCGGCTTGCTGATCCTGAAGCCCGACACGCTGGCCATGGTGGCCACCGACGGCCACCGCCTGGCGCTGGCCGAGACCGATCAAAAGCTGGCGGGCCTGAACGGCGAAGTTCGCGTGCTGATCCCGAAAAAGGCCATGGATGAAGTGGAGAAACTTTCCAGCGCCGCAGGTTCCGACGCGCACATGGAATTCGCCAAAGACGAGAGCCACCTGTTTTTCCAGGTGGGCCGACGCCTGCTGATCTCGCGCATCCTTACCGGTCAATTCCCCAATTACGAAGCGGTGCTGCCGCGCGAAAACAACAAGACCGTGGTTTTAGAGCGCAGCGAACTGAGCGACGCGGTTCGCCGCGTTTCGCAACTTGCCGACCAGCGTTCGCACGCCGTGAAGCTGGCCGTTACGCCGGAGGGCGTGGAGATTTCCGCATCCAGCCCGGAATACGGTGAAGCCAAAGAAACCATCGAGAAAGAATACAAGGGTGACAATATCGCGATCGGATTCAACTCCAGCTACATGTTGGATTTTCTCGCCGCCGCGGCCGATGGCCCCATCAGCATCGAGCTGAAAGACGAACAATCCGCCGGACAGATGCGCCCGCTGGCCGATGAAAGTTATCGTTACCGCTACGTCATCATGCCCATGCGCATCTGATGGCGCGAAGGGAAATCGCGAAAAAGCCGGACCACCTGGCGGCCTTTTTCCGCTCGACAGAACAAATTCACGTAAACTTTCAAGGGCTGTGGAAGAATCCTGAGTCTGGCCGGCAAAGCCATCACAAGGTATTGATTTTACTAGCTTTATTTATCCACAGGTGGCTCCCAACAACTTGAGAAAAGACCCCATTTCCGGTAAAATTTAACTGTTGCCGAGTCGTGGATTTTCGCTTCACCTCGGCACGTCCGCCAGCGCTCGCTGGACCAGAAAAACCCTGCGCCAGGGGCCGGTCGAACAGCACTGGAGAATATAAGTCTTCGCCACGTCCCGGATTGCGGGACGGGATGAAGCAGGAACCCTACGAGCTGCGATTTTGTTTCCCAAAGATCGCGGTCAAAGGGTGAGGCGACGCATGGGGATTGCAAACATCACGCCTTTCCTAGCTTCACAAAAATCGAGTTGAACCATCCTTAGCGGATTCCCGGTAGTGCGCCGGGGCGTGTTCGGTGCGAACGGATCGCCGCAGTTTTGCACCCTTGGGCCGGCGGCCTGGGGGCAAGGGAGATGACATGGGCGACAAAGAAACGGTGACAGGCAAAGGCGGTCACCAGTACGACGCGAAATCCATCAAGGTTCTCGGCGGCCTGGAAGCGGTGCGCTTGCGTCCTGCCATGTACATCGGCTCGACCGGCGAGATGGGCCTGCACCATCTGGTTTGGGAAGTGGTCGACAATTCCGTGGACGAAGCCATGGCGGGCTTCGCGGATGAAGTGAACGTCACGGTGCACGCGGACAATTCCGTGACCGTGGTGGACAATGGCCGCGGCATTCCCGTGGACATGCACGCCACCGAAAAGCGTCCGGCTGCGGAAGTGGTGCTTACGGTGTTGCACGCCGGTGGAAAGTTTGACAGCGAAACGTACAAGGTTTCTGGCGGACTGCACGGCGTGGGCGTCTCGGTTGTGAACGCGCTATCGGATTTCCTGGAGCTCGAGATTCAGCGCGATGGCGCGGTTTGGGAACAGTCCTACGAAAAGGGCAAGCCCACCACGAAGCTGAAACAAACCGGGAAAACGCGCAAAACCGGCACCACCGTCAAGTTCCACCCCGATCCTTCCATCTTTGAAAAAACGGTTTTCAGCTACGACACGCTGGCCACCCGCCTGCGCGAATACGCCTTTCTCAACAAGGGTCTGAAAATTACCTTGAGCGACGAGCGCACCGAGAAGACCGCGGAGTTCCGCTTCACCGGAGGAATCGCCGAGTTTGTGAAGCACCTGAATCGCGGCAAAACCACGCTGCACGATTCGCCGATCTACATGGAAGGCAAGCGCGGCAACGTGGAGATCGAAATTGCCCTGCAGTACAACGACACCTACGGCGAAAACGTGTTTGCCTTCGCCAATACCATCAACACGGTGGATGGCGGCACGCATCTTTCCGGTTTCCGTTCCGCGCTTACCCGCACCATCAACAATTTCGCTTCGAACGCGGGCATGCTCAAGGAGCAGAAGGACGAAGTTACCATCTCCGGCGACGATGTTCGCGAAGGCCTGGTGGCGGTGGTCAGCGTGCGTTTGCCGCAACCGCAATTTGAAGGGCAGACCAAGGGCAAGCTCAACAGCGACATCAAGGGCGACGTCGAGCAACTGGTGAACGAAAAGCTCGGCGAGTGGTTCGACAAGCATTCCACCGTTGCGCGCCGCATCATCGGCAAGTGCATTGACGCGGCGCGCGCGCGCGAAGCCGCGCGCAAAGCACGCGAATTAACGCGCCGCAAATCCGCGATGGATTCCAGCGGCCTTCCCGGAAAGCTGGCCGATTGTCAGGAACGGGACCCGGCGCGCTGCGAACTGTTCGTGGTCGAGGGCGAATCCGCCGGCGGCTCTGCGAAGATGGGACGCGACCGCAAGTATCAGGCCATCCTGCCGCTGAAAGGCAAGATCCTCAACGTCGAGAAGGCTCGCTACGACAAGATGCTGGGCCACGAAGAAATTCGCGCCATCATCACGGCCCTCGGCACCGGCATCGGCAAGGACGATTTCGACGCCGGCAAGCTTCGCTACCACAAAATCATTCTCATGACCGACGCCGACGTCGACGGCAGCCACATTCGCACCCTGCTGCTGACGTTCTTCTTTCGCCACATGAAGGAACTGATCGAGCGCGGCCACGTGTATATCGCGCAGCCTCCGCTGTACCGCGTGAAGCGCGGCAAAACGGAAAAGTATATTCGCGATGAACGCGATTTTGCGCGCGAACTCATGAAGCGCGCCACCGAAGACCATGTCGTCAAAGCCAAGGAAGGCGTTTCCCTGGAAGGCGCCAAACTGACCTCCTTCCTGTTGAACGTGCAGGAATACGAGGCCGCTGCGGCCAAGCTGGGACGCCGGTTGCGCGATGTCAACCTGGTGGAGTTGTTGGTGGAAAGCGGCATCGAGAAGAAAACGGATTTCGAGGACAAGAAAGCTCTGGAAAGGCTGCAAAAGGCCATCGAAAAAGCCAAGCTGAAACTGGAAAACAAGATCGTTTTCGATGAAGAGCACAGCCTGCACGAGCTGCAGTTCGGCCCGCCGCACAACCAGAAGATCAACTGGGCGGTGGCTTCCACGCCGGATTACAAACGCTTGCGCGGGCTGGCCAAGCAGATCGAGGAATTCAACCATCCGCCTTTTGTCGTGGCTCGCAATGGCACCAAGATCGCCAAGGAAAAAGTCACCGACGTACTGAACTACATCGTGGAAGACGCCAAAAAAGATTTCACCATCACGCGATTCAAAGGCTTGGGGGAGATGAATGCCGAGCAATTGTGGGAAACCACCATGAATGCGGACACCCGCACGCTGCTGCAGGTGAAGCTGGAAGATGCCGTGGCCGCCGAAGACATTTTCACCACGCTGATGGGCGAAAACGTGGAAGCGCGCAGGAAATTCATCGAGGAGAATGCCCTCGAAGTTGTGAACCTGGATATCTGAGGTTGCCTCGCGCCGAGCATCGATGATTTACCAGTTGGGATGGGCCACATTGCCGGGATTGCGGGGCCTCAGCGTGAGCGACTTTCGCGCTACGCCTAGCGCAATTCCCGACACCGAGAAGGGCCTAGCGGTCGAGTTCGCGAACCCCGCGGGGCGCGACGAGTTTTTGCGGCAACTCGAGGAATATTTTGCGCCGCGACGCTTCAGCAACGCGGCCGATGCTTTCGACAGCGTCAAGGCCTACGTTGTGGAGCATGCGCCGCGGCATTGAGGACGGCAGAATTTCGCGGGCGGAGTTGCACAAACCCCGCTCGTTGCCGAGCGCGCATGGCTTTGCCGCGGGCAACCTGAGGTTTTTCTAGTTTGGCCCGCAAAGGGGCTGTACAGCGAGGAATAATGGCCGACGAACAGAACACATCGATACTGCTGCCCATCGATATCGAAGCCGAAATGCGCAAGTCGTACCTCGACTATGCCATGAGCGTCATCATCGCCCGCGCTCTCCCCGACGTGCGCGACGGCTTGAAGCCCGTGCAGCGGCGCATCCTGGTGGCCATGAACGACCTCGGCCTGGCCTCCAACCGCGGCTACCGCAAGTGCGCCAAAATCTGCGGCGATACTTCCGGCAACTATCACCCGCACGGTGAAGCGGTCATTTATCCCGCGCTGGTTCGGCTGGCGCAAGACTTCAACATGCGCTATCCGCTGATTGACGGCCAGGGAAACTTCGGCTCGGTTGACGGCGACCCGCCGGCGGCCATGCGGTACACCGAAGCGCGGCTGGCGAAAATTACTGAAGACATTCTCGCGGACCTGGAAAAAGAGACCGTCGACTTCATTCCCAACTTCGATCAGACCCGCGAAGAACCGGTGGTTCTGCCTTCGCGCATTCCCAATCTTCTGGTCAACGGCGCCAGCGGTATCGCCGTGGGCATGGCGACCAACATTCCTCCGCACAATTTGCGCGAGATCGTTGACGCCGCCATCCTGCTCATCGAAAAGCCCGACACTCCGCTCAAGGAAATAATGAAAATCGTGCCCGGTCCCGATTTCCCGACCGGCGCGTACATCGCCGGCCGCGAAGGCATCGAGGCGGCCTACAAAACAGGGCGCGGCAGCTTCATCATGCGCGCAAAAGCGGCCATCGAAGAGGCCACCAAGGACCGCGAAAATATCGTCATCACGGAAATTCCCTATCAGGTCAACAAATCCAAACTGATCGAGCGCATCGCCGAACTCGTCCAGGCCAAGAAGATCGAAGGCATTGCCGACGTGCGCGACGAATCCTCGCGCGAAGGCATGCGCGTGGTCATCGAGCTGAAGCGTGGTGAGGAATCGCAGCTCATCCTGAACAATCTCTTCAAGCACACCCAGATGCAGGAATCGTTCGGCATGATCCTGCTGGCTATCGTGGGCGGCCAACCGCGCGAGCTGGGGCTGATCCCGCTGATCAAGCTGTTCATCGAGCACCGCATGGATGTGGTGCGCCGGCGCACGATTTTCGAATTGCGCAAAGCCCAAGAGCGCGAACACCTTCTGGTGGGTTACCAGATTGCCCTCGATCACCTGGACAACGTCATCCGCATCATCCGCGGATCTAGCAGCCGCGCCGAAGCCAAAGAAAACTTGTTCAAGTATTTCAGCGAGCAGGACGTCACCATCACGGAAAACGGCAAGTCCAAAAAGCTGGAAGGCGTGAAGCTCGACGGCCGCAAGTATCGTTTCGTGGGCGCCGCGGAGATCGAAGCCGCGGGACGCCCCGGCGCCCTCAACCTCAGCTACACGCAGATTGACGCCATCCTCGAATTGCAGTTGCACCGCCTCACGCAGCTCTCCATCGACGAAATTCTCAAGGAATTGAAGTCCATTCGCGACCTGATCGCGGAGTTGCAGGACATCCTGGCCAGCGAGAAGAAGTTGAAGCAAGTGATTACCGCGGAGTTGCGCGAGGTCCACAAAGCCTACGGGGACGAGCGCCGCACGCAAATCGTTGACAAGGTCGACGAAATCAAGCTCGAAGACCTGATTGCCGACACCGACATGCTCATTACCGTCAGCCATGCCGGCTACATCAAGCGCACTCCGGTGGAAACCTATCGCCACCAGTCACGCGGCGGCAAAGGCCGCATCGGCGCAAAAACCCGGGAAGAGGATTTCGTCGAGCATCTCTTCGTGGCCTCCGCGCACAGCTATATCCTGCTGTTCACGTCCAAGGGACGTGTTTACTGGCTGAAAGTCTACGAACTGCCGGAAGCCGCTGCGGCCACGCGTGGCCGAGCCATTTCCAGCCTGGTGAAATTCCAGGAAGACGAAAAGCTCACCGCACTGGTGGCCGCGACCAATCTTGAGGAACAGGGCCGCTTCGTGTTCATGGCCACGAAGAGCGGCACCGTCAAGAAGTCCGCCCTCACGGAATTCTCCAACCCGCGCTCCACCGGCATCATTGCCATCAGCCTGGAAGCCCAGGACGAACTCATCGGTGCGAAGCTCACCGACGGCAAGAAAATGATTTTCCTTGCCAGCCACGAAGGCCAGGCCATCCTGTTCCGCGAAACCGAAGTGCGCCCGATGGGACGCAACGCCGGCGGCGTCAACGGCATGGACCTCGACAAGGAAGACTACGTCGTCAGCATGGACGCGGTGCAACCCGACTTCGAGATCATCGCCAAGGAATACCAGCAGAGCTCGCAAAACCTCGAAGAACTCGAAAACGAGCACATCAAGGATTCGCTCACCACACTGATGCTGACGGTTTCCGAAAAGGGCTACGGCAAGCGCACGGCCCTGGCCGAATACCGCATTACTTCGCGCGGCGGCAAGGGTGTAGCCAACATGAAAACCACCGATCGCAACGGTTCGGTCGTCGCCACGTTGCAGGTTACCGAAGAATCCGACGTCATGATCATCACCGAGCATGGCAAGGTGATCCGCGTGCACGCCAACGAGATCCGCGAAGCGGGCCGCTCCACGCAGGGTGTACGACTGCTGCGCCTCGATGACGATGATTCCGTGGCCGCCGCGGCGGTCCTCAAGGAAGAAGAAGCCGAAGAAAAGAAGTAACTTCTCCGCGTGCGGCAGCTTGCTGCCGCCTTTGGGAATTCGGCGACTTTCGCAAAATGCGAAAGCGGCCAGCTTCGTGCCCCTTTTTCTTTCCCGCATGCGCTAAACTAAGTGACCATGAAAATCACACGCCGAATTCTTGTCCTGCTGATTCTTGCTGTGCCCGCCATCCTATTTTCTCTGGCCGGAAGCGCTAAGCCGCCCGCGCACTCCTATCTCGTGCTCGTCGGAACGTACACGCACAAAACCGCGAGCAAGGGCATCTACGCGTTTTCCTACGACGCGGAAACGGGCAAGCTCACGCCAAAGGGAGTCGCCGCCGAAACACCAGATCCATCCTTTGTGGCCATCCACCCGAACGGCAAATACGCCTACGCTGTCAACGAAACTGGCAAACAGAGTACCGTCAGCGCCTTCGCTCTCGATGCGCAAAGCGGCAAACTCACGCTCCTCAACCAGCTTCCCGCGCTCGGCGAAGATCCCTGCTACCTGTCCTTCGACAGAACTGGCAAGTTCCTGCTCATCGCTAACTACACTTCCGGTAACGTGGCGGTTTTTCCCATCCTTGCCGACGGCAAGCTCGGCGAACATACCGCGGTGGCGACGGACACCGGAACGCTCGGTCCGAACAAGGAGCGCCAGGAAGGTCCGCACGCGCACTGGATCGAAGTCTCCGCGCGCAACCTTTATGCCTATGTCGCCGACCTGGGCCTCGACCGTGTCCTGATCTACAAGTTCGACGCCGCCAAGGGCACGCTGACTCCCGGAGCGGCACCTTCGTCGGCCGCAACCGCCGCCGGAGGCGCCGCGAATGACGCGTTCTCCGCCACTCTCAGCCCCGGCACCGGGCCGCGTCACGTGGCGTTTTCTCGCGAGGGCAATTTCATGTATGTATTGGGTGAAGTGAAGTCCACCGTCACCGTGTTCGCCAACGATAACGGCGAATCCTATCGCGCCATCCAGACCCTCTCCACATTGCCGGCAGGTTTTTCCGGCCGCAACGATACCGCGGAAATCGCCATGCACCCCGATGGAAAGTGGCTGTACGCTTCCAACCGCGGCAATGACACCATCGCGGTGTTTGAAGTCGATCCTCGGAAAGGCACTCTTCGCCTGGTCGCCGATGTTCCCACCGGAGGCCAAGAGCCGCGCCACTTCGCCATTGATCCGGGAGGGAAGTATCTGCTCGCGGAAAATGAGAATTCCGATACCATCGTGACCTTCCGCATCGACGCGTCCTCCGGCAAACTCACGCCCACCGGCGACGTCGCTCAAGTACCTGCGCCGGTGTGCCTGGCGTTTGACTTGGCACGCTAGCTTGGCCGCCTGGTACCCGGAAGACGGCTCAGTTCCGTCGAATGTAGGTTAGAATCCCGCGTCCGGCTAGACCCAAGGAGAATTGCATGTCCCACACCGCCCGTTTGGTGTTTCTTTGCGCATTTATTTTCCTCTGTTACGCGCCCATGGCGTTGGCGGACGGCGAGACCGCGCCAGCCCGCGATCCCAAGCAGCCCGTCGACGAGGCGTACACCGCAAAACTTCACAAGTACACTACCGAATCCTTTTTCACCTCGCCGCTCGTTGAATATCTGCCCGCCTCCAGGAACGTCCCCACACCTGAAGTTGTGCTCGGCGACGTGGCGGGCGCTCCCGGCGTACTTCCCTATGCTGCGGACGTCTACAAGTACATGCGTTTGCTCGAGAAGGCCAGCCCGCGCGTGAAAGTGTTCTCCATCGGCACGACGGAGGAAGGCCGGGAGATGATTGCCGTGGCCATCTCGTCGGAAGCCAACATGAGAAATCTCGATGCCAACAAGGACTGCCTAGCCAGGCTGGGCGATCCGCGCACCATCAAATTTGATGACGCCGAAGCCGACAAGCTTGTCGCCCAGGCCGTTCCCGTCTACTACATTACCGGCACGATTCACTCTCCGGAAACCGGCGCGCCTACCGCGTTGATGGAACTTGCCTACCGCTTGGCCGTCGATGAAAGCCCGTACATTCGCGAGATTCGCGACGGCATGATCACGCTCATCACGCCGGTGGTCGAAGTTGATGGCCGCGACCGCATGGTGGACATCTACAAATGGCACCTCGCTCATCCCAAGGATTTCTACCCACCGCTCATCTATTGGGGCAAATACGTGGCCCACGACAATAATCGCGATGCCATGGCGGTTACCCTGAAGCTCACGCAAAACGTTCTGAACACCTACGTCGGCTGGCACGCCCAAGTGCTTCACGACCTGCACGAATCCGTGGCTTACCTCTACGACAACACCGTCGGCGACGGCCCGTACAACGCCTGGGTCGATCCTCTCCTGGTGGACGAGTGGCAGATGATCGGCTCGCGCAACGTCGCGGACCTGACCAAGTTCGGCATGCCCGGCGTTTTTGCTCACGGCGATTTTGATACCTGGTCGCCCGGCTACCTGATGTTCATCGCCGCGATGCACAACGGCATCAGCCGCCTTTATGAAACCTTCGGCAACGGCGGTGCCGACACGCGCGAACGCACGCTCGAACCTGACGAATACTCGCGCACCTGGTATCGCGCCAATCCTCCGCTTCCCAAAGCGCTGTGGTCGCAACGCGACAATAACAATTACGAAGAAACCGGCTTGCTCACCTCGCTTCACTATTTCAACGAGAACAAGCGCTTGTTCCTGAAGAATTTCTACCTGAAATCCAAACGCTCCATCCAGAAGCCCGCTGCCGAAGGCCCGGCCGCCTATGTGCTTCCCGCCGATGATCCCCGCGCCAGCGTTCAGGCCGATCTGCTGCGCATCATGCTGCGCCAGCACGTGGAAATCTCGCGCGCCACCACCGCGTTCCAGGTGGCCCTCCCCGCGAAGAAGGAAAAGGCGAAAGCTAAACCGGAAGCGAAGCCGGCAGCCGCCGAGGATAAGAGCAAAGCGCCGCAACCAACCACGCGCGATTTTCCCGCAGGCAGCTACGTCATCCGCATGGATCAGCCGTACTCCCGCATCGCCGACGCCTTGCTGGACTACCAATACTGGAGTCCCGACGATCCGCAGCAAACTCCCTATGACGACACCGGCTGGACCTTCGGTGAACTCTTCGGCGTGCAAGTTGCTCGCGTCGGCGATCCCAAGGTACTCACGGTTGCCATGGAGCGCGTCAGCGAACTGCCTTCCTTCGGCGGCGTCGCGGGCGACGGAACTCTGTTCGCCATCGACAATCACGCTGAACCGGCCTTGGCCACGCTGCGCTATCAACTGAAAACCGCTTCCATCGATGCGGCCGAGGAGCCGTTCCAGGCCGGCACACAGAAATTTTCCCGCGGCACCTTTCTGATCAAGGGCGTCAGTCGCGGCGACCTCGATACGGCAACAAAAAATCTCCGTCTGCAGGCCATCGCGCTCTCAGCCGCGCCCTCCGTCAAGACCCACCCGGTCCGTGTCGCGCGCATCGCCTTCCTGCACACCTGGACCAGCACGCAAACGGAGGGTTGGTGGCGCCTGGCGCTCGACGAACTGAAAATCCCCTACGATTACATCAGTACGCAGAAGATCAACATGATCCCCGATCTCAATGCGCAATACGATGTGATCCTGTTTCCTCCCGTTGGCTGGAGTTCTTCTGCCACGGCCATCATTCAGGGTTTGCCGATGGCCTGGGGCAATCCGCTGCCCTGGCAGGACACCCCGCTCACGCCCAATCTCGTGGGCAAAAATGATTCCACACCCGATATGCGTCCCGGCCTTGGCTGGGATGGCGTCGCCAAACTGCAGAATTTTGTGGAGAAAGGTGGCGTGCTCCTGACCACCACGGACACCTCGCAATTCGCGCTCTCTATCGGCATGGCCTCCGGTGTCACCGCGAGTTCTTCTGAAAAACTGAAGATTGTCGGCGCCATCGTCGGCACCCGCCTGATCGATGCCGCCAGCCCCATCGCTTATGGCTACGACGAAAAGGTCTCCGCCTATTGCGACAACGGCCCGATATTTTCGTTGAGCAGCGTCCTGGGCTCTCGCCGCCGCCGGCTGGGCCCGGAAACCACGGTCCGCGCCACCGGCCGCGGCACCAAAGATGACCCCGATTTCGTGGTTGGCCGCACGGGCGTCGAAGCGCCGGAAAAACCGGAGAGCGAGATTTGGGAGAGTCCGCCAGTCACCGATGAGCAGAAGTTCAACAACCCGCGCGTGATTCCCCAGGCCGACCGCGCGCGTGTCATTCTGCGTTACGCGGATTCGAAGGAGTTGCTCATCTCCGGGTTGGTGATTGGCGGCAACGAAATCGCGCAGCATCCCGCGGTCCTCGATGTCCCCAAAGGCGCCGGCCACGTCATTCTGTTTTCCATCAATCCGGTTTATCGCGGCGAGACTGAGAACACGTACTCGCTGGTTCTGAACACGGTGCTGAACTTCGACAGCCTCAACGCCGGGCAGAAGACTCCCGAAAAGTAAGGCTGCGGGTTCCGCTTGCCATTGCGCGCGATTGGGATACAATCCCGCCCATTATGGCCAAACGAAAAGTGAAGCAGGCTGGCAAACGGCGTTCCAGTAAAGGCAAGTCGCGCCGCGTGAAAATTATAAAATTGCCGAAAGAAGCGTTGACGCTGATGGTGATCCTGCGCGCCAAGGAAGGGCAGCATCTGTTGCTTGAAGCCGAACTCCGCGCGCTCATCGGCCCTTCGCGCAAAGAACCAGGCTGCTGGCAATACGACCTGCATCACGCCGTCGATCAGCCGGGCATGTTTTTGCTGCACGAGGTGTGGGAGTCGCGTGAACACCATACCGAACACACCAAAACTCCGCATTTCCTGCGCTGGAACGCCCGCAAGGATGCGCTCGTAGCTTCCCGCGAATCCGCCTTCTGGCAGCAGCTGGCGTAGGGTCGGCCCGTAGACCCAGCGCCGCCAGATTGACGATGCCTGCCTGTCGCGTCGCTCCTTGCTTCGTGGCCTTTAAAGGAGCAGCCACCCGTGGCGATACCTGCAGTACGGTTTCCGGAATCGGGACGGATGGCGATTGCTCTGCCATTATTGTTCGAGGCCATTGCGATGGTGTTCGTTCCGATCTCCGCGGCAAATTCTTGGCGCTACGACCGCGCTTGGGAACAAACTGCCCAGCGGGATCGCCGGTCGTGGCGATGAAGGCAGCGTCCTTGCCATCAACCAGGCGCAGGCTGCGGCTGCTCTTCGAGGAAATTAACCCGTTGGCCCCGCGACGTAGTACCCCGGTCGCGCGCGCACCTTCAAGTCCTTGCGATCCACATCCACCTTGATTTCGTGATAGCCCAGCGCATCCGTTCCCGTCGGGGTATATGTGAGCATGTATTGCGAATGCAATTCTCCGCCGATTTCGTCGATGGCCTTCTCAATGGAACGGTCTTTCCACGTGGCCAGGTGCGCGCCTCCGGTCGCCGTGGCCGCAATTGCCAAGCCGCTATTGCTGATCTGGTCTTTGGCGTGGGTAACGGCCCAAATCGCCAGCGCGAGCAAATCGAAGCCCTCGTTTCGCTGCGCCTCGGTGGTCGGCGTTTGCACGCTGCCCGGGGGAGGCGGCATGCCAAACGTACCCTCCGGGGTCGCCGAAGTCGGCCCGTGCGGCTCCGGCTTCTTCTGCAGCGCCGCCCGCGTGGAGGAAATTCCCACGCTGTAAATCGTCACGTTGGCCAGTTGCGCCTTTCGCAGCACTTCCCCCAGTTTTGCCTCACTGTCCTGGTCATCGGACTCCGCGATTACCAGCAACACTCGCCGGTGGCCCGGCACGGTGGGCGTAGCCAGCGGCCGAGCGCTCAGCATCTCCACGCCCGTGGCCATCGCATCGTACAGCCGCAAGCCTGACGTTCCTTCCTTCAGCCGCGTAATCGTGTTTTCGATGGCATCGTTATTGGTGGTGAAATCCTCTAACGTGTCGATCGAATCATTGAACCCGACAATGGCCCCCTCGCCGCTCGGCCCCATCACCGTTTGCGTCAGCAGTGTGCCGGTCCTGCGAATCTGCGGCAGCATCGCTGCGATACGCGAACTCGTCTCCACCACTACCACCACGGAGATCGGCTCACTTCCCAGATCAAAGTGCGCGATTTGCTGCTCCACGCCATTGTCGGTGACATGGAAGTCCTTCTTTTCCAGGTTGTGCACCATCTCGCCTTTGGCATCGCGCACGGTTACCGGCGTATTCACCAGCACCGACTGCACTTTGAATGTCGATCCGGGCGGCGCCTGTTGAATCGCCACACCCGGCTGCGGCGTGATGGGGCCCTCGGGCGCTTGCGCAAACGCGCTCCTGGCCAGCAGCAATGCCAAAATCGCTCCTGACAGCGTGAAGGAATTAGTTTTCTTCATATTTGGCCATGGGTAAGCACCCACGAGTTTCCACCGGCTTGTCCGTATATTCAATTCGACGCACCCGGAGGCAAAGGCGTTGCCGAAGCTCCCAGCTCTGCCTACAATCGAAGCTCACTCTGTTTGGAGACATTCCTATGCCCGATGGCAAGCGTCCAAAGCCGCAGCACGCTCCCAAAGCCCCTCACGAAGATCATAAGTTCATGTCCAGCACCCCGGCTCGTCCCATCCGCATCCTGGCAGAGTACATCCATCCGCTGGCCCAGTTGAAGAAGGAAGGTATTGGCGACACCATCGTGATGTTTGGCTCCGCGCGCGTGGATTCCCACGAAACCGCTTCGGCACGCTACACACGCCTGAAGCAGGAAAGTAGCGCGAAAATGTCCCCGCTGCGTTTGAAGAGACACCACACCACGCTGCGCGAAGCCAAAAGCGCGCTGGAGATGTCGCGCTATTACGAAGAAGCGCGCCTGCTCTCCCACAAGATCACCACCTGGGCATTGTCGCTCGGTCCCAAGCCTCGCCGGTTTGTGGTCTGTTCCGGAGGCGGTCCCGGCATCATGGAGGCGGCGAATCGCGGCGCGTACGAAGCTGGCGGCAAATCCATCGGGTTATCCATTGAGCTGCCGCACGAACAGTTTGCCAATCCGTACATCAGTCCGGAGCTGAGCTTCAACTTCCATTATTTTTTCATGCGCAAATTGTGGTTCGCGCAAATCGCGAAGGCGCTGATCGTTTTTCCCGGTGGTTTCGGCACCATGGACGAATTGTGGGAAATGATGACCCTCTCGCAAACGGGCAAAATGCCGAAACACACGCTGATCCTGATCTACGGGCGAAAATATTGGCACGACGTCATGAATCTCAAGGCCATGGTGCGTTGGGGCACCATCACGCAAGCCGAACACGACCAGGTGCAATATGCCGACAACGTGGATGAAGCGTTTGAAGCGGTGCGTTCCGGGCTCGAAAAGTACCATATGAACGTCGATCCGTTCTTACAAGCGTACTGAATTTTTTTCGTTCTAAAACTCCAACTAACTGCCCTTCTTTCAATGCCGCTTCCCTGGCACCGCCCGTGCTTACCTTACTGCTGTTAATGCGACAAAAGGCGCATCCAGTCGAGCGTCGGAAGCAAATGTCACAACCAAGAACAAAGGAGCGCAGAAAAATGCGTAAGGTAAGTTCTGTATTGGCCCCGGCACTATTCGTGGGGTCCATGCTGTTCGTTGGTACGGCGCTTGTACGCGCGGATGACGACTGTCAAAAGCGCACCATCAACGCAGATCACAAACTCCACGAGGCCATCGAGCATCATGGTCCGGACAGTGCGCAGGCTCAGCACTGGCGCCAGGAACTCGCGGAATCTCGCAGCTATTGCTGGGAGCACAAGCACCGCTGGTGGGACGAAGATACACACCGCTGGCGCACGGACCGCGATTGGGATGATCACGATCATGAACATCCCAATCACTAATTTCCCCGAGTGAAGCCGTTCGCCTCCTGACTGAGGGTGCAGGCGCCGTTACGCCTGCACCCTTTTTCTTTTGCCACCGGACGTCGCTCCGTTTCTCCCGGCACCGGCAACATTTCGTCCCCGCAGGTGTTTGATTCCCTAGGACGGCAAAACCGGAACCGGCCCCGGACGCGCTCCTGGAGGCTGTTATGAAAATTCACCTGCACGTCTTCCGTTCTCTATTGGCTAAGGCTGTACTGGCAAGCGCTGCGCTCGGTGGCTTGCTGCTCTTCGCTGGGGCGCCAGCCGCGAAGGCCAACGGCTGGGATGACTGCCATCGCCGCATTTCCTATACGCAGTACCGCTACAACCAAGCGCTGGGGCGCTATGGGCCTTACAGCTCGGCCGCTCGCCACTGGGCTCATGAACGCCACGAAGCGTATGTGCGCTGCGATCGCTTCCGCGACCGCTACGACCGCGATTGGGATCGTCGCTAACGGAAATCGCCCGCTCGTCGTCGGAAAATCACACCTGCAGGTGTTTGCCACGAACGCGATCAGCGCACAATAAAACGGGGCGCCCCTCGAGAGGCGCCCCGTTCGGCTTTATGAAAGGAAAGATTACGCTACTTTGCTTGGCTCTTCTAAGAAAATCGCTTCAAACCGGTGCATTTCTGCGTGATCGTGCAACAACACGATTGGAACGATCCTGAGTGATTGCTTGCAGTGGTGACACTGTGTTCCTTCGCCTTGCAGGTCTTGCAGAAAACCGTCTGTGAACCGATACTCGCTTCGCTCGCGCCGGGCCTTTTTCCGGCTCCGCGCGCCGCAATGAGGACAGTTGAATTCCACCGTATCTTCTTGCGGATCGCGGTCCAGAGCAGCCCAGCCTGTGCGGCGCACACCAATAACCTCGGGAATGTGCCTGTCCATGGGATTCTCCTCCTGGGATCTACGTCCTCCCGATTTGATGCGGCACCCCGGCCACGGGATGTCCCCGGCGGAATTTGCCTCATTCGGCAATCTGTGAGCCGCGTTCTAATGCCCGCGCGGACCAATGGGCCCGGGCTGCTAACCCCTGCAAGGTCAAGGGAACTTGTCACCCCCTGCGGTGTCAAACGCTACAGAGGACGCGCGCACCTCACATCCCTGCGAGCGCGGCGCTGGCCTCCTGTAGGCAACCACAGGAGGCTGGTGCCGCAAATCTGCTCCCACAACTCGCAGCAAATCTTGTGGAGGTGTGTGATGGCTCTCGAACCCACGGGTGTGTCCCTGGAGGTTATCGGCTCACTGAAAAGCTGTTTTGTCGAAGGCGACCCGGAGCAACAGCGGCGCGAACGCAAAATGCGCCGTCGCGCTCTGGTCATCTCGATCATCCTTGAAACTTTGCTACTCGCGGCACTCGTGCTGTTCCCGCTGCTGGGAAAAAGCGAACGGATTACCTACGAACAGAGAATTCTTCCTCCCTACGCGCCGGGCAGCCTGGTGAAGCAGAAGGCCGGAAAGCGGACTCCGCCGAACGGCGGAAGACAAGCGTGTATCGTCTGCTTTAACCAGAGCCTGCCGCCCACGATCAAACCGGGCGAGACAGTCGCTACAACCTTGACTGATCCAAGCGGCGATTTTGTGCCCGGTGCCCCGGCAGGCCCGGGCGTTCCCGGAGGCCTGAATATCGACTCCTCGTCGCGAGGCCCGTCCCGTCCCGAGACCGAAGCGGCCGCCGAGCCTACCAGACGTTTGAAACTCACTTCCCTCGAGCCCGCCATGCTCACGCATCGCGTCGAACCGGTGTATCCGATTCTTGCCAAACAGACCGGCCGCGAAGGCCGCGTCGAACTCCACGCCATCATCGCCACCGACGGCTCGATCGAATCGCTTGAAGTGCTCTCTGGCGACCCCATGTTCTATTCTTCAGCGCTCGCCGCGGTGCGCGAGTGGAGCTACCGGCCCACATATCTAAACGGCCAAGCCGTCGAGATCGATACGCGCATCACCGTGGTCTACAAGCTGAATCGTTAGTTAGGCCAGCTGGGGCGGGAAATTACAGCAGCGGCTCGCCCGAGTGCCGGGCAATCGCTTCTCGCGCAAGATCCCGAAGCCGCACGATTTCCTGCAGGTGCTCGGGGTCGTCGCCGGCCTTGGCGGGATAGATGGGCGGGGAGAGCGTGATGGTCACGCTTGTGGGACGCGGAAGGAAGGTGCGATCGCGCAGAAACTTCCGTGTCCCGGCCAGCGACACCGGCACAACGGGCGTTCCCGTGACCACCGCGCCGCGGAATCCACCAAGCTGAAACGGCCGCACCCCTTCTTCCGGCACAAACGTGCCTTCCGGAAAAACAAAAATCGCATCTCCCTGTCGCAAACATTCTTCCATCATGTGCACTTGTTTCAACCGTGAGTTGGCATCAAGTCTGTCGAACGACAGATGACCCATCTGGTTCAGGAATCTTCCGATGAACGGCATGTGATTGACTTCGCTTTTGGCCACAAACCGGTACGACACCCCCAGCCCCATCATCAGCGGCAGTACATCGAAATAGCTGGCATGGTTGGACGCGTAAACTTTCGCGCCCGGCGTATCCATGTACTCTTTTCCGATCACCTTCACGCGGATGAAGGTCAGCGCGAACAGCAGTTTCACCGCAGCCGACGTGAAGCGCCCCGCGGCCTTGTAATCCTTGATGGTTCGTACGATGGCCCACGACGGAATAATCCACAGAACGAACACCACGATGAAATACACGCCGTAGACCTTTTCGAGCAGCTTGCCTATGCCGCCGAAAACAACGCGGAATGCCTCCTGCACATAAGGGACCGTGCCCAGGCGCACGATTTGCAGCCACGCGGGAGGCTTCGCGGCCGTCAGCGTCCCGGCGAGGTAAAGTTGCTTCGTTTCGTCGCGCCGCAGCTTGCCGCTGGAAGTCTTCGGAATGCTGCCCGGGGGAACCAGCTCCACGCGGTCCGGCGGCAGTCCCAAGCCGCGCGAAACTTCCTCGGTAATCGCGCTGGCGATCGCGGCGCGCTTGGCCTTCGATTCTTCCCGCGACTCGGCAACCACCACCAGCTTCTCCGTGCCGGACGCCGCATCCTTCAATCCGAAGGCCACGATGCAGCCTTTGCGAATGCCTTCCGCATGGGCCGCCAATTCCTCCACCTCGTGCGGATACAGATTGCGTCCGCTCTTGATGATGATGTCCTTCACGCGGCCGGTAACATAGAACTCGCCATCCGCGCGGTACGCGCGATCGCCCGAATTCACCCAGGCGAACTCCCCGTCGTCCTTCCCCGGTCCTCGTGGAAACAGCTTCTCCGTCTCCGCGGCATTGTGGTAATACCCGCTGGTTGCCGAAGCCCCGCGAAACCACAGGAATCCTTCGCTGCGGTCTGCCACCTCGTTGCCGTGTTCATCGACAATCATCACTTCATGCCGTGGCACGGGCTTGCCCGACGAAACGAAGGCGATCGCGGTAGAGTCTTCCGGTTTCGCGGGAATGGCCAGCCCCTGTTTCGTGAACGCGTCACGTTCCACGCGATCCACCAGCGGCCCACGCAAAAGCGGCGGCACGGTTACGCCCAGCGAGGCTTCCGCCAATCCATAAACCGGCAGCATGGCGTCGCGCCTGAATCCGTAGGCCGAAAATCGCGTAATGAATCGTTCCAACGTTTCCGGATTCACCGGTTCCGCGCCATTCAACGCTGCGCGCCAGGAACTCAGGTCCACCCCTTCCATAGCCTTGTCGGAAATTTTTCGCACGCACAATTCATAGGCGAAATTCGGCGCCGCGGTGATCGTTCCTTTGTGCTTGCTGAAGGCCTCGAGCCAGCGCTCCGGCCGCGTCAGGAACGCCAGCGGCGACAGCACCACCAGTGGCACGCCATGCAACAGCAGCATCAGCCACGCGCCGATCAATCCCATGTCGTGATACAGGGGCAGCCAACTGATGCCTACGTCCGCTGGCCCCATCTGGACGGCCTCGGCAACCGCGCGCATATTCGCGAGCAGGTTAGCGTGCGTCAGCACCACGCCCTTGGGATCCCCTGTCGAACCCGATGTGTATTGCAGCAGCGCGATGTCGCTGCCCTTAGGAAGGCGGCTGCCGCTAAGGAAGGCCGGCAATGCGCCCGGCGCGGGTGGCGGCTCTTTTTCCGCGGCGTCTAGCAACTTGCTGGCGTCCACTACGCTCAGCAACGATTCGACGCGCGGCTTCAGTAGTTTGGCAACCGCCTCCGCGCGATGAAACGTGAGCAGCAGGCACACCCCGGCATTGTTCAGGATCGCCGATTGTCTTTCCGCATACTCTTCAATGCGATCCGCGCGAAATGGCGGATAAATCGGCACCGGCACCGCGCCCGCCAGCAGAATTCCCGCATAGCAGATAAAAAACTGCCGCGACGTCGGCAGCATCAGCGAAACGCGCCCGCCTGCGGGTACGCCGCGCCGCGCTAATGCCTCCGCACACTTCTGCGCCGCGGAATATAGTTCGCCAAAAGTTAGCGTGAATTGATGCTCGCCGCGCTCATCGTCTTCCGTGATCAGCAGGTGCGTGCGACTGGCATCGTGTATGCCACGGTGACGGATCACTTCGACCAGCGTTTCGGCCTTCTCGACAATCGAATCCGCGGAGTCGCGATGCAATGGTTGCGCTGCTGCGGCCGCTCGCAGCGCCGAAACTTCTTTCTCGACGTCGCTCTCTGCTCCCGGCGCCGCCACAATTCCCACAGCGAGTTCTTCAGGAGTGCCTGCCTCCGCCGCTAGCGTATCGGGCAAGCGTATCCCGAATGCATTCTCAAGGCGCGTCAGCAGTTCCACGCGTTCCAGGCTCCCTAAGCCCAGCTCCCGGTCGAGGCTGGAACTTGCGCTCAGTTGCGGTAAGGCGCCGTGGCTGCCCAACTCCTCGAGCAGTTCCCGCAGCACATCCAGAACGCGCTCGCGCACTCCTGGAAGATCGATTTTTGTGGAAGCAGTGGCCACAATTTCCTTTGTGCGTTGCGGCTTTCGCTGAGGCTAACACGCGTCGCACGCTTTTGCCATCCGCTCATGGAAAAGTGCGAAAAGGGCAGGTAGTAGAGGAGCTTGAACCTTCGCTCCATCGAGTCGTGAGCGGCCAAAGAATCGAGCGCGAATCCTGGAGGTCGCTGTTCTGGATCAAGCCCCAGCTTTTTTCCCGGCGCCATATCCCGGCGGCAGCAACGTTGTGGACAGGTCGACGCCAGACAAATCCGCGTTGCGCAAATCGGTTTCCCGCAAGATGGTGATTCCCATATCCGCGCCGGTGAACTTCGCCCCATCCACGTGCGCGTCGCGGAAATTAGCGTTGCGCAATTGCGCCCCCTGGAAATTCGCGTTGGTCATATCGCAACGAAAAAACTCCACGCCGCTGGCCTGCGCCTCGGTGAAATCCGCTCCGGGAAACGCCGACTCGGTCATGTCCGTGTTTCGCAGATCGGCTTTGCGCAGCTTCGCCCCGCTCAAATCCGCCGCCGGCAACCGCGCGCCGCGCAAATCGCTCTCTTCCAGATTGGCGTTCCGCAGGATCGCGCCCGCCAGATTCACCTTCGTCAAGTCCGCGCGAGAAAGGTTCGCTTCTTCCAGATTCGCCCGCGCTCCGCCTTCCTTCCCGGCCCAAAAGCGTTCGTGCGCCTCCAGGATTTCCGCCACGGTCTTTCCGTTGTGTCGAATGTTTTTTAGTTTGCGCAGTCCCATAGTCCATTCTCTGTGCTGGATTCTAATTCTCTAGTTTAGCGGAAGCCGCCCGTTCCGTGAACTCCCGCCTTTGCCCGGGCTGGTAGCGCCGGAGTCCTGCCGCGGAATGTGCTAGTCTGCAGGTAGCAGAGCATTTTCGATGCGGCGTTTGATCCTCATTTTCGGCTTCCTTGGCGTGCTATTCGCGTTGGCCGGCCGCGTGCTTGCGCAAGGCGACGAAATCGTCGCCAACCTGGCTGGCGGCCGCGTCATCATCCATGTGACACGCGACGGGATCGTCTTCGGCGCCATCGACCAGCCCCTCGAGGCCAAGTCCGTTCCACCTCGCGTGGCGGAAATGGACCTGAATCACATCGGCATCTTCTTCGGTGCCTCGGAATGGCAAGTTCCCGCGGCTCCCAAACCCATTCGCCTGGATCGCGACATCCCAAAGGTATACGCTGCCAATCCCCAGAGTTATCGGCCGCCGGGCGCCGGCGAAACTGACCTGGAGCAAATTGGCGTAGGCTATCTTGAAAAGCTGCGCCCGCTTGTCGGCCAGCTTCACAGCAAGATCGACCTACAAGCGGATGAACCTCTGCTCCAGATCGTGGTGATTGGCTACGGCCCCAACAACTACGGTCCGGAGGTTTGGGTTCTCGAGTATCGCGTGGAACAGCAGCAAACCGGCACGGCAGCCAACTATCTGCAGACGCACGTCCTGCGGCCTCGCTTCGAGCAGATCTATCCACCCGAAAAGCACGAAGCGCACACCATCGTCGAAGTCCGTTTTCCGAACAACATGCCGGTCGTCCCGCTGCTCGGGCTGATCCAGCAAAACGATCCGCGCATCGCCAAGCTGCGCGGTTCGGATCCGCGCTTCGCTAAAGTCCTCGAAACCATCGAGCGCGGTCAGGCCAACAAAGCCAGCCCGGAGGATTCCGCCGACTTCATGCGCGCGCTTCTACCTCTGCTGGCTGGCAAAGCGGCCTTCATTGAGGGAACCTTGGGTGAGACTGCCGGATTCCGTTGGGTCGTGCCGCCTGAAGAGCCAATCGAACGCGCCAAGAAGGAAGAAGGCAAAGACACCGATCGCCCGCCGGATGCCCCGACCCTGCGTCGCAAGCCGAATCCCAATCCTTAGCAGCCCGCTGTGGTTTCAGCCACTGCATTTTTCTGGCTTTGCTTTTTCCTGCCGCTGCTTGTGGGCTGCATGTCCCTCATGCGTCGGGATCCCCCGGCCTTAGGAGATGACTTGCAAGCAATTCTCCGCGGCGGTTTCCGCCGTCAATTCCTTGGCTTGCAATTCAATCGCGGTACCGCGCCGGATTCTCCATAGCGCGCAAAACGCGGCACACCCGCCGGCCCTGCATTTCGGCCTGCAGTCCCGGTCGCAGCACCTCAATTTGTCCGCAAGGATCGCACACCGCGCTTACTTCGAGCTCAACCTCGCCCAGCGCAACCCCTGCCCCACCGCCAGCCCGTTCACGTCCAGGCCCTCGGTGGTGATGGATTCCGCATCCACCAGCAGTACTTGGCGCTTTCCGCCGGGCCGCGCATGCGCACAGCCCTCTAACCCGGCGTCTTTCACTACCTGCGCCGACGTGAGTTCCTCCATCGGCGCGCGACGCTTGGGCGCGCGAAACAGGTGTAACACTTTCGCCATGCCCCTCAGTCTCCTGCGGTCTTCGTTTTCTGGCTGTGCCGCCCGATATCCTTGCGGTAGTGCATCCCATCGAAGTGAATTTTTCCTGCCGCTGCGTATACTTTTTGCAACGCCTCGGCCAGCGATTCGCCGCTTGCCGTGACCCCCAGCACTCGCCCGCCGCTGGTCACAATTGCGTGGCCCTGGCGCTTGGTTCCCGCGTGCAACACTTTCACGTCCGCAACTTGCGCGCTTTCCGTCAGTCCCTTGATCTGTTTCCCGCTTGCGAATTTCCCGGGGTAGCCGCCCGAGGCCAGCACAACGCACGCGCTCGCTCCTGGCTTCCATTTCAGCTTCTCCGGTTTCAACTCCCCGGCAGCCGCGGCGGCGAGCACCTCCGCGAGGTCAAAGTCCATCCGTGCCGCAATCGCCTGCGTCTCCGGGTCGCCCAGCCGGCAATTAAATTCCAGCACTTTCGGACCGCTCTTCGTCAGCATCAACCCCACATACAGGAAGCCCTGATAACGAATGCCGTCGGCGGCCAGCCCGCGCAAGGTTGGTTTCACAATGGTGGCATCGATGGTCTTCCGCAACTCCTCGGGCAGTAGTTCGTCGCTGGAGTACGCTCCCATTCCTCCCGTGTTCGGCCCTTCGTTGTTGTCAAAAACCCGCTTGTGGTCGCGCGTCGGCACGAGCGCTGCGGAACGCTCCCCATCGGTCAGCAGGATGAACGAAAGCTCGTCCCCTTCCAGCGCTTCTTCCAGCATCACGCGCTTTCCGCCTGCACCCAATTCGTGTTTCTCCAGAACGCGTTCGATGAATTCCGTGGCCGCATCCGGATTCGGCGCCAGAAAAACGCCCTTGCCCGCGCAAAGCCCGTCCGCCTTGATCACCACCGGCCAATCCACGGCGCACAGCGCACTATAAGCCGCTCCCGGTGAATCGTAGGCGCCATACATCGCCGCCGTCGGGATGCTGTGGCGCTGCAAAAACTCTTTGGTGAAAATCTTGCTGCCTTCGAGTTGCGCGGCCTGTTTCGTCGGGCCCACGATTCGCCATTTCCTCTGCTCAAACGCGTCTACCAGGCCATTCACCAGCGGAAGCTCCGGCCCCACCACGGTCAGATCGGGCGCGATCTGTTCCGCCAACGCAACCATCCCCGCCACGTCTCCCGCATCCCCCGCGATGCACTCCGCTTCTCCGGCAATTCCGCCGTTGCCCGGCAGGCACCAAATCTTCTCAACTTGCGGGCTCTGGCCCAGCTTCCACACCAGCGCGTGCTCTCTTCCTCCGCCACCAATGACCAAAACTTTCATTCGCGAGCCTTTCTCACACATTTGTTTGAACGATAATCCGCCCGTGTAGCTGTGTCAAACCACCCGTCTGCGGCGGGTGCAGTTTATCTGCGAACTGGCAACTTCTAGAGACCAGTGCCTTTCTCGTCAGCAGTACCAGTTGACAACACCTGACCGTCACGATTGCTGCGGGGCCGGCAAAGGTTCCCTAAGCTAGGGATATTCGTTTGACGTTCGGAGCTGCTTCCTACGTCGCCAGGAGCGTCCTAATGTTCATTCCTCTGCGGCACGAAAACATGCGCGGCCGCCGCTGGCCGTACATCACCTTCGCCCTCATCGCGCTGAACATGGTCATTTTTCTCCTGACCCACGGCCCCATGGATCGCGAGAAGCCGCAAATCGTCGAAGTCCAGGTCCACCTCCTCCTTCTCGACGCCATGCATCCGGAACTGCAAACCCCGCCGGACGTTTCCCGATTCCTCGAAAACAGCAAGAAAAGATTCGGGGAGGGCTGGGAGCACTTGGCCTCGCCACAACGAAGCATTCTCGATCCTTGGGACGAGCAAATCCGCAAGGTCCGAGACCCTCAGGAACTGCAGCAGGAAATGGACAGGCTTTCCGCGGTTTTCCAGTCCCAGGAGCATTCGACCGTCTTGGGCGAATATGCCTTCATCCCGGCCCGTCCGCGCGCTCTTCCCTATCTCACCGCAAACTTCCTGCATGCCGGGTGGATGCATTTGATCGGCAACATGTGGTTTCTGTGGCTCGCCGGATTTATTTTGGAGGACACCTGGGGTCGCGCCATCTATTCGGTCTTTTATCTGTTTGCGGGTGCCGCGGCGCTCGAGTTCTATGCCTGGTGTACGCCCGGCAGCTTCGTTCCGCTGGTTGGCGCCTCCGGCGCTGTAGCCGCCCTGATGGGTGCGTTTCTCGTGCGCTTCCCGAAACTGAAAATTGAAATGGCCACGTTGCTGTTTTTCTATCCCCTCAAATTCAAGATGCCTGCTTATTGGCTTCTTCCTCTATGGTTGGTTGCGGAGTTCTTTTACGGATCTGCCTACGGGCAGTTTTCTCCGGTCGCGCACTGGGCGCACGTCGGCGGATTTCTCTTCGGAATGCTCGGTGCCTATGTCGTCAGGCGTTCCGGCCTGGAGCAACAGGCCAACGAGAAGATCGAAAGCGAACTCGGCTGGAAGAGCAGTCCGGATATCGTGAGCGCTTCTGAAGCCATGGACCAGGGTCGTCTCGACGAAGCCGCGGCCGGCCTTCAGAAGCACCTGGCGGCAAACCCGCCCTCCCTCGATGCCCTGAATTTGCTGCAACTTGTTCAATGGCGCCGTCAGGACATGCCGGCCTACCTGCTGGCTACACTCCAGTTGTGCCAATTCCATTTGAAGTCCCAGGACTGCGATGCGGCTTGGAAAACCTTCGAGGAGTACAACACTGGCGGCGGCGACAAAATGCCGGCCGCCACGTGGCTGGAACTTACACGCAATCTGGAATCGCAGCAGAACTTCGAACGCGCGGTCGCCGAATATGAACGCTTGGCGGCTGCCCACCCCACGCAGAAAGAATCCCTGCTGGCACTTTTGTCCGCGGGCAGGCTCTGCTTGAAGAAGCTGAATCGGCCCGCGGAAGCGCTGCGAAATTACAAAGCCGCGCAAACCTCGGTGGTTCCCCATCTCGATTGGGAAGCGAACATCGCCATGGGGATTCAGAGCGCGCAGGAAGCTGTTAGGCCCCTCGCCTCAGGCATACGCAGGTAGCGCTAACCTGTAAATGGAATTATATCGGTTATATGAGCAAGGCTCGACTTGGCTCTCAGCTCGCCTGGCTCACTGCTCGAATCGGAATCGTCACTCCCGCCGAGGCATCGGAAGACGCCAGCATGTGGCATCGCCCGTCAAAGATCCCGCCGGGATCGACTACCATACAGGGTGAGTGTACTTCACCCGTTACGACGCCCTTTGGCTGTATCTCGACGCGACCCTTGGCAAAAATCACGCCATCAAAGCGACCCGCGATCACCACGCGGTTCCCTTCGATCTGGCCTTCGACTTTCGCGTTCTCTCCCAGGATTACCGTGTGCTCGGAGATGATGTTTCCCTTGATGTGCCCGTCAACGCGAAACGTTCCGGTGACGGTGAGCGTTCCTTCGAGCGAAACGCCTTGATCGATGAAGCCTGTCCATTCTTCGCTTGTGCCATTGCTCGATGCGCCTGGCCACTTCCACGCCATGAAGGTTCCCCCAATGCTGCTGATTCAACTGTATCGTTGCGCAGCGAGAAGTCAACGCTACTTACAAATACAGTTGTCGAATAAACTCCTGCACGGAAGTCCAGCCATGTCGAGAAATGTTTGGAGGAAACTACTTCATCAGCCGGTCGTAGATTCCCATCAACTGGCCTTCGTCGTAATATTCCAGCACCAACTGGCCAGCGCGCGCCTTGGTCTTTTGCCGAAGAATTACCTTTGTGCCAAGATGCCGTTGTAGTTCTTCGAGCGCCTCTCGAATATTTGGATCTACCAGCATTTCCGTTGGAGTTTTCGCTCCTCGCGCCCGGCGGGAGGCTAGCCGCTCGATCTGACGCACCGTGAGGCCGCCTCGCGCGGCGCGCCCTGCGTAGCGCATGCGCAACTGCGGCTCCGGGACAGCCAGGAGCGCGCGCCCGTGCCCCGCCGTCAGCTTCCCTTCCTCAATCCAATCCTGGATGTTCTCCTCAAGCTTCAAGAGCCGGATCGCGTTCGCAACTGTGGTGCGGTCTTTGCCGGTGCGCTCCGCGACCGATTCTTGCGTCAGATGAAATTCATGCATCAGGCGGTCAAACGCGCGCGCTTGCTCGATGGCGTTCAGGTCTTCGCGTTGTATATTTTCAACCAGCGTCATTTCTAGCGCCAGCTCGTCGGGCACCTGGCGGACAATCGCCGACACCTTGCTTAAGCCGGCGCGTTGCGAAGCGCGCCAGCGGCGCTCGCCTGCGATCAGTTGGAACCTGTTGCCGATCGGCCGCACCACCAGCGGCTGGATGATTCCACTCGCACGGATGGAGCGAGCCAACTCCTCGAGTGCCTCCTCGCGAAAACGGGTCCGCGGCTGATAGGGGCTTGGATCGATGAGGTCAATCGCAATCTCTTGCGGACCAGCCAACGGGCGGCCCGGCCCCGACGCTGGCGCTACCAACGCAGGTGCTGGCGCAGCTGCCGAACCGCCAGTGATCACGGCTGCGGTTGTGGGCGGATCTGCCGGGGCCTGGACCTCAGGCTCCCGTATGAGCGCTCCGAGTCCCCGCCCCAACGCGTTTCTCGGCATTGGCTATAACCTCCTGGGCAAGCTGCGTGTAACCCTCAGCGCCCTTGCTGTGGATATCATAGAAAATAATAGGCTTACCGAAACTTGGGGCCTCCGCGAGCCGCACGTTTCGCGGAATAATACTCTGGAAAACCTGGCTGCCGAAGAAGCTGCGTAAATCTGTGGAGACTTGCCTGGACAGTGTGGTGCGCTCGTCATACATGGTGAGGAGAATCCCTTCGATCTCGAGACTCGGGTTCAACGTCCTCCGTATCCGCATCAGCGTGTCCAGCAATTCCGAAACGCCCTCGAGCGCCAGGTATTCGCACTGAATGGGCACCAGAACGGCATCGGCTGCGACTAATGCGTTAAGCGTCAGCAGGTCCAAAGCAGGTGGGCAGTCCAGAATAATGAATCGGTATTTCTCTCGCAGAGATTGCAGGAAGCCTTGCAACTTGTACTCGCGGCTCTCGGCAGTCACAAGCTCGACTGCAGCTCCGGCCAAATTCTTGTCCGCAGGTATAACATCCAAGCCGTCGACCTGCGATTTTTGAACGATGCGCTCAAACGGCTCGTTCATGATAAGCGCGTGATAGACAGTTCGCCGGGAAGGGTCTTTCTGGAAACCAATGGCTGCGGTGGCGTTGGCCTGAGAGTCGCAATCGATGAGTAAGGTAGGCTGATCGGCGGCAGCAAGGCAAGCCGCCAAGTTAACGGCTGTTGTGGTCTTTCCGACCCCGCCCTTTTGATTTGCAACCGCGATGACCCGCGCCAAAATGTGCTCCGAACGTGGTGAAAATAGCAGAGGCTGAGTGGAGAAGCAAGGTGTTTCACGTGGAACCATCGATCGCCTACGAGTTTCCTGTTGAAAATGCATTGTTCCACGTGGAACACACCTCGAGGCCCGACGCAATTTTGCGATTTGACTCCAAAAGGCACTCTCTGAGATCTCTATCGACTTCCATTCACTCCGGAGCTGTCCGTGTTTCAGGTGAAACGCCGAACTCTAGGAGGGTTTGTCCGACACTGTTCCACGTGGAACGTTACTCCGTCGTCCTGTCCGTCGTACGTGAAACGCTCATTGAGAAGGGAACTACGCCGCCCATCTGAAATCTAGGTCCCACTTGTCGGTCCGCCGACATTTCGATCTTTTTTCGCCCCGACAAGCAGATAGCGGCGCAAAGACTGCGGTATGGCGATGGGCTCCCGCCATTCCCATTGTGCCGATTTCCGTATCTCGTCGAGGTCCCGGCCACCAATCCATAGGATTACGCTGCCCGAAGACACCCGATCCGAGGCCGCCCACTCGAGAAACGGCCCGAATTCTCCCACTGCGCGCGAGCAAACATAATCGAGCGGCGCCAGTTCCTCGCCCAGCTCTTCATAGCGGTTGATCAGCACCCGGGCATTGCTAAGTTCCAGTTCTCTAACGACTTCCGCCAGAAACGTGCCCTTCTTGATGTTCGATTCCACCAAAAAAAGCTCGATTTCCGGCTTCAAAATCTTCATCGGCAAGCCTGGAAAGCCTGGTCCCGAACCGATGTCGGCGAGCCGACATTTTTCCACAGGAATTGCACCGACAGCAAACATGGACTCGCAAAAATGACGATATAGTATCTCCAGGGGTTCGCGAATCGCAGTAAGATTCAGTTTTTCATTCCAGTGCCGCAAAATCTTTATATATTGTTGAATACGCGCAACTTGCTCGTCATTCACGGTGACCTGGAACTCGCCCAGCGCGTGACGAATCGTGGCTTCGGAAAGTGGCTTCTCAACCTCTGTTAGCATAATAGTAACTATCTTGTAACTGTCTGATTCTGTGCCGCTTGGTCCATGCTGGGTGCCCGAAGGTACTTCGGTGCGGCAATTCCTGCGACCACATCGACGGCAGTATGCCAAATCATGACCGGCACCAGACTACGGTACACAATCCGCGCGATTGCCAATAGGACGCCCAGCACACCGGTTCCCAGAACGCCTGCGCGACCCTGATATGCATGCGCCAAGCCAAAAAGCGCCGATGTCACGAGCACCACAGCCCAGATGGGCAGGCCAGCGCGGGAAAGCGCCGCCATGGCAAACCCTCGATAAAGAAACTCCTCGCATACCCCGGCCGTGAGCGCCAGCGCCAGGTAAGGAAGCAGCTCGACCAGCGATTGCGGCAGAATCCGGCTGGTGAGTTTGCGCATGAGGTCGGGGCCTCGACCTTCCATTTTTCCCATGCGCCGCAGATTCAGCCATTGCAGCCCACCGATGATCCCAGCGCCCAGCAGACCGGCAACAATAATGTTCACACTGACCCGACCGCTCAGACCAAGTTCCGCCGGGGTGAGACCTCTCGCCAGTACGCGCCATGCCACCACGCCTAGCATAAGCCACTGAAACGCAATTGTCGCCGCGTACAGCGTCAGCTTTTCGGTCGTATCGATGGCCGGCCGCGCCAGGAGTTTGCGCAGCCGCACATGGCCCCGCCACGGAACAACCACTCCCAAAAACAAGAAGATCAACCAGAAGTCCCACGGCATTGATCGATAAGAACATTTTCATGGTAGGGAACGCAAGCTGTCTCGAGGGCCACATGTTCCTTGCGCAGCAAGCGAGAATGGCCCGGCCCCGTTATAATCGAATCGCAGTACCGCGAGGTGTGGCTTGACCGACTCCGTGAAACTTACGGCCATGGTCAAGGCAGCTGGTTGAGCGGCGAAGCTGAGTCCCGGGACGCTGGACTCAATACTACGGCGCCTACCATTGCCGACTGATCCAAACGTACTCGTTGGTTTCAACACCAACGACGATGCCGGGGTGTATCTGCTGGGCGACGGATTGGCGCTGGTGCAGACTGTCGATTTTTTCACCCCCATCGTTGACGATCCTTTTACCTTCGGACAAATTGCTGCCGCCAACTCGCTGAGCGATGTGTATGCAATGGGTGGCCGGCCAGTTTCCGCGCTGTCGCTGGTGGGTTTCCCGGAAAAAGGGGACACCGCGATTCTCGAGCAAATCATTCGCGGCGGCCTGGACAAAATGGGGGAAGCAAAATGCAGCGTGATCGGCGGCCACTCGATTCGCAACGAGGACATCCAGTTCGGTTACGCGGTCACCGGCCTTGTCGATCCGAAGCATGTTTGGCGAAATGTCGGCGCGCAAGCAGATGACATTCTCCTTCTCACCAAGCCCCTTGGCACCGGCGTTCTTTCCACCGCTTTGAAGAAAGACCGCCTCGAAAAGAGCGCACTGGGTGCGGCGGTGGCTTCGATGACGCAGCTCAATCGGGCCGCGGTCGAAGTGTTGCGCACATTTGAAACCACCAGCGAAACACGGTGTATTCACGCAGTCACTGACATCACCGGTTTTGGCCTGCTCGGTCATGCTCGCGAAATGGCGCTTGGTGATCCGTCCAGAGGTGTCCAGCCAGTTTCCTTGGAGTTTCAGTTCGCCGCGGTTCGGCTTCTCCCCGATGCGCTCGAAGCGGTCCGCGAAGGCATGATTCCGGGTGGCCTGAAGAACAACCGCGAATTCCTTGGCGATTGCGTGGGTTTCGCGCCGAACGTCCCGGAAGAAAATCGCGCGCTGCTCTACGATCCGCAAACCTCCGGCGGGCTACTGATTGCCATCGCTCCTGACCATGCCGAAAAGGCGGCTGCGGCTTTGCAGGCTCACGGCGTTCTGGCAGCGCGCATCGGTCAGGTGCGGCCAAAAAGTTCTCCGCTCATCTCGGTAATTTAGGGCAAACTCTCAAGTCAAAGCATGGACACCATCACACACGGCATCGCCGGCGCGCTCATCGGCAAAGCAGCTTTCGGGGGCAGCGATCTCGTTCCGCCCATGCCCGTCGACAAGCGGCGCATCATCACCTGGTCACTGATGCTGGGCGCAATTTTCCCGGACTCGGACGTGCTTCGCGATATGTTCTCGCACGACCAACTGCTCTTGCTCACCTGGCATCGCAGCGTCACGCATTCCTTGCTGTGTCTCCCAATCTGGGCGGTGCTTCTCGCGGTGCTCACGCAGGCCGTTGCTCGTTGGCGAAAATGGGATTCGCCGTCGCTAGCGGCGCTGGTCGGGATCTACGCCGTGGGCATCTTCAGCCACATTTTGCTGGACCTGGCGACGACCTTTGGCACCATGATCTGGTCGCCGCTCGATTGGTCGCGGCCAGCCTGGGATATTTTGTTCATCATCGATTTCACGTTCAGCGCGATTCTCCTGATTCCGCAAATGCTTGCGTGGACATTTGAAAAGCGCGAGCACCTGCGCGCGCGCGCCATTCTGTTGTGGTTGCTGTTCGTGCTGGCGCCGTTTGTGATTGCGAGAATTGGTGAAACCGTGGGCGCGCCGATTTCGAACACCGCGATTGCCGTAGTCGTGATGGTGCTCACGGTGCTTTTCCTGCTGCCGGCCGTGAAGGGCTGGGGTCTTCGCGTGCGGTACGTCAACTGGAATCGCGCGGGTCTGACTCTTGCTCTGGCGTATTTCTTTGCGGCTTGGTACGCGCATCACGTGGCGTTAGAACGCGTCGCGCAATTTGCCAAGGACGAAAAGCTTCAAGTGGAGGCCCGCGGCGCGCTTCCGCTTCCACCTTCGCTGTGGCGCTGGGATGGCCTGGTTCGTGCCCCGCGCGGGGTCTACGAATTCCGCATGGATCTGAGCGATCGGCTGCTGCGAAAGGCGCAGGGTGCGACGGCCTCCGGGAATTTCGAGGCGCTTGAGCACAGCTATTATCCTGACGCGTTTCCCAATCCCTTCATCGAGCAAGCGCGGCGGCTCCCTGAAGTGCAGAAGGTGTTGTGGTTCGCGCGTTTTCCGGTGACGCGTTTTCACAAAGAAGGGCCGGACGCGGTCGTGGAAATCTCGGATTTGCGTTTCGCCACCATCCGCAAGGATCGCCCCGCCGGGTTCACCTATCAGGTGAAATTCGCGCCCGATGGCACCGTCCTCTCGCAAGGCTGGGTAAGGCGCTAAGGCGCCGCTAGCTCATCATTCGAGGGATGAGGCATTGCGTGTTGTAATGGCCAGCAATTCGAATTCCTGGGAATTGGGCGGCGCGAGTGTGCCAACGGTGGGAAAACCCTCGGGCTTAAAGCCCTGAGCTACCGTGCGGCGCGCGTCACGGCTTCTTCGCGTTGTCGTTCTTCGCCGGGTGAATCACCACTTGCCGTTCTTCCCCCGCGCCGATGCTTTCGGTTCGCACACCGGGCATGTCTTTCAACGCCAGATGCACAATTCGCCGCTCGCGCGAGGACATGGGATTCAACTGGAAAGGTTGCCGGCTAGCCTGCACGCGTTCCGCAGCCACGCGAGCGGTCATGCGTAGTTCCTCAAAGCGCAGAGCCCGAAAGCCGCCACAATCCAAATGAATTTTCTCGTGAAACGCCGGTTCCAGATTCAGTGCGCGAAACGCCAGATGTTCCAGAGCCTTCAATACCTCTCCGCCGCGCGCCATCAGGATTTCTTTGTCCCCGCCAGCGAGATCCGCAAAGACCTCCGCTTCGCCTTCCTGCGAGCCGCCAGCGGGTTCCGCGACGCGCACGCTCACCTGTAGCTCCAAGCCTGCGGCCCGAAGGATGTTCTCGAGAAAGCTTCGCAGCGCTACGCCTGCGGCCTCGCGATCCAGCTTGCCATCTCGAATCAAGTCTTTTGTCATACGAAGCTCAATGCGTGCTGCCCTGCAATTGACCGCTCTTGCTTACTTCTTCGCGCGCGTGGGTTTGGCCTGGGCGGGAAGCGGGTGCGTCCGGTTCAGGTACCATTGTTGCAGGATACCGACCAGGCTGCTGGTCAAAATATACAACGCCAAGCCGCTCGAAAACGGGAAAAATACAAACATGGCGGACATGCTGATCGGCAGGAACTTCATCATCTGCGCCTGCTGCGGATCGGTAGTGGTCATCGGGGTCATTTTCGACACCAGGTACATGGAGACGCCGACCGTCACCGGCAGAACGTAATAAGGATCTTTGGCTGCCAGGTCGTGAACCCAAAGCCAATTGGCATGGCGCAATTCAATGGCGCCGCGTAGCGCGGAGTTCAATCCAAACCAGATCGGCATCTGCAACAGCATTGGGACGCAGCCGCCGATGGGATTGATTCCCTCGCGCTGGTAAATGGCCATGACTTCCTTGTTCATTTCCGCCTTGCGCGGGTCGTTGAGCTTGTACTTTTTGTACTTTTCCTGAATGGCCTTCACTTCCGGCCCAACGCGCTGCATTTTCAAAGTGGTGCGGTAGCTCGAAATGCGCAACGGGAAAAGCACCATGTTAATGACCAACGTGAGCACAACGATGGCCCAGCCCCAGTTGGGAACGTACTTGTAGATCCATTTGAGCGCGTGAAACAGCGGGTCGGAGACGAATTCAAACCAGCCAAACTGCACCAGCGAATTCAACGGCGGCCGCATGGCCTTCAAATCGTCGTAGTCCTTTGGCCCGACGTACACCCGCAGTTCCATCGCACGTGCGGCGGTTGCCGTGGCAACCTCGGGAATGGCTTCGGACAGTTGCTTGCCGTCCGGCCCTTTCACGGTGTCCCACACCTTCCAATAGCGGGTCATCAGTGGGGTGGAAAGCGCATCGCTCGGCGGCAAAAAAGCCGCGGTGAAGTAGCGGTCCTCTATGCCCGTGAACGTTTTTCCGCCTGGCCAGACGTTGCCCCACTTTTCCGGGCCGTCCAACTTTTTCACCAGGAACGTCTGGAGCTTGCCGTTCTCGCTATAGAACGTGTTGATGGTCGTCGCGGGCGACGGATCTGTCACGGTCACATCGCCGAAGCCGCCGCGCCACGCCAGTCCCGCGAGAACTGGCGAGCCGTTGTTGACCGCGGACGTTTCCACGTTCACCACGTAGGAATGATCGAAATGGAATTTCTTGGTGATCTCCAGGTGCCCATCGCTCCAGGTGAAGGTCACGTCGGCGGGTGCGTCGAGCGATGCGCTGTCGCTCGAAACCTTATAGAGGCCAGTGTTGGCAGACTTCTCGAGTTGCGGGTCGTCGAACACCATGGACATCGGCCAGCCGCCGGTCATCTCCGACGACTCCGGATGGACCAGGTCTAGTGTGCGCTGGGGCTTTGCGTCGTCCTTATATTTTTTCAGTTGCCAGCTTTTCACCACCGCTCCACGATTGGAAAACACCACGCGGTACAGCGCGTTTTCCACCACGATGGTGCGTTCCTGGGTATCTCCGATTGCCGCGGTTGTGGTCACCGCCGCGGAAACTGCGGCCGGGGCCTGACCCGGAGCTTTCGGGTTAGTAGTTGTGTTCGCGGAAGGTGCGTTTCCGGGAGTTGCGGGCGCCGTTTGTGCCGAGTTGGGCGGCTGCGGAAGACTCGTCGGAGGTTTGGGTCCAAAATACTTCGTCCAAGCCAGAAAGACCACCATGGACAGCAGCGAGGCGACCAGGATGCGCAGCTCGGGAGTGAACTTGTCCTTGTTCTTTCCGCCGGATGGGAGCGGAGTCATCGGCGGCGTGCTCACGGACGCACCTCGCGAGTCTTAGAAATCATCGTCGGATCTTCTGGCATCTCTTCCCATTTCTCCGGAACCGCATCGTGTCCGAATTTTCGTGATAGCGGATGGCAGCGCGACAGCCGTTTCGTTCCCAGCCACATGCCGCGCGCCACTCCAAACCGTGCAATCGCTTCGTAGGCATATCGCGAGCAGGTGGGTTCAAACCGGCAACTCCCGGCAAACCACGGGGACAGGTAGGACTTGTAGCAATGCAACGCGAACAACGCGGCGCGCACGCCCCAGGAATAATTCGCCCGCGTCCCGACTGTGTAGCGCCCGCCTTCTGGGGCGGGCGTATCGCAGCACAACCGGGTTTGTGGTACGGGCGCTGATTCACTGCTGTTTGGCGACACCGTCACAGATCCTTGAGCAGCCGCAGAAGATCCGGCGTCAAGGCAGCCAACGGCGTCTGTGCTACAGAGCTCTTCGGGTGAATGACAATGTCCCATCCTGAGGATATCTCCTGCCGATGACAGCGAACCAATTCGCGCAAGCGCCTTCGCATGCGGTTACGCACCACCGCGCCGCCGAGTGCCTTCTTGATGCTGAAGCCGAAGCGACTGAACGGCAGTTCATTGGCACGAAGAAAGACGGTGAAGTGGGAGCTCGAGCGGCGTTTTCCGGCGCGGTACACGGCGTCAAACTCGCTGCGGCGTACCAGCCGAACGTCGCGCGGAAACCTCTGGCTTGGCCCGTTGGTTGGATCTGCCGGGCCTCCCGCGCTACTCGGGTGTAAGACGATGACGGCCCTTCTTGCGTCGCGCCGCAAGCACTTTGCGGCCGCCCTTGGTCTTCATGCGCGAACGAAACCCGTGCGTCTTGGCGCGGCGGCGCTTCCGCGGTTGAAATGTACGCTTTGGCAAAGCAATCCCCCTTACGGTCTGGATACGGCTCGCGAACTCCCCGAGTTTCACCCTTGAGCGGCGTTTCGCCGCCAGCACACAGCGAACCAGGATGGCCTTGGGGTCGTGTTCGTCAAGCCTTACTGCCTGATTCCAGGCAGCTTTCCGAATTTACTAGTGTACTTGCCACGCGCGCAGGGGGTCAAGAAAGCCCGGGGTAGGTTACAGGGCGGGGAAAAGTGAAATACCCACCCTGGCTCGCGTTCGTTTTGATCGCGAAACGGAGAAGTAAAGTAGTATTTCACATCGACGAGAACGGCGTTTCTCAGGACCTACGTTCAATGTCTTTGAGGAACTGCTTTATAAGTCTGTGGTGTCCAAATGTTTATGCTGAGTCGTGCAGTCGCGTGCGGCTTTCTGTTATTTGCTCCCTGTCTCTATGGGCAAGACAATTCTCTTGAGCGACCCGCTTCTGACTTCGACTCAAAGGGCATCGGCCTGACAGAAGCACTCCTCAAGTTCTCGCACCAGCAGCACCTGCGGATTGCCGTCGAATACGTTGACCGAGAATCGATGGACCAGCCTATTATCGTGAAACTACAAAACAGAACGGTTCGGCAGGGTCTCGATATCATTCTGAGCAACGGCCACGGATACACTTGGCGATTGCGAAATGGAATCGTCGAAATCACGAACAGCCGCGGTTCAAAACGCGCCAACAAACAGTTAAACACGGTCATCCCAGTTTTCAAGGTCGCAGACGGCGAGACCGCAAAAATGGCGTCTGTTACGCTGCGGTGGAATCTGCAACTCACGCTAGAGCCAGAGTTGAAAGGCTACGGCGGAGATATTCCGGATAGTGCAGAGGCCTCCAAAGTGAAACCAGCGGTCCTGCATAACCGAACTGTTCGGGAAATCCTCGCTTATATTGCGCTCAATAGTCGCGCAGGCGGCTGGATTGTAGCCGGACCTCCCCAGTGCCTTGGCTTCACACCGTATTGTGGTTTGTGGTTCATCATTGATAGCGTGCCATCCACACCTTCTTACGAACTCTTGCTGCAGGATATCCGCAAAAACCTGTGAATGGACGCTGCAATCGGCCCTTACAAGGCGATAAGTCCTGATCTGTCGCGAAATCAGAAAAGTGAAGTAGTACTTCACGCATTGACGGGAACGGCGTTTGATCAGGATTTAGTCGCCATTTGGAACGGGATTCCATAAGCAGTGCACCGGCGACAAAGGGGATTGAACTTCCATCCCCTTGCCACGGTGCGCGTCATGCATTCTTTCGGGTTGGGGGTCGCTCAATCGACGGTGATGCGGGTAGCAGCCGTGGTTCCCTTGACCTCCGCTATTGGCATTCCCGTGCCGACGGCATCGAAGCTGGGAGGCCAGAGTTTGAAATCGAACATACCTTTGTAGGCCTTGCCATTGGACGCGACCGTATCCGTTTCGTCGACGGTGAAGATGCTTGAGACGCTGCCGTCCGGGTTAAACATTAAACCGATATGGTGCAGCTTGACGCTGCCGTCGCCCAAGTCCTTCCAGACGCCGAAGCAGATATTCCCGCCTGCGGGTGGAAGAAATGCATTTTCAAATTCAGTTCCATCGGCGTGCCAGGTCTTGAAGGATTCGAGGAACGGGAATGGTGTAGGGGGGTAAGGCCCTCCCGGAGGGAAATTGTTATCGTAAGTTCCAGTGTAAATCACATGCCACAAACCTACGATACCAGCATGCTCGTTCCATTCTCCATCCGCGTGAGGGCTTACGAAAGGAATTGCGGGGGCAGCCCCAGCCTTGTAAGGAACGGCGCAACCAGCTTTGGCGCCTGCAGCGGTCAACAAAAGGACCAAACCTACCAATACCGCAACCGCGGAGAACCGCCCGCTCCGGAGTGTTTTCAAGGTCATTCCATGGATCTGATTCATCGTCCTTCTCCTCTTGGTTGAACTTTCATGCATCTGCTTTTCCGAACCCTGGAGGGCCGAGCAAAGCAAAGTTCAGCCAATTTCGTTGAAAAGGTGGTTGGCTGCAATGCTGTGGTCCTCATTTCAGGTTTAATTCTTTGTCACCAGATAAGTCGTTGATATATCAGACGCCTATGCTGCGGTCTCGCGCGCTTGACCATACCTTCGCAGGGGTGCTAGCATCCTCCGAATTAACCGCAGAGGATGCGATTTCGAGTAATTCGCACCTGGGGCGCCCGGTTGCAGCTCAAACTGGCTGGGTGGTTTGTCCTTCACCAGCCGGAAGGTAAAAGTAGGCCATCCAACCTTCTAGGACCGCCACATGCCTTTTGGGATTCGCGAAGACGCTCCGCCGCCTTCCCCGCGGCCTCAACGAATTGCCTTTGACAATTTCGAAGTAAACTTGCGTGCTGGCGAACTTCGCAAAAACGGATCCCGAATCCGGTTGCAGGCTCAACCATTCCAGCTATTGACATTGTTACTGCTGGGGGCCGGTGAAGTGGTCACACGCGAAGAGATCTGCCGCGAATTGTGGCCTGGGAATACCTTTGTCGATTTCGAGCACAGTATGGCAGCAGCGGTGAATAAAATCCGCGAGGCCCTTGGCGATGCAGCGGACAATCCAAAGTATGTCGAGACTCTCCCCAGGCGAGGGTACCGGTTCATCGCTAAGATCCAGCCCGAGCCTCCCGTGGTCATGGCGCTTCGTGGTGCGCGGGAATCTACCGAGCTCGTGAGCATTCCTGCGACGAAACCCAAAACGGGTTGGAAGTGGATACTTGGCGCGATTGCAGTGGTCGTCGTGGCGGCCGCGGTGGCCACTTTTTCTGCGCAATGGTTCTCGTCCCGCGAGAGGCACGCCCTCACGGAAAAGGACAGCATCGTCCTCGCAGACTTTTCCAATTCCACCGGCGATCCGATTTTCGATGGCACCCTCCGTGAGGGCCTTTCGATAGAACTGGAACAGTCCCCCTTTTTGAATGTTCTTTCGGACGAGAAAACAGGGGAAACCCTTCGCATGATGGGCCGGCCCCAGGACGCAAAGCTCGTCCCGGAGATTGCGAAGGAAGTTTGCCAGCGCAACTCGAGTGCCGCTGTCCTTGATGGATCGATAGCTCAAATTGGTGAGCATTACCTTCTCACCCTGAAGGCCGTCGACTGTGCAAATGGGGATTCGATAGCGACCGTGGCAGCACAGGCGAAAGACAAGACCAACGTCCTGGACGCTCTGGGACAGGCCTCTTCGGAAATTCGCAGCAAGCTTGGTGAATCGCTGATCTCCGTCCAGAGGTTCAACACACCGCTAGACCGGGCAACCACTTCCTCGCTGGAAGCGTTAAAGGCCTTCAGTCTTTATGGGTCCACTTCCAACTTCTCGTTTCTGCAGCAATCGCTGGCGCTCGATCCTAACTTCCCTCTTGCAAATGTCCAGATGTCCGATACCTACAGTAGCCTGGGAGCGACCGAACTCGCGGCCGAATATGCCCAGAAAGCCTACGACCGCCGTGAGCAAGTCAGTGAGAAAGAGCGACTGCAGATCAGTTCGGACTATTATTATGCGATCTTGGGTGATCTCAATCAGGAGCTCACGATCTATCCACTCTGGGAGCGCCTGTATCCGCGGGATGCGGGACCATGGATCAATTCTTCCAGCACCCGGGAGAACCTTGGAGAATACGACCGCGCCCTCGAGGAAGCTCGCGAAGGCTTCCGTCTTAATACTAGCCCTTTCAGCTCCAGCGCCTATCTCAATGTGGCTTACGCCCTCCTTGCTCTTGACCGAAAGGACGAAGCAAAGCAACTGGTGCGGGGCGCTCTGGAGCGGGGTCTGGATGCGGTGAACGTTCGTCTCTTCCTTTATCAAGTCGCCTTTCTCGAACGGGATACAAAAGAGATGGAAGCGCAACTGGCTCCGATGTTAGGAAGGTCAGCTGTATGGTCGACTTTCGCGCTCTTCGCGCAATCCAGTACAGAGGCTTACTTTGGGCGCCTGAGAAAGTCGCTTGGATATTCCAAGCGAGGACAGGAGATGGCGCGACAGGCAAGTCTCAACGAACTTGCCGCGATCTCCCAGGACGCGGATGCCTTGCGAGAGGCAGAATTCGGATATCCCGGCAGGGCGACGCGAACTGCTGCCGCGGCTCTTACCCGCTCGTCCTCACGACGTGTAAGGCTGTTTACCTCATTGGCTCTGGCGCGGGCAGGGGACACTGGCCGTGCGCAAATGCTTGCGGACCACTTGAACAAGGAGCGCCCTTCGGACACCCTCTTACAGAGGTATTGGCTGCCCACGATTCGCGCCTCGATTGAGCTTGCTCAGAAGCATCCTTCGAAAGCCCTGGAAGCCCTGCAGTCGGCGTCCTACGAGTTCGGTGATGCCAACGCCCAATCCTTAGTGGGGAACTTGTACCCAGCATATGTCCGCGGCCAGGCCTATCTCGCAGCCCACCAAGGGAAAGAAGCCGCCGCCGAATTTCAAAGGTTTCTCGATCACCGCTTCATCGCGCTCAATTCGCCTTTAGGGGCGCTCGTTCACTTAGGCTTGGCCCGCGCTTATGCCCTGCAGGGCGAGACCGCCAAGGCCAAGGCGGCGTATCAAAATTTCCTCTTACTCTGGAAAGACGCCGATTCAGATATCCCCGTCCTCATCGCTGCGAAAGCGGAATACGCGAAGCTTCAATAGCCCACTAAATTGCGCGGGAATCGTTGGGAGATTCGGTTAAGTCCCGGTCCATTTCAAGGGTAAGTGTTGATCGTCCAAAGGGTTCGTGAATCCCACGCGCCATCCTTTCTGCCTAAACCCCAATCCCGTTTTCTTAATCGTCTGATTGGCGACATGTCTAACCCGAGAGTCATACCTTGCTGTAGAGCAACGACATGCCCCCCTTTTACCCTCATAGTGAATCGCGCGCCTGACCCAAGAGCTCTGGCATGTGCCAGGAGGAATTGAGGCCAATTAGGACCCCGACAGTTGTGAATCAACAGAGATTCTTCCTTCGCTTAGGAGAACGAATTCGCGAGTTGCGAAGAAAACACCGCCATTCTCAAGAGGACATGATTTCATACGGCTTTTCGGCACGACATTGGCAACAGATTGAAGCAGGTCGGCCGATCACAGTTTCAACCTTGCTGCGTATCTGCGCTGTATTCGAGACTTCGGCTGAGTGTCTAATTCACGGACTAGACCGGGGAATCTACGAGGACTAGCTCCACCCCTCCCTGCCAATCTGCACGTGGCCATTTTGCATGTAGTGCCTTATAAGACTCGCGACTTATGTCCCGGAACCTGCACGGGAAATGTTGATAAGCCCAAGGTCAAGGTATTTCCCGACCTGGTGGTCTGCTGGGATTGCAGGGGCGCAGTTTATTCCTCCGTAACCTGAACGGTGACTGGGCAACATCGCAAGTGCAGGCTGACACCAAATTTGTGGAGGCAAGAGAGCTAGTGCGATCTTGCGAGATTCTGGTAGTTGACGACTCTGATCACTTCCGGCAATTTGTCGTTCTGAGCCTTCGACAAAGGGCAGAGTATCAGCTCATCTACGAAGCCTCAGATGGATTGGAAGCCGTCGAGCGAGCCGAAGAGCTAAAACCGGACTTGATTCTGCTGGACATCGGACTGCCCCGTGTGAATGGAATTGAAGCCGGGCGACGAATTCGGAAAGTTTCCCCGAATTCCAAGATCCTTTTTGTCAGCCTAGAGTCCTCTGCTGATGTGGTGCAAGAAGCCCTTCACCTGGGAGCACAGGGGTACTTATTGAAGGCCGATGCAGGCGAACTGCTGCCTGCCGTGGATGCGGTCCTGCAAGGCAGGCAGTATCTCAGTCGTCGCCTAAGACCACATGTGATCAGCAAGACCCATGAAGAATACCCCGCTGGCTCTCTCTTTTCCAATGAGCATCCGCCCCTACTACCGCAAAAGGGGGATATCGTTCGCGTCCATAAAGTTGCATTCCACGGAGATGATGCATCTCTCGTGGATGACTTCACTGGTTTTATCGAATTCGCTCTGAAAATGGAGAATCCGGTCATCGTGATTGCGACTGAGTCACACAGGACCAATCTTCGGCAGAGATTGCAGGCACGTGGCCGGGATATGGCTACCGCAATCCAAGAAGGGACCTACATTTCATTGGACGCTGATGTCATGCTCTCGGAAGTCATGGTCAATGATTGGCCTGACTCCACTCGCTTCTTGGAAGTGGCGAGCGATCTCATTATGGAGGCATCCAAAGTTGCAAAAGGGAAGCATTTTCGAGTTGCCGCTTGCGGAGAATGCGCATCCAGCTTGATCGCACAAGGTAAGCCGGAGGCGGCCATTGAGCTGGAACACCTTTGGGACAAAATCGCCAGAAGCCATTACATCGATATTTTGTGTGAGTATTTGTTGCGTGATTTTCAGACCGAGGAAAGCAGCCCCATCTTTGAAAGAATCTGTGTCGCGCACTCAGCTGCGTATACCCTCTGAAAGCTTACGAGTCAGCGGCTTAACACCCTTCGAAATGAAAGCTTGCCGACGCTTTGCTCAGAAATACTCGGAGGCCGAAATCAAGTGAGGGCTCACGGCCGGTCGAAGCGCCGCATGAACAACCACAGGAGGAAGAATGCCATGCAGCCTTCTTTGCGTCCGGCGCGATTCATCCGAAGTAGTTTCGCCTAGCCAACTTACCGGCAGTTGACAACTAGCTGTCCGGTAGCTTCGGATCGAGGGAACAAAGAAATAGTTTTTTGGGGGAGCGCAGAACGATTTTCCCACGATATTTGCGTATTGCACCGATCTTCTGCCATTCGCTCACGATGCGAGTCGCGTTATAGAGGTTGATATTCACTGAATCGGCGAGCTCTTGGTTGGTCACATCGATTTCAATCCCATCCGAGACGACTTCACCGATACTGGGCCCCAGCGCCACGAGTAAATTGGCAAGCCTCTCTTTTGCCGACTTGGATACTAATGCCGAGTGGGCAGCGATATACCAAGAAACGTATTCAAACGTGAGATAGACTACATTCTCCAACAGTCGAGGGAAGCGTTCTCCGAGAGCGATGATAGTTGGACCGTCCCAAGCGAGCACAACGCTATCCTGTACCGCTTCTGAGCTTGCGAGATATGGGTAAGGCCGGCGAGAGAGCCCCGCAACGCCGAAGGTTTCTCCTGGCTTTATCCATAGCAGGATGAGTTTTTTCCCAGTGGGGGTTATGTAGAAAAAACGCCCTCGGCCTTTCCACATCAACAGAAAGTAATCCGAAGAATCGCCCTGGTGCGTCATTACAGATTTGGCGGAAAACCGGCGAGGGCGCGCCGCCGATAAGATCAAATCGATTTCCTGCGGTTTCATGCCCCACAATATATCGACGTTAGGGGGGCGGTTAGCAGGGCGAAATTCCAAAGTGGCCATGTTCTCTCCGCTAGTGGCGGAATGCTTTTGCAATTTGTAAATGCTCACCAATGCGACATTTCGTTCACTGCACTCAATCCCGTAATATCGCGCTTCTATAATTTCATCTTACGACGAATGCGTATAGCGCGTCGTCGCCTGCGACAAAAAGGCGCCCGTCTACGACGATTCGGCAATTGGAAGCGCCGAACCACCTTATGTCTTTGTCCTGCTTGAACACGAAGGTGGTGGTATTGAGTGAAGATTCGAGGGCACCCATACGCGACATTAAAACACCTTGCCAGCGAAACGAAAAGCGACGCGCTCCTCAACTGCTGATAAGCGTTACCGGTAAAGTTCGTACTATGACTCAGTCAAGAGACTGTCTGCCGTCGTCGAATGGGGACGATGGGAAAATAAGGCGATCCACGAAAGCCGAGAACCTCAGTGAGGCCATGAGACGGGCAAGCCAATTACACGATGCACTTTCAAGCCGAAGCGTGCATGAAGATGTTTTGAGGTTTTGCAGGGCGGAGTTATTAGACGAAAATTACTTCCATGCGGTTTTCGAAGCGATGAAGAGCATTGCGGCGAAAATAAGAGATTTGTCCGGTTTGCAGCTGGATGGCGCGGATCTTGTGCGGCAGGCGTTTGGACAGTGACACGCTGGACCCCTGCTTGCCATCAATCCTCTTGCAACCGAGACGGGAAAAGGGAAAAGGTGAGCAGCGCGGCTTTGCCAACCTTCTAATCGGACTGATCGGGACCATCCGAAATCCATTGGCACACAATCCGAGAGTTGAGTGGGAAATGTCTGAACAAGACGCACTGGATATTCGGACGTGATAGTGCGCGTCAAGTCTCGATTTGTATTAAAAATTACCGGCCAAATCATGTTTGCACTTGATTAGCGCGTAAGCGCCATGGGATCAAACAGATACCATGCCTGTACTCGCCCCCGGGCGAAATTTGGCCTCAAGGACAGTAGCCTCGTTTTTAAGGTGCGGGTAGGCTGGCAGCAATGGTCAGTGTCACGCCAACCACGCGCTATGTTCACATCCTGTTGTTCGTCTGTCGTGACTGCGGCCAACCCATCGCAATTAGCCATATCAGCGAGGAAAGAAACTTCGAAGCCATTGATGCCGAGTTTCTTCGCATATTTTGCAGCTATTGTTACAACTTCTCGAACGTGACTGCAGTGACGGCAAAGAAACACTACGTTGAAGATTGGTCGTAGCGAGACTCCTCCGATTGTTGGTCGCTCACCGTGGCTAACTCCTTCTCATGCCATCTGGTAAGTCGTGCCGGTAAAGTTCGTACTATGACTCGGCGGCAAGTTTGTCGAGTTTGGGGGCGGACCGGCTGGCCCTTTAATGCGTTGGAAGCCCCATTCCGCTTCTGCGGCGCCAGAAGGTTGTGTCATTTTTGACAATAGCAATCCGTGTTCCCGGGTGCAAACCTAGCAGAACGCGATGTCGTCGCGACGTTCATGCTTTGGGAGGAATTCCATGCGATTAGCTTTTCTCTGCCTCTTAGTCTCTGCCATGCTGCCGTCAGTAAGCCGGGCCCAGGCCCCCGTATTCAAGATTACGCCGGAAGAAAGCACGGTTCAGTTCTTCGTTAAGGCCTCCGTGGCTATCGAGGGCAAATTCGAAAAGTGGGACGCGACTCTAACGTTTCCATCCACAGATGTGACGACCGGCGTGATGGATATCAAGATCCAGGCCGACTCCGTGAACACCGGAAGCGACATGAAGAACGACAAGCTAAAGGGCAAGGACTTCTTCAACGCCAAAGATGATCCGTACATCACCTTTCACTCCGACAAGATTACGCAGACTGGCCCCAACACTTTTGAGATGCCCGGAAAGTTTACGATTCGCGGGGTGTCCAAGCCCGAAACGCTGACGCTAGTGGTTTCCGGCGAGAGAGGGTCAGGCCAGGGGGAAGTTAAAGGGACAATGGCGTTCGACCGTAAGGAATTCGGTATGAACAGTGGCATTCCCTTCATCAAGATCGCCGACCGCGTCGAGGTGACTGTCAACCTCCAAGCAAAGCGAGTCAGCGGGCCTCCGTTGGTCTTCAAGCAATAGCCGCGCACGATTCAAGCCCGGCGAATGGGAGCTTACTCAACCTGGGCCGCTCCATCCCTACTGTTACTTCTGACGATTCCATCGTCATGGGACTTCGTATTATTCACTAAAGACCATTTTTTGTTTCACGCTCCAGCAAATGGCTGGCCGGCACTTTTTATCCTTTTATATGTAATCGGACGTGTGTGCCCGGTTCAAAACGGAGAAAAAGCAATGGAACTTTTCAGTTTTCAGAGTTGCGCTGAGGCGCTGTGGGTCGCCGCGACGCTGCTTAAGTGTCGGGTAACCGGTAAAGTTCCTCACCGTACCTGCGCAACCCGGAGGCCGAGGTACTGATACGTACTTGGACGATTTGCGCGTTTCCCAGGACTGTGTAGAAAGATCTTCTAGTCGGGTATGACCACAGGGATGCCGTTTCGTGCACCCATCTGAGCGCCCTCGGAATCTCTTACAACCTGGCGAATCAGATATTTTCCCGGCTTCAGATCGAAACCCGACTTGACCGTCAATCCCGTGCTGCACCATTTTTCAAATGCGCTATCAAGTAGGCGCAATTTCACAATCTTTCCACCGTTGGCCAGATAGTTTCCATTGTCGTCAAAAATGACCGTCGCGATATTCAATTCGTTGTAGTGTTTTCCGTCAGCCATTCGGAATCGCAAATCCTTCAGACCAATGTGCGAAACGACACTCAGCCGCGCTCCACCATCACCAGTTTTGAAATACTGCGTTTGCAACGTGAACACGAGATCATAAATCTCGTCCCTCGAAAAGACCGCGTCTTGCATTTCCTGCTTTTCCGCTTCCTGCGGATCGTCCACTTTTTTCGGAGCATAGTAGCCACGCCGCGCCTGAACTGCGTATTTCTGTTTACCGGTCAGCGTTACCTTGAGCGCGTGGAAATGCCCGTCCATTTTTTCATTCTGCGGCGAAAAGCCCAGCATGTAGGAGATTTCCGGCGCAATCCCCAATTGCTTCAGACCGCCTTCGAGGTCATTGGAATTATGAAAAAATCGTCCGCCAGTGCCATAAGCAAAATCCCCTAGCACGAATTGCTTTTCCGTCTGGATGTCGAGTTAGGACGCCCGCTGCCTGTCCCGCCATTTGAGCAGGTTGCGCATATGGCTCCGAGATGTCTCCGAATAAATCCGCTGTGTACACTCCGTGCGCGTCAATCGTGTTGATCACGATATTGAGCCGGTTCGCATGGTCTACGAACGCCGACGATTCGTTGGTCAATTCTGCGACCGGAAATCCCGGCGACGCTAGCAGTAAGATTCGTTCGCCGGGTTTGCCGGACAAGAGGCGAAGCACGCTCTGAGTTTCTCTACAGACATTCTGGTTCTCCGCTTCTCCTTCGTCGAACACTTTCTGTACCTCAGAACTCACCATCTGCGCCACCACTTTCTGAACCTCAGAACTCACCATCTGCCCCAACCTAGGGTCGAGCCCCGGTGCGCACGCAAGCGTTTGTTGATAAAGAATCACAAAGGCCTCGGAGACCGAGAGGTCAGGTGCCCCGCTGGTGCTAATCACGTTTCCCTCCTTTTAGGACCTCGACTTTGGTTCAAGCCAAACGCCTGCCAGATGCGGTGCTCGGTCGATTTCGATACTCCCATCTCGTCGGCAGACTGACGGATACTCCAGTGCGTTGCGCCTTTGGGTTTCGACTTCAACGTCTTGCGAATTAATTGCGCAACTCGCTCGTCGCTAATCGGGCGGGGACGGCCTGGGCGTAATTCCTCGTAGAGCCCGGACACCCACTGTGCCAGAAAGCGTCGTCGCCAGCAGGCCTACCGTGACCTTGCTGGTCTCCAGTTGCCGCGCAATCTCCCGGTTCGTCTTCCCAGATGCGCTCAACAAGATAATCTTGGCTCGGCGCACCAGGCCCGCCGGATGAGAGCGAGTTGGAAGAAATAAGCGAAATCTCGCGAATTGGTCAAAAAAGGGAGCGCGTCTCATCGTTGACGTGATCATAGTACTCACAATCTGATAACAAAAATCGAGAATTTTGAGCCAATCTTCGGCTGCTTTGCGCTTCTCTATAAGGAATCGGTTAGCAAGCTTCCAGACCTTACGGGACACTGCAGTTTTGAAAGAAAAGGCAATTTGAACAGAACAGTGAAAACCTCTCCAAGACCGATCCTGTTGTCAGGATTAGCGACCATCTTCCTGGGCCTGATCGTGATGCCGCCGGTTCGGGCGGATTCCATTTCGTT
>CAWDRK010000018.1:0-84273 GCA_963804635.1 Candidatus Acidiferrales bacterium
GGGCAAATCCGAGACCGACTCCGGTTTTTCGATCGGCATTGGCGTTGCGCAACGCGCTGCAGCAAGCCTGCGGCTCTCCGGTTTCGGGATTTTGACCTGGGCGCAAGATTCGACAAGGGGGAGGGCATAAGGGCGGCTCGGTAGTCTAGCGCGTCAGGCAGAATAAGGTACCAGTGCAGAAACACGCGAAGCTTTCTCGCGAGTAAATCTCCAACTTCGGGAGATCGAGCCGCTACTTAGCGACAAAATGGCTAACGCACAAATTGGATTGGGTACGGGCCTTGACGTCCAATTCGCCGGTCTTCGCTTTGTCCAAGCTGTCGAACTCCGCGCCCATAAACTTCATGTACACCTGCCTGGAGACTTTGCCGTTCTTGTCTGCATCCATGAGCGGCAGCAAGTGTTTGATGTCGTCTTCGGCAAGCGCAAGCTCGTCCCTGCGGTCTGGGGGCCGAGGCCTTTTGCGCGGCAGCGTTGCCGAGCACGGACAGAGTAGCAAAGAAAACGGTGATGGTCGGGACGATCAATAGGGTGTTCTTTCGCCTCCGCACGATTGCCTCCTTGGCACACCTTCGTGAAGGAGCTAGCCGATGCAGTGCCCTTCCCGATGAGGTGGTGGGCATGGGCCGGGAGCTTGTGAGCTCCCGGGTTCGGGAAAATATACGCGCCGGGGCAGCGAGCGTTAATGCACAATTTGCATGCCTGAAATCAAAATATTTGGAATTGGTCGGGCGACGGAAGAAAAGTGGTCCCGGAGGAGGGAGTCGAACCCACACGGGGAGTGATCCCCGGCAGATTTTGAGTCTGCTGCGTCTGCCAGTTCCGCCACTCCGGGAGAACCTATTTGAAAATAGCACGAGGAGAGCGGGCGGGTAAAGGAGAGGGCGGGGAGCGCGGGGGTTAGAGGATGTTACGAAGCAAAGGGATACGGCGAAAAACGGCGGCACTGAGAGCAAATGACAGGATCACCGCAAGGCATGTGAGCAGCAGGAACTTTGGAATGGCGGGCAACAGGAAGGGGTGGAGCAGCCGAGCGAGCAGGATGACAATGGGAGGATGGAAAACGTAGACGCTGAACGCGTTGTCGGAGAGGAACTTTCTGAGACCGCCCTGATGATTGAAATATTGGCGGTAGATCACTACGAGGCCATAACTGATAGCCACGCAGGTGAACGACTCCCAAAGATTCATGCTGGCGGCTTGCCAGTACCAACCGCCAGAGAAGGCCCGGCCGTTTCCGCTGAAGGCGCCACCCATAAGCAGGATCACGAGCCAGGCTACGAAGCCAACGGGCAGCACGATCATGAGCCAGCGTATTCCCGAAGAAAAACTGCGCGACGACAACCATCGTCGGCGCGCGGCTAGAACGCCAGCGGCGAACAACAGGATGTATTGTGGGAAATCCGCGAGATGCATGTTTAGAAATGATGTGCCGGAGGGAAGGAACAGGCGAACGAGGAACGTGAAAGCAGCCATCGTGAGAGCAAAGCCGATGAGTGTTGCGTCGCTCGGCGGGTGCTGATCGACGTTGACAGGCCTGCTACTTGAGCGTGCCGCGCGCAGGGCGGCGTAGGCCAGACAGAAAATCAGCAGCGCCAGACAAAACCACAGAGGCCCGTTTTCCTGGAGAAATTGGCCATTGCGAATGTGCTTGACCCACTCATTGGCAAACCACGTAGGCTCGCTGGAATTCCACGAGTGAGCGCAAAAATATTCGGTAGTCGGCCCAAGGACGAACATGTAAAACAACACCGGGAGGCCCAGCCGAAAGGCACGTTCGCGGACGAACTGGCGCGCGCCCTTGCGGTCGAAGGAAGACGGAACGAAAAAACCGGCGATGAAGAACAAGAGTCCCATGAAGAAGGATTGCAGATACATTTGCCAGGCGGCAAAAGTGAGCAAGGCCGCAAGCGTGAGAGGCCCCCGATCGACGAAATACCAGCTTCCGAGCGGACTATAGGTGTCCGCGGCGTGCATGCTGATGACGAGAATGATCATGGTCCAGCGCAGGTTATCGATGAAGAGCATACGCGGGCGAGAGGCCACGGGTGCGTGTGGTTGAAGTTCTGAATCTCGATCCGTCGTGTACGTTGGGGTCTGAACGCTCATGGTTTGCCGAACTCTGGAGTCACCACACAGTCTGGAGCGTGCTGTTCAGGTTTGAAAACGAGGAATATTGTAAGCCCAAATCGCGTGCTTCCCATTTTTCGATGGCATGGCAACCGAGGTAAAATTCGCATGGCGATTGCGCTTTGATTTGCTATGCTGCCGGGGTTCAACTTTATGAGAGGAAATTCCATGAAAGCAAGAATGCTTGTTGTGGCAGTGCTGATGGCTGGTGGCCTTGCGCCGAATGTGTCTGCTGCGGAGAACGACAAGAAGGAAGCGGCGGCGAAGGAAGCAGCGAAACCTTCTTACGAAATGCCGCAACCGGAGAAGGAAACGCTGGACCTGGAGATGTACGGAAGGATTCGCGAAGAAGCGACAGCGCATTCGCACATAATGGAATATGCATCGGGGCTGATGGACGGGATCGGTCCGCGGCTGACGGGCTCGGAAAATCTAAAAAAGGCGAACGAGTGGACTAAGGATCAGTTCGCCGCCATGGGTTGCAGCAACGCGCATCTGGAGGATTGGGGCGAGTTCGGGATGGGCTGGCAGCAGCTGAACACCTGGGTGCGGATGACGATGCCGGACACGGCGGTGTTCATTGCGCAAGCTGCGCCGTGGTCGCCAGCAACAAAGGGAGCGGTGAGCGGGAATGCGGCGTGGGTGGACATCAAGGAAGAGAAGGACTTTGATAAGTACAAGGGGAAGTTGGCGGGGAAGGTTGTTCTCTGGGGAGACATGCGGGAAGTGAAGCCGGTGGACAAGCCGCTGTTTACGCGCGACGAAGAAGCCGACTTGAAGCGAATCCAGGAGTACCCGATTCATTTGAACGACACGGAGAACTTCTTCCAGACGTATCTGAAGCGGCAAGAATTCCGGGAGAAGGTGGGTAAGTTCCTGGCTGCCGAGCAGGCGACCGCGGTGATTACGCCGAGCCGTGATGGACGTAACGGCGGAGGGTCGGGAGGAACGATTTTTGACGACACGGGAGCGGGATTTGGCTGGCTGATCTACCAGAAGGACCACGCGGACGCGCTACCGGTGGCGGTGATGGCGATTGAGAATTACGGGCGGGTGTACCGGTTACTGAAGGCGGGTGTGCCGGTGACGATTGAAGTGAACATCGACACGAAATTTACCGGGGAGCATGAGCATGGGTTCGACACGATTGCGGAAATCCCGGGGACGGATCCGAAGTTGAAGGACGAATTGGTGATGGTGGGAGGGCACCTGGATTCGTGGGCGTCGGCAACCGGAGCTACCGATAACGGAGCGGGAACGCTAGTGGCGATGGAAGTGATGCGGATTCTGAATGCCTTGAAGGTGCAGCCGCGGAGGACGATTCGGGTTGGATTGTGGACCGGCGAGGAGCAGGGCGAGTTCGGGTCGTACGGATACGTGAAGGAACACTTTGGATATGTGCCGCGCTCGACGGCGCCGGACCAGATGATGATTACGGAATACGATCGCGATCCGGCCGGACCAATCGTGTTGAAGTCGGAGCAGCAGAAGATTTCCGGGTACTTCAATGTGGACAATGGAAGCGGAAAGATTCGCGGGATTTATTTGCAGGGGAACGCAGCGGTGGGTCCGATATTTGCGCAATGGATGGAGCCGCTGAAAGACGTTGGGGTTGTGGCAATCACGGATCGGGATACTGGAGGAACGGACCACGAAGCGTTCGACGCGGTGGGGATACCGGGATTCCAGTTCATTCAGGATCCGTTGGATTATGGATCGCGCACACATCACTCGAACATGGATACGTACGAGCGGTTGCAGCCTGAGGATTTGGCACAAGCGGCCATGGTAGAGGCGATCTTCGTGTACAACGCGGCGATGAGGGAGCAGATGCTGCCGAGGAAGCCGCTGCCGCATCCGGAGTTGCAGAAGCAGCAGGGGGAGGCGTTGAAGGGTGTGATGCCGGGGGCGGAGCAGAAGAAGTAGCAGCCTCTCCTGTTGACCGGGTGAAAAGGCGGCCGCTACAAAGTCGGAGAGCGGACGGCTTCAGAAGGCCGTCCCTACAAAGCGAGCCCAATGACAGCTACTGAGGACTGGGGAGACGGGCGCCACAGCGCTTACAGTGTAGGGCGTCCTGGTCGTGAGGCTGGAGGCCGCAAGCGGAGCACGTTCTGCGGGGCGTAGCAGTGGAGGCGCGCGCGAATTCGAAGGTCACGATGCCAGTGGGCACGGCGATAATTCCGTAACCAACAATCATCAATAGAGAAGCGAGAAGCCGTCCGGGAACGGTCTTGGGAGAGATGTCGCCATAGCCGACGGTGGTGACGGTGACGATGGCCCAATACATAGCGGCGGGAATGCTGGTGAAGCCGTTGGCTTCTCCCTCGATCTGGTACATCAGCGCGCCAACAATGATGACGATGGTCAGGACGGCGAAAAGAAAGATCGTGATCTTGCGGATGCTCTCTTTCATGGCGATGCGGAGAACCGCGGCCTCGCCAACATATTCCGTGAGTTTGAGGATGCGGAAGACGCGAAGCAGGCGAAGGGAGCGGACAACGGTGAAGGAGTGGGCGACACCAAAGAGAAAGCTGAGATAGACAGGGGCGACGGCGAGCAAGTCGACGATGCCGAAGAAGCTTGTGGCGTAGCGGCGGGCGTTGGTGGCGGAGATGAGGCGAGCGATGTATTCGATGGTGAAAAGAGCGGTGAAGGTCCACTCAGCGATGCGCAGGTAAGGGCCGAAGGAATCGCGGATGGAGCGAACACTTTCGAGAAGAACGGTAAGAACGCTGAGGAGAATCAGGATGAGAAGAATGAGATCGAAGAGACGACCGGCGAACGTTTCGTGGCCAAAAATGACTTCGTGCCAGGTGTCGCGCCACGGAGCGCGAGGATGAGGTTGGGAGGTCGAGGGCTGCATGGCGCGTGAGGGCGGGAAATCGCGCTAAGGATACAGCATCCGGCGGCCAGGAGCGAGACGGATTGAGCGGAGGTCAGACGACCGCGGTGGCGGAGACCAAGGAGGCGGAGAAATTGACCTGACGGCCGTCGTAAAAGCGGCGAATGCCTTCAACCACTTCGTGATTAACCTCTTCGGTCTTATCGGCAGGAAGAGCGGCCATCATTTTCTTGAAGGGAGCGGCAATTTCCCTGGAGGCTTGCCAGGCTTCTTCGGGCGGGCCAGGCCACGGCCAGGAGATCTTGTGGGTGACGACAGAAACTTCGTGGAAGCCCGCGGAAGTGAGGACTCCGGCGAGTTTGGATTGGTCGGCAAAACGAAAAACGTGTGGGGCGTCTGGGTGAGGCGTTGGCACTTTGATGTGCTTGAGAAATGGCCCAGTCATGGTGGAGAAAAGAGGGTTTTCGAAGGGAGAACCCCAAACGAGGAAAGAGACGCGCCCGGCGGGTTTCAGGACGCGGCGGATTTCGGACAGTGATTTCTGGGTGTCGGGAAAAAACATGAGGCCAAAGCGACAGGTAACACGATCAAAGGAGGCGCTTGCGAAGGGGAGATGCTCGGCGTCGGCGTCGCGAAACTCCATGTTGCCGAGGCTATGGGCGTGCCCGTGTTCCTGCGCGACAACGAGCATTTCGGGGACCAGATCGCTCGCGACGACGCGGCCGTCGGGACCGACCGCCTTTGCGAGAGCGAGGGCGGGTTCACCGGAACCACTGGCAAGGTCGAGAATGTGGAGGCCGGGGGAAAGTTCGGCGCCTTGAAGGATCAGGCCGGTAGCACCGCGAGATTGGAACGCGAGCTTGTCAAACCACTTTCGCCAAAAGGGAGCGGCTTCGAGCCATTCCTGACGAATGACTTCTTTGGGGTCGGGAACCGGTGCGGGATTCGAACTCAAGTTTCACCTCCTGCGCGGGACGCTGCGACCGGGTTGACCTCGAAACCGTGAGAGCAGGGTAAGCTTGTGGGAGGTCGAAGCGGAAGTATACGACGAGGAGCGGCAGCAGAATATCAAGATTCCGAGGAATTACGGTTACAAAAGTGGGCCCGGGGGCGGCGGTAGCGCGACTGGACGCACGCAAAACGGCGGGATAGGCTATGGGAGTAGGCTGACAGGGCCGCTTGCCCCGGCAAGTGGAAATCAGCCAAACCAAGAATTTATGGCAACCGCAAGCACAGTAGCGGGCTCGCGCGCCGAGCACCGCGGATTGACGTATTGGATGGAACGCACCTTAAAGGAATTGGAAAAGGTGCGCGAGACGCCGGATGCAGATGCGGTGCACGATCTGCGCGTGGCGATACGGCGGTGCCGGTCGGTGGCCGCGGTGATGCAGGAAGTGGACCCGGACCCGGCGTGGCCGGAAATGAAGAAGCTGGGGAGAAAGCTGTTCCGGCAGCTGGGAGAACTGCGGGACACGCAGGTGCTGGAGGAATGGACGAACAAGTTGTCCTCCGAACCGGACCCCGTAAGGCAAATGCTTTTGGACGATTTTGCCAGGAAAGAAAGCGAAATGCGCGAGACCGCGTTGCGAGTGGCCGAGAAATTCGACGAAAAGGCGTGGACAAAGCATGCCCGGACGTTGCGGCGCCGTGCGCGTCTGGTGCCACCGGATGGCGCTGCGGCACAGGGCCTGGCGTTGGAACGGCTGGAAGGCGCGAAGGAACTCCAAGGACAAGCGGTGAGGACCTCAAAGCCTGCGGCGTGGCACGCCTTGCGAATCGGAGTGAAGCGATTCCGGTATACGGTGGAGAGCCTATTGCCGACGCGGTATGAGGAATGGGGAGTGGATCTGAAGCGCGTCCAGGATCTGCTGGGTGAAGTACATGACCTGGATGTGCTGTCGGGGAAAGTGGCGCAGATCACGGGGCCGGAACTGATCGCGGCGCAGGCGTCGTGGTCCGGACGAATTGCGACTGAGCGCGGGCAGAGGATCGAAACGTACCGGCAGATGACTTCTGGCCAAGACAATTTATGGCACAAATGGCGGCAAGGACTGCCGCAGGGCCGGCAACTGGAGGCTGCTGGGCTGGCGCGATTGCGGGTGACGTCGCGGGCGATTGACGTGAATCCGCGACGAACTTCACAGGTATCGCGGCTGACGGTGAGACTGTTCGATGCGCTGCGAAAAGTGCACGCGGCACGTGTGTTCGAGGAAAGAGATCTGCGAAAGATTGCGTGCGGGGCAGCGAGGATTCACGGAATCGGGGCGGGCCTAGGCGCCAAGCACCCGGAGAAAGCGGCACGGAAGTTTCTGAGGAAGTTGGCAGAGCCGGCGGGGTGGACGAAAGAGGAGTGGGAGCTGCTGGGTCTGGTGGTGAGGTATCACCGGGGCGGTCAACCGAAGACGAAGCACCAAGCGTTTGGGGCGCTGAACGAGGTCGATCAGGCCAGAGTGAATACGCTGGCTGGGCTGTTGCGGCTGGCGCGGGCGTTAAGGAAAAGTGGCATTGAAACGACGGTCGGACTGCGGGTGGACAAGTCTGTGGATGCGCTAATCGTGCAGGTACCGGGGCTGGTGGATAGCGAAAGCGTAGCAGCCCGCTTGGCGGTCGGCAAACATCTGCTGGAGACGTGCCTGGAGCTGCCGCTGATTGTTCGCGCGGCGCCGGTGGTTCAGAAAGTGTTGCAGCTGCCGATGAGAGAAGATCGGGGACAGGCGAAAGCGGCCGCGTCGGATTGAGGAAGGAAGTCTTCAGTAATCAGCTTTAAGTATTGAGCAGAGAAAAAGGCAGATCCCTCGCTGCGCTCGGGATGACAACTTTCGTTTAGAGGAAGTCTTCGCGGGCTGAAGCCCAAGTTGCGGTTGCACGTTTGTGTCGAAGCCAAAACTCCGACCCCTAAAGAAAAAAACAAAGAAACTGCGACACAGATTGAAGTCTGGGCGGCTGGACCTGGCCCGCTACTTCCCTGCTTTGCGCAGGAGTTTGGGGGTGGCTAGCAAGAGGAGTTGGCCGCTGGGAGGGACCAGGCGGGTTAGTTCGACGAGGGCGACGCCCGTTTTTTTCAGAGAGGTGATGTGATGTTTGACAGCCAGGGCGGTAGCGAGAACGTCGTCGAGATGCGGCGCGTGGCCAAAAATAAAGACGGAGGATGCCTGCTTGTCTTTGGAAAGTTCGCGGAAGAGCTGGAGGGGTTCGGCGCCGGGAAGAAGCAGTTCGGATTTTTGAATTTTGCTTTTGGAGTATTCGAGGGCGGTGGCAAAGATTTCAGCGGTTTGAAAGGCACGGACGTAGGGGCTGGAAAGCAAGAGATCCGGGATGGCGCCGATCTCAGCAAGCCCCTTGGCAACCTGTTTGGCCTTGTCCACGCCTTCGGGAGTGAGAAAGCGCTCGGGGTCCGGAGGGCACTTGGGATCTTCGCGATCGATAGCGATGCCGTGGCGCACGATGTACAGCTGCATGAAGGGAGCTCCTCCTGAGAGTCATTCTACTGAGATAAGTATGAATGTTAGATGACGATGAACGAAAGGAGCAACAGCCTCGCACCTAAACTGACAGCCTTACCCCTGAAACGTGCGAGCTACAGGTCACTGCTACGCCTGGCATGAAAGGCAACGCCGCTACATTGAATCAGAAAAGCGCATGGTTGTGGCGATCGGACACCTCGAAAGGCGGTCCGTACACAAAGACAACGAAAAACACGCCCGCCTCAGAAGGCGGCCACAAAAACAAAGGAACAGCCTGACCCCCAACGCGCCAGTCGCACGCCAAGTTAACAGCGTCACCCGCGAAGAGTGAGCTGCAGGTCACACTTTGACTGGCATAGAAGCCAGCGCCACGTTGACGAATAAAGGCCCGGTTCGCGACCGTCGTCGGTTCAGGGGTGGTCCAGGTGGTGGCGAAAGTAGAGCTTTACGTGGAATTCGCGTTCGAAGAGGTCGGAGCTGCGCTCGGCATCGCGAAGATCTTCGGCAACATCGCCACGAGCCTCGATTTCGAGAGAGACAGCGCCGCGCTGGAAGGAGGCGCGCATGGACTGGATGCGCTGGCGATGAGAGTGGTCGAGTCCCTCGGCGATGCGAACCAGAGAGGCAAGGCGGCGTGCGATGCGCTTGTCGGTATTGTTGAGGACGGAGTAGGCGGGATGGTGTCCGTCGGGCGTGGACTTGCGGTTGTGGTAGCGCACGATGGCGCCGACGAGGTTGCGGTCGCGGCCTTCGAGTCCCGGGATATCGCCATTGAGAGCGAGGTATTCGCCGTGTTTGTGATGGCCACGGTGACTGACACGGTGACCGACGTCATGGAGGAGGGCGCCGGCTTCCAGTTGAACGCGGGCTTGCGGAGGAAGATGGTGAACAGGTTGCAGCTGATCGAAAAGCATCAAGCTGAGTTCGCGAACGTGCTCGGCGTGCTGCTGATCGTACTCGAGGCGTCGGCCAAAGCTGCGAGTAGCGAGAAGCATCTGGCGGGCAGCGACATTGTAGCGGTGGGGTTCCTTGCGGGAAAAAGCTTCGCGCGCGATTTCAAAGAGAAGCCCTTCGCGGATGCCAACACTGGGGATGATAAAGCGGCGAATATTTAGATAACGGCCGAGGGTGAGGAAGATGATGGCGGCGATGCCCATCACGTCAGCACGGTCGCGGCGAACTCCGTAGGCTTTCATGCGTGCTCGGATGTCACGTTCAAGGAGGTCGGGCAGGCGCTCGCGAAGGAGCGAGAGTTCGAGAGTGGGAAGGCCGTCCTGGCGAGGACCGGGAGCAACGTTGGCGAGGGTTTCGGCGTTGCCGCCGAGAGCCACGGACACCTCATCGGCAAGATTGGGGCGTTGCGGGACGCGGGACTCGAGAAGCGCGCGAACGTAGCGGCGAACCTGTTCGGCCTGAAAGGGACGAATGACGCCGTGGATGTTGAGAGTGGTGAGCAGGCGAACGGTGCCGACGGGAAGTTGCGCACCGGTCAGGGCGGTGTGGTCGCGAAGAAGGCTGAGTTCCAGGCTGCCGCCACCGAGATCGACGATGCAGCGTGGCTGGGCTTCCGGGCCCATGGCGGCGATGACCGCTTCGCGGCCGAGGCGCGACTCCTCTTTCGCGCTGATGACTTCGAGAGAGATGCCGGTGGCTTGCTTGATGCGGCGCACAAAGTTTTTGCGATTCTGGGCTTCGCGAGTGGCGCTGGTGGCAACCGCGCGATATTTTGTGACGCCGTATTCCTCCATAAATTCATGAAGTCTGCGAAAGGCTTTGATGCTCTTTTTGAGTATGTCTTCGCTGAAGCGGTGGCGGACAAAAACACCTTCGCCGAGGCGCAAAGAGCAGCGTTCGTTGACGAGCGGTTCGATATCGAGAGCGGAATAGGCGCGAGCGATGGAGAGGCGGACCGCGTTGGAGCCGGCGTCGATGGCGGCTATGTGGACCGGTTCAGGCATGCGGGTCCTTAGCGCCAGAGGTGGGCGAGAGCGGAAGAAGGAGCGTATTTGGTGGAACGAATACCGAGCTGTTCGCTGATGCGCTGACGGAGCTGTTTGTTGACGGTGGGGACGTTGGCTTCGCCGTCGAGTTCGATGAAACCGTTTTTCTTGGCCATGACTTCCAGTTCGCGCTTGATCATGGTCTGGTAGCGAACGAAAGACCAATAGAGGTCGTGAGAGAGAGACATGTCGCGTCCGGCTTCCCAGTAGCTGATGGCCTGAGCTTTTTTGAACTCGCGAGCGAAAGCGGTTTCGGGGCGGACGTTAAGCCAGAAGGTAAGGTGAGGGCGAAGAGCCATGGCATAGAGTCCGGCGAGGTAATCGCGATTGATACCGCGAACGACGCTGCGAGCGATAAGGGTGAAGATGAAACGATCGGCGAGGACGACGGTGCCCGAGCGGAGTGCGGGAACGATGCGGTGCTCCAGCTGATCGAAGAAGTCAGTGGCGTACATGAGGGCGAGGGTGAGACGGGTGACAGCATTCTTGGCGAGGAGTTGGTCGATGTCGCGGCCAACGAGGTTGGAGCGGCGCAAGCCGGAGGTTTGCACAGCGAAACCTTCGGACTCGAGCCATTCCTGGAGGAGAGCGATCTGAGTGGAACGGCCGGAACCGTCCATGCCCTCAATGACGATAAGGGTGCCGTTGAGTTCGCCGGGATCGAGACCAACGAGAGTCTCGCCGAAGAAGGATTGCGAATATTCGGGATCAGCGACGGGCACTTTGGCGACCGGAGGAGCTTCGACGACGGTGGAGATGCCGGGTTTATCTTTTTCCTGATCAGGCATGATTACTCGGACTCCTGGGCGCGAGGGGCGAAACGCTTGAGATCGATTTTGGAGGCGACGATATCGCGCATCTGTTTTTGGAGCTTGTTGACGGGAAGAGTGCCATCGAGGACCACGAAGTTATCGGAGTCCACCATTTTGTCGTACTCCTCTAGGATGCGCGCCTGAAAGAGCTTAAAGCTTTCCGGGCGCTCGTAGGACAGGCCGAGGTCCATCCCGGCTTCGTAGTACTTCAGCTTGGGACGACCGCTGAGGATGCGGTGCACAGCGACGTCAAGGGGAGCGCGGAAATAGAAAGTGATGTCGGGAACGGGAGCGAAGCGGTAAAGATTGCGAAGCCAACGATGAGAGCAGCCGCGGGCGGCGTCGCGGGCGAAGGCGGTATAGATATAGCGATCGGCGAGGACGAGGTAGTCGCCCTGGAGCAGCGGCATGATTTGGCGCTCGCAGCGGTCGGCGAAATCGGAGGCGTGCAGAAGAGAGAAAGTGGTGGGAGTGAGCAGACGCTTTTGTTTGCCGCGACGCGTGGCGGACTTAACGAGGGGAGAAGAGTTCCACTCGGTGAAATGGAGACGGTAGCCGCCGATTTCGAGCCAGCGTTTGAGGAGATAGAGCTGGGTGCTCTTGCCAGAGCCGTCAGTACCTTCGACGACGATGAGAGCGCCGGGATAGGCACGGCTGGGAATAGGACGGCCTGGCTGCGGGAGAGTGGTTTTGGTGGCCTCGGCGCGAGGTGCCCTTGGAGTGGTGGTGTCTTGAGTGTCCATGAGGTGGCCGGGGCACGGCCGATCCTTGTGATTGAGACTAGGATGTGATTGTTACGGACTCATTAAAACACAGGAGCGGTGGAGTACGCAAAACAGCACAGCAGGAAGCGAGATGCGGAGCCGCATTGCGAGGCCGACAAAGAATCGATCTTGCGCAACGGATCAGTTGAGGTCCTTCGCGACGCACCCGGCGCGGCGATCTGGATGACAAAACGGCCGCAGGCGTGCCGCGACGGGTACCATGAGAGTTGCCCAGCTGTGGGGCACGGAAGCGGCGGCGAGCCGCCGCACTCCAAAAAAGGGCCGCCTCGGTAGGCGGCCGCTACAACGGCAAGAGTTGCTCAGAAGAAGGTGAGCTTGATGCTCAGGAATTTTTTGGGGTTTTTGCGGAACTCGGCAATGAGAGTGCGCATGTCGCTGGTGAGACCGGTGAGGTTGTCATAGAGCTGGGGGTCAGAGAAGAGTTTGCCGGCGGTGTTGTCGTTCTGATTGAGTTTGGCGGTAGCGGTGGAGAGGTTGGAACTGGTATCGCGGAGTTTATTGTACAGGGTGTCGTCCGTGGCGAGTTTGCCGAGTGTGCCCTTACCGGCGCGGATGTCGCCGATCATGCCGTTGCCATTGTCGAGAGCTTTCTTGGCATCATCGTAGAGAGTTGGATCGTAGAGCAGTTTGCCCATGGTGCCCTTTTGCGCCCGGAGGTCGGCGAGGATGGTGTTGACCTGATCGATGGCTTTATCGACCTTGGTGGAGGTGTCATCGGTCATGAGGAGCTTGCCGATGGTGCCCTGGCCGGCTTGGACGTTGCCGACAATCTGATCTCCTTTGACGAGAATGCTGTTGAGATGTTTGTAGGCCTGGTCGTCGGTGAGAAGTTTTCCGAGCGTGCCCTTGCCTTCCTGGACGCCGTCAATCAGATCCTTGACCTGATCGCTGAGAGTCTTGAGATTGGCGAGGACGTCGGCACTGCGTTCGACAACTTCCTTGATGGCCTTCTCTTCGGCGCCGGGAACGACCTGGCCCTCGGTGAGGGGCACGCCCGTGTAGCCACGCTGGATGTTGACGTAACGATTGCCGAGAAGGCCTTCGGTGACCAGAGTGGCGGCGGAATCAGTGAGGATATCGGTCTGATAGCGTTTATCGATTTGCATATCGACTTCGATGCTCTTCATGCGATCGGGAGGCTTGCCGGCTTCGCGCGGAACGATCTTGATTGGACCAACGTTTCCGATTTCGACGCCGTCGAGACGAACCGGAGCACCGGTAGCGAGGCCGGACACTTCAGGGAGAAAGGTCTTGAGACGATACTTGGGGCCGAAGAAGCCCGCGCCCGTGACATAGAAGATGCCGACGGCGAGAATCAAGAGGCCAACCAGGACGAAGAGTCCCACGCGCAATTCCGACCACGTCAACTGTTTGCGCTGCGCCATTCGAAATCTCCTCCGTGCCGCACCAGAAACCGCAGAGCGGATCGCCCGTGGACCTCCCGTTGATCGGGGTAAAAAGACGATCCCTACAAAAGCAAACCAACTCCGACCTGTGCAAACCGAAACGGCAACTCAAGAACACCGGCCTGAGAACGCAGCCGCTACAAGAGCACCAACCTCGAGCACAACACCAACCTGCTGGGACAACTATACAAGATTCAAATCAAAAAACGTTGCAGATACGGATCCTTCGAACTGAGGATCTCATCCGGGCTGCCCTCAAAGTAGATCCGACCATCGCGTAGGACAAGGAAACGCGTGGGCGCCAGATTCTTGTCGGAGTCGGACTCGCGGAAGACGCGGCGCGATTTTGGATCGAAGCGAAAATTAGCGAGAGCGAAGCCGTCCTGGAGACGGTGTGTGGCGAGGAGAGATGTGACGCCGTAAACATCGCGCAAACGAAGGATCAAAGTGATGATGGTTTGCGAGGTGATGGGATCGAGGCCGGCGGTGGGAGAGTCATAGAGAACGATGGGGGGATGATTGATCAGAGCGCGGGCGATGGAGACACGGCGGCGCATGCCACCAGAGAGTTCGGAAGGCAAAAGATCCATGGTGTGCTCGAGTTCGACGAAGCGCAGAACCTCCTCAACGCGCGGGGCGATTTCCTGTTCGCTGAGACCGTCTTCGGTAAGGCGGTAGGCGACATTGTCGCGGACAGTGAGCGAATCAAAGAGCGCGCCTTCCTGAAAGACAAAACCGACCTTACGGCGAAAGGCAAGGAGGTCGTGCTCGTCCATGGAGGAGACGCGATTCCCGAGGACTTCGATCTGGCCACGATCGGGGCACAGGAGACCAGCGGCCATCTTGAGAGTAAGAGTTTTGCCGGTGCCGGTTTCACCGAGGAGGACGAGGGTTTCGCGAGACTGAGCGGTAAAGGAGACGCCGCGGAGAATGTCGCCATCGCTGAAACCGATGTGGACATCGGAAAACTGGATGGCGGGCTCGCTGGAGGTAAGCGCGGGGGCCGAGGAAGAAATGGGGGAAAGATCCATGGGGTTCAGAAAACTTTTTCCGCGAGATAGAGTGCGAGTTTGGTGAGGAAAGTGTCTGAGACGATGATGAGAATGGAAGAAACGACGACGGCCTGAGTGGTGGCGCGGCCGACCCCCTGGGTACCACCGCGAACAGTGAGACCCTGATAGCAGCCGACGGTAGCGAGGATGAACCCGAAGATGATGGATTTGGAGAAACCTTGCATGAGGTCGGAAAACTCGAGGGCCGCGATGGCACGCTGCCAGAAAGTGAAGGCGTTAAGGCGTAGAGAAAAGACGCTGGAAACCATGCCGCCGAGGAGTCCGACAAAAACGGAGATCGTGGTGAGCAGAGGAACGGTCATAAGCGAGGCGACGACGCGGGGAGTGACGAGTTTGCGACTGGGGTCGGTGCCCATGGCGCGCATGGCGTCCACCTGTTCGGTAACGAGCATGGAGCCGAGTTCGGAAGCGATACCAGAGGAGCAGCGGCCGGCAACAAGAAGGCCGGTGATAGTCGGGCCGAGCTCGCGGACAAGAGCGAGCGAGACGACGTCGCCGGTGAGAGAGGTCTGGCCGAAGCGTTCGAACTGGGAGCCGGTCTGCAGAACCATGACCGCACCGATGAAGAATCCGGAGAGAAGAACGATAGGGAGCGAGCCCACGCCGATGTCGTCCATCTGGTCAAGGGTGTCCTGAACATAGCGGGGCTTGCTACTGATATTGCTGAGGGCGCGGAAAGAGAGTTTGGAATAGTCTTGGATCTTGAGGACGGCGTGTTTGGCAATGTCCTGCAATATATCCACGACCGAAGGAGTGTCGGGAGCGATGGCGTGCTGATGGGAAACCTGAAGAGGTGTCTCAGCCACTTGGTTCTCGTCGGAAGCTCCGAGGAAAGCGTAACTGGGGATACCACAAGCGTCAAGAGCGTTGCGAGCAGACGCCGGCGAGAGAAAACCGAAAAAGGTTACAACGAGTTACAAGTTGAACGCGTAAAGGAGAAACTTGGTAAGGAACAAATCGACGACGAGCACAGCCACCGAGGAAACGACGAACGCGGTGATGGTAGCGCGGCCCACGCCGGCGGTACCCCCTTCGACGCGAAAGCCCTGATAACAGCCAACGGTGGAAATGATGAAGCCGAAAACCAGTGGTTTAGCGAAGCCGATACAGATATCGCCAAAAACCAGGACTTTGATGGCGCGGGTCATGAATTGTTCCCAACCAAGGTGCAGCGTGATGTTGGCGACGACGAATCCGCCAAGCAGTCCAGCCATGTCGCCCACGGCAACGAGCAGCGGCAGGGTCAGCACGGTGGCGAGCACACGCGGGGTCATGAGCTTGCGGACCGGATCGATGCCGAATCCACGCATGGCGTCGACTTGGTCGCTGACGACCATGGAGCCGAGTTCAGAAGCCATCGCCGTGGCGTTGCGGCCGGCGACCAGAAGCGCGGTGAAGACGGGACCGAGTTCGCGGAGAAGGGCGAGAGAAACGGCGTCACCAGTCAAAACGGTTTCGCCGAAACGGGCAAATTGCGAGGCCGCGTTCAAAACAACGACACCACCAACGCAGAGGAGTGCGGTGGCGACAATCAGCAAGGAACCGACGCCAATCAGATCCATCTGCTCGACCAAGTCGGTGAAGTAACGACGGGTAGTAAAAATGTTGCGGACCGATTGAACGGAAAGCAGAGAGTAGTCCTGGATGGAGAAAGTCCAGGTTTTCAATGTGTTCCCAATGACGGCGGGAACCGAAGTTTCGCTCATAGTCACACCCCTTGTCACACGGGTTGGCGCCAGTGTGCGCAGAAGCTGAGGACGTCCGCCAGAACAGTGAACATACAACAGGAAAGGGTTGCGACGCTAAGGAGAGTAAGTGCTAGGAGCGCCAAGTTGGAAACAGTAGTGTTTGCAAATGCCGGCCGTGAAGGGAATGTTGGCGCTGGGAGGACGGAGCGGGGTAACGACAATCCGCGAACGCTTGTCCGTGATGTTGCAAAGGTGACTATACTAGCGTCGAGTGAGCGTTGAAGAAGAAGTGCGGTGACAAAGGAGAAAAAATGTCGCGGTTTCTGAGCGTTGTGCAGTGGGCCGGGTTGATTTTGTTGATTGGCGTGTTTTCCGCAAGCGCAGCCAGGGCTGCGGATGAAGTGACCGTTGCGAGCGGCAAGTTGCAAGGAACCACGAACGAAGATCATACCGTGCGCATGTTCAAGGGAATTCCCTTTGCGGCGGCGCCGGTTGGACCACTGCGCTGGAAAGCACCGCAACCCGCGCCAGCCTGGAGCGGCGTGCGGCAAGCCGACAAGTTTGGGTCCGCGTGCCTGCAAACCGATGTGTATGGGGACATCTATTTCCGCGACGCGCAGCCCAGCGAAGACTGCCTGAGCCTGGATATCTGGATTCCGGCAAAAGCAGAGAGCGCAAAGATTCCGGTATTCGTGTGGTTTTATGGCGGCGGTTTCGTGGCGGGGAGCGCATCGGAAGCGCGGTATGACGGGGAAAATCTGGCGAAGAAGGGCGTGATCGTTGTCGAGCCGAATTACCGCCTGGGAGTGTTTGGATTTTTCTCGCACCCGGAACTGAGCAAGGAATCGGGGCACGACTCGTCGGGAAATTATGGACTGCTGGACCAGGTGGCGGCGCTGCAGTGGGTGGTCAACAACATCGCGGCGTTTGGAGGCAACCCACACAACATCACAATCGGCGGAGAATCCGCGGGATCATTGTCGGTGAGCGCGTTGATGGCGTCGCCGCTGTCGAAAAACTTGTTTCAGAAAGCGATTGGGGAAAGCGGGGCATTCTTTCCCAGCGGGCCGAGCGCCGGGATGCAGCTAAATCCAGTGGGCGATACCGAACAGGCGGGGGTGAAATTCGCGGCGTCTGTGGGCGCGAAGTCGCTGGCGGAAATGCGCGCGAAATCCGGCGAGGAATTGCTGCAGGCTGCGGCGAAACAGAATCGGGGCTTCCGGTTTGGGCCGAATGTCGACGGATATTTCCTGAACGGCGACGTGGTTTCCATATATAGAAAAGGTCAGCAGAGCCAGGTTCCGCTGCTGGCGGGATGGAATGCCGATGAGGGAAAACTGAACGTTTTATTTGCGCCGCAAAAACCGACGGCGAAAAGTTTTGCGGAGCAGGCGCAGGCGCGGTTCGGTGACCAGGCCGCGGCATTTCTGAAGTTATACCCGGCAAACACAGACCAGGAGGCGATACAGTCGGCCGAGGCTTTGGCCGGCGACGATTTCATCGCCTTCTCCACGTGGAAGTGGATCGACATGCAGAGAAAGACCGGCAATGCGCCTGTATACCAATACCATTTCGAGCAGGTTCCGGCGGTGAAACCCGGAGCAATGATTGGGCCGATACCCGCGAGCGAGGCGGGTTCCCGGCATGCGTGCGAAATCCAATATGTTTTCGAAACGCTGAAATCGGAGGAGGGGGTCCCGTGGACCGAGGACGATTTCAAAGTGTCTGAGGCCATGGCCAGCTATTGGGTGAATTTCGTGAAGACCGGAAATCCGAATGGCGGCGGTTTGCCGAACTGGCCGAAATCCGACAGCAAAGACGGATACCAGGTGATGCATCTGTCCGGCAAGAATATTCATGCAACTGCCGACCCCGTGCGTGAGCGATACGAGTTTCTGGATACGCACGCGGCGAAGCAAGGCGGAAAACAGAGCGTGGCGGGGCAATAGACAAATGCCCACGGATCTACGCCATCGCCCGCAAATCCGGTATCGGTAGATTCGCTGAACAGAGAGATCTGCGCGCTGGCGAAAAGCCTCGCTACCAAGAGAGAACCAGCGGCCGCCCGGCTGGGGGAACGGATTGGAGATCGGAGAGATCAGCCAGTGGCGGCTTCGGCGGAGGACTTGGTCGGAGCGTCGACAGCCGCCTCGACGGGCCGGGCAGCGATTTCCAGGCCGCTTTTGTTCATATCGAATCGTTGCTTGCGGTCCAGGCTCTTTACGAATTCGCGCGTGGCCTTGGCGACGCCGCCGGGAAGGCTGGAGGCATCGACCTTGACAGTGGACTCGACTTTGCCCTTATCGCGATCCTGATAGCTGAATTGAACTTCAAAGGTTTTCATGCTGGAAGGCTCCTTTGCTGGTGATCGTGAAACCGGTTGGTGCGTTGCTTGTTGCATAGCTATTGCGAACAGCAGATCCCTTGCTGCGCTCGGGATGACAACCTTACTACCGATGATGCTTATGACTGGCCGACTTCTTGCCAGAGTGCTTAGACTTGCAGGCGTTTAACTGAGACTTGAGCACTTCGTTCTGTTTGGCTAAATCATCGCGGGAAGAGGTCATGGCATCGAGATCGTTGCCGACCTGGCCGTTGTCTTTTTGAAGTTCCGCGACCTTGGCCTTTAGTTGTTCGTTCTCCTGGAGAGTTTTTGTGTCTTTGCAGGCAGCTAAAGGCAAGGTCAGCAGTGCCGTAAAAGCCAGTGTCACCCAGGAATTCTTGCGGGTCATGGGTCATCCTTCGAACCGAGATTAGTAGCGCGACTGAAGCGATAGCTGGTGAGGCGGGGGCACCGCCGGCAACTTAGTTAGGGTAATGGAGAATGCAAGCTGGAGCAAGCCGATAGAGGCGCAGCGAGAAGAACAGTGGACAAGGGTGGCAACGCGACCTATCCGAAAAGCACATTCGTCACAGATTCTGAGCACACCGAGGGATGACTGATGACGTGTACTGCGACCGCTTAATCGTCCCATCTATTTGAACCATGTAAAATTCCGCTCTAGCGGCGTGCTTTTCTGTGCGAAAACGGCGGCAGCACAAGGGGCTAGGGCGATGACCCACTTCAAAGAGGTTGGCATTCCATGCCCACAACGCGGTTCACGAGCTTCAATATATACCAAACCCGTCTATAGCAAAGCGTGAAGCGGAAACGCCAGAGTACGCTGGACGGAAGTGGTGGTGGCCGTTAAACTGGATTGTTTATGCTGCGTTTCTATACGGCGGGTGAGTCGCACGGGCAGGCGCTAGTTGCGTTTGTGTCTGGATTGCCGGCGGGGATGCCGGTGGATCTGGAATTGATCCAGCATGAACTGCACCGGCGACAACTAGGGTACGGGCGCGGCGGGCGACAGAAAATCGAGAAGGACCAAGCGGACATTTTTGCGGGAGTGCGGCACGGGCAAACGATTGGTGCGCCGGTGGCTTTGCGCATCGAGAACCGCGACTGGTCGAACTGGGAGAAGATTCTTCCGGTGGGAGCGTCGTCGGGGCCGGAAGCGAGTTCGCGGAAGCTGGTAGCGCCGCGGCCGGGTCATGCGGACCTGGCCGGTTCGCAGAAATTCAATTTCCATGATGCGCGGTATGTGTTGGAGAGAGCGTCGGCGCGCGAGACGGCGGCGCGAGTGGCGGCTGGGGCGTTCGCCAAGCTGCTGCTGAAGCAATTTGGGACAGAGATTGCGAGCCACACGATTCAGGTGGGACACGTGAGGCTGGAGCGACCGGTCAGGTGGGATGAAATTCTGCGCGTATGCCAGGACCTGGAATCGCCGCTGCGGTGCGTAGACGCGGCAGTTCAGGAAAAGATGCGGATGGAGGTGGATGCGGCGCTGAAGGCGGGCGACACGGTAGGTGGAGAGTTTGAGGTGGTGGTCCACAATGTGCCGGTGGGATTGGGTTCACACGCGCAGTGGGACGAGAAGCTGGATGGCAAGCTGGCGCAGGCGTTGATGAGCGTGCAAGCGGTGAAGGCGGTGGAGATCGGCGCGGGAATTCTGGCGTCTGGATCGTACGGGAGCGAAGTGCAGGACGAGATTTCCTACGACAAGGCTGCGCGAAGATTCAGGCGAGCTTCAAACCGGGCCGGAGGCCTCGAAGGCGGCATCACAAACGGCGAAGATGTGGTAGTTCGAGGGTTCCTGAAACCGATCTCGACGCTACGGAAGCCGATGGGAACAGCGGACATGGTAACGAAGGAACCAGTGCAGGCCGCGTATGAGAGGTCGGACTGGTGCGTGGTGCCGGCAGGAGGTGTAGCCGGAGAGGCAATGGTGGCACTTGTATTGGCAGATGCTTTTCTGCAAAAATTTGGAGGAGATTCACTCGCCGAAATGAGGCGGAATTTCGAGAGCTATGGCCGACAAATCGACGAGTTCTGAACCGGTAGCCGGCGTGAAGGAAAACCCAGCGACGGCGACCCCTGCCCCTTCGCGGACAATATATCCGATTGTGAAGTATGGCGACCCAGTGCTGGAGAAGCCCGGAGCTACGATCAAGAAATTTGACCGCGAGCTGGAAGCGCTGGCGGAAGACATGTTCGTGTCGATGTACGCGGCGCAGGGAGTGGGGCTGGCAGCGCCGCAGATTGGCAAGAGCATGCGGCTGGCGGTGGTGGACGTAACCACGGGGAAAAACCCGGAAGCGAAGATAGTGCTGGTAAACCCGGAGATCATCCATGCCGAAGGCGAGGCGCGGGAAGAAGAGGGATGCCTGTCGATTCCGGGATTCCGCGGGTACGTGATACGGCCGCAATTTGTGACCGTGCGGGCGCAGAACTTGAAGGGCGAAATGTTTGAGATTCGGGGGGAGAATCTGCTGGCGCGAGCGTTCTGCCACGAGATCGACCACCTGAACGGGATACTGTTCCTGCAGCATCTGAGCATGCTGAAGAGGGATTTGATCAAGCGAAAAATCAAGAAGCTGCGGAAAGAAGGCGAGTGGTAAAGCGGCAGCCTGCGCGGGTGACTGCGTCATGAGCCGGACACACGTGGTATTCTGCGGGACGCCGCAGTTTGCAGTTCCTTCCCTGAAACACCTTCTGGAACAACAGGATTTCGAAATCGTTGGAGTGTTCACGCAACCGGACCGGCCGCGCGGCCGGGGCCAGGAGATATCGCATTCGCCAATAAAGGAAGTGGCGCTGGCGGAGAAAATCCCGGTGTTCCAGCCGGCGAAAGTGCGGGCGCCGGAAGTGGAGGAGCAACTGCGCGAGCTGGCCCCCGACATGATTGTGATTATCGCGTATGGGCAGATTATTCCCGCACGACTGCTGGGGATAGCGAGGCATGGGTGGATCAACCTGCACGCCTCGCTGCTGCCGAAATACCGGGGCGCGGCGCCGATCAATTGGGCGATCGTGAATGGAGAGACGCGAACGGGCCTGACGACGATGCGGATCGATGCAGGGATGGATACCGGTGAGATGTTGTTACAGGAAGAATTGGCGATTGGGGCGGATGAGACGGCACCGGAGCTGGCGATTCGGCTGGCGGAGGCAGGGGCTGCGCTGATGGTGAGGACATTGCGAGGGCTGGTGGCAGGAACGTTGACGGGGCGCGTGCAGAATCATGCCGAGGCCACGCTGGCGCCGCCGTTGAAGCGAGAGGATGGGCGGATCGAATGGACGCGTCCGGCGCAGGAAATTTACGACCGCATGCGAGGATTCGCGCCGTGGCCGGGGGCGTACACGGAATTTCGCGGACAGACGTGCCACCTGTGGGGCAAGCCGGTGTCCAATGAGAAAAGGGAAGCGGCGTCGGGCACGATTGTTGCCGGGCGAGGAACGGTGAGGGTGCTATGCGGCGCAGGCAGCGTATTGGAGCTGGGACACGTCAAATTAGAAGGACGCAAAGAGGTTACGGCAACGGAATTTGCGAATGGAGCGCGGTTGCAGGCTGGGGAACGTTTCGGAAAGCAGTGATTTGCGGAAGGTCACAGGGTCAGGCATACTCGCAGATTAAGCGGTTTTGTGGAGGCAATCGAGCCAGCGGATTGTGGAAGGGCGAGGAATCCTCAGGGGCTCAAGCCCATTTTGCACAGGTACGTGACGTCGGAGCTAAAGCTCCGACCCCCTAACGAGCATTCTGGTTAGAGCAACAATGCATTCCGCCTAAACAGCGAGAGCATGTACATGATGTGAAGCCCAGAGAGATCGCGAGCCAAGCAGACGAGATTGCGAGCTAGCGAGATGGGCACCGCTCAAATCGCCCCAAACGAAAGTGTAAAGCGATTGACTGAAGTGGAACAGAGTTGTACCGGGAGTCATTCATCCATGAAGAGCAAGAATGAAGTGCAAAGGCAGCGGCAAGGTGTTGGCTGCGCAGGGGTAACTCTGCGAGGCGCGGCTTCCTGCCTCTTGGGGGTGCAACTGGGGTGCTTTCCGGTGCTGGCGGGTGGCACGGACGCGCCAAAGGCAGTGGCGAAGACGACTGACCCGGTGTTGATCACGATGGAAGCGGAACTGAACCGCGCAAAGACGGACCTGGCGAAGAGCGACCCGGCGCCGTACTTCCTGAGTTACACGGTGAACGACCAAGACATGATCGTGATTGCGGGATCGTTTGGGGGATTGTTGACGGATTCGGCGGTGAAGCGGCGTTCCGCGGACGTGACCATGCGAGTGGGTTCGCCGGAGCTGGACAATACGCACGGGCAGAGCCGATCGAGCGGAATGACGTCGGATATGTTGCCGCTGGATGGAAATTCCGAGGCAACTTCCCGCGTACTGTGGGAAATGACGGACAGGGCGTATAAGCGAGCAGCGCCGGCATTCATGAATGTGAAGACGAATACGGCGGTGCAAGCTGAGGAAGAAGATAAGTCACCGGACTTTTCGAAGGAGCAACCGAAGGTTCATGTAGGAGAAAAGCTGACAGAACCGCCATTTGACCGGAAACAATGGGAAGAAGAAGTGCGGAGACTGTCGGGAGCGTTCCGGAACTATCCGGATGTGTATTACGCGACGGTGATGCTGCAGGTGTCAAACGTGAATTCGCGCATGGTGAACAGCGAGGGATCGGAGATTGCGACGCCGGGAGCATCGGTGCGCCTGGTGATGGAAGCGCAAACGCGCGCGGATGACGGCATGGACTTGTTGCGCGTGGAAACGTTTCAAGCCCCAGCGGCGAGTGGATTGCCAAGCGAGGCGGAACTCAACAAGAAGATCGAAAGAATGGCGGTGGACCTGAAGGCGCTGCGAAGCGCGCCAGTCGCCGAACCTTATGCGGGGCCCGCAATACTTAGCGGACGCGCAGCCGCGGTGTTTTTCCACGAAGTGCTGGGACACCGGCTGGAGGGACACCGGCAACGGGATGAAGAGGAAGGACAGACATTCACGAAGAAGGTGGGACAGGAAGTACTGCCGACATTTTTGAGCGTTGCGGACGACCCGACGAAGAAAGAGATCGCAGGGGTGAAGCTGGCGGGAACCTATGAGTTCGACAATGAGGGAGTGCCGGCGGAGCGAGTGGAAGTAATTCAGGATGGGGTGTTGAAGAATTTTCTGATGTCACGGATGCCGATCAAGGGATTCCAGACGTCGAACGGACACGGGCGGAGCCAACCGGGTTTGATGCCAACGGGGCGGCAAGGAAATCTGATTGTGACCTCGACGCAAACGGTTCCGGAATCACAACTGCGGGAGAAATTGATTGAAGAAGTGAAGAAGCAGGGGAAACCGTACGGACTGTATTTCGACGATATTCAAGGCGGATTCACACTGACGACGAGATCGTTGCCGCAATCGTTCCAGGTGCTACCGGTGATTGTGTACAAGGTGTATGCAGATGGACGGCCGGACGAACTGGTGCGCGGCGTGGACATTGTGGGAACGCCGCTGGCGGCACTAACCCGGATTATGACAACCGGTGACAAGGAGCACGTTTTCAACGGTGTGTGCGGAGCGGAGAGCGGGAGCGTGCCGGTTTCCGCCGCGGCGCCGGCAATGCTATTCAGCGAGATGGAAGTACAGAAGCAAGCGCACGGGAGAGAGAGACCTCCGCTGTTGCCGGCGCCGGGCCTGCAGAATGTGGATTCGAGCAAACAGGCGGCAACGAAGACAGAGGTGAAACCGTGAGAGGGACGAAAAGAAGAGCGCTGGGGATGGCGGTTGTGCTTCTGGCGAGCGTGGGGACGGCGCGACTTGCGATGGGAAAGAGCGCAGCGAAGCCGGGCGCGGATGCGGCGGCGACCAGTGCAGCTCATATGGCGGCGAAGGATGATGCGCTGTTGGAAGCGTTGCTGACGGAACTGGACCGCACCAAGGAACACCTGAAAATGGACAAGGTGCAGCCGCCGTACTACATCGAATACCGCGTGAATGATGTGGACGATTACAGCGCGGAAGCAGCATTTGGGGCACTGCGCGAGAGCCAGCGACAACATTTGCGTGTGCTGCGGGTGGTGGTGCGCATTGGGGACTACCAGCAGGACAGTTTTTACAACCAAGGGATGGGAAACGCGTCGATTCTGCCGATCGACAATGATCCCATCGCGTTGCGGCGCCAGATTTGGTTGCTGACGGATGAGGCATACAAGGCCGCGGCGGATGCCTATGCGGAAAAGCTTTCGGCGCTGAAGCAATATTCGGCGGACCCGAGTCCGGTGGACGACTTCGCGCACGCACCGGTGGTAACGGCCGTGGGCGGAACGGTGGAGTTGAAAATAAATCAACAGGAATGGGAAAAGACGCTACAGGACGTGACCAACCTGTACAAGGGATATGCCGATGTGCAGTCGATGTCGGCGACGGCGCGATTTACGGCGGTAAATGAGTACTTTGTGAATTCGGAGGGGACGATCGTGCGGGATGGGAGGACGAGCGCGACGGTAACATTGAACGGGTCGACGCAAGCGGCGGATGGGATGAGGCTGGCGCGAAATCCGTACTGGACGGAGGCGCAACCGCAGGAATTGCCGGGCCGCGAAGAACTGCTGAAAGAAACGACGAAGATGCTGGATACTTTGAAGGCGTTGCGGGAAGCACCGATTGTGGAGGAGTCGTACCGCGGGCCGGTGATTTTTGCGCCGGATGCGGCGGACGACGTGGTGGCAGGTTTGATCGGAACAAACGTGGTGGGACGGAAGCCGCCATTGGGGAGACCGAACCGAACCACGGGCGCGTTCGCAACGAGCTACAAGACACGAGTATTGCCGAAATTTGTGACCGTGGTGGATGATCCGACAATTAGAGAGTTTCAGGGCAAGAAAGTTCTGGGAAGCTACGAAGTGGATAGCGAAGGGGTGAAAGCGCAGCCGGTGACGTTGGTGGATGCCGGAACATTGACCAACTATCTGGTGACGCGGCAACCGATCCGGGACTTCCCTTCCTCGAATGGACACGGACGGGCGGGACCGGGGACATCGGCGCAACCGAGCGTGGGAAGCTTGATTGTGAAGAGCGCCGAGGCGGAAACGGCGGAGTCGATCAAACAAAAGGCTATCCACATGGCGGAGGAGCAAAGCAAGCCGTACGCTTACATGGTGGAGACCATGGGGCCGGGAAATTCGCCGCGCTTGCTTTACCGGGTTTATGTGAACGACGGACACGAGGAACTCGTGCGCGGCGCGGTGTTCAACGAGTTGGATATTCGCGCGCTGAGAAATGACCTGGTGGCGATGGGAAATGATCCGCTGGTGAGCAACCGCATCGGCGGAATCGCGCAAACGATTATCGCTCCCACGTTGCTATTTGACGAATTGGAAGTGAAACGAGCGGATACCAGTAAAGAAAAGTTGCCGGAATATCCGGCGCCGAATGTGAAGAAGTAAGGAAACAGCGAGAGTCGGGAAGATGAAGCTGCTGGAGCGGGTGGAGTGGCTGAGCCGGATTGTGTTTTTGGTGTTCATCCTGGCGTCGGCCGCGTTTCTGAGCGCGATTACCGCGATGAGAGTCGCGATTCACGGGCGAGAAGTGTCCATGCCCAATCTGGTGGGAAAAAATGTGAGTGAGGCGAGCCAGGCGCTGCGTTCGAAAGGGCTGATCCTTAGGGTGGCCGACCGCGTGTACAGCGATTTGCCAATCAACCAGGTAGTAAGGCAGACGCCGTCTCCCGGAATGCTGATGAAGGTGTCGCAGCAGGCGCACGTGGTGCTGAGCCTGGGGCAGCGGGAATTGGAGATTCCGCCGCTCGAGGGAAACACACTGCGCGTGTCGAGAATTGAATTGTTGCGCGGAGGGCTGCAGGTTGGAGAGGTCTCGACGGTGGTGCTGCCGGACGAAGTGGCGGACACCGTGGTGATTCAAAATCCCAAAGCAGGGAAAGGCGGGGCCACGCCGCGCGTGGACGTGCTGGTGGCGGGAGCGCCGAAGAACGAAGCGTACGTGATGCCGTACCTGATCGGACTGAGTCAACTGGAAGTGGACCGGCGGCTGGAAGTGGCGGGGCTGAGGCGGAAGGTGAACTATGTGAACGCGCCGCAATGGCCGCATGGAGCAGTCATCGATCAGAGCCCGCTGGGCGGGACGAAGATTCCAGGCGCGGCGGAAGTGGAGTTGACGGTAGCGAATTGAAGGAGCGGCGACAAGCAGATGCCTCGCGTGGCGATTCACAGCGGGCACACAGAGCAAAGCGGAACACCAGGGCGAAGGGGAGAAAAAGCGCCCACCTCGGGGACGGCGGCCGCTACAGCAGCGACAGCCAGCCACGGAACCGACCTGAAGATCCGACAAACCCAATCTGGCGGAACAAAAGTCGAGGGGAATGCGTTACGAGGGGAAGACGCGCGGGGAGGGGTGTATGTGGCGAGCGGCGGTCTGGGTTGGGGCGAGTTTGCTGTTTGCGCAGGCGGGCTGGGCACAAAAGCCGATCCGGGTGGATGTGGACCTGGTGAACGTGGCATTCACGGCGAGGAATGCGCAAGGGGCGTTGGTGGACAATCTGACGAAGAATGATGTGCAGTTGTATGAGGATGCGGTGCAGCAGAAGATCGAGTTTTTCTCGAAGAGCACGGACCTGCCGTTAACACTGGCGTTGATTGTAGATGTGAGCGGGAGCCAGGATCATTTCGGGAAGAAACATGAGAAGGACCTGCAAGTGTTTTTGAAGGAAGTGTTGGGACCGAAAGACCGGGTGTTTCTGGTGTGCTTCGGGAATCACCTAAGGCTGGTGAGCGACTATACAAATTCGGCCGAGGAGATTCTGGAAAATTACCGGGAGTTCGACAAGGGAAAGAAGCACTTCCCGGAACTTGGTCCGGAAGAAGAACGAGACCTGGGAACGGCGTTTTACGACTCGATTTATTACAGCATGGTGGAAAAACTTTCCGAGGGAGCGGGGCGGAAGGCGATCTTGATGTTCAGCGACGGCGAAGACAATTCGAGTTCGCACGATATGATGACGACGATCGAGGCGGCGCAAGCGGAGAACGTGGTGTTTTACGCGATTCGTTACACCGAAGCCAAACATGGGCGACTGAATGCGCGAAACAAATATGGCATCAGCGTGATGGACAGAACGGCAAAGGAAACGGGCGGGGAACACATCGACGCGGAAACAACCGATCCGCACACATATTTCCGGCAAATCGCGGAGGAGTTGAGGACGTCGTACGAATTGGCGTATTACCCGACAAACAAGACGAAGGACGAGACGTTTCGTAAGATCGTGATCAAGGCGAAAGATGAAGGGGTAAAGATACGGACGAAGACCGGGTATTTTGCGCACTAGGAGCGGCGGAGCAAGTCGGGGTATAAAGTAGAGTTGGTTTTCCAGGCACCCGATGACGAAAGCTGGATTGTCTGCCCACGAGAACATTTTTGTTTGGATCGTGTCCGCCCTTAAATTTCTTCATGCTTCCCGACTCAAGACCTCATCTGTCGAAACAGGCCACGGCAGTTCCCTGCCCCAGGGTCGGGTGGCGTTCAGGAGGAAAAGCAAACCATGAAGTGGCTGCTTTCGGTTGTAGTTGTCGCGATGCTCGCTCCTTACAGTTTTGCCGATGACAAGAAAAACGAGCCGAAGCCGGCACAGTCGATTGCGGAGCTGCGGCAACAGATGGAAACGATTCTGAAGGATACGCACACGCCGGGCGTATCGCTTGCGATCATGCACCGCGATGGGCCGGAGTGGGTGGCGGGAATTGGCAAGGCGGATGTGGCGAGCGGGCGAGATGCCACGGAGGAGACGTTGTTTCGAATCGGGTCGACGTCGAAGGCATTCGCTTCGATGGCGATCTTGCTGCTGGCGGATCAGGGGAGGCTGGCGCTGGATGATCCGGTGAGGAAGCTGGCCCCGGAAGTATGGTTTGAGAACCGTTGGGAAGCGAGCGACCCGGTGCGAGTGGTGAACCTGCTGGAACACACGACGGGATGGGACGACATTCATCTGCGCGAATATGCAAAGGACGCGCCAGAGATGAGCTTACGGGATGCGTTGGACTACGACCACCACTCGCGAATTTCGCGATGGCCCCCGGGAACGCGAACGGCGTATTGCAATGCCGGGCCGGCGGTGGCGGCCTACATCGTGGAAAAAGTGAGCGGCCAAAAGTTCGAAGATTTCGTGGAGCAGCACCTGTTCTTGCCAATCGGGATGAAAACGGCAACGTATTTCAAACCGACGACGGGAAAAGAGACGACGCTATATCACGGTGACGGAAAAACGCCGTATAAATACTGGAACATTATCTTTCGCCCTGCCGGGTCTATCAATGCGTCGGCGCAAGACATGGCCGCATACGTACAGTTCTATCTGAATCGTGGGACCGCGAACGGAGTGCAGGTGCTGCCGGCAGCTGACATCGAACGGATGGAGAATCCCAAGAGCGGATGGGCGGCAAAAGAAGGGCTGAAGAGTGGATACGGGTTGAGCAATTACTGGAGCGTCGAAAACGGATTCGTGTATCACGGGCACAACGGCGGAGTGGAAGGCGGACTGACGGAGCTATCGTACATGCCCGATTATGAAGTGGGATATTTCTTCAGCATCAACAGCGGGAGTGGAGAAGCGTTTGGGGAAATCAGCAAGGCCATCCGCAACTACATAACGTTGCAATTGCAAAAGCCGCCAGTGCCGGCAGCTGCAGCGCTGCCCGGGAATGCTGGTGAGTACGCGGGATGGTATAAGCCGGATTCGCCACGCACTTCGCTGACGGCATTCATCGAGCATTTAGCCGGGCTGAGCCGGGTGCGAATGGAGAACGGCAAGCTGCTGATTACGAATCTGGGAGGCAAGGACGAGACGTTCATTCCGGTCGAAGGGATGCAGTTTCGGTATGTACCGAAGAAGGATGCGCCGGAGCCGGTAGCGACTCTGGCGCTGCTGCAACCGAAGCCAGAGGGCCGATTTATCCAGGCCGGGGCGGGCAGCACGATGAAACAGATTGGGCTGTGGCAGGCGATAGCGGAGATTGCGTTGACGCTATTCGTTGTGGTGGCGCTCGTTTCGATTTTGCTCTATGCGCCATTCTGGATTTTGGGCGGACTGATGAAAGAGCGGCGGCGGCCTGCGGAGCGCGGGATGCGCGCGTGGCCGCTGGTGGCGCTGTCGAGCTTGATTGCGGCTGTGGTGATCGTGATGCTTTGCGCGGCGGACTTCATTGCACGCATGGGAAATATGACTGGGTGGTCCATAGCGTTCTTCCTGGCGACGATTCTGTTTGCGGTGGCAACCCTGGCGAGCGTGGTGGCGCTTTGGAGGGCACCGGAGCAAGGGGTGCGGCTCGGCGTCAGAAGATACTCGGCCATGGTGACGGCGGCGCTGCTGATCGCGACGTTGTACCTGGCGTATTGGGGAATCATCGGATTGCGGACGTGGGGCTAGGCGCGGTGCGAACTTCGGCAATTGTCGGCGCAACCGCAAGAAGGAGATGCTTATTTATACCAGACGAGAGTTACTGAAGACGGCGGCATTTGGCGCGCTGGCGATGGCAGCACCTGGCAGGAGAGTTGCAGCCGCTGCGGGAAAGTACGCATCAAAGCGGCCGCCGGTGGGACAGCGCAAGTTCACATCACGCGCGGTGGAGGAAACGATTGCGCGAGTGAAAGCGGGCATCGGTGATCCCGAGTTGGCGTGGATGTTCGAGAACTGCTATCCCAACACGCTGGATACGACCGTGGAGGCGAGCAAAGCGGACGGGCGCACGGACACGTTCATCATCACCGGGGATATCGACGCGATGTGGTTGCGGGATTCGTCGTGCCAAGTATGGCCCTATGTGCCGCTGGCCAAGAATGACAACGAATTGCGCGGAATGTTTCGGGGACTGATCGGGAGACAGGCGCGTTGCATCTTGCTGGACCCATATGCCAATGCGTTTCTGCCGGATCCCACAAGCAAGACGCCGCTGTCGTGGGCGGCGAATGACTTGACCGACATGCGGCCGGGAGTTGCAGAACGCAAATGGGAAGTGGATTCGCTGTGCTACTGCATACGGCTGTCCCACGGATATTGGAAGGCCACGGGAGATGCGGCCGCGTTTGATAAGCAATGGGCGCAGGCGGTGCGGCTTGTGCTAGCAACGTTTCGCGAGCAGCAAAGGAAACAAGGAGCCGGGCCGTATCACTTTCAGCGGCGCACAGAAGTTCCTACGGATACGCAGGCTCTCGGAGGGTACGGCAATCCGGCACGACCGGTGGCGATGATCTACTCCATGTTTCGGCCTTCGGACGATGCCTGCCAGTATTCGCTGTTTGTGCCTGGCAATTTGTTTGCGGTGGTTTCGCTGCGGCAGTTGGGAGAAATGGCCAAGGAGATTTTGCACGACGCGGGGTTTGCGGGAGAGTGCGACGCGCTGGCGAGCGAAGTGCAGGCGGCGGTTGGGAAGTATGGACGAAGGAAAGAGGCAGAGGGCCAGGTGTGGGCGTATGAAGTGGATGGCTACGGCAACCAATTGTTCATGGATGACGCGAATATTCCTGGGTTGCTGAGCTTGCCGTACCTGGGATGCTGCCCGATAGGAGACGCGGTCTACCAACGGACGCGGCGAATGGCGCTGAGCGAGAAGAATCCGTACTTTTTCAAGGGAAGCGCGGCGGAAGGAATTGGCGGGCCACACGTGGGACTCGATATGATCTGGCCGATGGGAATCATTACCAGGGCGCTGACGAGCAGCAATGACGCCGAGATTCGAGAATGTCTGGGGTGGATCAAGACCACGACTGCGGGGACGGGTTTCATCCATGAGGCTTTCAATAAGGATGATCCGGGGAAATTTACGCGATCGTGGTTCGCGTGGGGAAATTCGCTGTTTGGGGAATTGATCGTGAAATTGAGCGAAGAGCGGCCGGGGCTGCTGAAGAGGGGTTGGTAGCACGCACTCGACGGGAAAAGGATTTTTTGAGATTCGGAGTAGATTCGGACCTGAAGGTCCCAGCCTCTAAAGAGCGAGGCTCGTCAGTTTTTCGGGGTGGCGGGTGGTTGAGCGGATGAGGAACGCGATAGTTTCGAGAAATCTTTTGCGTAGGCGTGAAGGCCAAAGTTGCTTGTGATCTTTGAATAACCGGCTTCCAGTTGGTCCTTGTAGCGATCCTGGTTCCAATCGAGAGGGTCTCGGGGATCGAGATCGAGCACGGTTAGGTCGGTGTTCTCCATGATGAGTTTTCCAAAGCGCACGGAATTGCCGGTGAAGGACATGTAGTTGTCCTTTTCCACGGGAACGGCCGATCGGGCAGATTCCGTACCGAAAAATGTGACGATGGCGTTGTTCTCGACGCGCACGGCGGTGACTTTTCCTTTTATGTGGGGAGGAGGCAAGAGGCTCCCCAAATCCATCAACAAATCATCCTTGTCGGCGTCCATGCCATCGATTTTGCTGGTGTTCACGACTTTGGCGAGTTCGATGCCAAATAATCCCATCATGCCCTTTACTGGAATCTTGAGGGCCGTAATCTTCTCGGTATGAACACGCAGGCGGCCGTCGGGAGTTGTGCTGAGCGTGCCAGCGGTGCCGAAGGGGAGGTCTCCTTTGGCGTGCAGTTTACCCTTAATGATCAGGCGATCTTTGTCGATGCTGATGGAGATGTCTTTCAACGGAGCATCGCTTCGCGCGAATACGTAACTATTCATGATCTCGGCGAGAGCCTCGGGCGTGATCGAGACTTTCCCTGCCGAGATACGCACCTCAAAAGAAGTCTTGTCGTCGAAAACGGGCATTTCGTTCTTGCCGACGGGCCAGAGTTCGCCGGAGAGAGTTTCCAGGTGCGCGGCGGCCTTGGTTGTGAGATGAAACATGACATTGCGCATTTCGGTTTTGACGGCGCGACCACTCGGGGGAGGCTGTAGAGTTGGCGATTCGGCAGGCGGAGTTGGGGTGGCGGGAGCGGAGTTTGCCTGCGGCTGGGGCGAAGGAGCCGGATTGGGGGGCTGTGAAGGTTTGGAACACCCCAGGAGATTCAGAGCGAGCAGGATGCGCGCCAAGGTTTTCAGTTTTTCGTTCATCGATCCACCATGGTGTTGCGCCGATGGGCGTAACAGGGGCTTTTATGGTGGACCAAGGAGCCGAGCGAGCGCAATCGGGGAAAATGGTAAGCACATATCAGATATCAGGGATCAGTTATCAGGAGACACGAGCGTGTCTGTCTGGCAGGTTTGAATTTGAGGGCAAGGAGCGCGCGCCTCGGAAGGCGGCAGCTGTATGCGCAAGGCGGTAGCGGTCTGAAAACCGGCCCCTACAGGGGCCGCGCCCCCGCAGGGGAGAGCTACAGGTTTGCACTGTGTGCGGGCGGACATAAAAGCCAGCAGCACAAGAGCGCAGCGCCTCGGAAGCCGCTTCCGACAAAGGCAACCGCAGCTAGATCCAAAACCGGGTGTCATGGAGGAGAAACATTGCGGGAATAGAATCGGAACTGTTGTACAGTGTAAATTCCCGCCCCTGATAGCGCACCGGCCGGTGAACGCGCTTCCGGCCAGAGGCAAACCATGCTGAAGGCAAACTACCCCGAAAACGAAATGGCAAACGGCGGCCGTGGCTCGGTCGTTTGCTAGCCAAGGTTTTAGGAATGAGAGGCTCCCAATGACAACGACAGTCCGTGCCGAATCCAACGCGATTGAGGCCCTGAGCGCATTCGGAAAAGCGAGATCGACGATTCAGGGAGCTCCACTGAGCGCTGAGGAATGGCGCAAGACCGACGCCTTTTGGAGGGCGTGCACCTACGCGATTCTTGGCATGCTCTATCTGCAGGACAATCCACTGTTGCGGGAACCATTGAAGCCGGAACACATCAAGAACCGGTTGCTGGGACATTGGGGATCGAGCCCGGGGCTGGCGTTCACGTACATCCATCTGATGCGCCAGATCAAGAAGTACGACCTGGACATGATCTTTCTGGCGGGGCCGGGGCATGGCGCGCCCGGTGTGCTTGCGCCGGTGTATTTGGAAGGAAGCTATTCGGAGATTTATCCGGACAAGGGTGAAGACGAAGAAGGGTTGAAGGAGTTTTTCAAACAGTTCTCGTTTCCGGGAGGCATTGGAAGCCACTGCACGCCGGAAACGCCGGGGTCGATTCATGAAGGAGGGGAGCTGGGGTACGTGCTATCGCACGCGTGCGGAGCGGCCTACGACAATCCGGAATTGATCGTGGCAGCAGTGGTGGGGGATGGCGAATCGGAAACCGGCCCGCTGGCCACTTCCTGGCACGTCAATAAGTTTCTGAGTCCGGTGCGAGATGGCGCGGTGCTGCCGATCCTGCATCTGAACGGCTACAAAATAAACAATCCCACGCTGCTTGCGCGGATCAGTCACGAAGAACTGGAGAGTTTGCTGCGGGGTTATGGCTGGACACCGTGTTTTGTGGAAGGCTCGGACCACGAGAGCATGCACCAAGCGATGGCGGCAACGACGGAGTTCTGCGTGACGGAAATCAGGAGAATTCGACAGGAAGCGCGCGCGAAGGGTATGGCGGAGCGGCCGAGGTGGCCGATGATTGTGCTGCGGTCCCCAAAGGGATGGACGGCGCCTGCAACCGTGGATGGACACAAGCTGGAAGGATTCTGGAGGGCGCATCAGGTGCCAATCATGAATGTGAAGCAGAACCCGGAACATTTGAAGCTGTTAGAGAACTGGATGCGATCGTACAAGCCAGAGGAACTGTTCGACCACAACGGCGAGCTGCGCGCTGAGTATAAAGACGTCGCGCCCACGGGAACACGCAGGATGGGGTCGAATCCTCATGCCAATGGCGGACGGCTCAAAAAGGCTTTGCGATTGCCGGACTTCCGAAATTACAAGCTGAAATTAGAAAAGCCGGGAGTGGTGCAGGCGGAGAATACGCGCCCTCTGGGAAAGTTTCTGCGCGACGTGATGAAGTTCAATATGGCGAATTTCCGGGTATTTGGGCCGGACGAGACCGCCTCCAACAAGCTGGATGATATTTATGAGGTCAGCAAGAAATTCTGGATTGAGGAATATTTTCCGGAGGATGCGGACGGGAGCGAGCTGGCGCCCGACGGACGAGTGATCGAGATGCTGAGCGAACACACGCTCGAGGGGATGCTGGAAGGGTATCTGCTGACCGGGCGGCACGGGTTCATCTCGACCTACGAATCGTTTGCTCACGTGATCGACTCGATGTTCAACCAGCACGCGAAATGGCTATCGATCTGCAATCACCTGTCGTGGAGGGAAAACATCGCGTCATTGAACCTGTTGATTACATCGACGGTGTGGCGGCAGGATCACAACGGATTCACACACCAGGATCCGGGATTTCTGGATGTGGTGGTGAACAAGAGCGCGGCGGTGACGCGGATTTATCTGCCGCCAGACGTGAATTCGCTGCTGTCGGTGGCGGACCACTGTTTGCGCAGCGAGAACTACGTGAACGTGATCGTGTGCGATAAACAATTACACCTGCAGTATATGGACATGGACGCGGCCATCCAGCACTGCACAAAGGGAATCGGGATATGGGAATGGGCCTGCAACGACCAGGGTAGCGAGCCCGACGTGGTGATGGCTTCAGCCGGAGATATACCGACGCAGGAAAGTTTGGCGGCGATTGTGTTGTTGCGAGAGGAATTCCCCGACGTAAAGATCCGCTACGTGAATGTCGTCGATCTTTTCAAGATGCAACCGAACACCGAACATCCCCACGGGCTATCCGACCGGGACTTCGATTCCCTTTTCACGGTGGATAAGCCCATCATCTTCAATTTCCACGGGTATCCCTGGCTGATTCACCGGCTGGCGTACCGGCGAACGAACCACGATGGCATGCACGTGCGCGGATACAAGGAGAAAGGGAACATCAATACGCCGATGGAATTGGCCATCGAGAACCAGATCGACCGGTTCAGCCTGGCGATTGATGTGATCGATCGAGTGCCGAGACTGCAGAGGGTGGGCATACACGCGAAGGAGAAGTTCCGGAATACCCAGATCGAGTGCTTGAATTATGCGCATCAGTGCGGGATTGACGAGCCGAAGGTGGCGGCGTGGACTTGGCCGTACTAGCGGACGGGTGGTGAGGTTGAGTTTCGCGGAAAACAGATCCCTCGCTTCGCTCGGGATGACGATGCGCCTTAGACAGCTCCTGGAAACAGGGACAGCTTCATTGTGGAAGGGAAAGACGCCGCCTCAGAAGGCGGCCGTATCAGGTCAGCGCCTTTTGGAGTGCATTGGCTCACTATGGAGAAGACCGAGGAAATGATGAAGGTACTGGTGCTGAACGCGGGAAGTTCGAGCCTGAAGTTTCAGCTGATCGCGACGGATCGCGAGCACATCCAGAAAGGGACAGATGAACGGATCTGCCGAGGGGAGGTGGAACGGATTGGCGGCGAGGCAATCGTCACGGTGGAGACGGAGAAATCGGCGCGTCAGAAATTCACAGCTTCGCTGGCAGACCTTTCGGCCGCACTGGAATATTTGATTCGTTGGATTGCGTCGGAACAGTCCGGAATTCAACAAGTGCAGAGCGCCGCGGATATCCACGCCGTGGGACATCGCGTGGTGCATGGCGGCGAACGATTCACGGAGTCGGCGATCATCACGGACGATGTGCTGCATGGTATCGAAGACTGCATCGATCTGGCGCCGCTGCACAATCCGAACAACGTCAAGTGCATTCAGGTTGCGCGGCAGATCTTGGGGCCGAAAGTTCCGCAAGTGGCAGTATTCGATACCGCGTTTCATCATTCCCTGCCAGAAGAGGCGTATTTGTATGCGCTGCCGTATCACTTGTACCGGCGACACCACATCCGACGGTACGGGTTTCATGGGACGTCGCACCGCTACGTGGCGTATCGCTATCGCGTTATCCGGAATTTAACGCGAGAACAGACGCACGTGATCACGCTACACCTGGGCAATGGTTGCTCGGCGACGGCGATTCGCGGGGGATATCCAGTGGACACGTCGATGGGCATGACGCCGCTGGAGGGGTTGGTGATGGGCACGCGGTCTGGGGATATTGACCCGGCGATCGTGAACCTGATTGCGACAAAAGAGGGACTGTCGCCGCATGAAGTGGAGATGCTTCTGAACACGCAGTCCGGACTGCTGGGAATTTCCGGGCTGACGAATGACATGCGGGTGTTGCAGCAGGAATTGAAAGAGCATGACGACCGGCGAGTGCGGGTAGCGATTGAGGTTTTCAGTTATCGGGCAAGAAAATATATCGGAGCATTTCTGGCCTGCATGGACGGGGCGGACGCCGTAGTGTTCACCGGGGGAATTGGGGAAAACTCCGCGGATATTCGCGGTCGGATTTGCAGCGGGATGGAATGGGCGGGATTGAAGGTCGACAAGAGCAGGAATGAGCAGGCGATCGGCAAGGAAGCGCAGATCAGCACGGATGATTCTAAACTGAAGGCGTACGTGATTCCGACTGACGAGGAATTGTTGATTGCGCGAGATACCGTGCGGTGCATCGCGGGGGAGCCGCATCCATCGTAAGGGCAATTGCACGAAGCGGGCAAACAAGCGCCGGGAAAATGCCACAACCGTTTCCCCAGGGGCTGAAGCCCAACTATCGCCAAGCACTCGAATGTCGGAACTGAAGCTGCGACTCCCTAAAAAGCAAGAACCGACCTGAAGGTCGGCCTACAAACCAAGAGAAAAGCCTCAGCCCTGGAGGCCTAAGCTGCAGCCTTAGGTCACTCGCCGGCGGTCGTCGATTTGGCGTTGCGTGGGGAAGGAGGGTCTTCGTCTAGGACGCCGGAAGGCATACCCTCGTTTGTGGCAGTGACTTCTTCTTCGCGGAGGAATTCGTCAGCGCCGGGATTGGCGCTTGCGGTAGAGACGGACGTGGAATTCTCTGTTCCCTGCCCCTCCGGAGATGGAACGTCGGAATTTGTGGCGGCGGAAGGTTCCGCGGAAGATGCCGCGTCGCGATGCGTGGCGGCGAAAACATCAGCGGAGCTTTCAGGGACAGGAAGATTTTCGAGCGTGTCGGCTTTCGGGGAATTGAGCAGAGCCTCGTCGGAGGATTCCGTGGAGGAGATGCCTTCGTCGGTGCCGAGTGCTTCGCGAGCGAGGGCTTCGAACTCCTTGAGGCTGGGGAGTTCGTCAAGATCGCTGAGGCCGAAGCGCATGAGGAATTCTTTGGAGGATTTGTACAGGATGGGTCGGCCGATGACTTCCTTGCGTCCAGCGGTGGTGATGAGTTTTTTGTCGAGCAGGGTGGAGATAACACCAGAAGTGTTAACGCCGCGGATTTCGGAAATCTCCGGGGCGGTCACAGGCTGCTTGTAAGCGATGACGGCGAGAGTCTCGAGAGCAGGCATGGAGAGGCGAAGCGGAGGGCGAAGAGACTTGATGAAGCGACGAACGACGTCGTGGTGCTGGGGCTTGGTGTACATCTTGTAGCCACCGGCAACGGCGCGGATTTCGATGCCGCGTTCGTCAGAGGCATAGCTGGCGACGAGTTCGTCGAGAGAGTTTTGCACGGCGATTTTGTCTTCGCCGAGAGCGGTGGCGAGCTGGTCGATGGTGGCAGGCTCGTCGGCGGCGTAGATGATGGCTTCGAGAGCGGCTTTGCGGTCGTTGTTGATCATTGGTAGAGACAGTTTACAGGGAATGGATGACGGTTTAAAGGTGTTGGTGGAGTGAGATCAGTTATCAGGAAGCGGGAGCGCCGAAGTGCGTGCGGTGCCAAGGACTACGATGCGATCCTTCGCTTCGCTCAGGATCGCGCACCCGGCATGGAGCGACCGGGGCGCAGCGCGGTGAAATAGTTTTCAGTTGTCAGTCCTAAGCGAGACCTTTCCGCCTTCCCGCTTGTTCCGTGAGGGACGATTCATCCTGGTTCCAGACTTAATACTTACGGAAGGAGAAAGCGGCTTGGAGCAACTTCAGAAGGCGCCTAGAGGCACCCCTACAAAGGCGCACCTTGGGACCAGCCTAAAGGCTGGCCCGTACAAAGGTTATGAGATGCCTAGCTTACTGAAAACTGAGAACTTAGAACTGAATCCTATTGGTACTCGGCGTCGATGCGGAGGGCGCCCGATTCGTCGAAAGCTATGTCGAAGGATTTGGCCCTCTTGATGAGGATTTCGCCAAACTGTTTTTCCTGGACGAGGAGGACGGCCTGAAGCTTGACCATTTCAAGGACCGCGAGGAAGGCAACGATCATGGCGTGGCGGGAGGGGCAGGCTTCAAAGAATTGAATGAGGCTGACGGAATTGTCGGAGCTGGCGAGGATCTGGCCGCGGAGCTGGACAATCATCTGCGCGACAGTGAAAAGTTCGTGCTGCAGCTCGATGCGGGTAATTTCTTTTTTGCGTTCGAGGACCTGCTGAAAAACACGGACGAGGTCGACGAGGGAGACAACCAGCTCGCCTTCGGTACCTTCATCGTGGTACAGGGATTTGTCAGGCTTGGACCAGACGTTCTCCTCGATTTGCTGGCGCTGGTAGAGGAGCTGCGCGGCGTTTTTAAATTTTTCGTGCTCGATGAGGCGCTGGACGAGTTCTTCGCGGGGGTCGGCGACCTGCTCTTCGGGGGAGGCAAGTGGGTCGGGAGGGAGAAGCATTTTGGATTTGATGTAGATGAGTGTGGCGGCCATGTAGATGAATTCGGCAGAGACGTCGATGTTCTGGACTTCGAGTTGGTGGAGGTAGTCGAGGTATTGCGAGGTGATTTTGGAGATTTGGATGTCGTGAATGTTCATTTCCTGCTTTTTGATGAGGTCGAGCAGGAGGTCGAGAGGACCTTCGTACATGGGGATGGTGATTTTATAAGGGGAGGACATTGGTCAGTTTTCGATTATCAGATTTGAGTTATCAGTTCTAGGTTACGGAATGCATTGTAGAGGATATCAGATATCAGTGATCCGAGAGCAGGAGGCGGGATCCTTCGCTTTGCTTAGGATGACAACGCGCGGGCCAATTTGTGGACTGGCCGAGTAAGCCCAGGGGTCGCTGCAAAACGCGGAAAAACCCGGGGCGAGAGAGCGCCAGCGTGACGTGCCCGGAGAATTGCAAAGGCGCGGAAACTCCAAGACAAAAGCCCCAGGCCCGAGCTACAGGATTGCGTTCACGACAAGGGTGCGCACACCAACCAAAATGACAAATCAGGTGGAGAGGTCCTGGCGTTTTTGTTGCCCGCCTAGGACAGCTTCGCGGACTCGGGCCATTGTCTGCTTCGCAGACTCGCGGGCTTTCGAGGAGCCTGCGTCGAGGATCTCAAGAACGCGTTTGGGGTTTCGCTCGTAGGTCAGGCGGCGTTCGCGGATTGGCTCGATCCATTTGATTAAATTGTCGGCCACGGCGGATTTGCATTCGATGCAGCCGATTCCCGCGGTGCGGCAGCCTTCGGCAGCCCACACCAGAGTTTCGGGTGGGGAGAAGAGTTTGTGCCAGTCGTAGACGGGGCAAATGTCGGGATTGCCGGGGTCAGTGCGGCGCTTACGGGCCGGGTCGGTCACCATGACTTTGGTTTTGGCGCGGATGTCGGCATCGGATTCAGAGAGGGTGATGGCGTTGTTGTAGGACTTGGACATTTTGCGGCCGTCGAGACCAGGGATGCGGGGAGTGGGAGTAAGGAGAGAGGAAGGCTCGGAAAGCACAGTGGTCCTCGTGACCAAGCCTGCGCATTTTTCAAAGTCGCGAACAAAATTCTCGTAACCAATTTCGGCGACATATTGCCTGAGTGCAGGAACCATCTGTTCCGCCTGTGGGCGTCCAACTGCCGACGTCCAGCCGCCTTGTTTCATGAATAACTTGCTGTACAAAGAGGCTGCGGCTTCGGTGTTTTCCGACGCCATGAATTTGTCTAGGTGTATTACGAGACCGTAAAAATTGTTGAAGCGGCGGACGAGTTCGCGGCTGAATTCCACGTGGGTGACTTGGTCTTCGCCTACCGGGACGATTAGGCCTTTGCCGGGGACGGAGTACATGACGATGTCGGCGGTTTGCAGGGTAGGGTAGCCGAGGAATCCGTAGGTGTGGAGATCCTTGTTCTGGATATTTTCGAGGGCTTCTTTGTAGGTGGGGATACGTTCGAGCCAACCGAGAGGAGTGATCATGCTGAGGAGGAGATGGAGTTCGGCGTGTTCGATGATTTGGGATTGCTGAAAGAGGACGGATTTGGCGGGATCGAGCCCGGAGGCAAGGAAATCGATGGTGATTTGGAGCGTGTTTTCCGCGATCGAGGAAGTGTCGGCGTAGTCGCTGGTGAGAGCGTGCCAGTCAGCGACGAAATACAAGCAGTCGTAGGAAGGATCATTCTGGAGACAGACCCAGTTTTGGAGGGCGCCGAAGTAGTGGCCGATGTGGAGACGTCCGGTGGGGCGCATGCCGGATAGGACTCGATTGGTCGCGGTGGTCAAGAAGATGGCCTCGGGTGAATTATGAGATTGCGCTGGTACAAGATGGATATCAGCGATCAGATATCAGCGATCAGGAAGCGAGAAGATGACATCGTTCCTGAATTAAAAGGATATCAGATATCAGGGATCAGATAGCAGCAGGCGGGGAAACGTGGGAGACGTCGAATGATGGAACCCAAGATAATGCACGTTGTCGGTAGCCGATCGCTGATATCACGCTCTAGGTGCGTAAAAGATCGCGGGCAATAATCGTACGTTGGATCTCACTCGTTCCCTCATAGATGGAGATTACGCGGGCGTCGCGGTACATGCGCTCGACATCGGATTCGCGGGAGTAGCCGAGGGAGCCGTGGATCTGGACAGCTTTATAGACAACGCGATTGACCATTTCGCTGGCGTAGAGTTTGGCGGAAGAGGAGGCGTGACCCGTGATCCGGGATCCGGGACTCGTGGAAGAAGGGAGAGATTCCTCGCTTCGCTCAGAATGGCGGGCTTGCCCAGGTGCAGGGGCGGCACCGGGAGCACCCGCAGAGTTGCGATCTTTTAGGAAGGCGGCGTGGTACAGGAGGGCGCGGGCGGCTTCGATTTCAGTATGCATGTCGGCGAGCATCCACTGGATGGCCTGGAATTCGCCGATGGATTTGCCGAAGGCCTTTCTCGCGCGCGCATATTTTGCCGATTCGTCCAGGGCAGCTTGAGCGAGACCGACAGCTTGCGCGGCGATGCCGATGCGTCCGCCATCTAGGGCGGAGAGAGCGATCTTGAGGCCCTGTCCTTCTTCACCGAGGCGATTGGAGGCAGGCACGTGGCAATCGTTGAGAATGATCTCGACGGAAGGCGACGAGCGCTGGCCCATTTTGTCTTCGTGGCGACCGATTTTGAAGCCCGGGAAAGAGGGCTCGACGAGGAAGGCGGTGATTCCCTTCCCGGCTGCGGCAGGATCGGTTTTGGCAAAGACGATGTAGACGCCGGCGGCGGAACCGTTGGTGACCCAGGTTTTGGTGCCATTGAGAAGATAACCGTGTCCCGTGTCTTGTGACTCGTGACTCGCGGATGAAGGGGCCACCGCGCTGGCGGACTCGCTTGACCGACCTGAAGGTCGGCCACTACAACGGACCCCAGTGGCTTGAATGCCGGCGGCGTCGGAACCCGCGGCGGGCTCGGTTAGACAGAAGGCGCCGAGGATTTCGCCAGAGGCTAGGCGGCGGAGGTAGCGAGATTTTTGCTCGTCGGTGGCGAAAGCGAGGATGGGAAGTTGCACGGCGGAATTGGTGACGCTGAGGGCGGTGGATATGGCGGTGTGGACGCGGGCGACTTCTTCGAGCATGAGGACGTAGGAGATGCTGTCGAGAGCGGAGCCGCCCCACTCTTCGGGCACGAGCATGCCGCAACAGCCGAGGGCGCCGAGTTTCTGAATGGCGTCGAGAGGAAAGTGGTCGGTGCGCTCCCAGTCTCTGACGTAGGGACGGACTTCGGTGGACATGAAGTCGCGGACCGTGTCGCGGATGAGGAGTTGGTGGTCGGAGAAGGAGAAGTCCATCGGGAAGAGAGTTTAACATGGGTGATGAGATGGGCTGATATCAGAGATCAGGGATCGTGATCAGGAGGCAAGAAGATCACCACCGCGCACACAGAGGGCCCAGAGAAAAGAGGAGGCGATTCCGTCGAGTCGTTTGTTTTTGAGGCGGCCCCACGATGCCTCCGCTGCGCGCCAGCAAAACGCCGGTTCTCCGGTCGGGATGAACCAAGGGTGCGGCGCCTAGCGAAAAGTATCGATGAAGTAGAACGAGGCCGAACAAGAGTGCACCAAAAACATCAGGAGTGTCCCCAGCCCTCGAAAGAAGTACATGCTGGTTGTGTGATTCAGTTGAGAACCCGCCGAGACATGCTTGAGGTACTGCCTTCTTGAGCCGGGGAAACGTTTCGCAGAACTTTACAGAAAAGCGATTCATGCCGCGCGCTAAATCCTGACTGAAGAAAAGAGCGCGGGCTCCCAACGCAATATCAACAAAGGCGCCAAGCACGAAATGAAGGTCAAAGGGAGAAAACATCAAAGGTTGAAGAGTTCGCGGAGGCGCTTGGTTTGTTGGCGGGAGACGGGGATTTCGGATTGTTTTTTGTCGTCCATTTTGATCATGAAACTGGATTTGAACCAGGGAACGACTTCCTTAATGTGGTGAATGTTGACGAGATAGGAGCGGTGGGGGCGCCAGAAAGAATCGGAGGAAAGGGCTTCGTGAAGTTCCTCGAGGGTGCGGTAGTTGGAAGAGCCTTCAACATCGCGGGCGGTGACAGAGATGAGGCCGTCTTCGATGGAGGCGAAAATCAGATCTTCGGCGTCGACGAGGAGCATGCGTTGCTGAGAACGGACGAGGACTTTGTTGGGTTGTGAGGCAGGCTTGGGTCCGGCAAGCTGGGAGACGAGCTGCTCGAGGCGTTCGGTGGGACTGACTGCGGAATCAATTTCGCGTTTGGCGCGCTGGATGGCTTTGGCGATGCGCGCTTTGTCGAAAGGCTTGAGGATGTAGTCGACGGCGTTGACGTCGAAGGCCTGGACGGCGTACTGGTCAAAGGCAGTGGCAAAGACGACGTGAGGAACTTTCAGTTTGCGCTCAACGAGCTTCTTAAGGACGCCGAAGCCGTCGAGGCCGGGCATTTGGACGTCCAGGAAGACGAGATCGGGAGAATGTTCCTTGATGAGGTTGACAGCTTCAAGACCGTTTTTGCCCTGGCCAAGAAGATTGATTTCGGGGAAAGCTTTCAGGAGGAAGGCGAGTTCTTCGCGAGCGGGTTTTTCGTCGTCGACGATGATGGTGTTGATGGGCATGAGCGCGAGGAGTTTTAAGTTATAAGTTAACAGTTATAAGTTTTGAGCGAAAGCTGAGAGTTGCATGCAGGCAGTCTGTTGCCTTCATAGAGGAAAGATCACCACAGAGGGCACAGAGAAATGCAGACGAGGAAGCGCGGAGAGAAAAACGGGACAATTCCGTTGAGTCGCGGAGTTTTCAACTCTGCCAAGATCCCTCCGCTACGCGCCGGCACAAAGCGCTGGCTCTCCGGTCGGGTAACAGGTTTGTGGGCGGGAATCGGGAGAGTGCGAGATAAGGTAAGCGCGACAGCCTAGGTTGAGGTAGGGAGTTCGCGGAGCTGCTGGCGGAGGCGCGCGCGGTCACTAGGATCCATCGCGATGATCTGGATGCCCATGCCGTGATCCTCACCGTGACGGCGCACGACGGCGCGACCGCGAACCTGACCGACGGGCATGTCGAGGAGGATTTGCACCAGGCTGCGGAGGGGGACTTTCTTCTTGGTACGAATGTAGAGGCCACCTAGGGCGAGATTTTCGACATAGCAGACGTCGCGCTGCGTGCCGGATTGCCAAGCGACGACAACACTCTTGGGCGGCTTGATACGAGGATGCTGGCGTTGCTCCTCGTGCTTCATAGTGCAATCCCGGGAGGAAATTGCTGGGTGCGAGTAGTGTAGCGGGCCGGCCGGGGAATAAAAATAAAAGTTTTCTTAGAATTCGCGCTTGGGGGCGGGCTGCTCCTTGCCAACGTGGCCGCAGGCGATGTCCGCCCGGAAGTAGTTTTCGCCCTTTATAGGAGAGCCGGCGAGGCGACGAAGCATGGCGATCTGGCCGATGTGATTGAGGGCATCGGCGACGGGGCCCTGGAAAAGCTGCTCCGCAGAGGCGTGGAGCGGTTCGCTGCCGGCGAGATAGTCGTCGAAATCCTTGAGTGCCTTGAAGAAGCGGTCGACTTCCTGAGGCCAGGGCAGAGGGTTGGAATCGTGCCAAGCCTGTTTGCCGTTAGCTACGCTTAAGGCCCATTGGAACAGATCGCCCAGGTGCGCAAGAATTTCCGCGGGAGTGCGGCTGGTATCGGCAGCGCGGAAGTCAGCGAACGAGTCGGGCGCGTCGCGAAGAGTCTTGGCACCGCGGTAGGCGACGGTGGCGAGGCAGTGACGGAGAAGATCGCGGGCACTGACGGTATCAGGAAGCACGGGGATAGCCGTCAGGCGAGGTTGAGAGCGCGCTTAAATGAGCCCTTTTCCGCATCGATCTTTTTCTGAAGCTGGAGAATGGCAAAAAGAACGGCCTCGGGGCGCGGAGGGCAACCGGGAACGTAGACGTCGACGGGGATGACCTGATTGCAGCCCTGATAGATGGCATAGTTATTGAAGACGCCGCCGGAAGTTGCGCAAGCACCCATGGAGATGACCCACTTGGGCTCGGGCATTTGATCGTAAAGCTGACGAATGACGGGCCCCATTTTGACGGAGAGGCGGCCGGCAACGATCATGAGATCAGCCTGGCGAGGAGAGGGGCGAAACACCTCAGCGCCGAAACGAGCAAGGTCGAAACGCGAGGCCGCCATGGACATCATTTCAATGGCGCAGCAGGCGAGTCCGAAACCGAGAGGCCAGATAGAGCTTTTGCGAGCCCAGTTCACGGCTTTATCGAGTTGCGTGAAAATGATGCCTTCGTCTTGAAGGAGCTTGCCGAAATCGTCGGGTTTGGTGAGCGTAACGCTCTTGCCTAGCGTCGTTTCCATAGGGCCCCCAGGACTTCCCTTTTATTTTGGCACAGCTGGGGCGGCGTGACAAACAGCGACCCACGATAGGCAGCGAGGGCGTTTGGATCCATAATCGACGCATGGCGCAGCTGGAAAACTTTCGATTGAAGGTATTTCGCACGGTGGCAGAGCATCTGAGCTTTCACAAAGCGGCGGAACACCTTTTCCTGACGCAACCCGCGGTGACACAGCAAGTGAAGGTGCTCGAGGATGAGCTGGGTGTACGGCTATTTGACCGCAGGCCGAAGGGCGTCTCGCTGACGGAGCAAGGTTCGCTGTTGTTGCGTTACGCGCAAAAAGCAGCGGCTCTGGCCGCGGACGCTGAGGAGAAACTTGCGTCGAGAGACGGTAAATTATCGGGGGAGTTTGCCGTGGGAGTGTCCACGACGATTGCGCAGTACGTATTGCCACGGTTGATCGGCGCATTCCTGAGCGAACATCCGCGCGTGCAGCTGTCGCTGCAGAGCGGGAATACGGCGGAGATCGTGCGACTGCTGTTGCAGGGGAAGGTATCGATTGGGCTGATTGAAGGCCCGGCGCGAGACCGTGAGGTGACGACCGAACCATTCATGGAAGACGAGATGGTATTGATCGCACCCGCAGACTTCGAATTCGACCGGCTGACGCGCGAGCAATTGGTTTCGTCGAATTTGCTTATGCGCGAACAAGGCTCCGGATCGCGGCGGGTTGTCGAAACGGCGCTGGAAAAAGCAGGCTGCCGGCTGAAGTCATTCCGAAGAGTGATGAACCTCGATTCCACGGAGGCGATAAAATCGGCGGTGGAGGCAGGATTGGGAATCGGATTCGTGTCGCGCTGGGCGATTCTGAAAGAACTCGAACTGCGGGCGTTAAAGGTGGCGGAGGTTCCCGGCTTGCGCATGGCGCGTCATTTTTCGCTGGTGTTACGTACTGGGCCAAAGCCACAGGGCGCCGCGGGAGCTTTCCGCGAGTTCGCACTAGCGCGGGCGAGGATTCTCTCGGGCGCTCCCAAACGCCCGGAACGAGCTGGTTCGGGGCGATAAGCTCTACTAATCACTAATTAGAATTGCTACTTGGAAGCCGGCAGGAAACTGGCGGCAAACTCAATCCATGAATAAGAAGCTGTTTTTCTTGGGATTGATACTTGCGGCGAGCGGGCTGCTATCGCCGCCACTGGCGCTTCTGGGGGGCCTTGTGTATGGGCTGGCGTTGTCGCATCCATTTCACGTGGAGAGCCGGCAGCTAGCGAAATTTCTGCTGCAGGCTTCGGTGGTGGCGCTTGGATTCGGGATGAACTTGCATGAAGTTGTGCAAGTGGGACGCACGGGATTTGTGTACACGGCGCTGAGCATCAGCCTGGCGATGGCGCTGGGTCTGGGACTGGGCTACCTGTTCAAGGTGAACAGAAAATCATCGTTCTTGATCAGCGCGGGCACGGCAATTTGCGGAGGCAGCGCGATTGCGGCGGTCGGGCCGATTGCGGAGGCCAGCGAGGAAGAGATGGCGGTGTCACTGGGTACTGTATTTATCCTCAATTCGGCGGCGCTTTTACTGTTTCCGGTGATTGGATTGGCTCTGCATATGAGCCAGACGCAATTCGGGTTGTGGTCAGCGCTGGCGATACACGACACCAGTTCGGTGGTGGGAGCAACGGCCAAGTATGGGCCGACGGCGCTGGCCGTCGGGACAACCATCAAACTGGCGAGGGCCCTGTGGATCGTACCCCTGTCGGTGGTGACCGCGATGACGCTGAAGAGTAAAGCGCGGATCCAGTGGCCCTGGTTCATCCTGTTCTTTTGCATCGCTGCAGTGCTGAACACCTTGCTGCCAATGTTCAACACGGGCTTCGGAGTACTGAATCATTTAGGCCGGCTTGGGTTAACGGTGACGCTGTTTTTGATCGGGAGTGGACTCAACAAGGAGACGCTCAGGCGGGTTGGGGTTCGACCACTTTTGCAAGGACTTACGCTGTGGATCATCGTCGGGGCAGGCACGCTGGCATTCGTTCTGTTTCGCTGGATTGGAGTGTAGCCGCACCTGAAGCAGGAGGGATGGCGAGCGCGTCTACTGTCTATAAACTTCGATGATTATTCTGACAGCATGTAGATCACGGGTGGATTCAATAGAGCACCCTGCGCCAACCGCTATTCCGTGCTCTTTGTAAATCTCGATGACTACTTCCGCCTTGATTGGTCTACCTTGGCCCGATTTTCCTACAGGGTGGAAGAGGCCAAAACTGAGGAAAGAAGAAGGCGATTCGACGAGGGCATGATTTGCCCCACCGACTGTATCGAAAGCTTGTACCACTGTGCGCTGGTTCGCGCAAGACAGTCGATCTGGAACTTACTGGCTTGCCCCATCCAAATCAAAGTTCTCGACGAGCATGACGTTGCTTCCGCCGCGGCTATAGGGTGCATATAACAACCAGCGCTCGTCGGGAGATAGGCTGAAGCCGGCGTAGACGCCCTGTTTGATGCTGGCAACGACGCGTGTTTTTTGGTCAGCGAAACTCAAGAATTGAATAAGCTTTGTGTCGGAGCGCGGGTCGGGCTGCGTCATGTAGTAAAGCCCGCGCGCCGTGACAGCAAAGTTGGAAACGACAATGCTCTTGGCGACCTCGGAAGGTTCCCCGCCTTCGACGGGCATTTTCCAGAGGTCCGCGACTGGAGCTTTGGCTTGTGTGAAATAGAGGTATTTGCCATCAGTGGATTCGGCAGATGCGAAGCCGCCATTCTTCGTAACTTGAACGGGAACGCCGCCACGCGAAGGGATTTTCCAGATTTGCTCGGTGCCGGTGCGGTTGGAAGAGAAATAGATCCAACGACCGTCCTTGGACCAGACCGGAAAGAAATTCTCCCAGGCATCATTTGTCAACTGGCGGAGCCTACCGCCTTCGGAATCCATGACGTAGATTTGGCCCTTCTGATTGGGCCTGGAGTAAAAAACGAACTGCCCGCCATCGGGTGACCAGTGGGGCAGACCTGTGGCCTGTTTGCCGAAGGATGTGAGCATTGAGCAGCCTGACCCATCGCTTCGGCAGATCCAGATCTCCAAGCTACCTGAGCGCTCCGATTCAAACGCGATCTTTTTTCCATCGGGTGAATACTGCGGGGCAAACTCGCTGCTGGTCGAGGGAATCAAATCTGCTGGGTCGCTAGCATGGCTGTTTTTCTCGGCTCGCTGGTTTCCCTGATCCAAGCCAACTCGCCAGATATTGAGTGGGCCACCGTACATTTTCACAAAAGCCAAGCGTTTCCCTTGCCGGGCGATGGTTGGAAACATGGCACCAGCAGCAAATGATGGGATCTTTTGCGGCTGGCTCTCTGGGGTGCGACTTCTTGAAAACGGGACTTTCCATAGTTCCTGCCCATAAGAAAAGACGACATTCCTTCCCTGCGGTGTCCAAGAGGCCCCAGCCTGTGCCCAATTGAAAAAACTGATTCGTTGCGGCTCGCCCTCAGGCGAATAATCCTTATCTAGTTTCACAGCGTAGAGATCCGCGGGGCCCATGCCTGTCATACGCGTGAACACCAACTGCGAGCCGTCGGGTGATACTGCCGGTGAGCTATCGCCCATGATTCCTAAAGGCGGGTTCGTCACTCGGCGCGTTTCCCGGCTCTCGACGTTCACCATGAACAAGCCTGGCGGATGTTCCGGAGCATCCTTATTTGTGTAAATGAGCCAGTTGTTGCCCGGCAGCCAGGCCAGGTAGGGGCCGGCAAGCCACTCCGATTCCGGTATGGATACCTCCAATAGCTGGCGTTCAGTGCCACCCAGAGCGGGTATTAGAAAGACTGCGTATTTTCCCGGTGCAAAATTGCGTACGAATGCGATCGTCTGTCCATTGGGGGACCATGCCGGCCAGGAGTCTTCTGCGCGGTCGTTTGTAAGCCGCAGAGGTGGGCCGGGACCAATCAACTTCACATAGATATGGCTGACATCCTGTTTTTCTCCATTCCAGGAAAAGGCAATCTGATTTCCATCGGGGGAAAATGAGGGTGAGGTTTCATCACCGACGCTGCTTGTCAGACTTACCAGATTAAGGAACTGTCAATACGACTTTGCCAAATTGCTTGCCGTTTTCGAGATAGTTGTGGGCCGTGGCGCATTCGTGGAGTGGCCAAACTTTGTCGACGGCCGGGCGGAGTCGCCCCTGGGCGACGAGTTTGAGGACGGTGCGGAGTTCGTCCTTGGTACCCATATAGGAGCCCAGGATGGATAGTTGGCGGGAAAAGAGGAAACGGATATCGAGTTTGGCATCGTAGCCGGTGGTGGCACCGCAAGTGACCAGACGGCCACTGGGAGCGAGGCTTTTGAGGCTGTGCTCCCATGTAGCGGTACCAACGTGTTCGACGACGACATCGACGCCGCGATTGTTGGTGAGGCGACGCACCTCCTTGGAGATGGGCATGATGAAGTGGTGGATGACTTCGTCAGCGCCGAGTTCGCGGGCCTTGGCAAGTTTTTCGTCGTTGCCGGCGGTGGCGATGACCCGGGAACCGAAGAACTTGGCGATCTGAATGGCGGCGCTTCCTACACCGCTTCCGGCAGCGAGAACCAGGACCGTTTCGCCGGGCTGAAGTTGGGCGCGGTTGACGAGCATGTGCCACGCGGTGAGGAAAACGAGAGGGACGGCGGCGGCGTGAGGCCAATCGAGGCTTTCCGGATACGGGAGACAGTTGACCTCGGGCGCACGAACATACTCCGCGCAGCCACCATCGATCATGTAACCGAGGTTGGTGAAGTCGCGGCAGCGGTTATCTTGGCCGGCAATGCAGGCGGGACATTTGCCACACGTAACCCCGGGGGCGAGAACGACTTTTTGGCCGACGTGGACGGTGGAGACTTCAGGGCCGACCTTGGCGACTTCGCCGGCAACATCGCTACCGGGAATGTGGGGAAGCGGGATGGCGACGCCGGGCAGGCCGCGGCGAACCCAAAGGTCAAGATGATTGAGGGCGCAGGCACGAACGCGCACCAGGACCTCATTGTGGCGGAGAACCGGTTCGGGAACATCGGTATAGCGAAGGACGGAAGGGTCACCGTGCTTGTGGATGACGATGGCTTTCATAGGCAGCCTCCTGGGAGCGTGGGGGTGAGCGATCGCAACACATATATCGTAACACGATATGTTTGGCGATTGACCGGGCCTTCTTTGGCGGACTCGTCGAAAACAACTATAACGCTTTTTACGATGGGGGAAAGGCGGAGGAGATCGCGAAATCCAACAAAGAACATTTTCTAGCCGGGCATCTGCCAGATGTGCGGCGGGGACGCAAAAGATAAACAAAAGTGACATTCCCGTGACATTTAAGCCCTATCGCCTATCCTAGACTTGCATGGCGTCCAGCAAGCTTATCGAGCGCATGCCACAGGACAGGCGTGCGCCAACGACGGCGAAAGGTACCTTCACAGCTATGCAGGAAATCACTTCGCCAGCGCGGCTTGGACCCAGAATTCGGCTCAATAAAGAATTTGTCTGGAACCACCCATGGATACCCAGCGCGGTGGCATCCGCGAGTTGCCTGATTTTCCTGGCGACATTGTTTTGGAGGCGGAGCAGCCTGACTATTTTCGTGTCGGCGGCCGTGGCGCTGGTCTGCTCGTACGCCTGGGGCTATTCGGAGAGGGCGTTTCGACTGGACTTTACTCCCGCGTTGACGCACCTAAAAAGGCGGCAGTACGCCGAAGTGTGGGATTCGCTGGCCGCTGACCGGGACCTGGCCCGCCTTTCTGCATGCGGAGAGCGTAAAGAGGATGCGGTGAGCAGTTCGGTGCAGGGCTGTCTTCGCAATCTCGTCGAGCTGGCAAAGATTTCGAAGACCGACGAGGTACTGGAGATTGGATGCGGCGTGGGAAGAGTGGGGCGCGAACTGGCGGCGCATTGCAAGAGTTGGACGGGCTGCGACATCTCAAGCAACATGCTTTCGTTCGCAAAAGAACGCTTGCAGGGCATCGTGAACACCCGACTGGTAAATCTTCGCGGTGCCGGGTTGAGCGAGTTCAAGACCGCCTCCTTCGATGTTGTCTTTGCCACGAACATGCTGGGACACCTGGATGAGATGGACCGCTGGCGTTATGTGGAAGAGGCCTTTCGAGTGCTGCGCCGGGGAGGCAGACTGTCGATCGACAATATCGATCTGGAGTCCGACGCCGGATGGAGGATATTCGCCAACGATGCGCGCAACTTCGGCAACATGGAACGTCCGCCGTACATGCCGCGATTCTCGACGGCGGCGGAGTTTATTTCTTATGTTACGCGGGCAGGGTTTGACAACGTTGTGGTGCACAGGCGTTCGCCGCTGGTCATTGTGGTCGCCGAAAAATCGTAAAAAGAGTGTTCTACAAAGAAAGCCCGAAACGCGATGGACGCTTCGGGCTTTCCGGTTGTTCGGCTGGGCTCTAAACCCCCACCGAGCAGTGTGACCTCTCAAATTTAGCGCGAAGAGTCCTCGAAGGTGAATACAGGAATTCACCTAGGAGCGCGTCGATAGAGGCTTTTTTGACGCGCCTAACCTCACTGCGCATTCCCCAATCCACGAGCCCGCTGCAGAAAAAAGTCCTTGGCAGTTCCACATCCAGTGCAGCGTTGGCATCCCATGATCAACGGAGGGCTTCGGGACCTCGGAAAAGACGAAGCGTTTTGAAGCGTCTGGGTCTGGAACGAGGAAGTCATGAGGCCGCGCGCTCATCGTCTGGATTCCAGTATCAATTGGGACTTGGCCAGCCAGCGCAAATTCTGGAATGCCTGGGATACGCAGCACCTGCAAACCATCGGCGAGGAAACCTTGCGCCGAGGGAATGAGGTTCTTGGCCTCGTGTCCTCGCTTAATCTTCAACAACCGCGAATTCTGGAAATCGGCTGTGGTAATGGCTGGCTCGCTGAGCGCCTTGCCTCGCTTGGGCCGGTGACAGGAGTAGATATCGCTGACGAAGCAATACAGGAGGCGCGCCGCCGGGTACCCTGCAGCGAGTTTCATAGCGGCAACATCCTGGAAATGAGTTTGCCGCACAATTCGTTTGACCTTGTGGTGACACTGGAGACGTGTTCGCACGTCGCTGACCAGCCCAAATTCATCGAGGTAATCGCGAATCTGCTGCGGGACCGGGGCTACCTGATCCTGACAACACAAAACCGGAGCATTTATATGCGCAACAGTCGCATCGCTCCGCCGGCGGAAGGTCAACTGAGGCGCTGGGTGACGCTGCAGGAGCTGCGCCAGCTGCTGTCGGGCCGCTTCGAATGTCTGCGTTGCTATACGGTCGACCCCGGCGGCGATCGCGGTCTGCTGCGGTTGGTGAACTCGACAAAGGTGACGTTGTTCCTTTCACAGATGTTCTCGAGGGAGCGCGTCATCCACGTGAAAGAACGCCTCGGGCTTGGCCAAACGCTGGTGGTGCTGGCTCGAAAACTCCGCTAGGGTAATGGTCCCTTGTAGAGGCAAATCCGGTTTACACCCACGTATCACGAGCGCCGGTTGCTACCCGCATCACTGTGTCGTGGTTGGCGCGTCCACAAGGGCTTTCCAGCTTCCATCTGGCTGCTTGCCCCAAACGACGACGTATTTCGCCTTGACCGTTTGCGGCTTGCCCTTCTTATCGTTTGACGTGAGTTGGTACTCGCCGATCTCATACGCAAGATCTCCTGATCGCGATACTTCCACTTTGGTTGGCGCAAACGTCAGTGCGAATCCTGGAGTCCCCATCATCCCCGTCCACATTTTCTGCACCGCCTCTTTTCCCGTGGCGAGTGGAACGCCGGGGGCCATCAATGCGCCGGCGTCGGCATAATAGGAAGCGCTCCCCTGTGCGTCCTTGCCCGCGACGGACTTGACCCATTCTTCATCGATGCTGCGAATTTTGGCTTCGTCCGCGGCGCGATTGTCAGGCAGGCACCCGGGCCCCTTCTGGCAGACGATCCGTCGCAACATCCGCATGGCAAGATGCCAGACTGATTGCCGCCAACACTACAAGCGTGGCAAGACCAAAGGCGCGAAACTTCATCATTGGAATGCCTCCTGACAACTTGCACCACGAACTTGGAATGGGACGATAGTTGCAGCAATCGGTGGTGTCAAGTCGAGACCTGGAGCTGCCGGAGCTGTCGCCCTCTTTCAAGGCAAGGACTTCCCTTGCATAGGCGGACCCAGTTTGGGTGATGTGATGATGCACCCCTTGGGCCGTGACCGGCATCACAGTGACTCATGGTTACATCCGCGCCTGCGGGGGTTCCAAATCCCAGCCTAACTCCGCGTGAAATCCTTTCCGCCTGGGGCCGAATTCTGACTGGCCACGTCCCGCTGCTTTCCATCGAGATTACTCGCGAGTGCCCGCTCAGTTGCCCCGGGTGCTACGCGTATGGGGAGTCGCATCTGGGAGGCGAGGTGACCCTGCGCCAGTTGAGTGACTTGCGGGGGGACACCCTGGTTGAAGGTGTGCTGGAACTGGTAAGAAAGCACAGGCCGATCCACGTATCCTTGGTGGGCGGGGAACCCTTAGTACGGCACCGCGAGCTGAGCCGCATTCTTCCCGTGCTGAGCGCACTGGATGTCTTTACGCTGGTCGTTACCAGCGCCGTGATCCCGATACCGGCCGAATGGATGAAGCTTCCTCGGGTGCGCGTGGCCGTGTCGATCGATGGTCTTCCCGAGCATCATGACGCCCGGCGCAAGCCCGCCACCTACGAGCGAATCTTGAAAAACCTCGAAGGGCGCGAGGTAAATATCCACTGGACCATAACGCGGCCGATGTTATCGCGTGCACGTTATCTGGAGGAGTACGTGGCATTCTGGAGCGAGCGACCTGAAGTGAATCGCATCTGGGTAAGCCTGTACACGCCGCAACTGAGCGAACAGAGTGCGGAAATGCTTAGCGCGCAGGATCGTGAAGTCATAGCGAACGAGTTGCCCGCACTGTCCCGGAAATATCCAAAGCTGCTGATGAATGAGGGTATCGCTCGCACGATTCTGCGGCCCCCGAGCAATCCAGGAGATTGCCTGTTTTCGAAAATGTCTGCCAACTATTCCGCCGACCTGAAGAGCCGGGTCGAGCCCTGTGTTTTTGGTGGGACGCCGGACTGCTCGCAATGCGGCTGCGCGATCAGCAGCGGGTTGCATTGGGTGAAATCAATCAAGTTGGCGGGTGCTGTGAAGATCAATCATTTCGTGCAAAGCTCCATCAATGTGGGCCTGTTGTTCAACCGGCTCCGCCAACACTCGACGCAACTCTCGCGATGGACGCACGACGCGCCAAAGTTCGATTCCAAGCCGCCCGCGGACCTGGTACAAATCCAGCCCTGAATCCTTTTATCATGGCGCAGCGCGCAGCCGTTTCATCAGCGCCGCCAGATTCGGACGATCCTTCTCACTTACTGCCTTGAACTTCAATCCCAGCCCGCCGCCGGGCTTCACATGCCGGACGACAGCGTCGGCGCGAATTTGTCCTTCTTGCACAAGAAAATGGAGATTGGTGGTCGCACCGAGCCGCTTGGTTCTGGGGGTCTCAATGAACAATCCCCCGACGCTCATGTCCTTGACGCGGGACAGATCACGGTCTCCATTGCACTCCCAGTAGACCCAGACACTGGTGCTTGACTCGACGCGAGAATTGAGTCTCCGGGAAAAGTGGGGCATTTGCAGGGTCATGTCTTCACCTACATTATATTTGCGCGATATTTGCGCCAAAGTTCCCCGAGGATGGGTCCAGGCCGATGCCTGGGTGATGCAATATAAGCTAATCGGACAGGTTCAAGCAACTGCAATCGACGACTTCTCAGCTTTTTGTGATCTGGAGCCACAATATGGAGTTCTAGTACTTCAGACGCCGGACTGCGGGACTTGGCACGCCCAGGCTCAGGGTGCGATGCACGATATCGGGGATGCCCACCGTCACCGTCTAACGATTCGCAATGATCAATAACCGCAAGTTGAGGGCTCACATGCGAGTCCGATGCGGTGTGATCTTGTTCGGGAACCTTGCTCGGCCTCACGCTCGTCGCGGGAAATATGCTGGCGTGTACTTGCGCTGGACCTACCGGGGCGAAAACGATGCGAGAAGTGTCCGAGTGGTATAGCGCCTTGGACCAGCATCGTGTAGTTTCCTGCCTGTTCTGCGCAGCGATCGCGGCGAGGCTGCGGAGACAGTGAGGATTTTGACATGGCGACAGCGATTGCGGATTCGACTTCGAGACGGGATGCCAGTGCTTTGTGTACGGCGACACTGCCCTTGACCGGCACCATGTGTGTCCAGTTACATCCGCCCAGGAAGATATCTACTCACTGCCGAACGGCTTGACGTTAAACGCTATATTCGCTGGGGAGGGTATTACCCCGGGGGTTGCGCAACGCTCGCAAGCCGGGACAATCGGACTTCATAGCGGGGACAACCTAGCTGACTTGCGATTCAGCCTCGGCAAAACACGTGTCCACACGGTGCTGTTCGACACAGTCAGTGCCGATGGAAGCCTGCTGCCTTTGGGAAAGCTCGGAGTGTCGGTCGACGCGCTAGAACGGGATGCACTGGCTTACCATCTGACGCAGGCCAGAAACATCAATGGTGAATCTCCGGCGGGCTACGTTCCCCCCAGCAATTACCCAGTGCAAAGGTATGTGCGACCGGACCTGAAGACCGGAAAGATCCCGGCGGAACCGTTGCGATGGCGCATGGCCAGACGAGAGCTGTACATTGGAACCGACTTGGAGATCGTCCTTAAGCTGAGTCCCGCGAACTAGGCTTCACGCTTTCGAGCGTATCGTTGTCTGGAAAGAAGCTCTCACCGCGAAGAAGGGCATCCACAGCGTTCAGCAATACCTCGGCGTCTTCCGATTTCGTGACGAATCCTTGCGCCTGCGCTAATTTGGCGGCTTGGACAACTTCAAGGCCGTCGTGCATCGAGAGCATGAGAATGGGCACGTTGGGGAGAGCTTTCTTAATTCGCTCAGCCGCAGAGAAACCATCGAGGACGGGCATGGCCACGTCTAAAATGACTAGATCCGGACTTCGTTCCGTGGCTTTTTCAACGGCGTCTTTGCCATTGACGGCTTCGATGGCGGCCTCAACGTCGAGGTGAGACTTCAGAATGTTGCCAACGCCTTTACGCACGACCTCGTGATCGTCTGCGATCAGAACTCGCATACAAGCCGTTTCTGGCCCGGAGCGGGCCCAAGCGGGACATCCTTGATGTGCTGCTGCTCTTGGAACCGTACGAAGGATTCAGGCGGGGGGCAATACACTGGAACCCCTATCTATGCAATGGGAGGATTGCATGCAGCTAGCCGGAGACCATGACCGACGAGAAGCAAATTGTTGTTCGATGTTGGGATTTGGAGCTCGCCGCCCACTGGCTGATTTCGGACACGACTGACCGGTCGTAGCGGCGACGCTGCACAAAAAAATCGAGGGCGACTCGGTGTGACCGCGTCGCCCTCTTTTCGATTGAGTCGCGAAGTTCGTGCTACCCGATCAAGTTATTCGGAGGGGGTGCGGTTTTATCCGCACCGTCGCCTGTAAATTGAGTCGTGAAGCTCTTACTTCCTGGTTCAGCTCATACCTACAACTCGGTGTTACCCTGGCTGCATCTTTGAGTGCACCTTGAAGCTTTTCGCTTCCGCTGTCTTTCGGCGGCTACCCGGTTTGACCCGCGTGGCCGTGAACTCAGCCGCGAAGCTCGCTACTCGCCCAACGCAATGGGAGCTGGTTCGGTGTTGAGCCGCACCGTCCTGTTGCATCGAACGTGAAGCTTTCCTTCTCAATTCAATTCAGTCGAGGCTAGACTCGGTTTTACCCGCGCCGCCTGTTTGAATTGAATTATGAAGTTTGCACTTCTCATTCAACTCGAAAGTGACTGCTCGGTTTTACCCTTGCTGCCATCTTTGAATTGACTCGTGAAGTTTTTCTTCCCGATCAATCTGATGCGCATACTATGAGCAGCGCTAAAACAGTGCAAGAGTTATTTGGGAAAAACGCTGTGGATATTTGTGCACGGATTGTGCAAAACGTTTGTTTGAATAACGAATGAGAACTCATTCGTTATTCAGGCTTCGAGTTTGTTTTACGGCTCTTTCCGCGAGCAATTCCCTGCTGTGTTAGAGTCGTGAACCAAAATCGGGCGAAGGAATTTGCAGCATTGCTCTCTCACGCCAAGACATCCCTGACTGTGAATCAATGGCGCGGATTCTTTGCGGCCTGGCTGGGCTGGGCGCTTGACGGCATGGACTCTTACATTTTTGCGCTGGTCATGGTTCCCGCGCTCCGCGAACTTTTGCCGCGCTCCGGCTTGCGCGCTGATATCGCCAGCATCGGATTTTACGGCGGACTGATGTTCGCGCTTTTTTTGCTGGGATGGGGCTTCGCGTTTGTCTGGGGACCCGTAGCTGACAAGTTCGGGCGCGTGCGGACGCTGATGATTACGATCCTGTGGTATTCCGCATTCACGTTTTTGTGCTGCTTCAGTACCAAGGTGTGGCAGCTGGGACTTTTTCGGATGCTCGCAGGAATCGGCATCGGCGGCGAATGGGCCATGGGCAGTACGTTTGTGGCCGAGGAGTGGCCGGAGGATCGAAGGAAAATTGCCGCGGGATGGATGCACACCGGCTACTACGTGGGCTTTTTTCTGGCAGCGCTGGCGAACTATTTTATTGGCGCTCCGTATGGATGGCGCGCGATGTTCGCAATCGGCGGGCTCCCGGCTTTGCTGGTCGGATTTGTTCGCTACGGAGTAACGGATTCGGCGCGGTGGCGGAGCAAAGCCGAGGAGATGAGGAACTGGTCGATGGGCCACCCTCTGAAGATTCTATTTTCGCGGGAATATCGTGGGCGCACGTTGCTGAACGCGACGTACGTCCTGGTATCGATCATCGGGCTGTGGGCTGGTTCCGTATACGTTCCAGCAGCCATCAGCGAAATTGCCGCACGCGAGAAACTGTCGGCGGCACAGAGTACGCCGTTAATCTCGCTCGGAACAATGCTGCTATCTGTCTCGACAATCCTGGGATGCATTGTTCTGCCGTATATCGCGGAACGTATCGGGCGCCGCGCAACGCTCGCGGCGTATTTTGCGTGCATGATGGTGTCGATTGCGCTTGGATTCAGTTACTTTTTTTATCTTGCACACCACGCAGTCCGCTTATTTTTTGTTTCGCTGTTTTTCCTGGGGTTGGGAGGGGCTAATTTCGCGATGTATACGCTTTGGCTGCCAGAACAATATCCCACCGAATGCCGGGGGAGTGCGTTTGCGTTGGCTACTTCTGTTGGAAGGTTCCTTGGCGCCGGATTCACGTTTCTGGTGGGTGCAGGCGTCGCACATTTCCATACCATCGGGATTCCCGTGGCCCTGACTTCACTGGCGTTTCTTTTCGGAATGCTGGCATTGCCTTTCGGGCATGAAACGAAAGGACAGACGCTGCCGGCGTGATCCGGGCGCACGCGGTGCGAAACGGCTTACTGGATCTCCCACGCTGGTTCGGTGCGACCAGCAAGCGTGAACTGCAGTCCGCAAGAGAAGATTGCCATTCTGATCAAAACTGTGCACTATTAGGTGCGCTCGAGCCAAACTCGAACGCGCCCAGCCGGGGACGTTTGGCATGGTTCGTGATAAAATTCTTCGCCATATCTTCCGACGACATTTTCGCGCGCGCTTGAACGAGATGGTGGCACCCAATTACGCCCTGGTGCTGGATTACCCCGTAAAGGCCTCACCGCGCTACGGATATGGCAACCCTCCCCAGCCACAGATAGCCAAGCTACTAGAAGATGAGAGAAGGGAGTACGCCAAGCGGCTTGCGGGCTTCTGAGAGCTGAAAGACTACTTGGCCCAAATCCCTTATGAACTACAAGGCGATGCACTGCAACCCTGCTGGATGCCGCATCGATTCTTCAGCAGCCTGGACGCGGTGGCGCTCTACGGAATGCTGGTGGAATTCCGGCCGAAGCGAATGATCGAGGTGGGTTCCGGAGATTCCACCAAGTTTGCGCGACGGGCGATTCAGGACCATGGGTTGCCTACATACCTGACATCGATCGATCCACAGCCGAGGGCCTCGATTGATCAGATTTGTGATCGCGTGGTGCGGAGTCCCCTGGAAGAAGTTGATCCAACAGTTTTTGCGGAACTGCAGGCCGGCGATTTCCTGTTCATCGATAGTTCGCATCGCACCTTCACGAATTCCGATGTGACCATCCTGTTCATGAATTTGCTGCCACGGCTGCGCGACGGCGTAGTCGTGCATCTTCACGACATCTTCTGGCCATTCGACTATCCTCCGGAATGGAATGACCGCTATTATTCCGAGCAGTACCTGCTGGGAACTTATCTCCTGAACTCCGGCGGTGCCACGCGGAAAGTACTTCTTCCCGACGCTTTCATCGTCCATGACCTTGCCTTAGTTGACAGTTGCAGAACTCTGTTGGATATTCCTGGAATTCGATGCCCCGCCAGCGCAACGTGGCCCTTTGGAATCGGCGGCAGTTCTTTCTGGATGCAGGCCGGTGAAGGAAGCAAAGGGCCAGCAGTCGTTTGAAGTTCACGCCACTTCTAAGCCTTGATTAGCGTGCCGGATCAATAAGCCGTTTCTTTTGGACTCTGCGCGCTCGCTCACCCGATTGCGGCAGCTTGGTGTGGTATAAGACGGTAAGCGGGCCTCGCAGTATTTTCATGACTGGTTCGCGGTTGAGGAGCGCGAATCGTGAGCAAAAAGTCTCGCACCGTGTTATTCGGGTTGGCGTTCCTCGGCCTGTTCCCTTTTTCACCGACTCCCTCACTCGCACAATCTTCAGACCGCAGCGGGAAACCCGTTCAAGCTGCCGTGCGCGTGTGGCGGGACACGATCGAACTGTCCACCTATCAAGAAGGACTGCCCAACGAAAATCCCCCGTTCGATCAGTTCGTCACCAACGGGCGCTACAACTATCCGTACACGTTGCGCGACAACCTCACCAACAGCGCCGCGCCTCGCCAATGGCGCGCGCTGAATCTGGAAAATGAATATTTGAAGTGCGTGGTGCTGCCGGATCTTGGCGGCCATCTCTATCGCTGCCTGGATAAACGCAACGGCGCGGACCTTTTCTACGCAAACACTGCGCTAAAGTTCGCACGCATTGCCTATCGTGGTGTGTGGGCTGCTTACGGAATCGAATTCAATTTTCCCGTTTCGCATAACTGGATGACGGCTTCCCCTGTGGATTTTTCGACCTCCACGGCTGCGGACGGCAGCGCGTCCGTATGGGTGAGGAACGTCGATCGTGTTTACGGGATGGAATGGTGCGTGCAATTGACGTTGCGTCCACGGGAAGCGGTGCTGGAGCAGTCGACCACGCTCTACAATCCCAGTCCCACGCGGCATCGTTTCTATTGGTGGACGAATGCGGGCGTGCAGGTGTGGGATGATTCGCGGTTGTACTACCCGCAAGAGTTCAGTGTGTTTCATGGATTCACGGACCTGGACACCTGGCCGGTGGATCGCGGCGGTGTGGATTTAAGCGTCGTCGGAAATCACAAGTATGGCGCGGTGTCGCGCTTCGCTTTCGCGAGCAATGAGCCGTACATGGCGGTGTACCACCCCAAGACGAGGGCCGGAGTGGTGCACTATTCGGTGCGCAGCGATCTGCCCTCGAAAAAAGTCTTTTCGTGGGGCAGCGATGCGGAGGGCTTGCAATGGCGTACCGCGCTCTCCGATGACCATAGCGCGTACGTGGAAATTCAGGCGGGGCTGTTTCGCGATCAGGAGACATACGGCTTTCTGGATCCGCAACAAGCCATCCATTTCACCGAATACTGGATTCCTGTGAGAGAGACCGGAGGAGTCACGCGCGCGAATCCAAATGCCGTGTTGAATCTGATGCGCGGGCCGTCCAGTAAGACGGATGCGGTGTCGCTGAATGTGGCGCTGAATGTGACCAAGGACTACCGCAAGGCACAATTGCAGGTGCGCGACGGAACGAGGGTGGTCGCAACGGAAGATGTGTCGCTGACGCCGCGGGTCACGTATCAAAAGCAATTTTCGGATTTGACGGCGGGGAAAGCGTACACGGTCGAACTTAGGGATGAATCCGGCGAGACTATTCTGACGCACACGGAAGGAAAATACGACTTCTGGCCGAAGTCCGAAGTGCCCAAGGAGTTGCCAGCAGCTTACGTTTATCCACCGGTCGAGAAACGCAGCGAAAGCGATTTCCTGGAATTGGGGATTGAGCAGGAGCGAAATGGGGAACTACTGCGCGCTGTGTCGACCTATCGCGAAGGACTGCAACGTTTTCCTGGAAGCGTGGCGTTGCATCGTGCCGCGGGGCGTTTGGACGTCGTGCTGAAACAGTACCGCGAGGCAACGGAACATCTTTCAACGGTGGTGGCGCGGGTCAGCAACGATATGGAGGCTTCTTATTACCTGGGACTTGCGCACGCGGCAACGGGGGAACGGGAGAAATCTCGGCGGGCATTCGAGGCAAGTGTTCAGTACGGGACTTTTCGTGCGCCTTCGCTGTATGAGTTGGCGGCGCAGGACGCGCGCAGTGGAGAACTGAAGCAGGCACATGAGAAGCTGGCGACAGCGTACACAGAATTTCCTGATGCGGCCCGGGTGGGCGACGTGGATGTTGCACTGCTGCGCATCCTGGGCGACAGCAAATCCGCTGAACAACATTTGAACGCGTTGCATTCCGCCGACCCTGCGAATTCGTTCCTCGCTTATGAGTCAACACGCCTGGGCCATGAAGATGCGTCGCTTTGGGAGCACCTTGCCGCGGATCCGGAAAGAATCCTCGAACTCGCAAGCTTATATATGCATTTCGGGCTGTACGACGAGGCAGTTCGGATTCTGGCGAGGTCATATCCTTCAGGAAGTGGAGTCGTAAGCGAGCCGGGCCTGCCGCGGCCGGAAAACTACGCGCTAATTGCGTACTACCGTGGCTACTGCCGCGAAATGTTGCATCAGGATGGCAATGCCGACTTCCTGCTGGCTTCTCAAATGCCTACGACTTACGTTTTTCCGAGCCGCTCAGATTCCTTTGATGTTCTGGAGCGAGCTATTTCCGTGAATCCCAAAGACGCGAACGCTCATGCGCTGCTCGGCTCGCTGTACATGTCAAGCGGAATGCAAGACGCCGCGATGAGCGAATGGAATGCAGCACGAGAATTGAACCCAGCGGTTCCTGCGCTGTTGCGAAATATGGGTTACACGGTGCTGAATGAGAAACAGTCCCCGGAACGCGCAATTCAGCTTTTCACCGAAGGGACAAAGTCCGATCCACAAAATGCCGACATTTATCTGGGGTTGGAAGAGGCGCTAAAGGACGGGGGGCATTCGCCTGAGGAACGAGTCGCTGCGCTGCAGAAATATCCAGGGTCGAATCCACCAGCAACTTTGATTTTCCAGCTGGCGCGCGACTTGGCCGATGCTGGCCGCTACGAAGAGGCCCAAAAGGAACTGGCAACGCGGTTTATATCGCTTGAAGAAGGTGGCGCCAGCCAGTTGGATGTGTACGTGGAGATCAAGCTAAAGCAAGCCGGGGCGCTGGCGGCAAAACAGCAATGTGAAGAGGCCCGCGCTGTGATCCAGCAGCTGGGTAGCGACGCGGTGCCGCGGCTCTCGGTAACAAAGGATGCGTTGGCCCTGGCGATGCAGTCGCGTCGCACGCAAAGGGAAATTGCCAAGGCACAAGCACCGTGTGCAAAGTAGCCGGGATCGCGCCGGCCGGTGTTGCACGTCGACTTGGAAGAATTGCCATGAGCGGTCTCGGCCTACATGGTTTCCCGTGTAGCATTCCGGCCGATACTCCCGTACCTTTGTAGTGTGGCAGCGGAACCCTCGCGAGAAGTTCGTTCGTCCCAGCCTTTTCCTGATCATTTTCGCGCCTGCGTGAAAAGAAAGCAGAGGCCAGGATGGTGGGCCGCCCCGTGGACGTCAAAAAGATTGTGTTGGTCGGACTTGCCGCGTTGGTGCTGGTCGTCGGCATGGTCTCCGCCGTTGTTGTGCGGCATTGGCCCTTCTCTCAGGAACGCGTCACGCAATCGCTCCAATCGACGTTTCCTGCTGCGGTAAGCTTCCGGAAATTTTACCCAACTTATTTCCCGCATCCCGGGTGCATTGCGGTGGACGCGGTTTTTACGCGACTCGGCGCGACTCCCGGAACGCCGCCTGTCGCGACGATCCAGCGGCTCACTATTCGCGCCCACTATCTGGATCTGTTTTTCCGTCCGGGTTATCTCGCGCGAATCGTCTTAAATGGGTTTCGCGTGCGCATCCCGCCACTGGGAACGCCGATCCAGGAATCAAACTGGCAGGAAACCACGTCGAGCACGCGCGTCGGTGAAATCGTTGCGGATGGTTCCTGGATGCAAATCGATCGTTCTTCTGGTGAGGAACCGCTGCTGTTCGCTATCCACACGCTGAGGCTCTATTCCGTTTCCGACAAGGATCCCGCGTCCTTCACAGTTTCGCTCCATATCCCGCTGCCGCCCGGCGATGTTCGGGCAAAAGGTCAATTCGGTCCGTGGAATTACGCCGAGCCGGGGCAAACTCCGGTCGCAGGTGAATACACGTTTCAGAATGCAGATCTTGGGGTCTTCCCTGGCATAGCTGGAATCCTTTCGTCCCAGGATAAGTTTCAGGGCGTATTGCGGCACATCGATTCCGAGGGGAGCGTCGATATTCCCAAATTCGTGGTCACGCGCAGTCAACACCCCGTCCATTTACAAGGCGAGTTTCATGTGATCGTGAACGGCACGAACGGCGACGTACAACTGGACGAAGTGAGCGCCGGTTTCCTGAAGACCACGGTGCTGGGGAAAGGCGAAATTGCGCATCATGAGGGACAGGACGGCAAAGTGACTTCCGTGGATTTATCTGTGCGCGACGGCCGAATCCAGGACGTGCTGCGACTTTTCGTGCGCGGAGCAAACGCGCCCCTACATGGCACCACCAGCTTTCGTGCACGCGTGACCATTCCCGCGGGAGACGCATCTTTTCTGCACAAAGTTCGGCTGGTCGGAGATTTCGGCATTGAGGATGGGCAGTTTGCGAAGGCTGCTACGCAGGCCAGCGTGGATACCTTAAGCCAGAAGGCGCTAGGCGAAAAGGCTGGGAATGATTCTGACGCCGGCGATCCCGGGAGGGTAATCTCTGAATTGGCGGGACATGTGGAACTTCGGGATGCCACGGCAACGTTCAAAAACTTCAGGTTTGCCGTGCCCGGGGCTTCCGCAGAAATGCACGGCACCTACAACCTGGAAAGCAGAGTCGTCGATCTGCACGGCACGCTTCGAACCGAGGAGGAGTTTTCCGAGATGACCTCGGGCTTCAAGTCCGTTGTGCTGAGGCCGTTCGACGTGTTTTTTCGCCGGAAGCACGCTGGGGCAGTGATGCCGGTGCACCTGATGGGCACGTACGACGCCCCCCAACCGGGGCTCGACCTTCCCGCGAAAAAGGCTACTGGCAATAAACCCTAACGTATCTCTCTGCAGGTCCTACTCCCTTCGTTGTATGGTTTGCGCCAGCGCTAGCGGGTACGCTCGCTTGGGCAGAATCGATACCGCTCTTTGAGCCAGGAGGTCCCAAGCTCATGCCATTGATACAAATCGTCATGGTTCTGATCGTTGTGGGTGTGGTGCTGTGGTTGATCAACCGCTTCATCCCGATGCAAGGAACGATCAAGTCTATTTTGAACGCGGTTGTAGTTATCGCCGTGGTTCTGTGGCTTTTGAATGTCTTTGGGCTTTTTAGTTCGTTCTCTCACATCCGCGTGGGCTCTTAACGTCGCGCGCCGGAGGGTAGAGGTTTTTCGGGGCCCGGGTCCGTCATGGAGTTTTTCGCGTCTAGATAATCAAACTTTCTTCTTTCTTGCGGTGGGCTTCGGTTTGAGAGGTGGCGTAGTCCTAACTGGCGTCGAACAACTTCTTCAACTCCCGCGCAGAAAAAAGCAACCAGGCAGGAACTTCGACATACTCGGGCTGAACGCCCTAGGCTTCACACAGTTTGGCGTTGTGCTTTTTGAGGATAACCTCGCGTTCTTTAGCCGGCAGGCGCAATGCCAGCTTGCCCTCTTTGCTCATGTAACTGAACATATGCCCGTTTAGCGAGGTATAAGGCACGACCCTAACCGAGCAGGCTCCTTGTAGCGGGACGATCGCAAGCGTAAGATGCGTGCGTCAGGTTAGCGCAATTGATGGAGAACATCATTTGCAACTTTTCGGGCGAGCAAGCATTCGCGTCGACAATTTTACGCGCAAGCTACTGTGTTGCGGGTTGACTTTGGCGGCGTCCTCCGTGGCAGGGTTGCTTTCTCGCCATGGCAACACGCAGGCGATCCTCCCCAGTCATTCTGAAGGGCGGTCGTCCAATCGCCCTGATCTGCGTTCGTTTGAAATTGTTCCGTTGGAAACGGTGTCGGAGACCTCGTCGAACGCCAGTATCGGCGACCTGAATGGCGACGGCTTTCCGGATATCGTCTTGGTGAAAGGACGCCATTGGCAGGTGCCCAGCCTGATTTTTTTCGGAGATAGCAAAGGACACTTCACGCCGGGGCCGCCGCTCCCAAGCAAGGCAACCAAGAGTTACTCGGCGTCTTTGGCGGACATGACGAAGAGCGGACATCTGGATATGGTTCTAAGCAATGATCAGCCGGACGCAAAGCTTGTGCTGGTGAATGACGGCGAAGGGAATTTCACGATTGGGGGAACGTATGGAGACCCAAAGTGGTCAACCAGAAATGCCGCGGTTGGCGACTTGAACGGCGATGGCTTTCCGGATATCGCGGTTGCCAATCGAGAAATGAGCAGTTATGTCTGCATGAACGATGGCAAACTTCATTTTGACTGCCGTTCCCTCGCGAACTCGCCCAGTTCGGCAACCGTGGCCATCGCGGATATGAATGGCGACGGCGCCAACGATGTCATCTATGCGTGCCGGGATTCGTGCCAAAGCGGTGTCTACTTCAACGATGGCAAAGGAAACTTCCGTCGGAAGGAGCCTTGGGGCCCGGCGAAGGGATCCATCCGCGCGATGGCTGTGGCCGACTTTGACGGGGATGGCCATCTGGACATTGCCGCGTGTCCTGAGAATATGGGCTGCTTTGTCTACTTCAACGATGGCAAAGGCCACTTTGGCAGCGGCATTCAATTCGAGAAACCGGGGGCAGTGCCCTATTCAATGATTGCCGCGGATCTGAATGACGATCACCGGCCCGAGGTCATCGTCGGTTTTGTTGAGGCTCCGGGAAAGATTTATTACAACGACGGCACAGGAAAAAAGTATCAGGGAGTGCCATTCGGCGACGGCAAAGGCGCGATCTATGGTATGGCGGCGGGAGATTTGAACGGAGACGGGTGGCAGGATATTGTGGTGGCACGGTCCGACGCACCGTGCTTTGTAATGTTCAGCCGTCCGGCAGAAAAATGAGCGGTAGAGCATAGCTGGGCTGAGAATGAATGGTTTGGGTGCAAGACACAAACTATCCGTCGAGTAGCGGCAGCCGCGAGGTAGAATTCTTGGACTACCGTGAACCTGAAGGCGAAACGGCGATGCGCAACAACCCTGGGCGGCCTGGCTCTCGTCCTGTGTAACCGCACGCCAGCACAGCAGAACTCAACCATAGCACCGCCGGATAGCATCCCCAAGATTCAAGTGAGCGTGAATGCGGTTTTGGTGCCGGTAGTGGTGCGCGATTCGCAAGGCCGCGCGGTGGGGAATCTGCAACAGCAAGACTTCCAGGTATTCGATAAGAACAAACCGCAAGCCATCTCGGGATTTAGCATCCAAAAAAGAGCAGCGGTCGGCGGCCCGGAGCCATTTGCGGATCCTCCCTCTCTGGATCGCGCACCTTCCCAACCGCCAGCAGCAGTTCGTGAAGGCTCACCCGGAGTGCCGAAACGTTTCACGGTCTTCGTATTCGACGACCTGCACATGAGCACCGGCGATTTGATGCAGTTGCAAAAAGTTGCGCCCAAGATCGTCGCGGGCTCGCTGACGGATTCGGACTTAGCGGCGGTAGTTTCCGTATCCGGGAGCAGCAGCGGGCTGACACGCGATCCCGCGATGTTGCAGGACGCGATCATGAAGCTTCGCCTGCACAATCTGTACCGCCATACGCGCGGATGCCCGAATATCGAGTATTACGAAGCCGACCGGATCCAGAACAAGCACGATCTGATGGCCACGGACATCGCGATCGACAATGCCATGGCTTGCTGCGAGTGTTCGCGCGAGAACGCGAGGACCCTGGTGGACGAAGCGTCACGCCGGGAACTACAGATTGGTGATCAGGATGTTCGCGTGACGCTCGGGTTTATCGGGGAGATTGTGCGCAAAATGGGTTCCATGCCGGGCCAACGCTTGCTCGTCCTGATCTCGCCGGGTTTTCTGACCATCTCGGCGGACGCCGCGGCAGAAAAATCGCAACTGTTGGACATGGCGGCGCAGTCCAACGTGACCATCAGCGCGGTGGATGCGCGCGGGCTGTACACTACCGTGCTCGATGCCGGTGAACGAAGCGCAGGCTCAGCGCTCGCGGAACGAACGATATCGCAGAATCACGCGGCTTCCAGCGCGCTCAGCGAGGATGTGATGGCTGAACTCGCGGACGGAACCGGCGGAACCTATTTTCACAATAGCAACGATTTGCAAGGTGGATTTCAAGCGCTGACGGCGGTGCCCGAGTATGTGTATCTTCTTGAGCTATCCCTGCAGAACGTGAAACAGGACGGCGCTTATCATTCTTTGAAGGTGAAGGTGGACAGGGAAGGCCTGACGCTGAAGGCCCGCCTAGGTTATTTTGCGCCGAAGCCGTCGAAGTCCAAAACTGGGAAATAGAATTTTCCCGACGCCTCAGCATCCTTGAGACTTCGTCACCCCCCCGCGGCAGCCTCTGTGCCTTCGTTCGCTAAAAGCAGTTGCAAATCTTTCGCGGCGCGACGAAGATGTTGCCAATCATCCATGGCCACTTCCGGTTCAGCGCAACCCATCGGCATTCCCGGCGCTCTGAAAATCGTTCTGTTCTTGCTGGCCGTCTCGATCTTCATCAACTATATCGATCGCAGCAATCTGTCCATTGCGGCTCCCATGCTGAAAGATGAGTTTGGCCTTTCGTCATCGCAACTCGGACTTCTGCTGGCGGCGTTTTTTGTGACGTACGCGAGCTTCCAGCTGGTATCGGGCTGGCTGGTGGATCGCTTCAATGTGAACTGGGTGTTTGCGGGTGGATTTTTTCTGTGGTCCGCGGCGACCGCAGGCACGGGCATGGTTCATGTCTTCCGGGTGCTTTTCGTTTTGCGATTGCTACTGGGCATCGGCGAGTCGGTCGCCTATCCTGCGTACTCAAAAATCATCATTTTGAATTTTCCCCAAGAGCATAGGGGCTTTGCCAACTCCGTGATCTCATCCGGACTCCTTTTGGGTCCCGGATTTGGCCTGCTGTTGGGAGGGTTGCTGATGACACGGTTTGGCTGGCGCGCCTTCTTCATCGCGCTGGGGCTCGCCAGCATGCTTTGGCTGATGCCGTGGCTGAAGTGGATGCCGAAAAACCAAGCGACCCTTGGCGCCGACCTAGAGGGCGCGCCGAGCCTTCTCGAATTTCTGGGTTTGCGTTCCGCGTGGGGAACGTGCCTCGGGCAGTTCGGCATTAATTACGTCAGCTATTTTCTACTTACATGGCTTCCCTACTATCTGGTGCGCGAACGTCATTTCTCGCTGGTCGAAATGGCGAAGATTGGCGGAATCGCGTATGTGCTCGGCGCCTGTCTCACCGCACTTTCGGGCTGGATGTCCGACCGCTGGATCAGTGCAGGCGGCAGTCCCTCCGTGGTTCGCAAAACGTTCGTGGCCGGAGGGCTTGCGCTCGCCGGAGGTTTCGTAGGCCTTTCTGTCTTCAGTAATCCCTCGCTCTGCATTGCTGCGTTGATCCTGGGCGTGATTTTCTTTGGCGTTACCGCGTCCAATGTTTGGGCAATCACGCAAACGCTCGCGGGCCAGGAGGCCGCCGGGCGCTGGACAGGCTTCCAGAATTTCACGGGGAATCTTGCGGGCATCGTAGCCCCGTGGCTGACGGGATTGGTGTTGCAACGCACCGGCAACTTCTACTGGGCGTTCCTCATCCTTGCAGCCGTTGCCTTCGCGGGCGCAGGTTGCTGGATTTTTCTGGTTGGTCCGGTGCAGCAGGTCGCATGGCGCACGAACCTGCGATCCATCGAACCGCCTGCTAGCGCGGTTTGAAGCGAGAGATGTGCGTTGTTGGGGCGCCAAAATTGACAAGAAAAAGGAAGCGGCTCACTATACGCCATGCGATTTGCCATACTCTGCCTCTTAGCGGCCATTGTGTTTCCCTCACTGAGTCGGGGGCAAGCTCCGGTATTCGAGATTATCCCGGCCGAGCGCTGGATTAAAATTCCACCTGAAGGCCTCGACGACGATCGCTTGGACGTTCGACAACTAGGACGCCAGCTTGACATTTACGTCTCCTGACGAAACGACAGGTGTTTCGGAAGGCAAAATTCAGGCAGCCAGCGTGGATACCGGAAGCGGCCTGAAGGACGGCAAGTTGAAGAGCAAAGATTTCTTCGACGTCAAGCCCCATCCCTTGATGACCTTCCATTCGACGAAAACCGTACAAACCGGTCCTAACACTTTCGACATTGCGGGAAAGTTTACAATTCGCGGCGTCACGAAAGACGAGACGCTCCACCTCCTGGTTTCCGGCCAAGGCACCGGCACAGGCGACATTAAAGGCACGATGGTCTTCGACCGCAAGGACTACGGCATGCAAGGAATAAACTTTCAGGGGAGCGGCTTCTTCAGCGCTTCCAATATGCCCGCCTCCGCAAGCGGCGCCATGATCTCATACCCTGCTTTATTCGGGTGCACGCCATCCGGACTCAATTCCGTCTTCAGGCCGCCATCGTTGTTGACCATGCTTGCGTAGTAGTCGACATAGACGTACCCGTTTTTCGCGGCATAGCCCTTGATCCAAACGTTCAGCGCCCGGATCTTGGGAGCAGGCTCAAGCCCTGGATGCCAGCGGAATTCGCTGGCCGGCAAGACGGAACACAATATGACGCGAATTCCGTTCGCGCGCGCCAGCTCGCTCATGGACGCGATGTTGCCGCCAATCTCAGGCAGCGTGATCTTTCCGGTGTTTTCAGCAATGTCGTTGGTGCCCGCCTGCAGCACCAGCACTTTTGGTTTCAGGGCGATGACGTCCTGGCGAAATCGCACCAGCATCTGCGGTGTCGTTTGACCGGAAATGCCACGGTTAACATACGGCTTGCCCGGAAAGAATTCCCCACGATCCGGAGATGTTGTAGTTCCCTTCTGCCCCCAGCCTTCGGTAATGGAATCTCCCATGAACACAACGCGGGTTTCACCGGCCGCCGGAGGCGGCAATTCCTGATCGGCGTCGCGATACTTTGCCAGGAAACCCCAGTCGGTAAACGTGCGCACCAATTGGGATTTCTGGTAAGCGGTCAACTGCTCTAAGCCTGGTATCGGTTCCGAAGTTTTTTGATCGGGAGCCGAAGGCGGCGGCGCTGGCGCCTGTGAGTAGGCCACCGGGCCACAAACAAAAATTGCCACGACCAAACAAAGGCTGCAGAGTACGCGCAAAAGCTTCGATTTGCTATTCACGTCGTTGTCTCTCTCCTGCAATCCTCGCAGGAAAAATCGAGTGCTTGCGACATACTGCACCTGATCGCCTGTTTTCCGCAACCCGCGAAGGCTAACTTAACTTAGCTATTTCTTCTTGCTCGGATCATCGTCAGGATTCACATAGTTGAATTGCAGCGGTGAGATTCCGTGGACCTGAACAACCACCTCGCCGCTGGCCATGGCGTAGTGGTGCATCTGGGGATCCAGATAGGCGAAGCTTCCCGCCGGGAACGCTTCCATCTTCCCGTCATCAAACTGATCTCCCATGCCCACTTTGAATGTCCCGGACATTATCGTGACGTTTTCCCGATTTGGATGCCAGTGGGGAGCGATTCGATATCCGTCTGGCATTTTCAACCGCACGGTATAGTCTCCGCTCGTAGCGCCGGGGTTGCCTTCCAACACCGCAAGTTGCGCGCCCGCTGGAACGAATGCAGGTGCCGGGCCGTAAGGCATGGTGTCCGGGGTAAAAGCGTTTTTTTCGTTGGCGTTCGTATGTGCCGCCAGCAAAATCATCCGAGCTGAACAGCCGAGCACTACAATTACCAGAAGCCCGAGAAGCAAATTCCGTTTCATTGTTATTCCTCCGTGGTCCGCTTGGGACCGGGGTGCATCTTCTCTTGGCTGCTGAGCCGTTTCAATAGAGAGGTTGTAGCGGCCGTATATCTTTTCTGTATCGTCGCAAATTACTGAATCCTGGCGCATAATGCCGAAACGGTGCCCTTATGCGCAAGGCGCAATGCACAACCGGCGATATTGAACTCGACCTTGGGCGTTATGAACTGCGCCGTCTGGGACGACGAGTAAAGCTCGAGAAGAAACCCATGGAGCTGCTGATTTTCCTGGTGGGCCGCCGCGAGCAACTTGTTTCCCGCAAAGAAATTGTTGCGAAGCTTTGGCGCTCCGATTTGTTCATCGACACAGAGCGAAATGTCAACAACCTGGTACGAAAAGTCCGCACCGCGCTCCATGACGATTCAGCGAAACCTCGCTTCCTGGAAACCGTGGTCGGCAAAGGCTATCGATTCATCGGCCCGGTGCGTGTCATCGGTCCCCGTTTTCCGCACTGCGATTTTCCAACTGCCGCGATGGCAACCGGAAGCCCAGAAGAGACCCCTAGATGGAGTGGTCAATGCTCTCTCGCTGTGCTCCCACTCTTTCTTGTTGGCAATGCCACTGATGAGCGCGGCCTTTGTCTCGGATTCGCTGACGCGCTGGTCTCGCACCTCGGCAATTTGCCAGATGTGGACGTTCTGCCCACTTCCGCGGTGCTGAACGTGCCTCTTGATGCAGCGGCTTCCGATCTCGCTTCTCACCTCGGTGTGCGGTTCGTGGTTCGTGGCGCGATTCAGACATCGAAAGGGCAGTCGTATCTCTCCGTGGAGATGTTTGACAGCCATTCACAGAACGCCTGCTGGAAACGAAATTGCCATCTCGACTTGAATCGCTTGCCCGAGCTCGAGATTGATATCACCAAGCAAATCGCTGCAGCTCTGCACCGGCCCATGCGCCCATCGGGGATCCAGCGAAGGACGCGCCACAGCAAAGACCCCGTCGCGTGCTCGGAATTCATGCACGGTTACCGGCTCAGTTCCTCCGGTGAACCGACCCTTCTGGATCAAGCTGCAGTACACCTCGCCCACTCCGTCGCGCGCGACCCTGCCTTTCCGCTGGCTCACGCGACGCTGTCCTTGGTTTGCGCTACTCGACACTTCGAGTACGACCCGGCCAGGACTTGGTTAGAGAAGGCCGAATTTCACTGCCGGCGCGCGCTTGAGCTGGATCCCGATTTGCCCGAGGGGCACGTCGCCAATGCCTTTCTGCTGTGGGGACCGTCGAAAAACTTTCAGCACCTGGAAGCCATTGGCGAGTTGCGGCGCGCCCTCGCCCTACAGAAAAATTTGCCTCATGCCTACAATCGTCTGGGCACGATCCTGGCGCACATCGGCTTGCTCGATCATGCCCGCGAGATGTACGAGCGAGGACGATCCTTTCATCCGCAGAAGGCTGTGAGTCACAGCATCGTGCAGGTGTACATCTGGAATCACGACTATGATCTCGCGCGCGAAGGAATTCGCCAGTGGCGCGCCGAAGTGCCCGGCAACAAGTATCCCCTTTATTTTGCTCCGCTGCCTGCGATGATGACGGGCGATTGGAAAGAGGCGAAGCGCCTGCTCGATGAAGCCATGCTGCTGCTGCCCGAAGAACCGCTCATTGTCAGTTTACTTGGTCTCTTTCTTGCACTGACGGGAAAAGCCGAACCCGCACTCAGGTGCCTGTCCCAGGCTTGTGCCAATCCAAAATCCTTTGGACACACTCATCACACGTATTACCAGATCGCTTGCATTCTCGCGGTGCTCGGGAAACGCCAGGCAGCGTTCGAATGGCTTGAGCGGAGTGTCGGCACTGGATTCGCTTGTTGGCCGTTTTTTCTCAAAGATCCTTGCCTGAAGAATCTGCGCGGTCTCAGTGAGTTTGAAAGTTTGATCAGCTCTCTGCAGGCCAAGTACCCCGACGATCTCGGCCTGCTGTAGACCGCCCATCTTTATTTTGTTTTCGCGGGAGCAGTAGCGGCCTGCGGAGGCTGCCAGAAGAGCAAGCGCTACGCGAGGTTCAATCGTCGATCGGGGCGCTTCGGTTCACCCAATCGCGACCCCGGCAGCGCACAACGGACAGTCCTGGGGTTTCCATAAATTGTTCGGAATTCGCTCCAGGAGTTCCAGGGCGACGCCGTGCTCCCCGGCAAAGTCGGTAATCGACTCTCCCAAAGCGAGCAGTGCAGCGATGGCCACCACTTCCGCGCCAGTGGCGCGCAAATCAAGAAACGTTCCTCTGACCGCCGATCCTGCGCTAATGACATCGTTTACAATCGCGACGCGCTTTCCTGACACCGCCGGTTGCAGAGACTTCGGCAGGCGGTATTGCACTGGGAAAAGCCCCTGGTGCGTTCCGTCCTCATATCGTTCCGCGTAGGTGAACTGGCAGCCTAATTCCAGTGAGACCAGCAGGGCGACGAACGCGCCCTCAACCAGAGGCCCGCACACGACATCAACTTGATGCTTCTCTAGTTGCGCCGCGAGCCGTCTCGCGAACGCGCGGATTTCGTGGGAGTGCAGGCACAACGTTTCCAGGTCAAACCACACATCACCGTGATGACCCGACTCCAGCCTGAAATGTCCGTGGCGTCCGTGCACAAGGGAGAGCAAACGATCTTCCATCAAACCCACCACTCACGATGAATTGAACCGTCTCTTTAATTAGGCGATTTCTCTTCCGCGGCTTTCTCTTGCGGGCCCTTGATCGGCAACCTGACGCGAAATCTGGTGTCCCCGGGCTGCGAGTTGAGGTCCATCGCTCCATGGTGTTTGCGCACAATCCTCATCGCCGTGTCCAGACCCAGTCCGGTGCCCTGTCCTACTTTCTTGGTGGTGAAAAACGGCTCGAAAATGCGCGAGCGAATTTCTGGCGGCACTCCCGGACCGTTGTCGCCAATCTCGACGATGGCGCTATCCAATTCGCGGAACGCACGGATCCGTAGCTCACCCTTCCCGTCCATAGCATCGATGGCATTGTCGATGAGATTCGTCCAAACCTGGTTGAGTTCGCCACCATAGGCACAAATGCGGGGCAAGCCTGGATCGTACTCGCGGACCGTAGTGACACCTGTTTTCAGACGGTGTCCAAAGATCTTGAGGGTATTCTCGAGATCCTCTTTCAGATCGACTTCCTGGACGGGCGACTGGTCCATATAGGAATAGCGCTTGATAGCTGTAACCAGATCGCTGATGCGACGGGTGCTGTTGTCAATTTCTTGTATGAGGCCAAAAATTGTGATCACTGCCGCAATCCGTTTCGCTGCCGGCCCCACCAAATCTGGCCCAAGCAGTGCCTTCAGCTCATCCAGCTTTTCCGTTTTCGCACCTGCTTCCGCAAGAACCGGCGCTATCTTCCACGCTTCTTCGACACCGTTTCCTTCCAGCCATGCGCTAAGCTGCTCTTCCCGGTCGCTCAGTTCCAGAGGATCTTCGGGCGGTCCCACGCGCGAGGCGGCATGTTGTGCCGATTTCTTCTCCAACATCAGCACCGCTTCGCGTTGCGCTTCGGTCAACGGACGCTCCAGAAATTTCATGCTAGCCGCGCGTACGTCGTCCATGGCCTCGGTCAGGTTCAACGCCGCGCGCCGAGCCGCGCTCGCCGGATTATTCAATTCGTGCGCCAGGCCGGCCGACAGCTTTCCCAGCGCCATTAACTTCTCCTGTTGCGTTTCCATCCGCGCCATTTCGCGGATGCGGTCACTCATTAAGCCCACCAACCGTTGCCCCAGCACCGGCACACGCTGCAACATGTCCGGAAAGTGGCTCTTGTGCAGCCGCAACGCTCGCGACGGCATTACCACCCGCGCGATCCCGCCAAATTTCTTCAGGCGCGAAAACGGAAGCAGACCCGTCACTTCGCCAGCCCTGACGGTCAGGACCGGCCCAGCCACATCCTTCCGTTCGAACTGAAGCTCGCCCTCCAACAACACAACCAAATACTCAACCGGGTCACCTGGCTGCCCGTAGACATCCCCCGCTTGGAAGCGCAGTTCGTCCATGCGTTGCGCTACCCATTCCAGTTCGTCCTCGGGCAAATCGCTGAAGACGCTGACGTGGCGCAGATCGGCCGCAAAACGTTCCGCATGGTTATTCACGATCGCTTCGCTCATTTCACACCGTGCTCAGATATTGATGTACGAACTGTACCGCGTTCGCGCCTTCACCGACGCCGCTAGCTACGCGCTTCACGGATCGATAGCGAACGTCCCCGGCCACAAAAATCCCCGGGACACTGGTCTCTAACAGCCATGGATCGCGCTGCAGGGGCCAGTTCTTCGGCGGCTTCCCATCGCGCATCAAGTCCGGCCCGCTCAGGAGAAATCCTTTTTCTTCACGCTCCAACACTCCCGCCAGCCAGTCTGTACCGGGCATGGCGCCAATAAAGATGAACAACGAATTCGCCGGGACTTTAGCGATTTCGCCGCTGGTAGCGCAATGGATGGCAATCGCCTCGAGGTGTTGCTCACCAAATACTTCGACCACTGAGGAATTCACCTCCACCGCGATATTGCTGGTCTGTTGAATCTGGTCGACCAGGTATTGCGACATCCCCGTCTCCAGCGAATTGCCACGCACCAGCATAATGACTCGTCTGGCGTGCTGGGAAAAGAAGACCGCTGCCTGACCGGCGGAATTCGCTCCTCCGACGATGTAGACATCCTCGCCTTTGCAGCCTACGGCTTCGGTCATGGCCGCGCCATAATATACTCCCGCTCCGTACACGCGCTCCATCCCGGGCACATTCAGCTTACGATAGGAAACGCCGGTGGCGATCAGCATGGCCTTGGCGCCGATCTCCGTGCCATCTCCCATAGTGACAAATTTTGATCCGGCTTCTATTCGCAACTTGGTCACTTCTTGCGGCGCGAGTATTTCTACGCCAAAACGTTTCGCCTGTGCCACGGCGCGGCGGGCCAAGTCTGCTCCGCTCAAACCCGAGGGAAAGCCCAGATAGTTTTCGATTCGCGAACTCATGCCGGCCTGACCGCCTGGGGCTTCTCTCTCAATCATCACGGTCTTCAAGCCTTCCGAGGCGCCATAAACGGCGGCCGCCAGTCCTGCCGGTCCCCCACCCACAATCAGGAGGTCATAGAAGGAAGTTCCGGCACGTGTTTGCAATCCCAGTCGCGCGGCAATCTCGGCGGTCGAGGGATCTGAGAGAAATGTGCCGTCGGAAAACAATACCGAGGGATATTTAGCGGCCTCACCACCCGCGAGTTGCATCGCCGCTTGAGTCTCCGTGTTGTTGTCCGCGGTTTCCACATCCAGCCAGTGATAGGGCACCTGGTTACGAGCCAGAAAGTCGCGCACTGCGTACGAACGCGCGGACCACCTGTGCCCCAATACCCTGACGCCATCAAATGCGGGGCGGAACGATGCCTGCCAATCGTCCAGGAGATCGTCGAGCACGGGGTACAGTTGTTGCTCGGGCGGATCCCACGGCTTCAACAGATAATGGTGAATTCGGGCGTGATTGATGGCCTGAATCGCCGCGTCGGTATCAGCGTAGGCGGTCAACAAGACGCGGCGGGCCTCCGGGTACAGCTCGATTGCCTTGGTGATGAATTCCACACCGTTCATTTCCGGCATGCGCTGGTCCGCGAGGAGCAATCCCACCGCTTCATTCCTCTTCTTCAAGCCGCTAAGAGCCTGCAGCGCGCTCGAGCCGGAATCCGCGCGCATGACGCGATATTTCTCGGCATAGCGTTTGCGCAGGTCGCGCTCCACGGCGCGCAATACCTCCGCATCATCATCGACGGTCATTAATACTGGTTTTGCCATTGGTCTCTCTTATCCCAGGGCCTTCTTATCTATCGTTATTTCTACACCCTGTCCACCCACCTCCATTCACCTTTGGATGCACCACTGCGTTTAAGGTCACGTATTAGTTTCAGTGGTTCATCGCTGGTCGGATGGGACCGAACTTCCGGGTATCAATTCCCTGCCGCCATTCTTGCCACTGCCTGCTCCACCGGCGGCGGTAAGCCCTTGATCCTTTTTATATAGGCCGCCGCCTTCCATAGCTTTTCGTCCGATTCCCATTTACCATTGGCAAACATTCCGGTGCGTCGTAAGCCGTGTTTCGCGATCCAGAAGATCTGGGCCTCCGTGTATGTGGTTCCAACCTTTGGCAATTGCGGTGTCGGCGGATATAACGTGTCCGAATAGTCGGTCGGTTTGCCCGGAGTGCCGTGGCAGCCCGCGCATTCATTGAGGAAGACTTTTCCGCCCGCGATGAGGTTGTCATCCGTAGGAGGAAATGGATTGGGTAGTTCCGGCGCGTGCCTCCGGACTGAGGCGTGGACTGCAGCGCTCATGAGTTGCGATTCCAGTCGCGTCCCCGGGGCATCGCCTCGCACCTCAGCGAATCCCAGCGACAAATAGGCCAGCGCACCCACGACCAACACAGCAATCGTGAAGATCACTCCAAGCAAAAAGTTTTTCATGGCAACCTCGATGAAAGAACGCCGCTGGGCTCAGCGACTCTTTCCTTAGACGCGCCCAAGGCGCCTGCGGCGCGTTTTTTCCCTGTCCGTGATTGGCAAATCCAGCTCGAGGAAAATGACCGTAGCTGCGTATTCGACCGTCGTGCTCCCAGGCGTGATGCTCCTTCCAATGGAATCTGCAGCCTGTACAATAGGCTTGTGACCAAGTACTGCCCAGCGCCCTTCATTCATTTCTGTCTAGCTGTCGCGCTGCTTCTAGTGGCGCAGAGAACGAGCGCGCAGGAAGCGGTTCAGCAGAAACCGTTGTCGTCCAAGACTGAAAATCAGGCCGCGCAAAAGGGACAGCAACCAAAATCCCCTTCGGAACAACAGGACCTGCAGAAAGCCATCGATGATGCGGGGAATGACCGGGCTGCGCTAGCGCGTAACCTGGAAACCTTCCTGAAGAAATACCCGGAATCCTCGCAACGGGCACAGATTTATCGCGCGCTGGTGGAAGCGACACTGCAATTGCGCGATTATCCGCGCGCAACGGAGTATGCGGAAAGGTTGGTTGCCCTTCGGCCGGACGACTCCTCGATCACCGTTCTCGCCATTCAGTTGCTGGACAAATACGGCGATAGCTCGGGCTGGCGCCGCGCGGTTACCTATTGCACGCGAGTGATCGAGCAGGTGAGCGGCGTATCCACGACCGAGAAGTCGCCGCGTGTCTCGAATGAGGATTGGGAGACGGAGAAAAAACACGACCGGGCTGCACTATTGCTGGTGCGAGGCCGGCTGTACCAAAAATTGAACGATCTGCCAAATGCGCAAAAGGATTTTGAAGGCAGCTATGCGCTGGAACCGAGCGCGGCGGCTGCGGAAAAATTGGGAGAGTTAGCGGAGCAGCGCAAGGACGCCAACGCGGCGATTCGTGAATATGCCATCGCGTTTGCGCTTGCGGATGGAACGAAAGGCACGTCGAGCCGGCGTGAGCTACGCAACAAGATCGGAAATGTCTGGCGGCTGGCGCACGGTTCAGAAGACGGTTTGGGTGATTACCTTCTGCATGCGTTTGACGACGCCTCGGCAGTGACCAAAGCGGCAAAGCCCGCACGCAACGCCGGGCTGAAGAATCCTTACGAATTCACACTGCGGAAGGCACCGGACGGTTCTCCCTTCCCGTTTGCCGACACGAAAGGAAAGGTGGTGGTGCTGAATTTCTGGGCGACGTGGTGCGGCCCGTGCCGGGAGATGGAACCGCACTTCGAGAAGGTAGCAGCGCATTTCGCGGGGCAGAAAGACATTGTGTTTCTGGGATTGAACTGCGATGACGATGAAACGCTGGTGGGGCCATACTTGGAAGAAGAGAAGCCCAGGATGGGAGTATTGTTTGCCGATGGCCTAGATCAGTTGCTGGCAGTGCACTCTTTCCCGACGACGCTAATCCTGGACCGGACAGGAACGATTGCGTTTCGCACCGATGGATTTGATCCGGAGACGGTAGATAGAGTGTTGGAGCAAGCGGTGGAACGGGTGGCGCATCCGGCGGACGCGACGCCGTCGGCAGCCGTGGCCACGCCGTGAGACGGCGAAGGCAAAGAGCATTTTTGACAGCGAAGACCGCGGCACCCCTGAGGGGCCTCCTACGAACAGGGATCTCGAGCTGACCCCTCCAGATCGAAACGGCAAAATCACCGCTTCTCCGGTCGGGATGACGGGCTGGGAAACGCAGGCACCAAGCTAGGTCACTAAGTTCCGGCGGCTTGTTCGTAGGGATGGAGTTGAGCGACCTCACGAGCCGCGAGAATGGTGTTGACGTGGATCTGGACGGTGTCTTCGATGCGGCGGGCATAGCCGCCAGCGAGAGTGGTTACCACGGGAATGTTGCGCTTACGGGCCTCTTCAAATACTCCCTTGTCTCGCGCGACTAAGCCGTCGATGGTGAGCGACAAGCCCCCCAATTGGTCATCCCGATAAGGATCGGCCCCGCCGACATAGAACAATATTTCGGGTTGAAAAGAGTCGAGGCCGGCGCGAACGGCAGGCAATAAGGCAGTGAGGTAGGCGGCGTCCTCTATTTGATCGGGCATGTCGAGATCAATGGTCGAGGGCGGCTTGTAGGCGGGATAGTTGTTGAGTTGGTGGATGGATAACGTAAAGACGGACGGCTGTTTGGCGAAGATCGCTGCCGTGCCGTTTCCGTGGTGCACATCGGTATCGACGACCATGGCCTTGCGGACAGCGCCGTCGGCCTGCACGCGACGGATGGCCACGGCAACATCATGAATGGCGCAGAAGCCTTCGCCGTGACCGGGATAGGCATGATGGAAGCCGCCACCGAGGTTGCAGCCAAAGCCATCGCGAAGGGCGCATTGCGCAGCGGCAACCGTTCCGCCGGCAGCTAACCAGAAGGCGCTGACGAGTTCCGGGGAGTATGGAACCTCGAGCTTCATGACATCACTGAGGGTGAGGGTGCCGGTCTTCAGCCTGTGAACCCAGTCTTCGCTGTGAACGCGCAGAATATCCGTGTCGGATGCCTGCTCAGGGCGGAGGAAATCCTCGCGCGTGGCGACGGAGTCGTTGAGTAGCTTGTCGGCGATGAGACGGTATTTCTGCGAGGGGAAGACGTGGGCGCCGAGGTTTAGGTCATAGCGCTCGTGATAGATGAGTTTGAACGGAAGCATAATTCGTCACATGGTAACAGAAGAGAAAGACAGGAGCGGCTTACCGTTGCAGCCCTGGCCGGCGCAATAGCGAAGCAACACCCACACCCCTGAAGGGTGAGCTACAGGACATGGAAGGTTAGTTTTCGCGCTCGAGGATGAAGTCGGGGAGGGTGCGGAGGGCGCGGGCGTATTCAGAGTCGCCGGCACCGTTGATACAGGACTTGGCACGGCGAGCGTAATCGTGAGCGAGGTTGCGAGCGCGGTCGAGAGCGCCGGAATCGCGAACCAGTGCCACGAGTTTTTCCGGCTGGACGGATTGGAATTCCTTCTCTTCGAGGACCCGCGCGACCATTTCCCGAGCTTCGCTGTGACCGTTTTCCATGGCGTAGATCAAAGGCAGGGTGACTTTGCCTTCTTTCAGGTCGCTGAGGACGGGTTTGCCAAGCTGTTCGCTCGAAGCAGTGAAATCGAGCAAGTCGTCGATTAGTTGAAAGGCAAGGCCGGCGTAACGGCCGTAGTCATCGAGTGCCTGTTCGTCGTGTTCGTCGAAGCCACCGAGGACGCCGCCTAGGCGCGCGCAACCGCTGAACAGGCAGGCGGTCTTATAGGTGGCCAGCTTGACGGCATCCTCTTCGGTAACATCCATGCGGCCGATCTTCGCGAGCTGGATAAGTTCGCCTTCGACCATTTTCTGGGTGAGATCGATCAGGATGTCGAGCACGCGGAAATTGCGTTCTTCCAGTGCGATCTGGAAGGACTGCATGTAGAGCCAGTCGCCCGCCAGCACGCTGCGATGATTGCCCCAACGGGAATTAGCAGAGGGACGGCCGCGGCGCGTGTCCGCGCTATCGATGACATCGTCATGAATCAGCGTGGCGCTATGGAGAAGTTCCACGACAGCAGCAAGCCTGATGGCGCTGCGACCATCGGATTTGCGTCCCGCAGCGTAGCCGTGGCAAAGCAGCAAGAGAGCCGGTCGAAGGCGCTTCCCTCCCCCACCAAGGAGGTAGCTGGTAATTTCGGAGACCGGCTGAAAGGCAGAGGCACTTTGACGGGATAGTTCCTGCTCGACCTTAACGAGGTCTTCCCGCACCAACTCAAAAATTTCCCTGGCGGTGAGTAAAGCGATGACCGTTCTCCTGGGCTCGCCGCGCGTACTCAGCGAGACTCCCCAACGTGCGATGCACCTGGCCGGGCGATGGGAAAGAATCGCCTGAAATTCTCGGTGGTTTGTTCGGCGATGGCCTCTACGGGTAAGTCTCTCACATTCGCAAGGACCTTCGCTACTTCCGCAACGTAGGCAGGCTCGTTACGCTTGCCGCGGACGGACTGCGGCGCCAAGTACGGAGAATCCGTCTCAATCAAAACTTTCTCCAAGGGCAAAGCTTTCGCAACGTCGCGAATGTTCTGGGCTTTTGGATAGGTGACATTGGCGGTAAAGGAGACGAGAAAGCCCATGTCGATACCGTGATTGGCGTCTTCGAGGGTGCTGGTGAAACAGTGCAGGATGCCGCCAAGACCGGTGGGCTTCCAGACCTCGTCAAGGAGCTGGAGGCAGTCGTTCCAAGCATCGCGGCAGTGAATGATGATGGGGAGCTTGGCCGCGCGGGCGAGTTCCATTTGCTGGCGGAAGGCGCGTTCCTGGAGGTCGCGAGGGGAATGGTCATAGAAATAGTCGAGGCCGATTTCGCCCCAGGCGATGACCTTGGGATGCTCAGCCAGCTTGGCCAGTGTCTCAAGATGACTTGCCGTAACTTCCTTAGCTTCGTGGGGATGGATGCCAACGGTGGTGTAAATCCAATCGTTGGCTTCGGCGTAGGGGAGGGCGGCGTCCAACTTCTCTGGACCCGGGCCGGTACCGATGGCTAGCAACGTGGTTACGCCCGCGGCTTGGGCGCGGGCAAGCATGGCGTCGCGGTCAGCGTCGAACTGGGGGAAGTCGATGTGAGCGTGAGAGTCGATGAGGTGCATTGGAGTTATCAGTGATCAGTAGTGTCCCAACGTTTTGCCTCTTGCCTTCCTTAAATTATTGATGAGAAACGCATAAGCAGCAAATTCTCATGGTCTCGATTTGAACCCAGAACGCAGGTTGTGCGACCCTCCGGAAGCATAACTTCGTGGAGGGCCATCGATGAACCGAGGCAAGCTGGTACTTTGCCCAGCTGATGCCGATATCTGACACCTTACTTCAAGCGGGCGCCTACTTCTACGTCTTCGTGGAACCCGGCTAGGACTGGGCGGCCGTCGGGGCCAACGGAGGCGGCTACGATCATGCCGTTAGACTCAACGCCGCGAAGCTTGCGGGGGGCCAGGTTCACGACGACAACAACCTTACGGCCGATGAGCGACTCCGGCTCATAAAATTGCGCGATGCCGGCGCAGATCTGGCGCACTTCGCTGCCGATGTCGACGGTAAGTTTCAAGAGCTTATCTGCGCCGACAATGCGTTCCGCGGTTTTCACCTGGCCGACGCGCATCTCGACTTTGGCAAAATCGTCGATGCCGATCTTCTCCGGCGTAGTCGCGGCAAGAGCCGAGGCTGCGACCGTTGTTCCCGATGGGGCAGCAGCAGACGGGACCGCAGGCGCCGCCGGTTTGGGATTTAGTTCTTCGTTTGCCATCGATTCGATCCTCTCTATGGCTTCCGCTTTATCAACGCGCGGGAATAGCGTTTGCGCTTTGCCCAGCTGTGCGTCTGGCGCTAGTTGTCCCCAGCGCAAGCCATCCAGTTCAAAAGTGTCCAGGGAGCCCGCTTGGCCCAGGAGCGTCCAAACCCTGGTAGCCGTAACGGGCAGAACCGGGTTGGCGAGGGCGACGACAATACGCAGGAGCTCGGCAACGGTCCAAAGAATGGTGGCTTTCCTGATCTGGTTCGCTTCGCCCGAACCGAGCGCCCAAGGTTGCTCAGAGGTGAGATATTTGTCGGCGGCGCCAATGACGCTCCAGATGGTTTCCAGGGCGCGCGCAAACTCCATTTTGTCGTAGCGCTCAAGCACTTCGCCGATTGCGGCTTGCGCTTCGTTGGCGAGGGCGTCGTCCTGGGGTTGCCGGGGGCCAGGTTTGGGAATATTCCCGGCAAAATTCTTTTCGATGAGAGCCACGGTGCGACTAGCCAGGTTACCTAGGCCATTGGCAAGGTCGCTGTTGTAACGAGTGACCAGGGCGTCGTAACTGAAATTGCCATCCTGGCCGAAAACGACTTCGCGCAAGAGGAAGTAGCGCAGAGCATCCATGCCGAGCATGTTGGCGATGGGGCGAGGCAGGACGACGTTGCCCTTGGACTTGCTCATCTTGGCGGCATCCATCAGAAACCAGCCATGCGCCCACACCTGCTTGGGGAGGGGCAGCATCGCGGCCATTAGGAACGCAGGCCAGTAGACGGTGTGAAAGCGAATGATGTCTTTGCCCACGACGTGCAGTCGCCGGCGAGTAGCCACGCATTTCGTAATCGGGCCCGCCGACAGCGCTGAGGTACGCGGTCAAGGCATCGAACCACACGTAGAAG
>CAWDRK010000019.1:0-20764 GCA_963804635.1 Candidatus Acidiferrales bacterium
AACTCGTACGCCCTGCTTCTTCCAGGTCCATTATTCCGTGGTCCGATTACTCGGCGCCGGGACTGTCGACCCTGGATTCCACAAGCGCTTGATATGAGTTCGCCTTGTTATCCACAGTACTGCTCAACATCTCGAGCAGAACTTGTAATCGTCCCCACCCTCAATCCCCCAAACGGACCGTAATCCGTCCAGAGTTATCGGCGGGAACGTGCCAACCTTTCAGTTGTCAAAGAACGTGTATCCCTGATCCCATCAGGGGTCCCGACTAGGTCGGAACGCCCTCCTTCCGGAGGGCCGATTATGAAGCCTCCCTGGCTTACCGCTGCCAAAAAGTCTCCATAAAATACGAAACCCGGCGTCGAGCGCCGGGCACAGCCGCCTGGTGTTAGCGGCTTCGCGCGAAGCTCAACATGAATTACCCTGTGCTAATAAGGCGCCTCACTATAGGATCTGTTCCTTGGAGTACTTCAGACCCGACTGTGAATCCCCTGCACGGCCCGACACTTTTAGGAAGTGCCGAACCATTTGTAATCTTACTATAAGCCGCAAATATGTCAAGTGCCGCCCAAAACTTTTTTTGGCAGCTTTCCACACCCCTGTGGACCCTGTGCAAAACGCGAAATAGGCCGTATTTATCGCAAATTCCTCGCGTCGCAACTGCGCGCAGTTTAAGATTTTACCAGCCTACGTTCTCGCGGTGATTTAGGAAAGTCACCACCAGGTCCTTTTTTCCTCGCAAATCGCGCCACAAAAATGACCCCGCGGCGATAGCAATCTGACAACTCGCGAACCGGCCCGCGCTAGTCTCCCAATGACTACCGATCGCAAGGTGACGCGCGGCACCGGGTGCGATCCAAACCGAAATTTCCAAGGAGAGAACCAAAATGAAAAGAACAGGTGTGCCCGTTTCCCCAGGTCCCTCGACGACGCGCCGATCGTTTCTCAAGAAAGGCGCCGTGACGGCGGGCGCGGCAACAATTGGTGCCGGACTGCTCGGCAACAGCCGGCCGGTTTACGCACGCGATGATGACGATGACGACGGTGGAAGCCTAACGCGGGGAGATGCCGCGATACTCCGTTTCTTGCAAGCACTGGAAACCATCGAAGCCGATCTTTGGCGGCAATACGCCGAACTCGGAGGCGCCGGGCCCGCCACGCGCGGTATTTCCCCGATTGACCTGCCCTTCCCGAACGGCTTGGCGGACCTGTATGTCACCGGCCTGCAACAACTCGACAGCGACATGCCGCAATACATCTCCGACAACACCGATGATGAGCTGAGCCACGAATCCTTTCTGAGGAATTATTTGCAGGCCAAAGGCGCGGACGTCGTCGACCTTACGAAATTCGCGACCTTGCAGCCCAGCCAGGTTACCGGCGTGCCCAACACCGGCCGGCTCACGAATCTCACGCAATTGACAGTGGACACCACGTGGTGGACTCGTTATCGCAGCTCTACGGGAAATCCCGATCTGGGTGACGTGTTCCCTGACAATGCCGTTCCCGATCTCGCCGTACATCAGCACACTGCTATCCCCAGAACCAACCAGGACCTCATCGCGGATCCCAACCAGCCCGGTGGCGTGTCGAAACACACGCAGGCCATCGCCAACACCGCAGGCTTTCACTTCGGATTTATCGAGCAGGGTGGCAGCAGTCTCTACCCCTCACTAGCGCAGCGCGTCACCAGGCCACAGGTGCTGCGCATTCTGCTAAGCATTGGGCCAACCGAAACTTCGCACTTCCAGACCTGGCACGACAAGGCCGGCAATGCCATTTTGTTGACCGACACGGATACCGGCTTCCCTGGGTCTACCGGAGCCACGGTGACCTTTCCTAACCTGAGCAACCCCAATTTCACCCCGGCCGAAGCGGACGAATTCCAAGCCAACCTGATCATGCCCGAACCTACCTTCTTCCTGAATAAGAAGTTCGGGCCGGTCTCCATCATTCGCCCCACAGCAACCAAAGGCGCTGCCATGGGCGCGCTCAACAGTCTCATCAAAGACGGCCTGTTCATCGGCCACACCTCGAAAAGCGGCAAATCCGACGGATTCGTGGAACTCCTCAGCGATCTCGCCGAGGACGCCGACCAGGCGAGGCGCGGCGAGTTTTAGTTCGCGGTCCGAACGATACCCAGCGGCGGGCTGATGTCTGCGCGGATAGCAGCTCGCCGTGATCCTCAGTCCCCATACCACAAGGGTCCAGGCTTTCGAGCCCGGACCCTTGGTTTTTGCCATTCGCGCGCGTTCCCTCAACACCAAACCGCCGGTTTTTTCTTGCTGAATTTCAGCTCATTCCGCTGCGGCGGCGGCCTTCGGATTCTTCTTTTCCGCTTCGGCCGTCCAGGGTGGCGTAATGTTGTTCATTCGCGCGTACGCAATGGACTGCCCCAGGTGCTCGTGGGTGTGCACGACCATCAGATACACCACGTCGCCGTCGTTCGCGTCCGGTCCTAGCTTTTTTTCCGGCTTGGCGAAATCCGCGTTCGACATATTATTCACCGCGGCGATTGCGTAGGTGAACGATTTATTCAACTGCTCGATGACCTTTGCCTTGTCGGTAGTTGATTTTTCAAACCCCTTGCCCTCGAAGCCCGCCGCGGGAGTCACGCCCGTCATCATCGTCGGAATATTGTAGTTGGCGGCCGCAATATGCAGGAAAAGTTCGCTCACCGAGCGCGTGCCAGGCTCCGGACGCCAGGTGTATTTGTCGGCCGGGATCGCCTCCGCCAGCCCGACGATTTTTTTCTGCAGATCCTGCAAATCCTGTGCGGACTGCGCTTTCATGTCGTAGCTGGGCGCGGTTTTATCTGCCGAAGCCGCCTGCGTTGCGCAATAGCTGGCGGGCGCAAATACGGCAAATCCGCCGAGCAACAACATACCGCATGAAATGGCCAAAAGTTTTTTCACAGTCGATTCTCCTTTGCGGACAGCTAGCCGCGATCCGGCACCCGCGTTCCCGGTGCGCCTGGTCTGGGCGTTTCCCGGAAGTTCATGGACCCACACCCCTGTGGGGACCCTAGGTTAGACGCGGGAGACGTAATTCCGCTTCAGCAACAAAAAGGGCCCCGCGAGAGGCCCTTGCTGTCGATTGTTGTCTGCGTTCTTTCTTGGCGCTGGTTACCGCGTTGCGGCGTCGGCTGCCGGAGTGGCCTGCGCTGAGCTCTGCCCGATTTCCAGGCTGTAAGTTCCTTCCGCCGAAGTAAATCGAAGACAATGCCCGGCTGCCATCTTGCTGTTTGGTCACGCCGTAGGAATTCAGTGCAGCCTTAGCTCTGTGTCTGCACAAGGCGTGCCGGCGCTGTGGCTACGGTTTCTTTGCCCTTCAGAATCTTCACTTCAACGTTCGGGCCGGTGCCATCCCACTCCACCTTGTAGTCGCCCGGAGGGAGTTGCTTGCCTTCGACGGTAATCGTCTCCGGCACCGACAGTTTGCCTTTGTTTTCACTCTGCGCGAAAGCGCTGGTTGAGAACAGGAAGGCCGCACTAAGAATCGCCAACGAAAATCTCGACATTTTCATGTAATGCTCCTTTTTAATTCTTTCCCGGCTGAGGAGCTAACCACGAAGCACCCTGCGCGCGGAAAGTTTTTCTCTTGGTTATTTATTTAGACGAATTCTCAGCAGCAGAAGTTTCTTCGCAAGTCCTGTTTTTAACGCTCAATTAATCGATTGCGCCGAGCAAATATTTCCATGTAACCCGTCGCGCATGGCGCGGAACGTAACGACAGGTAACAGCTTCAATCTTTATGATTTCTTAATATGCGTGCAGGCAAGCTTCGCGGCAATTCTCGTGACGACATTTTCTTCCTGCATCTATTTGTTAGTGAGTTGCTTCGGATTGTTTCTTCAGTTCGGCGCGGAAGGCTTCCTCTCTTTCCGCCACGTAGCTCTGATAGCCGCCCGGATCAATAAACGGATTCGCCTGGCCCGGCTTCAGCCGCGCGACCTTCGCTTCCATGTCGTAGTAGCCGCCATGCGCTCCCAGGAATATGTCGCACGGCAAAGCACTCAGCACGCGAAAGGTGCGTTCATAGTCCTGCGCAATGTTGGGGTACGCCGCGTTTTGAACCAGCTTGTAGCCTGGGTTGACGTTGGGACTGCCCACAATCACGACGTCGCGAATCCTTCCCCCGTCGCTCACCTTCATCGTCCACGTCGTCGTTCCTTTGGTGTGTCCCGGCGTAAGATGCGCCACCAGCACCGTGTCTGCCAATCTCACTTGGTCGCCATCGTGCAGCACGCGATCGACTTTTGCCGCGGGATAGCACATGTCTTTCGAACCTCCATATTGAAAATCGCGCTTGCCGCCCGACTCCACCACCGGCACATCGGCATCCATCACCAGGTAACGCGCCCCTGTGAGCTCCTTGAGTTTCGCGCTGCCCGCGCAATGATCGAAGTGCGCATGGCTGATCAGGAGAATTTTCACGTCGCTGAAATGAAAGCCAAGTTTATCGACGCTGGCCTGAATCTGTGGGAGCGAACTCTCCAGGTTGCTGTTGATCAGAATGTGTCCCTGCGGCGTGGTGATCAAAAACGCCGCGAGTCCTTTGCTGCCGACGTAGTAGATGTTCCCGGCTACCTTGTGCGGCGGAAAGGGCTCCGTCCACTCGGCGGGGTTCTGTGCCCCCAGCGTTCCGGCGGCGAGAAGGATGAGTATGCTCACAGAAAACGCCGGCGCCAACACGTTGCGACTTCGATTCATTTCGCGCTCTCCCCACAACCAGTTTGCTTTCCCCCTCGATCTTACCCTTAAGCCCATAACCTGCACGAAGCCGTGGCGCCCGGGGAGGTATATGGCAGCGACGTCCCGAGGAACAGTAAGCGTATGAATCGCAATGGTCAGTTGCTCGGCGCTCCACGGGTAACGGAAAAACCTGCTAGTGCGGGAAGGCGCCACTGGATGCTCATTCATTGGCGATGTGCTTGGCTCTGCCTGAAGGTGCTCGTACTTGTTCTTCTCCAGTCTGTCAGCGTTGCGGTGATCTGCGCGCAAGCACCGAATGGCACTTCAGCACCTCGACCCGCCCGCACATCGGCGGAAACCGGCACGACCATCAAGCTGCGCGTAAACCTGGTGCAGGTGCGTGTGGTGGTGCGCGACTGCAAAGGCCATCCCGTGCCAGGTTTGAGGCGTGAAGATTTTCAGCTTTCCGACCACGGGAAGCCCCAGGTCATCACTAACTTTTCCATCGAAACACGCGAATCACGTCTCGCGCGGTCGGAAGCCGCAGCGAAAACTCAGATTCGCCCGCCGGAATTGGCGAACGTTCCGGCAGCCGTCCTGCCCGATCGTTTCGTCATGTTGGTTTTCGATACCGGCCAGATGGAGGTCGGAGACTTGATCCGGAGCCGCGGGGCTGCTGCAAAGTTCATGAATACCCTGTCGCCGACGGACCGCGTCGCTTGGTACAGCACATTCAAAGGGGCATTCGCCAACGACTTTACAGGCAATCCCGAAAAGGTCCGCGCGGCACTGGCGGGAATATCGGCGTTCCCTGATAAAGAGACGTCGCACATCGTGAATGGACAGGGACAGCCGGAGGCCACAGCGGGCGGGCAGGGAACGTCTCAGAACCTCGAGAGCGCACCTGCCCCGGGTCTCAATTTCAAGGCCCTGCTCGAACGCCATGGGCATCCTCTCTCGCATGCCGGGTGAACGGATTCTCGTGCTGATCTCTCCAGGATTCCGTGGCGGGTTGGACTCATTGGACACGAGCGACGACTCATCGAGAAGGCCAACAATTCCGGAGTCGTGATCAACACCCTCGGTGTGCGGGGACTCTACGTCCCTGACCTCCACGCCCCGTATACAGAGACAATGGGGACCAAACAGAACAAACAGAACAAACAGAATCTGACCGAACTTCGGGAGAATTTGATGGCACAGAGAGAGCAATCTCTCGGTCTGCTCACGTTGGCAGATGAGACCGGCGGAACCTGCTTCCGCGATTCCAACGACCTCGACGCCGGCCTCCAGCGCCTTGGCGCGGCCCCCGACGTCTACTACATCCTGGGTTTCACGCCTTCGTCAGTGCAACTGGATGGTTCCTACCACAAGCTGAAAGTCACGGTTACCCGGCTCAATCGCCTCGGCGACCCGCTCTACGACACGCAAGCCCGCCGCGGTTATTTCGCGCCCATGCAGGGCGGCGACCCGAAGAAGGAATCCCACGACGAATTGCAGCACGCGCTTTTCTCGCAGGACGAAATTCGCGATTTTCCGTTCGCGCTGCAGTCGCAGTACGTCAAGAAGGACGGCGGAGAGGGACAACTCGACATTTTTTCGCACTTACAGATGAACGAGCTGCCATTCCGGCTTGTCGATGGCCGTCATGTCGACAGCGTCACGCTGGCCACCTCCATCTTCGATGACAACGGAAATTTCGTCACTGGCGGACAGAAGGTTCTCGACCTGAATTTGCTCGAGCCCAGCTATCAAAAAATGCTGCAAGCGGGACTTACACGGAAAACCAGTTTTGATCTGAAGCCCGGCAAGTATATGGTTCGCCAAGTGGTGCGCGATTCCGAGAATTCCCAGATGGCCGCGCGCAACGGAAGCGCCGTCATTCCCGACTGAATCGCGAGTCCGGCAAGCTTCCAGGAATCGCTGCAGCGCACTCTGCTCGCTCCTAAAAGGAAACGGCAGAAAGAAATAGTTCTTCTTCCTGCCGTCCCGAGCCTGCAACACCGCGAGTCTTACTTCGCTTGAAGTGTTTCGATGTACATCACGAGATTGCTGATGCGTTGTTGCACGATCGAATCGTGATACTTGTCCAGGGATTGCAGCAGCGGCCCCCAGATGGGCATATCGGCCGACCCGTGCGCGGGGTTGGCGCCACCGGCGCTTCCGAATTTCAGGACGCCCGCTACGGCGTTCGCGGGATATTTGCCGTCGTGCTTCCTGGCAAGTTGCGTCAGGTCGGTTGGCTGTGTTTTCATGGCCGACGCCGCGGGGCCTTTCCCGGTGCCGTCGACTCCATGGCAGGGTGCGCAGTACTGCGTGAACATCTCTTTACCGGACGACGCACTCGTCTGCTTGATGACTACCTTCTTTACTTCTGGTTTTTGATCGGTGGTTTCCTGCGCGAAACAAAAGCTCGTGACTGCAAGCAATGTGCCGAGCGCGATAAAGCCCTTTTTCAGCATAAACTTCTCCCTTTCTCCGGGGGATCGACTCGCGGTGAATCGAATGGATCCTCTGTCCGTTCTATCTTCGGGAAATATAGCAGGCGGCCAAAACGAAGGATGTGACGTATCGCACTTTGCAGACACCCCGGGTAACGGTTGCGGAACAGGGGATACTTGTCTAAACGAACAACGTTGCGAGGTTAAATTGCCCGCTTTAGAAGTGGAACACTGCCGCCGCTACCGCCTGGAAGTTGTTCTGCGTCTGCTTGAAGAAATCGCTGTACACGTAATCAGTTTCCGCGCGCAGCGACAATCGCGCGTGCACCCGGTAGTCCAACCCGATTCCGGCCTGCACCGACAGCGCACCCTTGCTGTTGCCCGCAGTTTGCGGCTGCAGGTGTCCGCCGCCCACCAACGCGTGGGCCCAAGGCTCGAATCTCGCCTTGCGCGTTCCGATGCGGAGGCCCCCGCCGCCGCCAAAGTACTTTACGTGTTCGCGATCGTAGATGGTGGGAGCAAAGCCGGTGACCAGGTTTCCTTCCACGGCAAACCAGTCGTTTGTGAAGTACGTCACGGTGGTGTTCAATCCCACCATGCTGGCATTCAGCAAATTGGATTGAAAGCGGAAGAATTCCACGCCCAGGGCCAACTGCCAGCGGTAGTCATCGCGGTCCCCAAACACATACTTCGGTCTCGCTGGCGGCGCCGCTGCCGGAGCAGCCGAAGCGCCATTGGCACTGGCATTGGCGTCCGACGGTGCCGGCGTGGCCCAGGCAAAACTCCGCGTGGCATCTGCCGCGGCGGCAGACAAATTCACTTGTGCGACGGGGCTCAGGCTGCTTGCGAAGGCTGCGGCGGTGGTCCCCGAATCTTTCGTGGAATTGCCGGTCCAATTGCCATCCTGCGCGCGCACCACCCAGGCCATCGCCATCATCAGCAATGCACCCAATAGCGGCTTTCTCATCGCCATGACTCTGCCCTCCAGCCGCAGCGCCCCCACGGCGCTCCGGCCTGTTTCAGATAGGGTACCGAAGCTCATCCCGTCTGCCGGAACAAAGTTCCCAAGGAAGTGCCAAGGCGGATAACAGCTACAGACAGGGTACCCCACTATATCGCATTAGGCACCGAAAGGAACAAGGCGATGCGAAGAAATTCGCTTGCGCTTGGAGTTGTTTATTGCCTCGGCAATTACTATGGAACCAGACGATAGTTATGAATGCCCGCACCGAAAGAGAAGCTCGTGCCCGCCACCTGGGGAGCCCACCACAATTTTCTCATCCATTCGTGATGGCTCGTCATCATGCGATGACCCACATAATCGAGGACCGCCGGGCTCACTTGCGTGGCCGCATAGATCGCATTCGAGTGCGCAAAGGGCCGCAATAGCGGATCGCCTTCTACACCGTAGTTTCCTGATACTGCGCGCCGCGTCGTCCACGCGTCAAAGGCCGCCGCTCCGCTGCTCGCGGCTACTAATCCGTACCAAATCTTGCGCTGCCGCGCGGTCTCGTAGGTGCCGTGAATTGCCGGCTTGATGGGCGCGTTCGAAAACGGCTGGCTGCCTGGTGTAATGCTTTCTGCACTTGCGCTTTCCGAGGAGCCATCATCGGCATTCGAGGTGATCGCAGAAACGTTCTTCGCGATCGGCGCGTCGCCACGCACCGGTTGCGACTTGTCCACATTCACTGCCGGGGTGGAAGTGTCGGATGAAGCGACCGCAGGAGTAGCCCGCTGGGTGGGAGCGTTGGAGTTTTCCGGGAAGGCTGTGGCACAGCAGACCAACGCGATTGCAGCGAAGACCATGAAGCACCCCTCAGGTCGCAGAAGAAAAAGACGGTTGGTGCGCTGCAACCACGACTACTCTACTGTACTTTGGGACAGGGGTCACTGGCCCATTGGTCACATTTTTCGCTGGTACCTTTCCTGCCCGCAGACCCCTCCCCGGTCCTGGGACTTTGGTACTAAACGGGGCGCGGCTCCCACAATATATATCCGGAACTCCTGCTATAATCGCCCGCAATTGGGGGACACCAGCTTCGCTCGGAAAAATGGCGCCATCAGAATCTTCTTCGACGAAACGGGCTCTTGAGCCGCAAAGCGGCTCGCAGCCACCGCGATTTATCGTGATCGAGGGGCCGTTGCGCGTGGGCAAAACGACCCTTGCCCGCATCCTGGCGGAACGCTTGCATGCCCGGCGAATCTACGATTGCGAAGACAACCCCTTTTTGGCGGATTTCTATGCGGCGAAACGCGGAGCTGCCTTTCGCGCGCAAATGTACTTTCTGATCGAACGACAGAAGCGCATCCGCGAAGCCCTGTCCGGAGACCTGCCCGGCCCGATCATCAGCGATTTCCTGATGGAAAAAGATCGCATTTTTGCCAACCTGAATCTCGACGACCCGGAACTGAAACTCTACGAACGCTACTACGAATCTGTTACCGCGGAGCTTCCTGAGCCCGACCTGGTGATTTACCTGCAAGCCAAGCCGGAAGTGCTGCGCGCGCGAATCGCCAAGAAAAAAGCCCACGAAGAAAAACAGATTTCGCCCGAATACATCGAAGAAGTGGCGCGCGCCTACGAACACTTTTTCTTTCGCTATGCCGGCGCCGACTTGCTGGTTATTGACACCTCCGAGATCGACTTCGTCGAGCGCAGCGAAGATCTGCAGCAGTTGCTTCGCCGTTTGCAGGAACCGGTCAAAGGCACACAGTACTTCTTGCCCCTCGGTGGCACGGACTAGCGGCGCACCGTCATGCGCACAAGAGTTTCTTTTCCAAGCCTTTTCGCTTACAGTGCAACTCGGTTGGTTTTGCTTTAATTACAGGAGTGTTTGCGATGGATCTCTGGTCTCGCCGCAAGTTCTTTTTCACCACATTGACCGGCAGCGCGCTCGCGTCCGCTAGCCGGCTGTTCGGCAAATCCCTGCCGGAGCCCGCTCCGAGCGCGGGGTTGCCTGCGGCGGCGGAGTCCACGGTAACGCGGCCGGTGATCATCTCTTCAGCGAACGGCGTGAACGCACTGCAGAAAGGTATGGATATTCTCAGAAGTGGCGGCGACACGCTCGATGCCGTAGTCGCCGCGGTGACCATCGTTGAAGACGATCCTAATGATGATTCCGTCGGCTACGGTGGCTTGCCGAATGAAGAAGGAGTCGTGGAGCTCGACGCTAGCGTCATGCATGGTCCCACGCAGCGATGTGGAAGCGTCGCCTCGGTGCAAAAAATAAAGAACGTGTCCCGCCTGGCCAAAACCGTGATGCAGCGTACCAATCACGTGATGATCGTTGGCGATGGCGCGCGGCGCTTTGCGATAGCCGAAGGATTCGAGGAGATGAATCTGCTCACGGAGCATTCCCGCAAGATCTGGCTGGCGTGGAAAGCCAAAACCGACTTCAACTGGCGCCCCGGCATCGATAGTCCCGAGTGGCAGGAGCACATGGCCCTTCTTTTCGATGGCGACGCCCAGAATATCGCGTACGCCGAGCGACGCATCGCTCATCCCATCACCGGTACCATCAATTGCCTGGCGGTGAATGCCCACGGCGAGGTCAGCGGCACCACCACAACTTCGGGACTCGCTTGGAAAATACCCGGGCGCGTGGGTGATTCGCCCATCATCGGCGCGGGATTGTACGTGGACGGCGATGTTGGCGGCGCGGGCTCCACGGGAAAAGGCGAAGAAAATATCAAGATTAGCGGCGGGCACACCATCGTTGAACAGATGCGGCGTGGCGTGAAGCCCACCGAGGCCTGCCTGGAAGCCATGGGGCGGGTGGTTCGAAATTACAATGGCGACAAGAAAAAGCTCGCCACCTTCCACCTCTATTTCTACGCGTTGAACAAAGACGGCGAGTACGGCAGCGCCTCGCTGTGGAAAAATGGCTATGAGGAATCGCAGGTGGCAAAGTTCGCCGTGCACGATGGCACGCAAGCCAAGCTGCTTCCCTGCAAGCCGTTCTTCGATGCGGTTGGCCACGAGGAATAGCAGCAATCTCCGCGCTGTGCAATCGTTGTATTCTTGAGAGTCATGGACCAAGCCGATGTTCTGATCATTGGCGGCGGAGTGGTTGGTTGCGCGATTGCTGAAGCTCTTTCCCGCCGCTGGCAAGATGTTTTTCTGGTGGAGCAGTGCCCCAAAATGGGCATGGCCACCAGCTCACGTAATAGTGGGGTCATTCATTCCGGCATTTATTACCCGACAAATTCCCTGAAGGCACGCCTGTGTGTCGAGGGAAATCGCATGACCAAGGCGTTCTGCGAAAAGCATAACGTTGCTCATCGCACCACCGGGAAGATCGTTGTTGCGAAAGACCCGGGGGAAGAGCCGGCGCTGCAGGCGTTGAAGAAAAAAGGCCAAGAGAACGGCGTTGAGGGCTTGCGGCTCCTGGATGCGGCCGGAATTCGCACCCGCGAACCCCACGTGCGCGGGTATGTGGCCCTGGACATTCCGTCGACGGGCATCGTCTGTGCGGAAGAATTGGTGCATGCGTTCGCACGCATCGCCGAGAGCCAGGGCGCCAATCTGGTGAATCGCGCGCGCGTCGAGTTCCTGGAGGCGCAAAAGGATTCGGTTGAGGTTGGTTTGCGCATTGGCGATGAGGAGCGATCCGAGACCGAAAAGATTTCGGCGCGTTGTGTGATCAATTCCGCGGGGCTCTACGCCGACGAGGTGGCGCAACTCCTCGGACCGCGTCCTTGGAAGATTTATCCGGTGCGCGGCGAATACTGCGAGTTGCGCGGAGCGAAAGCGGCACTGGTGAACAATCTTGTGTATCCTTTGCCGCACAGCGGCGGACTTACCTTGGGCTTGCATTTCACCAAAACGCTTTGCGGAACGACGCTCGTGGGACCAACCGCGCGCTACGTCGAATCCAAGGAAAACTACGAGCGCGAGCGCATGAGCGTTCCTGAATTCGCCGCTGACGTGAAAAGCCTGATTCCCGAAATTGAGGCGCAGGATATGTACCTGGCCTACACCGGCTTGCGCCCCAAGCTGGTGCCCCCGGATGGACACGGCATCGCCGACTTTGTCATCGAACGCGACCGCCAAGTGCCCAATGTAATTCAGCTCGTGGGCATCGAATCCCCCGGCCTCACCGCAGCCCCCGCCATCGCGGATTACGTTGCCACGCTTGTCGCCGACGTTTTGAACTGAAGCGCGCCGCTATTCGATAACAATCCTCACAAACTTCTTCTTCCCTGCGCGCAAAAGGAATTCACCGGGCTTTGCCAGGTCGATTTCCTTGCGTGGGTCTTCCACGCAGACGCCGTCAATTTCCACACCACGTTGCTTGATCAAGCGCTCGGCTTCACTCTTAGAGGGCAGGAGCTTTAACTCCGTCAGCAGTGTGCTCAGTTTTTTCGCCGGCCCGACCGGAATCTTGTGCACCGGAGCTTCCGTTGGCGCCTGGCGGTCACGGAACACGCGCTGGAAATTTTGCGCCGCTTTTCGGCCGGCTTCGGCGCCATGAAACCCGGAGACCACGTCCTCCGCCAGCCGCATCTTCGCGTCCATCGGATGCAGCGCGCCGCTTTTCACTTCTTCCTTCAGCGCCGCGATCTCCTGCGGCGTGCGGTCGGTCACTAGCTCGTAATACGACCACATCAGCTCGTCCGGAATGGACATCAGTTTCCCGAACATTTCCTCCGGCGCTTCCGTTATGCCGACGTAATTGCCCAGGCTCTTCGACATTTTCCGCTCGCCGTCGAGCCCCACCAGAATCGGCAGTGTCACGGCAACCTGCGGCGGTACGTCGTACTCACGCTGAATTTCGCGGTGCACCAGAATGTTAAACTTCTGCTCCGTGGCGCCCAGTTCCACATCCGAGCGCAGCATCACCGCGTCGTAAGCCGTCAGCAGCGGGTACAGCAACTCATGCACGGCAATGGGCAGATTCTTGTCCAGCCGCGAGCGAAAATCTTCGCGTTCCAACATGCGCGCCAGGCGGTACTGCGCGCAAAGCCGCACCACCTCGTAGCTGGACATTTTCCCCAGCCATTCACTGTTGTAGCGGACCTCGGTCTTTTCGCGATCGAGAATCTTGTAAACCTGCTCCAGATAGGTCTTGGCGTTAGCGTCTACCTGTTCCCGGCTGAGCGGCGGGCGCGTGTCCGATTGCCCGGTGGGATCGCCGATCATCGCGGAAAAATCGCCAATCAGGAAAATTGCGGTGTGTCCCAGGTCCTGAAAATGCTTCAGTTTGCGCAACACCACCGTGTGGCCCAGATGAATATCCGGCGCCGTAGGGTCCACGCCCAAATACACGCGCAGCGGTTTGCCCGTCTGCACGGAATTCGCGAGCTTCTGCTTCAACTCTTCTTCGGGAATGATTTCCGCCACGCCTTTTCTCAGGTACGCGAGCTGTTCCTCAACGGACTTGTATTGGGCTTCCGGCATACCATACCTTCTTTTCGAATCTCACAAACCGCAGGGAATCAGGATTTCCCGCGAAGCACCCGGCGGCCTGCAATCCTGTAATTCCCTTCGAGTATGAACTTCACCGCTGCGGTATAAATCCGGTGTTCTTCCTTCAGAATGCGCTCCGCGAGCGTGTGTTCATCGTCGCCATCGTCGACCGAAACCGCGGCTTGCAGAATAATCGGCCCGGCATCCAGATTCTCATCCACGAAATGCACGGAGCACCCGGCGATTTTCACGCCGTAATCGAGCGCTTGTTTCTGCGATTCCAGCCCGGGAAACGACGGCAGCAGCGAGGGATGAATATTCAGGATGCGCTGCGGATACGCGGCCACAAAATACGGGGACAGCAAGCGCATGTATCCGGCCAGGCACACGAGTTCAACGTTGCGTTCCTGCAAGACAGCCACGACCTGGCGATCGTAAGCCTCGCGCTCCAGCCCCTTCGACGGAATCGCCCGCGTCGGAATGCCCCGCGATTTGGCTAGCTCCAGGCCGCGCGCGTCCGGCTTGTTGCTGATGACCACCGCGATTTCCGCGTTGGGAATGCGGCCCGCGGCAACGCTTTCCGCCAGCGCCTCAAAGTTCGAGCCGCGGCCGCTCAACAGCACGCCTATGCGCTTGTTCATAAACTAAAAAAGCTAGCACATCTGGAGGGCGTCGCCAAACGCGCGCGACACGGTCAGCACTTTCATTCACCGCGCGCAGGGCGGCACTAGCCTCGCGCGTCGCTCCCGGGCTGAATAGCAGTTGAATTCCACAAGCGATCGCGGTACATTACATTTCAGGCTGTAGCGAAACTAAAGCGAAACAGGGAGGGTTGCATGCCCGCACCGGCCGAGCGCCAACTCAAAGACCTCATCTCCATCGGTCCCGCCATGCTCAAGGACTTCCAGCAACTCGGCATTAAGTCTGTCCCGCAACTCGCCAAGCAACAGCCCATTAGAATGTATCAGCGCCTCGAGCGGCTTACCGGCCAGCGCGTGGATCCCTGCGTCCTGGACACCTTCGAAGCGGCCGTGGCCCAGGCGCGCAATCCTCGCCTGCCTGCCGAGAAATGTCAGTGGTGGTATTGGAGCAAGAAGAGAAAGTACGCGACCGCCAAGAAGGGTTAGTTACAAATTCAGCGAGCCGGAATAAACCACCCGAGCTTTACCGGTGTCGCCCTTTTCAATGCGCCCAATGCGATAGAACTTCTCGCGCCGCCGCTTCAAGTCCGCTTCCGCGTCCTTCACATAAGCCGACGGGACGATCACGATCATCCCAATCCCCATATTGAACGCTTGCAGCAACTCATCTGTGTCGATCTCGCCGACTTTCGCCAGATATTTGAAGATCGATGGAATCGGCCAGGACTCCAGATCGATCACGGCCTTTACGCCGCTCGGCAATACCCGCGGCAGATTCCCGGGAATGCCACCGCCGGTAATATGCGCCAGCGCCGAGGCCCAGCCTTTCGCCAAAATGTTTTTCAACGCTGGGGCATAGCACACGTGCGGCTTCAGCAATTCCGCGCCAATCTTGTTTCCCACTTCCGCCACGTAGGTATCGTTCTTCAGCTTGGCAACGTCAAAGACCAGTTTTCGGGCTAAAGAATAGCCGTTGGTGTGCAGCCCCGCGGAGGGCAGCCCGATCAACGTGTCTCCCGGCTTCACTGCTTTGCCGGTCAGAATATTCTTTCGCTCGACCACCCCAACGATGAAGCCCGCCAGATCATATTCTCCCGGCGCATAAAATCCCGGCATCTCCGCGGTCTCTCCGCCAATCAGCGCGCAACTCGCTTTGCGGCAAGACCGGCTCATGCCATCCACCAGTTGCTCCACCACGTTGGGCTCCAGCTTGCCCATCGCCAGGTAGTCCAAAAAGAAAAGCGGTTCCGCGCCCTGCACCAGAATGTCGTTCACGCAATGATTCACCAGGTCGCCGCCCACCGTGGAGTGCACCCCCATGGACATCGCCACTTTCAGCTTGGTGCCCACGCCGTCCGCGCTCGACACCAACACCGGCTCTTTCCATTTGCGCGTATCGAGAGCAAACAGCGCGCCGAACCCGCCTATCCCGCCCAGCACCGCGGGCGTAAAGGTGTGGCTGGCCAAATGTCGGATGCGCTGCTTGGCATCGTCGGCCACGGCAATGTTCACTCCAGCGTCGGCGTATTTCATGGTCGGGTGCCTTCAGACCGCGTCTGTGTCGCAACCACGATTCGTGATTCCCGGCGGCTCTGTCCCGGCAAGCAGTGGGCGGCCATCCGGGACGTATCACCCGTCCCGTGGCTTGCTGCGGGTGAACATGAGTCGTTTTGCGGCGAAGTCCGGCTATTCGGCGGTGCCGAACCTGTACAGCTTAGAACACATGGAACAATCGACGCCAGCGCACAGTTCCCGGGTGGATCAGTGCGTTGGCATAGGCAAGAAACCGCGCTCCTATATCCCCGTTCCACGCATCTTTCGGCGCATCTAGCGACATATAGATGATCACCGGCGTGCCGAGAATATCATTTCTTGGCACGCACCCCCAATATCGGCTGTCCAGAGAATTCTCCCGGTTGTCGCCCATCACAAAATAACAATTTTCCGGCACGGTATAGGGCAGCCCGGGAAAATTTCCGATCAGGCTGGATTTTGAAGGCGGCTCCGTGTGCCCCAGGGTGTAATTCTCTTCCAATTTTTTGCCATTGATCCACACCGCTTCATCATGCACGTCCACCGTTTCGCCGGGCAGCGCAATCACGCGCTTCACATAGTCCGGCAGCGACGTGTCGTAAGGCGGCTTGAAAATAATAATCTGCTGGCGATGGGGATTGCGCCACAGCGGCACGTGCCAGTTCGTGAAGGGGATTCCTGCGTCGTAGCCAATTCGGCTCATGATCAGGTGATCGCCGATCAGCAAGGTGTTCTCCATCGACCCTGAGGGAATCACGCGCGCCTGACCCAGAGTCCCGTTAATCAGCATGAACGCCAGGATCACCCAGAACCACGCGATGATCTCGCTCTTCACGCGCGAACTCATCGGCGCTTTTTGTACCTTTACCGTTTGCTTTGTTTTCTTTTCTTTAGTCGCGTCTGCTTTCACGATTCACCCTAACCGTCGATGCCACGACGATCCCCTTGCTGCCGAGCCTGCCTGCATTGCGCGGTTATCGAAAGGTTTCGAACATCCTCTTCCAGCGGATTTTGCTCGGATGGAGCACGGCGTTTCCATAAGCCAGCAGGCGCTCGGCAATATTGCCGTTCCAGGCGTCCCCGGGCGCGTCCACAGACATGTAGATGGTCACAGGCGTGCCGATAATGTCGCTTCGCGGAACGCAACCCCAGAAGCGGCTGTCGTAGGAGTTCTCGCGATTGTCACCCATCACGAAATACTGGTTTGCAGGCACGGTGAGCGGCGCACCTTGGAACGGCGGCAGCAATTCCGCATGATAAGGAAGCTCTGTGGGTCCGGTGGTGTAATTCTCCTGCAACTTCTTGCCATTGATCCACACCGCGCCGTCGTGGATGTCAACCGTGTCGCCCGGCAGGCCGATGACGCGCTTGATCAAATCCGACTGGCGGTGATCGTACGGCGGCCGGAAAATCACGATCTGCTGGCGTCGCGGATTGCGCCAAAGCGGCACATGCCAATTCGTGAACGGCACCCCGGCGTCGTAGCCCAGCCGGCTCATGATCAGGTGATCGCCGACCAGCAGGGTTCTTTCCATGGAGCCCGAGGGAATCACGCGCGCCTGTCCCAGCGTTCCGTTGATCAACAGGAACACCAGCACCACCCACGCCCAGGCAATCGCTTCCTTCTTGACGCGCGTGCTCAATGGCGCTGAATCCAGGTTCGAAGCGGCTTTCCGCTTTGCTGCTGGGTGTTTCTTAGCGTTCACGTTCCACCGTCACCGCTTGCTTCAATTTTGCCGAGCCGTTTTCCCGCACTTCCAACTGCACCAGGTCCGTGGGATAAACCCCGGTATAGCAGGACGTACAGAACTTCCCATCGGTATCATTCACCGCTTGCCGCAGCCCCGGCAACGACAGGTATCCCAGCGAATCGGCGCCCAAATACTTGCGGATCTCTTCCGGCGTATTGCAGGATGCAATCAGTTCTTCCTTGGTCGGCGTGTCCACACCGTAGTAACACGGCGAAATGGTGGGCGGGCAGCTGATGCGCATGTGGACTTCCTTGGCGCCGGCTTCGCGCACCATGCGCACGAGTTTGCGGCTGGTGGTGCCGCGCACAATGGAATCGTCGATCAGCACTACGCGCTTCCCCGCGATCAGGCTGCGCACCGGATTCAGTTTCAGCTTTACTCCAAAATTGCGGATCGCTTGCGACGGCTCGATAAACGTTCGCCCAATGTAGTGATTACGGATCAGCCCCATGCGGAACGGGATCTTGGATTCCAGCGCAAAACCGATGGCGGCGGGCACGCCAGAGTCCGGAATGGGCACAACCATGTCGGCTTCCACCGGATGTTCCCTGGCCAGCAAACGCCCCAGCATTTCGCGCGATTCGTTCACCGCGCGGCCAAACACGATACTGTCGGGCCGCGAGAAATAGACATGCTCAAAGATGCAGTATTGATGCGGCTTGGGAGGGCTAAAGTGGATGGACTCCAACCCGGATCGCGAGATGCGCAACATTTCGCCGGGTTCGATATCGCGCACGTATTGCGCGTTCAGCAAATCAAATGCGCAGGTCTCCGACGCCACCATCCAGCTGATTTCACCGTCGTGCCCTGCAATCTTTCCCAGGGCCAGTGGCCGGAAACCTCGCGGATCGCGCACGGCATACAGTTCATCGGCGGTCAGCACCACCAGCGAATAGGCGCCTTCCACTTGATTCAGCGCATCGCCCAGCGCCCCAGAAAGATTCCTGGCCTGCGAGCGCGCCACCAGATGCACGATCACTTCCGTATCGCTGTTGGTCTGGAAGATGGAGCCACGATGCTCCAGCTTGCGCCGCCACTCGCTGGCATTCGTCAGGTTGCCGTTGTGCGCCACCGCCATTTTCCCTTTGTTGCAATCGATCATGATCGGCTGGACGTTCAACAGCGCCTTATCGCCTGCCGTCGAATACCGCGTGTGGCCGATAGCGCTGCTGCCCGGCAGTTTTGCCAGCACGCGGGGCTGAAAGATTTCCTCTACTTCGCCCATGGCCTTGTGCATATACAGGTCATGGCCGGTGCTCGAGACAATTCCCGCGGACTCCTGCCCGCGATGTTGCAACGCGTACAACCCCAGATATGTAAGATTGCCGGCTTCGGGATGCCCGAACACGCCGAACACTCCACATTCATCGTGGAAACGGTCGTCAACATACGCCAGTTTCGTTGTCATTGGACCTTCAAGATGCGCTCGAGCGAGTGCGCCCAGATTTCCTTCAACGCGGTGACCTCGGCGGAAGCGATCGCACGCCCTTTATATTCGATGCGCAAAGTATTGTCACCAGTCACTTTGCCGATTTCGTGCGCGCCCACACCATATTGTCTCGCAGTATTCCGAAGAGCGGCAAGTTTTTCCGGGGAAACGGAAACCAGCACGCGCGCACCGCGTTCGCCAAAAAGCGCGTACTCTGCCGCTGCGTCTTCCGGAACCGTTACATGGGCTCCCAGCCCGGTGGCCGCGAAGCAGGATTCCGCCAGAGCAACCGCCAAGCCGCCGTCGCTCAGATCGTGCGCCGATTGCAGCGTTCCCGCACTGGCCAGGCTGACGAGACAATCGATCACCCATTTCTCCGCGCCCAGTTCAATCGCCGGTGGCTCTCCGGCCAGGATGCCGCCAATCGTCTTCGAATATTCGGAGGAAGAGAACTCGCGCTGTTTGCCGCCTCGTGGACCAGCTTGCGGCCCGGCCTTGGAGGAAGTGGCGCCATCGAGCAGCACAATCACGTCGCCGGCGTTGCGCAACGCGATCTTCAAAACCTTGCTGGCATCTTCCAGAATGCCCAGGATGCCGATCGTCGGCGTCGGATAAATCGATTTCCCCAGCGTCTCGTTGTAGAAGCTTACGTTGCCGCCGGTAATGGGCGTGTCCAGCGCGATGCATGCTTCGCCGAGCCCGTCAATCGCCTGCGAAAACTGCCACATCACTTCCGGCTTCTCGGGGCTCCCGAAATTCAGGCAATTGGTTGCCGCCATCGGACGTGCGCCTGAGGTGGCAACATTTCGCGCCGCTTCCGCCACTGCGTGCATCGCGCCGACTTTGGGATTCAGATGCGTCCAACGGCCATTTCCATCGGTGGCAAGAGCCAGCGCGCGCATGACGCCGTTCTTCTCGGATTCCTTGATGCGCACCACCGCGGCATCGCTCGCTTCCGGGCCAGCCACCGTATTTGTGCGCACCATGGAGTCGTACTGTTGCGTGATCCAGCGCTTCGACGCAATCGTGGGCGCCGCCAGCAGCTTCTTGAGATTTTCCGTCAGGTCTGTGCCTTCCGCCTTGAACGCGTACCAATCCTTTTCCGTTTCCTTGTGCGGCGCCGGTGCGGCAATCGGGCGGTTGTACACCGGGCCTTCTTCGGCCAGCGGATGCGCAGGAATTTCCGCCACGACCACGCCGTGATCTTTCACCACCAGCATCTTGCCGTCTTGCACTTCGCCAACAACCGTCGCGTCCAGCCCCCACTTCTTGAATACCGCCAGAACCTCCTCCTCGCGGCCCTTTTCCGCCACCAGCAGCATGCGTTCCTGCGATTCGCTCAGCATGATCTCGTAGGCACTCATGCCGGTTTCGCGTTGCGGCACTTTCATCAAATCAATTTCAATGCCCGTGCCTCCGCGCGAAGCCATCTCGCACGTCGAGCAGGTCAATCCGGCCGCTCCCATGTCCTGAATTGCCACCACCGCGCCAGTCTTCATGGCCTCGATGCAGGCCTCCAGCAGCAACTTCTCCATGAACGGGTCGCCCACCTGCACATTGGGCCGCTTCTGTTGCGATTCTTCGGTGAACTCCGCCGAAGCCAGCAGCGACGCTCCGTGAATGCCATCGCGCCCGGTCTTTGCGCCAACGTAGATCACCGGATTGCCGACACCCTTGGCCTTGGCCAGGAAGATTTCATCCTTGTGCGCGATGCCCAACGCCAGTGCATTCACCAAAGGATTTTGCGAATAGCACGGCTCGAACGCCACTTCGCCGCCCACCGTCGGCACGCCAAAACAATTTCCGTAGCTTCCCACGCCACGGACCACGCCATCCAGGATTCGCCGGTTCTTGGCGGCTTCCTCTTCG
>CAWDRK010000020.1:0-346032 GCA_963804635.1 Candidatus Acidiferrales bacterium
CAGGTCAAAAGCGGCCAACGGTGGTCAGGTCAAAACCGGCCAACGGATGTGGCCCGGGACTTAGATGTTGTACTCTGCCGTTCGCTTTGCTTACAAGTTTAATCTCCGAGATTTCGAAGTGGAGGGCCATTTCCTCCTCGAAGCTCGAAAAAATTCGTTTACAGGGCCGTGGGGGCATTTTCTAAGGTCTCCCATAGTTCAGGTTGTGGCTTTCTGGCTACTTTTCGACGTGGTGCTCATTGTTCCGCCGGCAACTTGGTTCTCCAGCTCCGCGGCCCGCATTTGAGGATATGGCCGTGGTGGAGAAGGCGGTCGAGCATAGCGGTGACGGCCGCGCTGTCACCGAGCAGTTTTCCCCAGTCCTCGACCGGTCGGTTCGACGTCACCAACGTGCTCGTGCGTTCGTAACGGCGCATGACGATCTCCAGCAGCTCTTCTGCCGCTGTGGGTCCTAACTTACGCATTCCCAAGTCATCGATGATCAATAGAGGCACGGTGGCCAGCAGTTCCATGTGCTCTTTGCGTTTTCCGTCCAGGGCCGCTTCGGCGATTTCCTCGAGCAGGACGTGCGCCTCACGGTAGATCACCCGATAGCCCTGGCCGATGACCGCCTGCCCGATGGCCTGGGCCAAGTGACTTTTCCCGGTGCCGGGCGGACCCAGAAAAAAGGGCATCTTCGCGGCGAGCGATGAACGTGGCCGTGGCCAGATCGAAGACCAGGCTCCGATTCATCTTCTTGTTGAAGTTGAAATCGAAGTTGTCGAGCGTCACCTGCGGGTCGCGAAATTGCGCTTGTTTCCGGCGCCGTTCCAGCAGTCGGTCGCTGCGACGAGTCAGTTCATCGGATACCAGACAGGAAAGGAAGTCGATGGGGGCCATCGGTTCGGTTTGGGCTTGCTGCAGGCGTGTCTCTAGTACCGCAGCGATGCCGCCGAGACGCAGTTGCCGTAAGTAACGATTCAACTCGATCAGATTCATTCTGGTTGCTCCTTGATTTTGAGATTGATGAAATCGCGATACTCGGTGAGCTCGCGAATTAGGGGATCGATCTGGCGCAAAAACATTTGCGGGTGTGGGCGGCGCTCCAGATAACGGCGCACGAAGCGGTGTTCCGCAACGCCGATGTCCAGAGCGGTGGCGCAGGCGTCTTCGACCGCGGCCGCCCCGTATTTCTTGATCAGGGAAAGCACTCCCAGGATGCGGCGGATGCCCGTCTCTGCTTGCCGCTGATAGATCAACTGGCAGAGCTTGCCGATCTGAGTTCCCGCGTGTTCGGCGCGCCGCAAGAGTTGCGCTGTGCTCAGCGGCATCTTCTTGGGGTGGTCTTCTTCCCGGATGCGATATCCGCCACGTTTCTGACGCAGGTGCTCGCGAAGAAGTTGGTTGGTATGCGGATGCAGGATGCGCACGTGCAGTTCATCCCACTGCACCTTCACCGACCGTCCGATCCATCCCGGCGGCAAGCTATAATAGGCGGCTTCCACCTCCACGCAACCGTCCAGATGAACGACGCGTTCTCCGTATTGGTAATAGCGGAACGGTTCCAGAGGCAGAGGCAGCAAGTGCGGTTTTCTTCGGCGAACATGACCGCTACCTGCCGTTTCGTCGTGCCATGAATACGCGTATCCGCCCAGCGTTCTTCCCAGCGATCCAGATACGCCTGCGCTTCTTCTAGATTTTCGAAGCGCATCCCTTTCAGAGGCGTTTTCTGTGTGTGGCCGACCCCCGATTCCACTTTCCCTTTGCGATCCGGATCTTTGATCCGGCAAGGTAGCGCCACCACACCATAGTGTGCGAGGACATCTCGAAACAGGGGATTGAGAAGGGGATCGTAGATGTCGGGAAGCAGCACACCTTCTTTCAAATTGTCGAGGACCACAACTCTGGTGCAGCCACCTAAGCGCCGAAAAGCTTTCTCATGAAGTTCAGCCCAGATGCGTGCACTCGAACGCCAGACCAGCAAGCGTACGGATTTGCGGCTGTAGCCGAGTGTCAGTACGAACAGTCGCGTTCGGCGATACTTGCCGCTCTGCGAGTCACGCACCATCGGACCTGACCCATAATCGACCTGGGCCTCTTCTCCGACGGCGGTGAGGATGATCCCCACGGCTTGTGGCGACTCCGATCCGCGCAGCTTGCGAACAAAACGCTTCACGGTCTGGTAGCCATGGGGAAAGCCGTGATCGGAGACCAAGTCCTGCCAGATGGCCATGGCATTCCGGCCACGACCGAGTCCTTGCTGGATCAGTTCGCGGTACGGCTCGCAGACACTGATGGCCCGATCTTGCTGGGTAGTTGGAGGTGAAATCGGCTGGCCAGAGTCGGTGGTCACCCCTATGGCCGGTTTTGCCTCAGAGGGGTCGGTGGTCACCCCGTTGGCCGGTTTTGCCTCAGAGGGGTCGGTGGTCACCCCGTTGGCCGGTTTTGCCCCACAAGGGTCGGTGGTCACCTCGTTGGCCGGTTTTGCCGGCGCTCGCCGTCCCCAGCCAGCCGGTGGTCGTACCGCGATCCCGGCGGCCTTGAGGTAAGCGCCTGCTGTTTCTCGACGTACACCCGTGGCTTTCTCGATGCGGCGTAAGGGCCATCCGAGCTTCCCCAGTGCGATGACTTGCTGTTTCTTTTCTTCGCTCAAGACATTGCTCATGCCGAAGGAGCCTATAAGAGCTCCTGTCGGAGTCAATGTCCCGGGCTTTCTCGTTGGCCGGTTTCGAGTGACCCTCATTGGCCGGTTTTGGGTGACCCCCGAGGGTGGTACACCTCAGCGAATTCTGGACTTAGCCTGAGTGCTCGCAAGAATGGATCGATCGCTTGCGCAAACTCTCCTAGTTGGCAATAAGCCATGCTGAGACTGTGGTGTCCGGCCGGATCGTTGGGATTTGCGGTGTTGACCAAAGATCCGATTGTCCGAATGGAACGATCTGGACAGTTCGACAGAACCGCAAAAGGTACAAATCGGGTACACGAAAAAGACCGGCGAATTAACTGACTATCTTTCTTTCGGTTAGGTTGGTAGGGGCGGTGGGGATCGAACCCACCTCCTCAGTGCCTTTAGGGCTCATTGACTGCCTGGATTCCAACCAGAAACTCAAAAAATCCAAGTGCTTCATTTGGTGTCGCATAGAAGCCAGAGAGCCGCTCTTTCTCTCCCTCAGTTGTACCGAATTTGTACCGAGCTCCCAGATCAGAGCACACAGTGCTGTATCGTTTCCCACCTTTTGCCTGTTTTATTCCTTTTGTGCCGCCCTTCCGTTGCCTTGTTCACGTAGCTTCGAATAGTGGGAGACCACCCATCCAAGCGCATTCGGGAAAGGAAAGTTTAGGAAATAATCTAGGGAGGAGTTGCCGCCCCGGAAGTTGGCCACACCAGTCAACACAAGCGCGTTCTCGTTACTAATCAGAAGGACGAACCGATAACTTCCGGGTTGCTCGTCACTCGGGAGCAACGGCCGGGAATGTCACCAAATCCCCAGAGGTTTGCGCAAGATTGTTCCGAGGAAGAAATGCGCGATCTGCGAAGGGCTATTCGTATCTTAGGGCAACCATGGGATCGACACGCATGGCCCGCCGCGCGGGAATATGACAGGCCGCGAGCGCGATGGCGAAAAGCAGAATCGCGACGCCGGCGAACGTCGCCGGATCGCTGGCGCTCACACCATAAAGCAGGGTGGACATCAGCCGCGTAAGACCGAACGCCGCGGCCAGACCGATAGCCACGCCAATCATCGTCACGCGCATTCCCTGCCGCAGCATTAGACGCAACACGTCGCGCCGCTCCGCGCCCAGCGCGAGTCGAATGCCGATTTCGTGCGTCCGCTGGCTCACGCTGTAGGCCATCACGCCGTAAATTCCAACTGCCGCGAGCAGCAGTGCGGCCGCGGCGAAGACGCTCAACAGAAGCATGTACAGCCGGCGCCGCGCGAGCGAGTCGGCAAGCACTTGATCCATCGACTTGATCTCCGAAACCGTCTGATTCCTATCCACGGACCACACTGCGGATTTCACCGCAGCTACCAAACTCATCGGGTCGGCATCGCTGCGCACCACCAAAGAATTGAAGAGCTGCGGAAACTGGTAATTCGGCCAATAGATCATCGGCCCGGTGACTTCGTCGAGGCCGTTGGTCTTCACGTCACCGACCACGCCGACGATTTCGCCTTGGAGCGGAGGTCCCCAGTCGAGCATGGTTACGTGCTGGCCGATGGGATTGGCATTCGGCCAGAATTTCCGCGCCATGGTCTCGTTGATCAGCATCACGCGCGGCGCGCGGGCGCTGTCCTCTTCCGTGAATTCGTGGCCCGCGAGCAGCGGAATGCCCATGGTGCGGAAATATCCGGGGCTGGCGGAGCGAATGTCGGCGGAAGGCTCGCCGCCCGGCCGCGGCGCGGGACGTCCGGCGATTACAAAATCCGTGTCCGCTCCGCCGGTGATGGGCAGTGCGGTGACGATTCCCGCGGAGCGCACGCCGGGAATGGCCTGCACTCGTTGGAGCATTGCGTCGAGCAGTACCGCGCCGCGCGGATCGCCCTCGGGATATTCCGCGGGCGAAAGGAAAAGCTCCGCGGTCAGCAAATGGTCGGAGCGAAAGCCCGGATTGATGCGTAGCAGGCGCACAAAACTGTTCGCCAGCAGTCCCGCACCGGCAAGCAGCACGACCGCCAGCGCGAATTGCGGGATCATGAGCGCCTCACTCACGCTGCGACGCGTGCCGCCCGTCCCGACCGCCGCGCCTTCCTTGAGCCAGGAGTTCAAATCGGTCCTGATCCCCGCGAGCGCCGGCGCAAGACCGAACAGCAGGCCGGTGAAAAGCGTCACCGCCATCGTGAATGCGAGCACGCGGCCGTCAATGCTTACCTGCGCTAGCCGCGGAATATCCACCCCGTTGATCGCCTTCATCAGATTCAAGCTCAAGAAGACGAAGAAAAATCCCAGAGCTCCTCCCAGCGCCGCCAGCAGCACGCTTTCCGTCAGTAATTGCCGCGCGAGCCTCGCCCGCCCCGCCCCAAGCGCCACACGAATCGCGATTTCCTTGCGACGCGCCGCCGCGCGGGCGAGAAGCAGGTTGGCGACGTTGGCGCAGGCGATCACCAGCAGCAATCCCACGGAGAAAATCAGAATCAGCAGCGCGGGACGAACCGGCGCGACGAGATTCGCCTTGAGCGGAATGGTCCACAGCCCCAGCCCGGGATCGTCCTGCCCGGGATTTTGCCGCTCCACCTGTCGCGCGAACGAACTCAGTTCGCCCTGCGCCGCGGAGAGCGGATCGTTCGCGCGCAAATCCGCAATCACAGTGAGCAGATGCGCGCGGCGATTCGGGTGCAGTCCACCGCGAGGAACGAGCGGGCACCAGATCTTCGATTTCTCCGGATAGTCGAAGCCCTCGGGCATCACGCCCACGATGGCGTAAGGCTCGGAGTTCACTTGAATCGTTTTTCCGACCACGTCGCGCCGCCCGCCGTAGCGGCTCTGCCAGAGGGCATAACCCAGCACGGCGACGCGATTGTTCCCGCCGGGATCATTGTCCTCCGGCGTAATCATCCGGCCGAGGAGCGGCTCCGAGCCGAGCGCGGCGAAAAAATTGCCGGAGACCAGCGCGCCGGCGGCTCGCTCTGGCTGTGCTTCGCTATCGCCGGTGAGATTGAAGACCCAGTCGCGAAACGCGGCGGGATTCTCGATGGTCTTGGCCTCGCGCGCGAGATCGAGATACGTCGCGTAGGTGACGCTGAGGCTTTGCTCGCCCGGATGCGATTCGCCGATGCGCAGCAGCAGATCGTGATTCGGATAAGGCAGAGGGCGAAGCAGCACGGCATTCACGACGGAGAAAATCACGGTGTTCGTGCCGATGCCCAGCGCCAGCGTGAGCACGGCGACAGCTGTGAAGCCGGGCGACTTCGTCAGCATGCGCAAGCCGTATTTCAAATCCTGCCAGAGCGTCCGCATAGGTACACCCCTGAAATCCGAAGAACTGAGAGCAGATGTCGTTCCGCACTTCTTCTTAGTTAAGTCTATTTGCCATCTAGGTTTATCGACAAATTGACAACGAGGAACGTCCGGAACTGTGCGGTTGTGGGAGAAGACTGTTGCGGAACCGGACATTCATCGACGGTCAGATTCCGAGTCGGCTAACCGGCAGGTATCAGGCTTCCACGGGTGCAAGTATCGACCTTGCGCGAGCGTTTTCTAAAACTCGGAGCCCAAGTTATCGTCACGGTGCGTCGCATCGTGCTGCACTTGCCGCAAGCGTTTCCCTACCCCGATAGCTTTCATCGTCTCGCCTTGAGCTTGGGCGCTCAAAACGGGCTGAGTTTCTCAATTCTTCAACCCGAAACCAACCCTCGTCCCGTATTTACCCGCCGTGTCTCTCTACACACCAAAATCCGACCGCGAACCCCGCTAAGAACTTTAGAATCAGTGTCCCGTTCTAGCCAAATCCCTAGCCTTGTCTCATGTTTGTTTCGCTCTCACGAAAAAACTCTTCGGTGCTCCACTTTTGTGAATAAAGCAGGCTAAGAACCCAGTATTCGCAGTCCACGCAGTCCTAACTCTCATACCAGCTGATAAACGTACCTCAGCTATGAACTACATAACCAGACGGACCGACTGATCTTGCTGGGCATAATGCAGCGGTGCAAGCACACCGAAATCACATCCTGCCGTCTGGTGATCTGCATTGAAGATCCAGATTCGGCATAACCAGAGCCCAATCACTTAACCGTGATTGGGCTCTCTGTGTTTGTGGGAGGGGCCCGTAATTGACGAGACGGCTTACTTCCCGTTGGCCGACGAAGTCTCCCGCCTATGACGTTTTCCCGGACATCGTTCCACTGGTGCTGCGCAGAGCATGGAGCTGGAGAATTTGGAGCTGGACTAGCTTAAGCTCTTTGAGAAGCTCTACCCTGCCTTGCTTGTGTTCATACTTTGCAATCTCAATCGCGCCAAATAGGACCCAGAAGCCTACCAGACCCAGGAACCAGTTCCCTTCGGCCGTGGTGAAATGCGTTTTGGCTGTCCTGCCGACTGGTCGCTTCGGAATCCTATATTGCAATCTGGTTATGTAACGGGCAACCCTTCCCCAATCCGATTGTGGAAGGGTTGCCGACGATCCATATTATGCAAAATGCGCAGGAAAGATATTAATACCTGACGTTGGTTCAGGGTCCTCATTCCGTACCCGGTCTCAAGGAACCCTTATTATCCCCTACGGCTATAGTGGTACCGGCGGCGGCAAAAGCGACTGGATAGTCCGTGAGCCCAGTGGTTAGAGCCGTAGTGCTGAAGAAAGAGGCGAACGTGATACCGTTTGGGACCATGCGCTTGAAGTTGAACCTCTGGCCCTCGAATGTAAACGTCTGGCTCGACTCCAGAGTCTCTGAAAGACTGTGGACACCGATAGTCGTGAAATCGGGAAACAGGCTCTGCTCTCTGGCGAAGGTTGCGATTAACTCTCCGCTAGCGAAACTGCCGGGGTTGTTCCAATCACCATTTGGGCTCGGGTTGTAGTAAACGTTGAAGGTTCCTTCGGAAACAAGGTAAAGAGCGAGATCGCCATTGCTAGGCATAGGGGTGAGCGATAACACGTCTGTGCTGAACGTGAAGTACGCGGTCGCCTGACTCGGTGACCCATTGAACAGTGAAGTGGAAATACCGTTGAGATGGACCACGTAGCCAGCGTATACAGCTTTGCCGGTGCTGGGATTCAAGTAAATCCTTCCCACGTGTTGCCAGACCGTCTGAGCAGCGGGAATCTTTTCCTGCGCTTCCAATTTCGGAACGCACCCCAAAACCAAGGTGATCGCAGCAATCAGCGCACAACCCATCATAGCCTGTCTACATTTCCACTCACTCTGACCGCTTTTCATAAGTGCCTCCTTGTTCGATGAATGTCGTTCGACATCAAAACGAGCTACCTCAGAATTATTTTCTGAAGCGCTGTACCTGAAACTGTCTTCGATCCCAGAAGTCTGCGAGGCGCCGCCTTAAACTCGCTCGACTGTCCTCCTCTAACTATAAAAGTGCAATTGGCCGTGGAATTGGCTCATGCTCTTATCGAACTGTCTCTTCGGCTGCAAGGAGGCTTACAAATAAAATCGATGATTCCCCGTAAGTGTTTATGCTCCAGGGAATTGACTTCGATGGCTCGAACCGGTACTGTCTCAGGCTAAAGGGATTCGAATTGGCAACAGGTTGCCATGCCAGAATTGCCGCTCCAGCCTGTCAGCGAGCTGCTCGCCAAGTGGCGAGCCGGTGACGAAGAGTGCTTGAGCCGCGTCATCCCACTGGTATACAGGGAACTCCGCCGAATAGCGCACCGCTATCTCCGCCACGAACGTCCAGACCACACGTTACAAACGACAGCTCTCGTGCATGAAGCCTATCTCTCCTTGAGGAAGCAGCAACCGATACAGTTTCAGAATCGTGAGCATTTCCTTGCGGTCAGTGCCAATTTGATGCGGCAGATTTTGGTTCAATACGCGCGTCGCCGGAACGCCGCGAAGCGAAAAGGGGGGAACAAGGTAACCCTCGATAATGCACTCCTCCTGTTCCCCACTTCAAGCGTGGATTTGATGGCGCTGGATGACGCACTGAGGGGCCTGGCCGAGCTCGACTCTCAACAAAGCCGAATCGTGGAGCTGCGCTTTTTTGCTGGCTTATCTATCGAAGAGACTTCTCGTGTTCTGGGCGTTTCCCCAGCAACAATAAAGAGAGATTGGACTACAGCCAGAATTTGGTTATGTCGCCAAATGAGTACGACTACGCCGCGATGACGCCTGAGCGCTGGCAGAAGGTAAAGGAAATTCTCGAAGCGGCACTGGAGCTTCAGCCAGCACACCGCGAGGGCTATCTTGAACGCGCATGTTCCAATGATCTACCTCTCCGCGAAGAGGTCGATTCGCTCCTTCGTGTGAACGCACAAATGCGTAGCACCTTTCTCGATGTTTCAGCTCTCGAGAGAGTCTCACTTGCCAAAGGTTCCCAACTTGGTCCCTACATTATTGTCAGCCTCATAGGTGCCGGAGGAATGGGGGAAGTTTATCGAGCTCATGATCCCAGGCTCTCCCGCGATGTCGCCGTTAAGATCCTACCGACCATCTCGCTTGCCGATGGCGACCGATTGCGCCGCTTCGAACAAGAGGCGCGCGCTGTGGCAGCATTGAATCATCCTGCAATTCTCGCTGTATTTGACATCAATGTGAAAGAGAATACGCCCTACCTGGTCTCCGAACTGCTAGAGGGCGAAAACCTGCGAGAGCGTCTAAATCGCGGACTCCTCCCGCAGCGAAAAGTGGTGGAGTACGCGGTCCAGATCGCGCAGGGACTCGCCGTCGCGCACGCCAAGGGAGTTGTGCATCGCGACTTAAAACCCGAGAACCTGTTTGTTACCAAGGATGACCGAATCAAAATCCTGGACTTCGGTTTGGCAAAACTGATGGTTCCGATAGGTGGGTCCGAGGTCACCGCTTCTACGATTGGACTGAAGACCGAGCCCGGAGCAGTAATGGGCACATTGGGCTATATGTCGCCGGAGCAGATATGCGGACAAGTTGTCGATCCACGCTCGGACATTTTTTCCTTTGGAGCTATCCTGTACGAAATGCTTTCTGGCGAGCGCGCCTTTCAAGGCAAATCGCCAGCGGAAGTAATCACCGCGATTCTGACTGGCGATCCTCCGGATCTGTCTGGGAGGTTTTCCGGAATTTCGCCAGGCGTCGACCGCTTGGTGCGACGTTGCCTGGAAAAGAATCCCGATCAGCGATTCCACTCCGCGCGCGACGTGGCCTTCGCGTTGGAAGCGATTTCGGACACAGTCCGCGAGCCAGCCGCCTCGCTGGATAAGGTAAGTGGTGCGCCGACACAACGCAGCAGAACTATGTTCTTCTATTTTGCTCTGACTGTTGCGGCGACGCTCTGCATGGGTCTGGGCATTTGGTATTTCCGCCGAGCGAAACCTGCACGCACCGAGTGGACACAGCTGACTGATTTTGCCGATTCAGTGAGTTCGCCCGCGCTTTCTCCCGACGGCAAGATGTTGGCTTTTTTACGAAGTGACGGGACGTTCTTTGGTCCAGGTCAGAATCAGATTTACGTCAAACTCCTCCCTGCCGGCGAGCCTGTCCAAGTCACGCATGACGACAGCGTAAAAATGGGACCCGTATTTTCTCCCGATGGCGCTCGCGTTGCGTACGGAACCATCGAACCCTGGGATACCTGGGTTGTCCCCGTATTGGGAGGTGAGCCGCAGGTGATGCTCCGCAACGCTTCAGGGCTCTCATGGACCGATACCCAGCATGTGTTGTTTTCAGAAATCGGCGCTGTTGGAGTCCACATGTCCATTGTGACAGCCACCGAGAGCCGCGCGAACGAACGCAATGTTTACGTGCCCGCCCGGGAGAGGGGTATGGCCCATCGCTCCTATCTTTCGCCCGACGGCAAGTGGGTCCTCATTGTCGAGATGGACAACGCTATGTGGCTGCCTTGTCGCCTCGTCCCGTTTGACGGGAGCGGAGACGGGAAGCAAGTAGGACCACCTGGAGCAGCGTGCACGTCGGCTGTGTGGTCTCCTGACGGACGCGAGATGTACTTCAGCTCGGCAGAGGGTGGCCGTTTCCACATCTGGCGCCAGAAATTCCCCGAAGGAATGCCTCAGCAAGTCACTTCCGGTCCCACTCAAGAAGAAGGTATTGCAATAGCTCCCGACGGTCGTTCTTTAATCACTGCGGTCGGGAGCAACCAGAGCACCATCTGGATTCGCGACGGCCGCGGCGAACGACGGATTACTTCAGAGGGTGACGCCGCCGTCGCCGAACTTTCGGCTGATGCCAAGCGAGTGTATTACATCGTTCGTCCCAGTGGCGAACTGCGGTCAGCGGATGTAGCCACGCTGCGCTCGGAGCCGTTGCTTCCCGGTTTCTCCATCGAGAGCTACCGCCTATCTGCAGATGGCAAGAGCGCCGTGTTCGCCGCGCTGGGTACCGACAGCAAGCCACATATCTGGTTTACCACCCTAGATCATCGCTCTTCTCCTCGGCAAATATCACATGGAGCGGGCGAGTCTTCACCCCTGTTCACTCCCGCGGGTGATGTTCTCTTCCGTGCGTCAGAAGGAGCGTTCAACTTTGCTTACCGCATGAAGCAAGATGGCAGCGAAGCCCAGAAGGTATTCGCCGACCCGATTCTTGACGTCGTTGACATGTCACCGGATGGGCGGTGGTTAATTGTGTTTCCGTCTCGCAAGGGCGAAGAGTCAGCCTTCTTGCGGGTGGCTTATCCGCTTCAGGGCGGGTCGCCAATGACCATCTGTTCCGGACTCTGTGGGGTACGCTGGGCCACGAACGGGACGTTTATGGCCTTCCACTTCTTCAACTCCCCAGGTGCTGGTGCGATGCTTGGTGAGTCTAAAACGGTCGTTGTTCCTTTAAGGCGTGGGACGGTGTTTCCTCATCTCCCGGTATCTGGCATCGAATCTGTGTCGGAAGCAGCCAGCTTACCCGGTGCAAGGATTATCGAGGGGAATGCCAGTCCCGCTCTGGACCCTTCGATTTATGCCTTGGTACGAGGATCCGTGCATCGAAACCTCTACTGGATCCCAATTCCATAGGCCCTTCTGCCGCCAATGCGAAATTCAGGCCGAATCACGGGCCACCCGGAAGTTATTCTGCCAGTTGAGCGCTCGGCATTTGGCTGCCAGTTCTGCGAAACGGGCTCGTCCGAGGAGGTGGTGGCATAACACCCGTTGGGTTAGATCGTGAGAAACCCGCCAGTGCTTACCGATTCACTTTCACTTGGCTGATTTGCGTCAGCTTATCGGAAACTGACCAACTACCGATGACTTTTGTGTTTCACGCAAACGAACGTCTGAAAGCTTGGCCAGCTTGGCACAGGATATCAGCTTCTAAAGCCCTAACCCACCCCATCGAGGTTTTATTACCCGGCCATAGATTATTGATGAGTACTGACAACCATTTAAATATCATGTAGACGGCCCTGGGAGGCGACAGGACGCATTATCTCGGCCAGGATAAGGGGTAGATGCTTAGCACGGGAAATTGACGTAGAATCGCGTCTATGGACCGAGGTTCTATATATCACTGCCGCCTTACCCTTCAATTGCAGGCAAAGCCTCATTCTGCAGGCAAGGACCACCAAAAACCCAGCTATGTATGCTGTTTTGGTAGGGGCGGTGGGGATCGAACCCACGACCTTCGGCTTAAAAGGCCGCTGCTCTACCACTGAGCTACGCCCCTGAACTCTTTACTGTACAACAACTTCCGAGGAACCGAGCGAAACGCCATTTCGCATGGTGTCACTTATGGGGTCACTTCGTTTCAGCAACGACACCACTGCGTGCAGCTTGTTCGGCCCTAGATGCGCGTACCGCCTCGTCATCGTCAAACTCTTGTGCCCAGTAGGTCGGCAATATATTCCCGCGCGGCGCCCTTCATGCGCAGTGTGCTCGCAAAGGTATGCCGCAAATCGTGCCAACGAAAGTTCTTAATTCCGGCGTCAAGAACTGCATCATCAAACCAATGACGGCTATTTTCAAGGGGTTCTCTCGTTTTCGCCGACTGAAACACACGCCCTCTTCCGTCGCCCCGCGCCTGCACAACCCTGAGGGCGGCCACGGCAGCATCATTTAATGGGACGTGTACGGGTTCTTCGTTCTTCGTCCGCGGGATGTTCAACATCCGACCCTTCGAGTCTACCATGTCCCAGGTTAGTCCGTACTCACTGCCCTTACGGATGCCGGTGTTAAGAGTTAGATCAAGTTCCGGCAGATCCCAGAGCCATTTTCGCTTGAGCACCTTCCTCAGTTTCTTTTCCTCCTCGGCTAAGAAACCGAATGCGGTTGTTGTCCTCACGACGGTGCGTCACCGAACGTGCCGGGTTGGTTGCCGCTTTTCGATTCTGGATTCTCAGCCTATAAACTCAACGACATCAGAGAGCGATAGTGATTGAAATGAAGCGGCGTAATCTCAGCTGGGGCTGTCTGCGAATCGCGCAACAGATTGCCTTGGCGTTTCACATGGTCGGCTTTTTCGTTGATCCGCCCCACATTTTGTACTTAGCGAAATCCTCGAAGCCGTGCTTCGCGACAGAAAATAACGGTTCGTTCCCTAAACCGTTGTAGCTGCAGACCGCTATGATCCGCCCGTTAGTGGCCACTAGCGTTTGTCGGTACTAATCCGACGGACAGTTCATAACTTCCGGGTTGCCGTCAGCCAACCGGAATCTGAACTCAGCCACTCCAGGTGGTGAGCGCTATCGCCTGTTAGCGCCAACCGCCAATCCGAAGTTAGCAAAATAGTGTAGAGTACCAACCTCTCTTCTAGCCCCGCCTCCGCCGTACCAGACGCCGCGACGGTCCCACGCGTCGGTCGTTCAGTCCCCCGGAAGTGCTTCCGTGGAGGATAGACCCAATATCTCCTTAATTGGCGGGCCGCAAGATCGCCTGAGTTATACTCCTTCTCCAAAGTGGCGGCACGAGCCACGACTGTCCGACTTGTCGCTAGCCAGCGCCGAAACTGAGACGAGCGCGCACAACATCGTGACGAATTCCCAGGCCCACAATTCGTCTAATCAGTATGCTTCCTTCTTTCGGAAAGCATCGGGATACTATCGGACCGGTGCGAAAACACAAAAGAGGGTAAGTCGGGCGTGACTATGTGGGTGTTGCTGGTTCCTGCGGAATGAACTCAATGGTCGAGAGAATCGGTGGGTGGCTTGACAGAATCGATCCCGGCGTCCATCGCCGCGTCAAGGGCCTGCGACTGGTAACCGCATACGGCATTGCGGCGATGCTGGGGGCGCTGCTCTACAGCTCGTATCACATCTCGGGCGGCTCGTTTCTCAGTTACCTGGCCGCCGGCTTCGGCCTCTGGGCGAGCGTTTCAGAAGGTCAGGTAACTCGCTGGTTGTCTACTCGCGATCTTGTGATCCTGAATGGCGCCGCGGTTGCGGGCGCAGCAAGCTTGATCGGTCTTGCGCCGATCTTGATGCGCCATGGGCGGCTAGGTCCGGAGTGGATTCTGATCACGGGAGCGTTTCTGGTTGGATATCTCAAGCGATTCGGAATCCTTGGTGCGGGCATTGGGTCCCAGATCTATATCGGCCAGCTTCTCGGCTACGGAACCGGGATCACTCGGGCCGATCTGGGACTGGTAGCGCTGGCAGGATTAATAGCCTCGGTAGCCTCGGTCGTGCCTCGCTTGCTCAGCGGACCCGCGGAACATGCGACGTCTGTGTCGGTTGTGGATGCCTCGATTGGGGACGGGCAGGGACCACGAGAACTGCGGATGGGGTTACAGGCAGCCGTGGCCGCGTTTGTCATCGTTTTAGTAAGCAGCGTGATCCACCTTCAAGAGTCCGCATGGCGATTACTGCGAGCACCTATGTCATCGCCGGGTCGGCATCGGGGACTGCAGATCGCGTTCGCCGGCGCATCGTTGGAACGTTGATCGGGGTCCCGCTCGGCATCGCGTGCGTGCCGATCGCAATGCACATACCGCCGCTGGCGTGGATACTCGCTGCAATGGCAATGATCATTTACGCCATGGCATTACCAGAGCGCTACGACATTGCCTGTGCGGCCTACGCCTTCACGCTGATGGTAACGCTGGCGATCAGTGGAGAAACATCGATATCGGTCTTGGGGGCGCGCGCCTGGGAAACGCTGCTCGGCGGGTTACTGGGAGTGGCGGCCGCGAAAGTCATTCTTCCTCTCCCCTGGCGGCGCGACCGGCGACGGGACTGATTTGGCGATCTCCGGGATTGCAGCGCTGAAGAGAACCCTTTGAATTGGACCCAAGAACGAATATCCAGCCTTGGTGGAAATTACCCTCCTTCAACGCGAGATTGCATCTCAGCAGCTCTAATCCGCGGCATTTTTCTCCTAGCCTTTCAAAATCCGCACAACCGCAAGGATTGTGTTCCAGTTGCGTGTGGTCGCCGGCACACCGAACAACTTGTCGATCTGGCTGAGATATCCGATCGTCCTCATGTGGCGACGGTACACTCCAAAGACGAATCGGTTTTTCGAGGCGATAACTCGCACGAACCACTCCCCGCCCGGCGGAAGTGTGAATGGAATGTCAGCCGGGCCGCGGCCCGGTCTCGACAGGATGCTCACGAATCGAACGATATCGGGGCGTGACGGCTCGGTTCCGAACGGATTCTCCATCTCCATGCGGATAAGATCGCGATCGTCGCAAAGCACAACTTGCGCCTCGAATGGCAGCTTCCGGAGCAGTTGAGCACGGAACTTTGCTCGAGAACCAGGTTTACGAACGATAAACGTTCCTGCAGCACCGACATTAACGACGTCATAGTCGCTTAGTCCTCTTGCGAGGATGCTTGGGCGAAACGTCCGGTGTCCGCCAACGTTGACACCTCGGAGGAAAACGATGAGAGCCATACCTGTCACCGGGTCGGCACTATTTACGATTCTTCAGTCCGACTGCTGCTCAGCGAAGCGCCAACTTCGTATTCACTCTGCACCAGGCCGCCGTTATAGCAGCGCGTCGCAACGTGGCGAAGAGTGATGTCGCGCGGCACTGGGCCAAACAACGGGATGCCTGCTCCGATCAGTACTGGCACGCGTGTGATCACCAATCGGTCAATGAGTCCGGCCGCCAGGAATCGCTGAATCGTTATGCCGCCGTCTATATAAGCATGTTTGAAGCCGCGCGCTTTGAGGTGCGTTACGATTTCGGCCGGTTCGCCCGACATCTGCTCGACCACCCCGCCTTTGACTGATGAGAAATCGAGCGGACCGCTGCTCAGCACGACCACCGGCTTCTTGCGGTAAAACCATTTGCCGAATGTCAGCACGACTTCGAAGGTCTTGCGCCCGATAACAACGACATCGACGCTGCCATAGAATTCTTCGAAGCCGTGCGGCTCCTGCTCGCCAGTACGCAAGAAATCGAGCGCGTCATTCGGCCGAGCTAGAAAGCCATCGATGCTCACTCCGCAGAAGACTGAGAGCTTCATGGCGCGCCTCCTCATTGGAATCCTCTGAGTCTAGTTATCCTAACGTGCCTTGCCAATCCCCCTCGAAGTCCAGCGCCCAAGCGGAAGTATGAGATGGAATTTCAGCCGGGCTGCGCCTGCCGATCAATCAGTTAGCTCATCGGGCTGGTCCGGTCAATTGATGGGTAATCTTACTTGACCGATTAGGGAAGGGTTGCCGTTTATTAGCGGCCAATATTTTTGACCTCTTTTTTACAAGAGGTTTTTCTGAGAAGTGTTATGTTTTCCCAGTCGAATTTTTGTTTCATGAGGAAGGATCTCCGCTTCCGGCTAACATCCTTTGAGTTCACGCGGTGCGGAAAGGTCGACAAAAAGAATCGCCGCTCTTTGAAGATCTGCCCTGCTGCGTCATGTGCAGGTCACCCAACAAGCACTCCAGTCCCGCCTGCCAGCGAATACGGGATTAATTGTAGAAGCAGTACGCCCAGATAATAGATTCGCTCGTGTCGGTGCCTTAGCCGGCTCTTGTGCTCGCCATCGACAGAGACGATTCCGCCGATCCACCCCCGGAAGGCTGCCAGGGGGAAAGGCACTGGGACCGCTAGCCCCATCATCGTGGAGGGCACGGCGCCACGAACGAGGTTGCCCGCGAAGTCGAGGAACGCTGCACGTAGTAGAAGGCCGTGGCTGGAGGCCACGGCAGCGGGGTCGATCGTTTGAGCTCGTCCGACCAAATGGTCTCGATAGGAAAGAGCGAAATCGCTGTGGGCATGTACCATAATGGCGCCCGTAGTCACCCCGAGTGCGTAGGTGAGTCCCATCCAGAGGATGGGCAACCGGGCGCGCCAAAGCGCTTTGGGTATCTCCAGAAACAAAGTGTTCATCCAGAGCGCCCGGTCGGCAACCTAAACCGCCGAACAAAGCAGCTCCTGGCCAACCTATCATGAACGGAGAGCGAGCAAGCAATCAGCAAAGAATGTGCAGGGGTAGGCAACAGCACCGTTTATGAGGGTTGGTTGGCGAAGTCTATTCAAACTTATTCTTCATTGCCTTTAGACTTGCTTTCACCAGTTCCTTCACCAATGTCATTGGTACTGGTTTGCCCATTGGGAAGCTAACAATGGCTTTCGTTGTAGCATAACCTGCAAGTTCCTTCCTATGTTCTTGTATTACTGGAGGGCGTACATGTAGGCGTATGTGTGGTTTCTTGAAGCTGAACCAAGCAAACATCCCGTCATAATCAAATCCTGGATAGGAATATCCGGGCATTTGGAAATAATCGGTGCGTTCAGTGGCACCAGGCGCTACCGCCCGTATGGCCGCTCTGATCTTCGCCAAATCGCCTTGCGCCTCTGTTGGACATCTTGCTATGTATTCATCTACTTGCCTACTTTTGCGTTTTGTCAAGATTGCGCTCTCCCCTTGTCGTAGTGTTTTCATTGTAATCGACTGTTGTGATTTCACCGGGCAACTCTCGCCAGCACCTATTTAGCCCGCTTAACCAAGCAAAGATGGGAGCATGGTCTTCGAACATAAAATCAATAACTTTGCACCGCGCGTCATTGCAACATAAAGATTCGGTCATCCAACTGCAAAAGGCCGTCCGCGATGTGGCTTTCGTTGGCCGTGAACAGTCTGTGCCTTCGCCGAGCAGCCGGACGTGTAATTCTACCGTAGAGTCTTTTCAAATAGCGGTACCGCAACAATTGCTTTGTGCCTTCCCACCCATCCGGTTTGTTGGCTACTCGGAAATCACTTGAAATCCATATTGACGAGTACGGCGTTTGCCAGGACTTGGACCGAGATTTAGAGTACATTCTCTCGTATGACGAAAGACAACTTGTGGCTAGCGGTCAAATAGTCCTCGGCTTGCCACTGTTGTGCTACGCGCTTCTATCTGTGCTTGGGCCGCAAAGGGAAATATGGCGAAAGCCGATGTCGTCTAGGGTGACGTCATGAAGAGCTGGTTGTTTACATCCGTTATTGCAATGGAATTGGTGTGCTGCGCGGCAGCAGTATGTCAACAAGCCCCTGGATTACAGACCAACGGGCAATATCCGGGAGGGCTGCGCGTCGGAATCGAAGACATGTACGTGTACGCGGTCGTGGAAATTGATGTGCAAGGGCCGCGGGGAGAACCGGTTGCCGGACCGGTGTACGTGTCACTGCTCAAGGACACGGGCCAAGTGTTAATGACCGCGATGGCCAACAGCGGAAAAGTGACCTTTTCGAACGTGCCGAAGAGCGAGTTGCTAGTGCAGGTGGTCTCATCGGGTTATGACACAGCCAAGAAATCGTTTGAGGTTCTGGATAACCGGGAGATCAAACTAGAGATCGCCTTGAAGCCAATGTCGGACCGGGAAGCGGCCGCGGCCGATCGAGGAATTTCCACGCTCAGTCCTAAGGCACAAAAGGATATAGGGCGAGCGCTGGAAGCGTTGCGGGCAAATAAGCCAGCCGAAGCACGGCAGCATCTGGAAACGGCACAGCGGAACGCGCCAAACAGCGCCGAGGTGGAATATCTGTTTGGCGTGTACGCATCGCAAACGAACGACACGAAGCTGGCGCAATCATATTGGACCCGGGCACTTGAACTGAATCCCACGCACTTGGGCGCGCTGATCGCCTTCAGTCAAAGCATGTTGCAGCAGCACAAGCCCGAGGAAGCGCAGCCGTACATCCAGCGAGCGGTGCAAGCGGAGCCGTCTTCGTGGCGAGCGCACTTGCTGCTCGCGCAGGCGGATTTGTTTCAGGGCAAGCACGAAGAAGCAGTGAAGGAAGCCGAGCGCGCGTTGGAATTAGGTCACGAGCGAGCCGCGGCGGCGGAGCCGTTGCTGGCGCATGCGTTGTACGAAAACGGGGACAAAGACCGCGCGATTCGCGCATTGCAAGACTATTTGAAGGCACATCCGGGCGATCAGAACGCCGCCAAATTGCTGGAACGGCTGGAAAAGCCGGCAGCGTTCAGTACCTCATCGGGAGGAGCCGGGGGCGCCGGGGGCGCCGAGGTGACCGACGTGTCTGTGGCGGCAATGGCGCTGCCGGTCGCTTCAAATTGGTTGCCGCCGGATGTGGACGAAAAAATCCCGCCCGTAGAAACGGGAGCGACCTGTTCATTGGAAGATGTGGTGCAGAAAGCTGGAGCGCAGTTGGTGACGTTCGTCCACGATGTGGACCGGTATACCGCCACCGAGTCGGTGACGCATGAATCCATCAACAAATACGGGATGGCGTCATGGCCCGAAAAGCGGCGGTTCGATTACGTAGTCGCGATTCAGAACATCCGGCCGGGTTACCTGGGAGTGACCGAATATCGAAATGGCGGCGGCGCCCAGACGGAGTTTCCCGGCGGAATCGTGACCACCGGACTGCCGGCACTGGTGCTGGTGTTTCATCCGTATTACGCGCCGAATTATGAGATGAGTTGCGAAGGACTGGCGCGGGCGAACGGGATGCTAGCTTGGCAAGTCCACTTTCGGCAGAAACCGGGAAAGCCGAACGCGATCAAATCGTATCAGTTTGGATTGAGCGGGCCATCGTACCCCGTTGCGTTGAAGGGGCGCGCGTGGATTTCCGCGGAGAACTATCAAATCATCCGGATGGAGACGGACATTGAGGCTCCTATTCCGCAGATTAAGCTGCAGGCAGAGCACAGCCAGATTGAATATGGTTCGGTGAAATTTCAACGAGCAAATGAGACGCTGTGGTTGCCACAAAGCGCCGAGGTGTACATTGCCTGGCAAGGACGGCAGATGCACCGGCGGCACTGCTTTAGCAGCTATTTGCTGTTTGGAGTGGATGAAAACGAGAAAATCAGCACGCCAAAAAATGCGGCCAACCCGCAGGTTGAAGAGAAAAACTAGACAAGAGACCGGGATTGCGGGGGGCTTCCACGCCACAAGGAGTGGCATGAAAAAGACGTTCCTTTTGCTAATAATATTTTCCGCGCTCGCCGCCGCCTTGGTGCAGCACCGCGTAACGTCTGCGGCTCGAACCAAACTCGAGTCAACTCATGGAAGGACTTGATGATAGTTTCTAAGAAATTACGGAACCAGGCCACAATTCCGAGCGAATTGTCACTTTAGAGTTATTATAGAGAACACTTCTTCATGGTCCGCGAGCGCGACGAACTTACGTTCTGTGGAGCAAAGACAGGCCTTTGTTGTTGTCGTTGCTGGCTCGACTGCAGACCATTCGGACTGCTCTTGTTCCGGTGTCACTTCTGGGGTCACCTCGTTTTGCAATTCCGGGCGGAATGAGGCACGTCGTGGCAATCCTCGAATTCTTGTCTTATTGAACTGACAAGTCTGGGCGTGTCGACGCGCAAGCAGGCGTGACAGTACGGGATGGCTTAAAAGGCCGCTGCTCTACCACTGAGCTATGCCCTTATAAACACAAACTTCAATCGTACAAGAAAACTGCCGCGCCTGCTTCGCTCGCTCAACCCAACAAACGATCTGGGCGCGCACCCGCTAGCGAGCGGAACCCGTTCCTCTTTCTCGCCTTGAACCGCTCCAGCCCTCGCTGCGAAGGCCCTGGACTCCAGTCACTGTCTCACCGGTCGTTTTCGTTTCCACTCGTAATCCCGTCGCAACAGCGACTGATGTTTCTTGATTTGCGCTTCAATATCGCTGAACGCATTCTTGCATCCGGCCAGCACGTTTTTCCCGTTCCCCGTGGCGCGCAGCGTCCCAGTCGGCAGCGATAGCGTCAACGCCAGCGACTGTTCCTCGGTGCGATTATTCTTGGAGAACACTCCTTTAATCTGCACGAGATCCGGCTCGTAACTCTTCAGAAGCTTTCCGAGCTTGTCCAAACGGCGCATCACTTCCGCCGCAACCGCTTGCTGCGCTTCGACGTGCTTGTAACTGATGGAAACGTTCATGGTTGCACCTGTAGGGATTCTTGATCAATGAGGCAGGAACGCGACGCAGTCTTCATTCTGCACCGCATAATGGACTCAGCATAGCAGGGGGCTTTCCCCCGCGCAATGGCACGCGCGTTGACGTTGACAGTTTCCCGCGGACTTTCTAGTCTAGCTGGGCGCATCTGGCGCACCGATTGGACGCGAACGCGACTGTCTCATAATGAAACCTCCCGATTCCCCTCACGTGGCAAAGCCTCCCAGCCCCGGCCGCATCCTGATCGGCCCTGCCGGATGGTCCTATCCCGACTGGTTTGGGTATGTTTACCCCACGCCTCGCTCCAAGGATTTCCACGAGGCCACCTATCTCTCGGCATTCTTCGACACCATCGAGATCAACACTTCGTTCTACCAGGCGCTCCGCTCCGAGCACGCCGCCAGTTGGCTTGAGCGCGTAGCCGCCAACCCTGCTTTCCTCTTCACGGCGAAACTCTGGCAGAAATTCACTCACGAACCAGCGGCCACAAAAGATGACGAGAAAGCAGTCCGTGCCGGATTCGACATCCTGCAAAAGGCGGGAAAACTGGGCGCCGTTCTTCTGCAATTCCCTTTCTCTTTTCACAACACGAAGGAAACCACCACTTATCTCGCCGCGCTTCTGAATCGATTCGCCGATTATCCACTCGCCGTCGAGCTACGCCACGCTTCCTGGCAGTCCGGCGAAACCCTCGCTTTGCTGCGCGAACATCACGCCGCCTTCTGCAACATCGACCAGCCCATCATCGGTCGTTCCGTGGAACCTTCCGCAGAAAGCACGTCGCCCGTAGGTTACGTCCGCCTGCACGGTCGCCGCTACGACACCTGGTTCACGGACGATCCCGCGTCTCCTGCCCATGAACGTTACAACTACCTCTATTCGGCGGAAGAACTCGATCCCTGGGTCTCGCGCATTCGCAACATTGCCCAACACTCACCCAATACGTTCGTCGTCACCAACAATCACTTCCAGGGCAAGGCAGTCGTCAACGCCCTGCAACTGATCAGCATTTTGAAAGGGAGCAAAGTGAAGGTGCCGGAACCCTTGCGGCAGCACTATCCGGAATTGGAAAAGATTGCGAACGAGCGGCAGGCGGCGCCCACGTTATTCCCGCTGGGCTCACCTCAATCGGGCAAAACGAGGAGAACTACTTCTTGAAGAGATTCTCGAAAGCTTGCCGCGCGTCCAGGGGCCTTCCCGGGTTGGGGGCTTCGACGGGCGTCTGCGCGGCCTGCATATAAGACGTCGGCGCCGTATCCTTCTCTACGGTCGTGCGGAATTCATAGAAGGTGCAATTGTTCTTCGCATCCTTTGGTGTAACTCGCGCCGGAATCGGCTGCGTGCATTCAAACTGTGCGCCCGAATCGAAGAATCGGCATTGCTTGCAACAGTGCAACTCAAAATTGCACTTCGGGCACTGCCCCTTCACATCAAACCCGGCCACCAGCACAGCGCCGCAATTCGCGCAGCGCGCCCGCGTTACCGTCCCCACCATTCGCGGCGTGCGCGGTCCCAGGTGATCGGTAGCACCGCGTGGTCCCCCCTGCGGCGGCTTGCGGTCGTGTCTGTCCTTCTTCTCGTGCTTTTCCTGTTTCTCGGCATCACGATAGCCGCGGTGTCCGTACTTGCGATCCACAAACGCCTCCGTCCGTCATTCCCGGCGGATTGCCACTTCCTCGGGTTACACAACTACTCTCGAGTTTTCACTTTGCTGCGTACATCCAATCGGATTGCTACAATCGCCCGGGCAGACCAGCCTTCCTTTAGAAACTATCCTGGAATGCTGTGGACGAGAGCAGGAGATGGGACCTCTATGTTTGTAATCCTATGGGAGTTCGAAGTCAAGCCCGGCTGCGAGCAAAGGTTTGAATCCGCCTATGGGCTCGACGGCGCCTGGGCTCGGCTTTTCCGCCGCGATCCCGGCTACCTCCGCACCCTGCTCCTAAAAGATCCCTCCCGCCCTCGAATGTACCTTACCCTCGATTTTTGGCACTCCGAAGGCGCTTTCCAGTCCTTCCACAATGCCAACTACGAAGCTTACTTGGCCCTCGATCGGTCTACGGAAGCCCTGACCTCCCGCGAGACGCATCTAGGCTCGTTCACGCAAACCGAGCCGCACAATCCCTCTGTTTAAAACAACATCCGCACCAGACCATCGGGCGGTAAATCCGCTTGCAGCAATCGCTTTGGAGTTCCAGCCTGGCGTAGCACCGCTTCGGCGGCCAGATAACCGCTACGCACTGCGCCTTCCATCGTGGCAGGCCAACCGGTATCGGTCCAATCCCCGGCAAGGACCATTCGGCCAATCTTCGTCTCTTGCTTTGGACGCAGCAAGTCCACTCCTGGTTGCGGGGAAAACGTGGCGGCAGCCTCTTTAATCACTGTAGCCTTGACCAATTTGGCTTCCCGCGCCTGGGGCAGGAACTGCCTCACTTCCTTCAGGCAAAGATCGATGATTTCCTGGCGCGGTTTTTGTAACAATTTATACGATGCGCTAATCACTAATTGTAGGTATTGCCCCTTTTCCCCACCGCCGCCATTGTTCGTGCCGTACAGCACCGTCTTGTTGAAGATCCACTGCGTGGTGGTATCCACCATGGTCAAAAATGGCTCGCTCATCACTTTTCGGTCAAACCAGAAATGCACCCCGGTGATTGGCGAGCTGCCGATGCCAGCGATCTTCCTCAAAGCCGGCTCCAGCTGCTTCGCTTCATCCGGAAGCACATCCAACAACGCCTGGTGCGGCACCGCGAGAACGTATGCGTCGGCGGACTCCCTGCGGCTGCCATCAAACTCCAGGCTCTCGAGCGCACCATTCTGCAGCTTCAACCCGCGCAGCGGCATGCGCAGATTCACTTCGCCGCCCCGCTTCTCAATCTCCGCCTTGCAGCCATCGTACAGCACGCCCAACGGCACTACCGGTACGCCCAGGCGGTATCCCGTGCGGTTCGACAGGAAGCCCTTCCAGAAAACATCCACCCCGTAGCGCGCATCGGTATTGTCGAGTTCTTCATCCAGCGCGCTCACCAGCACCACGCGCCAGAAACGCTCAATCGCCCCGGCCGTCTGGCCACGCCGCTGCAGCCACTCGAGCATCGAAATCCCGCCGGGCTCATCGAGATCCGTAGTGTGCCCTTTGCCGCGCAGAATGCTCAGTATCGCTCGCCCGATGGAGCGTTTGTCCGCAAACGAAAGCGGCGCGAAAGCCAGGAACGAGCCCGTCATGTGAAACGGCGCTGGCAGCATCCCCGCTTGCATCGTTCCAGTGCGGCCCTGCGGGTCTTGAAACAAAAGTCGATCGAAGTATTTGATCTTGTCCGCGGAGCCGACTCGCCGATAAAAGTCTTCCAAATTCGTGCAGCAGCCCAGCGTCACGTGCTGGCAATTGTCCACGTGTTCGCCACCCGGCAGCACGTACGACGTTGCCCGGCCTCCGAGAAATGGCCGCTGCTCGAACAGCCGTACCCGCCAGCCTGCGTCAGCCAGCGATACTCCCGCCGCCAGCCCCGCGAGCCCGCCGCCGATCACGATCACGTTTTGCAAGAATGTTCTCTTCCGTCTGGCGCCCGAAGCGCGCCTTGGCGATGAACTTCAATTTTTCCGTTTTCGACAGCCGCACCCGCGCCCCAAAAACGGCAAAATCCAGCGATTCAATTCGCGCCAGCAATGAGCTGTACGTGTGCACCAGCAGCCACAATGTGGCGCGGCTGTCTTCATCGATCATCCCAAACAGCCGCGAGCCCTCTTCATAGAACTGCCAGGCACGCTCAGCCTCAAAGCGCAGAAGTTCGCGAACGCCCAGCGTACCTTCGTTGTGCCCAAAGTCTTCCTTGGCTACCTTGTACCGTTCCAGATCCTCGTCCGGCAGATACACGCGTCCCAGGCCGTAGTCTTCGTGCACATCGCGAATAATGTTCGTCAACTGAAAAGCCAGGCCCAGTTTTTCCGCCAGGTCCAGCGCCCGAAAATCGTGAAATCCAAAAATGTGCGTGCACGTAAGTCCAACCGTTCCCGCAACGCGATAGCAATATTCGCGAAGCCGGTCAAATGTCGGATAGCTCTGAATGGTCAGGTCCATCTCTGCGCCGGAAATCAGATCGTGTAGGTAGCGCGACGGCATTTTGTAGCGCTGGATGGTGTCCACCAACGCGGGCAGGACTTCACTTGCGTCGTACAAGGTATCGGCAGGCGGCAACATGACGGCGTTTCCATCGAAGACTTGCGACTTACCCGTGATCGCCTCATCCAAGGCTGCGCGCCATTTAGCCAGCCCCAACTGCTTGGCAGCCAAGTCCGCGCCCTCATCGGAAACGTCATCGATCAACCGCATGAACGCGTACAACGCCACAATCGCGTCGCGCTTCGGCTTCGGCAAAAGAAAAAACGCCGGATAAAAATTGCTGTGCGCTTCTCGCGCGATGCGGTGGCACTCCTCGTACGAAGCAGCCACATTCCGCGAATCGGGCGGTGCAATCTCCGAGACCTTGGACTTCTTGCCATTCGGTGAAACAGCTCCGCCAATGGCGTGCGCCACCACCGCGCGGCCCAACAGTCGAATCTGCTTGCCCTTGCTGATCGCGGGACGCGCATTCAGCGTGTCGTAGCCCATGGCCTCGATGGCATCCAACACCGCGATTCCGCCCCGGCTGAACATTTCCAAATCCACGCTCAGCTTGCCATCCACCATCTGCGCCAACGGCATTCCTTTATCGAACAATTCGCGGGTCTGCGCGATCAGGTCCTTCATCAATTCGACGTATCGTTCGTCGAATTTCTTCCCGACGATCTCTTTCTCGGTCAGCCCGCGCGCCGCGGCGCGGTCCAGCGGAATATAGATTCGCCCCTTTTCGAGGTCCCGCGAAACATCCTGCCAGAAATTCGCCAGTTGCAGCGCCGTGCAGGTCGCGTCCGACAATCGTTGCCGCTGCTCGTCGCGGTAGCCGCACAGGTACAGCACCAGCCTTCCAACCGGATTCGCCGAATATACGCAATAATCAATCACAGAGTCCCAGGTGGGGTATCGCTTCACCACCTGGTCTTGCCGGAAGGCCTTCAGCAAATCCGCAAACGGCTGCTTCGGCACGTCCTTCGCGACAATCGTTTCTCGCAGCGCCACGAACACCGGGTTCGACGGCTTTCCTTCATAGCACGCGTCCAGTTCCCGCTCCCACCAATCCAGCAGTTCCAGCGCTCGTTCTCGCTCGGGAATTTCATCGCCCAGGTCATCGGCCCAGCGGCAGTACGCATACAGGTTGTAGAAATGCTGGTGCAACTGCTTCGGCAGCAGCCACGAGGCCACGTTGAAATTTTCGTAGTGATGCGTCGCCAGCCGGCGCGTGTATTCCTGCGCGGCCTGCGCCGTACACCCGTCCACCGGCAGTTTCTCCATCAGCGATAGCTCGCCTGGACGCAGCATCAGGAAACCACTTCCTTTTTCATTTTTTCAGAGTGGACCAGGCCAACCGAGGTACTCTTCGCTTCACGAGGCACAGGTCACGAGCCACGACTCACGCTTACGGCCTTACCGCCAGCTTGATCTCTCCACTGCGCGCCTTCATCCGCTCAAACGCCTGCGGCAGATCTTCCAGGCGGATATCCTCAGTCACAAAGTCCTGCGCCGAAACATCGCCGCGTCGAATGGCTTCCAGCGCCTCGCGAATGAATCGCGGCGTGTGGTGGAACGGCGAGATGATTTTGATCTCCGAATAGTGGATCGCTGCCGGAGCGATCTCCACTCGTGTATCCGTTGGCAGACCGCTGAAAAAGTTAACCACTCCACCGCGCCGTACCATGCCCAGCGCCTGTTCCCATGTTGCCGGATTTCCCGCGGCTTCCACAACGGAGTCTGGTCCCCGAAGGTCCTCAGTCAATTCCCTAACCGCGGCTACTACGTTCGGCACTTCCGTTACGTTGATCGTCGCCGTAGCACCCAATTTTCTCGCGACTGCCAGGGGCGCCTCTCGGCGGGCCAGCGCCACCACGCGCACGCCGCGGCGCGACAGCATTCGCACAAACATCAGCCCAATCGGCCCGCAGCCAATCACCGCGGTGGTGTCGCCCGTGCGCACTTCCATTTCATGAATTCCGCGCAGCACACACGCCAGCGGTTCGCCCAACGCTGCGCTGTGGTCGTCCACCGAATGCGGCACTTCCAGCATGTTTTCCCGCACAATCCGTCCGGGAATTCTCATGTACTCCGCGTAGGCGCCGTTATTAAACAGCAGGTCGTCGCAAAGATTTTCCTGGCCGCGCCGGCAATGGTAGCAACGGAAACAAGGCGCGGAATTGGCTGCAATCACGCGCACGCCCAAACGCCACCTGGCATCCACGCGCTTCCCCGTGGCTACGATCTCCCCCACCACTTCATGTCCGAAAACCGCCGGGGGTTGAATCATCTTCGCGTGGTAGCCGCGCTTCCAAACCTTCAGGTCCGTGCCATCGGTCAGCGCCAGCCGTACACGCAGCAAAACCTCATCCGCAGCCAAGGACGGAACTTCGATCTGCTCAATCCGCAGATCTTCGCTGCCATACAACACCGCCGCCGTCATTTTCGACGGCACCACGATCCTCACGGGAGCCGGATTCTCTTCCAGCCCGATCTCCGTCTTTTTTGGGGACGCTGCTCTCATGCGTGTGTAATCAGAATCTTCAGCGAATCTTCCGTGGGCCTAACCGCCAAGTCCAAGCCCTCCTGAATTCTACCCAGCGGAAACCGGTGTGTGACGATATCCATTACCGGCAGTTTCTTCTGCAACACCAGCGCCGCCGCACTCTCTTGGATGTCCACAGCCGCACTGTAGCTGCCCAGGATTTCCTTTTCGTCAATCCCCACTGCTGCTGCTGGAAACTCGATCTTGGTAACCGGGTCGTTGGCGGCAAACAGTAGAACTCTTCCCCCCGGTCTGGCCGCCGCCAGCGCATCCACAACCACAGAAGGATGCGCCACAGCAACCAAAACCGCGTCTGCCCCCCGACCCTCCGTTCGGGTCAGGATTTCTTCCCTAAGCTTACCACCGTTAGGGTCAAAAGACTCCAATGCTCCCAAAGTGAGACTCTTGTCACGCCTGGTTGCCATGGGGTCACTGGTATAGATGCGCGCGCCAACACTTTTGGTAACCATCAGCAGTTGCAGGCCAATCGGACCGCAGCCCGCAATCAGCACCGTTTCACCCACGCGTACCCGCGCCTTCTGCACCGCCTTTACGATGGTGTTGATCGGCTCGATAAACGTGGCTTCCTCGAAACTTACATTGTCTGGCAACGCCACGATGCCGCGCTCCGCAACCCAGGGCATCGCCTTCACATATTCCCCGAATCCTCCGCCGTTTGGCGTGAATCCGCCCGTCAACCCCGTGGTCTTGTACTGCTTGCACTGCGAAAACAGCCGGTTTTTGCAGTAGAAACACGTCCCGCAAGGAATATGGTGAAAGCTCATCACCCGGTCGCCGAGCTTCCACTTGGCCCGACCGCGGCCGATAGCCACCACCGTTCCCGCCAGCTCATGGCCCAGAATCTGCGGCGGTTCCACATAGCGCTGGTAGATTTTCTTGATATCCGTGCCGCAAATCCCGCACGCCGCCACCTTGATGAGCACTTCGCCGTCGCCCACCTCCGGCACTGGCACTTCTTCCACGCGCACCACACCTTTTTCGCGGTAGACGCCGGCGCGCATCGTTTTGGGTATCGGCCCCAGGGTCCTCACGTGTTCCACCACAGTCCCTGCCCCACTCATTTCGCTGCCGCCTCTCTCACGCGACTGTTCGTGCCGCTGCTTTCCAACCGCTCGATGTACCCGTCGAGGAACACGGCCAGCCGCGCGGCCGCCTTTTGGCTTTGTCTCGCAAAACGCACCAGGGCGGGCAGTACCAGCGGATTTTTCGCTAGCTGCAGAATCACTTTCGCCACACTGATTTCGTTTTTCTTCGACAACGTAAGATTGAAATTGATTGGCAGGTCTTCCTGCGCCGCATCGCTGATCGCTCGCACCACGACGCTTCGCGCTCCCCACGCGCAGGCTTCTTTGACAATCTCGAAACTCTCCATATCCACCGATTGCGCCCGGGAAGCACACGACCTTTTGTGACTCTGTTTCACCAGCACGCGGTCCACGGTCAAGAGGCAGTCGGCAGGCTTGGCCCCTCCGTTAAGCGCCTGCTGGCGTAATTCCCGGTCCACGCTTATCTGATCGGACTGAAGGTCGGCGTGCCTGTGTTCGGAAACGAGTAATTGCGGCGCGATAATATCGCCCGGCGACAAGCGCTCCTCGAGAGCTCCCGCGAGCCCGCTCGAAATGCAAATGTCGAAATACTGGTTTTGATCCGCCAACCTCATCATCAAATCCATTGCCTTTGCGGCCGATTGCGTCCCCATTCCCGTAATCAGCGCCGTGATCTCCCGATCCCCTGCTTCTGAGCGCCACAGCCGAAGTCCGTCGAAGTCAATAAACCGAAACTTCCGCAGCTTACGCCAAGGCGCAAACTCCGCATCCACCGCAAATGTAACCAGCACCCGCATTCTTATCCGCTTTTTCGTTACCTCATTACTTCATTGCTTCTTTACTTCCGCTGACTCAGGCTGCCGCCAACTTCATCCTCTTCACTCGTCTCGGCTTCACGTACCCATTCACCTGATACCACCGCACCGCGCGCTCCAGCGCCGCCGTCACCGGTCCCGGCTGGAATCCCAATTCCTTCTGCGCTCGCGAGCAATCCACAAACATCCTATGCTGCGCGATTCTTACGCCTTCCACTGGAATTTGCGGCTCTCTCCCCACCAGCCTTGAAAGTGTGCTCTCCACGTAAGCTACACCCAACGCCACGCCGTGCGGGATTTTCATCCCCGGCGCGGGCAAGCCCGTTATCTTCGCTAACGTGTCCAGCATTTCCTTCAGGGTCAGGTTCTCCGCGCCCAGCAGATACCGCTCGCCGACTTTTCCCCGCTCCGCCACCAGCAGGTGCCCCGCGGCACATTCTTCCACGGCCACAAAATTCAGTCCCGTCTCCACGTACCCCGGCATCTTTCCATTCAAGAAATCCAGGATGATCTTTCCGGTCGGCGTCGGCTTCCAATCCCAGGGCCCCACCGGCGTCGTCGGCATCGCCACGATCACCGGCAGCCCCTCCTTCGCCGCCTTCAACGCCTCCTGCTCTGCCATCCACTTGGACCGCTTATAGTGCCCAATCATCTCCCCGAGCTTCGAGTCCGTGAACTCATTCGGCAGTTCCGGCCGGTCCACCGCAATCGTCGCCACGGTGCTGGTGTAAATCAGTTGCGTCACGCCGACCGCCTTGGCCGCCGCCAGCAAATTCTTCGTCCCGCCAACATTCGAATCGTAAATGTCCTGCGAGCGCTTCGCCCAAAGCCGGTAGTCCGCCGCCACGTGGAAAACGCGCTGCACGTCCTTCATCGCGCGCTCCAGCGAAGCCGTGTCCCGCAAATCCCCGGTTACATATTCCAGCGGCAAATCGCTGATCGCCCGGTTACTGCTCGAAGCGCGCAGCAGCACGCGCACCTCTTCTCCGCGGGCCACCAATTGCCTGGTCACATGGCTTCCCAGAAACCCCGCCGCTCCTGTCACCAACGTGGTCACGGCTTCCGCGTTCCTTCGCGCTTCTCTCCCAAGCTTCCCCTCAATTGCCACGCCAGCATCTTCCAGCGGTCCCCGGCCTTCGCATTCGCTCCCAACAGCGCCGCGCTCTCATAGCCCGCATGGCTCATACACGTTTCACACCGCGGATTGATCCCGCGCCCATAGTTCTCCCACAAGGTATCTTCCAGCAGCGCTTTGTAGCTCTTGGCGTAGCCCTGGTCCTGCAGATAGCAGGGTGCCATCCAGCCCTTCGGGCCATACACCGGAGATCCCCAGGCGCAGCAATCCAGTTCCCGCTCTCCGCGCAAATATTCCAGGTAGATTGGCGAAGTCATCACATTGTAGTCGCCCAGGGCGCTGCTCACCTCGCGAAATCTCTGATGCATTTTCTCGTGGAACGCCGCGCTGCCGTCACGGCCCAACTTGTCTTTGGGATAGAACGGCGAAAACATGTATCCGTCCACATGCATCGCGTGCAGCATCTGGTAGAGCGCCGCCACGTCGTTCACGTCCGTTTCGGGATATATCGTTGACGTCACCACCACGAAAAATCCCGCGTTTTTCGCGGCCTTCACGCCGTCCAGCGCTTCCACGAACAATCCCGGTCGCCCGGCGCGCGCATCGTGCGCCGTTTCCGTTCCGTCCAGCTTCACGTTCCAGAAAAAATTCGTTTCGGGCGGGATCATGTGCAGCCGCCGACGGATCAACACGCCGTCGGTGCACAAAAACAGATGCTTGCCGCGATCCAGGATTGCCCGCGTCAGCGCAGGAATCTCTGGGTACTCGAGCGGCTCTCCTCCGCAGATGCTCACCACCGGCGCGTCGCATTCATTGAGCGCCGCCAGGCACTCCGCAACGCTCAGCATCGTCCGGTTCGCCAGCGTGCTTGCGCCATTCGTCCCAGTGCTCGCGCACCCATACGCATTCGTGCATCCGCCCAGCGGGTCCAGCGACACCATCACCGCGCGCTTACGCTCGCCGCGCAGCCTTCCTGCTATACGATGTTTCGCGGAATCGAAAACCAAGCCAAAAGGGTACCGCATTTGTTTGCTTAGGAGGCCCGCCGTTCGCGCGCCGTATATAACCCGCTGCGCAACTGAAACTCACCCGGCTGGAACTTTACGGCGCAATATTCCGCCTCGCGCTTGGCCTGGTTGCGATAACGCGCCAGCGCATACACCGGGAACGAATTTTTATACAGGTGATATTTCAGATAGAACACGCCGGGGAATCCGGTGCCCGTAAAATCCTCTTCGCTCCAGGATCCGTTCGCGTTTTGCTGCTGCACCAGGTACGACGCGGCCTTGGCAATGGCCGGATCATCCGGATCAGCGCCCGCCAACAATCCAATCAAGCCCCACGCCGTCTGCGAAGGCGTACTGTTGCCCTGCCCTTTCGTGGACACGGCCTCATAACTGTGCAGCGACTCGCCAAAGCTCCCGTCGGCCTTCTGCACCTGCCTCAGCCACGAAACTGCCCGGTTGCAGTAATCCTGCGCCGTCAGCGAGACGGTCTCGAGCGCGCGCAACACCCCGCTGGTCCCGTACACGTAGTTCACGCCCCAACGTCCGAACCACGAGCCGTCCTTGCTCTGGTCCTTCATCAAGAAGCCTACAGCCTTCCGCACCGCCGGATGCTTCGCCTCCCATCCGAACCGCCCCAGGCATTCCAGCACGCGCGCGGTCACGTCCGCGGTCGAGGGATCGATCATGGCATTGTGGTCGGCAAACGGAATGTTGCACAAGAATTTCCGGTCGTTGTCCCGGTCAAACGCGCCCCAGCCGCCATCGCGGTTCTGCATGCTCAGCAGCCACTGAATGCCCCGCCGCATCGCCGCATCCATGCGCTTTTCGTCGGGGAATTTCACGCGCTGCAAGGCCATCAGCACAAACGCTGTGTCATCCACGTCCGGATAGAAATCGTTGCGAAACTCAAACGCCCATCCGCCCGGCTCAGCATCCTTATTCTTGATCTGCCAGTCCCCGGCGCCCAGAATCTGCTTGGACAGGATCCAGTTCGCCGCCTTCACCAACGCCGGATGATCCGCCGGCAGTCCCGCCTCTTCCAGCGCCACCATCGCGATGCACGTGTCCCACACCGGCGAAACGCACGGCTGCAGTCGAATCGTGTCGCCCTCTTCAATCTCAAAGCGCGAAAACTCTTTGATCTCCCGCCAGGTCAACGGATCGTCTGGCCCATGCCCCAGCGCCATCAACGCGAAAATTGAATTCATCATCGAGGGATAAATCGCCGCCAATCCCTCGGTCCGCTCCATGTGCTCCAGCATCCACTGCTTCGCTTCCCGAATAGCCTTCTGCCGTAATGGCTTCCACGGCAGCTTTTCGTAAAGCTTCAGCGCGCGGTCCACCGCCAGGAAGAAGTTCTTCCAGGAAAGCAACTGCTTGCTCCAGGCGAACGCCGCCGTCTTTTTCCGGGGATCGTTGAACAATTCGTCCACGCGAGCGCGCTCCGGCAAACGCCATTCCGGCCGCACTGCCGAGAGGATCGCCATGGGAATCACGATTCCCCGTGTCCATGACGACATCTCGTAAATGTTGATGTAGAACCAGTTCGGCAGCAACATCAACTCGGGGGGAATCGCGGGCACCAGTTCCCAGCCCACCGCCCCCACCAGCGCCAGGTAAAACCGCACATACGAGTTCGTGTGTTCCAGGCCGCCGAGACGATGCACCGTATCCCGCGCCTTCACCATATGCGGCGCATCCGGGTCGTCACCTGCCAACTTCAGCGCAAAATACGCTTTGCTTGTGGCGTTGAGTTCCGAGGGCCCACCAAGATAAATGGGCCAGCCGCCATCGGCCAATTGACGGCGGCGCACATAATTCGCCAGCTTCACAATACGTTCGGGATCGGCTTCTCCCAAAACGTGCAGGTAATAAATGTAGTCGGATTCGAGTGTAGTATCGGCTTCCAGTTCCCCATGCCAATACCCTTCTTCCGCCTGGATGGCCAGAAGGTGATTCGCGCCATTTTCAATGGCCTTTTGTACCCGCTCCGCCCAATTCTCTTGACGCCACGGTACCGGCGCGGGCGCGACCGGTAACTCCTCTCCTACGCGAACAAACGACGCCATCCGTGCTCCCCCAAAGAGCAGAACATTTGAGCATCTTCAGAACGCCCCATGCTCGGCCCCGATAAACAGGTTAACTTCCCTATTGCGTTGCACTTCCGAGAAGTGCAGCCTGGCGAACACTACAGCCCCATTACTCGTTTATTATCGCCGCCTTCTAAAAGACGGTCAATCTCTAAGATGCTACCAAGTCACCCGCCGTTGTTAATTACTCCCGGCCCCTGCAAGGCCTTCAGAAGCGCTGCCCCATTCGGGCTTCCAAGTCCGGTGCAAGCGTCCCAGCCTGGCGCAGCGGAATAGCCTCCATTGCTTCCCGATGTGATGTCGCGAAATGACGCCTCAGCACTCCCGGCATACAACAGCGGATTGACATAGCCTACATTTGTCCCCAGGGACTGGTTGATCAGCGCCAGCAACCCGGCCCATAGCGGTGCAACGGCGCTAGTGCCTCCAATCACCGCTGGTTGTCCATCGACGACCACGTGGTATCCAGTCACCGGATCGGCATCTCCCGCCACATCCGGTACCCCTCGCCCAACGAACCCATTCGGCGCTTTGGGCACGTTCGCGGTTTGCTGGTAACTGGGCAGCGCAAAAATCTCGCTAACTCCTCCACCCGTCGCTCCCTCGTTGGCCGCGAGTTCGTTCCAGACCTGCTCGCTGCTGATGCTCGCCCCTGAAATCGTCAATTTTGTCCCTCCGCAACCCAGCACGTACGGGCTCGCCGCCGGAAAATCCACTGCAGGGGCTCCGCTTGCGCTGCCATCCGACGCGCCATTGTCGCCCGCCGCCGCCAGAACCGTCACTCCCATCGTGGAAGCGTCCTGACATGCGGAGTTCAGCGCGTTGCGCGCTTGCGCCGTCCAGGAGTCTTCCGGTCCACCCCAGCTGATAGAAATAATCGACGGCTTCAACGTCGCATCGTGAACGGCTGTGGTCACCGCGTCAATGAATCCCTGGTCCGTATTCGGCGCGAAGTACACAGCGATCTGCGCACCTGGCGCAATTGATCCTGCCACCTCGATATCCAGTTCGACCTCGCCATCCGGCCCGCTGGCATCTCCTGTCGGTGAATTCGTGGCGCCATCTACCGGCACAGCGGTCACGGCAGGCGTTGCAATTCCCAGATTGCCGAAAAAGGAGTTCAGGTCGCTGCCCTTGAATCCGCCTCCCAACTCGATGATGGCGATGCACTGCCCTGCGCCGGTCGCTCCGGAGGGAAACCCGTACGCCTTTGCGACTTGCAGCGGCGAGTAGGAAACGGCGGCGGCTTGAGCGTAAACGCCCGGCTTCGTCGTAAGAATTCGGAAATGTGCCTTGGCTTGCGGGCGATTGTCGAGCCCGAAGACTCCTTCCACCACCGGCTCGAGCTCCGCGGGAATCGTAAGGTCGCCCGTGCGGCAGTGATACCTGTGCGAATTAGTTTCGCAACGGCGCAGGTTCGCGCCAAAGGCCTTGGAAAACTGCTGAACCGTACCGCTGAGTTGCACCATCCGCCGGGCACGATCCTGGCTCGCAACCTTTAGGCCGTATTCCGAGGCGAATGCCCGCACTTTTTCGATATCCTCTGCCGATGCCCCGTGCAGCAGCGCAAATTCTTCCCGGCTGAGATATTTTCGTTCCCTTGGCAGGCGCGCCGCCATCTGTTCGACCGGCGGAAATTCAGCCCCTGGTGATCCGATTGATCCGCGTCGTAAAAGCACGGTCACTTCAAGCTGTTGATCGGGATCCGCTGGTCCAGCATCCTGCCCCGGCAACGTTTTGCGTGTGCTGCCCTTTAACGATACCCGCCCTTCTCGCTTGGCCACGAAGTTCCTCCGTTAGGCTTCCAAGATGCTCAGGCTGGGTGTTCGAAATTATATTGCCAATGCTTGGAGTGCGCTGGCCCCACCCGCCTTGAGATCTCAATATTCGCAACAAATCCACAAAACGAGGGATCGGCTCTTGTCCAATCCATTGGCTTCCCCATTACACCGCCGCCGCTGGCTCCTCTTCCATCATCCGATACACCAGCGCCTCCAATGGTCGCGGTAGTTCTTCTCCTTCTCTCTGCAACACCGACGGCTTCTCTCGCAGCAATTTCGTCGGCAGCTTCATCCACAACGGCGCCGGCGGTGCGTCTCCACTCACACTGCCGCGCAGTACCAGCGCGTTTGCCCGGTCCAGCGCCTTTTGCGCGGACTCCTTGAAGTCTTCCTTTTCCGGATCGATCACCGCAAAATACAGCGACGGTTTCACGAACTGCAGCAGCGAATTGCTCTCCAGGATTACCGCGGGCTTCGATTCCGCCGTAACCTGCCGCGCAGATCCTCGCAAGGCGTCGCGAAGTAGCGGCAACCCTTCCGCCAGGTACCCCTGCTTCGTTCTCAACCAGAACGATCGGCTTGCTCCTGCCGCCAAAAATCGCGCGCTGTCTGTTCCGGTCGCCGCATTCGTCTCCCAGTCCAGCGCGCATACATGCTCGGTCGGCGCACAGTCGCAGTTTTCGCCATTCCGCGCGCAGACCCCATGCCCATACTGCGTGATCTTTCCGGCAATCCAATAGACCTTCGGAAACGCTCGAATCACGTCGCACACCAGTTGCGTCTTCCCAATGCTCCGCGTGTGCCCGCCCACCACCACGAGCCTCCATAGCCCCCCAACTCGAGTCTGCGTCTCCATACGCTCTTGGTCTATCTGGTGCTTAGATGTCTCTCCGCACCCTCTGGCTATGTCCCTGTTCTCACCGCGTTTATCCTTCTTGCGGTTGTAGGGCTTGCGGTTGTAGGAATCGCCGTCCGAGGCGGCCGCCAACCTAACTACTCGCGAAAACGCCCCGGAAAAACCGCCGCGATGTCATCCCCAGCGCAGCGAGGGATCTGCTTTCCCCCCAATTACCGCGAACCCGGTTCCTGGTATCTGATCCCTGATTTCAGCTCGATCTCAGCCCTTCTCTCTCTCCTCCAACTTTCTCACCCGCGTTGCGAGTTCCGGCAACCTCGCAAACCACACATACGCCCCTTTAAACTTGTCCAGCGGCCTCGCGGGCGTACCCCACACCGGTTGCCCCTTGCGAATGACCTTGCCCGTCGGAATGCCCGCCTGCGCTCCCGCGATCGCCCCGTCTTCCAGCCTGCAATGGTCCGCGATTCCCACCTGCCCGCCGCAAACCACGTGATGCCCCAGCGTGCTCGACCCGGAAATCCCGGTCTGTGCAGCGATTATCGTGTGCGCGCCAATCTGTACGTTGTGTGCCACGTGCACCAGGTTGTCTAGTTTCACTCCGTCGGCAATCCTGGTATCGTCCAGCGAACCCCGATCGATCGTGGTATTGGCTCCAATTTCCACGTCGTCGCCAATTTCCACAATTCCCGCTTGCGGAAATTTCCAGTATTGCTCGCCGTCAAACGCGTACCCAAATCCATCCGCACCCAGCACCGCTCCGGCGTGAATTTCCACGCGATGCCCGACACGCACACCGGAGTACAGCGTCACATGCGGGTGAAGGCGGCAATTTTCCCCGATCCAGCATCCCGCGCCAATCACGCAGTGCGCCCCAATCTGCGTCCCCACACCGATGCGCGTGTCTTCCCCAATCACCGCGTATGCTCCCACGCTCACATCGCTGTCCAGTTGCGCCAGGGGCGCCACAATCGCCGTCGCGTGAATCCCGCTCGCCACCGGAGCCCGTTGCAACAAGATCGCGGCCGCTTTTGCGAACGCTACTTTCGGCTGCGCGGAGCGCAACACCGTCTTGCCAGGCAGTGCCACACCTTCCGCCGCAATCACGCACTTCGCGTCCGAGGTCACCGCTCGCTCCGCGTGTTTCGCCGCTTCCACGTAGATCAAATCCTTTGTCCCGGCGCGCTCCGGCCCAGCCACCCCGGCAAGCTCCAGCGTTCCGTCGCCCTCGACCCTCGCTCCGATCGCTCCCGCGAGTTCCTTCGCCGACCTCTTCATCGCCGCCTCCCTGGCTTGCCGCCCTGCGCCAGAATCCCTGCGCTCAGGCCATGGCTTCACAGCTTTGCGAAAAACTCTCGTTCTGCCGGTTCTCAGCTCGGCCGGTTCTTAGGGCTCGGAGCTTCAGCTCCGACATCGACTCCTTGGCCATCACCCGGGCTTTGGCCGCTGAGGAATTCTAAGCCCATAGAGCGACTCCGAAATTGCCGCACTCACAGAAAATCATAAATCGGCGCCTCGCCCTTGGGCCGCGCCTTCCAGCGCGCATGGATCCACACCCACTGTTCCGGGTACTTACGCACGATCTCTTCAATCACCTTCGCGAACCGCTGTGTATTCTCCACGATATCCCGCTCGGCATCTCCTGTCCGCACCAATTCCACCGGCGGCTCAAATCGCAATCGGTATTTCCGCATGTTCTCATCCCAATAAGCGTAGCCCGGCACCACCGCGGCTTCGGTATGCAGCGCCACGCGCGCGATGCCCGTCGTGGTACATGCCGGGGTCCCAAAGAAATCCACGAACACGCCTTCGCCCGGCATGGTGTTTTGATCCGCCAGGATGCCCACCGTTCCCGCTTCTTTCAGAATGCGCAGCATCACCCGCGCCGACTCATTCTTGAAAATCGGCTTGTTCCCTGAAAGCCCGCGGTACTCGTTCACCATCGCATCGAGCGCCTGGTTGTCCAGCGGACGCGCCATGTAGTGCAGCGGAAATCCATACAAGGCATGCGCAAACGAAGAAAGCTCCCACGCCCCGATATGTCCCGTCAGGTACAACACGCCTTTCCCGCGGCGGTGGCCGGCCAGAAAATTTTCGTGCCCATCCAGGATTACCACGCTCTCGATATTTTCCTTCGTGTAGCTGGGCATGCGCGCAAATTCGGCAGCCATCCATCCCAGATTCCGCGTCATCTTTTTCAGCGTTAAACGCCGCTGCGCTTCCGTCCATTCGGGAAACGCCAGCCGCAAGTTGAACTGCGCCGTCTTTTTCAGCTTTGGCATTGCCAACAACAGCAGCGTCGCGCCAATGGCCGCCACCGCGCGCGCCATCCCTCGCGGCAACACTCCCAGCGTCTTGATCAGCGTCCACGCCACCAAATACTGCAACCGTTCTTTCATCGAAATGGCATTCCCTCTTGTTCTTTCGCGCCAGTATGACGGACTTCCCTCAATTCACGATACACTTTCAATGCTAGACTCAACTTTCCGTGACGCAAACTGACAACTCTTTTCGCGACACCGCGCCACCCTCTCGCACCGTTCGCCTCGCGTGGATTTTCCTCATCCTCGCCACACTCTACTTCTGTTACTTCCACAATCTCGGCGCGCTCGGCTTCGTTGGTCCCGACGAGCCGCGCTACGCCTGGATCGCCCGCGACATGGCCGAGTCCGGCGACTGGGTTACGCCTCGACTCTACGGCCATCCCTGGTTTGAAAAGCCGGTTCTCTATTACTGGGGAGCGGCCCTCAGCTTCAAAGTTTTCGGCGTGAACGAAGCTGCCGCGCGTCTTCCCAGCGCCTTTTCCGCTTTTCTCGCCACTCTGGCCATGGCCTGGCTTGCCTGGCGCCTGTACGGTCTTGCAACCGCCCGCTGGCTTTTGCTTTTGCTGCCCACGACCGTCGGCATGATTGGCTTCTCCCACGCCGCCGCTACGGACATGCCCTTCTCCGCCATGCTCACCGTTGCCTTGGTATTTGCTGCGTCCATCGCCGGCCTTACCCGCGATGAAGATTCGCCTGTGCTTCCGCGCACTCCCTGGCTCGCTCTTATTTTCTTGGGCTGCTTCCTTGGCCTCGCCGTTCTCGCGAAGGGCCCCGCCGCTATTATCCTGTCTGGCGGCGCGGTTCTCCTCTGGGGGGTCTTTACGAAACGCTGGCGCGATGCCCTTCGCTGTCTTCATCCCGCCGCTATCGCCAGTTTTTGCCTCACCGCGCTTCCCTGGTACGTGCTCTGTTCCCGCCGCAACCCCGAATTCTTCCGCGTCTTCATCATCGAGCACAACTTCAAGCGCTTCCTCACTCCCGAATTTCAACACATCCAGCCTTTCTGGTTTTACATTCCCATCATCCTCGTTGCTCTCTTTCCCTGGACCTTGTTCCTGGCTCCCGTCAAAATCGATGCCCTGCGCGATTGGCTAAATCGCCGCGCTTCTCATGCGCCATTGCTCTTCTTCGTTTCCTGGGCGCTCTTTCCGATAGTCTTCTTCTCCCTCTCCCAATCCAAGCTACCCGGCTACATTCTTCCTGCCGTGCCGCCGCTCGCCATTCTTCTCGCCAATCAGGTCGCGCGCTACGCGCGAGCCGACGAGCGCGCTCCTCGTTGGCCGTCGCTCGCCACAGCCGCCGCATTCCTGCTCCTTGGCCTGATCATTCTCCATGAATCCGCAAAGATTCCCGCGCTATTATGCGTAAGTCCCGCGTGCGGCATCACTCGCATCTGGGCATTTGCCATCGGCGGCGGCGCCGTGATCGGCCTGCTGGCAGCTGTGCGCACATGCCGCCTGTCCCTGCTTGCGGTTGCTCTTACCGCGCTGATTCTGGTCCTCGAAATCAACCGCTACTTGCCAAATATGGATCCCGGCATCTCTGCGCGCGACTCGGTCCGCGTTGCGAAAGCAGTCTGGCCTGATTTCTCGCCGCAGCAAGCCGCAACCTGGCAACTGAATCGTGCGTTCGTGTATCAACTGAATTTCTACCTGCGCTCGGATCTTCCCGAATGGAAGCCCGGCGATTCCAACGGAAATTGGATCTTCGCGGCAAAGAATCGCGTTCCTTCTTTGATGGAAAATGGAATCGAATGCGTGAAGTTTGCGATCTATCCTGCGGTAGTTCCCTGCAGGCTGCCAAACTCAGCCAAGGGCCTTGGCCACTTTAGTGGTCTTCGCGGGAACGACAACTTCGGGGACCACCGAAACCGGTAAGCGCGTCAGGAAAAACGTCACAATGCGGTTCTCGTACGTTCTTTTTTCATCTTCCGGCAAATTTACGAAATTCCCGTGCGCGATGATTTGCTGCTCGCGCGGCTCCGACGCTTTCATGAACATCTCGCGCGAAATGGACGCCAGTTCCGGATCATCCACCGCCTGAATAAACAGCACCGGCACGCCGTTCAATCCCTTCAGTTTCGCGGAGAGCGGCGGATCGCTTTTGTATCCATAATTCAGCCACTCGAAACCCGTTTGCGCCGATTTCACCATCAACGGGAATCCCGCTACTCCGGTTTTCTCCACGCCGATCTTCACCATCTGCTTCGGGTAGTCGTACACGGAATCCAGCGCCACGGCACGCACCCGCGGATCCTTCTCGGCCTCGCGCAACGCCGCGTAAGCCCCCAGATTGTAGCCCCACAATCCAAATCGCATCGGGTCCACATCGTTGCGTCTCGCCAAAGCATCAATCGCGGCGCGAACTTCGTCGGACTCGCGATACCCAAACGTCGTCACACCGGCGTTTGCTCCGTGCGCCGTGAAGTCGAACACAAACACGTTGTACTGGTGATCCTGTAGCGCCGAAACCAGGGTCAACAATTCGCCTCGGCTGGACTGGTATCCATGGCACAGAATGACCGTCGGTGCCCCGCGCAGCCCGGGGAAGAACCAGCCCTTGCGTTGCCCCGCGCCGGTTACCGTGAAATCCACTTCATCCGGCCGTCCCGGAAAGCTCTCCATGCTGATTTCCGAACTCGTGCGCTGCGGTTTCACGATCCAATACACCAGCACGGCCGAAATCGCCGCCGTCGCCAGCACCCCAAAGAACACCAGCGCCAAAATTATCGTCGCCAGCTTGGTATACCAACGCGTCGGATACCGCAATTCATTCAGTATTGACATGATGGTTCCGAAGAACTGCCGGCTTGACCCCTGACCGGCTTAATCGCTCCCGCTTGGTGTTCACTTTACCTACGGTAAAATGCTAGCACGCACCCCGCTGAGCTCCTCTGCTTCTTCGTGGGCCTTGTGCCCGATTTATATAGGCGCCCGTACCTGAATTTGCCAGCTTATGCGTCGAATCGGCTATTATGACCAAGGCGCCGCCTTTACCGGGCTCTGCTCCGTTCATGAACATTATCGACCTTCGCCAGACTACCGTCCGCCAGATCGAGGCGCTCTTGCTCGAGGAAGCCAAGCACTGGCAGGACGAATTGCATTGGGACTACGACAGCGCGCTCAGCCTCATCAAACGCTTTCTCGACGCTCACGCGCTTTCCGGCTGCGTGGCCATGGAAAAAGGTGTCGCGCTCGGCTACAGCTTCTACGTCCTCGAAGATCACAAGGGGCTGATCGGCGGGCTTTACGTTTCCCCCCACTACGACCAGGAACCCATCGGGCGGCGCTTGCTCGACGAGATGCTTTTCTCAATGCGTGCGATTCCGCAACTGCACCGCATCGAAGCGCAGCTGATGCCCTTTGGCGGTCCGGTGGAAACGGCGTTGAAGGATCAGGGCTTTCGCTTGTACACGCGGCAGTTCATGCTGCTCGATCTGCAAAAGCAGAATGAACATGCGCCTGGAATTAATTCCGGGCTGCGGCTCGACCACTGGCACGATCGCTTTTTCGAGTCGTGCGCGAAGCTGATTTATCTGGCCTACGCGAACCACGTCGATGGCGACATCAACGACCAATATCGTTCGCGGCATGGCGCGCTGAAGTTTTTGAAAAATATCGTGCTGCTTCCTGGCTGCGGCCAGTTTCAGCCGGCCGCTTCATTCGTGTTGCGTCATCCCGGCAGCGACGATCTGGTTGGCGCGGTCCTCACCAGTGAAGTGGCGCCGGGAGTGGGCCACACGACGCAGCTTTGCGTGCAGCCCGGCTTTCAGGGACACGGCTTGGGACGCATCCTGATGCAAACTTCCGCGGAAGCTTTGCGCGCCTTGAAGTACAACGAGCTGACGCTGACGGTCACTTCCGAAAATCATACGGCGGTGCATCTGTATGAGCGCCTCGGTTTTTCAACGATCAAGTCGTTTACCGCTGGTGTCTGGCCTCGATAGTCCTCTGTCGGCATTAATTGCCTTTGGATTGCATTCTTTGCTGGGCTTTCTCGAATTCGTCGCCGGGGAGCCAGCGAATTGTCTCGGTTTGCGCAACGGCCGCTGCGCCCAGTTCGTAACCGAAGCTGGCCATCATCGCCAGCCCCTGAAAATCCCAGCCGGCGTGAAACTCGTCGCTGGGCTTGTGGTAGTGATTCGTTACGTAGTCCTTGGCCTGCGCTTCGCCCCACGCCAGATCGTGTCCCTGGAACTTCATCCCTTCGCTGATTGAGAACGAAGGAATGCCCACGCGCGACAGGCTGAAATGGTCGGAGCGGTAGTAGTGTCCGGCTTCGGGATGCGCATCGGGCCTGATGGCCAATCCATAATCCTGGGCGATTTTCTCGACCGTGGGATAAAACGTGGTGCGCTCGGCGCCGCTCACCTCCACTTCTTCCGGGATGCCAAGCGCGCCCAGCGCGTCGTAGTTCAAATCCAGGATCGGCTGCGCAGGAAGTTGCGCCGCATGCTTCCCCAGATATTCCGAGCCCAGCAAGCCTTGCTCTTCCGCCGTCACCGCAGCAAACAGGATGGAGCGCGGCGGCGCGGGCTTCGTGCCCGCCCACACGCGCGCAATTTCCAGCAAGATGCCGCAGCCGGTGCCATTGTCGACCGCACCGTGATAAATGTTGTCGCCCGCCGGGCGATTCTTATCGATACCGAAGTGGTCGTAGTGCGCGGTGTACAGCACCGCCTCGCCTCGCTGGCCGCTACCCTCCACCATCGCCACCACATTTCGCGAAGTGAACGGGCGTACCTCGCTGGCTACATGCGCCGTCAGCTTCACAGGCAGCTCGATGGGCTTGAAATCGCGCGACTGCGCTTCCTTGTACAACTTGTCCAGATCGAGTCCGCCCATGGCCGCCAGTTTTTTTGCGACCTCGAGTTGAATCCACGACGCGGCCTCGAGCTTCGGCGTGCCATCGTTCTGCAGGTAGGAGCGCTCGGCGCCCCAGGAATTGCGCACCACGTCCCATCCGTAGCTGGCCAGATCGGTGCGGTGAATGATCAGCGTGGCAACGGCGCCGTGCCGCGCGGTTTCCTCATACTTGTAGGTCCAGCGCCCATAATACGTGAGCGCTTTGCCCTTGAAGAATTTCGGGTCGTTCGATTCCGGCTCGCTGACAAACAGCAGCGCCACTTTGCCCTTCAAGTCCACGCCCTTGTAGTCGTCCCATTGATATTCGGGAGCGGTAATGCCGTAGCCCACGAACACGATGGGCGCATCGAAGTCCGCCATGGGCGACTGGCTTTCGTTGCTGGTGACGTAGTCGTCGAGATTCTTCAGCGCAACCGGCGCGCCGTCTTTCGGGACTAGTGTAAAAGTGGTCTGCGGAAGCGTCTTCACGCCCACCATTGGCACATCCTGAAAGTACGATCCCTTCGCGCCGGCTGGCTTCAGCCCGTAGCTCTTGAACTGCGCCGCAATCCAGTCCGCCGCTGCATCGCCGCCCTTTTGTCCCGTGCCGCGGCCTTCCAGTTCGTCGCTGGAGAGATATTTCACCGTGTCGCGAATCTTGTCCGCATCAATTCTAGGTGTGTGCGCTTTCTGCGCCTGCAAAACGCCGGTTCCCAGCGCGGTGGCTAGTAAAACGGCCGTCCCAACGATCAGCAACTTCCGCATGTGCTCTGTTCTCCTGAGGTGTTCTTCGTGCGAATCCAACAATACCGCAAACGGGCGGCGTTAGGGAGGCTGGCGGATGGACTCCCGCAAACGTGCGGCGACGAATCCGGGTGGCCTACCCTTTGCGGTTTTGGCAAAGGGTGGGCGTGCCCCGGTCCGGCTTGGGCACGAATCCGAAGTAACCTCCGGAGGGCGAGGCACGGGGTTATTTCGCAGGGCCGGCGTTGGACTGCAGCTCGCGGGCCCGGGCGAGGAGTTTCTTCAGCTTGCCTTCGATCGAGGCATCGCCGATCTGCTCATCCTGAAGGACGCCGTCGGCATCAATCGTGAAAGTGTGGGGAATGGCTCTGACGCCGAACAGCTTCGCGACTGATCCTGAAAAGCCACCATCGCAATATTGCGGCCAGTTCATTTCGTTTTGCGTGATGAAGTCTTTCCACTTGAGGATCGCATAGCCTGTTTCTGGCAGGCTAGGCAATGGCCGCCGTCCTGTTTGTCGGCCTTCTTGAAACTGCCGAGAGCAAACAGCGGTTCGCGCTCGCGTAACAGTTGAAGGGCTTCCTTGTACGTTTTCTGGGTGTTTTCGTCGGTAGGGCCGTCGGAGTTTTCCTGGGCCCGTACGGGAGAAAATAAGAACATTACCGCTGCACAGACTCGAAGCAATCGCATCGGGGTTCTCCTGGCCGAAGAGGAGCGAAGTGCGTCGCCATGTGAGTTCGAGTTTATCGCCGAAAAAGTCTGGATTGAAGAGGCGTTTAGGGAGGAACGGCAGATCGTGCAACGGGCAGCGCTCCGCTTACGCAGGGTGAGAGGCTATCGAAATGCGATTCTTTGAGTCTTTACGAGAGAGGGATTGCGGGACGGCGTGCGTCCGGGAGGATGAGATGAGATTAGATGGTGTCTTTGGGTTGGGGGTTCTGCTGCTCTTTTTGAGTAGGCACGCGTTTGGCCAAGCGGCGCCGGAGATCGGACTGAAAGCTGCCGATAAGCTGGAACTGCATAACGTGAAAGCCGAGGTGGTGAGCTATCAGGGACGCGCGGCCATGCGCGTAACGGATGCGGCTGCGGCCGACGTGGATGATGCAGGGCGTCTGGCGATTATTCCGGGGACGTCATTTCAGGATGGAACGATCGAAGTGAACCTGAACGGAGACACGACAGCGGATGCGCCGGCGCAAGCGCGAGGATTTGTTGGGATTGCGTTCCGGGTGTCGGCGGACCGAACGCATTTCGAGTGCTTCTATCTTCGTCCCAAGAACGGGCGCGCTGAAGACCAGTTGCAACGAAACCATTCCACGCAATACATCTCGGTGCCGGGATACCCTTGGAATAAATTGCGCGCGGAAACTCCCGGGAAATATGAATCGTATGTCGATCTGGTGGCTGGGCAGTGGACGAAGGTCAAGATTCAAGTGTCGGGAACGAGCGCGCGGCTGTACGTGAACGGAGCGGACCAGCCCACGCTGGTTGTCAACGACTTGAAGCAGCCGCCAGGGAAGGGTGCGATCGCGTTGTGGGTGGGGCCAGGGACCATCGCTCATTTCGCGGAGCTGAAAGTTTCGCACTGAAATCCTATTTCACCTTAGCGAGGCGGCGCTTTGGTGGGCGGCCACCGAGTTTGCCATTTCTGCGCGAGGCCAGGGCTTTGCGAGGGCTCAAGTCTCTGGCCGGTTTTTGAAAGGACGCAGCGTCTGCGGCGTCCTTTTTTTGGTGTGCCGAGCAGGTTTGACAGCTTGGAGGTGCAAATCCTCCACCCAACCTGGTGAAGGGTTAGCGAAGCGCAAAGGTGAAATAACACTCGCCGCGAGGCGAGGCCTGAAAGAAGCGTGGAGCAAAGACGCGAGCCGATGAACCAAAAACCTGATAGTCAGCAGAGGGCGTATTACTCCAGAAGATCGGAGGAAGGCCCGAACGGAAGGGAGTGGCGAGTACATCGCGCGATCTCAGGAGCGACCAGCGGCAGAAAAGCCAACCTTGTTTGGCCGTCCGGACGCCAGGAGGAGCGAAGCTCCGAGGGAAGTCTACGAAGGGACCGAATCGTTATCTGGCGACGCGCTACGAAAGCCCGGCTATTCACATCCTAGCTCAACCCGCCGAACCGCCGCATGCGGACCTGCATGTACGGTGGCGCGGGAGGGGAGGAGGGGCGACCGTCCCCCCTATCCCCATTGGCGGACGATCGCGAAGCTCTCCCCATTTGCGATGTCGCAACGTCAGCGGGTCGTGCATCTCACGGGTGGAGGTACGCATGAACAAACGGAATACGCTGCCGGAACATATGGTGGAACTGCTGAAGGGCGGGCAAGCACACGTGGATTTTGAGGGCGCGGTGAAGGATTGGCCCGCGAATCTGCACGGAAAAACACCAAAGGGCGCGGCGCATTCGGGCTGGGAAGTACTGGAACACATGCGCATTGCGCAGTGGGACATCCTGGAGTTTACGAGGAATTCCAAACATGTTTCGCCGGAGTTTCCCAAGGGCTATTGGCCGAAGACCCAGGCGCCGCCGGACAAGAATGCGTGGAAGAAAACTGTGGATGCGTTTCGAGCGGATCTGAAGGCCATGATCGAGATCGTGGAGAATGAATCGACGGATTTGTATGCGCCGCTCCCACACGGGGACGGGCAAACCGTGCTGCGCGAAGCGTTGCTGTTGGCAGACCACAATGCGTATCACCTGGGGGAGTTGGTGCTGCTGCGGCGGTTGTTGGGGGCGTGGAAATAGCGGGTCAGACAGCGAAGATCGCCTCGCCCGGCAGAATCCAAGAGGACATCCATATCCTCGAATGGGTGGTGAACTGCAGAACTGGCTGACATGAAAGCCAGCGCTACATTTAAGCTCTGGACCACCGCATGCAGCGATACCGAATCGTTGCTATGCGGTTCATCTCGCGCCACAGCCGAGCTAATGATGCATGTCCACGGATGCGCGGCCATGGATCTTTAGCTCGCATGCCGCGCCACGGCATGCAATACGTGGACCGAGGAACGAAGTTCAACGTGTGGTGGCGGACCGCCTCGAAACGGCGGTCCCTGCACGATCCCGGGAACAACCCCGCTTAAACCTGCTTCTCGCATAGACATAGCGCTCCCACGCCAACAAAAGAAACCCACACCGGTCAGCGGGGCGAAAATACAGGAACCTTATACGCGCAGGTGACGTACCACTGTGTCAGGACGGCGAAGGCGCGTTCGCATGCGGGAAGTTGCACCCGGGAGGTCCGGTTCATGACACAGATCGGCAATCAACTGAAGCAGGTATTTCGCAAGCTGGGGCGCGCACCGATGTTCACGGCGATTACGGTTTTCACGCTGGCCGCAGGGATTGGGGCAAATACCGCGGTGTTCAGCGTGCTGCAGGGTGCGCTGCTGAAGCCACTTCCCTACCCGCAAGCGGACAGACTGGTTGGCGTGTGGCTGACCGCGCCGGGAATCCAGATTAAAGAGCTGAACCTTTCACCGTCCGACTACTTCATCTTCCGGGAACAGAACAAGAGCTTTCAGGACGTGGGCCTGTATGCGGGCGATTCCGGGACGGTGACAGGTCTGGCGGAGCCGGAGCAGGTGCAGGAATTGGTGGTCACGGATGGAACGCTGTCGATTCTGGGCGTGCAGCCGTTGTTGGGACGTGGATTCCGGAAGGAAGACGATGTGCCCGGGGCTCCGGATACGGTGCTGCTGGGTTATGGATATTGGAGGAAGCGATTTGGCGGAGACGCGAATGCGGTGGGAAAGACGATTGTGGTAGACGGAAAAGCACGCCAAATCATCGGCGTACTGCCGCAGAAATTTCATTTCCTAGACCGGGACGATGCAGCACTGGTGCTGCCATTCGGGTTTGACCGCAATAAGACACACCTGGGTAACTTCAGTTTCGAAGGGCTGGCTAAGCTGAAAGACGGCGTGACGCTGGAGCAGGCAAACGCCGACGTGGCACGCATGCTGCCGATCGTGATGCGTAGTTTTCATGCGCCGGAGGGATTCAGCGTCAAGCTGTTTGAAGACGCGCACATCGGGCCGAACCTGCGGCCATTGAAAAAAGACGTGGTGGGCGACGTGGGAAGCGTGTTGTGGATCCTGATGGGCTCGATCGGGATGGTGCTGCTGATCGCGTGCGCCAACGTAGGGAATTTATTGCTGGTGCGAGTGGAGGGGCGGCGGCAGGAGTTGGCACTGCGCGCGGCGCTGGGAGCAGGATGGGGGCGGATTGCGGCGGAATTGATGCTGGAGAGCCTGACGCTGGGATTTGTGGGTGGCTTGCTGGGTTTGGGACTGGCATACGCGGCGCTGCGGGCCTTCGTGGCGATCGCGCCGGCGGGAATCCCGCGCATCCAGGAGATTGGAATTGACGGAAGCGTATTGCTGTTTACGTTAGTGGTCTCGGCGCTGGCGAGCGTGCTGTTTGGAAGCATTCCGGTGTTCAAGTACGCGGGGTCGCAGTTGAGCACCGGGATTCGCGAAGGCGGGCGATCGCTGAGTCAGAGCCGCGAGCAGCACCGCGCGCGCAGCGTATTGGTGGTGGTGCAGGTGGCGCTGGCGCTGGTGCTGTTGATCTGCTCGGGGCTGATGATCCGGACGTTCAGCGCGTTGACGAAGGTGAATCCGGGCTTCGCGCGAGCGGCGGAATTGCAGACTTTCCGGATTTCCATTCCGGAGACGCAGGTAAAAGAACCTGAACAGGTAGTGCGGCTGGAAGAGGAAATCGTGCGCAAGATAGGGGCGATTCCCGGCGTTGAGTCCGTGGCCATCACGACGAAAGTTCCCATGGATGACTCAGGTTCGATGGACCCGATTTTCGTGGAAGGCAGAACTCTTGCCGAGGGAGAGCTTCCGCCGATCCGGCGGTTCAAGTATGTCTCGCCCGGCGTGCTAGCAACGATGGGCACGCCGCTAATGGCGGGGCGTGAATTTACGTGGGAGGACAACTATAAAAAGTTGCCGGTGGCGATGATCTCCGAAAATGTGGCACGCGAATACTGGCCCGACGCGGCCAGCGCCATCGGGAAACGCATCCGGGTGAGCAGCAAAGACGATTGGCGGGAAATTGTGGGAGTGGCGGGGAACGTCTACGACGACGGAGTGAACCAGGAGGTGTCCAAATCGGTGTACTGGCCGCTGCTGCTGGAGCGGTTCGAAAGCAATCCGACCGATGTACGTCGGGACGTGGCTTATGTGATTCGCAGCCCGCGAACTGGGTCTCAGAGTTTCTTGAGCGAAGTACGGCAGGCAGTGTGGGCAGTGGATCCGAATCTTCCGCTGGCGACGGTACACACGCAAGACTTCTTCTACAAGAAGTCGATGGCGCGGACGTCATTCACGCTGATCATGCTGGGAGCCGCGGGCAGCATGGCGCTGCTGCTGGGAGTTGTGGGAATCTATGGCGTAATTGCGTATTCCGTTTCGCAGCGAACGCGCGAGATCGGGATCCGCATGGCGCTGGGAGCACAACAGAAAACACTGACGGGAATGTTTGTGAGGCACGGGCTAATGTTGACGGGCATAGGAGTGGCGTGCGGGCTGGTGGTAGCGTTCCTGGTGATGCGACTGATGTCCACGCTATTGTTTAAGGTCAGCCCGGCAGATCCCGTGACGTATGCGGCGGTGTCGATCGGCCTGGGGGTCACGGCGTTTGTGGCGAGTTACCTGCCGTCGCGGCGCGCAGCCTCGGTGGACCCGGTCGAGGCACTGCGCGCCGAGTAGGGGTCATTCAGGGGCAGAAAAACCGAGGTTGCTATGGCAGTGATTATCTCCATGCTGCGAGGTGTGAATCTTGGGCCGCACAACCGGCTGAAGATGGAGGAATTGCGGGCTGTTTACGATTCGCTGAAGTTGCAGGATGCGCAGAGTTACGTGCAGAGCGGGAACGTGATTTTTCGCAGCGAGGAGAAGAATCTGGAGGTGCTGGCGAGGCGGATTGAAGGAGCCATCGAGAAGAGATTTGGATTCCGGCCGCCTGTGATTCTGCGCACGACGGCGGAGCTGCGGGAAGCGATCGCGAAAAATCCATTTGCGAAACGGCGGGAAATTGAAGCGAGCAAATTGCTAGTGACTTTTTTGGATCGGGACCCGGGCAAAGAGGCCAGAGAGCAGGCACTGAAGATCGACACGGCGCCCGAGGAATTGCGCATAGAAGGGCGCGAGGTGTACATCTATTTTCCCAACGGGATGGCGCGTCCGAAAATGAAATGGGCGGCGATTGAACGCGTGCTGAAGACGCAGTGGACGGGAAGGAACTGGAACAGCGTACAAAAAATGTTGCAGATGGCGGAGAGGCTTGAAGTAAGGAAATAAAGAAGGAAAAACAAGAAAAAGACTTACCTCAGAGGCACAGAGTTACGGAGAGGGCGACGTTTCGCAAGGGCAGCGTGGCCGCTGCCAATCGCAGGAAAAAACGGCAAATCAGAAACAGTGGAGTCTGCCCCCCTCAGAAGGCGGCGGCTACAACAGCTACGACTGACCCAAGGAAAAGACAAGCTGCGGCGTTCGACCGTAAGAGCCCAGCCTTCGCCAAAAAGCGCGAAGGCTGGGGCACCCTCAAGTACAGATGAAAAGTGGCGCTGCAAGGAGCGGGACGGCAAATGCAGCAACGCCGGGCCAAGCGTGTGCTACAAAACCGGGGATTCTGCTAAGCTGGCGCGTTGGCAAATCGGGGAACAAGGGGAGCTAACGTGCAAGTAGTGGCTGGAGTGGACCTGGGGGGTACGGCGGTGAACTACACGCTGGTGGACCAGCAGGAACGATTTCTGATCGAGGGGCTTTGCGAATATCCGGCACTGGCGAAACAAGGACCGGAGATTTGCCTGCAGCAAATTGCCGATGGCCTGGCGATTGCCGCGAAAAACGCGGGCGTTTCGCTTTCGGATGTGGTGGCGGTGGGGCTGGATACGCCGGGTCCGGCAAGCGGAGCGGGGCAGTTCAGCGCACGGGGGTCAACGAACTTCGTGCATCCGAAATGGGCGAGCTACGACATCCGCGAAGGCTTGGCGCACAAACTGGAAAAGCCGGTGTCGTATCTGAATGACGCGAACGCGGCGGCAATCTGGGGACACTACACGATCTTCGGGGCCAACAGCCGCGAGACTTCGATCTCCATCGTGATTGGAACCGGCAATGGCGGCGGGATTATTCTGAACGGCGAAGTCGTGAAGGGGAAAAACGGATTTGGCGGGGAGCTGGGCCACGTGCTGATTCCGTTCCAGAGCATCGCCGGAACGCAAGGCATTCAGGCGCAATGCAACTGCGGGCGGATCGGGGATCTGGAGTCGCTGTGCTCGTTGACGGCCATCGAACGAAATATTCTTCCGTATTTTCTGCCGAAATATCCCGGACACGAATTCGCGAAGATGGATTTCCACGAAGCCGCCAAACTGGTGCGGGGCCGGGCGGTGAAGGGCGACGCGTTGAGCAGAGATGTGTTCCGAGTGCAGGCACACGCGCTGGGGTTGTTCTTCGACGAAATGATCAATACCTTTGATCCGGATGCGCTGGTGATTGGCGGAGGGGCGTTGGAGACGGGCGAGGAATTTCAGAAATGGTTCATCGCGGAAGTGCGCAAAGGCATGCCGGACCAGCGCGAAGAACAGGTGGGGATTCCGATTTACGTCATGCCGAATGGGGATACGGCTGGGGCGCGCGGAGCGGCGATTGAGGCGTTGAAGGTGGCGAGGCAGGGGGGGTTGGCGTAGGGGGGTTCCGCGAACGCAGAACGGCGTTGTCTTGCCGTTATCAGCGATCAGTTTATCAGGACAGCATGCGCTTCAAGATATCTGATGAGCGATATTAGGGCGAAAGCGGCTACGCTTCGGTCGGGTTGTCAGTCTGCGAGATTCGCGGCAATGAAAACGAATTGAGCCAAGCATTTGTGGTAGCGGAAGGCCTCAGAAGGCGGTCGCTACAAAAGCGTGACGCGGCGGTCCTCGTCGGGAATGACCGTGGCAAAAAAAGAAGTCAGCGCTACATTAAGGGAATGAACAACCCACCCGCGCCGCTGCGAGCTGGCGAGAAGTTACTTTTTGATGGCGCGGTCTTTCAGGAGATTTTTTAGTTCGGACATGAATTCCTGAACGTCCTTGAAATCCATGTAGACGCTGGCGAAGCGGACGTAGGCCACCTTATCGAGTTTCTTGAGACGATGCATGATCATTTCGCCGATTTCGGTGGTGGTGAGCTCGCGCTCAGTGGCTTCGTGGACCACGCCTTCGATTTCGTCGACAATGGATTCGAGTTTGGGCGTGGGGACGGGGCGCTTTTCGCAGGCCTTCAGAAGTCCTTGCAGAATTTTCTGGCGCTCGAAGCGCTCGCGGCGGCCATCCTTCTTGATGACCATGTACGGGATTTCGTCGATGCGTTCGTAAGTGGTGAAGCGGCGAGAACATTTCAGGCATTCGCGGCGGCGGCGGATGGTGTCGCCGGTGCGACCTTCACGAGAGTCAATTACCTTGTCATCGACATGCGCGCAGAAGGGGCACTTCACTCGAAGGTTTCTCCATTGGGATCAGTACAGACATTGTGCGTTATTGGAGGCTGGGAGGGCAAGGCAGTGATCCGGAGGCGGGCGACGCTGAGCCACGCGGATTCTCGCAGATGCACTCATTGCGCTCGGCGCGTGATCGTGCCGCGATAGCTCCACTGCGCGTGGGCTGAAATGCGCCGACGCTCCGGTCCGGATGACAGGACCAAACAAAGGCTGACATAAAAGTCGGCGCTACATCGAAGAATGATGAGCGAAGCCGCGCCTTTGGGGTGGCGGAAGGCGCTCCCTACTGCGATTGGGGGACCGGAGGCTTTTGGGACATTTCGGCGTCTAGTTCTTGCTCTTCCCGGGCGCGGAGGCGGCGAAGTTCGCCGATTGACAGGCCTTCTTTAATCAGCAGCGGTACGCCGGCAAGCGCACAGGAGGCGAAGGTGATGATCCAAAGGACCAGGGCAGCCGCCACCGCAATTTCGGGTTCGATGTTGAACAACTTGGTGTAAGCGAAAATCGTGAGGGCTTGGGAACCTCCGCCTACGCCGGGAAGCTGGACGGCCGAACCGACGAGCGTGAAGACCACGACCAGCATGGCATCTTGAAAGCGAAGAGTGGCGAGTGTGCCACCAAAGCCAAGGCCAACGAGATAGTAGATGGCAATGACCAGCAGCCAATGAGCCGCGGAGAGCACCACGGCGAACAGCAAGTCTCCCCAAGTGCGAATGGTCTGCACGCCGCGAGCGAAACCAAGAAGGGTGCGCGCAACTCCTCCGCGCCAGCCGTGAGCGGCGAGCCAACCTTGCATGCGGCGCTCGAGAACAGCGGTGCCATGGAGGCGCAGATAGACGAGCAGACCAATGGCAACGAGGACGCCCAGGCACAGGAGGGAGCCTGCGGTCCTCGAGGCGGTTTCGAAAGCGCTGGCGGTTTGCTCAGGATGGCCATGGCGCTCGCCGGTGAAGATGAGCAGGCCGACGGCGGCAAGAATGGCGGTAGAAGCGGTGTCAAAGAGGCGTTCGAGGGCATAAATGCCGAAGGTATCAGCGAGGGGGATTTTGTCTTTGCGGGAAATCAGGAGAGGGCGAACCGGCTCACCAGCGCGTCCCAGAAGAAAGATGGCGGAGAAACCGGCGAGGGTCATTTCGTAGATGTGCCACAGGTTGGTAGGCCCGAGATACTTCTGGAAATTGCGCCAGCGGATGGCACGGAGCAGGTAACAAATGTAAATCAGTACGAGGGAAAGAAGAATATAGGCGAGGTTGGCGCTTTTGACGGCCAGCCAGAGTTTCTGACCGCTGAAATCGCTGAGATTGAGGAGATGGCGGGAGCGGTAGAGGAGGAAGGCAATCAGCGCTCCGCCCAGACCTAGTAGAAGCCACTTCCTCGACTTGGCACCCATAGCAAGGCAGCGTAAAGGGAGACCGGGCGGGCGTCAAGCGTCCGTAAGCAATTTGATTCCAATACCTTGTATAGGGGAAAGGAGATAGGTAAGATGCGACCATCAGGGAGTGTCCGCAGGGACGGTCCAAAGGGAACATTTTTGCCACATTTCGCGTTACACAATATGGCAGGCCGAGTCACCCCGATGTGGGTTGTGCCTGAGCAGGTATTCGGAGTATGGGGCTGAAGACGCTTGGAGCCGGATGCCCAACTGGTCCAGCAATGCCTCCAGGGCGACGGCTCGGCCTGGGAGGAACTTGTGCGGCGGCACACGCGTCGCATATTTAACATTTGCTACCGGTTCACGGGCAACAGTACGGAAGCCGAGGACCTGTCGCAGGAAGTGTTCCTTCGGGTGTACCGTACGCTGGCGAGTTACCGGTCGGCTTATGGGGGATTCGCAACGTGGATGACGAGCGTCACGAGGAACCTGTTAATCGATCATTACCGGCGGACAAAGCGGGACCGCATCACGGATTCGCTGGACGATAAAATGGCGGTAGTCGAGAACAAGGAGTCGCTGGGACGGCGGCCCGATCAGCAGGCGCTGCTAGGAGAATTGAGCGGGCAAGTGCAAGTGGCGTTGACGAAGCTTTCGCCGGAGTTGCGGGAAGCCGTGATTTTGAGGGATTTGCAGCAATTGGAGTATGCAGAGATCCGGCAGGTGCTGGCAGTGCCAGAGGGAACGGTTAAGTCGCGAATCAATCGCGGCAGAATCGAACTGGCAAGGATCTTGCAGCAGATGGGAGTGGGGCCAGCGTGAACAGGGAAAAGCAATCGGTGGGTTCACTGGGGAGTCGGTTATGACATGGACATGCGATCAAATTGAAGCGAGGTTGAGCGATTACCTGGACGGCCTGCTACAGGGGGCGGAACGGGCGGCGTTCGACGAACACGTGGCGGAGTGCGCGGAGTGCACGCCACTGCTGGCAAGCGTGCGCAGCCTGGTGAGCGGGATGCAGGCGATGAAGCCAATCGACGCGCCACCGCGGCTGATCTACGCGATCCTGGACCAGACGCTGGGACCACGGGAAACGGTGACGTTCTGGCAGGCGGTGGGGAATTTCCTTCGCGGATTGGCTTCGCCGAAATTTGCCTACGGCGCAGCGAGCGTGATGGCTACCTGCATCATCGTGCTGACAGCATCGGGATTCTCACCGAAGAAAATGAAGCTGGCAGACTTGCAGCCGGCGAATATTTATCTCGCTGTGCAGCGGTACGGGCACGTGACGTATGCCAAGGTTGAGACGCGGGTGTCCGCGTGGCGCGTGGTAAACGAGATCCAGTCAAAGCTGCGGTCGAGCGATTCGGACTTGCAGACCGTGCCCGAAGAATCCCTGCCGAAGACCACACCGGAGAAGAACCCAGGACAGACGAATGAACAGAGGCCGGCAGGCCCCAAGCAGCAGAACCGGGCGAATGAGATTGCCCGCCAGATGGAATTGTTGGCGGCCGAATGTCCCGTACTGTACGAGAGGAGCTATCGATGAAATGTGCAGTGCATGGGGAAGTGGACGCAATAGGTTTTTGTCGCAACTGCGGGAAGGCAATGTGTGCGGCATGCGTTCGCCCGGTGCGCGACGTGTATTACTGCGAGGATTGCCTGGCGCAGGTGATGGGAATACCCGCGCCGCCCGTGATTCCTCCCGCGGGCACGGCGCTTGGCGTTGCGGGAACAGTGCCGCCCGTGGCCGTGCCGGTGCCGCCGGGCCATGTGGGCAAGCCGGGAGCGAACCCGGTGGTGGCGTTTATTCTGGGGCTGGTTCCCGGGCTGGGAGCGATCTACAACGCGGAGTACAACAAGGCGTTGATCCACATCATGATCTTCGCCGGAATTATTCTGGGACTGAGCAGCGACTTTGGGCAGGGATTGACGCCGATCTTCGTTCTGGCGGTGATCATCTTTCCGTTTTACATGGCCATCGACGCGATGCGCGTGGCCAGAGCGCGAGCCACGGGCGAGCAACTGAGCGATCCGTTCGAAGCCTGGACCAAGAACCGTCCGATCGGTCCGATTATTTTGATAGGACTGGGAGCGCTGTTTCTTCTGAACAATTTTGGAGTATTCGATTTCTTCCGGGTGCGCCAGATTTTCTGGCCGGTGCTGCTGATCGGAGTCGGGTTTCTGATGTTGCGGAATCGGGTCAGCGGTCGGAGTTAACAGGAGGGGCAGATGAGCACACAGGGAAAATGCCGGTGCCAAAGCTGCACGATCCGCGGGCTGACGGGTCCCGCGATCGTAATCACGATCGGGGTGCTGTTCCTGTTGCACGAAACTCAGGGCGGCCACCTTGATTTTCAGAATACCTGGCCGGTAATTCTATTGGTGATTGGTCTGCTGCAACTGGCTTCGGCCTTCGCCTCGCGCGAAGGACACGCAGATCCACAACCTCCCATGCCAGCCGTGCCCACACCACCTGCGCCGCCAGCGCCACCGGCCAATCCACCGCAAACGTATTTGGCCTCCCGGGAGCAATAGACAGCTATGGCCCGCACCCAGTCGCGCAGTAGCGGTCTTTTCTCGGGTTTGGTTCTCATCTCTGCCGGCCTTCTTCTTCTCCTTCACAACTATGGACATCTGGATTTTGGTGCATTTTTTCTGCGCTGGTGGCCGCTGCTGATCATCTTCTGGGGTCTGGTGAAATTGTACGAGCGCACAGTGGGTCGGCGATTCGGCGGCAGTGACGGCGGGGCTGTGACGGGCGGCGAGGTGATGCTGGTTCTGGGGATGCTGGCGCTGCTGGGTTTGGTGGTCGGGTACGACTACACCAAGGAGAAAGTGGGCGAGGGGCTGGGGGACATCGAGATCAGCGGAGACGATCACACGTTCGACATTGAAGCGCCACCGGCGATGACGATTCCGGCAAACGCGCGCGTGAGCGTGAAGCTGGGGCGCGGCGAGTTGACAATTCGCGGGTCGGAAGACGCACAACTGCGCATTTCCGCGAAGAAGAATGCCAAAACGTGGAATGACGCCGAAGCGGAACGATTGGCAAAACCGGTAGGCGTGGAAGTGGTGAAGAACGGCGACGCGTATGAAGTGCACCCAACGGGATATGACTTGTCAAACTCGCGGATCAGCGTGGACCTGGAGTTGGCGGTCCCCAGGAAATCTCCACTGACCATCAAAACCGAGAAGGGCGATATCACCGTGTCGGATTTGGCGTCGGACGTTTCCGTCTCGGTGCAGAGCGGCGACGTGGACTTGCGGGACATCGCGGGTGACATTTCCGTGGAGACGCGCAAGGGCGATGTGAAAGCCGCGGACATCCTGGGCGATGTGAAGGTGTCCGGAAAGGGCGGCGAGATCGACGTCAACAATTGCGCGGGAAGCCTGACCGTCGATGGCGATTTTTACGGACCGGTGCGCGGGGACAAGATTGCCAAGGGAGTGCGGCTGATTTCGGCGAAGACGGATCTGACGCTGTCGGCGCTGTCGGGGCACATGGAGGCAGGCTCCGGGAATCTGGACATTATCGATGCGCCGGGAAACCTGAATCTGCGGACGCGGGACATGGAAGTGAATGTAGAGAATCCGGGTGGAAAAGTGAATATCGACGACCACAACGCGGAAATTAGCGTGCGCTATTCGTCGGTGCCGAGAGAAGACGTTACCATTACCAATTCTTCGCAGGCCATCTCGCTGACGCTGCCGGGAAGTTCGAGCTTTGAGATGCAGGCAGATTGCCATAACTGCGACATCGATTCGGAATTTCCCGGGCTGCAAGCGTCCAAGACCCCGTCGGGGGATGCGACGCTGGCAGGGAAACTTGGATCGGGACACGGACCAAAGATTGTTTTGAAGACGAGTTACGGAAATATCGCGATCAGGCGGACGACGGCGGCGATGCCGGCGAAGCCGCCGGCGGTACCGGCGCCGCCGGAGCCGACGGACCAGTAGGGTCCGAGGGCGAGCTTGAGTGATATCAGAGTAGGGATCAGGGACCAGAAATCAGGGATCAGGAAGCAAGAGTCGCGCTGCTAGGGCAGCCGGCGATTCTGCGCGGCGACTGGCTCGGGATGCAGTTTACGAGGCTTGGGCATTGCTCGGGACGCGCTGCCGCATTCGATAGCGGCTCAACTGCAGCAGCAGAGACGAAGCGCAATCTCTCGCTGAGGATCAGGTGAGTTTCCAATTCGCGGATGGAGCCGTAACAACCCCCCAGCAGGTTCATGGACTTTCGCCAGACCTTCAAATGCCTGACTGCTGGCGGCGCGCTTTCCACTTATTAACCTACTCGTAATAATATCCAAACGACGTAGGGAACCCAGGTTTCTGGCAATTCGATTTCATTCGCGAACACACTGATACGCGTTCCGGATGGCTGTTTTTTGCTCGCTGATTGCTGATATCGGATATGCGTGTGGCGCAGCATGAATCGCCGATCGCTGCTAAGCAATGCTCACGCGGCGCAATTCGGTGAAGAACGTAGGATACGAGACTGCGGCGCAATCGGCATCCAGGATCACCGTGTCGCCCGCGGCTAGGCCCGCAACCGCAAAGGCCATGGCAATACGGTGATCGCCACGGGGATTGATTTCGGCGCCGTGGAGTTTGCCGGCGCTGCGCCCTTCGACGCGCAGACCGTCGGGACGCTCCTCGACCGTGGCACCCATGTGCTTGAGATTCTCTGCGAGTGCGGCGATGCGATCACTTTCCTTCACGCGCAACTCCTGGGCGTCGCGAATCTCAATTCCCTGCTCGGTGAATGGCCCGAGGGCTGCAAGCATGGGTAATTCGTCGATGAGCAGCGGGACGAGTTCGCCGGAGATGACGCCACCCTTCAGTTGCGCACCTTTCACGGAAAGATCGCCGATGAGTTCCCCTTGCTTGGAGACCAGATTCACGACGGAAACGGCCGCGCCCATTTGCGTGAAGACGTCGAGAATGGCGGAGCGCGTGGGATTCAGGCCGACATTGCTGATAAATAGGTCGGAACCCGGCAGAAGCGAGGCCGCGGCGACAAAAAACACGGCCGAGGAAAGATCGCCGGGAACATCGAGAGACTTTGCTTGCAGCGCGCCCTTGCGGTTGGAACCGGCGATGCCCTGAATGGTGATGGCGCGACCCTTTCGGTGAATCGCTGCGCCGAATTCTTCCAGTGCCAGTTCGGTGTGATCGCGGGTCTTGGCGGGCTCGGTGACGGTGGTCTCGCCTTCGGCGTACAGCCCGGCGAGAAGGACAGCGGATTTCACCTGCGCGCTGGCCATGGGCATTTCGTAATGAATGGCTTTCAGTTTGCCGCCGTGAATTTCGAGCGGGGGAAAATTGTCGTCCTTGGCACGAATGTCCGCGCCCATCTGGCGCAGCGGGCTAACGACCCGCTTCATGGGGCGTTTTTGAAGCGAACTGTCGCCGGTAATTCTGGTGGTGAATTGCTGCCCGCTGAGAATGCCGGAAAGAAGGCGAATAGTGGTGCCGGAATTTTCTGCGTCGAGGGTACGCCAACTGCTTTTCAAGCCGTGCAAGCCGTGGCCGGTGATCTGGACGGTGCTGCCGTTCAGGGTGACGTCCGCGCCGAGGGATTTCATGCAGCCGAGAGTGCTGTGGCAATCGCGGGCGGCGGCAAAGTTGCGCAGTTCGCTGGCGCCATCGGCCAGAGCGGCGAGCATGGCGTAGCGGTGAGAAATGGACTTGTCGCCGGGAGGTTCGACACCACCCGAAAGGGATTTAACGGCGGGGATAATTTCTTTTTTCACGATGTGGTCCTGGTGTCAGTCTAGCATGAGGGGAATTTGGGTTGGGTGAGGCCGAGGGAGAGATCACCTACCGGTTGTCAGTGAGCAGTTGTCCGCGATCAGGAACCCACATCGGATGCTGCTGCGGCAAATCGCGTAAAGGAGAGCGGAGTCTTCAAGGGCTAAAGCCTGGCATCGGGAAACCGCGTAACGTCGGACTTTTACGTTGAGGTCTTTCGCTTTGCTCAGGATGACAGTTCGCAAGGGCAAATTCGAAAACAGAAAATGAAAATCGGAAGCCCCGCAAGCAGGATATGCCGATCCGCGGTCCACAGAGAAAAGCATTTGTGGTGCCAGGCCGCCTCGGAAGGCAGCCCTAATGCCGGATTTTAGGGATTGCCGATATTGGGATGCGGGCATCTAAACGGGGGCGGGCTGTACTGCGGGACAGTTTGTTTCGGGAACTTTTGGAGAAGACGGGCGAAAGATAACGAGAGGAGATTGCGTATCATCGAATAGAGATCACAAGGCGAGCGGGTTAGGAGAAGAAATGTCGTCGCGGAGCACGTTGATCCATTTGGTAACCCGAGCCGGAATTGGCTTGGGAGCGCTTTTCGTGGTTGGCGTGCTGCTGGCCGCAATACCCAATCATCGGCCACCGGTGGTGGTGACCAGCCCGCTCTATGCCGAACAGGAAGCACCATCTCCCGCGGCGGGCGCGGACCACGCGAATATGCCGGGCATGAATATGCAAGCCGGGTCATCCAACGAACAATCGGCCATGGAAGATATGGCCAATATGCACCACGGTGATACGGCGCATATGCACATGACCCCGACGAGGCCGATGTCGCCGAACGATCAGCAGCGCGCTGATGAAATTGTGAAGGAATTACGCACGGGAATCGCGAAATACAAGGACTATCACGTCGCGTTGAACGAAGGCTTCCAGATTTTCCACCCGGAAATTCCGCAGCCGGAATATCACTTCACGAATTACGCAAATGGATTTGAGGCAGCGTTTACGTTTGATGCTACGCGGCCCACTTCGCTTTTGTATAAAAAGACAGCGACGGGTTACGAGCTGGTGGGGGCGATGTACACGATGCCGAAGCGCGCCAGCGAAGAGCAATTGAACGAGCGTGTGCCTTTGAGCATTGCGACCTGGCACTTGCACACGAACCTTTGCATGCCGCCGAAGGAAGCTCGCCGCACGGCGGATTTCACGAGATTCGGATTGCACGGATCGATTGCCACGCAAGAAGCCTGCGACGCCGCAGGCGGGAAGTTCTACCCGGTAATTTTCGGGTGGATGGTGCACGTGTATCCGTACGAGGATTCCACACAAAAGATCTTCGCGATGCACCACCACGACTGATCTCGGTTGTGAAACCCAGAACAAGAGATTCGTCGCACAGGTGCGATGGCGCAGCGATTCCTCACTCTCGCAGACTACGTTCGGAATGACAAAAGGATCTAACGCCGCGGTGAATTTCGGGAACTACAGGAACAGGCTGCGGAAAGATGCAAAGCCGTTTCCTCGGGGCTGAAACCCCAATAACAGCCAGGTACGTCTTCTCGGAGCCAAAGCTCCGACCCCCTGAAGAGAAGCGCGTCCCTGCTTCGCTCGGGATGACAACGAATTGTGTTTTCCCCGAAGTGCTGAAGGGTGCGCTGCTGCGTCAGGCGGATTGGGACTTGTCTAGTTCTTTGCGCTCCTGGAAGACATCGTAAAGAGCTGCGAGAAGTTCTTTGCGGCTGACGGGCTTGGTCAGAACGGCGCTAACGCCCAAGCGGATGGCGTTGATTTGATCCTGAGGATCGATGTAACCGGAAGTCATGAGGATGGGGATATTCGGGCGTATCTTTCGCAGCTCGCGCGCGAACTGCAATCCCGACATGGCGGGCATGGACAGATCGGTGACCACGGCGTCGAAGGCATCGGGCCTCTGGCGGAACTCAATCAAGGCAGCCTCGCCGTTGCACTGGCCGGTTACCTTGTAGCCGCTCTGCTCCAGCATCATGGTGCCGACGAAGACCAAAACTTCCTCGTCATCGAGAAATAGGATGTGTTGGCCGCGTCCGGCGGGCGCGCCTCGATCCTCGACCTTCACGGGCGTGGCGGCGTCGAGCACGGCCGGGAAATAGATCTGGAAGGCGCTGCCCTTACCCGGCTCGCTGTAAACCTTCACGATTGCGGAATGCCCGGCGAGAATTCCGTGGACCACAGACAGGCCGAGTCCCGTTCCTTTACCCGCAGGCTTGGTGGTGAAAAAGGGATCGAAGATACGCTCCAGGGTTTTCGCGTCCATCCCGCAGCCATTGTCACTGACCGACAAGCGCACATAATGTCCGGCGGAAATTTGTGAGTACAACTGGATTTCCTCTTCGCTGACGTGGGGTGCGTCGACTTGCACTTCAATGAGGCCGTTCTTGTCACCGATGGCGTGAGCCGCATTGGTAACGAGGTTCAAGATGACCTGGCAGATTTGCGTGGTGTCGACACGCGCCAGAGGGAGATCGGTATCCTGGGTGTAGCGGATCTGGATCATTGCGGGGAGCGTAGCGCGGGCCAGCTTCAAGGCCTCTTGCACCACCGGGTCCAACCTCTGGACGAGCATGTTTTGTTCCTGCGGTTTGCTGAAGCTTAAGATCCGGCGAACCAGATCCGCGGCGCGATATCCGGCTTTTTCAATTTCCACCAGGCAAGCCTGCACCGGGTGGTCGGTCGGGAATTGTGAAATGGCCAGAGAAGCGCTGCCATTGATGGCCGAAAGAATATTGTTGAAGTCGTGGGCTATGCCGCCCGCGAGGGTTCCCAAGGCCTCGAGTTTCTGAGAGCGCATCTGGAGAGATTCGGCGCGTTTCAGAGCGCTGATATCGGCATTCACTTCCAGGGTGCGGATGTGCTTGCCCTTGAAATCGCGGTACAGCACCCATTGACTGGCAACAACGACGCGCTCGCCCGTTTGCGTGCGGTGCACCAGTTCGCCTTCCCAAACACCCTGGGCGTGAAGGATTTTTTCAATTTCGTTGCGCGGCTGAGGAAACTCTGTTTCTAGCAACTCGTAGGAAACCTGGCCCGTTGCTTGTTCCTTGGTAAAGCCATAAAGCAGCTCGGCGCCGCGGGTCCACAAGATGATGCGGTTTTCGACGTCGCGGACCAGAGCGGGGGCCAAGTCCAACAGGCTGGCTTGCTGGCGGATTTCCTCTTCGACGCGCTTGCGTTCGGTGATGTCGCGGGCAATTTTGGAAGCGCCGACAACCCTGCCGGAATGATCGCGGAGGGGCGAGATGGTCAAGGCGACGTCAATCAACTTGCCGTCTTTGCGGATGCGTTGCGATTCGAAGTGGTCAATGGTTTCGCCCTTGGCAATGCTCCGGAGGATCTCTTGTTCCTCTTCGCGGTGATCAGGCGGGAAAAAGGCGACCATATGATGGCCAATGGCTTCCTCAGCGGTATAGCCAAACAATCGCTCTGCCGCCGGGTTCCAGCTGGTAATCACGCCCTCGAGATCCTTGCTGATGATGGCATCGTCGCTAGACTCAACGATGGCCGCAAGCTTGGTGCTTATTTCTCTGGCCTTGGTGGTTTCCGTAACATCACGGACGATAGCGGTGAACAGCCTTCGGCCAGCGACTTCGATTTGCGAGATGGAGGCCTCGATCGGGAATTCCTCGCCATTGGTTCGCAAACCGCGGAGCGGGCTGAATCCGCCCATGGTGCGACGAGTTACACCGTTTTGGCCGAAGGCGCTGATGTGCTCGGCATGAGCCTTGCGAAAGCGCACCGGGAGGAAACGTTCCAGGGGCGCGCCAATGGCGTCGGCCGCGGGGCAACCAAACATTTCTTCCGCGGCAGGATTGAACATGGTAATGCGCTGCTGATCGTCGACGGTGAGGATGGCATCCATGGCGGAATCGATGATGCGAGCCATGCGTTGTTCGCCGGCACGCAGCGCCACGCCACTCTTGAAGGCCTCTTCGGTGCGATCGCGGACGCGATCCTCAAGCGTGTGTCGCGCTTGGCGTAGCTCCTCTTCCGCGCGCCGGGAGCGGGCAAAATCATGGCCGACGTAGATTAAGGCTATGACGAGAAGTCCGAGTGCAAAAAGACTCCCCGCCACGATTGCGGTGCGCATCCTAACACTGCTCTGAACGGCGCTGGCCTCGCGCTCGGCCAGGAGCTGGCTTTCTTCACCCTGCATGGCTTTCACCAACGCGCGAATGGCGTCCTGAACGCTCTGACTTTCGCTTGCTGCCATGGACGCCTGTGCCGCTGCGAAGCCCTGCGTGCGACGCAGTTCAATCCGTGAAGCCATCAAGCTCAGCCGCTGGGCCACCAGAGGCTTAAGGTAGCTCAAGTTCTGCTGTTGAACAGGATTGTCGGACGTCAGGTCCTGCAGGCGCCGGATTTGCTGATCGACGGCCTGGACGGAGGACTGATAGGGCTGCAGGTATTCTTCCTTGCCGGTGATGATATAGCCGCGCTGCCCCGACTCAGCGGAGGTAACGCTGGAGACCAATTCGGATAAGGAGTTGAGGACCTGATGAGTGTGATCGACGAGTGCGGCGTCTTCGCGAAAGCGCAGGACGCTGATGTAAGTAAGAACACCCACCAGGATCAAAGCGGCAGCGGCAACTGCGAATGCGGAACGTACTTTACGCTCGAGCGAAAATAGATTGCTTGAGTCTACGGCCGCAGAGGGCCGGCTCGCAACATTCTTATGCTCCACTAATCCTGCTCTCCGTGAGCGCCGGAAAGAGTCTCTGGTAAGAACGCGGATGAGATTCCCGGGGAGAAGTAAGCTGCCAGAGATGGCTCAGCTGTATGGCCGTAAGTATGAGCCGCGGTGTGTGGATGTCAAGCGACAAGAATGTGTATATGGTGGTGACGTTGGCGGCTCGCCAACGTCACCTAGGCTACTTCCAAGACGGTTTTCCCGAATCTGGCAGCGCTGACTTCCAGGGTGCAAGACCGCCACGGGGTGGGAAGGAAACAAGAAGATCGCAGCGCCGTTGGCAGCGAGATTGGCTCTGGCCAGTGCCCGGAGAAAAGAGGACCACCGCGGCTCCAGGGACGACCGCGCCCGATTTGTACAGCGCCGGTGCTCACGACGGTTTGAGCCGCGAAAACGGATACGAGCCTGCACACCACAGGGAGGCGATCAGCAAGTTCGAAAACTGGCGAAACACGGGAATTGCTTCCACTACAATAACCCTCTCAAGAAGCATCCCGGCGATCGGTGCGCGTCCAGGTTCGGGTTCCACTCCTTTTTCGGGTACTTGGCACGCCCATCGCAATCTCGCTGAAAAATACAGGTAAACCCTTTGCCGGCCGATTTCGGTATTTCAGACGAACCTTTTTCCCGTATTTGCTCTGTAGAAATGCCTACGGTTCACCCGTCACCCTATAGAGGCGGCTTATCGGCCAAGTCGGCCACCTTGGAGATGAACCATGTGCCCATTTTGTTTGGCAACTATGGAACCAGTCGTTTCCAGCGCGGCTTCAACAGGAGGACTGGCAGCGTTGGCCGTAAACGGTCTCGCAACATACCAAGCCGGAGAAATCGTCGCGCAGTCCAATGAAAGAACTCAAGATGTCAACGACCAAGGTTCAAAATCGAAAGATAGTGTCAGGAGATGAATGGCTTGCGGCTCGCAATAAACTATCTCGAGTTCGTGCCCACAGGTCGCGATGAAGACGCTTTGTCTTTTGCCGGGTCGTGGTTTTGCCACCACGACCGCCAGACGGGTGGCCACTTGGCCGACACCGATAAGCCGTACGGGCCGGCGGATGCTGTGCGCGGGCGTTGAATATTTTGAGCACTCTCCAGCGGCACTGACATGGCGCTGCCAGGACAACGTTAGACCAAGGTCAGTGATTTCTGTTGAATGGATCCGTCATACAATCAGGCGCACAAAGGCGTTCACAAGGTTCCTCAAGGGAGACGAAGCGATGCAATTTGCTCTGCTGATCTACCACTCGCCAGAAGAGTTTGACATGCGGAAGAACGACGATGGCGATGCTCATCTCGGTGCTTGGCGAGCCTACTACAGGTCGCTCGTCGATGCCGGAGTGTACGTCGGCGCCGATGCGCTTGAAGTGCCCGAGACAGGAACAACACTGCGCCTCAGGGATGGAAAGCGCCGCGTACAGGACGGGCCGTATGCCGATACGAAGGAGCAGCTGGCAGGATTCATCATCCTGGAACTCCCTTCCGTTGACGCCGCCCTCGAATGGGCTGCGCGATGCCCGGGAGCATCCATCGGCGCGGTGGAAGTCCGGCCGCTCGCGAAGGAAGCCCTGCGGCGGGGGTTCACAGGGTGAATGGAAGCAATCAGGAGAACACCCATCGGACAGTCGAGCGTGTAGCGCGCGAATCCTATGGCCGCCTGGTGGCCTATCTTTCCGTGCACACGCACGATTTAGCCAGCGCTGAGGACGCTCTCAGCAATGCGTTAGTGTCGGCGCTCAGCCATTGGCCGCAGGATGGCGTGCCACAAAATCCAGAGGCTTGGCTGCTGACCACAGCGCGCCACTCACTCATTGATCATCTGCGTCATCAGCGAGTTGCCGATGCCAGCGAGGCCACGCTCCAGCTGCTCAGGCCGGAGGCCACGGAGATGATCTTGACGCTAAGGTTTCCTGATGAACGGTTGAAACTGCTCTTCGTCTGCGCCCACCCGGCGATTGATCCAGCCATGCACACAGCGCTCATGCTGCAGACCGTTTTGGGCATGGATGCCGCGCGCATTGCTCATGCCTTCTTGATCTCACCGAAGACGATGGGGCAACGCCTGGTGCGCGCTAAGATCAAGATCCGCGACGGCGGAATTCAGTTCGAAATCCCGCAAGAACGCGAACTGCCGCAGCGGCTCGACGCGGTGCTTGAAGCGATTTATGCGGCTTTCGGAATCGGCTGGGACGACATGGCGGGCGTCGACCAGCGTGGCCGGGATTTGGCCGAGGAGGCCATCTGGCTCGCACGGGTACTTTTGCAGCTCATGCCCGGCGAAGCCGAGGTTCGGGGTCTGCTGGCGCTCATGCTCCACTGCGAAGCCCGCAGACCGGCGCGGCGGGGGCCGGACGGCCGGTACGTTGCTCTTTCGGAGCAGGATGCAAAGCAGTGGTCTCTGCCGCTAATCGAAGAGGCGGAACGCCATCTCCTTGAAGCGTCGAGTGGCGGTCAGGCCGGCCGGTTCCAACTCGAGGCCGCGATTCAGTCGGTGCACGCCGAGCGCGCGCAGCGCGGCCGAACCGAGTGGCCTGCGATCATGTTCTTCTACCAACAACTGATCCGCATATCCCCGACGCTTGGCACGCGAACTGGATATGCCGCGGCGGTTGGCGAAGCGAAGGGAGCTGAAGCGGGGCTGGCCGTACTGAACGGCATCGACCCGGGCGATGTCTCCGCTTATCAGCCCTACTGGGCGGTTCGCTCTCACCTCCTGCAACGCCTAGGGAAGACATCCGAGGCAAAGGACGCTTACGATCGGGCAATTGGCTTAGCGGAGGATCCCGCAGTGAGAGAGTTCCTGCTGCAAAGACGGGGCTAATTTTCCCTCTTGGCTCTGTAGAAATCACCTCACCTTACCCGTCACCACTATAGAGGCGGCTTAGCGGCAAGCTGGCTACCCGAGGTTGCGTTCATCGACTTCCGAATCGAACGGCCGACGGCAGCCGGCAAGGCCCAGGCACACATATGTTCCTAATTGCACTTAACGCGCAAGGACTGGCAAGGTGGGAACCTGCCGAGCGCGAGAGAAAGACGTGAGAGACGAATTCGAAAGGCCGTCTCACCGCGACCCTTTCGCAGGAGGCACGACATTATGAACAGGATGGAAGAATCGAAAATGGCTCCCCCGATCTTCATCGGCAGGTGGACACCGAAGGTTATGTATTCGTTAAAAGAGAGACCTCATCGGCACGGGCAGTTGCGTCGCCGTATCGGAAGAGTCTCCCAGCGCATGCTTACTAGAACTCTGCGCAATCTCGAATCCACGGGACTAATCACCAGGCGCGTGACGATATCGAAAGCTGTCGCTGTCGAGTATTCCCTGACACAAATGGGAAGGACACTCATCGCTCCACTCGGAGGTATGTGCCGCTGGGCGAGGCGACACCGCAGGCGTGTCGTTGCTCACGTACGCCTTGCAGAAACCTACGAGACGCGATGATTGAACGAAGAAAAAAGGAGCGATTTATGAAAACCCAAAATCTCACGATTGCGTTTTCGGTAGACCAATCTCCTCAAGAGGTCTTCGAGACCATCAATGACGTTCGTGGCTGGTGGTCAGAAGAAATTGAAGGCAGTACCGACAAACTCGGTGCCCAGTTTAAGTTCCACTACAAAGACCTTCACCGCAGCATCCAGAAGATTACTGCGTTCGTGCCTGGCAAGAAAGTCGCCTGGCACGTCGTGGACAGCCACATTAACTTCGTCAAAGACAAAACCGAGTGGAACGGCACGAACATCGTCTTTGACATCGCAAAAAGGGACGACAAGACCGAACTCCGCTTCACCCACGTTGGCTTGGTTCCTGGCATCCAATGCTACGGTGACTGCTCAGGCGCATGGGGGCTTTACATCAACGAGAGCTTACGAAATTTGCTCACAACAGGCAAAGGCCAGCCCGCCCAGAAAGAAAAGAAGCCGGGAGTGCGGTTTCTCGGTGATTAAGAACTCGGTAACGAACGATAAAGGGACGCACGAACGAAATGGACTCAAGCACGGTCGAATTAGAAGTTCCGCGGAGGGAAATATGTGCCCAGTATGCATCGCAAGCGCAGCAGTAATGGTCGCCGGAGCCGGATCCACGGGAGGAATTCTGGCGGTGTGCATTGGCAAGTTCAGAAAATTTTTCAGAGGGAATCGTCTCGGTCTGTTTCAGAAAACAAAGGAGAAATAAGATGGCCACAAGCAAGGAAAGAGACAAGGAACACGGGAAAGGGCATCTCGCGATGAACACACCCCCGATCGTGTCGCAGCAGGAGTGGGAGGCTGCGCGCCAGCAGCTCCTCGTGAAGGAGAAGGCCTTCACCCGCTCCCGTGACGCGCTGGCCGCCGAACGCCGGCGGATGCCCTGGCTGGCTGTAGACAAGAAGTACGAGTTCGACGGACCCAAGGGCAAGGTAAGCCTGCTCGATTTGTTCGAGGGCCGCCGTCAGTTGATCGTCTATCGCGCCTTCTTCGAGCCCGGGGTATTCGGCTGGCCCGAGCACGCCTGCCGCGGCTGCTCCCTGGGCGCCGACCAGGTCGCCCACCTGGCCCATCTGAACGCCCGCGACACCACTCTCGTCTACGCCTCACGCGCGCCGCAGGCGGACATCGCGCGCCTGAAGGCGCGGATGGGCTGGGAGATGCCCTGGTACACCATCACCGACAGCTTCGACACTGACTTCGGCGTCGATGAATGGCACGGCCACAACGTGTTCTTCCGCGACGGCGAGCGGGTGTTCCGCACATACTTCATCAACGGCCGCGGCGACGAGGCGATGGGAACCACCTGGAGCTACCTCGACATCACGCCGCTCGGCCGTCAGGAGACTTGGGAGGATTCGCCAGAGGGTTACCCCCAGACCCCGCCGTACAAGTGGTGGAACTGGCACGACAACTACGACGCCGAGGCCTCGCCTGACCCGAAGTGGGTCGAAGTGTCCGACCCTGGAGAAGCGGCCTTCCGAAAGCGCGACGCAGAGGCGAAAGCCTGACTGACAATAGCAAGGGAGAGAACGATGAAAGACTTCATGAGAGATGAACTTGGAGCGCCCAAAATAGTCGATCGGAGCACCTTCCACGCCGAGCTGGACGCATTGCGGGTTCGCGAGAAGGCTCACACAAGAGAAGGCGACGCCATTGCGGCCGCCCGCCGGCGGCTCCCCATGGTCGAGGTGGATGGCACCACACCGCTCATTGGCGAACGTGGCGCGGTGACACTATTGGACACGTTTGAGGGACGCCGGATGCTCATCGCCTACTACTTCATGTGGCACACCGGCCACCCTGCGCCGGAGCAGTGCGAGGGGTGCACCTGGGTTACATCGCAGGTCCGCGAGCTGTCCTATATTCATTCTCGCGACGTCACCTACGCCATGTTTTGCCAAGGCCCGTACGAAGAGAGCGCCCGGTACCGCGACTTCATGGGCTGGGAGATGCCTTGGTACTCGGCCCAGGACTCGCTCGACACCCTCTTGGTTGGACGCCGGGTGGGCATGATGCACATCGTTTGCTACCTGCGACAAGGATCCAATGTCTTCGAGACTTACTGGACGACCAGGCGCGGCGTCGAGGCGATGGATAACAGCTATCGCTTGCTCGACTTGACCGTCTACGGGCGGCAGGAGACGTGGGAGGACTCGCCGACCGGCTGGCCACAACGGTTTAAAGGCAAGGAAAATACTCGTACCAATGGACGTCCCACCGCCCAGTGGTCTCGCCTCGAAGCCGGACGCTCTGACAACCTCGGCCAACCCGGCGCCAGAACCCCACCAAGAAGATAAGGGGGGATCTACTTCTTCGCCTTTGGGGGCGGGACGAGTGCCACGGCTGCCTCGGCGGTGAGAAACAGGAAGGTAAAAGTCTCCTGCAGATAGAGCTGCACGGCCGAGTCGGTGTGGTTGAAGTAGCCGATGGACACATCCTGGCCAATGTGCAGCGAGAAATCGCCACCTCGCGTGGTCAGCACAAAGGCACCCTCGATCGCGGGTGCCCAGATAATCTTATCGTCGACGAGCCGCTTCACGTGCTCGAGCACCGGGTATCCGTGATCGCTGGTCTCGGCGAGTGCAGTGTAGGCGTCCGCGCCCAGCAGCACCGAGTACGGGCCGTTGACGCCGACAAGCCGCAGCCGGCTCAAGGCTTGGGCAATGGCTTCCGGGTACGCGCGCACATCGGCGGGAAGCGTCAAAGGCGGATTGCTGGTTCCCTTACGAATGCCCACGATACCGGCTGCGGCATAGCCATCGAATATAGCTCCATCCTCGGCGAACGCGATCTTGCGCGCGGCGTCCTTTGCCGGCTGCCAGTCGGAGTCGTTGGCGCCACGATCGACATCGTCGATTGTCTGGCGGTCTAGCTCGAACGGAACCCGCAACTCGACCAGTGCCTTTACCTCTCGCTGCCTGGCGACGATGCCGTCTCGCGGCGCTGCGATCTTTTGCAGGTGGCCGGTGCCGACCGCGGACAGGCCCGTGCCTGCCGGACCCTGTACGTCAACCACGCGCCGTCCTGCGAGGTAGCGCTTCAGCGTGCGAGTTGTTTCCTCTGCGATCTGCGCCCAGGCCGCATCGGAAATTGGGGCAAGCTCACGATGCAGATTATTCATGGGAAATTTCTCCTTTTAGGGAACCAATAGACAGCGAACCATCGTTCTCCCTAGGAACGGAGGGGGAGGTTTCGACCAGCGTCGGCGTGGCAGAAGGTGAGATAGGCTCAGGCAGATCCTCGGCCACGCTATCCAAAAATGTTGCCGACGGCACGAAGAACAGGTTACCGGTAACGGCGCGGCTGAAATCGAGCAGCCGGTCGTAGTTGCCGGGGGGCCGGCCAACAAACATATTTTCGAGCATCTGCTCGATGGTGCGCGGCGAACGGCTGTAGCCAATGAAAAAGGTGCCAAATTCACCTTGTGCGGCGCGGCCGAAGGGCATGTTGTCACGCAGGATTTTGACTTCTTTCCCGTCCTCGACAATCGTAGTGAGCGCGCTGTGCGCTGAGGTTGGCTTAACGGAATCGTCCAATTCAATGTCCGAAAGTTTCTTGCGGCCGATGATTCGTTCCTGCGCCTCCGTGGACAGCGCATTCCACCCATCCATATCGTGAAGATATTTCTGTACGATGACATAACTGCCACCGGCAAAGGTTTGATCCTCCTCGCCGACGAGAACAGCGTCGACGGCGTCCTGTCCCCTGGGGTTTTCCGTTCCGTCGACAAAACCGATTAGATCCCGGTCATCGAAATAGCGGAACCCGTGCACTTCGTCTTCCGGGGAAACCGCTTGACCGATACGCGCCATGATTTGCGTGGCAAGCTCGAAACACAAATCCATACGCTTTGCACGAATGTGAAACAGTAAATCGCCTGGCGTGGACACGGCGTGACGCGGGCCACCGTGGATCTCACGAAAAACGTGCAACTCCCTCGGACGCGGCGTGCCAAACAGCTGGTCCCATGCGTCGGCCCCGAATCCCAGAACACAAGAGAGGCCGGCCTCGATATCGCGAAATTCCACCGCCCGCAAGATTGCAGCTAAGTCTCCGCAGAACGACCGAATGGTCCTGCGGTGTTCGGTACCGGGTTTTAGCGTCACGACCAGGAAGATCGCGGCTCGCGTAAGTGCTGCGGCTACCGGTTGCGCCAAGCCAACAATTCCGCTTGCTTGTTCGGGCGCGCCCTTTGGATCGGACTCCATGAATGTCATCCTGTTGGGCTGGCGGAATTTCGACTTTCGAAACGCCGCGCTTGCCATCGTATGCCAGCAATTGGACCGTCAGCTTACCATCGCCGCCCGGCGAAGGTCCACGCCGGCTCGGTGCGAGGGTTCGAGGTTTGGCCCAGGCGGTTGCCGCGATATGGAAATAGATGTGGCCGGAGAAGGAGGTTACACCATCTAAGGAGAGCCGAGTTTCCCGCGTTTCCTTAGAAAGGATACGGTCATGGCCAAGAAAGTAGCTGACTTGCTCGTAGATGTTCTCGCGGAAGCAGGAGTTAAGCAAATCTATGGTGTTTCCGGCGACTCGCTCAATGGCATCACCGATTCCATTCGTGAAAACAAGACGATTCAGTGGATTCACGTCAGACACGAAGAGACCGCAGCGTTTGCCGCGGGAGCGGAAGCGCATCTCACAGGGCGATTAGCCGTCTGTGCCGGAAGCTGCGGTCCCGGGAACTTGCATCTGATCAACGGGCTCTACGACTGCCATCGTAGCCGCGTTCCCGTGCTGGCTATTGCGGCGCAAATTCCAAGCGACGAAATCGGCAGCGGGTATTTTCAAGAAACTCACCCCGAACATCTCTTCGCGCAATGCAGCCATTATTGTGAGCTCGTCTCCCAACCCGGACAGATGCCCCGCGTCTTGGAGATCGCCATACAAACTGCGCTAGCCCGCCGTGGCGTTGCCGTCGTCGTCATTCCGGGCGATGTGGCTCTACGTGAAGCCGTCGAACAAGGGCCGCGTCTGCATTTTGCACCGCCGCAACCCAGCGTGTGCCCTTCCGATGAGGAAATCGCGACGTTGGCAAAAGTCCTGAACAACTCAAAGAAGACAACAATTTTGGGCGGGGCCGGCTGTGCCGGAGCTCATAGCGAGTTGATCGCGCTTGCAGACAAGTTGAAGGCTCCGATCGTGCACGCCATGCGCGGCAAGGAGTTCATCGAGTACGATAACCCGTTCGACGTGGGCATGACCGGCCTGCTCGGCTTTACCTCCGGCTATCACGCCATGATGAACTGCGAGCTGTTGCTGATGCTTGGAACGGACTTTCCCTACCGGCAGTTCTTCCCCAAGGACGCCACGATTGTTCAAATCGATGTCCGTGGAGAGCAACTAGGGAGACGCACAAAGGTTGACTACGGCTTTGTGGGCGATACAAAAACAACCCTTCGCACCTTGCTGCCAAAATTGCACCAGAACCAATCCGATGAACACTTGCAGACTTCGCTCGAACATTATCACAAGGCACGCAAGGGCCTCGATGAACTCGCGGCGGAGGAGCACGGCATGAAGCCCATCCATCCTCAATATGTGGCTCGCGTGCTTAATGAGCTTGCTGCCAAGGATGCCATTTTCACTTGTGATGTGGGTACCCCGACAATCTGGGCGGCACGATACCTGACCATGAATGGCAGCCGGCGCCTTCTCGGTTCCTTCAATCACGGGTCCATGGCGAACGCGCTCCCGCAAGCGATCGGTGCGCAGGTCAGTCATCCCGGGCGTCAAGTCATTTCCTTGTCCGGCGATGGTGGTCTGGCGATGTTGCTGGGCGACTTGCTCTCGCTTCGTCAGTTGCAGTTGCCGATCAAACTGATTGTCCTCAACAACAGCGCTCTGGCCTTTGTGGAATTGGAAATGAAAGCTGCCGGCATCGTCGATTTTGGCACGGACCTGCACAACCCAAATCTTGCAAAGCTGGCAGAGGCCGCCGGTCTTCTGGGGGTCAGGGCCGAGACACCGGATCAAGTTCGACCGGCGATTGAGCAGGCTCTCGAGCATGACGGACCTGCCCTGGTAGAAGCCATTGTGAGCCGACAGGAACTCTCCATGCCACCGACAATTACTCTTGAGCAGATGAAGGGCTTCACCCTGTTTACGCTCAAGGTGGTGCTGAGCGGACGTGGCGACGAAATCGTCGATATGGCAAAGACCAATCTCCTCAGATAACTGGCCATGACGGTCACAGCAAGAGAAGAAAGGAAATAACGGAAATGGGTACAAAACAGCAGTTGACACAATCGGCTTTCCCCGTGTTGCCACACGGGGTGGATCTGCTCAACCGTCACGAGCTGAACAAAGGCACGGCCTTCACCGAGGAAGAGCGAAGCAAGCTCGGCTTGCACGGACTTCTCCCGCCGCATCTCGAGAGCCTTAGTGAGCAAGTTGTTCGTGCTTATGAAGCCTACAAGCGCAAGGACGACGACCTGGAGCGGCACATCTATCTGCGCGCTTTGCAGGACACCAACGAAGTCCTGTTCTACAGGCTTCTACTGGACCACATCGAAGAAATGACTCCCATCGTCTACACCCCCGTCGTCGCCCTCGCGTGTCAGCAGTTCAGCCACATTTACCGGAGACCCCGCGGCCTGTTCATTTCCTACCCGTTGCGCGACTCCATCCCCGAACTCTTGCGCAATCGTCCCAATCGCGAGGTCGACGTCATTGTGGTCACGGACGGCGAACGCATCCTGGGGATCGGCGACCAAGGTGCCGGAGGTCTAGGAATCCCGATCGGCAAACTATCCTTATATACGCTCATCGGGGGGATTCGTCCGGAACGCACGCTTCCTATCATTCTGGATGTGGGAACTAACAATAAGGAGAGGCTCAACGACCCTGAGTACTTCGGCTGGCGCCATGAACGCATTACCGGTCAGCCCTACTTCGACTTCGTGGATCAGTTCGTTCAGGCTGTGAAGCAGGAACTACCCAAAACATGTCTGCAATGGGAAGACTTTGCGACGCCCCACGCTCGTCCCATTCTTCAGCGCTATCGCGATGAATTGTTGACCTTCAATGATGACATCCAGGGGACCTCCGCTGTCACCTTAGGAGCCATTCTGGGCGCGGTCAAAGTGACGGGCAAAAGCTTGAAGGATCAGCAGATCGTCATGTTGGGGGCAGGCTCAGCCGGCATTGGTGTTGCTGACGGTTTGCGTGCGGCAATGAAAGAGGAAGGCCTGTCCGAACAGCAGGCGCGCAGCCGCTTCTGGGTCATCGACAGCAACGGTCTGCTGCATTCACAGCGAAACGACCTTAGTCCGGAGCAGAGTGTCTATGCTCAGCCGGGGGACGGTGTGTCCGGGTGGACGCCAACCTCCAGCGGTCACATCGGACTCGCCGATGTGATTGGAAAAATCGATGCCACCATCCTTATCGGTCTCTCGACGGTTGGCGGCGCTTTTTCGGAATCGATCGTTCGCGAGATGGCCCGCAAGATCCAGCGTCCCATCATCTTTCCGCTTTCCAACCCGACCAGCAAATCGGAGGCGAAACCCGACGATTTGATTCAATGGACGGAGGGACGCGCTTTAGTTGCGACAGGTTCGCCCTTTTCACCCGTGCACTACGCCGGCAAAACGATTCCGATCGCACAGTGCAACAACGTCTTTATCTTTCCTGCCATGGGACTCGGAGTAGTGGCCTCCAGCGCTCGCCGTGTCACAGACGCGATGATGCTCGCAGCGGCTCGCACGCTGGCCGAGAATTCGCCCGCCCTCAGAGACTCCTCTGCTTCCTTGCTGCCTCCTCTGACTGACATTCGGAGGGTGGCCGCGGAGATCGCGACAGCCGTTGGTACGCAGGCGCAAAAGGATGGCGTTGCCCCGAAACTGGCCGAAGATGAACTCCGTCAGAGAGTGGTAGCCGCACAGTGGGTCCCGACCTATCCATCTTTTACGGCAGCGGCCAAATAGACGCGGGTCAGGAACCTTGGTCTCCGTCGCTAACATCGGAAGCGAGAGGATGCACTTGACGTTTGTCTTTTCGGCTCCAGGCTTTGCGGAGTTCATGCGAGACGAGTCGCTTCGCGAAGGAGAGAAAAATGTCCCGCGATCCAAAGCCGAAGACGATGAGATTCAGAAAAAACATTTACACGCTGTGATTTATCAATGAGTGGATTCTGCCGCAGGAAACTGCCACACGGAGTTGGGAACATGCCTCCGCAGGCAAAGTAGTCTACTTCAAGGAAGGCTAGGCACAGCCACAGAAAGTTCACCACCAACGAGTCTGCTTGCAATCGAGCTTCTTATTGCTCCTTGAGCTTGAGGCGGTGCTTGTTTTCTTCGAGGAATTCGCGGAGGTCTTTGGCCATGTCGAGCAGGCGGACCCATTGTTCGTAGTAGAGCGTGACGGGGAAGCGGCCGAGTCCGTAGACGCTGACACCGCCCTTTTCGCCAACGCGGAATTCCAGAGTGCCTTTTTTGCGGCCTTCGACTTTCTTCTCGAGTTCGGCGATCTTGGCCATCAATTCTTCTTTTGTGGGTTCGGACATGGGATCTCCTATTTGCAACATCGTCGCATAGATGGTGGGGTCTCGCCAATGTCCGAGGAAGGCACCCCTTCCGCTGCGAAGGGATGAGATGCAGGCGGCCGACGCGCCGGGAATCGAAAAACCCTCACCCCTGAAGGGGTGAGCTACAGGATTGCAACCTTGGGGCTGGGATAAAAGCCAGCGCTATCGAAGAGATTACCTGTGTGAGATGGCAGCGCCGCGGCGAGGACACACAACCTGGGTGGGGACTAGGACGTCTAAGCCTTCGCTACTAGCCGGGCCACTCCAGTTGTTGGATTGCGGAGGGTCTGGCGTACCGAGTATCATCAGCGTTCCATTTGGGGGTCCAACACATCGGCTATGGGTCGCCTCTTCCAGCGGTTTCCGCTACTTGTAGTTCTCCTTTCCTTGGTGGGCATGGGCAGCTTGGCTGTGAGCGCGGCGGCGCAGGCTTCCCCTGAGACACTTCCCCTTTCGCAGGTAAGACCAGGAATGCAGGGGTACGCCTACACGATTTTCGAGGGTGACCAGGTGGAGAAGTTCGAACTGGAAGTAATTGGGATCCTGCCGAACTTCATGGGACCGAAACAGGCCATCATCCTGGTGGAGTTGAAAGGGCCGAAGGTGGAGCACACCGGCGTGGTGGCGGGAATGAGCGGCAGCCCGGTGTATTTGGATGGAAAACTGGCGGGAGCGCTATCGCTAAAGCTGGGGATCTTTACGAAAGAGGCCATCGCGGGAGTGACGCCTATTGAAGATGTGCTCCGGCCGCCGATGGATGGAACGACGGCGGCACGGGGCGCGACGCCGGGCTACACGCTGCCGAATGACGCGCTGGCACGGAACGAGTTGCCGGGCGGGTCGGCGCTGCAGCCGATTGAAACGCCACTGGTGTTTTCGGGATTTCAGCCCGCGTCGCTGCAACAGTTTGGGCCAGAGTTGCAGAGCTATGGCTTTGTGGCAGCGCAGGGCGGCACGACGGCGGCGCGTCCGGACGACGGCAAACTGGTTGCCGGGGACATGGCGGGAATGGTGCTGGTGCAGGGAGACGCGTCCATCAATTCCGCGTGCACCGTGACGGCGGTGCGCGGCGACAACGTGTATCTGTGCGGGCATCCGTTTTTGAGTCTGGGCAACGTGCAGATGCCCATGGCGCGGAGTCGGGTGGTGACGACGCTGTCATCAAGCCTGGCGTCGACAAAGATCGTGAACGTGGGCGGGGCAATCGGAACAATTACCGGGGACCACATAACAGCGGTTACCGGGAAGCTGGGAGCGGCGCCGGCGATGGTACCGCTGGATTTGACGTTTGTTAACGGGAGCAGTGAGAGGAAGCTGCATTTTGAGATGGTCAACCATCCGAAGCTGACGCCGTTGTTGGTGGGGCTGACAACATTTAACGGTATCAACCAGAATCCGATTTATGGAGAAGGGACGACGCTGCACCTGACAGGCGAAGTTCGCTTGAAGGGGCATGCACCGGTGCAGATTGAAAACACGATTGCGCCGAACGACACGCTGACGCCGGACAGTATGCCGATCGCGATTCTGGTGCAAAACGTGTTTGGGCGGCTGTTCAACAATAGCTTTGAGGTGCCGGAGGTCGAGCACATTACGCTGCGCGTGGAAAGCCAGGTGGGGCGGAACTCCTACAACATCGAGAGCGCGTGGCTGGAGAAGGGCGAGGCGGCGCCGGGAGAGAATTTGCGCGTGCGCGTGCTGCTGCAGCCATACCGGGGCGAGGCGCGGGTGGAGGAGACCACGGTACACGTGCCGGACCAGATCGCGCGCGGAACGACGCTGCGTATTTTGGTGAGCGACGCGGATTGGATGAACAGGGCTTCGCGCGGATTCAGTTTTCAAGGCCTGCCCGGGACGGGCGGCGGCCCAGAAGGACTGGATCAACTGATCGCCCTTTTGAATCGCGAGAGGCGGAATGACCGTTTGTACGTAGGGCTGTTTGTGCCCGCGCCAACGCTGGTGTGGGACGACAAGGAAATGCCCAATGTGCCGTTGTCGCAGATTAATGCCATCGACGGACGCCCGGCGCCGGGGAGCGTGCAGGTGTTGAGGGAATCGCTAGCCAGCGAGGCTTCGGTGATGCTGGGCGCGCCGGTGGGTGGCCTAATCTCATTGAATTTACAAATCCGGTGACCATAGCTATGTCGAAACCAGTGTGGCGCATTCTATTCGTATCGCTGAGCATCTGCTTGGTGGCTTCGGTTGCGTTTGCGGAGCACACGCGACGTTGGCGGCAATCGAGCTACGAAGAGTTCTTGAAGGGGACGGCTAAGGGCGTGGCGGTGCGCAGCGATGGTCATCTGGAGCTGGCTCCAAAATTCACGCCGATTGCCGATGCAGACGCGTCGTATTTGTGGTCGCTGCGCGCCGATGCGGCGGGTGTTCTGTATGCGGCGGGAGGTTCGCCGGCAAAGGTATTCCGGTTCGACGGCTCGGGAAAACCGAAGACGGTATTTGAATCGACGGACCTGCTGGCGCAAGCAATCGCGTTCGACGCGAAAGGCGCGCTGTACGTGGCGACTTCGCCGGACGGAAAAGTGTACCGGGTGTCGTCGTCCGGGGAGAAATCGGCTTTCTTTGAGACCAAGACCAAGTACATCTGGGACCTGGCATTTGCGCCGGATGGCACGCTTTACGTGGCGACTGGCGACAAAGGGCAAATTTTTGCGGTGGCACCGGATGGAAAAGGCGAGTTGTTCTACGCGAGCGATGAAGCGCACATCAAAACGCTGGCGTTCGATGCCAAAGGCAATTTACTGGCGGGAACGGAGCCGAACGGAAGGGTGTTGCGCGTGACGCGTAGCGCGGAAAAGAATGCCAAGAGGAAATCCACGGACGAAGCGGTGGCCGACGGATTCGTGGTTTACGAAACGGCCAAGCGCGAAGTGACTTCGCTGACCGTGGCGCAGGACGGGACCATCTATGTGGCGGCGATCGGGGAAAAGACGCGCACGGCCGGAAACGCACCATCGGCGGTAATTGCGACTTCACAAGGCACCACGACGATCACGAATGTAAACCCTTCCGTACAAATGCAGGGCCTGCCTTTTGTGGCGTTTCCACAGGCGATTTCCAGCAGCATTTACCGCATCTCGACGCAAGGAGTGCCGGAGGAAATCTGGAGTTCGCGCGACGATGTGGTGTACGCGCTGGGATTGAATGCGGACGGGCGGCTGCTGGCGGGAACGGGGAACACAGGTTCATTGCTGGTGATCGATGGGCACGGCGTGTACGCACAACTGGCGAAATCGGGATCGGCGCAAATCACGGGCATTTCCAAGGGCCCGAACGGCAAAGTATTTCTGTGCACGGCGAATCCGGGAAAAGTGTTTTCACTGGGGCCGGAGTACGAAGCGGAAGGAACGTTTGAGTCGCAATCGTTCGATGCGAAGTTGTTTTCGCAGTGGGGCCGCATTGAATGGTGGGGACCGCCGGCTGTAAGCGCGCAGAGCAAAGGCGCGAAAGAGTCGAAAGAGCCGCGGCTTGAGTTTTATGTCCGCAGCGGAAACACCGAAGACCCGGGCAAAGAATGGTCGAAGTGGTTTGGACCGTACACGGCCACGGCGTCGGGGGTAGAAGCACCGTCGGCAAGATTCTTCCAGTGGAAGGCCGTGATTCACGACGGACGGCCAGGAGATGGGATCGACTGGGTGAGCGTGGCGTACTTGCCGAGGAATGTGGCGCCCGTGATCGATGGTATTGCGATGCAGGACACGGGAGTCCGCGCGCAGGCGCCGCAGGTGATCGGTGGTCAACCGGGAAACGTAGCGTTGAAACAGCCGCAAGCGCCGACGCCCAGTGGCATCGTGATTACAACGAGTTCGTCAACGAAGTTTGAATCGCAGCCCCAGGGGACACAGCAAAAAGGCTACCAGACGGTGCTGTGGGCGGCGCACGACGACAACGACGATGAACTGCGTTACTCGGTGTATTTCCGCGGGGAGAATGCCAGCGAGTGGCTGCTGCTGAAGGACAACCTGGACCAGAAGTTCTATTCGTGGGACACCACGACGATGCCGGACGGGGCGTATTACCTGAAGATTGTGGCGAGCGACGCGCCATCGAATCCGCCGGCAGTGACACTGAAGACGGAGCGGGAGAGTGAACGGTTTGAAGTGGACAATACGCCGCCGGCGATTGAGCACCTGGAGGCGGTGGCCGCCGCGACACGCACCGGAACACAGGCTGCGCTGCAGTCAATCGTGGTGAAGTTCTCGGCGACCGATCCTTCCAGCAGCATTGAGAAGGCGCAGTACAGCGTGGACGGCGGCGAGTGGATTTTGCTGGCGCCAACACATGGCATCAGCGACAGCCGAACAGAAAGTTACGAGTTCACCGTGCAGGGATTGGCGCCTGGTGAGCACACGATCTCGGTACGGGCTTACGATCGATTCGAGAACGTGGGCGCGGGAAAGACTACGATTCCGGTTGCCGGGAAATAAGCCTCGCGGCGCACACGTATCACGCTGAAATTGTGCTTGGTTTGGTGGTTGAGATCCTTCGGACCGCACACGCCGCGGTTCGCGGGAAGACAATTTGTTTTTATCTGCAGGATGAGAAGTTCTGGCGAGTAGGCTAAAGGTCCATCCTGGTTCGAACCACGGCGACTCTGGTCACAATCAAAAAAAGGAATCAGAGTTTGAGCTTGGCAGAGGTCGGCGGAGGCTTGACTAGCTCCGGGCGCGGAGGCTTGGGCTTTTCTGGCTCGATGAAACTTTCAATTTCAGCGCCAAAACCCATGCGTCCGTCGCTGAAGGCATCGGGCTTGGCATGCACGACGCGCGCTTTGCAGTGGGTTTCCTCTGGTTGGCCACCGGTGACTTCGATGGGCATACGAAGTGTTGCCTCAATCGGCATACCCACCTGAAGTGGCGCCGAAGTTACGAAGAAAAATCCGCCGCGTGAAAGATTGATGGCTTCGGTGAAATGCTCCGTTTTGTCCGAAGCCAAGCCGATGGGACGAAAACGCAGAGGCACCCGGAGACGAAAGCGTTCGAGATGTCGGCGTTCAGGAGGCATGTAACTCCACCAGGCGCGAGAGAGGGGGCATCGCGCCCGCGTCATTAGGAAACTCTAGCGTAACAGAGGGGGAGACGTGCTCCAAGGCCTGTTGTTTGAGGGAAAAGAAGAACTTTCGCACTGGTAGTACCAGTTGAACTAGACTTGTGATTATGCTCACAACCAATGCAAGTCCGGAAGAGCGGGTTACGGCCGTTGACTGGGAAACGATCAGCGAGGCTCACGAACGCATCCGCGCCAGGATCCGTCGCACAGCGGTGCTGACCAGCGCGACGTTTAACGCCATGAGCGGAGCCGCGCTTTTCTTCAAGTGCGAGAATTTCCAGAAGACCGGATCATTCAAGATTCGCGGCGCATCGAATGCGATTCTTTCGCTCAGCCAGGAGCAGGCGGCCAGAGGAGTGGTGACGCAATCGAGCGGCAATCACGCGGCGGCAGTGGCGTGCGCGGCGGCGTGGAGAAAAATCCCGGCATGGATCGTGATGCCGAAGAACGCGCCGGAGGTGAAGCGCCGAGCAGTGGAATCGTACGGCGGAAAAATCACTTATTGCGAGCCCACGGTATCGTCGAGGGCCGAGACTGCGGCGCGATTGCAAGCGGAGACGGACGCGGTGATGGTGCATCCGTACGACGATGACCGGATTATTGCAGGGCAAGCCACAGCGGCCAAGGAATTGTTGGAAGAAGTGCCGGACCTGGACGCGATATTGGCGCCAGTGAGTGGCGGGGGATTGTTGAGCGGAACGTGCCTGGGCGCGAAAGGAAAGCGCGCGGAAATTCGCGTGTTTGGTTGCGAGCCGGAGCGCGCGGATGACGCGTACCGCTCGCTGCGGACGGGAGTGCTGCAGAAGCTGGAGTCGAGCGACACGATTGCCGACGGGCTGCGAGCATCGCTGGCGCCGAGGACGTTTGCGATCCTGAAGAAGCATGTTGCGGGAGTGCTGCTGGTGAGCGAGGAAGAGATTGTGGCGACGATGAAGCTCGTGGCGCAGCGGATGAAGATCGTGATTGAGCCATCGAGCGCGGTGGCGCTGGCCCCCCTGCTGCGCGCCGGAGGGGTGGACGGAATGGGACTGGCGAACAGAGCGGACGGCGGTGCGGCGAAGATCGGGGTGATTTTGTCGGGCGGAAACGTGGAATGGGGAGGGTCATTGCCCCGCCGGGCGGGTTGAGGTTGGATGATTACTTTTGGTGCTCGGACCGAAACTAATCCTGATCCGGAGGGTTATATCCCCACGGTAAGCTGTAATTCGTTCCGTGGGCAGCAGGGGCGGAAACGGCGACAAGATAGGCGAACATAAGGGAAAACCGTTACCTGCTTCAGAGCATCTGTACAGTAGTGCCAGGACCGCGCCTACGACATGGGGGCCGGAGACCCGCGAATCCTGCCAGAGAAGAACGCTGAAAATCTAGAAAGTACGCGGAGACAGAACCAAAATGAAGACCGGGATGAAATTCTGGTGGACGATTTTGTGCGCAGTAGTATGCGGGTCTGCGGGGCAGACGTCGTGGGCACAAAGGGCCCCTGTGGCATCGCGAGTGGTAGAACAAATTGACGAGACACGGACAGTGCACATTCACGGGAACGTGCATCCGCTGGCACGCGCGGAGTTTGACCGCGGGGCGGTGGCAGAATCGCAGCCGATGACCCGGATGTTGCTGCTGCTGCAGAGAAGCACGGAGCAGGAGACGGCGCTGCGGCAATTACTGGATGCGCAGCAAACCAAGGGATCGGGCAGTTATCACGCATGGCTGACGGCGACGCAGTTTGGTAAGCAATTCGGGCCGTCGGATGCGGACCTGCAGGCGGTGACGGACTGGCTGACCAAGCAGGGCTTTCAGGTAGCGAAAGTGTCTGAGGGGCGAACCACCGTGGAATTCAGCGGAACCGCGGCGCAGGTGCAGAGCGCGTTTCAGACGCAGATTCACCATTTTGTGGTGAATGGCAATGAGCACATCGCAAATATCAGCGATCCCGCCATTCCGGAGGCATTGTCGCCGGTGGTCGCCGGAGTTGTGGCGCTGAATAATTTTCCGAAACATTCGATGATGCATCGCGTGGGGAATTTTCAGCGGGATCTGGCAACCGGGCAAGTGAAACCCCTGTTCACGTATACGGATATGAATGGCACGTTCTACGGCGTGGGTCCGGCGGACTTCGCGACGATCTACAAGATTCCAGCCGGCGCGGACGGGAGCGGACAAAGTATCGCCGTCGTGGGGCAATCGAATATCAACATGCAGGACGTAACGGATTTCAGACATCTGTTCGGGCTGGATGTGAGTTACCCGCCTAACAATGTGACTGTGATAGTGAACGGGCCAGATCCGGGGATCCTGGAGTCAACGGGAGACGAAGGGGAATCGGATCTGGACGTGGAATGGGCAGGAGCGGTGGCTCCGGCGGCGCAGATCCTGTTTGTGGTGTCGCAGTCCACGATGTCGAACCCGGCGCAGGTCAGCCAGGGAGTGGATCTTTCAGCGCTCTATATCGTCGATAACAACCTTGCGCCGGTGATGAGTAACAGTTATGGGAACTGCGAAGCGGCGCTGGGATCGACGGGAAACAGCTTTTATAACGCGTTGTGGCAGCAGGCGACGGCGCAAGGAATCACCGTGGTGATTGCCGCGGGAGACAATGGGTCTGCAGGCTGCGATCCAAATCCGTCAGTCGACCCTAACGCGGCATCGCAAGGTCTTGCGGTAAACGGGTTCGCGTCGACGCCGTACAACGTGGCAGTGGGCGGGACGGATTTCAACCAGTCGTCCAGTAACTTTGCGACATATTGGCACGCGGGCACAACGGCGGACCCCAATAACGCGACAACACAGCTTTCGGCCAAGGGCTACATCCCCGAAGTGCCATGGGATGATTCAACCTGTGCCGCGAATTTTCCTTCTCCATGCACCTCGGTGGATTCGTCGGGGGGAGATATCAGCGCGGGAAGCGGCGGAGCGAGCAATTGTGCCGTGCTTAATGGCAGCGGTAACTGTTCGAGCGGATATACCAAGCCCACTTATCAAATGGGAGCTATTACTCCAGCGGACAACGTTCGCGACATTCCTGACGTGTCGTTGTTCGCGAGCAACGGCTTCAACAACAGCTTTTATATTGTGTGCCAATCGGATCAGAACGCGAACGGTGTGCCTTGCGACTTATCGACGAGCACCACTTCCGGGACGCACAATTTCCAGGGGGTCGGAGGAACGTCGGGCGGGACGCCAGCGTTTGCCGCAATTATGGCGCTGGTGAATCAGCAGACGGGGCAGCGACAGGGTAATGCGAACTACGTGCTTTACGCGTTAGCGACAAAAGAGACTTACGCGAGCTGTGCGTCCAGCAGTTTCGGCCCGGGGAATCCCGGGACCTGCGTGTTCTACGACATCACTACTGGGAATAACTCCGTGGCGTGCGTGGCAGGAAGTCCGAACTGCAGCAACACCGGGAGTTCCGGATATGGAGTGATGGTCTCGGGCTCGAGTACGGAGCATGGCAACCCAGCGTTTCAGGCGGTGGCTGGTTATGACCTGGCAACGGGCCTCGGCTCGATCAATGTGGCGAACCTGCTCACCAGTTGGGGTAGCGTGAGCCGGACAGTACCCACAGTGACTCTAACGAGTCCAAGCGGAGGAACACCTTCGGGGCAGACCTTTACCGCGAAGGTTGCGGTTTCCCCGGCTCCAGGAACGTCGGAGACCGTTGCGCTGAATGCACTGGCCAGCGACCAAGTAACGATCCTCGGGTCGATAGGTAGCTCGCCACCGACGAGTAGTTTGCCGAATGGCACGCCGTTCACCCTGACGAACGGAACCGCGAACATCAACACAAATCTATTGCCGCCGGGAACGGCTTATGTGCAGGCGACGTACGGAGGCGATGCCTTGCTTGCGGCGAGCACATCGACGCCCGTAGCGGTCGCGGTGGCCGGCGCGAATCAAACCAGCAAGACCACGATGAGCTTCGTTACGTTCGATGCGAACAATAATCCAATTCTGAGCACTGCTTCGCAGAGTATAACGTACGGCGCACCCTATATCCTGCAAGTTGCTGTTACGCCATCGAACGGGAATCCCTGCTGGGCAACCGGAATAGTAACGGCGTTTCCCTGCCCTACCGGCAAGGTCGCGGTCACGGATAACGGAAGCCCGTTGAACGACTGGCCAAACGCGGGCACACCGAACGCGACAAATGCGCCCAAGCTGAATAACCAGGGAATCGCGGAGGATCAACCGATACAATTGCCGGTGGGAACCCACAGCATCGTTGCCACTTATGCGGGAGATCCAAACTATCAGACGAGCACCAGCAACACGCTGTCCGTAACGGTCGCTAAAGCATCGACGACCACGGCTGTGGCGAGCAGCATAGGGACAATTACCTCGGGGGCGACGGTAACGCTGACAGCGCTGGTCAGTACACCGAGCAATGGGGCGGGGCCGACGGGAAACGTAACCTTCACTAACGGGAGCGCGACCTTAGGAACCGGCGCCTGCGCGCCCACCAGTGGAACGAACAACCCCAACGGAACGGATGGCACAACGGCGGGCACGGCGTTCTGTACTGCCACGCTTCAGACGGCGATCTCGGCATTGTATCCTGCACCGCAGCGCCGTCCGAGGCCGCCGGTGGTGCCGACTGTGTTGCTGGCACTGAGCATCGCGGCGTACCTGGCGTTGCTGCGCTGGATGCCGCCAAACCGGAAGCGCGCGTATGCGTATGCGGGCCTGGTGGTCTTCGCGTTGATGGCCGTGGCGATCGCGGGCTGCGGCGGCGGGGGTGGAGGAGGCGGCGGAGGAGGCAAGACCGTGACGATCAACGCCAGTTATCCCGGGGACGCAACCTACAACTCGTCGACGGGATCAACGAACATCGTGGTGCAGTAAGAAGCACAGCAATTCACGCAGTGGAGAAAAAGGGCGCTTCGAGAGATTGAGGCGCCCTTTTTCAATTGTAGAGACGAGGAGGCGTTTCTTGCGCCAAAGGACTTCGACTTTTTGATGTTGCACAATGTTCGGTTGGGATCCTTCGCGGCGCAAACTTCGATGACAACACGGAGGGCTTACGGTTACGACGGGGCAGGCTGGCACCGTGTCTTTCCAAGTGATTCCGGCGACGAACAATTCGAGCCCGGTGTCCCTGTCCTGCTCGGGGAACATGCCGTTTGGATACGGATGCAGTGTACAGTCTGTGACGGTGAACCTGGCGAACGGCGCGACGGCAAGCGCCACGTTAACTCTCAAGCCGACTGCGACGCCCGCAGCAGTAACAGGAAAAGCCGTAAGACCGAGGCGCTCTATTATCGGTCTGTGGCAACGGGGGCCCAATCGGCTGTGGCCCGTGAGCCTGCTAAGTGGCTTGGCCGCTCTGCTGTTTCTGGGAATGGCGCGCAAGCAGGGGTATTTGCAGGTCTCGCTGGGCCTGTGTCTGGTCGGCATTCTCAGCGCGGTCATCGGTTGCGGTGGAGGTGGCGGCGGTTCTGGCGGAGGTGGCGGTGCTGGCGGTAGTGGTGGAGGAGGCGCAACAGTTGGCCCATTCGCAACGACAACAACGCTTTCGACCAGTGCGGCAAAAGTTGCAACGGGTGCTACGATCACGTTCACAGCAAAGGTAACTGGGCCTGGGAATCCGACAGGAACAGTGGATTTCTGCTTAAACAATTATTGTGGTACGGGCACCCTTGTCTCTGGCACTGCCACCTGGTCAACATCAGTCGATTGGCCCGGACTGTACTCGCTGACGGCCGAATACGGGGGCGACACACAAAACCTGAACTCCACTTCGGGGATAGTCAGTCAGGCGGTTACTGGAAGCATAGTGTTAAATGTCGCCGGGCAAACGGGTGTTCTTTTTCACAGTTCAAACGTAACCGTAACTCTTCAGTAGCTATGGCATAGCAATCGGCGTTTCAGTGGGCGACGCTGGGGGGGAAGAAGATATTCCAGAATTGGGGCGACGGGGCGGTGAATTCGATGGGGATGAGGGAGCCTTCAGCGTTGAGGACCGGCGGACGCACGACGTGAGCCTCAACCTTTTTCTGGGTCTTGGGATTTTCGATGGAAATTTTTGTGCCCGTAGGTAGACCTTCGGGAAGAATGATCATCGCGCCGTTAGCACTGACGGTGTGTGTGAAGCCGTGCACGGGATTGGTTTTCCCCGGCAAGTGAACCAGCACTGGCATCCTGAGGAGAACGCGTTGTGCGCGACGGCGTTCTTCAGCGGTTTGCGGACGGGCCGTGTTGACGCCCCGTTTCACCTGGCCAGCAGGCGGAGCGGCCGGAAGACCGGGCTTTTGCGGAGGCGTCACAGTTCGAGCCCCCAGAAATCCATGTCGGGCGCGACGAGTTCCACGCCGTATTCCCAACCTTCCGGTTGCTTGTTGCCTTTCCAGACAATCACTGCAGCGTTGCTGGATTGCGTGGCAAGATTCGTGAGAGCCAAGCGATGTTCCAGTTCGAGCGTGTCGCTGAGGACAATCATGCAGCCATAGGGATTGACGGTGCGGGTAACCGTCTCAATCGCACGGCGTTGACCCGAAGTGGAATCCCATTCCAAGCGAACGGGAACGCGGGAATTCAAGCGGCGTCCGCGACGCTTGTCGTTGTACTGGGCGCCTACACTCTTCAATTCGCGCAACTTAAGGGTCATCTTGGCCTCTTGAAGGTCATGCTAGAGTTAGAGCGCATTGGGGTCAATGGTACGTTTTCGCTCGGTACGCTGAAAGAGTATCTGTCCATTGGGACAGGCGGAAGGCAGCGTTGAAGAATCTGATTGTAAACGCAGACGATTTGGGATGGACCGAGGGGGTCAACCGAGGAATCGTGGAGGCCCACCGGAAGGGCCTGGTGACGAGCACTTCCCTGTTGGCCAACGGGCGGGCATTTGCAGCGGCGCTGGGGATCAGCCGCAGCAATCCGGAACTGGGGATCGGGGTGCACTTGAACCTGAGCGATGGACCGCCCAGCGCGCCGGCGAATGAGGTGAGGGGGCTCCTGGGTAAATCGAGCGAACTGGAGGATGCGGCGGATAGCTTGCTGATGAAGATTGCGGGGCGCAGCCTGCAGGTGGATGAGGTGGAACGCGAGTGGGACGCACAAGTCCAGAAAGTGCAAGACGCAGGAATCCAGCCGAGTCACCTGGATGGGCACAAGCACGTACACATGTTGCCGGGATTGTTTGAGGTTGCCCTGCGGGTGGCGAAAAAGCACAAGATCCGGGCGATCCGGGTGGCCAACGAGGAGTCGACGCTAAGGACCGCGCTGGCTAGCGGACAAGGCCAACAAAAAGGCACGCTGCTGAAGCAGGGAGTACAAGCGCGGGGATTGAAGCTGCTGGCGCGAAACGCGCGCAGAATGGCGGAGCGCGCGGGAGTCTCCACCACGGATTACTTTTGCGGTATCGCGCAAACCGGAGTTCTGACTCGCGAGGGATTGCAAAGATTGCTGGAGATTCTGCCGGAAGGAACGACGGAGTTGATGTGCCACCCGGGATACGCGGATGCGGAGTTGAGCAAAACCCGGACGAGGCTGCAGGCATCGCGGGAGACGGAGCTCAGGATTTTGACGGATGCGGGGATCAGAAAAGTTGTCGCCACGCAGGGTATTCGCCTGATAAGCTATAAACTTGCAGCGGGAGAAGGCTAACAGGGTAGCCTGCCTGCGGCGTTCCGTGGTAAATGCTGGATCGCGAGAGGTTCAGCCTGGGGAGCCCAAAAAGAAATTGCTGAGAGGTTAGTCGAGTTGCATGCGAAGTGACACGCCCATCCGCTATTCCATCGTTGTCCCGTTCTACAACGAACAGGAAAATATCCCACAGCTGTACATGAAGCTGACCGAAGTGTTGGACTCCATCGGGGAGCCGTACGAGATGGTGTTCGTGGACGACGGGAGCAAGGACAACTCCTACAAGGTGCTTTCGGAGATTTACGAGCATGACCGCCGCGTGAACGTGGTGAGGCTGCGGCGGAATTTCGGGCAGACGGCGGCGCTGAAAGCGGGCTTCGATTTTGCGCGGGGAGAGATCGTGATCTCCATGGACGGGGATTTGCAACACGATCCCGAGGAGATTCCGCGGTTCCTGGAAAAGATTGAAGAAGGCTACGACCTGGTGAGCGGTTGGAGATCGGAGCGGAAAGATAACTGGCTGATGCGGCGCTTGCCGAGCCAGGTGGCGAACTGGATGATGGCCAAACTTTCCGGGATTGAGCTGCACGATTTTGGGACCACGTTCAAGGCCTACCGGCGGGAGATTCTCGCGGAAATTCAACTGTATGGCGAATTGCACCGGTTCATTCCGGCGCTGGCCAGCTCGACGGGAGCGCGGATTGCGGAAGTGCCGATATCGAATCCGGGACGCAAGAGCGGGAAGTCAAATTACGGAATCGGTCGTACGATTCGCGTGTTCTTTGATTTGATGATGGTGAAGTTCCTGCTGGACTATTCCACGCGGCCACTACAGTTCTTTGGACTGCTGGGACTGGCGGGGACCGGGTCGGGCGTGCTCATCGGCAGCATGCTGGTCGCGGAGAAGTTGCTCTATCACAATGACATTATCGCGGCGCACGGTCCGCTGCTGTTGCTGGCGACGGTGTTGTTCTTGAGCGGAATCCAGCTGATCTCGATGGGATTGCTGGGAGAGATCACTTCTCGGACTTACTACGAATCGCAGAACAAGGCTATTTACGCGCTGCGCGAAGTGAAGAGCCACCGGAAAGAGCTAGGCGATTCAGCGGAGCCGGCGCGGCCTAGCGGAAGTTCGGAGCGATAAAGAAAGAGAATTCGGGCGAGTTCGAGGCCTCAAGCGTAAGTGCTTGAGGCTTTTTTGTATTTGCATGTAAACGAAAGCGCGCGCCTCGCTCCTGCGGTGGGCAGGCAGAAGCGGCCGCTACAGAGCCGACAGAGGGCCGCCGCAACAATCAGCGCTACATTTGAGAGTAAAGAGAACGACGGCGCGTGTCGCGGTGAATCATGGAACACAAAATTGGTTCAGGGCTGGAGGCGGCGATAGTGGCCGCGGTGATAAAGCAGCGGGTCGCCGGGGCTGAAGTCCATGCTCTCGACTTCGCCGATGAACAGGGTGTGATCGCCCGCAGGATATTCTGCGACAACATTGCACGCCAGGTGTGCGAGGGCGTCGTGGATCAGCGGGATACCGGAAGCGGTCCAGAGGAACTGAATGCCCAGGGATTTGGTGGCTTCGGGTTCCTGAAGAGGTTTCGCAAAGTGTTCGGAGACGGTTTGCTGAGAGTCTTTCAGGATGTTGACGCCGAAGCGGCCCTGCCCTTTGAGGAAAGACAGCAGGCGGGCATTGTGATCGATGCAAACCAGGATGAGGAGTGGATCCAAGGAAACGGAAGCAAAGGAATTTGCGGTCATGCCGTGAACTTGGCCGGGCTCGCGTTCAACCGTGATGACCGTGATGCCGGTGGCAAAGTTGCCGACGACGCGCCGAAAGTCGGCGGATGTGAGGGCCGTGGTGGACATAGGCTGAATTCTCTGAAGATAACACAAGGGCGGCAAAAAGCGAGAAATCGCCCAGCAGCGAACAGCAGCGATGACGGGATCAGAGAAACAAAAGAGGCGCGCCACGAGAACGTAGTTCCCTAAGATCCCTAAGAAAAGAAACGCTCCGGGAGGCCGGAGCGCTTCGAGAGGATGGAATCAGAAAGATTACGCCTCAGCGATGAGGCTTCTCTTCCGCCGGTTTTGGTTTAGCCTTCTGATCTTTTGCAGCCTGCGCGTGCTCGGCTTGCTGCTTTTGCTGCAGCTGTTGTTGTTGCTGGTTGTGCTTCTGCTCCAGCTGTTCGAGCTGTTGCTGTTGCTTTTCCTGCACCTGGTGCTGTTTTTCTTCATTCGTCTGCTGCTGGACTTTCTGCTGCTCGGCGAATTGCTTCTGCTCAAGCTGCTGGCGTTCCTGATCCTGCTTCTGCTGCAGCTGCTGATTTTGCGCCTGGTGCTTCTGCTCCAGCTGCGGATTCACATGAGCTTGCGTGGAACCCGCAGGCCGGGAAGTGGGCGGCCGATCTTGATAGCTCTTGGTGTTAGCGGGCTGACTGCCGGAAGCGTTTTGCGGCGTGTTTACAGCCGGCGGCCGATTGTTGTTGTTCTGTATCGGGCCCGGGCCATTGGCGTTGTTGGGAACGTTGTTGTTGACGCGCGGCGTTGCCGCGGTGGCTGCCGGGGCAATGCGAACCGGCGCGACTTTCGCATTCGCAGGCGCATGCTGGGTTTCCAGTTGCCGCGACTGCGCGATCGAAATGGGACGGCCCTGGTTGGCCTGAATGGCCGCCTGGCGCTGCGCGAAAGGAAGCGGTGCCGGCGGTGGAGCGGTCTTGGCAACGACCTGACGAGTCTGCAGCGCCGCCGGCGGACGCACATTGCTGGGTGCACCCGATCCGAGTACGGCCTGTTTCGGCGGGGCAACAGCCGGCGCAGTTGCCGCTACCGGAGCAGTTGCAAGTTCCCGCTGATTGACGGCAACCAGATTCGAATTAACGGGGCGAGCCGAAGAGAAGGCCTGGCCCGAAGTAGCGGTGACCGCGCCGGGAACACCCTGATTCACGTAGTGAACATTCGTGACGTTATTGTTCACGGTGACATTTTTATTGACGACGGTGGTGTTGTAGTAGTTGTTGATCACCGTCTGGTTCACGGTAGTGTTGGAAATGTTCACATTGTTTACGTACGTCCGGCTGACCGGGTACGAGGGAACGAAGACTTCACGTGGACCGAGCGGGAACCATCCGACGTTGACGCCAACTCCGAAGCCTACGCCGCCGCCAACGGCAACTCCGCCGCCGACCGCGACTCCGACGCCGAAGTGCGGACCACCGACCCACGCGACCAGCGCAGGAGCGTACACGGGGCGCACGTAAGCAACCGCTACGGCGCGGGGCGGGCACGGCACCCATCCCCAGGCGCCGCGAACAAAGATCCAGCGGCCGTAATGGAACGGTGCAAAGCCCCAGGGCGCATCATCAACCCAAGTCCATCCCCAGGGAGAAATGAAAGCCCAGTGGCCGAACCGATACGGAGCCCAACCGACCATGGTAGTGTGCGGGAACCAGACCGTGCCGTAATCCGGCTCGGGACGCCATCCGCCGTAGTCGTCGAGATCTTCGTAGCCGATCACGTCGTCGGAAACATAGCGACGAGCGGGCGCGTGTTCGGCGCGAAGTTCGCGTTCATCGCACCACTGATCGAAATCATCGCGGTCGGGCAGCGGCTGAATGTCAGCAGAAAGCGAGTCCGTGCCGGTGAAATAGCCTTGTTCATCGGGGTGAACGGTGTAGGCGGAGCCGCCGCCGGTGACTTCGCCTTGTCCTTCGCGAACGTTGATGATGGTGGTGTCGCCGGCTTCGTTGACGTTGATGCGATAAATACCGGGGCGCAGCACGGAAAAAGCAAGATTGGGAGTGTCGACTTCGATGGATTCATCATCACCGAGGCGGCGAACGCGCAGGTTCAAGGTACCTTCGGTAAGGCGAAGCTGCATCATGTGGTCGTCGAGATTCAGGAAGGAGAAACCGGTTTCACCCGAAAGGTAGAGAACGGCGGAGCCGACCTGGAGTTCGGCGCGAGCATTTTTGTCGGTCCAAAGCTTATCGCCCATGGTGAGGGGCCGGTTGATGACGGCGGAAACCCAGTCATCGGTCCCTGATGGACTGAAGGAAACGTCCCCTTTGGCGAAACTGAGCCGGGCCACGCGGCTGGGAGGATCATCGTCGTCCGCCACAGCGCGATTCGGTGCCAGCAAAAGCGCGGCAAAAACAAGGGCCAGCAAAGTCAGCAGCCAGCGTTGTGCGCGTGTACACATGGTTCTCTTCTCTCCTAGTGCGCAAGGGCGTTCCCGATTGAGATAAAAAAAGGATTCCCCGAGAACGGCCTGATGGAGGTGCCGCATGAAGAGCCGGGGGCCGTCACGCGGGATGTGGATGGCTCCATCAGGAATGAAGTAAACCGCCCAACATCCCTGCTTCACTATATGTAACACGGCAGCGGGCAAAGAGTTGTCGGGGGAAAACCGGAGATGCGAAAGAAGTACTGTGCAGAGGGGCAAGTAGAACACAAAAGAAGACCCCAGGTGGAATATAACAAGCACCTGGGGTCTTGGGGGTCAGTAAGTCCAGGGGTTAGCGATGTGGATGCCCGCCACCGCCGCCACCACCGCCATGGGGAGCGCCACCACCGCCTCCGCCACTGTAGTGCGGAGCACTACCGCCGCCACGAGGGGCACTGGGCGCCGAATAGGTGCGCGGCGCTGTCATGCGGGGCGAAGGAGGATTGTAGGAGCGAGGCGCGGAGTAGTTGCGATTGCCGTTATAAGAGGGCGGCGTGTAGTTGCGGTTGCCATTGGACGCGCGGTTGCCATTGTAGCTGGCCGGCGGCCGGTTGACGGAATTGTGCTGCGCGGTGCCGGGGTTTGCGCCGCTGTACGTGCTGCGTGCCCACGGCGGACGATTGGCGTCATTCGTGCGCGTGGATTGCACGGTGTTCGACGGATGATTGTTGGCACCGAAGCCTTGCGGCGCGTGGCCAGAATCCGTGGTGTTGCCCTGCGCGTTCCAGGCACGCGGCGAAGTGCCCTGGCGAGTGCCCTGTTGCGTCACCGCCGATGGCGGGCGATTGGCGGAGAGTTGTGTCTGCCGGTTTGCGTTGTTGGCCGCAGCCGAACCGTTGAAGGTCGCGTGGTTGGAGTTCGCGCCCGGAGCCGTTCCAACGGTGCGCGCCGATCCGACTGCGGATGCGTTGGCAAAGTGCCCCTGCGTGAGCGCGCCGTTGTTCATGGTGCGCGCTTGTAAATGGGAAGCGCCTGCCGCGGGCGTTGTGCGTGCCACGACGCTGCGATTCTGAATATTGGCCGAGGGCGTCGCGACTCTGCCATTGACATGCGACGCGCCGAGATAACTGGAATGGTTGGGGGAAACACCGGCGCCGTTGGTGACGTGCGCGTTGCGCAAGGACGCTTCGTTGACCGCCAATCGGTTTGTGCGAACGGACTGACCGTTCACAAACCCGTTGCGCGTGGTGGCGGTGACAGCATTCGCGTTGTGCGCATAGGCGTAATTATTGAAGTTGCGGTTGTTGATGACGTTGACGTTGCGGATGTACGTGTTCCGCACGTTGACGTTGTGCCAGTAACCAGGACCGCCGTGATACCACGGATGGAACGGCTCACCCCAACCTAGCGGGAACCAGCCGATTCCTCCACCAAATCCAAATCCGAAGCCAAAACCGAAGCCGCCCACAAACCCGACGAAAGCGGGACCATAGAACGGCCGAGCGTAAATCGGCCCAGGGCACCAACCCCAATAGCCACCAAAATAATTCCAGCGCCCATAGTGATAAGGAGCGAAGCCCCAAGGTGCATAGTCGACCCAAGTCCAGCCCCAAGGTCCAACGTAATTCCAGTTGCCGTCACTGTAAGGGGCCCAGCCCGGTGGCACGTTGTTCGGAACCCAGACGGAGCCGTAGGTGGGCTCTTCTTTCCAGGAACCGTAATCATCGAGGTCGCTGTAGCCAACTGTGTCGCGGTTTACATATTTGGCGGAAACGGAATTGTCTTCCTTAAGGTCGCGCTGCTGAGCCCACTGATCGAGTGCATCGGCTGGCGGTGCCGCGCCGAGTTGAACTTGAACGCTGTTATCGGTGCCAGTAGCGTTGGCGGTTTGACCTGCATTCACAGGATAGGTTTGCCCGGCAGCGGCAACTTCGCCCTGTCCACGAATTGCGGTAATGCTGGTGGAGTCGCCGTTTTCGCTGACGTTGATACGAAACGCGCCGGCTTCACGAACGGTGAATGCGACGTTGGGGGTGTCGACTTCATAGACATCGCCCTGGCGCAATTCGCGAACGCGAAAATTGAGTTGGCCTTCCGCCAAACGCATCTGCGTGATGTTTTCATCCAGGTTCAGGAAAGAGAGGGCGGTCATGCTGCCCAGATGGATGTTGGCTTCCCCAGCTTGCAATTCCATGCGGGAGTTTTGATCGCTCCAGAGTTTGTCACCGATGGTGACCGGACGATTCAGAGCGGCTGACCCCCAATCGCCAGTGCCACCCGGTTGCATGGAAACCGAGCCGTCAAGATAACTGATGCGCGCAACGCGCGAAGGCGGATTTTGTGAATCGTCCTGCGCCATAGGTTCAGATGATGCGGGAGGCGCGGACGCGGCAGGAGGAGGCGCGGAGGTGTTGTCCTGCGCTTCAACGGCAGGAGAAACGAGAAACAAGAATCCGGCGAAAGATAGAAACGAGGCAAGCATGCGGTGGCCGGTAAACATGGACTTCATAACGGTTCCCCTGAAGGAGCCCCAAGTTTCGATTGGGGTCCAGAAACCTGTTTACCATTATGGACCTTCCAGGTCTCCACGGGGTAGAACCCCGGGTAGGGAAAAAAGTTGCTCATGGAAGAAAGGCGATTCCGGCCGACCAGCCAGTACCAGGACTAAAGGTAACATGCCCGCAATCTGTACCTTAGAACAGGCAACGTCGTAAGGGACTTTCCGTAGACTAACAACTTGTAGAGTGACTGTTGCATCTGGGAGAATACATGCACATGAAAAGCATACTTTTGGGGCTCGCCGTCCTTGCAGCCGCAAGCACGGTGAATGCACAGACGCAAACCTGGCGACAGGTGGGGCCTTCGGGTGGCACAGTTATTTCTATCTCAGCCGACCCGAATAATATCAGCAAGCTGTACCTGGGCACGGCGGACGGCCATGTATTCACCTCCAGCGATGAGGGCGACCACTGGCAACTGCTGAGCCGCATTGGAACGGGACAGGATGACGTGATCACGCACATCATCGTGGATCCGCGTGATGGCAAGAGGCTGTATGCCAGTACCTGGGCATTGTATTCGGGCGGCGGCGGAGTGTATCGCAGCGACGACGCGGGACGGACTTGGAACATCGTCGGGCTGGCGCATGAAACCGTACGCGCACTGGCGCAGTCTCCGACGGATCCGAAGTTGCTTCTCGCAGGTGCGCTGTCGGGCGTGTATCGCTCGACGGACGAGGGCGCGAGCTGGACAAAAATCACGCCGGATAATCACTCGGACCTGACAAGGTTCGACTCCGTGGCGTTCGACCCCAAAGACAACAACACGATTTATGCCGGAACCTACCACCTGCCGTGGAAGACAACGAATGGCGGAAAAGACTGGTTTCCCGTGGTGAAGGGCATGATCGATGATTCCGATGTGATGAACATCATCGTGGATCCTGCCAACTCTGACAACGTGCATGCCGTGGCCTGCTCCGGTATCTACCACAGCACGAACGGTGGCACGCAATGGGTGAAGTATACGGGCATTCCGAGCGTGTTCCGCCGGACGCAACTGATCCGCATGGATCCCACGAACGCCAACATCTTGTATGCCGGGACCACCAGCGGATTGTGGAAGACGGTAAACGAGAAGGACTTCAAGCGCGTGACTCCGGGCGACTGGATTATCAACGCCCTGATTATCGACCCGAAAAATACTCAGAAACTGATCATCGGAACGGAGCGCCAGGGCGTGCAGGTGAGCACCGACGGCGGCGCGACGTTCACTTCGGCGAACGTGGGCTTCCAGCACCAGCACATCACGGACGTCGCGATTGACCGCGAACATCCGGATCGCGCGCTGGTAGTTCTGACGTTCGACAACGATGCATTCATGGCCACCAAGGACGGCGGAAATTCCTGGACCACGCTGGGCCCGGGACTGAAACGCACGGAATTGCGTCACGTCTATGCCTCGCCGAGTGGCTGGCTGGCAACGCTGACCAGCGGCGGCTGGTCGAGGTATGACGAAACGACAAAGAAGTGGACGCGCGCAGGTTTGTATGTTGCCGATCCGGTTTCGGCGCCCGCAGCGCAGCCCACAACGACCAAGGGGAAGAAGGGCGCGGCGGCAAAGGCTCCCGCAAAGCCCGTAGTCAAAAAAGCGACACCGATACTTTCCGCTTTCCTCGTGAACGACATGGCATTCGACAACGACGGGTGGTATGCAGCGACCGCGGGAGGCGTGCTGATCTCGACAGATAGGGGAGCGACGTGGAAGTCGGCGAGCAAGGATCCGCTGTCACGCAAGCCGGCGCAGTCGGTGGACTTGTCGACGGATGGCAACCAGATTTGGGCGATTGCCGAGCGCAACCTGCTGTACTCCACAGACAAGGGTCAAACCTGGGATGCCAAGGAGCTTTCGTTCGCAGCGGCGGGCAACCTGAGGTTGCACCGCGTGGATGACTCCTCTCTGTTCATCACCACGAACATGGGCTTGTACGGCTCTCGCGACGCGGGACGCACGTGGAACCGCGCTGATGTTCGCGAGCTGTCGTTCCAGTCGGTAGCGGGCACAAACAATGCGTTGGTGGTTTCGCTGCAGAAGCAGGGATTGCTGGCGTCGTTTGACGGCGGAAAATCCTGGCAGCGCATGGACGATCCGCTCTCACAAGGCTACTTCCCGGTGATCCGCACACGGCGAGATGGTTCGCTGGTGGCGGTGTCCGCGACGGAAGGTATGCTGAGCTTGGACCCAAACGCAAAGTCGGCCAGTAGTTCAACTGGCTCATCGATGCGTTAGAACAAAATCGATTTCCCTTCTGTGAATAGTGGGCGTCCCGAGGTACTCGGGGCGCCCATTCTGTTTAGCGAGGCCGGCGCTACCTCAATAGGTGAATTCGGTCACGAGCCCATAGCCGCTGATGACGCCATCCTAGTCCATGTGGCCGATAATGGTGCTACCGTCTCTACGGCCGCCGTCGTAACCAGTGGTATCGAAGTACCCGAGTCCCACGGGATTGGTCACGCCTGAAACATTCACATCCATGAGCAAAAATATTAAGAAGGCGGAGCTATGGTGCGGAGTGATCGGTGCCGATCTGATAGCCGACACCGCGGATGGTGCGGATGAGCGGGCGATCCGCGCCGGCATCAATCTTGCGGCGCAGGTAGTTGATGTAGACGTCGACAACATTGGTGATGGATTCCGAGTGCATACGCCAAACCTGTTCAATGATCGCGGAGCGCGTGACCGGACGCCCGGGCTGGCGCAACAGAAACTCCAGCAGCGCGTATTCCTTGGGGCTGAGGTCAATGATGCGCCCGCCACGGCTGACGCGATGAGAAACGCGATCGATCTCCAAATCCTCAAAAATGAAAACATCGCGCACGGGGCGAGTGCGGCGGCGCAACACCGCGTGGACTCTGGCAATCAGTTCAGAGACGGAGAAGGGCTTCATAATGATGTCGTCCGCCCCGGCATTCAGGCCCGCGACGCGCTCTTCGACGGTGGCGGGAGCGGATAAAAGGATGAGAGGGACGTCGGGCCAGCGCTGCTGAAGAGTGGCGATAAACTCCAACCCAGAAACTCCCGGAAGGCTCAAATCAAAGAGGATCAAATCGAACACGGAATCTTCCGGAAGGTGAGCGAAAGCGTTTCCCGAAGAAAGCAATTGCACGGCAAAGTGATCTTGCTGGAGCACGTTCTGGAGAAACTGGGCCAGAGACGCATCAGCCTCGGCTAAAAGTAGGCGCATGGTCGCTCATTTAACATATCTGCTATGGGAAGGGGATAGAGGAAGTGTGTCGAAGAGAGGCACTTGTGTCAAGGAAAGCCGTCACCGAGCGCAGTTAGGCGATTAAGGGCCGGACGGCTGTTTTGCGGAAGAGGCCATTTTTGGCACAGAAACCGCGGAAGAAGAGGTGGCTTGGGGCGAACTTAACGGTGCTGGCATCTGTTCGGAATTGCTGGGGTTCAGAATGACGATATCGACACGGCGGTTGCGGGCACGGCCGTCGGCCGAGGTATTCTCCGCGACGGGATGGAATCGGCAACTTCGCGAAACCATGGATGCCATGGCACCGATCGTTGCTCAATCCTACGAGTTGAGGCGCCGCCAGCCGGAACTTGGCGCGCCTCTCGATCTCTACAAATCTCACTTGAATGAAGTCCAGAGTACCCTGGAGCAGATACGGGTGACGCTGCTGGTGCGGCAAGCGAGTCTGCGGGCCAGCCAATCGCACATGAACGCCGTCTCGCGGTGGGCGGCAACCTTCACGCAAACGCACTAGCGCCAGATCACGGCGCGTCAACAGCACCAAGAAATTTGCCCGCGAGAAGCGGCGTTTATCCGCGGGCCAGATTCTTCACTTGCTTGGCGAGTTTTTCTGCCTGCGCAGCGTTCTTTACAAAGGACACCGACAAGACAGTATTTGGATCCGCCGACTGATACTCCTTCAGGAGCTCGGAAACAAGCCGATAGAGCTGATCCAGGTCGTTTTTCAGGATTTCCTGTTCCTTGGCCGTCAATACACGCGAATTGACGTGTCTGGGTGCGCCGGGCAGCGCCCCGGGATCGGCACTGGGAGGAGTCGGGCGAGGCGGCGGATATTGCGCGCTCTCGGCGGCCAGGAAGCTTGGCGACAACATAAGGCCGGCGGCGCCGACCAAGCCCAAGAGCAGTTCACGACGGGATCCCAGCATGACGGGCCTCCGATTCAGCAGGTGGGTCGCGACCTTACGAGGCAAATTTTCAAATATGACAGCTTTCCGCTCCGCGCTTCTCCAGATATCGCTGATGATACTCCTCCGCCCGCCAGAACGTTTTGGCGGGAGAAATTTCCGTGGCAATTGGATGGCGGAATTTTCCGCTGGCTTCCAGCGCCTGCTTTGATTTTCGAGCGACCTCTTCCTGCTCCGGCGAATGGAAAAAGATAGCGGTGCGATACTGCTCGCCGAAATCCGGCCCCTGGCGATTCACCTGGGTTGGATCGTGGATCTTCCAGAACACATCGAGCAGTTGGGAATAGCTGAGCTTCTGTGGATCGAACGTAACCTGGACAACCTCGGCGTGGCCCGTCTCATCGGTACACACGTCTTTGTAACTTGGCTTCTCCAGATGGCCGCCTGAGTAACCGACGGCAGTATCGATAACGCCGGGCGTACGGCGGAACGCGGCTTCCACGCCCCAAAAACACCCGGCGCCAAATGTGGCAACTTCCTGCATGATGTCCCCCTCGTAATGGAAATGCAGACGAATATACACCCAGTTGGATGCCGGAGGGGAATGCTTGGATTCGGCGGCGGCCTATGACGCTTTCTTGTGAACAGTTTTGTCCGTGGCCAGGTCTTTCAGTTTACCCTGCGCCGCCGCTTTGTAGGGGCTATCCACGGAAGCGGCTTCGGTGAAGGCTTGCTTGGCCGCCGGCGTGTTCTTCAGGTTGGCATAAGCGAAACCCAGGCGATACTGATTCCGGGCATAGGTGGCGGCATTGGATTTGAGCAACGGAGTAGCCGCGGTGAGATTCTTCACAGCCGCTGCGTTGTCCTTTTTCTCGAGGTCGACCTGGCCCAACGCGCTGAGGGCCAGTCCCTTCTGTAGGGTGATCTGTTTCTGCCAGTCTTCCTCGCTGACGCCCTCGGGTTTCTTGGCAGTCTCGCAAAGTCCCGCGGCCTTCTTCGCATACGCTTCGGCCTTATCGAGTTGCTCGTTTTTCTCGCTGTAATCATCAGCAAGAAGCAGCAGCATGCCAATGCTGTTGGGATTCTTGGCCAGCACGCTGTTGGCGAGTTCCAGCATTTTCGGTCGATTCTGGGCCTGCTGGTAGGAAAAAGCCGCCACGGTCAACGCCTGTTCGCTGTTGGGCGAATCGGGAAAATCCTTGGCGAATCGCTGAAGATACTCGGCCTTCTTTGTGGGATCTTTTTGCTGATAGGCAGCGCCGAGAAGAGACTGTTGAACATATTCCTGGTTTTCCTTCTGCGCGTCGAGCTTTTGCGTGCGCTGCTGCTCCCAGGCATCGGCAGGCGTTCCGGAAGGAGGCGAGGCGGTCTTGTAGCGCTGCACAATGGCGTTGGCCTTTTCCCCGTAAGCGAAGATGCGCTCGGTGTCGCCTTTTTCATTGGCGGCGCGCACCAGGTTGATGGCATTGCTGTAGTTGTCGGGGTCGATGGCAAACAACTTGTCGCCATACACAAACGCTTTGTCGTACTGCTTCGCGTTGATGTAGTACAGGACGAATTGCTCGTCAGCGACGATGGCAAAGTCGCCGTCGGGATGCCCTGCGGCAAACTGTTCGATCAATTCCAGTTTTTTATCGGGTTCAGTGGCGTTGTTGATCGCCGTGAGCGCGTGATCTTCTTCCGAGCCAGCCGGAATCATAACGTTCTTGCCAAGTTGTGCCTTGCAGGCGGGAGCGAGGAACGCCAGGAGGAGCAACAGGCCCGCAAACAGTCGGGAACGGTACATACGTACCTCCTGTTCAAATTGTCGGAGTGAGACTTTTCTCTGCTGTTGTTATCTTAGTGCGGTAGGAAGGTTCGCGCAAACGAATTCGCGGCTTTCCGGAGTGCTTTCGCGGCTCGAGGCGCAGGACAAAAAATCCTCAGGCCTGGAAGGCCTGAGCAACAAGACTACGTGTTCACTGCTTGCCAGCAACCATTCGTTAAGCCCAAACATTACGGCAGAGGAGCCGTCACTCAAAACGAACTTGTCCGTCTCTACGCCGTCCGCTTTCGCGGCTGACACCGGCACAAAAGCCGAAACAGCAGCCAGTAGAAAACTCTTCAGTTTCATTGTTCCTTACCCCTTCTTGCGCGGCGTGCATCAGGTCGAAGCTGGAAGCCGCTCCGTGGCCTGCCGGAGGCAGGAGTGCGCGGTGCTCTGAAATGGCTGGGGGAGGTTACAGAGTACAGCACTGCGAATCGCACCACGGGGATTTTGCAATTTGACGGCTGGTGACGTTCCGCGAGAACATAAAAGTTTTGGAGTGGAGGCTTGGATGGATCTGGGGCTGAGTGGCCACGTGGCTGTCGTCGCGGCGGCCAGCAAGGGCTTAGGCCGCGCCGCGGCCGAAGAACTGGCGCGCGAAGGTGCGGCGGTGGCGATCTGTGCGCGTACCGAGGCGGACCTGAAGGAAGCGGCGGAGCGCATACGTTCCGCCGGCGCCCGCGACGTGTTCTGGCGAACCGTCAACGTCGGAGACCCATCCGGAGTAGAGGAGTTCGTGCAAGCGGTGGAGCAGCGCTTTGGCCACGTGGACATCTGCGTTACCAACACCGGCGGCCCCCCGTCTAAATTGTTTGGGGCCACCACGCATGCGGACTGGCGAACGTGGACCGACCAGCTGCTGATGAGCACGGTCTATTTCGCCGAGCAGGTATTGCCGCGGATGCAGAAACAGCATTGGGGGCGGTTCATCACCATCACGTCGTACTCCGTGAAGCAGCCTGTGGAAGGACTGTTGCTTTCCAATTCGTTGCGCGCGGCGGTAACCGGCCTGGTGCGCACCCTGGCGAATGAATATGCCTGCCACGGGATCACCGTGAACAATGTTTGCCCAGGCTACACACGCACAGACCGACTGGATGATCTGGCGGGCATGATGGCTGCGAGGACTGGATCCACTACGCAAGAGGTTTTTGAGGGATGGAAAAAGTTGATTCCTGCCGGAAGGCTCGGCAAACCGGAAGAATTTGCGGCGGTGGTGGCATTTCTGGCGTCAGAGCGGGCTAGTTACGTGAATGGAGTTTCCCTGGCGGTGGATGGCGGGACAACCCGGGGCCTTTTCTAGAGCGGCGGAATCTCGGTTGAATTGGATGAAGGCTTGCTTCAGGGCGGATTTCCTGAACAGATTTTGCAATGTGAGGAGAAAGACAAGGATGAATATGCGAATGTCAGATTGGCGTTGTGGGCGCGTGATGGCGCGCGTGGTACTGGCCAGCTTGCTGGTTCTGATCCGCGGCGTAGCATTCGCGCGCGCGGATGAGCCGTTTGCGCGGAGCAAGGACTATGACTTGCAGCACTCCAAAGTGGCGTTGAAATTCGATTTACCGCAACGAAAAGTGATCGGAGACGTGACGCACTCGATCGATCTCTATCGCAACGGTCTGGATAAGGTGTGGTTTGACGCCGTGGGATTGCAGATCCAAAGCGTGACTGTGAATAAAACCGCGGCTAAGTTTGAGACCACCGAAGGCAAGCTGTACGTCGCCCTGCCAAAAACGGCCAAGGCAGGCGACAAGTTCGACGTCGAGATCAAGTACGAGGGAAAACCGCAAAAGGGCTTGTATTTCATCCTTCCCGACAAGGACTACCCGAATCGACCAATCCAGGTTTGGACCCAGGGAGAATCGGAGGATACGCGCTACTACCTGCCGACCTACGACTACCCCAACAACCGCTTGACGACCGAAACGATCCTTACCGTTCCCGCGGAGTGGCTGACGATTTCCAATGGAAAACTGATCGGCGTGACGGATTCCGGCAACGGCATGAAGACCTGGACGTGGCGCGAATCGCAGCCCAGTTCAACTTACTTGTTTACCGTGGTGGCGGGCGAATTCACCGAAGTAAAGGACACCTGGCGGAAAATGCCGGTGACCTACTATGCGCCAAAGGACCGCGCAGACCGGCTCACATCGAACTACAGCCGCACACCGGCGATGATTGAACTGTTCAGCACAAAGCTCGGCGTGGATTATCCGTGGGAGAAATATTCCCAGGCGATGGTGGACGATTTTGTGGCGGGAGGAATGGAGAACTCCAGCGCAACGACGAATACCACGGAATCGTTGCGGAGTCCGCTGCTGGTGGCGGAATACGACACCGGGGAAGACGGGTTGATCTCCCACGAATTGGGACACCAATGGTTCGGAGACCTGGTGACGACGAGAGACTGGGGCAACATCTGGCTGAATGAAGGTTTTGCCACGTTTATGGAGTACCTGTGGACCGAGAACCACTTTGGAAAGGATGCCGCGGACTACGAGCGCTGGCAGAATTCAAAGCTTTGGAACGCGTCACACACCCTGTATGAAAAACCGATTGTGCGGCACGATTTCGACGATTCCAGCGAATTTGACGGAAATGCCTACGACAAAGGGGCGTGGGTGCTGTACATGCTGCGGAATCAATTGGGGGAGCGGGCGTTTTTCGCGGCTTTGCAGCATTACCTGGAAGTGAATCGCGGGAAGAACGTGATGACGTCGGATCTGGTTAAGGCCATCGATGAATCGACGCATACCAGCGTCGACCAGTTTTTTGACCAATGGGTTTATGGGGCCGGCGCGCCAAGATTCGAAGTGAGTTACACGTATGACGACGCCAAGAAGCAAGTGTCGCTGACCGCCAAACAAACACAAAAAGTGGAAGGACACGTGGGATTGTTTCGCGTGCCCGTGGAAATAGAAATCACGAATGAGAGCGGCCCGAAACTCTTTCCCATCGTAGTCTCCAAGGAATCCGAGACCTTTACCTTGCCCTCGCAATCGGCGCCAAAAATGGTGCTGTTCGACAAGGGCAATCAGATCCTGAAATCGATGGAGTTCAAGAAGGACAACAAGGAGTGGTTGTACCAACTGAAAAATGCCAGCGAAGTGGCGGACCGCGCGGATGCAGCTGCGGCGCTGGGAAAGCAGAAGGCCGATGACGGGGTTGCCGCCGCGCTGGGCGATGCGTTGCGCACGGACAAGTCTTCCGGCGTGCAGAGAGTGGCGGCAGAAGCGCTGGGAACGCTGGGAGGTCCCACAGCCGCGAAGCAACTGCTGGAATCTTTGGAATCCATCAAGACGCCGTGGGTAAGAGCCGCGATTGTGCAAGCCCTGGGCAATTTCAAGGACGATGCCACGGTGAGCGCAAAGCTGGAGGCCATTGCACGGGACGATAGCTCCTATCGCGCGCGAGCGGCGGCGCTGCAGGACTTGGGCAAATTGAAATCGCCCGGCGCGTACGAAACTCTAGCGGCGGCGGTAAAGAGTGATTCGCCCGACGGAATCACACGAAACGCGGCGCTGCGCGGACTGGGCTCGCTTGCTGACGATAAAGCAGTTCCCCTGCTGCGCGAATGGGCGATGCCGGGTAAGGACCTGAATTCGCGGCAGGCGGCCATCAGCGCGTTGGCGCATGTGGACAAGAACAACAAAGAAATCACCAACCAGATCGCAGGCTACCTCGCGGAACCGCATTCGCAGATTCGCTACACCACCGTGTTTGCGTTGGGCGCGCGCGGCGATGCCTCCGCGATTCCGGCCTTGCAAGCCATGCTGAAACGCGATGATCTGAGCATTGAGCTGGCGCCCACGATCAAGGAACAAATTGCCCGGCTGAAGAATCCTTCCGCCAAGGCTAGTCCGAGCATGTGGCGGGGAGAGGATGACGAAGAAGCGCAAGGCGAAGAACACGCGGAAAAACCAGGTCCGGACCAGCGGCTCACACAGATTGAGCAGCTGGTGAAAGAAATGAACGAACGGCTCAAAACCATTGAGAGCCGCTTGCCGGCCGTACCCGCGAAGTAGGGAGCGCCGGACAGCTCGCAGGCCCGCGTCTGCGAGCTGTCAGAATGTTCGCGGACACTGGTCACGCTGAGGCGCGGTGTTGTTCCGCGTCGAAGCACCTCGACCGTGAGTCTTTGCACGCTGTGGCGGTTGAGATCCTTCGGGCGCAAAAGAAGCGCCACTCAGGATGACCGCGTGCGTAGTCATAGAATGACGGTCGAACGACGGCCAGAATTGCGTCTCGTCAAAGGTTCAGGCTAGCGGCTCGGCGAGAAAAATGCGCAGGTCGCGCAGATTGTTTCCCGTCGGGCCGGTAATAATCGCATCGTCGAGGCGGTTGAAAAACGTATAGGCATCGCTTCGGCAGAAGAAATCCGCGGGAGCCATTCCCGCAGCTCGGGCACGGGCCAGGGTCTGGCCGTCGGCGATAGCGCCCGCCGCGGGACTGTTTCCATCGATGCCGTCGGTTCCCACACTGAAGACGGTAATGTTTCCGCCTGCGATTCTCTCCACGCACGCAAGAACGAACGCTGAGTTACGTCCACCGACGCCTTCTCCGGTAACGGGCGAACTGACTTCGCCATCGGCGATGATCGCGACTCGCTGCCCGGCATTTTCCCGCTGCCAATCGGCCAATTGCGCCAGCAGGGAGTCGACGGCTGTCTCCAGCGGCCAATCGTCGGTGGAATTATCACAGCAACTGACGTAGCCGTGAGCTTCGACGGCGTGATGCGCGGCATGGAAGAGATCGTCCATCCCCAGCAACAACAAGAAGTGCGCATTGCGGAAGGCGGCATGCCCGACCTTGGGCGTTTCCGGCATCTTGCCGGCATCAAGCCAGCGCAGGAGCGCTGCCGGAAATTGCTTGCGCAAGCCGTGTTGCTCGAGGATCTGTGCGACATCGGCAGTCGTTGTGGGGTCTGGCAACGTCGGCCCAGATGCCAATGCGGACTCGTTTCCCACCGGCACGTCGGTAACCGCGAGAGTGATTTTTTGCGCCCGGCCAGCCGCGACGGCGAGGCGCCCGCCCTTCACCGCGGAGAGATGCTTGCGAACTGCATTCATCGCATGGATGGGAGCTCCGCAGGTTACGAGCGCGCGATGAATTGCTTGCACATCGGCAAGACTGAGAGTTGGATCGAGAGGTAGCTCCAACAACGCGGAGCCGCCGCCGGAAACAAGGAAGAGCGCGAGCGTTTCCGCTGTGCAGGGTTGCAGGAGCGCAAGAATGGCTTCGGCGGCCCGCCAGCCTTCTTCGTTGGGAACAGGATGCCCTCCCACAAAGTATTGCAAGCCGGGCCGGGCAACCTCCGGCTTGGTGGGTGCCGAGACTACTCCGCGCACAGCAAGTCCGTCGGGAAGAATGCAGGGTAGGCCGGCAACCATGGAGTGTGCGGCTTTGCCGATAGCCACCACGCGGGCTTCAGAAATTCCAGAGAGGTCGACCGAGGCGTCAGGAAGAATCAGGCGCTTCCCTTCCAGCAGCAGCTTGCGTTCCATCGTGCCGGGGATATCGATGGAAGCAATGGTTTGCCGGAAAATTTCCCGGGCGATGTTTCTTCTGTCCGGCATGATTCGACCGCCAGAGCGTTCAGGCACGCTTCAGAATATCAGGGTTGAGCATGTTGGCCGGCCGCTGCCCTTTGAAGAGAGCGACGACATTGTTCGCGGCCACGACCGCCATATGGGTGCGCGTTTCGATGGAAGCCGAAGCGAGATGCGGCGCGAGCACCACATTGTTGCGCTTGAGGCCCGGATGGATGAACGGCTCGTTCTCGTAGACGTCCAGCGCCGCACCAGCGATTTTCTTATTTTCGAGAGCAGCGACCAGCGCAGCCTCGTCCACCACCGGCCCGCGCGACGTGTTGATCAAATACGCGGTGGGCTTCATGCGAAAAAACTTGGGGCTATCAAACAAGCCACGAGTTTCGGGAAGAAGCGGCACATGCACGCTGATGAAATCAGACTCAGCGAGCAGCGCATTCAAATCGCGATATTCCGCGTGGGCGGCCTGCTCCACGTCTTCAGCGGTGCGAATGGCATCGGTGTAGAGCACTTTCATCTGAAAACCTTGTGCGCGGCGAGCGACGGCGCGTCCTATGCGACCGAAGCCAACGATGCCGAGCGTCTTGCCCCACACGTCCGTCCCGCACAATTGATCGAGGTTCCAGCCCTTCCAAGTACCCGAGCGGGCAAGTTGCTCGCCTTCGCCGAGGCGTCTCGCGACGGCCATCAGCAGGGTCCAGGCAAAGTCAGCGGTCGTTTCGTCCAGAACGCCGGGCGTATTAGTGGCGACCACTCCTCGTTTGGTGCAGGCAGTCACATCGATATTGTCAAAGCCAACGGCAACATTCGCGGCAATGCGCAGCTTGGGCGCATTGCGCAGGAGTTCCTCGTTCACTTTTTCCGTAAGCAGGCAGACAAGGCCCTCCTTGTCTTTTACACGGCGCAACACTTGCTCGCGCGGAGGGCGCTCCGGCTGGCTCCAATATTCGACGTCGCATGCGGCTTCGAGAATTGTCCGCGCATCCTCGAACAGCCCATGAGTCGCAAAGACTTTAGGTTTTGGCATCCGCCGCCCTCATTATTTTATGGACCTCTACACTAACATAGCTGATACAAGCAGCGCAGAGTGCCATTGCCGCATGCCTTAAGTCTCACTATAGTGAGAAGGTAAGGCCACAACGGAACCCAATGACCGCTTCCTTGCTGCGCGACTTGAACTCCCTCCTGGGACCCCGCAACGTTCTGCACCAGAAGGAAGATTTGATGCTCTATGAATACGACGGCTCGGTCGAAAAAGCCCGCCGGCCTGACGTGGTGGTGTTTCCTCACAGCACCGAAGACGTTTCAGGCATCGTGAAACTGGCGGCCGAGTACCAGGTGCCCGTCGTCGGGCGAGGCGCAGGAACGGGTCTGTCCGGGGGCGCATTGGCCCGCGGCGGCGGCGTAATGATCGTATTCGCGCGCATGAATCGCATTCTGGAAATTGATCTGGAGAATCAGCGGGCGGTGGTACAACCCGGCGTGGTGAATTTGGATATCACGCGCGCGGTTGAGAAGGCCGGACTGTATTTTGCGCCGGATCCTTCCAGCCAAAAATCCTGCACCATCGGCGGGAACGTGGCGGAAAACGCGGGCGGACCCCATACCCTGGCTTATGGAGTGACTGTCAATCACATTGCGGCGCTCGAACTGGTGCTGCCGGATGGCGAGATTGTGCGCATGGGCAGCAAACACGGCGATACTTCCGGCTACGACCTTTGCGGATTGTTTGTGGGCAGCGAAGGCACACTCGCGCTGGTCACGGAGATAACCGTGAAACTGACGCGCAAGCCGGAGGCGGTGAAGACGCTGCTGGCGATTTTTGATTCTGTGGACGACGCCTCGCTATCCGTGGCAGAGATTACGGCGCGAGGCATTACCCCGGCGGCGTGCGAGATGCTGGATGGCTGGACGCTGCGAGTCGTCGAAGATTACGTGCACGCGGGGTTTCCGCGAGACAGCGCGGCAGTTCTTCTCGTGGAACTAGAGGGGCTTCGCGAAGCGACGGGAACGCAGGCCGAGGCGGTTGTGGACGTGTGCCGGACGCATTGTGCACGCGAAGTACGCGTAGCGCAAGACGAGCGCGAACGCGAATTGCTGTGGAAAGGGCGCAAAAACGCGTTCGGCGCGCTCGGTCGCCTGGTGCCAACCAACTATGTGCTGGATGGAGTGATCCCGCGATCGAAGCTCCCGCAGGCACTCCAGCATATTCAGGAGATCGGCAAGAAGTACGGCTTTGCGATTGGAAATATTTTTCATGCGGGAGATGGAAACCTGCATCCTATCGTGCTGTATGACCCACGCGACGCGAAAGCCTTTGAAAAGGCGGTTGCCGCGTCGGATGAAATCATCCGCTACTGCGTACAGCTTGGCGGTACCTTGACGGGGGAACACGGCGTGGGAATGGAAAAGAATGAGTTGATGACGTTGATGTTCAGCGATGCGGATTTTGACTTGATGCGCCGCGTGCACGACGCCTTCAATCCGGATTCGTCGTTGAATCCGGGCAAGATTTTCCCGCTCAGCAAAGGCTGCGGCGAAATCCGCGTGAAAGCAAAAGAGATGATGGGTAGCAATCGATAATGCTGACGGCAAATCTCGCGACGAAATTGCAAAACTTGCTGGGTGCGTCCCGCATCACAGCGGCGGAGCATTCGCTGCTCTCCTTCGCGGTAGATGGAATGTCTCCTGCCGCGATCATTCAGCCGACATCCGCCGAAGAGGTGGCCGAGGTGGTACGTTTTGCCGCCAGCGAAAAGCTCGCCATGGTAAGCTGCGGATCTCGCAGCAAACTGGAAATGGGCATGCCTCCGGCGCGTTACGACATCGCTCTGGACATGACCGGCTTGTGCCACATCGCTCACTATGACGCGGGCGACCTGACGCTCAGCGTGGATGCCGGCATGCCGCTTAGGCACCTGGAGCAAGTGCTGGCGGAGCAACGGCAATTTCTCCCGCTGGCGGTGCCGTGCTTCGAAACTTCCACCGTGGGCGGAGCGGTGGCCTCCGGGATCGATTCGGTGCTGCGCCAGCAGTATGGAACCGCGCGTGATTTCCTGATCGGCGCGGAGTTTGTGGATGGCACAGGAAGGATCTGCAAAAGCGGCGGGCGCGTGGTGAAAAATGTTACCGGATACGATCTGCACAAACTGTTGATCGGCTCGCTGGGAACGTTGTGCGTCATCACGCGGCTGAATTTCCGCACATTTCCACTGGCACAAGTGAGCGGGGGGCAGCTGGTGAGTTTTGCGAGCGTCCAGGGCGCGCTTGCGTTTCGGCGAGAACTGGAGGCGGCCGGCTTGCCAATCTCGAACCTCGAAGTACTCAGTCCCGGAATCGCGACGATTCTTGCAGCAATCCTGCGCAGCGCAAAAAGCGGCGTTCCGCTGGGGCTGGAGCAGGGCCGGTGGTGTGTCTACGCGTCGTACGAAGGCAATGCGGCGGTTGTGGAGCGGATTTCGCGGGAACTGGAAAAGTTCGCGCGCGAAACGAACGCCAGCAACCATGAACCGCTGGACAAATCGACCGACGAAAGCCTCGGAGGCATGCTGCGCGAGGCCTTCGAGTGGCTGCGCTTTGCATCTCCGTTGGTGTTGCTGGTGCGGCTGGTCTTGCCGGAGTTCTCGGGCGAAGTGAGCGCCGGACTATCGGACATTTTGAACGCGAATTCCCTGTGCGGCGCCATGCTGCTGCGCGCTCGCGGGGTCGTCTATTTCCTGGCACAGGCGGAAGAAGGCGCGGCACTGGACCGCCTAGAGAAGACAGCAACGGATGTCACCCGCCTGGTTGCAGAAAAGCAAGGGCACACGACTTTGCTGCATGCACCATTAGCACTGAAATCGCGAGCAAGCATCTGGGCAGGAGCTGACGAAAACATCGGCCTGATGCGCCGCGTGAAGCAAGCTTTTGATCCGCAAGGCCTGTTCGCACCGGGACGATTCTGGGGAGGTCTGTGAGTCTTGCCCACGACGGATTTCATTCCCGGGGCGGTTCCCGTCTACGAAGATTTTGCGCGGTGCATTCGTTGCGGATTGTGCCTGAACAATTGCCCGACGTATCGTCTGTGGCAACTGGAAGCGGATTCGCCGCGCGGGCGGATTCGCCAGATGATCCTGGTGAACCAGCGAGAGTTGCCGCTGAATGCCGGATTCGTCGGCCATATTGATAAATGCCTGGACTGCCGAGCGTGCGAGACGGCGTGCCCGTCGGGCGTGGAGTACGGAAAGCTGGTCGAGCATGCGCGGGCGCGAATCGAGAAAGAGTATCGGCGGCCGTTGGTTATACGTGCGGCTCGCAAATTGTTCATCGAACGCTTGCTCCCCTTCCCGGCGCGCATCGCGTTCACCGCGAAGCTGCTGCGTTTCTATCAACGTTCCGGGCTGCAGCAACTTTCGAGGAAAACGGGAGTCCTGAAACTGCTCGGGCTGGCAGATCGCGAAAAGCTGCTGCCCGCGATCGACGAAAAATTTTTCTTCGACCAGTTAGGCAGAACGTTCCCAGCGCGAGGACAGCGCCGCGCTAAAGTGGCGTTTTTTGCCGGGTGTATCGCCAATGTCAGCTTCACAAAACTGAACGAGGCCACGATCCGCGTACTGACGGCGAACGGCTGCGAAGTGCTCGTGCCGGACCAGCAACGGTGCTGTGGCGCGCTGGCGGCACACGCAGGCGTGCGGGACACCGCTCGCGAGCTGGCGCGAACAAATATGACGGCGTTCGCGGGCGGCGAGTTCGATGCGATTCTGACCAACGCAGCGGGCTGCGGTTCCACGCTGAAGGAATACGATCGGCTATTTACCAGCAACGAGCCGGAATATCCGAGCGCGGTGGCATTCCAGAAGAAGGTGCGCGATGTCACCGAGTTTCTTGCAGAGTTGGGCCTGAGCGCAACGCTTCAGCCGCTAGGCGCACGCGTAACGTACCAGGATTCCTGTCACCTGCTGCACGGACAGAAAATCCGCGAGGCGCCGCGGCAACTGCTGCGTGAGATCCCCGAGCTGAAGTTTGTGGAATTGCCATACTCGGATATTTGCTGCGGGTCCGCCGGAATCTACAATGTCACGCAAACAGAAGCCGCACTGGAACTGTTAGAGGAAAAAATGGTCCACGCGAAGTCGACGGGCGCCGCGATCATTGCCACGGCGAATCCCGGATGCCTGCTGCAGATGCGCGCCGGCGCCGAAATACACCACACCGGGCAGGAAGTGCTGCACGTCATCGAACTGCTGGACCGCGCGATAGGCACGAGTTAGTACTCAACCTTGCGGACTTGCGCCGCACGCCAGTTGAGATCCCTCAGGGCGCAGACGGCGCAGCTCTGGGGATGACAACGAGACGCGGTGTTCGGCTGGCAAGGAGGTCCTATCGCGTGGGAAATATGGGCAGAGGACCGACGAAGCACATTTATTTCAGCGCTCGCCAATCAGGTAGCGGCAGCCGCGCGCACCCATTTTCGCAGTGTGAATCGCGCCCGCGGGAACATCGCAACGGTCGCCGCCACGAAATGTTTGCGGTTCGCCGCCCATGGTGAGGGTCATCTCTCCATCCAGAATGATATGCGCCGTTTCCGTCGGGTGGGTGTGCTCCGCATAAAAAGCATTCGGGCCATCTTGCCAAACATAGCTGTGGGAGAAACCTTCGCGGCGCAGCTGAGCGGTGAGTTGCTGCTCGTTCATGTGCGAATTGTAACCTAGAAGCCAGCGTCCGGAATCAACGCAATGAGAACCGGCGACCAGATGCAAATGCCCGTCCAAACACGACTACGCCCCTTCCGCGGCAATGGGGGTCGCTGCGAAAAGGGCGTGCCGTCTTCAGGAGAGAAGATCGTAACAAGCGAAACTATTCGCCAGGAGGCGGTGGCGGCACATCCGCCGGTGAACCTGCTGGAGCTGCCCCGCCCGGTGCTCTCCGACCGCCGCGGAACCGCGGCTTGGCGTCTTGCACGGTGTAGCCCGCCGGAACAGCAAACAATGTCGCGGTGGGCTCCGCACGTTGGATGTTCGTGACTGTATAGGTAGTTTGGCCGAGCCGCGGATCGGTGCGAGTACTCTTCACCACGATCTGCAGATCAGGCGAGTACCAGCGCTCGCTGACAACGATGATGGGCTTGTCATTGCCAACCTGGCCTGCGGGAATCGTGCGCGTGTATCGCGTCCCTTGCGCGCTTAGCCCGTTGATGGGTTGCGTGCCCAGGTCATCTTTCTTCAGGGTGCCATTGGCAATCTCTTGCTGCATGCGGGCCTCAAACTTCGCCTCGAAATTCGCGGAGTTCTTCCCTCCTCCCGGAGGAGTCGGGAGCTTGTCCGCAATTTTCGTGTCAGGATGCAGCACATAGGAGGTCGTGGCCACCGGATCGAAAATCATGATGAACGTTTTCGGCTGGCCGGAAGCTGCGAGGGGGCCGACCGCAGGAAGTGTAGTTTCGCGGCGCGTACGGCCCTGACTGTCGCGGAACATGTTGGTTTGCACCTTGCGATTGATGGTATTGCCATCGCTCAAGGTTTGCGTCGATTCGATCACGGCAACCGCGCTATACGGAGCGCCGGTGACGACTTTTCCCGGGTGCATTTCTCCAAAGCCCAGGATCTCCATACGCCCGCCGATAGGACCACCGGGTCCCATCATGTCCGGTCCCGGCCCCGGCGGCGGCTCTTGAGCGCGCAACGCAGCGGCGCTTAGCAACAGCACTGAACCCAACAAGGGAACTATCCACTTGCTCTGCTTCATTATTGTTTCTCCTCTTCTCTCCCCATCTGCGTCACACGGAACGCAGGAAACCTAATCGCTGGTTGCCGGAAGCCGCACAGCTTGCGGCTGGCCATCGTCACCGACCAGCAAATCCAGTTGAATCCAATCCGCGGCGTGTTCCTCGTTCACGGTCAGTCCGAGAGCGCCGAGTGCGCCGCGTTGCATCTGAACGTGGACCACGGTGGCATCGTCCAGCGAGCCGGGCATGGTGCCGGGCAACAAGGTAAACTCACTCGCGTCATTGGAAGCCATCAGCACCTCACCAAGTTCCGGCCCTGCTGGGCTGACGTGCTGAGCGCCGCCTGTCGAGTTCCCCGCTGTGACGGTGCTCTGACCGCCCCGCGTCTGCTGCCTATTCGCCATCTGGCCGTGTTGCAGCCGCCAGTTAAACCACGTAATCGCGCACACCACCACCGCGGCTCCCGCTAATGCCCACGCTGCAACCAGAGCGACTCGCCGCCTCTTCAGGGTTTTGTGCTTGGTACGGAATTCCTGCCGGAGGCGCAGTTCCACGCGAGACGGCGCTTCAGCCTCCCGCGTTTCCGCGCCAAGAGCATGCAGGTCGGTGCGCAACGCCTGCCAGTTTTCGTGGAGCGCAGCGCAGTGCGGGCATTCCAGCAGATGCTGCCGGGCAGCTTGTTGCAGAGGTCCTTCTTCCGCGGTTAGCCCGCTATCGAGATCCGCCATCTGGAATTCTTCACAGGTCATGGATTGCTTCTCCTGCTGCCATTCACCGAGTGCCATTCGCGCGTTTCGGCATGTCGCGCAGCATTTCCAACTTGGCCAGTAACAAAGCGCGGCCGCGGTGCAACCGGGAACGTATCGTTCCCACCGGGCATTGCAAGGACTCCGCCGCCTCCTCGTAACTCATTTCTTCCAGCAAACAAAGGGCGACAGCCTCGCGAAAATCCGCCGGCAATTCCAGCACCGCCGCGCGGACATGATCGCGACGCTCGCGCAACTCCGCCCAATGCGCCGGCGTCGCGGAATCGACGGCCTGGGGATAGCCTGCGAACCCATCGTCTTCCGGATTCAGCAGCGGTACTTCCCGCGGCAAACGCTCTTGATGCTTCATGATGCGGTTGCGGGCAACGCCATACAAAAACGCCCCCAATGCGCCGCGTTCGGCGTCGTACTTTTTCGGCTCGCGCACCAGGGTCATGAAGACATCCTGCACAATTTCTTCGGCGGCCCAAGTGTTTCCCGTCATACGAAGGGCAAAACGGTAAATGGGCGCCTGGTGACGGCGATACAGGAGCGTGAATGCCTCCTCGTCGCCATTCGCGGAGCGCCGCAGCAGAACGTCATCGCGTTCTCTGGAATCGATGTGCATTTCTGTTGGTTGACGCCCTGCTTTCATAGGTATTTCCCTGCGTGATCAAGAAAAGTTCCCATGAATGAGGAGGTAACAAGCCCTTTCTATTCAATAGCCTACACAAACCCAATACTTAGAAGACGTGCAAAGTTGCTGACTGGTGTCAGTTTCATTAAGGCTGGACGCACTTAAGTGTACCGGGGGAGCCCGCACCGTTTAGGACGGTTAACGGTTCCTATCTGGCCGAAACATGTTGGCGGCGATGCGCGTCACCAGACCCCTCGGCACAATGCGTTGCGATTGCGCGCCCAGGTAGTTGCCTAGCCCGGAGATCACGTAGCTTTTGCCGGCGGCCAAGGCTTGCAGCCCGGTCCGAGCAACCTTCTGAGCGCTTTCCTGGTTCTTGCTGGTGAACTTCTCCTGTCCAGCAATGGCATGGAATTCCGATTCCGTGGACCCGGGGCAGAGGGCGCAAACCCGGATGCCATGCGGCCTCATCTCTTCGGCGAGTCCTTCCGCAAACAACAGATCGAAGGCTTTTGTAGCTGCGTAAGTGGATATATAAGGCACAGCCTGGAAGGCAGCGGTGGAGGCGATGACGAGAACATCTCCGCGGCCCCGGACGAGCATATCCGTCAGATACAGCCGCGAGAGATGAACCACCGCCGCGCAATTTACTTGCACCATGTCCAGAAGGCGTTGCACCGGAACCTGGGTAAGTTCGCCGTATTGTCCGAAACCGGCATTATTGATGAGCAAATCGATTTCCAGGTCCTTTTGCTTTGTAAATTCGTAGATCTTCTGGGGAGCGTCGGCTCTTGCAAGATCGGCGTCGAACACAGCGGTGCGGATTCCGTGGCGCTGGCCCAAAGTTCGGGCAAGTTCTTCCAGCCTGTCGCGACGCCGCGCCGTCAGAACCAGGTGTGTGCCGCCCGCCGCCAGTTCGTTTGCCAAGGCCACACCGATACCCGCGCTCGCACCGGTAACCAGCGCCCACTTGCCTTGCCATTGCTTCGACATGTTGGGAGTCCCTCGGAACAGTCTAGTTCTTGCTGAACTTGAGCACGGTATCTTTCAGGCGATTGCTCTCGTGCTTCATGCGGTCCATCAAACGCTTGGCCCAAACGAACTCAGCCGCCAGCAGCGTGAGCCCGAAAAAAACGACCAGCCACCCTGGGCCAGGCGTGAAGAACATAATGACACCCACCAGGACAAGCGTAAACCCGGCAAGTATACGGAAGAAGCGGCGAACCTGCTCGATTGTCCGGAAGAACATGGGTCCTCTGGGGCGGAGGTGGCGGGCCTCTATTGTGACGGCTATTTTCTTTCGAGGCAATAGCCATCCAATAGTTAGAGTCTTGGCACCGTCGAAGAGTCGCCTACCTTTGGCGATATTTTATGTCTGAAATTGTCGCCGGCAATGCATCCCAGCCGGAAATCCCCACCTCTGAGTTGTTATATGAGTAGAGGCGTGATTTTGAGGACCCTATGAGCGGCGATTTTTTACCGTTAGCACTGCCGCTCTCACGCTTCGCGACTGACGCTTGCGAGGTTACGGATCTGTATCGCGAATTGCGCGAACCTCTGCTTCGATACCTGGTATGTCTCGGACTCTCCCGTGACGAAGCCCAGGACGTGGTCCAAGACACTTTTCTTTCTTTGCATCGGCACCTGGCTTCGGGCGGGTCGCAGGAAAACATTCGCGGTTGGCTGTTTCGCGTGGCTCACAATCAAGCCCGAAACCGCCAAGGGAGCTATCATCGACGCTTCGGCGAACCGCTCGATCTGGAGATTAACGCGCCGCTGGATGAAACGACGCCCGAGCGCGTGGTGCTGGAAAAAGAGAGGTTCCGGCGGCTAGGAGAAGCTATTTCGCTGCTTTCGGAATCCGAGCGGGAATGCCTGCTGTTGCGCGCCGGAGGTTTGCGTTATCGGGAAATCAGCGAGGTGCTGGGGATGGCGACCTCCACAGTGGGAGATACCATTGAACGGGCCATCCGGAAATTAGCGGAGAAATGCAATGTGTGATCATTCGGGAAAACTGGTTGCGTGGCTTGACGGCGAGCTCGGTAATGACGAAATGGCGGAACTCGAGCGGCACATCAGCGCTTGTGGTAAATGCCGGAGCCAACTCAAATCCTATCAGCACGTGAGCGCGAGGTTCGATGCCTACTGCGATGCCGTGTTATCGGCGAAGGCTCACCGGCGAACACTGCCGCGGCGGGTTCCCGTGCTGACCGCGGTTGCGATTGCTGCCACGCTCGTGTTGGGGTTGCTGCGAGCGCGTGTTCCGGCGGTCGCACCACTGTCCGTGCAGGTGCAGACACAGACGGCTCCGCCGCCTAGCGTTGTGGAAAAGGTGCCGGCTTCAGTCCCCAGCAAGACCGTCCATCCGCCGCCGGCGGCTGCCGCGAGTACGCCACGCCAAACCGCGAACTGGCAGCCCACTGAACGCGCCATCCAGATTTCCATTCCCGCGGAATCCATGTTTCCGCCGGGCGCCGTTCCCGAGGGTCTCAACTTCCTTGCGGATCTAAGTATTGCGGCGGATGGGTCCGCGGAACAAATTCGGCTGCGGCCTCGATTGATGGAAGTTGAAAGGAGACAACCATGAAGTATGCACTGGCAATCTTTCTGGCAGCGTCATCGTGCGCGTTTGCCCAGGATACGGTCAAGACAAACGTGCTGTTTCAGACCTCCGGGGCCGGTGTCGTAGCCACCGCAGCCGGTAGAGCGTTTGGCGCGCCGGTCCAGGGCGCACCCTACTCCGCCACAATCAGCAACGAATCGATACAGACGCTGGCCGACGGTAATCGCATTATTCAGAACAACAGCGGGACCACCGCGCGCGATTCCGAGGGGCGAACCCGCCAGGACGCGGCGTTACCAATGATTGGCAACCTCTCCGCCACCAACGCACCGCACCTCGTGTTCATCATGGATCCCGTGGCGCAGGTTTCGTACACCTTGAACTTGACGGATAAGACCGCGCAGAAACTTTCGCTGCCTTCTGGCGCTGTGGCGGGCGGAGGCACGGTGGCAACTGCATCGGTGAGCAGCGGGAAAGTGTTCTTCGCACAAAGCGCGGGTGTCTCTGCGGCCGGTGGTCAAGTCCCCGCGCCGCCACCGCCGATGTTCATCCAGAAAACTGTGATTGGCGACGACGAGGCACAGGCAACCACGGAAGACCTGGGAACTCAGAACATGGAAGGGCTACAAGTGACTGGAGTGCGCACCACTCGCACCATTCCCGCCGGAGAGATCGGCAATGAAAAACCGATCGTGATTGTGACTGAGGTATGGACTTCGCCGGACCTGAAGACCGTGGTCTACAGTAAACGAAGCGATCCGCGAATGGGCGAGCAAACGTTCAAGCTCACCAACATCACGCGGGCTGAACCAGACGCTTCGCTCTTCACCGTGCCTGCGGATTTTAAGGTCACGGACGGCCCGCAGAACTTCATCTACAAAATGCACCAATAGAAAGCTACAGAGCATTCTTCTGCCAGCGCATCATGAGGTGCGCTGGCTTTGTTGTAGCTTCGGAGATCGTAAATTCTTGAGAATTGAAGGAGAAAGTAGAGACGGCCTCACATCTTGGGTTTCACCAGCGCTTGATACACCACCGGTTGGCTCAGCGCCTCCACCGCCGGCCACCCGGGTCCAAGCAATCGCTGCGTCATCCCCACAAAAATCAGATCGTTCGTGGGATCCACCCAAAACCACGTGTCCGCGGCTCCCAGCCAGAAGAACGTACCCCTGCCGACCACCTCACCGGCTTGCAGCGGGTCCCAAAACACCGCGCAATCGTAACCCCACCCCAGCCCGGGCCTGGGATCCAGTTCACCCTCATTCGTCATTACACTGGCCGCCAGATGGTTTGAGGTCATGAATTGCACCGTGGCCGGCGCCAGAATCCGCACGCCGTCCAGCTCGCCTTCATTCAGCAGCATTTGCGCGAACCGCCAATAGTCCTGCGCCGACGACACCATTCCGCCTCCGCCCGAAGCCAACGTTGGCTGCGTTGCATAGTCGGTGGGTGCTGCCCCCGCTGTCCCGTCCGCCACCAGTTCGCCTTTCGGGTCTTCGCGGTAGAGAGTCGCAAACCGGTTGCGCTTTTCTTGCGGCACGTAAAACCCGCTGTCCTTCATTCCGAGCGGCCCAAAAATTCGTTGCTGCATGAAGTCGGGCAGCGACTGCCCTGAAAGTTTCTCGACGATATAGCCCTGGATATCCATCGATACGCTGTAGACCCAGCGAGTACCAGGCTGGTAGAGCAACGGCATTTTTGCCAGCTTATCGATCATCTCTTGCAGGGAATTCGAGCGCAGCACCTTCTGCTCGGTGTACATCTTGTCGACCATCGTCGTGCCAAAAAATCCGTACGTGAAGCCCGCGGTGTGGGTCATCAGCTCGCGCATCGTCGGCGGGTGGACCGGATCTTCCAGGATCATGTTTCCGCTCGCATCCGCTCCCTTGAAGACTTTCAAGTGCGCGAATTCGGGGATGTACTTCGAGATCGGATCGAAAGGACGCCATTTGCCCTCTTCGTAGAGGATCATCATGGCAACGCCGGTGACCGGTTTCGACATCGAGTAGATACGAAAGATTGTGTCTTGGGTCATCGGAGCGCCGCTCGCGATGTCCTTCTTTCCGTAGGTCCGCTCCTCCACAATTTTCCCGTGGCGCGCCAGAATTGTGACAATGCCCGCCAGTTGTTTGTCATCCACTTCTCGCTGCATCGACGCATGCAGCCGCTCCAGTCGCTCTGACGAGAATCCCAGTGATTCCGGTTTGTTCTCGCCGGGTTCGGCTACCTTCTTGTTCGGCTGCTGCGCCCAGCTCCCCTGCGCTCCAGCAAAAAGCAGCAGTCCGGCAATCAGCGATACAACGAAATGCGAGTACCTGGCGTTTTTCATTGATCTTTCCCCGGCTTGATTTTCCGCGGCACTGTGGATGAACATGAACCCTATTGGTCACGCCGCAGTCAAACGAATCACCAGAACGCGGTATTCAGACCTTTGCCCGTGCATCATATGCTTGTGCTAGTCCACCGCACAACGAACTTGCCCATACGGCCCATACGATTACGACCAGTCCCTACGGGCCTTATCGTCGAGCACCGCGAAGGCTCGGACATTGTCTTTGTAATTTTCCGACGCTGTCGCAATCGTGTCTTTGAGCAGGTCAAGTCGAACGGACATTGCAAACTCCCCACCGAGATTGCGATTCAGCCGAGATTCTACACTTTCTCCTTCGTTGCGTCCCACAACTTTCCCCCGCAAGGGATTTGTAAATGTAAATGCCGTCGGTTCAGATGGCCATTTATTTTCGCGGCGAGCTTCTCAAGCTTCGGACGTGGGTTCGATTCCCATCGCCCGCTTCATAAATTCTGATGACTTAGTTGACCTTACGCGGCTAAAGCACTGAAAGACAGCCTTGAAATGGCCTGTTTTGGTGGGCAGTTGGAGGGAAGTCCATTCAATCGGAGGGAACAGCGATCTGGCCGCTTGATCACGCCAGTTTGATTCCCGGGGGACAGGATAGCAACGCTCGTGTGTTACGCCTTTAGCCTGCCCTTAGCCGCGTAAACGAAAATTTGCACACCACTATACAGGCCAATCGGCCGGGGACTTTTGCTGGATCGAAGCGGCTCTAAAGTTTGGAAAAGCTGTCGCTCAGGAGTTTGAGCGCTTGGTGGGTGAGGGCATCACGACAGCCGAATTGACGGAAGTTGAAGGGTTAAAGTTGGACTCTCCTGAGAAACCTACGCCGAATCGCACTGCTAAGGCAGGAAACGCAAGATCGGGATTTCACGAGATAAGTGCCCTGCCGTTCAATTCCCTTGCTCAGCGGGCAGTGTCTCGCGAGACACCAGCATACCTGAAACCGGCCTGGAGCTTATCGTTCCGGGTCGTCATCGTTTTCGACCAAATGCGGGCCGGAAGTCGCCGCGCGAATCGTAACTGCCATGCATCTTCGTGCAGACGTCTCGGGCGCGTTCGATGGCCTTACGCAGCAGCGTCGAAGAAAAGGCTAAGCAGCTTTTTGCGCTTTGCGATCAGCACGGCCAATAGAGCAGAAAAAGCGTAAATCCAGGTAGACGGTTCAGGAGTATATGCCAACCCGCTGAATTGATAAGTTACGGACGGGAAAAAGTATTGTCCGTCCCCAAGGTAGCGCCCGGGAGCATCCAGAGTACCCGTTCCGTCTATGTTGACAGCCCATACTTCTTTGCCGCCGTCAAATCCGGTAAATTGTCCAGTTACAATCACCGGCAGGAGTTCCTCCACTCCCACCGGAGAAGCAAGGAAGGGAAGGTCCGTAGGTGGCGCGGCAAAACTCAGAGCCCCTTGCACAAGATCGGCGGCCTGACCCTCGAATGATCCCACGGCTGTAAAACCGGTCACAGTTGCGACGGAAATATTAAAATCGCAGCGAGTCCCTGCGACGCAACTAAAAGGTGGTCCTGCGTCCGATCCAAATGAGCTGAGGCTGAACTCAGGCCCGCTGGCAAAGATGGAATTACAGGCACTTGAGACGCACGCCGTCCCGGTTATGGGAGTTGAGTCGCCGCGAACTGTCTGGAGTCCCACGCCAAGAACGAGAACCAACAAGATTATTGTAGCGAAGATGATGCGAACAGGAATTGACATGCTCTCCCCCTCTCGGAGCGGGGCCGATACCCGGACGGGGTCTGATTCCGTTGCATACTATTCTGAATCAGCGCCTAGTCAATGAACCGATCGTACTGGAGGTACTAGTTGTAAGCTCCGGTCTGCCGGGAATTGCTGTCGTTGACGCGGAGGGTGCCGAGCTGACTAACTCCGATGGTTGCTTATGGCCCGGATGCCCACCTGCAGGCGGGCGATTAGAGCAGGAATAGGGAACGTGTGTGTTCTCCCGGGAACTTTTCTCGCTCCTTGCGGGAACCGATCAAGGGGAACACCCGCAGAACGAAGGAAGTGGATCATCTGCGCAGCTTATGGGGATCTGTTGGTACGTCTGGTTCTGCGCATCTGTTTTCGACCCGGAGGTATGGGATGCTTATTAATGACCGAATGCGTGCCATTCGTGAATCCAAAAGACTGTCGCAGGCGGACATAGCGGAGCGGTTAGGCCTATCACTTTCTTACATATCTTCAGTCGAGAACAGCTATACGCTCCCGACGATCCAGCTGCTAGAAGCGTGGACGCAGGCGCTTAGGGTCTCGTTCCGCGAGCTATTCTATGACGGAGAAAAACCGCCACCGCTTCCTAATCTACCGGGGCGTCTAACTGCCGACGATATCGCTTCGCCACCTCAGAATAACAATCAGAGTTAAAATAAAAGTCATGCCGTAGCCCAGATCGACGCCGGTTGGTAAAGACCCATCCTTGACAGCCAATACGAAGAGGTCAAGAAATGTTCATCTGGCACCCACGGTTCACGACGAGAATCGATGGCTCGCCGGAAACCGTTTTCGACCTGATTGCCGACCTGCCGAATTATGGCCGCTGGCTGCCCGGCTCAGAGGCGTTCGGCGGGACAACGCAGGTATCGCCGTATCCGGTCCGTCTCGGCACAACCTATCTCGACGCGGGGCCCGCAGGTCAGAGGCCAGGCTCCGTCACGGTGTACGACCCTCCCGAGTCCATTGGGTTTCATCACACCATGCTGCTGAAGAAGGGTCCGCTTACCGCAAATATTGACGTAAATATCCGTTACACGATTGAGCCGGTAGACAATGCGACTTACGTGATCCGCGAGCTTGATCTCACGATCCAAATACCGGGCCTACTAAAGGTGGCAGAGCCGTTGGTCATGTGGGAGTTCCGAAAAGAGAATGTGCGGATCCTCGCTGAGCTGAAGCATTACGTCGAGGCGCTCCCGAAGCAACGTGATCTCAGTCCATCCAGTTAAGACTTTCGTTTTGGGGATCTAAGATCGTGCGCCACCGACGCACTGCGCGCGATTCCTGGCAATTCCTGATGCACCGACTGTCCAACTCTCAGTTTTCCTTCCTTTGTTTTCAGTGCCTAAAGCAGCGATCTACCGTTAGACCATCGGCAGTTCAGGCGCTGCCGAACACCACTTCTTTCCTTGCTTCGGTGCATGAGCGTCACGTGGTTCGCAGCCTCCTAAGTCCCCACAAGACCGCCAACGCGCAGCTCAGAAGCCGGAGGCTGTTTGGTTCCGGGGCCGGGGCCGACCCGACAATCTCGAAGGTGAAAGGAAAATTCGCAAAGCCATTCGGACCTTGGAGGAAGAGAGGAGTCCACGACGAAGCGGGTGGAAAGCTATCATTAAATGTACAGCAGAAGGAATTGCTGACAGAGCCGAAACCAACGCTACCAACGGAGCTTGGAAGTGCAGATCCCCCACCAAGCCACCCTTGGTAAGCACTCTGGTTCGAGCTGAGGACTAAGAAGTAGTTACCCGGTCCCAAAGATAGGCTCGCCGGCACGGATACCCATACGCCGCCGGAAGTGGGGAACGGGGCAGCAGCCTGAAAGAGCACATCGCTCAACGTGGTTGAAGGGCCAATCGCGTCGGTGAGTTGAACCGTGAATTGGCCGGATCCAGCTCCATTCATAAACAGGTTGATTTCGCTGATGCTTGCCGCTTCGTTGAATGAAAAGTCTTGGCCAAGGAATTGAAAGCTGTTCACGGTGAGTATGAAGGAGTTTCCGAGGGTCGTCGTACCTACTAAGACTGAATCTGCTCTGGCGGGAATGCTATAAGCGAGGAATAGCAACAGACCGATAAACGACGTACGAGTTTTCATGTCATCCTCCCAAGTAATCGAATCATCGTAACTTAACTTGGAACTTGCCATTTATAGCGCGGGGGAAGGTTGGCTTCTATCGCTTCGATGAGGGCCATCGCGAATCTATCCGGCGCATCATTTCCGCCGCTAAATCAATGCTGTCTCGGAACGCCATCTCTCGTGCTGGCGATGGCTTGCCATCCAGCGCAGACAGTTTCCGACACGCAAAGATTGCGGCGATGACGCCAATGGTTCGTTTGCGACCTTCATCCATTCAGCTCGGTTACTTCTGCGGGGCTGTTGCTGATTCAAAAGGTGAGCGGAAAAAGATCGGGCTCGGTGTCATTCGAATAAAGACGTAGAAGGCCCTACCCTTGGTCTGCTGCCTTGCCATCGCGCCTCGGATATTAATGTCGAGTCGAAAACGGCTTCGGGCGAGCGCAGGGACTATAACCAAGAAAAATGCGATAGACCGGATTCCCTCCGGTGGGAGTGGTTCCGTCTTCCGGACGTCGACGACCGTCAGATTTTTCCGCCGCGGCGCATCGAACCGCCTTTTACCGGAATATGGAACTCGGCTGGTATGTTTTAACGCTCGGTCCGTCATGGAGAAGGTTGCGCTCCCGACCCCAGGTCTGGACGAGAAGCATCAAGTCTACTCCGATTGTGAATACCGGTACTCGAAGATGAACATCATTTATTGTTGACACGTTTCGGCGAATTGACGAGCATCCAGTCTCCCCGGACTAGTGTTTTCTCGAAAGCAAGCACCTCAAACGGAGACACCACATGGTTAAATCCCTCATGCTCCTGACTGTGATACTTGCGCTTGTCCCTGGCGCGGTTCTTGCGGATTCCACCACGTACTCTTATATCAGCACTCCGTTCAACTCGTTCAGCGGTACTACTTGTCCGCCAACCTGTAACATCACAGGTTCGTTCACAGTAGGTGTACCGTTCCCTCCGAACCAAATGCAAGACATCGGCGGCTCTGGAAGTTTCACACCGCTCTCATTTTCCTTCACCGAGGGCACAATAACGTGGACGAACCTAAATACCGTCGATTCCGGGTTTGAATTTGATACCGACAGCTCGGGTAAAATAACGTTTTACAGCTTTTTCGCCGACCTTGCGAATGGAAGTGACGTCTCTGTCTTCTACGACGGGCCGACCGAGCTCACTCAATTGTTCGCGTCGAATAATGCCGGTGGTTACTCAGCTGGTTTTTCAGGCGAGGGAGCTTCGGGTGGAACTTGGACGTCGGAGACGATCGTTAGCACACCTGAGCCTTCTAGTCTTCTCCTCCTTGGCGTTGGTCTGATTGCGTTACTCGTGTTGTGGAAGAAGTCATACATGCTACAGCGGCCACTCGCCTCGTTTTGACCGCGTCAGGTCTGAATTATCCCAGCTGCACTGAATCGTGGGCTTGCCACGATCTTGTTCTCGGCAATGTTGCCGCCCACCGCTGCGAACTTCGCAAACGGAGCGTGAGCCTTTTGTTGTGTCTCCTGTTTTTCGAGTTTGACCTTGGCGGCGTAGCGGAGGATGGTGGCTAACGACCTGTGCCCAACCCACGCCATCACGTCTTGCGGCGAGTTCCCTTCACGAAGCCAGCGGGTGATGGCCGTGCTGCGGAACTTGTGATCGTCCACACGGATGTCCGTCAAACCCGCTCGCTCCGCTAGACGCTTCACGATGCGCAGCAGATGCGCATTGACACCGCCCATCGGAGCCGGGAAAACAAGATCGCTGCGCTTTGCGTGCCGTGTTTTCATGCGCTGTTCGATCTTCTGATTGAGCCACGCAGGCACGGTCACATAGCGGTAGGAGGCTTGCGTCTTGGCGTCCCATTCTGCACCTTCCCCCTCCTCCTTCATTTCGACACGCCAAATATTGGTGGCGAAACTGATGTCCGCATACGTGAAGTTTGCAAGTTCACCGGAACGGAATCCCGAGCAGAGGAACGAACTAAGCAGGAGCCGTTCTTCGTCATTGGCGGCATCGAGCAATTTTGTGATTTCCTCGTCTGTGTACTCCTCGGGGTCACGCTCCGGCTTCGGCGGCCAATCGCCCTTCTGGACTCCGTGATTTACTTTCGCCCACTTGAGAAAGATCATCATGTTCAAGAAATTGTTGTAGACGTAACGCTTGCTGAACCCTTTGCCCTTGAGAAAAATCTTGAAGTGCAGCATGTCATTGCGGTCCACGCCGTCAACGGTTGGCTTGCGGCAGAATTGGAAAAAGTATTCGGTGGACTTTTTGTAGGCGAGGTAGGTCTTGTGTTTCTTGTTCGCCTCGGTCTCGTTGCGCCACTCTTCCACGGCGCCTGCAAGCGTGCGCTTTGGCGTAATCGGAACGACATTCGGACTCTCCACCGGAGCCGTTCCTTGCAGCCGCTTGAACTCATCATCGTCAAGTCGGACATTCCGCCGGCGTTGTGCTTCCAACGCGTCTGCGCCCACGGGAATCCAATTCTTCCTGTGATAAAGGTAGTAGGCGCCTTCGGGATGTTCTTCTTCCTTTCCCCCGACGATGCAGCGGTTGGGCTTGATTTTTCCGTTCGAATAGAAGGCAGCCTTGCAGTAACGCCAAGAGCCGTCTGCAAGCTTGACGTATTTGTACAGCGTGAATTTGGACTGAGCCATAAGAATCTCCAGGCTGGCTAATACTGAGTTCCGGAGATTTCTTAGGATTTGAATTTAGGAAGGCTCTATCCCATTGATTCTAAAGGTATGGCGGAGAGGGTGGGATTCGAACCCACGGTAGGGATTAACCTACACACGCTTTCCAAGCGTGCGCCTTAAACCACTCGGCCACCTCTCCAGGTGGGTGGTCAACCTTTTTACTGTAGCAGAAACGGAACCGTCGTGCATATCGCGCGGCCGATGCGCTCAGAATCATACACGGTTGAAACAGCAAAATTGTTCGCCGAGCCACATTCCAGATCTACCTCAGGCTTTGGCGCGCCGCGCGGTCTCAAGTACACTAATAGGGTTGCCTCCCACTCCGGGGTGGTGCAATTGGTAGCACATGGGCCTTTGGAGCCTAGAATCCTGGTTCGAGTCCAGGCCCCGGAGCCATTTTCTGCAATGGCCTAATCAATCGGCTGGTTGCTGCTTCGCGGTGCTGAGTGCGCTGGTCGTCGACACTTGGGTGAGGTTTGATGGCACCTGGCAATGCGTCGCCACGAAGCGCTCGCGTCGCACATAGGGCTTCCCTTTTTCCGTTCCTTTGATCCGGAAATCCCCAGCGCCACCGCCGCGTTGCCATACACCTGCACATTGCTTTGCTCGGTGACGGCCTGGCTTGGTTGATACTCCGGCGCTTTGATGCTGGCCAGAAAATCGCTCTTATTGGAGACGCTGCCATCGATGTCCACCGACACCAGGGTGTTGGCCAGCAACATGTCCAGTGCCTTGGCATCCTTCTCCTCCAGTGCGTGGTTCCAGGCGGTCTCGAGCGCCAGAACCCGGCCTCCTGCGTCGCTGGTATTATTTTGCTGCGCTAGGGAAATGCCGACAGCCAGCAACAACAGGCCTGCGGCAATGATGGTCCGTTTCATGGACAACACAACGTCCGGACTTCGGTTAGCGATTTTCTGCGAAAAGCACGTCTTTAGAGTAGATCAAGAATTCTCCGCACGTGTGCAGATTCAACGCGACGGGTTTCTATGATGTAACCGGCGGCGAAGCACTTTCAGGCTCCGCTATTTGTTCTGCGCGAAAAGCTCGCCGACGGCACGGTAGGCCTGATCGATGGCGACGTCGGTATACGCGCTGGCGCCAGCATCGGAGTTGGCAATGGTGATGCGCCCAAACGGTTTGCGGCCGACAATCCACGGTTGCTCGCCATCTTTCCAGTGCGGCTCGAAGAGTGAGTTGGGCGTATACGCGTAGCCGTGTGCCCAGCGATTGACGGTAATTCCGACAATGTCGTTTGCCGGGTCGAAGCCCGTTCCGGCAAGCATTCGCTCCAACTGGTCGCGGATGTTGCGCTCGAACTTGGCGTAGGGAGTCTGCAATAGTTCCGCACGGCCGGCGCGATTCTGATCACGCATGGGCAGTCCCGGATGGCATGGCGTGCGCAGCATGAAAAGTACGGCTGGCTCCTCCGGCTTGCTGGGAAATTTATACCTGCCCAGGCTCACGGGGAAATCCAGCGCCGTATACGTGAAGTAAGAACCGGGCGAAACAATCTGGTGAATGCCAAGTTTCGTGAAACTTGTCCAGTTGCGGATCGCCACGTGCGCATAGACCAACGGTGCCTTCACTAGGTAGGCGAGCGCTTCTTTTTGCGGATCCGGCAATTCCGGGCAGAGATACGGAATCATCATGTTGTAGCAGGCCAGAACACAGTAATTCCCTTTCGCGATGAGCTGCTTTCCATCGCGGATGTAGGAAACCTGCACCTGTCTCGCGCCCGCGGTTGCGCTCGCGCCGGAGTGCTGAACATTCACAACCGTGCTGTTCAGTCGCAGGCGCACGGCATTTTCCGCGTGGTCCAGCCGGCTGTAATCCGCTCTGGCGGTGACCACATCTTCCATCGTGCTTCCCGGAATCGCGCCGGGAATCAACCAACGCACCAGCAGGCGCGCGATTGACGCATTTCCATCGGGGAAATGAAAAATGTAGGGCTCCGCTTTTTCGCGCGGAGGCAGGCCCAGCCCATCGAAACCCGCGTAGGTAAACGAGTGATAGTCGTCGCCCTCTTCATAGCAGGCCATGGCCGGCACCGCTTCAATTCCCACCGTGAACAAATCGTGCGTGAAGGTCTGGAAGAATGGCAGCGCCTCTGGCGTCATCTTGCAATCTTTCGTCAGGAAATCGGCGTAACTGGTTTTTCTCAGGTAGGCGATCTTCTCTTTTTGCGAGCGCCCCTTCAGGTGATCGACTTTCTCCGTGTACACACGAATGATGTCCTTGCGCGCGGCATCGCTCAGCGGCGCTTTCGCCAGAAATTCCGGCCACGGGGTGCTATTCATTCCGGGCAGCAGACGGTCGTCGCCAAACGTCTCTTTATTGAAAAACGCGGCAGTACCCAGCTTCGAATAAAGGTTCTGATCGTAGGCCTTATAGAAAACGGCCGTGTCAATGCCCAGTTCCTTGAGAAGTCCCTTCGCTTCCGGGCTATATTCGCCGGGGCTTTCGATGGATTGCGTTCCTCCATTGCTCAGGAGCAGGCGCCCGGCAACGGTAAACTCGTTGCGCCGGGCGTGGCCGCCGAAATCGTCGTGATTGTCCAGCAGGAGAATCTTGACGTTGCTGCCCGCTTTTTGCCGGAAGCGATAAGCAGCGGCCAGCCCGCTGATTCCTGCTCCGACGACGATCAGGTCGTACGATTCTCCCGTGTCGACGGGATCGCCCATGGCGCTGGGACTCTCTCCATCACGCAGTTTGTGAGCATACGTGTAGGAGCCGTCGTTGTCGCCACGCAATCCCATCTTCGCGGGCGGGTAGTAGCCCTCGGCCTGTTGGCCGACGTTCGCGTCGAGAATTGCTGCGGCCAGCAGCCGCTCCGCGCTGAATCCCGCACCCAGCATGCTGGCGCCGGCGCCCACAGCCACTCCGTTCAGGAAATCGCGCCTGGTGATTTCGCGCGCCATTCCCAAGTCGCGAGCTTTCTTCTGTTCGCTCATCCGTAGCCCTCGAAGCCTTACAAAACGCGTAGTATAGCGCGGGAACCCGATCTTTACACAATTCTAGTAGGCTTGCACCGCACCTGGCTCCGGCGCCTCATGCGAACCAGCCAATTCGGCACCTGTGCCGCCGCGCGTCGTGTGGGATACTGCTGCCACGAACCATCGAGGATGATTCGTGGCCACTGAAGCTACCATCGTAACCAAGCAAGCCGCTGCAGAAAGCCGCCTGGCCGCCTATTTGGCGCTGGTCGCCGGCATCGTGTGTATCGCATGGTCAGCCATCTTCGTTCGCTGGACGGACATTCCCGGCCCGGCGTCGGCGTTCTACCGCATGTTGATTCCCGCGGTGGTTTTGCTGCCAACGTTCGCGACCAATCGCAAACGCGAACGCCTCACCGGCCGCACCTGGATGATCATCGGCTTGGGTGGCTTGTTCTTCGCGCTCGATCTGGCTCTGTACAACACTGCAATCTTGCGGACCTCCGCGGCAAACGCAACGCTGCTTGGAAATAACACCCCCATCGTCGTGGGCCTTCTGACCTGGATGGTGTTTCGCCGAAGGCCGCAGCCCGCGTTCTGGCTGGGCCTGATCCTGGCGATTGGCGGTTCCATGGTAATTCTGTGGGGCGATCTGGCACGACACGCGCTGTTTGGTGTGGGTGACGTCATGGCGCTCGGCGCTGCGGCGTGCTTCGCGGTGTATCTTTTGGCTACGGAACAAGTGCGCACAACGACGAGCACGCTCACATTTCTTCGCCTGTCCATGATCGCCACGACGCTCGTACTGCTGCTCCTGAATTCCGCCATGGGCATTTCTTTGCGCGTGCCGCACCGTCACACCTGGTGGGCGTTGCTCGGGCTGGGCTTAGTTTCGCAACTCGGCGGGTACCTTGCCCTGACCTATGCTTTGGGACATTTGCCCGCGACCATCACGTCGATCAGTCTGCTTACGCAAGGACCACTGACCGCGGCAATGGCGGCCGTTTTGCTCGGCGAACCACTCACGCTGCCGCAAATTGTGGGCGGAGCATTCGTGCTGCTGGGTGTGGCGCTCGCCCATCGACAGCGGCATCCCGAAGAAGAAGCCAACGTTTAGCGCATGTTTCTAAGGCCCTGGCACGCACTCTGACCTTGTCATGCTGAGGCGCGGTGACGCTTCCGCGACGAAGCATCTCAATTTTCAGCTCTTCAACTGTGTCTGGACTGAGATCCTTCGCGCGCAAACGACGCAGTCGCTCAGCATGGACGGTGCACGTTCCAGACGGAAATTAGCCGCTTGCCGAGCGTCGGCCGCTGCGGGAAACTGTTCGTGTTTCTGACCCACCGCCCGCAACCGTTTCCAAGGGGAAAACCGATATGCGCCTTCGCTTATTTGTGTCTTCGGCGGCATTGCTCCTGCTCTGCAATTCAGGTTACGCGCAAGAGAGGCCCATCGAACCTGCACCCGCCGCACAAGCGCCGTCCGAAACAAAGCCACCAGTGAAGGATCGCTTGAAAATTGGCGTGGCCCTGGAAGGTGGCGGGGCATTGGGCATCGCGCATCTCGGCGTCTTGAAGTGGTTTGAAGAGCACCACATCCCGGTTGACTACGTTGCCGGCACCAGCATGGGCGGACTGGTGGGCGGACTTTACGCCACGGGAAAGAGCGCCGATGAACTGAAGCAAATTGTGGACCACGCAAACTGGCCGCAGTTGCTGGGCGGAGACATTTCCTATCAGGATCTTGCGTTTCGCCGTAAAGAAGACGCCCGCGACGTTCCGAACTCCATCAAAATCGGTCTCAAGAACGGCCCCCGCTTGCCTCCCGGACTGAGCACCGGCGAGCACATCAGCTTGTTGATCGACCGCGAAACACTGAACTATTCCATGGTTTCATCTTTCGACGACCTCCCGATTCCCTTTCGTTGCGTTTCCACGGAACTGATTTCTGGCAAGGCGTATGTCTTCGACCGCGGCTCGCTTTCGGAGGCCATGCGCGCCACCATGTCGATTCCCGGAGTGTTCGATCCCGTGCGCGAAGGGGACAAGGTCTTTGTGGATGGTGGACTAGTCGACAATTTGCCTACCGACGTGGTGCGCAACATGGGCGCCGACGTGGTAATCGCCATCCACCTGCAGATTTCCAAAACCTCCGCGAAAGACATTCAGTCCGCGTTTGAAGTGCTGGGCCGCTCGGTGGAACTCATCATTGCCGAGACCGAACTGCGCGGTATGGCCGGCGCCGACGTGATCGTGACCGCGAAGGTGGAAGACTTCAGTACCATGGATTACGAGAAGGCGAAGGAACTTCTCCAGAAAGGCTACGATGCTGCCGCCGAAAAGGCGCGGATCCTCGAAACGTACTCGCTCAACGATACGGCTTGGGCCGCATATCTGGACTGGAAGCAATCCCGCAAACGAACCAGTGTCGGTGTCCCGCAGTTCGTAAAGGTCGAGGGAGTGAATCTGGAATCTGCCCGCGACATTCAAAAGTTTCTTGGCCCGCTCATCGGCAAGCCTGTCAACTCCGAAGCAATCGACGCCCATCTCACGCGGCTCGCCGGTGTTGGCCGGTGGGACAGCGTCACCTACGGAATGATCCATGAGGACGGCCGCGATGGCCTGCTCATTCAGATTCGCGAGAAGTCCTACGCTCCCCCATTGCTGCAGCCATCGTTCTTTATCGACGGTTCGGAACCCGAGGATGTCACGTTCACATTGGGCGGCAGAATCACCGCTATGGATGTGTGGGGAGAACGATCTGAGTGGCGCAGCGATTTTCAGTTTGGTGAAACCTACGGCCTCCAGAGCCAGTTGTATAAACCGTTCTACACGCAGAGCCACTGGTTCTTTGAGCCGTTCGCGGGCGGAAGCCAAACCACCTTCAACATTTATGACAAAACCAATCCTCGCGCCGACTATCGCATCGATCGCGTTCTGGGCGGCGCCAATGTCGGCTACACCTTTAACCGCTTCAATCAGCTCTATGTCGGATATGGAATCGGCTACGAGCAAGCCACCCTGCGCCTGGGCCAACCGGAGTTCTCTTCCTACAACGGGCGCGTTGGCGCCGTGCAGATGAGCTACGTTCGCGACCACACCAACGAACCGGTGATTCCTACTGCTGGCTATTATTTGCAATCGAAATTCTTTTGGTACGACACCAGCCCGGGAGCTACCGAGAAGTTCCCGTCTTTGGATCTTTACGCCGCGTTCTTCCATCCGATTTTCGAGAAAGACTCGGTCTTCCTGATCGCACGCGGCGGCTCCACGTTCGGCTCCAACGGTACCGGCACACCGCAATTTTTCCTCGGTGGCCCGGGACGCCTCAGTGCCTACGGCCTCAACGAACTGTTCGGCAACCAGTATTTCCTGGGCCGCGTTGGCTATCTTCACGAGGTCTTCACCTTGCCGCCCTTCGTCGGAAAGCAGGTGTACCTCTACGGCGCCGGCGAAATCGGCAAGATGTATGGCGATCCCATTGCCCCGCGGCTCTCCGGTGACGGCGCTTTGGGACTTCTCGCCGAGACCACGTTTGGCCCTGTGCTGATTGGCGGCAGCGTCGGCGACACCGGTCATCGCAAGTGGTTTTTCCAATTGGGACGCGTTTTTTAATCCATTCATCGGCCTTTAACAATTGGAACGTATAAGGGTAGCTCGCCTTGGCGAACTTGCGAGTTCCATGCCTCCCTCCGAAAGGACGTTCTATGGCCAGTGCTTCTGCGTCTTCCGTAATGGAAGCGAAACTTAGCCAGGGTCCCAGTCGCATCGGCACGCTGATTTTCGGCGTTGTGCTGATCGCCGGACTGATTTTCATTGGAACCAGCATTTCGCATGATTTGGCGGACATAACCTTGGGCTCCGCGTGGCCTTACGTTCTGCTGGGTTTGGCACTGCTGGTGGCGCTGGGGTTTGAGTTTGTGAACGGCTTTCACGATACAGCAAACGCCGTGGCCACGGTCATCTACACGCACTCGCTGGATCCCAATATCGCCGTGGTGTGGTCGGGATTCTGGAATTTCCTGGGCGTCGTCACTTCGTCGGGCGCGGTGGCCTTTGGCATCGTTTCCTTGTTGCCCGTGGAATTGATTTTGCAAGTGGGAAGCAATGCCGGTTTCGCCATGGTGTTCGCTCTGCTGATGGCCGCCATCTTGTGGAATCTGGGTACCTGGTGGTTCGGCTTGCCCGCTTCGAGTTCTCACACGCTGATTGGCTCGATCATCGGGGTTGGCATTGCCAATCAACTGATGAACGTGAAATCAGGAACCAGCGGCGTGGATTGGGCCCAGGCGCTGGGAATCGGCAAGTCCCTGCTGCTCTCGCCCATCTTCGGATTTATCCTGGCATTCCTGCTTCTTTCGCTGATGAAAGCTGTCATCAAGGAAAAACAGCTTTATGAAGCACCGAAGGGCAACGAGCCGCCGCCGTTCTGGATCCGCGGCTTGCTGGTCCTTACCTGCACCGGCGTAAGCTTCTTCCACGGCTCCAACGATGGGCAAAAAGGCATGGGATTAATCATGCTGATTCTAATCGGAACGGTCCCGACAACCTACGCGCTGAACCACGCGGTCACGGCGAACCAGTCGCAGGATTTTGTTGCGGTTTCACGCCAGGCGGCCGAGAGCGTGGGCAAATATGTGACGCCGGAAGCGGTCGTGGGCGACCCTCGCGATGACCTCACGGAATATATCCGCACGAAAGACTTCAAGCCCAACACCATGCTGGCGCTGCGCGTGATGATCAACGATATCGGCACGGAAATGGCGCAATTCAAGGAACTTGCCAAGGTTCCTCGCGAACAAGTGCGCAACTTCCGCAACGATATGTACGTGGTCAGCGAAGCTATCCGCTTGATGCAGAAATCCGGCAAGCCGACCTTTACTCCGCCAGACGTCGCCGTGCTCAAGAACTACAAGGTTCACGTTGATAGGTCCACGCGTTTCATTCCCCTTTGGGTTAAGGTGGCGGTCGCTCTCGCTCTGGGCCTGGGCACCATGGTGGGCTGGAAGCGCATTGTCGTGACGGTGGGCGAAAAGATCGGAAAGAATCATTTAACCTACGCGCAAGGTGCAGCCGCGGAAATCACCGCCATGGCCACAATCGGCGCCGCCGATGGACTTGGACTGCCGGTGAGTACCACGCACGTTCTTTCTTCCGGCGTGGCGGGCACAATGATGGCAAACCACTCTGGCTTGCAATGGGCCACGGTGCGCAACCTACTGCTGGCGTGGGTTTTGACCCTGCCGGCCGCTATGACGCTTTCCGGCTTTCTGTTCTTCGCGTTCCGGCGATTCGTATTCCGCGGCTAGCGACGACCGCACGTTGCGGCAATGCCTATGCTTGTCCCGGCTTGGTCTTCAAGAACGGGACAGTGCCAATCAGCAGCGAGATCGCTGGGAAGATCACCCAAGGTAGAAAACCGAGTGCAACGTACCCCGGGTGCTTCAATATGAATGGATTCCTTTCGACGAAAATGCCCGTTAGCAAAGCAAAGACGAGCACACCGAGCATTGCCATCGAGGGAAACAATCCCGCAGCCAACCGCGAGCGGCGGCTTCCTCCTGCGCGGCGAGACAGATACGCAGCGCACGCACCAAAGACCGGCTGGGTGGTGAGCCAGATCAGATAGGGCATCAGCGGTGGGCTTCCGTGAAACGAACTTCTCTCTGGATTCCAGCTTACTCGCTGAAGCATCATGAGCCAGACCATTGACGCCGTCAGCGTCACCAGGCCCGGCAACCAGAACTGTCTCGACCGGTCATTCATTCCACCCTCCCCGTTTTTGGCATCAGAAATTTCGCGTCCCAGTTCCTGCCAGTCAGCTGCTTGGCTCAGAACAATCTCGATGGCCCGCGATTCGCTGGTCCCACCAGCCCGGCATGACTGGTAGAGTTCCTCCAGATGCGTGGCCAGTTCCGCAACGACCTCACCTCGTGCTTCCCGTGGCAGCGCCACTGTGCCGATGCGTTCAGAAATCAGACGATTCCAATCAGGCATGGCTCACCTTCGCGACGCGGCGCATCACGCGAAAAAGGTTGGCCCATTCCTCGCGGAGCGGCTGCAGCATTCTTCGTCCGCGCGGCATCAGGCGGTAGCATCTGCGCCGGCGGCCGTTTGCAGCCGTTTCCCAGGCGCCCTTCAGCCAGCCCCGATTCTCCATGCGGTACAACATCGGGTAGAGCGCCGCGAGGGTAAATTGCAGCGCACCTTCGGACTGCTCCTCAATCTGGCGGGCGATTTCGTAGCCGTGCAAAGGCTGGTTCTCAAGGACGCTGAGGATCGCCAGCTCCGCGGTTCCTCGCTTCAGTTCCGTGCGAATCATAGTCACCGCCTTATATATAGGAGTCTTATATATATGAGGCGTGATGTCAATGGTACCCGATGACTGCTGTTTCGGAAATAAAAAAGCAGCCTTGGTGGGGACTCAGGCCGTGGCAGTGTGGAAGCTTCGCCCGCTCTCAGCAATTTGCCGCAGGGTCGACGCGACCTCCGGCCGGCAGCGCATCCCTGGATGCATCGCCTTGGCCATGGCGGCAATTCCCGTCACCAGCCGCAGGCTTGGCCGGGAAACGTAGCTGTTCGCGTCCAGGGCATAAACACGCCCTGCGCGCACCGCCGGAACGTTGCGCCATTCATCCGGCAGGCTCAGGGACAAATATTCCGAGGCGGCCTGTTCTTTTCGGTAACCGCAAGGAGCAATCAGCAAAACGTCGGGCGCCGCTTCGATTACCTGTTCCGTGGTGACGCGTCGCGAAGGTGTACCGGGCTTTCCCAGCACATCCACTCCACCGGAGAACTGGATCATTTCCGGCACCCAGTGGCCTCCGACATAAAATGGCTGAAGCCATTCGAGCAGCACCACGCGGGGTCGTTCCGATTGCCCCTCCAGATCCTTTTGGATTTCGCCCAGTCGCGCGCCGACCTTTTCGAGCAATTCCTGCGCCCGCGGAAAGCGAAGCGTCTCTTCGCCCATCCAAAGCACATCTCGCCAGACGTCGCCCAGATCCTGGGGATTCAGGCACAGCACTTCCGGACGTTTCCGAAAGCGCGCAAGTGTGGCGGCCAGATCGTCCGGGGAGGCAGCGCAAACGTGGCACAAATCCTGCGTCACAATCAAATCAGGCGCCAGCGCTTCAAGCACATCGCTGTCGACGGCATACAAACTCTCGCCGCGCGCAACGTAGTCGCGCACCAGACGATCAATCTCGGCAGGGCTGGCATCGTGTGGCAAGCGCGAATGAATGACGGCCGTCTTCGTCTTTGCGCGCGCAGGGAAGTCACATTCGTGGCTGACACCGACAATCTCTCGATCGAACCCCAGGGCAAACAGCACTTCCGTGGCGGACGGTAACAGCGAGACAATTCGCATTCCCGGACTCTACCACAAATTGCCGCGTTCATTGACTGGAGCGCCTAGCCCGACTGGGCCGGCAAGAGCTACTTGTACAGAAGGTATTTTTGGCGCATCTGATCGTAAGCGGCCAGGTCCTTGGCCCACCCGGCAACGATCTGTGCCGGCGGCGTTCCCGCCTGAAGCTGACTGACCGTTTCCTCATTGCCGAGAAGCAGCACAGTTTTCGCCGTCTCGAAATTTGACGGATACTTCTTCTGCAGCATCTCGGCAATTTCCAAACCCATGCGCATCGACCGCACCGCGGCGCGATCGGTCACCCTGATACCCACACCGCCGCAACGCTGGCCTGCGTATAATCCACTCACTGGAATGAATCGCTGGTTCGCGAAATGCAAGCCCGGTAGATTCTTTGCATTCAACTCCGCGGCAACTTCTTCGCCGTCGATCCACGGAGCACCAAACTCTTCAAATGGCGCTTCCGTCCCGCGACCCACCGAAACCCCGGCGTTTTGCAGGATCTCCAGCCCCGGATAAAGAATCGAGCCCTTCAAAGTGCGCAGATTCGGCGAAGGGGGAATCCAACGAAGCCCGGTGCTCTCGAAAAAGTAGTTGCGGTGCCAACCCTTCATGGGAATCACGTGCAATTCCACGTTGATGTGATTCTCCGTATTGAACAGCTGTGCGAGCTCTCCGATGGTCAGGCCATAGCGCACCGGCAGTGGAAAATAAGCCACGAAACTCGTTTTGTCCGCATCCAGCATGGGCCCTTCGACCATGTCACCCGCGATCGGATTAGGACGATCCAGCACGTAAAACTGGATTCCCTTTTTCGCTGCCTCCTCCATGCAATAGCCCATCGTGGTCGTGTAGGTATAGAAGCGCACGCCGGCGTCTTGCACATCGAAGACCAGAGCGTCGAGGCCGTTCAGCATCTCTTCGGTGGGTCGGTTGTGGTCTCCATAAAGGCTGTAGATCGGCAATCCCGTTGAGGCGTCCTTCGAACTGGCCACGCTCTCGTCGGCATGTCCCGCGATGCCGTGTTCCGGACTGAACAGCGCGACCAGTTGCACTCCCGGTGCGTGCGCGAGGAGTTGCACCGTCGAACGCTCCTGGGTATCGACACCCGTGTGATTCGTGATCAGTCCGACGCGCTTCCCGCGAAGGGCAGCGAATTTCTGTGCTTCCAGAACGTCCAGGCCCGTCTGCACGCGAGCCACATGGCCTTTCGGCGGCCTCCCGTGCTTCTGCGGCGAGGCCCCTTCACCGGGAGCGGCCGCCACAATGGTCGGCAGCAGAATCAGGCATACGCCAAGCTTGCGAAACACCCGAACCAACCTTTGCGATAGTTTCATACTCCCCAATGATATTCTGGAACTCGCCGATTGCACTTGGATTGTGAGCGCAGAGTGCGCGTGCTATATACAGTCAAAGCACCGGGGGCAACGGCCGGGGGACCTTCTGAACACGCGATGGCGGTACGCCGGACCAATTGTTCTGACTTTTTTGCTTATGTTCTCGATAACACTCAAAGCTCGAAACCACAGCCGCAGCGCCAAATCTGCGGAAACTTCCGCGAACAGCAACGACATTGGCGCGGACCAGGAGTCTGCCACGGTGAAGCTGACGCCGGAACAATCCCAGTGGGTGGAAAACACGCTTCGCCAGATGAGCGTCGAGGAAAAAGTGGGCCAGGTGCTGTTCGCCACCTACCACGGCAGTTTCACCTCCACCGATTCTCCCGCATACGCACAGATGCTTCACAGCATCAACACCTTGCACGTCGGCGGGTTCATCACCATCACGCATGGCTCCCCACTCGGCATCGTTAAGAGCCAGGCTTATCCCACCGCGGTGCTCACGAATCAACTGCAATCCAAATCGAAATTGCCGCTTCTGTTCGGAGCGGACTTCGAGCGTGGCGCGGCCATGCGTCTCGATGAAGGCACCTCATTCCCCACGGCCATGGCTCTCGCTGCCGCCGGAAATCCAAAAGATGCCTACACCATGGGAAAAATTACCGCGCTGGAAGCGCGCGCTGCGGGCGTCCAATGGATCTACGCCCCGGTGGCCGACGTGAACAACAACCCCGCGAATCCCATCATCAACACGCGCTCGTTCGGGGAAGATCCGGCCTTGGTTTCCGAATATGTCGCCGAGTTTGTTCGCGGAGTGCAGGAAAATGGCGGCCTCGCCACGGCCAAACATTTTCCGGGGCATGGCGACACGGCTGCCGATTCGCACATCGACCTTCCCATCATTAAGGCGAACCGCGATCGCCTAGAGCATCTCGAACTCGTGCCGTTCCGCGCGGCTATCGCGGCTGGCGTCGGCAGCATCATGACCGGCCACCTGAATGTGCCCGCGTTCGAACCGGATCCCAACACTCCCGCGACTCTCTCTTCCGCCATTCTCACCGACCTTCTTCGCAAGCACCTCGGCTTCGAGGGCCTCGTCGTTACGGACGCCATGGACATGGGCGGCATCACCGTTCGCTATGCTCCTGGGGATGCCGCGGTACGCGCGTTTCTCGCGGGTGCGGATGCATTGCTGATGCCGCCGGTTCCCGATGCGGCCTACGATGCGCTCCTCGCGGCGGCAAAATCCGGCGAAATTTCCCAGGAACGCCTGGACGCCTCGGTGCGGCGAATTCTGGAAGCCAAGGCGCGCCTCGGTCTGCCCACCAATCGACTGGTGGACCTGAACGCGTTAAACGCGAAGTTCGGCAGCGTCGCTTGGCAGGCCGAATCACAGGATATTTCCGATCGTGGCATTACTTTGCTTCGCGATACGCCGCACCGCTTGCCGCTCGATGGTACGAAGCCGTCACGCGCGCTGCTGGTTTCTCTTTACGCCGACCCAGAGCCCTATCCGGGAGAGGACCTGGAGCGCGAACTCCGATCACGTTTTGATTCGCTCACCACACTTCGCGCCGACACGAAATTTGTGAAAGCCGACACTCTGAAGCTTCCCTCGCCCGACACTTACGATGTCGCGATACTAGCGTTGTTCGTGCGTGTCAGCGACCGCAAGGGCGATGTGGACGTCCCGGCAGATCAATTGCCGCTCATCGATCAAATTTACAATTCCGGCAAGCCCGTCATCACCGTCAGTATGGGCAGCCCTTACCTGATTGAACGCTTCCCCCAGGCGCAGACCTGGCTCGCTGCATTTGGTATCAGCGACGTCGCGCAGATTTCCGTCGCCCGCGCGCTGTTCGGGCAGATCTCCATTCGCGGCCATTTGCCGGTAACGATTCCTGGCCTCGACCTGAAGGCCGGCTACGGCATGGAAGTTCCAGCCAATCCCATGACGCTGCAGCCCATGGACGTTCGCGGCGAAGCGCAATTGCAGCCGGCATTTGCCGTGGTAGAAAAGGCCATCGAAGATAAAGCTTTCCCCGGCGCGACCATGGCTGTCGGTTATCGCGGCAAAGTTTCCTATCACTCTTTTGGGAAATTGAGTTACCAGGCGAACGATCCGGCAACCAAGATCGACACGATGTATGACCTCGCTTCGCTCACGAAAGTCGTTGTCACCACCACGCTGGTCGAGAAGCTTGTTGAAGGCGACTTCCCTTCGCCGCTCGATCTCGACGCTCCCATCGAGCGCTACCTCCCGGAATGGATTGACGGGCCGCCAGCCGATGGCCCACACAAAGTCACGGTAAAGAGTCCGCAGGAACTCCACGATTGGGGTACAGAGCGGCAAGTCGCCTGGCGCCACAAGGTCACTGTGAGGTATCTGATGACCCACACTTCGGGCCTGCCCCCCTTCAAGGAGTACTGGCGCACATCAAAGGGCAAGGCTGACACGCTGCACGATATTTTTGCGGAACCGCTGGAGTACGAGCCCGGCACGAAAGTGATTTACTCGGACCTCGGCATTATTTTGATGGCGGAAATTATTCAGCGCCTGACCGGGGAGCCACTCGATGAGTTGGCCAACGAATATATCTTCAATCCCATCGGCATGAACAACACCATGTACAACCCTCCCAAAAAACTGTGGCCGGGAATTGCCCCGACGGAAATCGATAACCAAATGCGCCACCGCCTGGTGCAGGGCGAGGTACACGACGAAAATGCCTATGCGATTGGCGGAGTTTCCGGGCACGCAGGCGTGTTCAGCACCTCGCCGGACCTGGCGGCCTTTTGCCAGATGCTGCTGAACGGCGGCGTCTATGCGCATAACCGCATCCTGAAGCGTGCGACGATTGCGGAATTCACTGTGCCTCAGCCGTTGGCGCAGAACACGCGCACCTTGGGTTGGGTAGTGCCCACCGAAGGCAGTTCGAGCGGGCACTACTTCTCAGCACACAGTTATGGCCACACCGGGTTCACCGGCACAACCATCTGGATCGATCCGGACCGCCAACTCTTCGTGGTGTTGCTTACGAATCGTGTCAACCCAACCCGCGAAAATCATAAAATCGCCGAAGTCCGTCCCGCGGTTCACGACGCGGTGATAAAGGCCTTAGGCCTGGCCACAGATGCGACCCAGTGAAGATCGGTCGGCGACACTAATGGCGCGGTCGCGCATTCGCTCGATCAGGTGGTGACGAACATTTTCCGGCAGTTTGTCCCAACGCTCTATTTTGGGCATCAGCCGCCAATACCATCCGGCCGAGCTCAGCCCCCAGGTTTCTTGGCTTCCGCTGGATCTGCGGTCCCGCTGAATTTTTCGGCCAGTTCGAAGAACTCCTGCTGCTTGCGCTTCTCAGCTTCAGCATGCGGCTTGGAACTCAACCTGCAAGTCTTGGGCAAAGTGCGAACCTGAGCAACGACCTTCGCCGGGAGGCTAATGCTTTGTTGAACAGACTTGCTTGTGGTGCTCATTGCCCCGTTCTGCACCACAATGGTGCGATGACAATGCCTATAGGAGCGTTCCTGCGGCGACGTCCTGCCTGGCTTGTGCCAAGTCTTCCCGTTTTCCCAGATCGCGCCAGTAATATTCATCTGCCGGAAACCCGAGGATGTCTTCCCCTCGCCCGGCAAGCCGCAAATAGCAATCAATGATGGAGAAGGCCCCATGCTCCGGCATCATTCGAAGCAATCGGGGAGAAATCACGTGGACGCCGCAGAAAGCCAGTGGCCGTAGGTGCGCCGACGGACTGACAATCTCAGGTTCCTGATCTCGCCCTGCGCGACGACCGCCAAGCCGTCGATTCTCGTCAAACAGCAGCATCCGCGAACTGTCGCGCTGCTGCACAGACAGTGTCGCCAAAGCTTTTTTCCCGATATGAACTTTCACCATGCGCCGGAGATCGATCGTGCTGAGGATGTCCACGTTGTGCAAAATGAACGGCTCGTCGGCAACCATGGAATTTTCAAGGAAAAACCACGAAGCCTGCTTCAGCCCACCGCCCGTATCGAGCAACAGCTGTTCACGGGAAATCTCGATGCGCATGCCGAAATTCTCGTGAATCTTCAGGTAGTCGACGATCTTGTCGGCAAAGTGGTGAACATTAACAATCACGTCGCGAATACCGAAGGAGCTTAAGCGCGTGAGCGTGATTTCAAGGAGTGTCCGCCCGGCAACCTTTACCAGCGCTTTCGGGCGATCATCGGTCAGCGGACGCAGGCGCGTACCCAATCCTGCCGCCAGAATCATGGCCTTCATTTGCCCATCTTTTCCAGTTCAAGGTGCCGCACGATTACTTGCAGTCCGTTGCGCTCACGCATGCGTTTCGCCAGTTGCTGCGCCAGAAAAACCGAGCGGTGCTGGCCGCCGGTACAGCCAAACGAAACCATCAGGTCCTTGAATCCGCGCTGCTGGTAGTTGCTCACGCTGGCATCCACCAGCGAAAAAACCGAGGCGAGAAACTGGTGCACGCTTTCCTGCTGGTTTAGATAATCAATCACCGGCGCATCTTTTCCCGTCAACTGCTTGAAGCGTTCTTCACGACCGGGATTCGGCAGGTTGCGGCCATCAAACACGAAACCGCCGCCGTTCCCGGTATCGTCCTCGGGCGCGCCGCGGTGAAAGGAAAAACTGAAAATCCGCAAAATCAGGTTTTGCGCTTCGGAGGCCAGACCCAACAGTTTCTCGGAAGCCAGCATACTCGTGAACGCCGCCATCAACGTTGGCAGTTCGATAGGCAACCTGACGTTGTGCAGCAGCCACCGCACGTTTTTGAGCGCATAGGGCACGCTCTGCAGAAAATGAGTCTTGCGCTCGTAAAAACCGCGAAAGCCGTACGCGCCCAGCGCCTGGAGGATGCGCACGTAAACGTAGGCATAGTAATAGTGCAGAAATGCTTCGCGATCCAGGTCCAGAAAAACACTGAGGCAATTCAGATACTCATCCAGCAGTTGCTGGCGAATTTCCGGCGGCAGATCGGCTTTGGCGTCGAACAGTAGCGACGCGATATCGTACTGCAATGCACCCTTGCGGCCGCCCTGGTAATCCACGAAGTACGGCTGGCCATCGCGCAACAAAACGTTGCGGGATTGAAAGTCGCGGTACAGAAAATAGTCCCGCGGCGCGCTGAGCAGAAAATCGGTCAGCCGGCGGAAATCATTCTCCAGGGCTTGCTCGCTGAACGGAATGGCGGCCAACCGCAAAAAGTAATACTTGAAATAGTTCAAATCCCACGCAATGGACTGAGCGTCGAAGCTGCCGCAGGGATAACAAACCGAATAGTCCAAATCGCGCCCGGCCTGTACCTGAAAGCGCGGCAGAACCGCGACCGTTTTGCGATAGGCTTCCACCACTTGGGGTGCAATGTTCGCGCCGCTGCGATTCCGCGACAGAAATTCAAATAGCGTCGTGTCGCCCAGGTCTTCCTCGAGATACGCGCCCTCATCCAAATCTTCGGCATAAATTTCGGGCACGGGCAGGTCATGACGCCGAAAATGATGGGAGAATTCGAGGAAGGCAATGTTCTCTTCGCGCACTCCATAGAGAATGCCGACGGCACTCTGAGTGTCGCTGGCGAGGCGGATGATCTTACGGCCCGACCCCCCTAAATCCCCCTGAAGCGGTTGCACACGCGCGGGCGGGATATGAAAATGTTGCTCAAACAGTTTTCTGAGAATGTCCATAAATAACTTGCCAGAATCCCCGCCGTTAGAATTCACTCGAGCCGTCCCTTCCCATCATAGATGGATTCTGCCAAGCCTGCATGGAGCTGACGGCGTCTTGATGTCGTTCACGTCAATTCGTGAATCCCGGCTATGGCCTGCGTCGATCGAGGGGCGCAGCCACAACGCGTTAACGCTCTGGCTTCAGCACCTGCACTGTGCGACCCGCACATCACTACAAGTTCCCCATGGGCGGCTATAATTAAAGAATGGCCTTTTCGAATGAACGGCGCAGCCAAATGGAACGCCGGCTGACAGAACTGAGAAATCCCGCTTCAAGAAATCTCGACCGAATGACCGCGCTGCAGATTGTGCGGTTGATGAATCGCGAGGATCGCAAGGTCGCGACGGCCGTGGGGCGTGAATTGCCTGCGATTGCCCGGGCTGTAGACGGCATCGTTGCCCGGATGCAGGCGGGTGGCAGGCTGATTTATGTGGGAGCGGGTTCGAGCGGGCGCATCGCCGTGGTGGATGCCTCGGAATGTCCGCCCACCTTCGGAACCTCGCCGGGACTGGTGAGGGCCCTCATCGCCGGCGGCAAGAAAGCGATGACGCGTCCCGTGGAAGGCGCGGAAGACAGCAAACCGAGCGCGGTGCGCGATCTGAAAAGGCTGAAACTGACAGCAGCCGACACTGTGGTAGGCATCGCCGCCAGCGGCTCAACCCCCTACGTCGTGGCAGCCGTGGCCTTCGCCAAGAAGCGCAAAGCCCTGACCATTGGAGTTTCCTCGAATCGCAATTCCCTGCTGGGAAAAACCGCGGCGATTGCCATCACCCCGCAAGTCGGCCCAGAAGTATTGACGGGTTCGACGCGCCTCAAAGCGGGCACCGCGCAAAAAATGGTCCTGAACATGCTCTCTACCGCAGTGATGGTGCGGCTCGGTCACGGATACGACAACTTGATGATCGATCTGGCGCTGACAAATCAGAAACTTCGCCGCCGCGTGAAGCGCATTCTGATGGAGAGCAGCGGGAAAGATGTGTCTGCCGTGGAACACGCTTTGCGTCAGAGCGAACACAATCTGCGCCTGGCGTTGATCATGCTCAAACGCGGACTCACGGCGCAGAAAGCTAAGCGCCAACTGGACGCGGCCAAGGGCGACCTGCGGCGCGCCCTGGGCGAGTGAACAGGAAATAAACGAATGGACCAGTTCCGAATTCGAGGCGGGCGCCCGCTCGACGGCACGGTAACGATCAGCGGTGCAAAAAATTCGGCGCTGCCCGCAATGGCAGCGGCGCTGCTCACCGCCGAACCCGTTACGCTGCGAAATGTTCCCATGGTTCGCGACATCATCACCATGGGCAAATTGCTGGCCTTCATGTCCGCCAAGGTTTCGGCGGCGGAACTTCCGTCCACCACCTACACCATCGAGTCGCAGCTGTTGAATGACGCCGTAGCCCCGTACGAATTGGTGAAAACCATGCGCGCGTCAATCCTCACGCTAGGCCCGGCCATCGCGCGATCCGGCGTGGCGCACGTTTCCTTGCCGGGTGGATGCGCCATCGGCGCCCGGCCTGTCGACCTGCATCTCACCGCGCTCGAGAAAATGGGCGTGGAGATCAGCACCGAGCACGGCTACATTGGGGCAAAAGTTTCCAATGGCGGCCGCCTGAAGGGCGCGCACATCGTGTTTGAAAAAATCACCGTCACCGGCACGGAAAACCTTCTGATGGCGGCCACTCTGGCCGAAGGCGAGACCATGCTGGAAAATTGTGCCCGCGAACCTGAAGTCACTGACCTGATCCACCTGCTGCGCAAGATGGGCGCGGACATTCAAGGCGAGGAAACATCCACGCTGCGCATCCGCGGCGTTAAAGAACTGCACGGCACGGAGCATTCCATCATTCCCGATCGCATCGAAGCGGGAACCTATCTCATCGCCGGCGCCCTCACTAACGGCGACTTGCGGGTTACCAATTGCGATCCATCCCACTTGGGCGCGGTCCTGGCAAAACTTCAGCAGGCCGGCGTTCCGGTCGAATGCGTCGACAGAGTCACGCTGCGTGTCCGCGGCGCCTCCAAACCAGTCGCTTGTGGTGTTACTACCGAGGAATATCCCGGTTTCGCCACGGATATGCAGGCGCAATACATGGCGCTGGCAACGCAGGCCGAAGGCACATCCGTCATCACCGAAACCATCTTTGAGAATCGCTTTCTGCACGCCAGCGAAATGATCCGCATGGGCGCGAATATCTCCATCGATGCCCGTCGCGCTGTCGTGCGCGGCCCTGCCCAGCTTTCCGGCACCACGGTACAGGCTTCCGACCTGCGCGCCAGCGCGGGCTTGGTCCTGGCTGGTCTGGTGGCTTCGGGCGAGACCATCATCGACCGTGTCTACCACATCGACCGCGGCTACGAGCGCATCGTCGAAAAGCTACGTGCTCTTGGCGCCGACATCGAGCGTCTTCACGCCACAAGTACCTGATCCTGCACGGCAAACTTCGTCGAGTTCTGGTACACTCCTCCAATCGATTTTGCGACCTGAGGGAGGACCCATGCGCAACACCGAACTTCTCGACAAGATTGATGCCGCCATTGAGGCAAAAAATCTGCTGAAGCATCCCTTTTACCAAGACTGGCAGGCCGGCAAGCTCACGCGCGAATCTCTCCAACTCTACGCTGCCCAGTATTACCGTCACGTCGAAGCGTTCCCCAAGCACCTGCGGGTTCTTGCGGCGCGCACCGAAGGACCTCTGCGCGATATTGTCCTGGAAAATCTCGCGGAAGAGGAAAACCCTGAAAACGCTCACCCTAAGCTCTGGCGCGACTTTGCTGCCGCGTTGGGCGTCAATGAGGAAGACATCACCTGCTGCCCAGCCCTGCCCGGCACGCAAGCTGTCGTCGAGACATTTCGCGAGATTGTAGGCGATCGTCCGGTAGCCGAATCCGTCGCGGCACTTTACGCCTACGAAGCGCAAGTGCCCGAAATCGCCAGCACCAAGATTGAGGGCCTGAAGAAGCATTACGCCATTAATTCGCCCAAGAGCCTCGCCTACTTTGCGGTTCACGAGGAAGTCGACAAGGCCCATCGCGCCGCCTGGCGCAATTGGCTGGCAGATCATGCCTCCGGCAGCGACGAAGAAATCCTCGCCACTACAAACGAAGCGCTCGATGCCCTCTGGGGTGCCCTGGACGCGGTCCACTGCGCCCACGCATAAGAGGTGCGCTTCGCCGCAGTCCCCTGCGTTCACAACATTCCAACGAAAAAGCCCCCGAATTCGGGGGCTTTTTGTTGCTTGCAAGAGGTTGCTGGCTTTTATGCCAGCCCATATGAAGCCAAGCGACAACTGTGCAGTTGGGATAACAAGGCCAGAGCTTTCATTGGAGAGAGCGGCTGAACGTTGTCGACACCCGACACCGATGGCTTGGGAACCAAGGCTGGCCGGCGCTTCAGCAGATGTTTCAAGGTCACCCAGAGCGCATAGCCGAGAAACGCCACCATCACGTGGGCTTTGACGCGCGGTTCTTTCTGATGGAACAGGGGCCGGACCGCAAGCTCGCTCTTCAGTGCCCGGAACGACGCTTCGGCCTCGGTCAACTGCATGTACTTCAACCACAGCTCCTCGGGCGCCTCTGCCGACAGGTTGGTGCGTAGCAGGTAGGCGCCTTCGCGTGCCTCGCGCCAACGCCGACGATCCTCTCGCATCTGCCAGAGCAAACGCACCCCCTCGGAGGTCTCGCGCATGGAGATCTCGTAAAGATCACTCACCGATGGATTCCGGGCCTGGATCTTCCCGAGCCGCCGCTCCATGCGGTTGCGGTCTTTCAGCTTCCCTGTGGCGATGGTCTTCTGCAGCTGCTGCAAAGCTGTTTCCATACGGGAACAGAAACGGTTCCGGATGGCTTGCTCTTTTTCTCGACGACCTGCCGTGCGGCACAAAATGTAAGTCTCTTCGCCTTGCGGAATGGCAACCTTCTTGACCTCCACTTCGGGCCGCACCTGCGTCCAGTCTTCTTTCAGCAGCTCCGCTTCAAACTGCTTCATCTGGCGGCGCGGCGTGCCCACCAGATACTGTCCGCCACGCTTGCGGATCGCCGCCAGATTCTCCTCACTCACGATGCCCCGATCGAACACCCAAATCCTTCGCGCTTTGCCATATTTGCGCTCGACCATGCGCAGAATCGTTTCCAGGGTCGAAACGTCGGCACGATTGCTGTCGAATGTTTCATAGCTGAACGGAAAGCCTTCCCCGTTGACAATCAGGGCAATGACCATCTGCTCGCAGTCCGGACGATGATCGCGTGAATACCCGCGCCGCATCATGGGATTGTCCTCGGCCGCGCCTTCCACGTACGTGCTCGTCAGATCGTAGAGCAGCACATCGAACTCGGCCCCAAACAGCGTGCCATAGCGGTCCTTCAGATGCCTTTCCAGTTTCGTCTTGTAGGGCAGGATACGATCCAGGCAACGGTATAGGCGTGTATCGTTAATTTTGCCTTCTTCAATTCCCAGCAGATCGTCCAGTGCGGTCGCCGGATACCAGCGTTGTTCGACAGCCAGTTCGCTGCCCGGAGCACACAGCCGGTTGATCGCGAGCAGCGCTGCAATGCGCGACCAAGGCACATCGGCGGGAGCGCGATCCAAAGCTTGTTCGAAGAAGCCATCCAGTTCCAGCCGCTTCCAAAGTTCCAGACCCAGATAGCCGGCGCCGAACTGCCGCGTTCTTTCCAAACGCACCTTGTTCAGCAGGACACGAACCACCTGCGGATCATCCGCCGGCGCCTCGACATGCGAGGGGAAAAGCTTTAACTGTTGCGCTTCGCCCTGTTCGTTGAAGACCTCGATGGTTTTCAACCAGCGTGTCTGCGCCGAACCATTCAGTTCACCGAGGTAACACAGCGTCTTCTGTCGTGGTCCGTCGGGAGTCCGAATGGTTTCTACCAGAGACCAGTAGGTGTGATCTTTGCCGTCCTTGCTGCGGTAGTTCGGCCGCAAAAACATTCTGAATCGGATCGTGTCATGCACCTGCGGACCAATACAAGAGGGTAGGTCTACACTACATCTCCATTTTCAAAAGCTGCCCTTGCAAGTGCGGGGTTTACATTGATTATCGGGCCGAAAACAGTTTGAACAATCGCAACCGTGACGAATCGGTTAGCTGTCAGTCGCCCTCGGTCGCCGCGGGCGCCGGAGTTCCGCCGGCAGGCGTGTCCTGCTTTTTCGCCTGCTTCTCGCGTGCTTCCTTGATGAGTGCCTTGCGCGACAACCGGATCTTGTTGCCCTCAATCGCCAGCACCTTCACCAGAACCTGGTCGCCCAGTTTCAGTTCATCGCGAACGTCGCGAATGCGGTGCTCAGAGATTTCGCTGATGTGCAGCAATCCGTCGGTACCCGGGAAAAGTTCCACGAAGGCGCCGAATTCGGCCAGCCGGACAACTTTGCCGAGATAAGTCTTGCCGATTTCCGCGCTCGCGGTAACATCGCGCACCATCTGCAGAGCCTGGTCGCCGCCGGCCCCGCTGGTGGAGAAGATGTGCACCGTGCCGTCTTCGAGGACGTCGATCTTCACGCCGGTCTGTTCGATAATCGACTTGATCTTCTTGCCGCCCGGGCCGATCAGGTCGCGGATCTTGTCTGTGGGGATGCTCAGCTTGTAGAGTCTCGGAGCATACAGCGAGATGTTCTCGCGGTGCGCACCCAGCGTTCCTTCCATGATGTCGAGGATCTGCAAGCGGGCTTTTTTCGCCTGCGCCAGCGCTTCGCGCATCATCGGAATGCTGATGCTGGTCACCTTGATATCCATCTGCAACGCGGTGATGCCTTCCCGCGTGCCTGCCACCTTGAAATCCATGTCGCCATAGTGATCTTCGGCGCCGGCTATGTCCGTCAGAATCGAGTACGTGCCGTCGTCTCCGACCACTAGGCCCATCGCGATACCCGCACAGGGGGCCTTCATCGGCACGCCTGCATCCATCAGCGCCAGCGAGCCGCCACAAACCGTCGCCATCGACGACGAGCCATTCGACTCCAGAATGTCGCTAACCACGCGCATCGCGTAGGGAAAGTCCACCTCGGCTGGCAGCAAATTGGCCAGCGCGCGTTCCGCCAGGGCGCCATGTCCGATTTCGCGGCGTCCGGCTCCACGCAGCATTTTCACTTCGCCGACGCTGAATGGCGGGAAGTTATAGTGCAGCATGAAGCGCTTGAAGGTGTCCTGCTCAAACAGCAGGTCCAGCCGCTGCATATCTTCCTTCGTTCCCAGCGTGAGAGTTGCTAGTGCCTGGGTTTCCCCGCGGGTAAACAGCGCCGATCCATGCACTCGCGGCAGCAAACCCGCTTCGCAGGTAATCTGGCGAATCTGGTCGAACGCGCGGCCATCGGGTCGACGCTTGGCCTTCAATACTTCGGAGCGGAAGAAGTCTTCGCGCAGGCGTTCGAAAGCGCGCTTCGTTAACGCCAGCTTCTCTTCGTCTTCCTCCGGGATGGGCTTCACGATTTCTTCCAGGAGGTCGTCCAGCAGGTGATAGCTTTCCTTCTTGGGATGCTTCTGCGTGTTCAACGCATCCAGCAGCCTGGCGCCGTAGGTCTTCTTCATGCTGTCGTAGATGCCCTGATCGAACGGCAGCGGCGCGACAACCACCTTGTTCGGCTTCAACTGGTCGTGCAGTTGCTTGATCGCGCCAACAATCTTCTTTACCTGGTCGTGCCCGAATTCCAGCGCTTCGACCACCTTCTCTTCCGAAGCCTCAAAGGCGCCCGATTCCACCATGACAATGCCCTTTTCGGTGCCAGCCACGACAATGTTCAGCTTGCTGACCTTCTGCTCCGCAACGGTTGGATTCGCTACCAGCTTCCCGTCGAGCAGGCCCACGCGCACTGCCGCAATGGGGTCGGTAAACGGCAGGTCGGAGCAATAGGCCGCCGCCGAAGCTGCGGTCACCGCGATGACGTCGGGGTCATTGGAGCTGTCCGCGGACAGCACCATGGCAATAATCTGGGTTTCATTCCTCCAAGAATCCGGGAACAACGGGCGCATCGGGCGGTCAATCAGGCGCGACACCAGAATTTCTTTTTCCGTGGGACGCCCCTCTCTCTTAAAGAAGCCCCCGGGAATCTTGCCGGCGGAGTAGGTATTCTCCCGGTAGTCTACGGTAAGCGGCAGAAAGTCGCGGTCGTTAGCTTTGGGGGCCATGCAGGCGGTCACCAGGAGGATCGTGTCCCCGTAGCGCGCGGTAATAGCGCCATTCGCCTGTTTGGCAATCTTTCCGGTTTCAAGAATTAGGTTGCGGCCACCAACTTCGAGCGAGACCTGATGTGCAGCGGGTACGTGATTATTTTCTGGCATGTGTTTCTTCCTTTTGTCTCCCTGAGAGGAGCGCGTCCGCAGGGTCTTGCTTGCGGCTAAATGGAAGAAAAGAGAAGAGTTGTGGTTGCGGAAGGCTGCTTCCGAAACTGGTTACACCAACAGAAATGCCCCGGCCTGTGTTCGCACACTCCTATCACGTTCACGTCCAACCGCATCCGGGCTGGCGGACAGACTCCTACAGGAATTTGTTCGTTCGTGAATTTGCAAGTATTGCCGCTTTCGGCGGGATGACTGCTTACTTGCGCAGGCTAAGGCGTTCCACAATCTGGTGGTACCGATCCGGGTCTCGCCGGTTGAGATAGTCCAGCAACCGCCGCCGCTTGTTCACCATCATGATCAGCCCGCGGCGTGATGCGTGGTCTTTCACGTGCGACTTCAGGTGCGTCGTCAAATAGTTGATGCGCTCGCTCAGCAGTGCGATCTGCACTTCTGGCGATCCCGTATCTTTTACATGTGTCCGGAATTGCTCAATCAACATTACTTTGCCGTCGCTCAAGTGCCCCTCACCGTCGTCCCTTAAAATTTCCTCTTTTCTTCGACCTTTCAAAGGTAGCACAGTAGCATTCGGACTGTAAAGCGCTCGTAATATAGGGCAATATAGGGCCAGTCCAGTCCTCATTCGGCCGCTCGAGAGGGGCTTAGCATTTCCGCACCCCTGATGCATTATGCATCGGTAGCGGGATTCGCGTGGGCTTCAACCCGCCAGCCTGATTCAGGGGTGAAAGTCGAACTCCAGTACCGCGGTTGTTTCGCTGCTGGCCGGTGCATACTTCCATTCCTTCAGCGTCTCTTTGACTGAATCGACGAGCACCGGATGACCGCCAATGGGTCGCACCGATTTGATGTGTCCGTCCGCGGCGATTACCACTTGCACCTTCACATTACCAGTAAGCTTAAACTTCTTCGCCACTTCGGGATACGGGGGTGCCGGATTTGTGATCACTTTGCGCGCATCTTGCGCCGGCAGATTCGCCGTCGACAGCATCAGGGCCACCACCAAAAACGCCCGCGCCGCTAGTTTTGCCAGTTTGCGTCCGTCGTACTGGGGCATCTCTTTCTCCTGGGAGAGCAGCGTCCCTGGAGCGGGAACGCGAGAAACACTTCTGCTGTGCAGCATGCTTGTGGTGTCACTGCTAATTTAGCGGGAATCGCTGGTTCGAGCAGCAATGCAGGCGTACAGGTGTGTTTTGCGAAATACTGCCCATTGGTATAGGTCGTGCACGTCCTTGCCGGACGCGAAATATTCTTGCTGGTTCTGCCGCCGCGGACGCCCGGAGCGGGTTCAGCCCAGCGTCATGTAGTCTTTCAGAATGAGGGCGATTTCCGAGAGTGTCGCAAAAACCGCAAACGCCGCGTGAAATCGTTCATTCCTTATCTTGATTGCGGCCGCGCTCAGCAGGATATAGACAGCCGTTCGGAGGTAATAAGCCGGCCCCAGTGCCCGTAAGTAGCCGCTACCCTTGATCACGGTATCCACAACATCGGCCGCAAACAAAATCGTCATCAAACTGAATATCCATCGACGCCGCGAATAGAAATAGTCCTTGAAACCACTATAGTCCGCCATCTCTTCCGGGAACAGCAGCACGCACAACAGAAACTGAATCACGGCGTACAGGGTAATAAAGAAATAGAGAGGGAATGTCCACTGTTGGATCGTCCCCAGCCGATATTCCCACCACCAGAAGTGAATCAGGTACAGAAAGACAAAGAGCGCCCACAACAGATGCACCCAATACACTTTATATTCTTTCGGATGCTGTACGACTCGTGCCACACCGCTGAGGAGCCGCGAGACACCAAGTCCCAAGATAATCGTGAACAGCACGCGAATGTGCAAATACCTATCCATAGTTTGGCGAGCGAGATGCAACTGGGAGACATAGGTGACAACCCGGAGCCGAACCGGGGTCGTCGAGCGCTTCGGAGCACCCCCGCCTCGAGGTCGAATTATCCTAGGTCGTAATCCACAAAACTGACAAGCGAGATATCGCCGTGGAGTTCTTTGCTGGCGACCTGACCGGCCAGGGCCGCGCTGACATAGCTCGTGCCCGAACGGTTGTGGGCGGGCGCTTGAGATCACTTGCATCCTGTCCGCAAATCCGGTTCAATGCCTACGGTAAGCTTTCCGCTGTTTCGGCAGCTTCCCGGAAGATCATTAACTGCAATCGAACTGAGGAGAATAATGATGCGCAAGGTATCTGTCACGTTCGTCGCGCTGTTTTTTGGCCTGGCCCTGTTTGCCGCAGGCACCCAAGCGCAGCAGGACAAATCGAAGCGCCCCAGCCCACCAGCAAAGGCCTCTGTTGACCTTGGAGGCGGAAAATCCGTTGCTGTGGACTACTCCAGCCCGCGCGCCAAGGGCCGCAAGATTTATGGTGAACTCGTTCCGTATGGCAAGGTCTGGCGCGCCGGTGCAAATGAAGCCACCACACTCGTCACCACCGGCGACATCGTTGTTGGCGGCAAGCCTGTCCCCGCCGGCACGTACACCGTCTTCGCCATTCCCGACAAGGACAAGTGGACCCTGGTCATCAGCAAAGCCACCGGCGAATGGGGCACCGACTATCCCGGCCCCGATAAGGATCTCGTGCGCGTCGACATGAAAGTCTCCACGCTTCCGTCGCCCGTCGAAAATTTCACCATTTCCTTCGGCAAGACGGGCAGCGGCGCAACCATGAATATGGATTGGGATACCACGCGCGCCTCGGTTCCCATCACCGGGAAGTGACCGCGAGTAGCCGGAATTTTCGCGCGTTGCGGGTTAGGGAGCTTTCGAAAAACACGCTTGTCATCCGGAGGTGTGTTTCGTTTGCGCACCGAAGGACTTCAACCTGGGGCGTCATGCAGCCTTGCTGATTCTTCGGCCGTCATTGGATCTGCGGTTCGGCAAACCAATGGCGGCCATTCCGCTGCGTTGTATTCCTTCAGGTTCCTTTCATTCGCAAGCGATCCGCGGTCGCCGGGCGCTTCGGCCGCAGACCCGCACCCATCGCGTACACCACGGACTCGGTGATTCCATCCGCTCCCAGCGCCCGCTCGATCTTCGTGTCCGCAAGTGCCATGGTGCAAAACGGCGCCAGCCCCAGCCACGTTGCCGTCAGGCAAAACGTCTGGCACACATGCCCCGCTTCCGCCAGCACCACGCGATACGCGCGCGGATGCTCATACTTCCACTGAGAGCGCCGGAATACGGCCGTCAGAAAAACCACGAACGCAGAACCACAAAACCAGTCCTGGCCCGCCAGGAACTTTTTGACTTCCGCTCGGCTGCAGCCGGCGCGCAACAACTCCAGGCTGTGGCCCTCGTCGTCATAGTGGTAGATCCCCGGCCCGATTCCCCTGACGTTGCGAATCAGCACGTACGCTTCGAGCGAATGCAGAGCTCCGCCGGACGGAGAAGTCTTTAACGGCAGCCGGCCGACGCCCGGGATTTTCGCCCACCCCTGTACGCCGAAGGACAGCCACAGCAGCGTCTGCAACTGGCGAAGGTCCAACGGTCTTCTGGAAAACTCGCGCCACGTCCGCCGCTCCTGCAAAACGCGGTCAAATTCGCCAGCCCTGCCCGGTATCGAAAGCTTCAAGCGCTTTGCGCCAGAATATTTCTTGCGTCGCGATGAAAGCGGTTTGCGCTTGGCCAGTTCACGAAGAGCGGAAAAATCCTCCACCTCGCTTCGTTCGTACTTCACATCTTTGGTCGCGAAGTGAAAGTGGCTGGCGCTGGGACTCCACTTCTCCCAGCCGTGCATTGAATCACTTGTGTTTTGGAGTTTGCCGGAGGACTCTTCTAGGAGCGAATATTTCTGCAATCGCCGGATACCATCCAGAATCGCGTTTGGTTTTACTTGCGGGAATCTCGAGCAAATTCCCAGAAAGCTGCGAGGCTGATCACAGAATGCCAGGAGATCGCAGAAAAATGAGTCGCCGGCCACTCTCTGGCGCGTTGTGTAGTTTTCAAAAACAAGAACTGGCCCGACCCAGTAACTGACCAGGAATGGAGACCGGCGATAGCGTGGCGAACCTCCAGCTTCCTTCCCGCGCGCTTGCCTTCGCCGCTGTTTCATTTTCCGTCTGAGCCGCGCCTGCGCGGAATCCGGCTTTATCCCACGTTATACTTCTTGCAGGCGGGCGGTACCTCGGCAATCAGCGCTTTGATCTTGGTGATTTCACCGTCGATCGTCGCTTTCTTCGCACCCGTCGCCTTCTTGCCCTCGACCTCGAGTGCCTTTACGATCTTCGTTAAGGCTGCTGCCACCGGCTTCAACGAGAGTTTCTTCGCCATGTCATCCTCCCCAACGCTGCTTTCTCGCTTTTGCTCCGAAACGTTTGAGCACCTCGACTGCATGCGCTCGCGGAGTCTAACTAAGCCGGGAGAGGCCCGTCAAGCTTTCTGATGGCGATTTTCTGATGGCGATTTCTGATGGCGATTTGCCCGTTCGAATCTATTTTTCCGGGGGGCCCGCAACTACAGTCTCACGCTGTAAAACAGTCAACAATCCCATTTCCGAGAGCAGCTTCTGAAATCTCGCCTCTTTCCTCAGAAATGCGAACTGCGGATGCACCGCCAGGTTCGGCATCCTCCCATTCCTCTCCGCGTATGCCTTTTCCAGTGCGCTTATGGTTTTCTCTTTGTCGCGGAATCCCGCGTACAGAATGGCCCAGTCATAGTTGGAGATATATTTCTTCCCGGTGGCATTCTCGAATTCGCGCAAGATCTGCTCGGCTTCATCCTTCTTCCCGGAAATTGCATAGGCGTAGCCCAACTCAGCCTCGCGCGAAGCATCACCCGGCGCCAGCGACACAAACGTTCGAAACTCGTTCACGGCGTCTTCATACTGCTTCTTCTCCAGATACGATTGCCCCAAATAGCCGTGGGCAATGGCGAAGCTCGGGTCCATCTGCAAGGTCACCTTCTCCGCCTCAATGGCCCGGTCGTAATCCTCCGCAAGGTAGTGGCACCAGCCAACATTGGCATTGATGATCAGCGATCGGGGATCGATTTCCCGCGCCAGTTTTATTTCCCGGATGGATTCCTCCCGGCGTCCCTTCGCCGCCATGAACAACGCATACCAGTGCAGCGCGGTGGAGTAACCTGGATTCAGCGAAATGGCCTTTTGAAACTCGCCCTCGATATCGCCATCCTCCAGGTGATAAAACCGGATGGCCGCCATCGACGTGTAGGCCTCGCCCAGCCGGTCGTCCAGCTGCAGCGCCTTCTCCGCGGCCTGTTTGGCCTTGGGCATCATCACACTGGCCGGCTGTAGCTGGTAATTGCTGATGTTCATGCAGGCATCGGCCAATCCCGCCCACGCCAGCGCAAAGGAATCGTCTTTCTGGGTTGCTTTTTGATAAAACTCCGCGGCAGCCAGAAATCCTTCCGGCGTGCGCTTTTCTGCTTCGTACCGTCCTCGCAGATAAGCTTCATACGCCTCCGGCACCACGGAACGGCTGCGCGCCAGTTCGTACTGTTCTGTTCCCGAGAGTTCGACCTGAATCCCTCGCGCAATGGCCGTAGCCACGTCGCTCTGCAGCGCCAGCACCTCGGTGTAATCGCGATCGAACTTGTCGGCCCACAGCGCGCCTTCAATGTTGGTCTGAAACAGCGTCGCCGAGATGCGCACCCGACCTTTGTCCTGCAGCACCGAGCCCTCCACCACCGCATCCACGCGCAGTTCCTGCGCTATCTCCTGCAAAGGCTTTTTGGCGTGCTTGTACTGCATCACCGTGGTGCGCGAGATTACCCTCAGCTTCTTGATCTGCGATAGCTCGGTGATCAGCGCATCCGTCATTCCGTCAGCAAAATATTCCTGCGCAGGATCGCCCGACAGGTTCTCCAGCGGCAGCACGGCAATCGATTGGATGGCGCCCGCTACCGGCACCGGCGGCTTCGCCGGCTTCTTCGTTTTCAGCCAATATCCGGCGCCCAGCGCAAGCGCCGCCACCGCGGCCACTAGCAGGATATTCTGCCAGGTCCAGATGCGCACAGGACCCGCGGGCGGCACGCCTCCGTTCAAGAAATGGTTGGTACGAGAGACGGTGCTGGCTGTCTCGAGTGCCGCGTGCACTTCGCCCGCGCTTTGGTAGCGCTGTCCCGGATCCTTATCCAGGCATTTGTCGATTACCCCTTGCAGCGCCGGGGGCAACGGTGGCGTGATTGCCGGTGCGCGTTCCCTCAGGATCGCCGCGCTCAATTCATACGCGGTATTTCCCCGGAACGGCCGGTTTCCCGTCGCCATCTCGTACAGCAGCACGCCCAGCGACCAGATATCGCTGCGTTCATCGGCCTCTACCCCCTTCAGAACTTCTGGTGCGATATAGGGTAGCGTTCCCGTAAAGGTGTGTTGCGAGTCCCACGATTTGTCGAAGCGCGTGGTTTCATCCCCGCCCCCCGGCGCGATTCGCCGGGAAATTCCGAAATCCAGCACCTTCAGTCGCCCTGACGGCGTCACAATCACATTCGCGGCTTTCAAATCACGATGGATCACGCCCCGGCTATGGGCATGGGATAGCGCGTCGGCCAGCTGCATCCCATATCGCTCAACCTGATCCAGCGACATCCCCGTGGAGACTATTTCCCGGCTGAGCGGCTGGCCATCTACAAACTCCATCGCAATGTATGGCTTTCCATCGGCCTCGCCGACTTCATACACCGTGCAGATATTGGGATGGTTCAGCGCGGAAATGGCCCGCGCTTCTTCTAGCACCTTTTCGTGGGATACCGCGCTGCCTGACGGCAGAATGCCGAGAAATTTAAGCGCGATATCACGGCGCAACTTTTCGTCACGCGCCCGATATACCACGCCCATTCCACCTTCGCCGAGCTTCTCTTCAATGAGGTAGTGGCCAATTCGCTGACCGATCATGGTGGTTGCTTATCGGGAGAGTGGACCACATTAGCAGATTCAGAGCAAGAAAAACTCAATTGATTTCTGTTATTTGCAGTCAACCGCGCTTACAAGCCGTGCAGCTTGTTGGTACCCCGGTCCACCAGCACCACGGCACAGACCACCATTGCGGCGGCTATCGCTACGCGCAAGGTCAACGCTTCTCCGCCGTACAGCCAGCCCAGCGTCACCGCCACCACCGGATTGACATACGTGTGCGTCGCCACCAGCGTCGGCGAAAAATGTTCCAGCAGCCAGTTGTACGCCGTGAATGCCACCACTGATCCGAACAAACTCAGGTAAGCCAGCGCCACCCAGGACTTGGGTCTAACCTGCGCGAGGGAAAATCCCTTCGCCTCTCCTGCCAACAACCCTGTGATCAGCAACATTGCCGATCCCGAAAGCAAGGAAAGCGCCGAGAGCAGCAAGGGACTGCCCGACAATTTCGACCGCCGCGAATAAATGATTCCTAGCGACCAGGAGAACGCCCCGACTAGGATGGCAACGCTGCCGAAGGTCATACCTCGGCCGCCTTCCAGTGCCGTTCCGCCCACCAGCATACCCACACCCGCCAGCCCCATCAGGATTCCTGCCAGCAGCATGCCATTCAAGCGCCACACCCGCGCCGCGGCGGAGGACAGCACGAACACGAAAATGGGTTCGACCGCGATCAGCAGGGCGGCCAGTCCGCTGGGCACCACTTGTTCTGCCCAATGCAGAGACCCGTGACCCACCAGGAAGAACAGAAAGCCAATCACCGCGCTCGCCCGCAGCTGCACCCACGTCGGCCTGGCGCCCTTCCACAACGCCCACGTCAGCAGTATGGTTCCCGCGGTCAGATGACGGATTCCCGCGGTGAACAGCGGTGGAATACTCTCGATTGCGAAACGAATCGCGAGGTACGTGGAACCCCAGATGACGTAGATGGCAAAGAAACAGAAGACGATCAGCAGCCGGTTTCCAGGCGCTTTCGCGGACGCGACCGCGACGACTTGGCTTGTAGAAGCGCTAGCCATGCGGCAGCATAATCCGCCCTGCACATTTCATCCAGCGCCAATATGGATGCCGCGGGGCAACGATCCAGCCGCGCCCGACAGCCTTGCTCCGCTAGTCTGGCTTCCTGAAGACCACGCAATAACCGTCGGGCCAGTCCTCGAAGACCTTGTCGACCTTGAACCCCGCCGTCGTCAATTCCTCAATCAGAACGTTTTTCGGAATCCCGTGCCCACCGCGGTTGGCCGGCACGCCTTTTACCGGATCGCTCTCGCTCAGCCATTTCCTCGGTGCAAAGTCGATGATCGCCAGTTCGCCGCCCGGTTTCAGCGATCGCAGCAGGCTCGCATCCATCTCCACCGGCGCCGTCAAATGATGGTAGACGCGCCGCAGAACAATACCATCGCAACACTCATTTGACAGGTTGGTCTGTTTCTCCGCCGCCTGCAGCACCACGATATTCGCGAGTCCCCGGTTCTTAACCTCAGTCTCGAGCGCCTTGCGCTTTTCCTCGTCCAGCTCGGTCAAATACACTCGGCCTGTTTTCCCGACCGCCGAGGCCGCCGCAATCCCAATCTCTCCTCGGCCCGCGCCAACGTCACCAATGGTCTGCCCCGCTTTCCATCCCATTACCTGCCCGAGGCGGCGAACTTCGTCATTCGAAGCCTGCCCGCCCAAAAACACAACCAGCGACAATGCGGCGATAACAATGGAAATGATCTGGTGTTTTCTCACCCGTGCCTCGCCTCGATGCCAGTGGCGTTTTCCGCTTCAGGAAGCTGTCGCGTTCCGCGCCATTCCTTAGGTCTTATTGGAGCGCACCAAGGACAGGAACTCGTCGCGCGTCTGCTTGTTGTGGCGAAAAGATCCCAGCATCGCGCTGGTCACGGCCTGCCCGTGTTGCTTCTCCACGCCGCGCATCTGCATGCACAAGTGCCGCGCTTCAATGATCACTCCCACCCCTTCGGGACTGATCTTTTCCTGGATGGCTTCCGCAATCTGGCTGGTCATGCGCTCCTGAATTTGCAGCCGCCGCGCGTACATGTTCACCAGCCGAGCAATCTTGCTCAGCCCCAGCACGCGCTTGTTCGGCAGATACGCCACGTGCGCCTTGCCGAAAAACGGCAACAGGTGATGCTCGCACAGGCTGAAGAACTCGATGTCTTTCACCACCACCATCTCGTCGTAGTGCACGCTGAACGTCGCGCCATTCAGCAAACTCTCCATGTTCTGCTGATAGCCGCTGGTCAGGTACTTCAATGCCTTCTCAAACCGCTCCGGGGTCTTGCGCAATCCTTCGCGGTTTGGGTCCTCGCCCAGCAACACAATCACCTTGCGCATCAGTTCCGCAATCGTCTCTTTTGGCGCTTCTACTTTGGCGTCGTGCAGCAGTATTTCCGTCGGCTTTGTCATGGTCCTTTCCCTTATGTCAGACCGCTAAGCGATCTTCGACTCTTCCCCGGGGTACTCAAACGAATTGTTCGCGGTCTCTTCGATGCGAACTCGTTCCAGCTTCGCCTTGGGGAAGCGTTTCAGGCGCTCATAAATCTCAATACAAACGTTTTCCGTGGTCGGCACTGTCTCGTGGAATGCCGCCACTTCTTCGTTCAGCGACCGCTGGTCGAATGCCTCAATCACTTCCCGCTCCACGAATTCGTCCAGGTCCGTCAGGTTCGCAATCATCCCGGTAGCGGGATCCACAGGCCCGGACACGCTGATCTCCAGCACATAATTGTGCCCGTGCCCGTACGGGTTGTTGCACTTCCCATACACGCGGAAATTCTCTTGCGCGCTCAGCTTCTCGTTATGCAGGCGGTGCGACGCGGCAAAGCGATACCGTCTGCCCAGCTCGATTTTCACGCCGTCGCTCATGCTCGGCCCGCTCCGTTGCGAGTACAGTCCGCAAACAGATCCGCTGTTTCGTAAAGCCTCACCTTATGCAGACGCCCCTGGGTAATCTTCGGGTCCAGTAAATTCCAGATCACCCGCGCGATGTTTTCGCATGTGGGTATCTGTCCCTGCAACTCCGCCACTTCATAATTCAAAAAACGGTGGTCCATCCGTTGCGTAATTTCCCGCTCCAGAATTTCCTTCAGCTCCTTCAAGTCCAAAACCATCCCCGTCACGGGGTCTGGCTCGCCCGCCACGGTCACTTCCAGCGTGTAGTTATGCCCGTGGCCATGCGGGTTGTTGCACTTGCCAAAAATCCGCCGGTTCTCCTCCGCACTCAATCCCGGATTGTGATACCGGTGCGAGGCAGAAAACTCGATTCTGCGCGTCAAATAGACCATGCTATCGCTATCCCTTCGATGCTCGAGGCGTACCCACGGGATACGTCCGGCCCTTCCATTCCAGCTTACCCCGAAGATGGCTCCGGTACGACGCCCCAAGCACTGCGGCATACAGCAGCCTGCCGCGAATTCCGTAGCACACCAGGTGCATCGGGAAACCGTTATGCTTCAGCTCTCCATCATAAGCCACATAAATAATCAGGATGCCGACGGCCAGCGTTGCCAAGCCGCGAATCGCTGATTCCGTGAATCCCCACATCGTGGCCGTCGCGAGCAGCACCGCAATCACCGGCGCCAAGGCCGCCACGATTTCCTCTGCCAGCGCTTCGCTGCTTCCGCCCATCAGTTGGTACAGATTCTTTCTCCAACCTCCCCACATCGTTCGAAACGACCGGTACATGCGCACCCGCACGATTCCCTTCCCGTTCCCGAACCAGATGCGATAGCCGGCGCCCTTCACTTTTTTTGCCAGCGCCACATCCTCCAGTACTTCCCCGGCGATGCTAGCGTGTCCGCCGGCCACTTCGTACGCCTCGCGACGAATCAGCAAGAACTGTCCGTTAGCTGCCGCTGCCGTTCTTTGCGGATCATTCACCTGCGCATAGGAAAATTTCTTTGCCAGGCGGCAGTAGACATATGGAATCAAGGCTTTCTCATACCAAGTCTCCATAATTTGTTCCGGCGAAAACGAAACCAGCGCCGCTTCCCGCTCCCGGGCAACCTCCAGCGCCCTTGCTGCCGCGTGTTTTTCGTGCACCGCATCCGCATCCGTGAACAACAGCCACTCACCCTTGGCCTCTTGCGCGCCAAGCCACACCGCATAATTCTTCCCTACCCATCCCGCTGGCAGCTCCGACACTTCCAGCATCTTCACGCGTGAATGTCTCGTCGCCAGCGCGCGTACAATCTCTGCAGTCGCATCGGTGGACTGGTCGTTCACCACCACAATTTCCGCAATTTCTGCCTGCTCAACCAGCGATTCCAGGCACGCGGCGATTACTTCTTCTTCGTCGCGCGCCGGTACCACGACAGAAATGCCCGGAGAGTTTTGTGGGAGGGGAGTCATCGCGGATGGACACGCGTGCAGACTTCTCGCTGTCGCTGGTGTGCGCTATTATAGCTTTATATGAATCCCTTCCTGCGCAAATTCTTCGCCTGGGGCAGCATGGGTTTTGCCTTTGCGATCTTGGCATTTTTCTCCCTCCCGCATTATCGACAGGGCGAATCCTCCATCGCCGGCAAGTCCGCGGAAAACTTCGCCATGCAGCTCGACGGCAAGCCTGCACACCTCTCCGACTTTCGTGGCAAGGTAGTTGTGCTGAATTTTTGGGGCAGCTGGTGCGGACCGTGCGTGGCTGAAGTCCCCAGTTTGATTGCACTCCAACAGCGCATTACTTCCCGCAACGGCGTAGTTCTGGGCATTGCCGCGGACGACGATCCCGCGAAATACGAAAGCTTCCTGAAAGATCATGGAGTGAATTTTCCGACATACCGCGACCCGGGCACCAACGAAGATCATCGCTCGCCCATCGCCCTGAGCTACGGCTCTTCGATGTACCCGGAAACCTACGTGATTGATCGCCAAGGAAAAATTGTCCGCAAGATCATCGGCCCGCAGGATTGGGATTCCCCCGAAATGACCGCCTACTTCGACGCGCTGTTAGCCAAGAATTAGCACTTCGCTTGTGCAGCGGCCGCCTTCTGAGGCGGGCGCATTTTCTTGGCGTTGTAGGTCCGGGCCTTCCCAAGGCCGTCCGCCAATCTGACACAACCCGGGGCGCCCCCGAGGCGCAACGTTCCTTGGTCTTCGACAAGGGCACGGCCGCACTGGACAACACCGTGCAACTCGAAGAGGCGGGGGTGGGATGGATTTCTGCCCTGCCGTGGAATCAAGCGCCGCAGGAGTTGCGCGAGCGAGCCACCGAAGAGCTGCCGCCGTGCAGCACGGAACAACCCGGTGTGCGAGCCGTGGCCCAGAAGCTCGTGGTGCACGGTCAGGAATATCTCGCGGTGGTGAAGTATTCGGCGCCTTTTGCCGCTGAGCAACTGCACAGCCTGACCACCAGCATCAGTCGCACGCTGCAGTCCCTGCGACGCTTTGCGAAGGAATTGAATAAACCTCGGGCGCGTTGGACCGAGGAAGGGATCAAGCGCAAGATCCAGAGGTGGTTGTCCGGGCAGTTCCTCTCCGAGGTCATCCGCTATCAGCTGGAATCTCGCGACGGCCAATGGCGGCTGCAGTTTGATTTCGATCAGGTCGCGTTTGAACACCTACTCGGTCGTCGTTTTGGCCGCACCGTGCCTAGCTCTCGTGATAATCCATCAAAATCAGTCCCACCATGATGAAGCACACCGGCCACACCCACGACAGATACTTCTTCGCGTTACTCTCCGGCGGCAGCCGCAATTCCAGCCATCTGGACCACCCCGCCATGATGCCAAACACGGCCAGCGGCGTATGGCTCATCTCCGCTAACAATTCTTCCTTGATGTTTCCCAGCGCATGGGAGTGCGTCAGCAGCACCATGCCGCCAACAATACACACAACCGGAAAAACCAGCGCCGCCCCTTGCGATTTCAGTTTCTTCGTCTCCACCAAATACTGAAATGCGGCAAACGCAATGAGCAGCAATACCGCCAGGCGGTGCTGCAATACTTCTGCCTCACCAAAGCTCGCCCAGAACCCGTTCGGCCCTAGCGGCCAATTTTCCGGATCCGCCCGCAAGAAAAGGAAAATAGCCAGCCCCAAAAACGCCAGCGGCCAGATTTTCGCCCAAGCAAAATACCGGCTGCGCGACAGCAACGCCAGTATCCCCATCAGAAACACGATCAGTCCGGCCCAGTTGTGGTTGTACTCCGACCACGCGCGGTCCGCGGGGCCGTTGGTGCCCGCCGCGAATTGTCCGGGCACAAACGACACCGGAACACTCTGTCCCGCAGCCGCCGCCTTCTTCAAAGTCTCCTGCGTGGACTCTGATAGCTCTTTCCACTCCGGGCTGGAAAGTCTTGGCGGCCGCGGAGAGTAGCGTTCAGCAATCTCGTGCCACGACACGCGATCCTGCGTCAGGTCCACTCCGGGCGGCTGCGACGTCAGCGAGGTTGCCGTCAAAATCACCGCCAGCCCGATCCCCACCTCCGCTTCGCCAAACCTCACCAGGCTTCTCGCGCCCTCGCCATTCCCTCCGCCGATTCCCTTCACGATGTAATAGTTCGCCGCGCCCAGCAGCACTAAGCACCCGAACAGCACCACTTTCGTGGTCACCATGATCCCGTACGCCGTGCCATAAACCGCGTTCCACGAACCGACATACACCCAGCTCATTGCCAGGCCTGCCGCAAACAACAGCACCACGCTGATCTGCGCCAGCCGTGAAAAATTCTGGCTGATCCGCGCCTTCTTCTCCACATCCGTAACTCGTTTCATCGCCAGCAGCAGGAACGGCAAGCCCCCAATCCAGCTCGCGGTAGTCAGATAGTGCAGCGTTGTGAGGCTGACCAGCAGTGCCCGCCCTTCCATCCGCGACGCGGAGTGGCTGGTCATCACCGTCGCCCCCAGCATCATTGCCGCCGGCAGCAGCACCAAAGGATTCATGCTCTGGCGCATCGCCGCTGGCCAATAAGCAATCGCTATCCCGGCGAGGACGCCCATAAGCCCTGCGAACACGTAGTTCGCTCCCAGCACCTCTCGCAGCGAAATATCCACGGAATACGTCAACACCATGGAGTTGCTCACCACGAACAGCGCTTGCGCGATGGCCAGTCCCAATCCGCTCCAGCGAATCAGCTTCCACGCCGACTGCAGCAACTCTGCCGTTCGCAATTCCTCGCTTCGTGTTACCAGCAGCAAAAACAGAATCCCGCCGACCGCCAGGCTCTGAAAGCACAGCGTCGCCGCGCGCAACAACACCACCAAATAACTGAATATGCCGATGAGCGGTACCATTATTTCTCGCTACAATCCCGCAACTTTGAAGGGCACCAGCCCGCGCGTAATGTGTCCGTCGGGCGCCAGCACCTGCCACGCAATTTTGTATTCTCCCGCTTTCAATCCGTTGGCCTTGGTGCTCAGGGTGTCTGGGGAGCTCTGCTTTTCCACGCTCAAATCCACCATCTTGTTATCCGGGGTCATCAACTGCAGCTTCGAGCGCGTCGCATCGATTCGTACATTGAACCTCAACATGATCGGCACGTCGGGCCCGTTCACCGTGCTGCCCGCCGCCGGCGACGTTTCCTTCAAAATGGCGTGCCCTTCCGCCAGGTACCCCGCCAACAAGAGCGCCATCACCGCCGCGCTCCACATCGCCGCGCGAATCACACTGCCTCGATTCATCGTTCTCTCCAACACTTCCATTCTCTATTTCTCCTGTTACAGCTGCCACAACCACTATAGCAGGCCCGCCCGCTCACACGGCAGGGAGCGTAGCCCGTAAAATGTGACAGCGATTCGGAGGCCGCAAGAACTGCCATCCCCAAAGTTCCCAAAACGGTGGTCCCGAGTGAAGCGAGGGATCTGCTGTTCTCTCAGACTCGTATTCGTACAGGCAGGTTCACCGCGGTGAGTTCGCTATTCCGAAAGCTCGCCACCCACTCTCCCCTCCCCACTTCTACCCGGCTTGTGGCTCCGGCTCCCTAGCTGCAGGCTGGGCATCTGCCCGAAAGGCCCACCACAGCAATGCCAGGCTCGCGAGCGTTCCAATCACCGTGATCCATAGCGGAGGCTGTACCAGCACCAGCCATGCCGTCATCAACCCGGTTCCCACAGCCGCCAGTAGCGGCCGCAGCAGTCCTTTCCTGAGCAGCAGAACAATTTCCGCCGCCAGGAACATCACGAAGCAAACCACCCACAACAGCAACTCCGCGTAAACAGTTCGCGGTGACTCCGGGCGCCGGCCTTCTGCCCGAGTTTTGATTCCGCGTAGATTTTGCCGCACCGCCACAAAGTCAGCCAGATCCGTGAAGAGTTGCGCGGCGATGAAGGGAGACGCCCAGTTGTAAGGACCCAGGTGGATACGCCAAACCAGCCGCGTATGGCTTGGGTCGACGGGGTAAAGTCCCAGCGTCATGCTGTCGTGTTTATTCGGGCTGGCAAAAACAAAATATTGATTCGCTTCCAGCGCGATCACCGGGAAATTCAGGTTCCTCCATATCGGCACGGTATCGCCCATCCTCAGGTGTTGCCATTCCGGGAGAACCTGCACGGCACTGGGAATGCCGTCATTGTCGATGCGGTCGTAGCCATACCAACCGCCGCGCCGGTAGCCCATTTGCACGAGCCACGGCCAAATTTCTTCTGGGCGCGCGCCGATCGTGATGGCCCGTGTGGCATTGAAGATGGGTTTTTGCTGAATGTCGTCGCCGGGCATGGCTCGCATCACTTCTTCGTGCGTGGCTCCCCAGCGCAATTGCAGCGGGCGGTAAATCAATAGGTACCCGAGCAATGACAAAGCCATTGCCAGGGCCAATCGGCTTGCATGATGCCGCATCGCTCTCTCCTGCTCCGTGTGACTATGTTGCCTAGGCAAACGCTACGCCATCCGCGCGAATCCGCAAGTGCAGCCGACACCTGCCTCGCTACGTGTAGCTACGGGAGTCTGTGGGAAAACCGCTGTAACCCGAGGGTATGTCGCGAGGGCACAACTTCAGTCGTGCCGTGTGTGTTTGCCCTGGGAGCCGGCTTTAGCCGCTTGGGGCTTGTTTTGTAGTGCGGCTGACACGAAGAATTGTCATCCCCAGCGAAGCGCGGGACCTGCTGTTCTGTTGTGGGCGCGCAGGTTTACTGCCGATTGCAGGCTATTCGTACCGCAATGCTTCCACCGGATCCAGTTTTGCCGCTTGCATGGCTGGTACCCAGCCGCTGATTACTCCCACAACCACCAGAATCAGCGTCGAAAGCACCATGGTCATCAGCGATAAGTTCAGATGGATATCCACTTTTCCCGAGTCGTCTTCGTACGCCGGGCCCAGGAACGGCAGCGTCCCGATCGACGACGTCAAAATCCACGAAAACAGCATTCCGATCGCCCCTGCGGCCAGCGTCAGTACCAGCGCCTCCAGCAGGAATTGCCAGCGGATGTGTTTTTTTCGTGCGCCCAGCGCACGCCGCAATCCAATTTCGCGCACCCGCTCATCCACCGACACCAGCATGATGTTCATCACGCCGACGCCGCCAATTCCCAGCGTCATCGCACCAATCAGGAACAGCAGCCCTTCGATTCCCAAGGTTATGCCGTCATAAATCGGTTTGAACTCTTGCCGCCCGAACATGGTGATGGCTCGCTTGTCGTTGGGCGAAAAATGCTGGCGATTTGCCACTGCCGTTCGGAACTGCTGCATGGCCTGCGCTTCAAATTGCGGGGCCACCGGCTCGAAGATCATCACGCTGGCATAGCGGGCATCCCAGATGTCCGCTGCCGTCGAGTAAGGAATAAACGCGGACTCATCGTCGCAGTTGAAATAGCAGCTGTCGGAGAATTTCATGTCCATGGTGCCGATCACCGTGAAGCGCACTCCGTTGATTCGCACGATCTCATCGACCGCAGGCGTTCCGCTGAACAGTTTTTTCTTCAGCCGCGCTCCCAGAAACACCACGCGTCGCCGTTCCGCAACGTCCTCCGCGGTAATCCACCGTCCCTCCGACGGCACTTCGTTACGCATCTCGCCATATTCCGGATACACGCCACGGGTGGCCGAATCCGACAGACGCTCGTCGTGCGAAATCCCCTTCCAGCGCACCGTTTCCAGCGTCACGCGCTTAATCAGCGGCGATTGCGCCTTCGCCCAATCCGCATCTTCCTGTTCGAACCGAACAGCCTTGCCCGCCCGTTCTCCCCCGGCTTGTTCGCTGGTGGTTCCCGGCCAGCAGATCACCGCTGCCTTCCCGAAAACTTCGAAGGTATACAGCAGCACGCTACGGAATCCGGAACCATAGCTCAGCAATAGCGTCACAGCCACAATTCCCCACGAGATTCCCGTCATGGTGAGCAAACTGCGCACCCGGTTCCGTCCCAGCGCCGCCCAAGCCTCTTTGCATACTTCACTGAACATTACCCACCTGCCTCGAAGCGTAAGGCTTCGATGGGATCAACGGAAGCGGCGCGATTTGCCGGATACAATGCCGATAACGCTGCGATGATTCCCAGCAAGCTGATCGTCAGCGCTGCCAGTTTCCAGCTAGCATCCAAACCGTCAAAGAACGGAAGCTTCGGCAACAGGTTCACCAAGGCACAGAATCCATACGAAATGATCAGACCCGCTCCTCCGCTGATGAACACGACAATCACCGTCTCCAGGAAAAATTGCCGCAGAATCGATTGCCGCGTCGCTCCCAGCGCTTTGCGCACGCCAATCTCGCGCGTCCGTTCCCGCACGCTCACCAGCATCACGTTCATCACTCCCAGGCCGCCCAGAAAAATCGTTGCTACGCCCACCGCGCCCATGAACACTTCCATACCCACAAAAATCATCCGGTTGGCCTGCGCATTCTTTACCGTGTCCCAGATGCTCGCCGCTTCTTCATCCCGCGGGTCGAAATTATGCAACCGCGCCAGCGAGCGGCGGATCTGACGGACGCACGCCGGATGCGTTTCCAGCGACCATGGCGCAACCAGCAAACGGTCCACGGTGTGTTCCACAGCAGGAGGCTTGTTCGGAAAATCCCGTTTCATGGAATTAAACGGAATAAAGATCTTCCGGATGTCCACGCCGTCATAGCTGGAGTTTTGGTCCTTCGTCTTCATCACTCCGATAACCGTATAGGGAATGCCGTTCAACTCGATGAGCTGCCCCATGGCATCGTGCTCCGCGAACAGTTGCTTCTTCGTGTCGCTTCCGATAAACGCCACGCGCCGCCCTTCTTCATTGTCTTCTTCGTTATAGAAACGTCCCTGCGCAACGGTAATGCTGCGGATAATCGTGAAGGGTGGCAGAGAGCCGACAGTATCCAGGTCGCCGCTGTTGTACGCGCTGTGCACTTTCACGTTGTTGCCCAGCTCCGGCATCACGTACTTGCAAGCCGGCGCCTCCTTGGCCACTTCCTTGTAATCGTCTTCCATCCAGTGCACCACACGCCCGGACCGCGTGCCGCCTGCCTGCATACTGGTGCGTCCGGCAAAAACGATCATCACGTCCTTGCCAAAATTTTCCTGTTGTTTTTGAATCCCGCGTCCCAGGCCTTCTCCCGCCGCGACCATCAACGTGATCGAGATGATCCCCCAGGCGATCCCGAACATGGTCAGCAGGGTCCGGCGCTTGTGGGCCCACAGCGTCGCGAACGTGTCCCGCAAGAGGTCACGAAAGGTCATGCGCGTCCCTCGCTATTGGAGAACTACCTGCTGTTTTTCGGTCAGCCCGGAAACGATTTCCGTTTTAACGCCGTTGGAGATGCCCAGCTTTACATCCACTTTTTTGCGGCCATTGGCAGCTTTCGGATCGGGCAGTTCCACCGAAGCCTTGCGGTCTTTGTCATAAATCAGCGAAGCCTCCGGCACCATCAGCACGTCTTTCTTTTCTTCCAGCACCACTTCCGCGTTCGCGCTCATGTTGGCCTTCAGCTCGCCCGTGGGATTGGAGATCGAAACGCGCACTTCAAACGTAGTGACGTTATCTTTTTCCTTGCCCAAAGGAGAGATCTTGGTCACCTTCCCCGTATATTTCTTGTCTTTGAACGATTCCACCACGATGCGCGCTGGCTGGTCGAGAAATACCTTGCCAATATCCGCTTCATCGACTTTGCCCTGAACGTATACCTCGCTAATATCCCCCAGCGTGAAAATCAGTGTAGCCTGCGAACCCAGCACCAGGATGGAGCTGACCGCATCGCCCACGTTCACGTCGCGCGACAACACCAGCCCATCAATCGGGCTGACGATTGTCGAATTCCTCAAATCCTCTTCCGCGTTTTCCAGCGCGGCCTTCGCTTGCGCCACTTGCGCTTCCGCCTTGGCGATCTCCGCGCGTGACACAACCAGGGTCCTCTGCGCGCTCACTTGCTTGTTCAACGCCAATTGGTAATTCTTTTCCGCGTCTTCCACCAGGCTCTTGGACATGACGCCGTCCTTGAACATCTGCTGGGCTCGCTGCATGTTCAATTTCAGGAACGGAACATCCGGCCCTTCGGCGTCAACTTTGTTGCGTTCCAGGGTGGCCGTCGCGGAGTCCCTGGCCGCTTGTGCCGCCTGGTAATTTGCCTGCGAAGCTCGCACGCTCGCTTCGAGCTGTATCTTGTCGAGTTCCGCCAGCACCTGCCCCTGCTTCACTTTGTCGCCGTAATCCACGAACAACTGCTTCACGATTCCGCTCGCCTTCGACTTCACTTCCACCTTCGACAGCGGCTGAATCTTTCCGGTCGCAACCACTACTTTCGCCAGGTCGCCGCGTTCCACCGACGCGATTTTCGACGGATCAATTTCGTGCGTAGGGCGCAAGGCCGCGTACACCCCATAGCCTCCGCCAATCAGGATGAGCAGCACGACGGAACCGATAATGATTCTGCGGCGGCGTTTTTTGCCGTTTTTGCCATTCTTGCCGTTGCTTAAACCATTGCCATTGCTTGCCATAGCCGACCCTCGCACCCGGGATTTGTGGGCTTCCACTGATAGATACGCAGGGGCACCGGGAAAGTTCCCACCTGCTGCTATAGACGAAGCGATAGGTCAATTGGTCAGGCAGGTCCTGCGGGGCAGAGTCACAGAGGGGAGCGACGCAGCCGCAGCGCATTCGTGATGACGGACACAGAACTGAAGCTCATGGCCGCGCTGGCAATCATAGGGCTCAACAGCCACCCAAACACGGGGTAAAACACTCCGGCAGCGATCGGTATTCCCAGCGCGTTGTACAGGAACGCAAAACCGAGGTTCTGCTTGATATTGCGCAACGTGGCGCGCGACAGTTTCCGGGCCCTCGCGATTCCTCGCAGGTCTCCCTTGACCAACGTGATGCCCGCGCTTTCAATGGCTACGTCGGTCCCGGTGCCCATGGCAATCCCCACGTGCGCCGCAGCCAGGGCTGGGGCATCATTTATGCCATCGCCAGCCATCGCCACGATTCTGCCCTCCGCCTTCAACTTCTTGATGACCTCCGTCTTTTGCTCGGGCAGAACCCCGGCTTCGAACTCGTCGATTCCCAGTTGTGCCGCAACGTTTTTCGCCGCCTCGCGCCTGTCGCCCGTTAGCATCACCACGCGCAGGCCTTCTTCCCGTAACGCGCGGATGGCTTCTGGCGTCGATGCCTTAATCTCGTCCGAAAGCGACAGCACGCCCACCCATCGCCCGTCAACCGCGACGTCGATTGCCGTCGAACCGGATTCGGCAGCGTCAGAATCCCCCCTTGCTTCCAGAACAATCCCCTGTTGACCAAGAAACCGCGCCGTTCCCGCTAACACCTGCTTCCCAAGGACGCGTCCACTCACTCCGCCTCCCGGGCTGGCCTGAAACTCTGTCACCGGCGCAAGTGGCAGCTTGCGTTTTTCCGCAGCTCTCACGATCGCGCGCGCCAGGGGATGTTCGCTGGCTCGTTCCACGCTGGCGGCCAGGGACAATACCGTATTCTCGGCTAGCCTCGTCCCCTCCCCAACTCGGATGTTGGTCAGGTGCGGCTTCCCTTCCGTCAACGTTCCGGTCTTGTCGATCACCAGCGTGTCCACACGCGCCAACGTTTCCAGCGCTTCCGCATTGCGCACCAGCACACCCACGGACGCTCCGCGGCCAACCGCCACCATGATGGACATCGGCGTCGCCAGACCCAGCGCGCAGGGACAAGCAATGATCAGAACCGCCACGGCCGCCAGCAGCGCGTGCGCCATGCGCGGCTCCGGCCCCCAAACCGCCCATCCCAGAAACGCTAGAATCGCTGCTGCCACCACACCCGGCACAAAATATCCAGCCACTTTGTCGGCGAGCCTTTGCATCGGTGCCCGGCTTCGTTGCGCTTCGCTTACCAGCTTCACGATCCGTGCCAACAATGTGTCGCTTCCCACGCGCTCCGCCAGCATCACGAAGCTGCCGCTGGAATTCAACGTTCCTCCGGTGACCTTGTCTCCAGCTTCCTTTTCCACCGGTAGCGGTTCGCCCGTCACCATCGATTCATCAACCGCACTCGCGCCTTCCTGTACTACGCCGTCCACCGGAACGCGCTCGCCCGGCCGCACGCGCAATGCATCGCCTGGCTTCACCTGTTCGAGCTGAACATCGCGCTCCGTCCCTCCGGAAACCAGATGCGCAATCGCTGGCGCCAGGTGCAGCAACTCGCGAATCGCGGCGCTGGTACGCTGCCTGGCCCGCAATTCCAGCACTTGCCCCAGGAGCACCAGCGTGATAATTACCGCCGCCGCTTCGAAATAAACCGCCACGCCGCCATGCCTGTCGCGGAACGACGCCGGAAAAAACTGGGAGACGAGTGTCGCTGCCACGCTGTAAACGTACGCCGCGCCCGTTCCCAGCCCGATTAGCGTGAACATATTCGGACTTCGCTTCACCAAGGAAGCCCAGAATCGCTGCAAGAACGGCCAGCCGCACCACAACACCACCGGTGTGGCCAGCAACAATTCAATCGCGTTCTGCGTGCCCGCTTCGAGATGCAGCCCCAGCGTTTCACCGAACATCGACAGCACCAGCAATGGCAACGATAGCGCCACGCTCACCCAAAACCGCTTGCGCATCGACTCGTATTCCGGGTCCGCTGGCTGTTCCGCGACGATGTCCATCGGCTCCAGCGCCATGCCGCATTTCGGGCAAGTTCCCGGCCCAATTTGCACAATTTCCGGATCCATCGGGCAGGTGTAGCGGACCTTCTTGGCGACAGCCGGGGCTGCGACAGGCGCGGCTTTGTGCTCCATTCCCGCTGTCCCCGGAACTGCCAGAAATTTCTCCGGTTCATTTCGAAAGCGCTCCGCGCATCGCGCCGAACAAAAGTAATAAGCTTTTCCGTTGTGCTCAACTTTCCCCGCCGCTTTCTGCGGGTCCACCATCATTCCGCACACCGGGTCCTGCTCCCGCGGCGCGGCTGGCAAAATCGGCAATCCCGGCATTGCTGGCGTCGACATTTTCAATCCTTTTGTGTGTGAGACTATCATTTTAGATGCTGGCCGGTTACATTCGCCTACAGATCTGCGAAGCCGGCCCTTCGCTGGTATAATTCCCTGCATGACGCTTCTGGAAATTACCTATAACCTGCATTCCCCCCTGAGCCACGGGCAGTTGGAGCGGCTCGGCGAATTTGCCAACACCTATGGCCTGCGCAGCATCCACGTCGACGAGCAGAAAAATCAGATCACTCTGGAATATGACGCGTCGCGCCTCGTCGAAACACAGATTGCTCACGTCCTGGGACAAGCAGGAATCGCTGTTACGCGCCAATCGAACTGATTCGCTGCACTCTCAGGAGCATCCGTGAAATACTTTGCCGTGCTGCTGCTCCTCTTCGTTGCGAGCCTAGCCGCCGCGCAATGCAAAGACGCGGTCTCCACCAAAGACATGCAAGACTGTATGGACAAGGAGTGGAAAAAGTCCGACGCGGAACTGAATCGCGTTTACCAGGCAGCTCTGAAGAAGCTTAAGCCGGAACAAGCCGCCCTGCTGAAGAAAGCGCAACGCGCCTGGCTCACCTATCGCGACGCGCAGTGCGAAGCCGACTACAAAATGTTCGCTGGCGGCTCCGCCGCTCCTCTAGCCCTCACCCAGTGCCGCGTCACCCTGACGCAAGAGCGCAGCAAAACCCTAAAAGACACGTACCTAAGCTCGCATCCCTAGCCCCGCATGTCATCTGGACCGAGCCCGCCACATGTCACTCGATACGTACTGTTCGCACACCGCCAAGACTATATGTGCCTTGGAGAACGTGCGCCAGCATTGTCTTTGGCCGTGGCTAGATGTAGTGCTGGCTTTTATGCCAGCCTGGTGGATCTTGGCAGGAATTCCGTTCAGACCTGCTCGCCTCAAATTCCGATCCGCAAGTGTGCTGGGATAGCCCGATCGAGCTCGCGGCGGCCGACAAGCAACCAAAAAAATGGGGCCCCCCGCTTGGGACCGGGAGCCCCGGAAGGCGCGTCTCAGATGCCAGTGTCGTTTTCACACCGGCGCGTGGGGTCATCCATCCTAGCTTCCCTCTCAGAGGCAGGTGGTCAACGATCCGCTCAAATCGCAAGCAAGCCCCTTCCCCCTCGCCTGCAATTCAGGGTAGTTCGTCTACTGTTACGCGCCCACGTCTCCCTCTATGCACGGAGCAAACCAACCAAAGGTGGCCCCCCCAGTCTTTATAAGACGCTCATTTGCCATGAGATAACCCAGCACGCGTGCGCCAGCACCGTTCCAAAAACGACCGCAGTGCAGAATCGGAACTCGCCTCGCGATCTCCCTCCCAGTACGCTCATGACTCGGGTAATGCCGCTTTTTGGGAGCAACGACCTATCGGTTTTTTTTCGTTTCCGACTGAAACTCAGCTCCTATGAAGCCTTCTTTTACTCGCCGCCTCTCGCGCTTGGCTCTCTGGCTCTTGGTCGAATTCCTGGTAATCATCGCGGCGGTCACGGTTTCCGTTCTCGCCGACACTTCCGGACGTCTCCGTCAAATTACTCCGGCGGGATGCTACTGCGGTTGTGCCCAGTCGAAAACATCGGCAGGGTGCACCAAAATGTGCGAACTGCCTAAGTACGCTTCGCGCTGGTGGGCTGTCACCTGCGCAAAACCGCACATGACCACTCCCACCGAAAAATCCGGCGCCGGTCCAAGGGGCCCGCATCCAGGCCGCGCCGAACGCGCCGCAAATCAGTGAGCTCTCAAGGAAGCAAGTAATGAGGCAATGAAGTAAGGAAAATGCTGCCCCCCCATCACTTTGTTCAGAATCTCCGGGAGTTTAGTTTTTCCTGATCCCTGAAATCTGATCTCTGCCTGCCTCAAGCATTTTCCTTACGTCACCACTTCCTGATCCCCGATACCAGTTGCCCTTAAGCTGCACTTACGCCCCCGCAGATTTGGGTTCCTGATCGCTGATAACTGCGCCCTGATATCTGTCTCCTTCAAGCAACCGTGCCAAAATCTCGGCAATCTCAAACACCGCTCGATTCTCGATCCTCGCCACGTTGTGCCGAAATTCCTCCAGCGTCACCGGTTCGCTGAGTTGCTTCACGCCCTCCGCAATCTCCGTGAAATGATGAAGCACAATCCCCACGCGCTTTTCCTTCACCCATTCGGTGTTGTAGCGCTCCTGCGGAAGCGTCCACGCATTGCACTCCACAATCACCGGCAATCGCCGCACCATGGCTTCGGCGATGCTTCCCGGCCCCGGCTTGCCGATCAGGAAATCCGCGGCGCGCATCAGGCGGTGTATTTCCTTCGTGAATCCCACAATGTGCAACGGCAGGTTCCATCCTCGTGCGCGAAATTGCCTGGCAAGTTTTTCGTTGCGCCCGCAAATTACGATCAGTTGCACAGCTAGGCGCGCCGCCTCCAGCTTTTCGGCGATCTGGTACATCACGCCGGAGCCAAAGCCTCCGAACAGTAGCATTCCCGTCAGGCGGTCGGGTTGCAGCCCCAGTTCACGTCGTAACGCAACCGGGTCGGTATTATCCGCAACGTAGAAATCCGGTCGCAGAATCATGCCCGACGTGGCGAAGATATGCGCGTCGTCTTTGCCCATCGCGCGCGCCTGCTGCACGGCCCGCTCGGTGCCGCAAATCACCTGCTGCTCCTTGATCGCCTCAATCCAGAAATGCGGCGGATAATCCGCAAAATCCGTAATGATGGTCACGAATGGCCGCTCCGGATACACTCTCCTCCACGCCTCGCCAATCTCCCGATTGAAATGCGGAATCACGGATACCAGCAGGTCCGCGGAATTTTCCCGAAAATAGTCAGCCAGCAATTTCACCAAGGGCTTGTGAAACACGCGTATGGTGGTCTGCAATACCCAAAGAAGTTGCGCGGCTCCCAACGTCCAGCCATGCCGCAGCAGCGCGTTGTACTGCTCCTCAATGCGGATCCCAGTCAGTTTGCGAAGGACGTCGAGCTTGTCGGTAAGCTGTTGGAATTGCACCAATTCCACGTTCCACCGCCGGTTCTGCTGAGCAATTACAGTCTGCAGCGCGACAGCAGCATTGCGGTGACCACCTCCTGCATCGTGGAAGAGGAGATGAATTTTTTTCATTTTGCGCATTGTCGCACAGCTTTGATCAATTCGCGCAAGAGCACCGGCCATGCCATGTGGAAAACTCAAAAAGTCATTTGTGTTCAATGAGTTCCGTGCCAGCTTTCATGCTCATTTCGCTCACTCTTCATGCTCTGTTCATATCCCGCATCCAACATATATCCATGCGATGCGACCTACATCTCCACTCCACTGCTTCCGGTATGTGCGACACCCCGGGCCTTACCCGGCTCTGCAAGGAGTCTTACAACCAGCCTGCCGCGGTTTACGACCGCTGTAAGCAGCGCGGCATGTCCATCGTTACCCTGACGGACCACAACTCCATCAATGGCGCAGAAGCCCTCCGCAAGCATCCCGATTTCTTCCTTAGCGAAGAAGTCACCGTAAGCATGCCCAGCGGTACCGAGGCGCATCTAGGCGTTTACGGCATCACGGAGAGGGATCATGCCGAAATCCAGCGCCGGCGTAGCGATTTTATCGCGCTTCTGATGTATCTCACCGAGCGTAAGCTTTTCTTCAGCGTGAACCATGTGTTTTCAGGCCTTACCGGCCATCGCAATGAGGAAGACTTCAACTGGTTTGCTTCCTACGTGCCTGCGCTGGAAGTGCGCAACGGCCTGATGTGGGTGCAGGCAAATCGCGCAGCGGAACGCCTGGCCAAAAATCTGCGCAAAATCCCCATCGCTGGCAGCGATTCCCACACCCTCGCCGGCGCCGGACTCACCTACACGCAAATTCCAGGAGCCCGCACCGTGGAAGAATACCTGACTGGACTGCGCGCAGGGCGCGGCATAGTTCATGGAGAGCATGGCCGCTACACCAAGCTTACTGCAGACATCTTCTCCTTCGCCGGTGCCCTTCTAAAAGAAAAGCCATGGTGCGCGCCGCTCATGTTCGCCGCAGTTCTGATTCCTGCGGTTACCGCGGCACACTGGTTCAGCGAGATCCGCTTCTGCAAGCAATGGATGACAAAACTGGAAGGCGCGCAAAGGCAGCCTCGCATGATCTGGGACCTCGATACGGCATTTAAGGCGAATTGGGCCAATTGAAGGTACGCCATGACCAGGACGAAAACCGTCTGGGGTTACATCGAGAATCGCGACCACCGCGTGATGCGTCGCATGAACCGGTGGAAAGCCCCGCGCTGGATTCGCTTCTGGATGCTGGCCGCCACGCGCATGGGAGACGGCTGGATCTGGTACAGCCTGGCGGGCATTCTGCTGCTCGGTGGTGGCGTGAACCGTTACGCAGCAGTTGGCGCGGCGTGTTCCGCGGCCATCGTCGGAGTTTTCTTGTTTAAGGCGCTAAAGCGCATCAGCCATCGCCAGCGCCCTTGTCAGTTCGAACCTCATTGCTGGGCTAAGATCCTTCCCCCGGACCAATTCTCCTTTCCCTCCGGTCACACCATGACCGCGTTCGCAATCGCGCTCGTAGTCAGTTATTTCTATCCGTCCCTGGAAGCACCGCTCTATTTTCTTGCCATCAGCATCGCCGTTTCTCGCATCGTCCTGGGCATGCATTTCCTTAGCGACGTGCTTGCCGGCGCCGTGCTCGGATCCGCTCTCGGTGTCGCTTCCCTCGTCGCCTTCGCCTCGTACGGCCTGCTCTAAACCGCAAATCTAACCAGCCGTCCCGCGCCTGCCTCCGCGCATCCGTCTGCCCAGTCCCGTACAGGTGGTGTGAAAACGCCGGTACATCACCCAGATTCTGCGGGCCATGTTTTCCAGGTTGACATCTTACCCGAACACGCCGATACTCTCGGGTGATATGTCTACCCAAGACCCAACGGAACGTTTGGAATTGCTTCAGGGCACTCTTGATCTGCTGGTCCCGCGCACCCTCATCTTTGGTTTCCAGCGCGGCCAAGGCATCGCTCGTGCCATCGAGCAAACCTCGCAACAAGAGTTGCTCGTCGAGCACGGCGCTCTCTATCCCGCGCTTCGGCGCTTCGAAGAACGCGGCTGGATCTCCGCCAAGTGGGGAGTTTCCTCCAACAACCGTGAGGCCCGCTTCTATTCCCTGACAGCCGCCGGCCGCAAACAACGGGCAAAACAAACCACCAGGTGGAATCGGTTGACGGCCGCGATCGAGCGCATTCTGGCATCTGAAGAGGTCTGACCTATGTTCCGGCGCAAGCGCAAGACCAGCGACTTCACCTCCGAAATCGAAGCCCACCTGCAACTCGAGATCGACCGCTTGCGGGAGCAAGGGCTCAGTGAAGAGCAGGCTCGGGCAACCGCGCGTCGCTCGTTCGGCAACCTCTTGCAGGCCGAAGAACGCTTCTACGAATCCCGTCACTGGCTCGCGTGGGATCACTTCTGGCAAGACGTTTGCTACGGTCTGCGCATGTTGCGCAAGTCCCCCGGCTTCACTGCCATCGCGGTCTTGACGATTGCCCTGGGCATCGGAGCCACCACCGCGATTTTTAGTGTCGTGGACGCCGCGCTGTTCGATCCCCTGCCGTACCCGCACGCGGAGCAGCTCGTCAGTATCCAGGATGACCTTCCCGGCGTGGGCGCGCAGGGCGTAGGAATGTCCCAGCCCGAGTGGCAGGACCTTCAGCGTTCCGGAATTTTCCAAAACGTTTCGCCGGCGTGGTACGACGAAAATAATCTCACCGGTTCCTCGCAACCTGAACGCGTCAGCGTGCTGATCGTCGCGCCGAATTATTTTTCGTTGCTGGGCGTAAAACCCCAACTGGGCCGCGCCTTCAATCCCCAGGATGATACGCCCGGGCTCACGCTGGACGTCCTGATCAGCGACGGCCTGTGGAAGCGGGCCTTCGGAGCCGAAGGCAATATTTTGCACCAGGGTGTGCGGCTCGACAGCGACTTGTACCGCATCGTCGGCGTCATGCCAACCGGTTTTCGCCCGCCGGGGCGAACGGCGGAAGAAAGGAACATCGACGTCTGGATCGCCAGCAGTTTTTACGGCGCTCCCCTGGCGGATCACCCGCTGCGAAATCGCCGGAACCTTCCGGAAACAATCGCGCGGCTCAAACCGGGACTGACGATTGCCTCGGCGCAAAGCCACATGGACGCGCTGGTCGCCGCTTTGCGGAAGCAATTCCCCGGCGATTACCCGCGACAGAGCGCCTGGACGGTGCGTTTAGTACCGCTCAAGGACAGCTTGGTTGGCAATGTTCGCCAGTCCTTGTTTCTTCTGCTTGGCGCTGTCGCATTGCTCCTGCTGATCGGCTGCGTCAATGTGGCGAATCTGCTGCTGGCGCGCGCCAGCGCCCGGGGCCGCGAAATGGCCGTTCGTCAAGCGCTCGGGGGGTCAGGCACACGCCTGATCCAGCAACTGCTGACCGAGAGCGTGCTGCTTTCAATGCTTGGCGGAATGTTTGGTCTAGTGTTTCTCGTGTGCACGAAGGCGTTCCTGTTACGCCTGGTGCCCGACAGCCTTCCGCAACTGAATCAAGTCTCCATTAACTGGGCCGTTTTGCTTTTCGCTCTTGTCGCTTCCCTACTCTCCGGTGCGATCTTCGGTCTGGCGCCGGCCTTGCATGCAGGTCGCGCCGATCTGACCCCGGCGCTGAAAGATGCAGCCCGCGGTTCGACTGGCTCTGGCGAGCAAGCGCGAACCCGCCATCTGCTGGTGGTCACTGAATTCGCGCTCTCTCTCGTGCTGATGATCGCTGCCGGCCTGTTGCTGCGCAGCTTCTGGGATTTGCAGAATGTGCACCTCGGATTTAATGCACAGCGCGTGATGACCATCCGCACGAGGCTGCCTTATCCCAATGACCTGGCGACCGACATCTATCGAAGCCCGGCTCAACAGACGCCGTTCTTGCGCGAGATACTTCGCCGCAGCAGGACGCTCCATGGAGTCGAGGAAATAGCGATCGGAGATACCGCCTCGATTCCGTTAGACCCCAGTCAACGCGATCTAAAGCGCATCTCCGAGGGCCATTTCTTCTTCACACTTGAGGGACGGGACATTCAGTGCGACCAGCCCGCTGTCGTCGAACGCTCCAGCGTTACCCCGGACTATTTTCACTTGCTGGGAATCCCACTTCTAGGCGGCCGCTTGTTCAACGACTCGGATAACGATAAGGCCCCACGTGTCGCGGTGATCAATGAGGCTTTCGCGCGGACCTACTGGCCAGGCCAGAATCCCCTAGCGCAGCGCTTCAAGGAAACGGCAGCGGATTCTCCTTGGATTGCCGTTGTCGGCGTGATCGCAAATGCAAGGACAGAATCGCTTGCCGACCCGGGCATCCCCCAAGTCTATCTGGACTTGTATCAGACCGGGGCGAAGCACCTGGCCATATTTCTACGCGGCGACTTGGATGCCGCTGCGATTCCTGACGAACTGCGCGAGCAGGTACAATCCGTCGATCCAAGACTTCCCGTTTTTGGCGCACAGATACTCAAAGAAACGGTCTCCGCTTCTCTTTCCGCAAGACGATTCTCGATGGAAATCGTTGCGCTGTTCGCTCTCACTGCCTTGCTTCTCACTGCGCTTGGAATTTACGGCGTGATTTCCTACCTCATCAGCGAGCGTACCCACGAGATTGGCATTCGCCTCGCTCTCGGAGCGCCAAGGCACGAACATCCTGCGCATGGTTCTGCGCCAAGGATTGGGCCTAGCCCTTGCTGGCGCTGCGCTCGGCCTTCTCGGCGCGCTGATCGTTTCGCACTTGATGGCCGGCCTGCTTTATGGTGTGAGGCCGAGCGATCCGCTGACCTTTGCGGCGGTCGCAATTCTTCTCGTCGCCGTCGCTTTGCTTGCTTGTTACATTCCGGCGCGCCGCGCGCTACGCGTCGATCCATTGGTCACGCTGCGGCACGAGTAAGCTCCGGCATCGGATGCAGACAAATTCAGGAGATCGCTCCCATGAAACGACTACAAATTCTCTTCCTGTTGGCGGCACTGATCCTTGCCGTGGCGGCCCGGCCACAGCGCACAAACGGCACTACCGCCCCGAACGCGCCCGAGGCGCAACAGTCGCAGCCGCTGCCGACTGTGGCTGCAGCCTTGGAGCGGGATATCAGCGCCTCCAGCCCGGGGAAGAAGTTCGTGCACTATTCGGCTGCGCAAGACGCGCCCTGGATATGGTATGAAACCAGCGATGCCAGCAAAGTTCCCGCCAACGGCGGCCACGGAACTGACCTGTTCCAAGTCCATCCGGAGCTGCCCGGCATCATCGTGGATTGGTTTGGGACCACACTGATCAAGACACCGGGTCACGCGCCCGCAGATACCGTGACTTCTGCGGCAATCCTCAATCAAATCCGGATGCCCGGCGGAGTCGCCCAGGTCACGCAGCAACTGATGAAAGCCCGCCGAAAGGATCCCCAGGCGCACTTGTTTCCGGAAATTACCGTCAGCATCATAGGCCAAGACCATAGGCGCGCGGGCGAGACGAAGCTGGCAGTGTAGGTCTTAAAGTCATACCGTGCCGGCGTCGTCATGGACCGATACCGAGCAATACCGCGGTGAGATTCGCGGCGGTGCGCAGGAGTACTCGAGAAGCAAAGTGCTGCCCACTGATACGGAGAACCGAAGCGTATGCGCAAACGCTCCACGCTGTCGGCGGCATTGTTCTTCGCTCAGCTTTCATCCCTGCAGCTTGCAGCTCAATCGCCCGCTCCCGTCACTCTCGTAAAATCCGCGCGCTTGCTCGATCCCCGAACTGGGAATGTGCTATTCGCCCGCCGGCGAGCTCATTGAAGCCGGCACGATCAAGGAAGTTGGCGCGCCTTCGCAAGTGCAAGCCGATGCGCCCGCCGGCGTCAAGACCATCGATCTGGGCAGCGCTACCTTGCTGCCCGGGCTGATCGACAGTCATACCCACCTGCTTCTCGACGTAGTTGTGCCCCCCGAAGCCGAGAGCGCGCGCCGCTTCAACGGCGACTTTGTTCCGGGGCTATTGCTAGCGATGACCGAGTCGCCCGGTAAACGCGTGTTGATGGGCGCGCGGATGGCGCGCGAAGACCTGGAAAGCGGCTTCACGACGGTACGCAATCTCGGGCACTCCGGCGTTGATGGCGATGCTGCGCTGCGCGACGCCATCAAGGCCGGCAAGCCGGTCCGAGAATCTTGGCGTCCGGACTAAGCTTATTGCGTTAGATTCCTAGATCCAAGGTCTCGATCTCGCTGTTGCCGGGGCCATCGTGCAACAGGAGTTTCTACCATTGATGGGCCAGACCGAGCACGGCAGGCGGTGCGACAGAACATCTTCTATAACGTCGATGTCCTCAAGGTCACAATCGACAATGATATCTCTCCGGCGGAGATGACGGCGATTGTTGAACAAGCTCACCGCCAGGGCTTGAAGGTTGCGGCCCATGCAATTGACACAGGCAGTATTCAAATCGCAATCGATGGAGGCGCAGACAGCATCGAGCACGGCAACGATGTCACCGACGCACAACTGAAGATCATGCGCGACAAGGGCATCTTCCTCGACGTCACCCCAACCTTCTGGAACGGCTTTTTTACCAAGATTGCTGAACCCACCATCGTGATGTCCCCGGCGTTGAAATCCGAGCTGGCCGCCTCCGATGACCACGCCGGCAGAGGGTCGAGTTTCACTAGCGCATCTTGAACCGGGAGTGAAGTTTGCCGCCGGATCAGACATGTGCTGGTTCTATCCGGGAAAAACGCGTGGCCAGGCCACGGCGATGATGTTTGCCAATTTACATGACGCCGGAATGCCTTCGCTCGACGTCATTCGCGCGGTCACCACCAGCGCCGCGGAATTGCTGGGCTGGCAGGACCGCGTGGGCGCGATTGAGCCCGGCAAATTTGCGGATCTGGTCGCCGTTTCCGGAGATCCCATCGTCGATATTACCGAACTCGAGCGCGTTCGCTTTGTGATGAAGGGCGGCCAACTGGTCAAGAACGATCTTCCCTCGCATTGAGACGGACTATGACGAGGCGCCCGCTACAACTTTCAGCGATGACGGCCAGCACCACGGGGCGCTCCGTTACGCTAAGTTACTTTGACCGCGTGGCATCCGGGCCCGCAATCATCTACATTCACGGACTGGGCTGCTCGAAGCCGATTTCATGGAAATGACTTCGCTTTCCGAGCTCAACCGTTTCGTTTGATCGCGGCAGACAACCGTGGTTGCGGCGATTCTTCCTACCATGACAACCATCCGCTGGATATTGACGGCGTTGTGGAACTGATCGAGAACTTTGTTGCTTACTTGGGGCTCAACCGTTTCCTGCTCGTCGGCGGCAGCACGGGAGGGTTGGTCGCGCTGCTCTATGCGGAACGAAATCCAAACAAAGTCGCCGGCGTTGTGAACGTGGAAGGCAATCTTGCCCTCGAAGACTGCATCTTCAGCCGCAACGTGATACCTCACTCCTATTCACATTTCGAAAAAGTGATATTTCCGCAGATCAAAAAGACCTTGTCCGCCAAACCCGGACGGGGATTTGCCCAACATTGGCAAGTCCTCGGGAAAGCCAACCCACGCGCGTCCTACGATTATTCTTTCCAGACCGTTGGATATTCAGACCACGGCAATCTGCTGCAGCGCTTTTTGCGCCTCCCGGTTGCAAAATGTTTTCTGTACGGCTCGGAAAACCGCCACCTCTCGTACTTGCAACGACTCCGTGAGTCTGAAAGCACCGTCGTAGAAATACCCAACGCGAATCATTTCCTCTTCGACGATCAGCCCAATAATTATGCAAACGCCTTAGCCTCGTTTGCCCACAATTCCTGTTCGCTCTCCGTCACAAACCCAGGAACGCCAACCTCCCGATTGGCGTCCTCAACATCTGCCATAAGGAGAAATCCCCGATGAAACGATCAGCAAAACGCTCTTCGCTGGCACTGGTAGCGCTCGTTCTTCTTGCGTCAGCCGGAACCCCTCCTCGCAGCCATGCCCAAACGCAGAATCAAGCCGCGGGGTCCGTGCGTTCCCGGGCGGACGAAACCTTGGAATGGTGGAACCAGATCGGCAATAAGCTGATCGCGATGGCCAAAGATTTCCCGGAAGACAAGTACGATTTCCGAGTACAGCAAGACGAGCGCACCTTTGCGCAGAATCTTCTACACGTCGCCGCTGTCGATTACGATCTGATCAGCCGGGTTTCCGGATCGAACCTCGGCCCGGACTTCGGCAAGGACAAGCACAACCCGTCACCAGACCGTTACAGGACGAAGGCCGAGGTCGTGAAGCTGCTTGAGCAGGCCGTCGCCGATGGGGCGGCCGTAATCACACAGCAAGGGGATGCCGGCTTGGACAAAAGCACGCAATTCGGGTGGGAAACAGGAAAGCACGTGGTCCACAACTCGTACATCTGGATCACCGCCATTGAGCACAGCACCGAACACTTTGGCCAACTGGTGGTCTACTATCGCGCAAACAACTTGGTGCCTCCCGAATCGCGGCGCTAGTGAAATAATAGCTCCGTTGCATTACCGCGACACCGGCGGAGGAATTTCAACTTTCTTGATCTCCGTCAGTTCGGGTTGCGCGTAATAACCCTGGCGTGTGCGCGCGAGCAGCGCGGAATTTGCCATTTTGATTTCCAAGTGGTGATATTCGTCTCGCTTCGTTTCTGCCGGCGGAGAAAAAGATATCTCGTAATAAGCACCTGTATCCGCCACGCATTCCTGCAGCAGTTTGGCAACATCATTGTTTACGCTGAGCGCAAGTCCGCCGCTCTGTACGGCGAGCACCTGCAGCCCCAGGTCGCCCAAATTCACTTGATTCGCATTACTGACGCCTTTCACGAAGGTACCGTAGTAGAAAGTGCGAGGGCCGAAGTCGCGGCTTCCTAGAGGGTCGACGCTGTAAAGCGTGATGCGCGCCTGCCTCATCAGCGTCGAAAAAATCACAATATTCTCAAAGATTCCCTGCTGTTCCTTGGAGCCCAGTTGCACTTCTGGACCGGACAGCAGCGGCCAGCCGGGAGAAACCCACAGGATGATTTTGCGTCCCGGACGCGGAGCCTCCTGCCGCACAAGCTGTTGCAACGCACCGAGGGATATCTGAAAGCGGTCGACCGCGCCCCAGTACGCCGCGGACCGCCCGATGCTCCGCAGGCCCACGGTCTCCTGGCTCAACGTGGTGCTAAGCGCGTTGCCATCGCTCGAGAAGCCATCTTGAAGCTGCTTGATACCCGTATCTGTCAAAATCGCAAGCGTGGTGGGGTGCGCCAGGTGGCCTCCATTGGCGCGCAGAAATTTCGAGATTTCCTGGCGCTCGTAGCCCACGTTTTGGTACGCGGTGTTCACCGCATCGATCACCACGACGATCTCGACGGGAACTTCGTCGCCACCCAGTGCGCGGAACGACGTGATGGGTCGTGGGACTTTGTTGTCAAGAATCGTGAAGTCTTGCTGCTGCAAGCCACTGACCGGCGGGCCAGATTTCGGCGTAACCACCACGTCGAGGTAAATCTTGTCGGTGCCAGGCGGATTTGACTGCTCTTGCGATAGTGCCGCAGCAGCACAGAGCAGGGGCAAAAGCAGCACCGTGCCCAGGCGAGTCTGAATGGACATAGCTTCCCTCGACGGCAAGCCGCTGCGGACCGGGAGGCTTCGCCAGGGTCGAACCTCCGACCCTCTACTAAGGTAGATGTCCTAAAGAGGCAGCGCGTTTCGCTAAATTCCAGACAAACGCGAATGCTCGATTTTGCAGCATGATTCCTATGCGCCCAAGGTCGACAACGCTCCGCCGGAAACTGGCATTTTCCCCGGCAGCCACTGCGCTCGCGACCTGCTCGCGTCCTGCGCTAGACTATAGCAATGTCTCGCTTCGCTCGCGCGTGTCTGCTGCCCACGACTGCTCCCCTTTTCCTCTCGTTCTGCCTGGCAGCAACTTCTGTCCTGGCTCAGGCCCCCGCCACCGCCACGTCGGCGACCATCAACACCCCCGCGGCGATCGACCGCAGCGTCTCTTTGCGCCAGTTTCCGGGGAATCTCCTTGCCGATCAAAAAGACATCTGGCTTTTCCCCACCAAGCTCGCCAAAGGCAAACATTGGTGGCCGACCGTCGGCGTTCTCGGCATCACGGCCGGCTTGCTGGCCTCCGACCCTTACAGCGCCCCGCCATTCCGCACCACCAACGACTTCAGCGGATTCAACAGCGCTTTCAGTGGCACGAATTCCGCCGCGCTTATAGTCGCCGTTCCCGCAGCGATCTATGGCGTCGGCTTGCTGCGCAAGGATTCCTACGCGCAAAATACCGCGCTGCTAGCCGGCGAAGCCTTCGTCGACGGCCTGCTTCTCGATCTGCCCATGAAGGCCATCACCGCGCGGAGGCAGCCGCTGCAGTACGCGGGCAACGGTCCTTACGCCGATAGCTTTTTCAATGGCTCGCACAACCCCTTGCACGACGGCGGCTTTTATTCCATTCACGCCATGGGCGCAATGGCTGTCGCCACGGTCATCGCGAGCCGGTATCACAATCATCGCTGGGTGCCTTTTGTTGCCTACGGGCTAGCCGGCGCCATCAGCTTTTCGCGCATCACCACCAGCAACCACTTCCCCGCCGACGTTTTCTTTGGTGGCGCTATGGGCTACATCATTTCTCGTTACGCCGTGTTGCCCGCGCGTTTCTAACCTGTGCGCTACCCCTCTCCATGACAAACAATTTCCTCCTGGAAATCACCGTTGAATCCGTGGATGCCGCGTTAGCCGCCGAGCGCGGTGGCGCCGATCGCATTGAGTTGTGCGCCGATCTCCGCTGCGGCGGCCTCACTCCCACTCCGGAAACCATGCGTAACGCGCGCGCGGCCCTCCGATTACCCATTTTCACCATGGTTCGTCCTCGCGCGGGCAGTTTCGTCTACACCCATGACGAAATCTCGCTCATGAAATCGCAAATCGCTCAGGCGCGCCACTTGCGGATGGATGGCATCGTTTTTGGCCTCCTCCGCGAAGACAGCAGCGTGGACGCTTCACTATTAAAGACCTTAGTCGCGTTCGCCGCGCCGCTTCCCGTCACCTTTCATCGCGCCTTCGACGAAACGCCCGACTTGTTCGAGGCCTTGGAAGACGTCATCTCCGCAGGCGCAACGCGAATCCTCACGTCAGGCGGCGCCAGCAAAGCGCTGCAAGCTCTCGATACACTCGCCAAGCTCGTCGAGATGGCGGGCCAACGCATCATCATCGTGCCCGGCAGCGGCATCCATCCTGGAAACTTCGTCATGGTGCGGCAAGCAGTCGACGCCCGTGAATATCACTCCGGTCTGAGCGGCGTTCTTCCCTACGGCTCCGCCGACTACGCCGGCTTCGAAGCCGCCGTCCGCTCCATTGCCCAACACAAATCTCGCAAACCTCAATGCTGAAGCTGCAGCTCACCCCTTCAGGGGTGAAGTCTTTTCTTGCGCTCTTCAATGTTGGCGCTGGGGCTTTATGCCAGCCGCGCCAAATCTCTCGAGCATCGCATCTTGGCGTGCGGTGGCGCGCCATGGCCTTTGATCCTTGTGTCCAAACGTGTCTCTATCCATCGAGCAAACACCGCGGGTCGTACAATCCTTCTTCCGCGTCCGCAAAAATAAAAACGGGGCGCGACCTGCGCCCCGGCTGAATCTAGAATTGTCCCAAATCTTCAGGCCTTCTGCGCCTGCCTTCTCAAAAACGTCGGCACGTCCAAGTCGTCCTTCGAAACTTCCGGCGCCACGTCGCGCACGTTCTGCGTCACCTGGTGCACCACGCTCGGCGGGGGCTGCGGCGGTGGCGTTTGCGGCAACTCCTGCTGTACCGGCACATCTCGCCCGGCCTTCCAGGTTCGCGGCAGGAACGAGGGCTTCTGCTGTTGCGCCACGTTCTTTTTCCCCGCGTCCTTGAACCCCGCCGCAATCACCGTGATTTTCACCGCGTCCTTCATATTGTCGTCCATCACCGCACCAAAAATGATGTTCGCATTTTCATGCGCGGCCTTCTGGATCACGCTGGACGCCTCATGAACTTCATGCAGTGACAGCGACGAGCTCCCGCAAATGTTGATCAGGATTCCCTGCGCGCCTTCAATCGAATTGTCTTCCAGCAACGGGCTGGAGATCGCCCGGTTCGCGGCATCCACCGCGCGGCTCGCTCCAGTCGCCACCGCCGTGCCCATCACCGCATAACCCTGCCCGTGCATGATAGCCTTCACGTCCGCAAAATCGCGGTTGATAATTCCCGGCACCGTAATAATGTCCGAAATCCCTTGCACAGCCTGGCGCAAAATGTCGTCCGCAATCCGGAAGGCATCAAAAAAACTCGTGCCTCGCTCCACCGTTTCCATCAACCGTTCATTCGGAATCACGATCACCGTGTCCACCACGCCGATCAATTCCTGCAAAGCCTGTTCCGCTTGCAGCATGCGCCGCTTGCCTTCAAAGGCAAACGGCTTCGTTACCACCGCAACCGACAGCGCGCCAATCTCGCTCGCCAACGACGCCACCACCGGCGCCGCGCCGCTTCCCGTGCCGCCGCCAAGCCCGGACGTGATGAAGATCATGTCCGCGCCTTCCAGCGCTTCAATAATTTTGTCGGTATCTTCCAGTGCCGCTTTGCGCCCGATCTCAGGATTGGCCCCGGCGCCTAATCCCTTCGTCAACTTCGCGCCGAGTTGCAGCTTCACCGGAGCTTGCGAGAGCTTCAGCGCTTGCAGGTCGGTGTTTGCCGTCACGAACTCCACACCTTCAACCTTCGCGCGAATCATGCGGTTCACGGCGTTGCAGCCGCCTCCGCCTACTCCGATCACTTTGATCTTCGCCGGCTGTAGCTCCTCGCTAAAACTCATCCGGATACCTGCGTCTTTCGCTGTCATGCCCTTCCCCCTGTCCGGCTGGTGAAACTCCTTTATAAATCTCGTGTTACGGCTGTGCCACAAGCAAATTAAGGGCCTGTGGAAAAACAGTTCATTTTCCCTGTTAGGGGTACTAAACTCCCCTCAGCCTCGTCCTTTCTTCGCCCTTCGATCCAACCATTGGGACCATCGTTGCAGTCAAGCCCCGGCAAACATCGCTTTCAGTTTCGACACCAATGTTCCAGATTTGGGCAGTGCCGCCTTCCGCGCCTTGGCCCCGTACAGCACCAACCCGATCACCGTGGCATATTCCGGCTGTGCCACCTGTTCCGGTAAATCCAGGATTCCTCGCGGCTCCGCAATTCGCACCGGCAAGTGGTACAGCTGCTCCATCAATTCCACCAGCCCGTTCAGTCGCGCTCCCCCTCCCGCCAGCACAAATCCCGCCGGAATTTGCGAGTCCAGCCCCGCGCGCCTCAAGTCGTCCGCAATCAGCGACAGCAACTCCATGGCTCTCGGCTCTGTGATTTCCGTCAGATTCCGCGGAAAGATTGTGCGCGGCGGCCTATCTCCCACGCTGGCGATTTCGATGGACCCTTCATGGCGCAACAGGTGCGCCGCGGCACACCCGTGCTGCCGCTTGATTCGCTCCGCCTCCGGAATCGGCGTCCGTAGCCCCACTGCCAAATCATTGGTGAAGTGGTCCCCGCCAACCGCCACCGCCCCCGTGTGCCGCACCACTCCGCCGCCATAGACAATCAATTCGGTTGTGCCGCCGCCAATATCCAGCAGGCACACCCCCAAGTCTCGTTCATCCTGCGTCAGGCACGCTTCGCCCGACGCTAGCGGCTCCAGCACCGTATCGTTAATCAGAATCCCGGCCTTGTTCGCCGCGGTCACCAGGTTCTGCGTCGCGGAAATCGACGACGTCACAATGTGAACGTTCGCCTCCAACCGCTGCCCTACCATCCCAATTGGGTCGCGAATTCCATCCTGGGCGTCTACCCTGAATTCGTGCGGCAATACATGCAGGACTTCCCGGTCGTCCGGCAGCGACACATTCCGCGCCGCATCGATGGTTCGCCTCACATCGTCGCGCTCAATGTCCCGCGGCCTCGGCCCCAGAGGCACTCCGCCGCGGCTGTTCAGTCCGCGCACATGGCTCCCTGCCACGCCGATGATCGCCGACTCTACCGGCACATTGGCCACGCCTTCCGCCTCTTCCACCGCGCGCCGAATCGAACTGACCGTGGAATCGAGGTTAACGATCAGCCCTTTGCGCAGCCCTTTCGATTCCGCCGCTCCCAATGCCAAGAAACGCAACTGATCGTTGTCCATCTCCGCCAGCAGCGCGCACGTTTTTGTGCTCCCGATGTCCAACCCCACGATGTATTTATCTTTCTTAGCCAAAATGCTCTCCCGCCTGTTCCTTATTTTCGTTTCGCGACTGGTTCGCTGGTGTCGGGGTTCACCACGACCTGCCTCGAGTACTGAAGATCAATCGATTCGACGCGTCCGGCATTCGCCTGCCACTGCGCAAAATTCTCTACCAGCATCCGGTACTTGCCGGTGAAATCTCCCTGCCCAAAATGCACCGTCACCGCTTGCCCCGGGTCGCCGGTTTCCAATCCCGTCAGCACCGCGCGCAGGTCGCGAGGATTCCCGAGATCCATCTCGCTGATTCGGTCGGTTGCCCCCGGTTTCACCAGATCAACTGCCTTCATGAACTCCTGGTACGTCTGCATGCGCTTTTCGCGTTCTTCCCGCGAGATGTTCTCCGAAAGTCCGGTCACGATCGGGAAGTGATAATCCTCTCCGTCCGGGCGGTCCAGCAATACCCCTTGCGCGTCGATCAGCGTTAGATCCGTTCCGTTCCGGAAGAACGCGATGGGCGTCCGCTCCGTTATCTCCACCCGCAAATGGTTCGGCAGGATGCGTTGCACGCTGGCTTCTTGCACCCAGGGAATTTCCTGCAGCTGCGTACGTCTTGCATCCAACGGGATCCGTAAAACACTACGGTTCCGGTCGCGCACAAAAAGCTTCAGCACCTCTTCGCGCGGCACCACGTGGTTGCCCGTAACGCTGATCTGATCCGGCTTGATCAGCAGCATCTGCGGTGAGTACAGCGCAAAGCGCGCCGCAAACACCACGCCGGCCGCCAGCGTCCCTCCCACCATCGTCCACACGAACACCCGCCGGTAAAACGGCCACGTCTTTCCGCCGAGTTTCTTGCGCCGAATCTCCACCGGCTTTTGCCGCCGCAAATAGCGCGGCTCCTCGTCCGTCACCAGTTCCGGCCGGTAACTTTCCTGCTCCGCAGCTGCCGCGGCGGAGGCATTCCGCTGGATGGGTTTCAGGCGTTCCAAACCACCACCTCGTTTTCCAGATTTACCCCATAAGACTCGCGCACCCGCTCGCGCACATTGGCGATCAACGACAGCATGTCCGCCGCGGATGCCTGGCCCGCATTGATAAAGAAATTCGCGTGGCGATCGCTCACCTGCGCATCTCCCACCGAGAACCCTTTCAGCCCCAACTCGTCAATCATCCGCCCCGCCGACGCTCCTGGAGGGTTTTTGAAGATGCAACCCGCACTCTTCTGCCCCAGGGGCTGGCTGGATCGCCGCTTTTCGTTACAGATACGAATGCCTTTGATGATTTCTTCGTACGGCTTGGTAGGAAGTTCGAGCTTCACTGACAGCATCATATCATCGGGTCCAAATGAAGTGTGCCGGTATTCGAAGGAAATCTGCTCGGCTTTTAAGGTTTCAATCTTCCGTTCGCCTGCCCGGTACATCTTCACTTCCCTCACGTACGACCCGATCTGCGTACCGTATGCCCCCGCGTTCATCCGCAACGCGCCTCCCACCGTTCCCGGCACTCCAATCAGCCCTTCCATCCCGCCCAGATTCCTCTTCGCGCAAAATGTCACTGTTCGTCCCAGGTCCGCCGCTGCGTCCACGCTGGCGATGCTGCCCTCGACCACCACATCCGGCTCCGGCTTGGCCAGCTGCATCACCACAAACGGCAGTTCTTCGTCGGCAACCAGTAGATTCGATCCTCCGCCCAAGAATTTGTGCGGAATTCCGTTGCCATCCAGCAAATTCACCAGTTCCGGGATCGCCTCGTGCCGCCCAATCCGCAACAGGTCCGTCGTTCCGCCAATCCCAAGGTACGTCAACTGTGCCAGCGACACCGCGTGCTCCAGTTCCACTCCCAACTCCGGGAGCGCGCCGAGCACCTTTGGATCTTTAATGCGCATCTCTCAGCCCGTCACTCACGTGGTATTCCGTGCCCAACAGCACCATCAACTCGTTGCTCGCCCGGCTCACATTCCCCGCGCCAATGGTCATAACCGCGTCGCCCGGTCTTGCTTCCCGCAGCAGGAATTCCACCGCTGCCTGCATGGACCCGATGTAGTGCACATTCTTGTGCCCGGCCTCGCGGATGCTTGTCACCAGCGCTTCGCTGGTTACTCCCGCAATCGGGCTTTCGCTTGCCGCATAAATATCCGTCAGCACCAGCACGTCCGCCTGGTTGAACGCGCGAGAGAACTCGTCCCACAATTGTTGCGTGCGCGTGTACCGGTGCGGCTGGAACAGCACCAGCAAGCGGTTGTACTTGCAACCGCGGGCCGCTTCCAATGTCGCGCGAATCTCCGTCGGGTGATGTCCGTAGTCATCCACCACCACGATGTCGTTGACCACTCCCTTGATGTCGAACCGCCGCCCCACTCCCGCAAACTTCGCCAGTCCTTCACGGATTAAATCCGTCGCGACATTTAAATACAACGCTACCGCCGCTGCTGCTGCCGCGTTCCGCACGTTGTGAATCCCCGGCGGGTGCGGCAACTCGAACAAGCCCAGGTCGTCTCCCTTGTAAGTCAGCCGGAACCGGCTCCCCAGTCCCAGCAACTCGATATCGCTGATCACCAGGTCCGCTTGACTCGAAGTCCCGTACGTGATGATTGGCCTCTTCACATTCGGCATCAACGCCTGCACGTTTGGCTCGTCCAGACACAAAATCGCCGCGCCATAAAACGGTACGCGGTTCACGAATTGCAAAAATGCATCCTGAATGTCTTCCAGCGACGAATACTGGTCCAGATGCTCGCGGTCAATCGTCGTGACCACCGCCACGACCGGCGCGAACATCAGGAAGCTGCGGTCGCTTTCGTCTGCTTCCACTACAAAGAATTCTCCGCGGCCCACGCGCGCGGTCGTTCCCGCTTGATTCACTCTCCCGCCCACCACGAACGTGGGATCCAGATGCGCGGCCGCTAGAATGGACGCCACAATGGACGTCGTCGTCGTTTTTCCGTGCGCCCCGGCCACGGCGATCCCATACTTCAGCCGCATCAGTTCCGCCAACATTTCCGCTCGCGGAATCACCGGGATTTTTCTCTTGTGCGCTTCCGCAACTTCTGGATTGTCGGCTTTCACCGCTGACGAAATCACCACCACATGCGCGCCTTCCACGTTTTCGGCTCGATGCCCTTCATGGATCGTCGCGCCCAGGTCCTGCAACCGCTCGGTAATCGTTGATGGCCGGGTGTCCGATCCGGAAACCGAATACCCCAGCGTGAGCAGCACTTCGGCAATTCCGCTCATGCCAATCCCGCCGATTCCCACCATGTGTATTCGCTGAAAATTGCGAAACGTTACCATCATGTTCGTCCCAGTTTTTTCGGGCTCGCACGCCGCGCGGCCTCTTCAATCAAATCCACGATGTCGCGCGCCGCATGAGGATACGCCAGGCTGCGCGCCTTCATCGCCATCTTTTCAATCTCCCGGGGCTGGTCTAGGAGGGAAAAAATCTCGTTCGTCAATCGTTCTGCTGTCAGGTCCGGCTCGGTAATCACCCTGCCCGCGCCTGCCTTCATCATTTCCTGCGCGTTGCGCAACTGGTGGCTGTCCGTCGCTCGTCCAAACGGAATGAATATCGCCGCCCGCCCGGCGGCTGCCACTTCTGCCGCGGTGATGGCTCCCGCCCGGCAAACGATCAAGTCCGCCCAGGCAAATCGTTCCGCCATGTTTCCCAGGAACGGCACTACCTCTACGGGAAATTCACTCCGCTCGTACGCGGTCTGCACCTCATTATAATCGCGCTCACCGCTTTGATGCACCATCCGCAACTCATCTCTTCGCTTGGCCAGCAGGCCCGCCGCGGCCATAAACGCGCGATTTACCGGCAGCGCCCCCTGGCTGCCTCCCGTCACCAGCAGACGATACGGCTTCTGCGGCGCGCGTGGCACAATCTGAAAAAATTCCTGCCGCACCGGACAGCCCGTAACCACCGCCTTTTCACTCCACGTTCGCGCGGACACTTCATACCCGGTCGCAATCCTTCTCGCGAATCGCGCCAACACTTTGTTCGTGAAGCCCGGTTCCGCGTTCGGCTCGAAGATCACGTTCGGTATCCCGCGCAGCCAGGTGGCCAGCAGCATGGGGCCGGCCGCATACCCCCCCACGCCAAACGCCACCGTAGGCTCGTGCTTGTTGATCACAGCAAACGCATCCGAAAGTCCGCTGCCCAGCATCGCCAGGTTCTTCAGTAGCGTTGTTCCGCCTTTGCCCTTCAAGCCCGCCACACGCAATGTCTCCAGTGGCAATCCCGCTTGCGGCACCAGTTTCATTTCAATTCCGCGTTGTGTTCCTACCAGCACGACTTCTCTCTCCGCTCCTCGCGAGTTCCATTCCTGCGCAATGGCCAGCGCCGGGAAAACGTGTCCGCCCGTCCCGCCGCCCGCAATCAGCAATTTCACGGCATCAATCTCGCAGCCCGGAGTTCGGCGCTGCCTGCTGCGATATATTCAACAGCACGCCGGTTGCCAGCAACATCACCAGCAAGCTCGACCCGCCGTAGCTCACAAATGGCAATGGAATCCCTTTCGTCGGCATCATCCCCAGTACCACGGCAAAATTGATCAGCGCCTGGAACAGCACCATCGCCGTCACCCCTAACGCCACCATCCTCCCGAATCCGTCCGGCGCATTGAACGCCGCGCGCAATCCCCTCCACGCATACATCGCAAACAACACAATCACCACCGTCGCGCCCAAAAATCCCAGTTCTTCGCAGATCACCGCGAAAATAAAATCCGTGTGCGCCTCCGGCAAATAAAACAGCTTCTGCTTGCTCTCCATCAATCCCACGCCCGTGAACCCTCCCGAGCCCACCGCAATCAGCGATTGCAGCAACTGAAATCCCGCGCCCTGCGGGTCGGAATCCGGGTGCAGAAACGCCATCAATCGCGCCTGCCGGTACGATGCATTCATGATCAGCAGCAACAACGCCGGCAGCCCTGCCGCCGCTCCCACTGCCAGCCATTTCCAGCTGAGCCCCGCGACAAACAAAATCGCCGCCATAATCAGTACTACATCCACCGACGTGCCCAGGTCCGGCTGCGCCACAATCAACGCCACACACACGAAAATGGGCGCCACCGCCGGAAGAATCGTCTGCAGAAAATCCTGCTTGCTGAATTCCAGGCTTGTTTCTCTGCGGCGCCGCAAATCCAGAAACCATGCCAGGTACAGGATGATCGCCAGCTTGGCAATCTCCGAGGGCTGCAAATTCAGCGGCCCCAATTTGATCCACCGATGTGTCGCGTGCGACTTATCCAGAAAAAATGTCCCCACCAGCATCACCAGCACCACGCAGAGTACGGTGTACACCACCGCCGGCTCGCGCAGCCGGTGATAGTCCAGCTTCATCAGCGCGAACATCCCCAGCAGCCCCATCACCAGCCACGCCGCCTGCCTCGCCACGAAAATGTACGAGTGACCGTACATTTGTTGCGCCGTGATCGCGGAAGCGCTGAAAATCATCACCGCGCCCATCAGGCACAGCACCAGCGTCACTCCAAATAGCCAACGGTCCGTTTCCAGGCGTCTCGCCACCGTGCACCCCTATCCTTCAACCGTTCCGGCCGATTTCCGCTGAATCTGCCGCACCAGCTCCTTGAACACGCGTCCGCGATGTTCGTAGCTCTGGAACTGGTCGAAACTCGCGCAAGCCGGCGCCAGCACCACGATGTCTCCCGCTTGCGCTGCGTGCGAGGCAATGGCCACGGCTCGTTCAATGGTTTCCGCTCGCTCCAGGGCCACACTTCCCGCGATTTGTTTTTCAATCTTGTCGCTGGCCGCGCCGACCAGCAGCGCCAGAATCGCCTTCTCCCGCAAGGGCTTCTGCAGCACCGTGTAGTCGCTTCCCTTGTCTTTTCCGCCAAGAATAATCAGAATCCGCCCGGGAAACGCGTCCAGCGCCTTCAGCGTCGCGTCCACGTTCGTCGCTTTCGAATCGTTGTAATACTTCACTCCATCGATCTCTGCCACAAATTCCAGCCGGTGCTCGACTCCTGCAAAAGCTTTAACCGCTTTCCCGATCGAGGCAGCGTCCACGCCCGCCAGTCGCGCTGCGATCACTGCCGCAAGCACATTCTCGAGGTTGTGCGCGCCCGCCAGCGGAATCTCCTGCGCCTTCATCACGAAATCCTCGCCGCCCTGGTGCGTCACCACGATGTCTTCGGCCTTCAAATACGCACCCTGCTTCACCGTCTGTTTCCGGCTGAACCAGAACACTTGCGGCTTTTTCGGCGTATAGCCAAGCGTCGGCGCGTCGTCAGCATTCAGCACCGCCGCATCCAGTTCCGTCTGGTTCTCGAACAGCCGCGCTTTGGCTTTGGCGTACGCTTCCATGGTCTTGTGACGGTCCAGATGATCCGGCGTCAGGTTCAGCATCACGCCGATATTCGGCCGAAACCGTTCGATCAACTCCAACTGAAAGCTGCTCAGTTCCACCACCGCCACGGTCCGCGCGTTGGTCTGTTCGACGACTGAAATCAGTGCCGTCCCGACGTTTCCTGCCAGAATCGCTTGCACTCCCGAATTCGCCAGGATGTGGTGCACCAGCGTTGTGGTGGTGGTCTTCCCGTTCGACCCCGTGATGCCGATCAGCCTGCCCTCCATGAAGCGATACGCCAATTCAATCTCGCTCCAGATGGTGATCTTCTTGGAGCGCGCCGCCACCAAGAATGGGTCGTCCGCCGGCACTCCCGGGCTCGGAATAATCAAGTCCTGCGCCAGAAACGTTTTCTCCGTGTGCCCGCCCAATTCCAGCGCTACACCCGCTTCGCGCAATTTTGCCAGTACATCTCCCAGCGCGCCTTCCGATCGAGCTTCCGTGGCCGTCACTTTTGCGTTGCGCGCCGCGCAGAATAACGCCGTGGCCACCCCTGTCCGCGCCAGTCCCACCACCAGCACGCGCATTCCTCGCAGTTCAATCGATCCCGGCATTCTCCGTTTTGCCTCAGCTAAGCATTTGTAGCGGCCGCCTTCTGAGGCGGGCGCCTTTCTCAGGTGTTACCGCAATTTCAACGTTGTCAGCGCGAACAGCGCAAACACCAAAGCCGCAATCCAGAAGCGCACAATCACCTTGCTCTCGCTCCACCCCAGCAACTCAAAGTGATGATGAATCGGCGCCATGCGAAAAATCCGTTTCCCGCGCAATTTGAACGAGCCCACTTGCAGAATCACCGACAACGCCTCCACTACGAATATCCCGCCCACGAAAACCAGCAGCACTTCCTGCTTGATGATCACCGCGATGGTGCCCAGCGTGCCCCCCAGGGCCAGCGAACCGACGTCCCCCATAAAAACTTCCGCGGGATGCGCGTTGTACCACAGGAATCCCAGCGACGCGCCCACCAATGCCCCGCAAAACACCGTCAGTTCCCCCACTCGCGGGATGTACTGAATCTCCAGATAATTTGCCCAACGAGAATTGCTGCTGACATATGTCAGCACTGTCAGTGCGCCCGCCGCAATCACCGTGCATCCGATCGCCAGTCCGTCCAGCCCGTCCGTCAGGTTCACCGCGTTCGAGCTGCCGGTAATCACCACGGCCACGAAAATCAGAAACGGTATGAACGCCACCGGCCACAGGTGTGGTGAACTCATCAGGCTATGAATCACTAGGTCCGGCCGGAATCGTTTCACGAACGGCACGATCAGTTGCGTCGAGTACGCGCTGTGCGTCGCCAGCACCAGCAGCGTCACCGCCACCACGCTGCTCACCAATACCTGCAGCGTGAGTTTCTTTTTCCCCGTCAATCCCAAATTCTGCCGTTTGGCCACCTTGGCGTAATCGTCCACAAATCCAATCGCCGCGAACGCCAGCAGCGCAAACAGACCCATCAGCACGAACATGTTCGAAAGGTCTGCCCACAACAAAGTCGGAACCGCCGTCGAAAGCACGATCAGCACACCGCCCATCGTCGGCGTGCCTGCCTTTTTCTTGTGCTCCTGCGGTCCTTCTTCCCGGATGTACTGCCCGATCTGCAGTTCGCGCAACTTCCGGATCAGCCACGGCCCGAATACCAGCGCCAAAAACATCGCCGTCAAGCTGGCGTACACCGTACGCACCGTGATGTAGCGAAACACGTTCAGCGGGCTGAAATATTTCTGCAGCACGTGATAGAGCAGGTAGTAGAGCATCTCAGTGACCCGACCCCGCGCCCGGCCGCGCGTCTTCCGGCGCGAATTGCGCCAGCAGCACTTCCACAATGCGCTCCATCTTCACGCTGCGCGATCCCTTCACCAGCAGCAGGTCACCCGGTTGTACGAATGCAACCAGAAAGTTCGCCGCTTCCACCGGAGTCTGGAAAAACTTTGTGCTCCCCCGAGGCAATCCTGTCGCCACGGCCCCTTCCACCACCTGTGCCGCGTCTCCTTGCACGCCAATCACGTAATCCACTTTCCCGGTCTTCGCCGCGAACACTCCGCCTTCCCGGTGCAGCACCGCTGAACTCGGCCCCAATTCCCGCATTTCCCCAGCCGCCAGAATCCGCCGCTGAAATCCCGGAGTCGCCGCCAGCAACCCGATCATGGCGTGCAGCGCTGCCGGACTCGAATTATAGGAATCGTTGATCAGCGCGAACCCATTCGTGAACCGGATCAATTCCCCGCGCATCGTGGGCGTCCGCAAATTCGGGAACACTTTCTGCGCATCCGCAATTCCAATATTCCAAACGCTTGCCGCAGCAATCGCCCCCAGCGCGTTCGCCACCACGTGCCGCCCCGGCAGCGACATCTCAAGCCTGGTCCTCTTTCCTCGATGCACCAGCGTGAACGCCGACCCCAGTGCTCCGCGATCTTCAATCTCCTCCGCGTTGTACTCCGCCGGCTTCTCGACGCCGTAGAAAATCACGCGCCCGGGCGCTGCCGCCGCCATTCCCGCCACTCGCGGATCGTCCGCGTTCAACACCGCCACTGAGCCTGCCCCGTTCAGCCCTTCCACCAACTCCCGCTTGGCCATCGCGATTTCTTCTAGCGAAGAAAAATTCATCAAATGCGCTGGCGCTACCCGAGTCTCAATGGCCACGTCGGGCCGCGCAATCCCCGCCAGACGCCGCAGCTCGCCCGGGTACGACATGCCCATCTCGAGCACCGCCACGTCGTGCGCTGGTTCCAGACGAAACAGCGTCAGCGGCAACCCATATTCATTGTTGAAATTGCCTTCGGACTTCAGGACCCGTAGCTTCGTGCCCAGCAGTGCCGCCAGGATTTCCTTCGTGGTGGTCTTTCCGACAGACCCGGTGATCCCGCAAATCTTCCGCCCCCACTGTTTGCGCACCGCTCGCGCCAGGTTGTGGAGCGCTTGCAACGTGTCTGGCACCGTGATGCACCGGTCTTGGATCCACCCGGGATACTTCGACACCAGCGGCTCCGCCACCACCGCCGCCACGGCACCGCTGTCCATAACTGCGGCCACGTAGTCGTGTCCATCGTGATTCGGACCGTGTATGGCGATGAACAGTTCTCCGTCACGTACCGTGCGAGAATCAATCGAGACGCCGGCCATCCGGGCCATGGGGTTGAGTCCATGCCCGGCTTTCCCAGCCACTGCCTCAGCCACCTGTTCAATCGTCCACCGCATAGTTGCCTCAGTACGTTGGCTTTTCCTAGGGTTCGGGCGAAGCCTTCACCTCGTCCGCAAAGCACTGCTTGGCGCGTGTTCACCGGTAGAGGGTCCCTCCTTCATCTGCTGGTCACATCCTGGCCCGCAGCCCCCGTCCCTCGCTACTGAGACCAGAGCGCGCTGCGTGCCAAACCCGCGGCGCCCGTTACAACCTGCTCTCTCAGGCCTGCTCCCAGTCCTACTCTCACGGCCGTTCTCTCGGCGTTATTCCTTCAAGGGGGTCGCAACTCCAACATTGCTATCCTCGCAAGTCGTGGGCTTCAGCCGCTGAGCAATCTTCGCCTTTTTTGTCAGCGCCCTCCCAATGCGCCAATGGGCTCGCTATACCCCAGATCGCTCAGCGCCTTTCGCGCTTCCTCGCGATCGTCAAAATGGATGGTGTGGTCCGCGAAAATCTGGTAATCCTCGTGCCCCTTTCCTGCCAACAACACAATGTCTCCCGCGCGCGCTTCCTCAATCGCCCGCCGGATCGCTTTGCCTCTGTCCGCTTCGATCAGATACTTTCCGCCGGACTTCTGCATGCCCACCACGATGTCGCTGATGATTTTTAGCGGATCTTCCTGCCGCGGATTGTCGCTCGTCAGAATCGATAGATCACTCAGCCGCCCCGACGTTTCCCCCATGATCGGCCGCTTCGTTCGGTCGCGGGATCCGCCGCATCCAAACAGCGTGATGATGCGTCCCTTGGTATTCAGCTCCCGCGCCGTGCGGATCAGGTTTTCCAGTGCATCATCGGTGTGCGCGTAGTCCACCACCACCAGGAACGGTTGTCGCTGATCGATCCGCTGGAATCTTCCCGCCACTGCTTCTAGGTTGCGGATTCCCGCTTCGATGATTTCATGCGAATAGCCCAGCCCAATTCCCGCGCCGATCGCCGCCAGAATATTGTAGACATTGATTCGCCCCACCAGCGCAGATTGCACCTGTATCGCGCCGTTCGGGGTTTGCGCAGTGAAGTTCAACCCGTTAAACGTCAGCTGGAATTTCTTGGCTTTCAGGTCCGCGCCGTTTTGCAACCCGTACGTTATTAGCGTCTTCTTCCCCAATCCAACCAGCTTCTTGCCCCATTCGTCATCCGTGTTGATCACCGACACGTCCGGTGCACCAGCGCCTGTGCCTTCAAACAACCGCAGCTTCGCTTCAAAATAGTTATCGAATGTTCCGTGAAAATCGATGTGATCGCGCGTCAGATTGGTGAACAGCGCCACGGCAAAGTGGCAGCCCCACAAGCGGTCCATCACCAGCGCGTGGGAACTCGCTTCCAGTACCGCGTGCGTGCCTTCGGCGTCGCGCACTTCCGCGAAAAACTGTTGCAAGTCCACCGATTCCGGTGTGGTATTCGGCGCAGGGTATTCGCCCAACGGTGTGTGATAGGCAATCGTGCCAAACAGCCCGGTCTTGGCCCCCGAGGCCTTCACAATCGAATCGATCAGCGAAGCCGTGGTGGTTTTGCCATTCGTCCCGGTCACGCCCACCAATTTCAACGCATCCGCGGGTCGCGCAAAATAATTCGCTGCCGCGATTGCCAGCGCTTTTCGCGGCTCGCTCACCTGAATCCACGCCGCTGTTGGCGGCCAATCTGCAGGCGCAGCGTGGGCGCTCAATACCACCCTTGCCCCGCGTGCCACCGCCTCCTTCGCGTACAGGTTCCCATCCGTGGCCACTCCGTGAACCGCCACAAACAGCGCCCCTGCTCGCACTTTCCGCGAGTCGCAGGTCACTTGTTCAATCAGCAGATCCTTCGCCGGCACCTCAGCGCGCAGTTCTACGCCCTCCAAAACCACATGGAGTGGTTTGCCGGCTGGGTGTTTCTGCTCAGCCACAGTTTGTTTCCGTTCGTCCTCTCCGAGCCGAGTCCCGGTTTTCTGCGCTTCCTCCGCTAGCTTCAGTGCTCTGCTCATTTGCTTCTTAAGTCCTTTTCTTAGCGCGGTTTGCCCATGCGGGCCGGTACCGTCGCAAACGCTACGGTCACTTTCGTTCCTGGGCGGACTTTCGTTCCCGCCTGGGGTGTCTGTTCCGATGCAACGCCGCTGCCAACCAGCACCGGGTCCAGCCCCAGCCGCAAGCACACCTCCGTTATCTCCCGCATCGACTTTCCCGCGAAATCCGGCACCGCAATATCCCCTCCTTCGTCCACCGCCAACGTCACTTCCGGCGGTTTTTGCTCGCTCACTTTGCTCTCTGCCGGCTTGGCACTGTCGTCCGTTTCCTCTGGCTGCGTCGAAAAATCCACCGGCGTCAAGTCGTCCAGCGAAGCATCGTCCGTTGCTCTTGCGCTCTTGTACGCCGCCTGCAGCAATCGCGGGCTCAGCGGCACATCGCGCGGCACATCCAGATACGGCAACACTTGCTCCGCAATGCTCTTGAATACGGGCGCGGAAACCGTGGCTCCATCGTGCGGGTATCCTGCTGGCGAATCGATCGACACCAGTATCGTCACCGCGGGATTGTTGATCGGCGCGAATCCCGTGAACGAGGCGATCACATTTGTCCGAGAATACCGCCCCGTCGCCGGATCCGTCTTTTGCGCCGTTCCCGTCTTTCCGCCCGCCGTCCATCCATCCAGCCGCGCCTTTTTCCCGGTCCCTTGCAGTATGACCCCTTCCATCATCCGCCGCATCGCCGCCGCTGTTTCCGGGCGAATCACCTGCCGTGGGTCGGCGCTCGCCGCCGGCCCGTCCAGCACCACAATCTGGTCGCCCCGCCGCATCTCCTGGACCACGTGCGGCTTGTACAGCAGCCCGCCATTCGCGATCACCGACACTGCCGAAATCATTTGCAGCGGCGTCACTCCCACTTCCTGCCCCATCGAGATCGATCCAATCGAGTACGATCCCCAGTGCTCATATTTCCGCAGTTTCCCGCGGCTTTCTCCCGGCAGATCGATTCCCGTGAACGAGCCGAATCCGAATCCCTTGATGTACTCATAAAATTTCGGCGAACCCAGCCGCAGGGCAATCTTGATGGCACCCACGTCGCTCGAATTCGCCAGAATCTCCGCGACCGTCAACATTCCGTATTTTTTATGGTCGTGAATGGTGTGCCCGGCCACTACTACCGCGCCGTTTCCGCAGTCAAATACGTCGTCGGAGCGGATCAGGTTCTGGTCCATCGCCGCCGCCAGCGTCACCAGCTTGAACGTCGATCCCGGCTCATAAATCGCGCTCACCGCGCGGTCCATTCGCGCCTCCGCCGGTACATCCACCGCCGCGTTCGGATTGAATTTCGGCCAGTTTGCCAGCGCCAGGATGGCGCCGCCATTCGGGTCCTGCACAATCACCGTTCCTGCCGGCGCGTGGGTTCTTTCAATCACCGCCGCCAGCTCCCGCTCCGCGATGTATTGAATCTTTTCATCGATCGTCAGAACGACGTTCACGCCTTGATCGCGCTGCGCTTCTCCTCCGTCAAACCAGCGCTGCCTCGCATCCGCCATCACCACGATCTTTTCGCCTTTGCTGCGGATCAGCCCGTCGTACTCGTGTTCAATTCCGCCCAGCCCCTTTTCGTCCACGTCCACGAATCCCAACACGTGCGCGGCCATATCCCTCTTGGGGTAATACCGCTGGTTCTCTTCCTGAAAATAGATGCCCGTCAGGTTCAGCGCCTTGATCGCTTGCACCTTCTCTGGTGGGAGCTTCCGTTGAATCCACACAAACGTGCTTCCCGATTCCAGCTTTTCCCGGACGTAATCTTGAGGAGCACCCAACACGCCCGAAAGCAGCCGCGCCGCCATCGGCACGTCTTTCACTTCCGTCGGTATCGCGAACGCCGATTGCACCGGCACACTCATCGCCAGTGGCCGCAGGTTGCGGTCGTAAATCGCTCCGCGCTTTGGCGTGATGTCCAGCGTGCGCCGCTGCTGCCGCGATGCGCGCATCATGTATTCGCTGTGTCGGAATAATTGCAGGTAGGCAAGGCGGCCAGAGACTGCGAGCATCCAAAAAAGCGCCACGCTGGCAAGAATCAGTAAACGGACGTCAACTTTATTCTGCTGCATGGTTCCTGGCAGTTGGCTCGCGTTTCTGGCGGACTCAACATTCGTTTCCAAACTCACCGGGTTTCGTTGGCGCACCGCCTCATAGCTCGCAGAAAAACTCCCGTTCGGTCATTCCGAACGGAGTCTGCGGAGTGAGGAATCTCTCTTCTGGCTCTCGCCCAGCAGATTGCTCAGCTACGGCGCTCGGTTCGGCCGCACATACCGTACCGCCGCCACCTGCGCGTCATCCATACCGGTGTATTCGCGCACCTGCGACGGAATGGGCTGCGTCAATCCCAGTTGGTGCCTCGCCAGCAAATCAATTCGCCGCGGATCCCGCAGCGTCGCGATTTCCAGCTTCAGTTGCCCGTTGTACGCTTGCGCCGACTGCTGCTTGGACTTCATCTCTTCCAGTTGGAAGCTCAAATCGATGCAGCGGAAGTGTTGGTAAATGTAAAGCATGAAGAAGATCGCCACAATCCCGCCCAGCGCCGCCGTCTTGTACAGCCCACGCATCTTCGCCGGCTCGACATGCCGCACCAGCCGCGAATTGTCGATCCGCTTCACGGTCTGGAACTCCATCATCACCGGCTTCTTGCTCTTGCCTAGCATCTCACACCTTCTCTGCGCACCGGAGCTTCGCGCTTCGCGATCTCGGGTTCGCTTCCTGCTCTGCCGCGCTCGGCACAATCACGTGTTTCGTCCACACCTTCAGCGTCCCCGCCCGTTGCCCTTCCTGGAACGCGTGCTTCACCGGCCGGTCTTCCCTTGAGTGGTATGTCAGCACCACCCACCGGCCTCCGGAATTCAATGTGGCAGGAGTCCGAAAAAGAAACTGCCCGAGTTCCTCCAACTCTCGATTCACCGCTATCCGCAGCGCCAGAAACGTTTTTGTTGCGGGATGCAGTCTCTGCCTTCCCCATTGCTTCCGGACGCCTGCCACAACCGTTGCCAGGTGCGCGGTATCCCTGATCGGTCGCGCTTTCACTATCCCTCTGGCGATTCTCCTGGAATCGTGCTCTTCCGCTTCGCGGTAGAGCAGGTCGGCCAGTTCCTTCTCCGACCATCGATTCACAATCTCTTCGGCCGTCAGCGTGTCTTCTTCGAACTCCCCGCTGCTCATCCTCATATCCAACGGCCCTCCCTCGCGGAACGAGAAGCCTCGCTCCGGACGGTCAAGCTGCATGCTCGAAACTCCCAAGTCGGCCAAGACCCCGTCCACCTTGGCTATCCCCAACCCTTGTACGGCCTCCGCAATCCTCGAGAACGGTGCGTGCAGCAAGCTCACTCGATTCCCATACTCCGCCAGCCGCTCCCTGGCGATCTGCAGCGCCTGTGCGTCCCGGTCCAGGCTGATCAACCGGCCCGACGATAAGCGCGCGGCGATGGCCGCCGAATGGCCTCCCGCTCCCGTGGTGGCGTCTACGTATATTCCTTCCGGCTTTATGGCCAGCCATTCGAGCACCTCATCCAACAGCACCGGTATATGTGGTGCGCCCAATTGCCTCGCCCTGCTTGCCTTACCGCCCCGTTTACCGCCTGCCCTTAAATCCCGGAACTCTTTAGCGCGTCGTCGTCCGCATCCGTGTACGGCTCGCTCTTCATCTCATCGAGGACCCTCGTGTGGTTCATGACCACCAGATGGTCCAGCTGCCCGAATACGTCCACATCACCTTTGGTCTGCGCCGACTCCCGCAACACCGTGGGTATCAGTACTCGCCCCTGCCCGTCTATTTCTACCGCTTGCCCGTAATAGCTTGTGTGAAACAAGAATTTGCGCTTTACTTTGTCCGTGCTGGGCAGTTTCTCCAGCTTGTTTTCAATCTCGGACCACACCGGCAGCGGGTAAATGCGTGCCCGGTCACCGGTCGTGCTGGTGATATAAAACTGTGACCCATACTCCCGGAGCGCCTCGAGAAACACTGCGGGTATCTTCAACCGACCCTTCTCGTCCACCTTTGCCTGACAATTGCCCCGCAGCTTCATTTTTTCCACTTCGCAGGAGGATGAGTTTGCCCAAATCCACCACTGCCCTCTAGGACGCCCTACTTGACTCTACTGTTCGCCACTTTTTACCACTTTCTGCCACATCTTAGGCTTATTCACAACGTTGTCAAGGGAAATTCTCTTCCGCTGTGCAAATTTTGTTGAATTTTGTGCCCATCAGTACTCTTCAACGCCGCCACGACCCGCTGTGCTTGCCTGCCTTCATTTTGTCTATATGTAGTAGCTCCCCCGCAGCTCCCAGCCACCCGCTTGCAGCGCTTGCAGCTCCTCTGTATTCCCTTCTTTTGTGACCTGTGATACTCTCTCCGGGTCTTGCATCACTTCACTAAAGGAGCGGCGCCCATGGAATGGACCACACCGCAGCATGAAGAGATCGACCTGAACTGCGAAATCAGTTCGTACGCCAACGCCGAACTCTAATCGCATTTCTTTTCAACGCCCGCCTTTTAACTCCCAAGCTTCACCATGGGCTGAGGCGGGCTGTTTTGCGTTTATACTGCTAGGTGTCGCGCGATTTTCCCGCCCGTCCCCGCGTCTCGACGGAGTCTCTCTTCATGCACATCAAAATCCTCGGCTCAGCCGCCGGCGGCGGGTTCCCTCAATGGAATTGCGCTTGCCACAATTGCTCTGGTCTCCGCGCCGGTGGGTTGCGAGCCCGCGCGCGTTCGCAAGCGCAAATTGCTTTTTCTCCTCTGTCGGGGCTGTGGTTTCTGGTTGGCGCTTCCCCCGATCTTCGCTCCCAAATCATCGCCACTCCGGAACTTTCTCCCAATCCCGATTTGCCCGGACACTCTCCCATCGCCGGAGTTTTTCTTCTCTCTGCCGATGTGGATTCCGTTATGGGCTTGCTTCATCTGCGTGAGTTCCAGAATTTTTTTGTCTTTGCCACTCCGACGGTCCAGCGCCTCCTCAAGAACGAAAGCCGCATCTTCAAGGTTCTCGACCGCGCCGATCCGCCAGTCCAATGGCAGATGCTTTCGTCACGCGGCCGCATTGGTTGCCATCTCTCGGAAAATCCCGGTGACGCGCCTACGTTTTTCTATAGTTCGATTCCTCTCGATGGCGCCTATCCCGATTTTGCCAGCGAAGATTTTCGTCGCGGCGCCGCGCCCGATGAAGCCACCGTCGGCTTGCTCCTCGAACAATCCGGCAAAAAAGTCTTCATCGCTCCTTCCCTTTCGGGCCGTGGCTCGGACTGGGGCAAGACCGCCGCTTCTGCCGATCTCGTTCTCGTCGACGGCACCTTTTGGTCCGACGACGAAATCCAGCAAACCGGTCGCAGCCAGAAAAGCGCCACGGAAATTGGACATCTTCCTCTTTCCGGTCCCGACGGCCTTCTCGCGCAATTCCCGGGCAACGCGCGCGGCCGCAAAATCCTCTTCCACATCAACAACACCAATCCTGTGCTCGACGAAGACTCGCCCGAACACCGCCAGGTACTGGAAGCCGGCTTTGAAATCGCCTACGATGGTCTCGAAATTACTTTATGATCGCCGCCATCTCCGACAACCCGCCCTACAGCGAAGCCGCATTCATTGCCGGCTTTCACGCCATCGGCGGCGAGCGCTATCATCATCAGCATCCCTTCCACCTGTTGATGCACGAAGGCAAACTCACCCGCGGCCAACTCCAGGCCTGGGCCCTCAACCGCTACTACTACCAGGAACACATTCCCATCAAGGACGCGGCCATCCTCGCCCGGAGCGAAGATCCAGCTTTCCGCCTCGCCTGGCGCAAGCGCATCCTCGATCACGATGGCGACGGCACAAAACCCGGCGGCATTGAAAAGTGGCTCAAGCTCGTCGAAGCCACCGGCCTTTCGCGCGAGCAAGCCATTTGCAGCGTCGGCATTTTGCCCGCCACGCGCTTCGCCGTCGACGCCTACGTGCAACTGGTCTCCACGCGCTCCCACCTCGAAGCGGTCGCTTCGTCGCTCACCGAACTCTTCAGCCACAAACTCATCGCTCTCCGCATGGACCGCATGCGCCAGCACTATCCCTGGCTCGTTCCCGCGCTCGACTATTTCCAGGGCCGCCTCACGCAAGCGCCTGAAGACGCCGAGTTCGCGCTCGCCTATTGTGTGCAACACGCGCGCACCCGCGAACAGCAGGATCTCGCCCACGCCGCACTTCGCGCCAAATGCGATATTCTGTGGGCTCAGCTCGACGCGCTCTATTTTGCCTACGTGCATCCAGGCTGGCCGCCTCCGGGCGCCTTCCAGCCCGCCAAGGAATCGTGATGAGACCCGAACTGGACGCCACTCCCCGCCTCGCTCCCGGTTGTCGCCTGAGCGAAAAAACGCAGCAGCCGCGCATGCTTCTCATGCCGGAACGCGCCTTGCGCCTCAGCGGTCCGAGTCTGGACATCGTGCAACTCTGCGACGGGTTGCACACCGTCCAGCAAATCGCCGAAAAACTTCACGCGCTGTACGCCAAAGCCGAACCGCAACGCATCACCGACGACCTGCTCGGCTACCTTGCGCTCCTCCACGACCAGCGCGCTATCGATTTTTAGGAGTGCGGCAGCGCGGCGGCGCTTTTTTCCTTTAGGGGGCTCGAAGCTTTGGCTCCGAGATTCGTTGTTTGGTACTAGAAAGGCTTCAGCCCCTGAGGAATCCGTTGGCACTTGTTTGGTAAGCTGTTTTGATGTCCAATGACCCCCAACGCTGACACCATCCCCACGCCCCTGGCTCTGGTCGCCGAACTCACCCACCGCTGCCCGCTGCACTGCGTCTATTGCTCCAATCCCATGGACCTCGCGAAACGCGACTCCGAACTCCCCACCGAAACCTGGTCGCGCCTTTTCCGCGAAGCTGTCGAACTCGGCATCCTGCAGGCCGATTTCACAGGCGGCGAGCCTCTCGCCCGCACAGATATCGTCGCCCTGGTCCGCTCCGCCCGTGAAGCCGGACTCTACGTCAGCCTCATCACCAGCGGACTTCCGCTTAACGAATCCAAGCTCGCAGCCCTCGCCTCCGCTGGCCTTGACCATTTCCAACTCAGCTTCCAGGGCGCTCGCGAGAAAACGGCCCGCGAAATCTCCGGCACCTCCAGTCAGGCGCAAAAACTTCGGGTCCTCGATTGGCTGAAGAACTACCGCATCGGCGTGACCCTGAATTTTGTGATTCACCGCCAGAATATTCACGAACTGGAAGAAATGCTCGCCATGGTGGAAAAATACGCGCCCGGCTGCGTTGAATTTGCCAGCGTGCAGTATTACGGCTACGGCCTCGCCAATCGCGGCAATCTGCTTCCTACTAGCGCGCAGCTCGACTATTGCGTTGCCACACTCAAGCAGGCCGAAGAGCGCCTCATGGGCAAGACTCGTCTGGTCTTTGTTGTTCCGGATTACTACGCCAAGTTCCCCAAGCCTTGCGTCGGCGGCTGGGGACGCAAGCTCATGCTCATCTCGCCCGACGGCACCGCGCTTCCTTGCCACGCCGCAAACGTCATTCCCGGATTGCACTTCGACAATGTCAACGAAAAAAGCCTGCGCGAAATCTGGGAGAATTCTTCAGCGTTCTGCCATTTTCGCGGCGAAGACTGGATGCAGGAGCCCTGCAAATCCTGCGATCGCCGCCAATTGGACTTCGCTGGCTGCCGCTGCCAAGCCTTCCTTCTCGCTGGCGACGCCGCTTCCACCGATCCCGTCTGCTCACTAGCTCCCACGCGCCCCCGAGTCGACGCCATCCTCTCCACCACCAACGCCGTCGAGCCCGCCATCCCCGACACAAAGCCAGACTACCTTTACCGCCCCAACCCCGCCTGATTTGCGGTTCAACCAGCGCGTGTTTCTTTTCTTTCTTCAATGCCAGCCTGCGGTGTCTCGCCTGCTCCTTTGGGGGTTGCGGACCTTGCTCGTTTTGTGTAGCGGCCGCCTTCCGCGGCGGTCCTCTCGCCACAAATTCCTTCCTCATGCTCAAATAAGATTTGTCATTCCGACCGGAGCGCCGGCGTTTTCCAGTGGGCGCGGCGTGCAGGGATCAACATCGCCTTGTCTGGGTCCCTGTGGTTCCGCCAACCTCCCCTACCCCTCAGTCACTCCCGTCCCCACCGCCGCCCCACGCGTATCTCTCAACCTAAACACCACGCGCCACAAAAACACCATGCATCCTGCCAGCACCAAACCTCCGAACATCAATATCGTTCGCGGTGCGCCCGCATGTTTCGCCACGCCGCCCGCGATCAACGCTCCAATCGGCATCACGCCCATGAACATCGTCGCGTATACCGCCATCAACCGGCTGCGCATCGCCTCGGGCACGCGCTCCTGAATGATCGTATTCGTTGCCGCCATTTGCGATGTCGCCGCAAATCCCACCACAAACAGCACCACCGCACACAACCAGAACACTCGCGCCTGCGAAAACACAATTAGTCCAATCGCGCACGCCGTGCACGTCGTTCCAATCCACTTTGCCAATCCCTTATATTCCGTGCGCGCCGCAAATTGCAGCGCCCCCAGCACCGCTCCCACTCCCGCCGCGCTCATCAGCAATCCCAGAGCTTTCGCTCCGCCATGCAAAATATCGTGCGCATAAATCGGCAGAAACACCGAGTACTGCAACCCAAACATGCTGAGCACGCACAACAGCAGCAGCGCCGACCGGATCGGCAGATCCGCCATCGCGAACCGAAATCCCTGCACAAAGCTCCGCACCGGCGACTCCCCGTCGTGCTTGATCTCCGTCGCGGTGATTCTCATCATCAACAACGCCACCAGCACCGCGATGAAGCTCAGCCCATTCACAAAAAAGCACCAGCCTTCGCCAATCGCCATGATCGCAAACCCCGCAATCGCCGGGCCCACCACCCGCGCCCCGTTAAAAATCGACGAATTCAGCGCAATGGCATTCGGCAGGTCTTCCCTCCCCACCATGTGAACGAAAAATGCTTGCCGGATCGGCACATCGAAGGCGTTCACAATCCCCACCAGGAACGCAATGTAAATCACGATCATCGGCCACTTGTCCACCACATGCGTCAGCGTCAGCGCCGCCAGAACGAACGCCAGAATCATCGAGCACGTCTGCGTCACAATCACGCCGCGGTGCCGGTTGTAGCGGTCCCCCATGTACCCGCCCATCCACGCCAGCAGCAGCATCGGCACCTGGCTCGCAAATCCAAAAATCCCCAGCAGCGCCACCGATTTCGTCAACCGGTACACGAGCCACTGCTGCGCCGTGGTTTGCGTCCACGTGCCAATCAACGAAATCAGTTGCCCGATGGTGAACAGCTGAAAGTTGCGGTGCTTCAGCGCGCGAAATCTTGTCGACAGAGCGAGAATGGGCTTCTCCCCTCATGCGATGCGTTCCAACCCAACCAGTCACCATGCCGCGAACGTTCTCCCCTTGTCAACGCAGCCACAAAGACACCCCCGCTGCAAAATGGCGCGCATCGATTTTAACTCTTCTCGTAGCTGAGGAACGGTGTTGTCGAGCCCCGGTGCTTTTTCCGAGGCCAAGGATCTCAACTGCGGCGGATTAGCACAACGAGGCGGAAGACCAAACTTTCAACGTGCAACTTTGAGCTGACAACTTAAAACTTCCTACTCCCCCGGCGGCTCCGGGGCCCCACCCACATGCGTGTGGCTCAAATCTTTCAACATCGACTTCTCATCATCGCTCATGCCCTTCGTAAAGTTCGGATCGTTCAGCCGCTGGTTCCGCGCTGATTCCGGCATGTTCTGCAACACCCCCAACTTCTGCTTCATCACTTGTTGCCGGTCCCACGGCATCTGTTTCCATTGCGGCAGCACGTCATTCTTGATGTGATCTCTTTGCTCCGGCGTCATCCGGCGCCAATTGTCTTCCTTAATTCGTTGGTCCGCCTGCTGTTGCGGCGTCATCTTGTCCCATTGATTGAACTGTTGCCGGATCTTGTTCTGCTTGTCTGGCGAAAGATTCTGGAACGCGCGGCTATTCTGCAACACCTTATCCCGTTGATTTGGAGTCAGCGAGCGCATCTGATCCACCCACGGCCGTGGCGCACCCACACCGGTTTGTTGCTTCGGCGTCAGCCGCGCTTCATTTCCATTCGGCGGGCGATTCGCATTATTAAAATTGTTTGCCGGCGGACGGTCCCCGCCATGATATTGGTTCACCGGAGGTCTGGTGGCATTGCCCGCCGAAGGGTTCGCCGGGGGCCGATTAGCATTGTGATTCTGCGGGTGCGGCGGCTGCGACGCATGCGGTTGCGACACGTGCGGCTGCGCTGCTTGGGGAGGCCGGTTCGGATTCGGCTTCTGTTGCGCCCACCCGCAGACGGTCAGCACGGTGCAACCCGCCGCCGCCAGCACCGCCATCCCGACCTGAAATCTGTTCTTCACGGTTCCCCGTTACTTCATTACTTCATTACTTCTTACTTGGTTGCTTGTTTCTCCGAATCGGTACTTAAAACTGCCAACTGAGAACTTTTCTCACATTTGCTGCTGTACATTATCCGAATCATCATCCGCCGGAGGTGGCAATTCTTTCAGCGGCTCAAAATTCGTCAGCACATCGTGATCTTCCAGCACCGGAAGATCCTGCATCATCTGCGCATCATCCACCTGAATCGGCTGGGGAGTGGGCCCTTGATGAGTTCCAAACCACAGTGCCGCCACCAGCAGCGCCGATGCCGCCAACGCCACACGCGGAGGTACCCTCAGCCACGCCCACCAATTCGCCTTCACCGGCTCTGCTGCCACCAGCGCGCGCACCCGCGCGTTGAACGCCGGCGATGGTTCGATCACCGGCAGTTCCTCCAGCAGCACGGACACGGCGCGAAATTCCTCCACACGCAGGCGGCACGGCGCGCACGCCGCCAGATGCTTCTCCACATCCGGCCGTTCGCTTTCTTTCAGCCGTCCATCTACGTACCCCAGGATCCGGCTCTCCATTTTTTCGCAACTCATAACGCTTCCTTCTTTCCCTGCCCTACGGCCTGCCTTGAACGGCCACGAGCGGGGCTAGTTCCACTCGCAGCGATTCATATGCCCGAAACAGCAGCGATTTCAGTGCGCTCTCCGAGCAACTCAGAATCTTGGCAATCTCCGCGTAATCCAGCTCCTGGTACTTGTGCAGCAGCACTGCCGCGCGCTGCTTCTCCGGGAGCTTGTCGATCGCATGACGGATCATCTTCACTCGCGCGTCCTCGACCAGATGCTGCTCGATATTGGGGTGCTTATCGGCAACATCCAGCACCTTCTCGTCTCCGTCTTCGGCATCGATCATCACCGGCGCGTCAATCGAATCTTCCAGCTTGTGATAGCGGTTATCGCGCACCGAATTCAATGCCAGGTTGGTCGCGATGCGGAACATCCAGGTTGTGAACTTCGCGCTTGGCACGTAATCTTCTCGCGCGCGATACACTCGCAAAAACACCTCTTGCGCGAGGTCTTCCGCCTGCTCCCGGTTCCTCACCATCCGGTACAGGAAGTTGACGAGTGGCGTGCGATACCGGTGCAACAGAAGCTCAAACGAAGCTTCGTCACCAGCTTTCACGTCCAGCATTAGTTGGACGTCGGTCCTGGCCATAGCACCCACACTCTAACAAACACGTTTGTCCTCAGAAAGTTGCAGTTCGCTCGGCTTGAGCAAGGTAGGTAACGGGCCGTCAGCGATCCCGCTTAAATCTTTAATAACCATCTTAGAATCAACATGCTGGCGACTCCCACAAACACCAGCAGTGCCATCCGCCAACCCGGCTCCCGGTTCACTTCCGGCAACAGGTCCGTTGCCGCCACATACACCGTAACCCCGCCTGAGAGCGGCAGCGCAAACTTCAGTTGCCCCTGCAGCACGCTTGTCAGCAGCACTCCGGCCAGCGTCGCCGCTCCCAGCAGCCCGGCCGCCTGCACCGCTCGCCGTTTCCCCTGACCGCTCGCCATCACCACCGACGCCACCGTGAATCCCTCAGGCAGCTTGTGCAGAAACACCGCCACGAAGATCACCGCGCCAAGCCAATTCGACACCAAAAAGCCCGCGGCGATTGCCACACCATCGAAAAACGTGTGGATCGCTAATCCCAGCAGCACCGTGCTCCGCGCGTGGTGTCCGTGCATCTGCTCCGTGTGCGTCTCTTCGCCAAAATGAAAATGCGGGGCGATCGTGTGTTCGAACAAATGGATCAGGAAGAATCCGATCAGCACTGACAGCAGCGCGTTCTCTCCCGCAAGCCGTACCGACTCCGGAATCACTTCCACGAACGCCACGGACAGCATGTACCCCGCGCCCAGCGCCAGAAAATATTGCAAGTATCTCCGCGGCCACTCGCGGTACACCACAAAGTACCCGCCCAGCAGATTCCCGCCCGCCGCCACCAATCCCAGCAACGCCGCCAACGCAATCCGAAATGGAAGCTCATGAACCATGTCGCGCAGCGCGTCGTGTCCTCGCTCTTCTCGCTTGGGCCTTGATCTTTTTTGCTACTTCTCCGCTTCGTTGCTTCATTGCCTCATTACTTCCCCTTTTTTATCCACTATGCCTGAACAGAATCACATCCCCTTCCTTCACGATGTACTCTTTCCCTTCCAATCTCACCTGCGCCTTTTCTTTCGCCGCGGCAATGCTTCCCGCCGCCAACAGGTCGTCGCACTGCACCACCTCGGCGCGGATGAATCCCTTTTCAATGTCGCTGTGTATTTCCCCCGCCGCCTTCACCGCCGTTGACCCCTTGCGAATCGTCCACGCCCGCACTTCCGGTTCGCCCGCCGTGAAAAACGGGAACAGCCCCATCAAGTCGTAGGTCGCCCGAATCATGCGGTTCAGCCCCGGCTCTTTCAATCCGTACGACGCCAGCAACTCCGCCGCTTCCTTCTCATCCATCTCCGCCAGTTCCGCTTCCAGTCGCCCGCAAACCGCCACCACCGCCGTGTTCGGCCGTCCCTGCAGCGCGCCCAGCTTGTGCTTCTCGATGGCCTTGTCCATCTCCGCGGCCTCATCGTCGCCCAGGTTCAGCACGTACAGCATGGGCCGCTGCGACAGAAACAGGAATCCGCTGATTGGCTTTCGCTCTTCCGCCGTCAATTCCAATTCGCGCAACGGCTTTTCTGCTTCCAGGTGCGCCTTGCACTTTTCCAGCACGCCTCTTTCGTGCTCCAGGAACGGCTCCTTTTTCTTCTTCAGGTCTTTCTCCACCCTCTCCAGGCGCTTCGAGATCTGGTCGTGGTCCGACAAAATCAGTTCCAGATCCAGGTTCGTTGCATCGCGCAATGGATCGATGCTTCCCTCCGAGTGCGGCACACTGGGGTCATCAAACACGCGAATTACGTGCGCGATCGCGTCCACGTCGCGCAGCGTTGCCAGGCTCTCGCGCATGCGTTCCTTCTGCACGCCCGGCAAGTCCACGTACTGCACCGTGGCATAGGTGATTTTCTTGGGGTTGTACAGCTTCGCCAACTCCACCAGCCGCGGCTCCGGCACTTTCGCCACTCCCACGTGTGTCGATTGCCCGCCCTTGGCCTCGACGTTCGCTTTCGTCAAAATCCGGAACAACGTCGTCTTTCCCACCTGCGGTAGTCCGATAATTCCTGTTTGCATTTATCTAGAGTTCCTTCACTCGCTGCGGTCTTTGGAGGAAGGCATTCCGTACCGCACTCCGCCATAGTCCACTATTTCTAGCCCACCCAAACACGAAATTTTACCACACCCGCATCTCTGGATTGGCACGCGCGTTCTCGTGTTTCCGTAGTGGCCGATCTTCAGATCGGCTCTTGGGTTTGCCATTTCTTGATTGCTTCTCTTTGTTTGTCAACCCGAGCGCAGCGACCAGGCATTTTCTTGCGCGCCGCCGTTTGGCGCGCCGGGTCGCGTAGAGAGGAATCTCTCTGCGATCGATCCGCCTGCGCAGACCTCGCCTCTTCCCCTCTTACCAACTCCACTTCCTCCGTGCTATGGTTTTCTGCCGCCATGACCATCAACGCGCCTCCATCCAATCTCGCTTTCAATCTTGCCGAAGCCGTTCGTCATCTCTGCCAACGCGATGAATGCCTGCAGCGCCTCATCGCCGAAGTCGCACCCTTCGAAATCGATGTTGCCGATGCGCAATCCCCCTACGAGGTCCTCATGGAATCCATTGCCTACCAATCTATCTCCGGCAAAGCCGCGGCTACCATCTTCGCGCGCATCAAAGCCCTCGGCGAAAACGGCCGCCCTCCTTCTCCCGAAAAAATGCTAAAAATTCCCAACGCCAAACTCCGCAAAGCCGGCCTCTCCGGCGCAAAAGTTGCCGCCATGAAGGACCTCGCCCAAAAAAGCATCGAAGGCATCGTCCCCACACACGACGAGGCGCTCCGGCTCTCCGACGACGAACTCGTCGAGCGCCTCGTCTCTGTCCGCGGCATCGGCGCCTGGACCGTCGAAATGTTTTTGATTTTCCGCCTCGGTCGCCCCGACGTGCTTCCCATCCACGACCTGGGCGTAAAAAAAGGTTGGTCCGTCGCCTACGGCAAAAAGCACATGCCCACGCCCAAGGAGCTTCTCAAATTCGGCGAGCGCTGGCGTCCCTATCGCACCGTCGCCAGTTGGTACATGTGGCGCGCGTTCGAACGCGCCGGCTACCAAGTGACCAACAAAATCCGCCCCCGCAAACTCCGTAAGCGCAAGCCTGCGAAACAACCTCGCCAACGCAAACAACATTGACTTTTGCTTGTGTTCTTGTCTTTGTAGGGACCGCCTTCTGAGGGAGGTCCGCAATTCGCAGCAGCCTTCGACGCGTGTTACTACGTTGAATGGCTCAGCATGTTGGAAACGACCTGCTGCACCGACCGGAAAGCGATTTTCCTTAACCCAAAACTCGCTCACTGGCTCCTGGCGCTGCGGCGCGGAATCCGTCGCCGCTTCTTTCAATGTGCACGCCTACTGCCTGATGCCATCATCTCCATCTCCTCGCTGAGGCTACCGAACCCACCAGTGACCTCCTGCACTTTTACGGAATTTTAGGATCAAAGAGCAGGGGCCAGTACGCCGCACACTTTGACTGATTCTGTGGCAGGAGAGATTCTACGACCACATCCTTCGCGCACTGGAATCCGTAGAACCCGTGGCCTGGTACCGGTGGTTGAATCCGGCGCGAAAACGCTTGGTCGAGAGGCCGCATCAATATCCGTTTGCAGGTTCTTGCATAGGCAGAAAGATGCCAACAGCATGGCATGGGTTCGATTGCTGTCCGCCATGGAAGAGACGGAACTGCCGCAATCCTTGATCTGAAAGCTCGTCCGCGTGGCGCACCGCCGCGGAAGGCGGTCTCTACAAAATCCGCCAAGACCCGAACGAATCGTTGGATTTCTTGCCTTGGGTTTCTGGCCTTGGGGTTTCCTACGGCCTCGCCAGCGTCTCCTTCACCAACAAAAACATCCCCGCCACCCCTGCTAACAACACTGCCGTCTCATACCCCACCGACACCTGGTGCAAGCGGTTAAACTCCACTCGCCGCGGATCATTCTCCGGCGTGTTCTGCACCGACACCATCTCCATTTTCAACCGTTCCATCCGCTTGCTCACCGTGAATTGCGACGCCGCTGTCAGCACCACCATCAACACCACGCACCAGACCGCCGCCGTCGTAAAACTCCCGAAATCCTGCGTCCGCGCCAGCCGCGCCACCAGAAATAGTAATCCCAGAAAAATTCCGGCATAGTGCAGCCGCCCCAGTGCGTAACCCACCATCATCCCCGCTGCGTCCCGGTTTCCCAGAATCGTGAACGCCCCTGGCGCCACCACAAAACTCAAAAACATGTCGCCGCCTAGCCACAAGCTCAAACTCAAAAACTCAATCGCCCGCAAAAAGGTTTGCATCCCGCCACTATACAAGACCCCTCCAGCGCCACAAAATCCCGCGTTTTCCTGGCTCGCCTTGCTTGCTATGTTGCACCCGCACCTGCTCCCTCGGTCAAATAGCAACTTCAGCACAAAATACATGCTGCGCCTGCCTTCTTTGGGCTTTAAGATGAGAGACTCAGTAGAGACTTAGCAAAGAGTGGTGGGCGATAAAGGATTTGAACCTTTGACCTCTCGCGTGTGAGGCGAGCGCTCTAACCGCTGAGCTAATCGCCCGTCTAGAAACGGGTGGAAGGTAGCTCGCCAGCTGCAGACGCCGGCGTCACTCCCTTCTCTTATTTGTAGCAGGAAGACCCAGGGTTTTCAACCAATGGCCGTAGCCACCTCTCACGTCGTCGCGCAGCTGCAGCGCTCCATTGCCCGTGCCATTTACGGTAAGGAAGACGTCATCCAGCTCGCCCTGGTTACGCTTCTCGCTCGCGGCCACCTGCTCATCGAAGACGTCCCCGGCACCGGCAAAACCACCCTCGCCCAGGCGCTCGCCAAATCGTTTCACTGCACCTTTCAGCGCATCCAGTTCACTTCCGACCTTCTTCCCTCCGACGTTCTGGGCGTCAGCGTCTACAATCCAGAGTCCCGCGAGTTCGAGTTTCGCCAGGGTCCCATCTTTGCCAACGTCGTTCTCGCCGACGAAATCAATCGCACCACCCCCCGCACGCAGTCCGCTCTTCTCGAAGCCATGAACGAAGCGCAAGTTACCGTCGACGGCCGCACCCTTCCGCTACCCAAGCCCTTCCTGGTCGTCGCCACGCAAAATCCCGTCGAGCATCACGGCACCTATCCGCTTCCCGAATCGCAACTGGACCGCTTCCTCATGCGCGTAAAAATGGGTTACCCCTCGCACGAAACCGAGCGCGAAATTCTTCGCAGCCGCGTTTCCGACGACTCCGTTACCGCTCTCGAAACGATTGCGGACGTCACCGACGTCCTGGCCATGCAGGAATCCGTCACGCGTGTGAAAGTGGATTCCAGTCTCCACGACTACGCACTGGAAATCGTCAACCGCACCCGCAAATCCGATCATCTCGCTCTCGGCGTCAGCCCTCGTGGCACCCTGATGCTACAGCGCGCCGCGCAAGCTCGCGCCTTCCTCGATGGCCGCGATTTTTGCCTCCCCGACGATTTCAAGCGCCTGGCCGTCGCCGTTTTCTCTCATCGTGTTGTCGCCAGCGCGCGTCATGCTTCGTTGCAGAAAAAGTCGGAGACCACGGAAAATGTTCTTCGCGAAATCGTCGACTCCGTCCCGGTTCCCCTGTGACGATGTGGCGTGCCCGTCGTGATGTTCCGCGACCAAGTTCTATCGTCGATGCTTTGCTGATAGCTGGTTCGTGGGTTCCTGATAACTGATAACTTTGATGGACACCTGATCACGCACCAATGGCACCTCTCACCTCAACTCTTAACACCCTGCTCGGCAAAGCCGACCGTCCCGCCATCCGCGCTTTCTTCCTTTCCATCACCGCCCTCACCGTCGCCCTCGTCCTCGCCCTGTATTCCGGCGCAGCCGCGCAACTCGGCAACGTGGCCCTGGCCGGCGCCTCTGCTCTTATCGCTCTTCTCGTCGCCGCGTGGGTTGCTGTCACCTTGGTCCCCGTCCTCGCCAAACGCACCGCTCTCCGCTGGATCGGCTATCGCATGGAATATCGCGTCACCGTGGAAGGCTGGATCTACGTCGCCGGCATCGTTCTCGTCGGCCTCGCCGCTCTCAACACCGGCAACAATCTTCTCTTCCTGATTCTCGCCAGCCTCATCGCTTCCATCCTCATGTCCGGAATTCTGTCTTCCATAACGCTTGCTGGCGTCGAAATGCGCCTGCAGCTTCCAGACCACATCTTCGCCGGCGAACCCGTTCGCGCTTCCCTCGAACTCAAGAACGAAAAACTCACCCTTCCCTCCTTCTCTCTTCGTGTCGAAGGCGTCAGCAAGAAGGACTCTTCTGCGCCCGCCATGCTCGAAACGCCCGTCTATTTCCCGTATCTCCCGCGACAAGAAGCCGTCTCGCAAACTGTGCCGCTCCTCTTTCCCAAGCGCGGCGTCTTCCGCCAGGACGCCTTTCGCATCGTCACCCGTTTCCCCTTTGGTTTTCTGCAAAAAGCGCGTCGCCTGGATCTCGCTACGGAAGCTCTCGTTTATCCGTCCGTCGAAGCGTCCCCGGAATTCCTTGAAGTTCTCCCCGGAATTCAGGGTGCCATGGATTCCCTCACCAAGGGCCGCGGCCAGGATCTCTACTCCCTCCGCGATTATGTTCCTACCGACAGCGCTCGCCACGTCCACTGGAAAGCTACCGCTCGATTCGGCTCTCTGATGGTCCGCGAATTCGCTCGCGAAGACGATTGCAGTGTCCTCCTCGTCTTTGACCCCTACAGCCTTGCCGCTCTGCCTACTTCTTCTCGCGACGAAAAGGACCGTTTCGAGCGCTCGGTTTCCCTTTGCGCCGCAATCGCTTGGAGTTTCCACGAGCGCAGTGCTCTGCTCGAATTTCGCGGCGTTGGCGCCGAAGTTCCTCTCGCTCCCGCCTCCGACAACATCTTCTTCATTCTTGGCCACCTCGCCGGCATCCAGCCTCTCGCGCCCGACCCTCGCGCCACTCTTTTGTCCGACCTCGCCGCCGACCCGGAATCCTTCAAGATCCTCGTAACCTCCCAGCCCCGCGGTTCCGTCCCCGCCGCCATCTGGAACTCCTCCTACGTCGTGTTCTCCGAAGATCTCTCCTAGATCCTGTACCGGCCCCCGTCGCCGCAGGTCGCCTTCGCCTTAAGTTGGCTTCGCTTAGGTTTTGTAGTGGCCGATCTCAGATCGGTTCTTTTCTTCGGTGTCATCTCGAGCGCAGCGAGGGATCTGCCGTGCCACCGGAAGCGCTACTCGGTAACGCAGTAATGAAATAAAGAAGTAAAGACGTAAATGAGGAACGATCATCGCTTCGTTGCTTCCTTGCTCCATTACTTCCTTTCTTCATTTAAACTAGTTTCTGATGTTCTCCTCATCTTCACTCTCTCGCTTCCGCAAAAATCTCCTCGCCTGGTTCTCGCAATTTCAGCGAGATCTTCCTTGGCGCCGCGACAAAGATCCCTACCGCGTCTGGCTCTCCGAAATCATGCTGCAGCAAACCCGCGTTGCCGCCGCCATTCCCTATTACGAGCGCTTTCTGGAGCGTTTCCCCACCGTGCAATCCCTCGCCGAAGCTCCTCCACAAGAAGTACTTCGCCTCTGGGCCGGTCTCGGCTACTACTCGCGCGCGCGCAATCTCCAAAAAGCCGCGCAGGAAATCGTCACGAAGCACCACGGCATCTTTCCGCAAAGCGAAGAGCAGGCGCTCGCCCTTCCCGGCATCGGCTCCTACACCGCCGCCGCCATTCTCAGCATCGCTTACGAAAAAAAAATCGCGGTCCTCGATGGCAATGTCGCTCGGGTCCTCGCTCGTCTCGGTGCCGTCACGGGTGATCTCCGCTCCAACGGACGCTGGTCTCAACTCCAGCAAACCGCCAGCACCCTTCTCGACCCGCGCTCCCCAGGCGACTGGAACCAGGCGCTGATGGAGCTTGGCGCAACTCTTTGCACGCCGCGCTCTCCGCAATGCCTCCTCTGTCCCGTCACCGAATTCTGTGAAGCGCGCAAGCTCGGCCTCGCTGGCGCCATCCCCGAAAAACGCAAAAAGCGCGACAGCGTCGAAATCATTCTTGCCTCGCTAGTTTTGGTGAATCCTAAGGGTCGCACTCTGCTCCTCCCTCCGCCGAAATCCCGCCAAAAATCCAGTTCGCGCGCTGACGTCGCTACTCTGCTATCCCGCATGTGGCACTTCCCCACGATTCAGGTCCACCAGGACGCCGATTTGGAGCTGCGCCAACACGCCCAAAAGCTCTTCCCCACTCTCGGCAAATTCCACTTCATTCCCGCCGCAAAAGCGCGCCACGCCGTCACTTTTCACCGCATCACGATTCTCCCTTTCCGCGCCAACGTCTGCGAACTCCCGCGCCTGGCCTCCGCCAAATCAGTTCCCCTCTCGGACCTCGATTCCCTGCCCATCTCCAACCTAACCCGCAAGGTCGCCTGCTCCGCGCTCAACTTATTCCCTCTTTAGGGGCACGATATCGCGTGGAGCATCGAGCAAGAGGTATTGTCACTACCGCCCTTCCGGGACCTGTTTTCCCTCAACACCATCGTCAACACATACAAATCCACCTCCCTAACCCCTCTACTTTCCAATACTTATAAACACGGTGGGAGGGTTTGGTTACCTTGTCGTTACTCCCTTTGCTCCATCCGGTGAAGTCCCGCAGTCCCGGTGTTATTCTTCTTCTCAACCATGGCCACTTCCGCCACCACTCTCGCTGCTCCTCTGCCGGCCGAGCGCTTTTACCGCACCGCGCTGTTTTTCCTGGTCCTCGTTTCCGTTGTCACTCTGGTTTCCACCGGGAAGCTCGATCCTTTCACCACCGTGCTTGCCCCGGCGGTCATTCTCTACAAGGGCTACCGCTGGTGGCGCGGTTATCCCGCCGAAATGCGCCAGGCGGTTGCAACTCGTATCGTTCTCGCTTATCTCTTCATATTGCCCTTCGACGCCCTGTTCGTGTCGCACGGCCTGGCGAGCGGCAGCTCCAACCCAACTCTCTATGCCGCGCTACTCGCTTCCGTCCATTTTCTTCTCCTCATCACCATCGTCCGCCTCTATAGCGCCACCACCGATCGCGACGCCACCTTCCTCGCCATGCTTTCTTTCTCTGGCGTTCTCGCCTCCGCCGTCTTCACCGTGGACACCTACTTCCTCGGCTTGTTTTTCGCTTTCCTGGTCTTCGCTGTGGCCACCTTCGTCGGGCTCGAGGTCCGCCGCGGCGCTGCCGGCGCTATTTCGCCCCCGCTCCATGCCGACCCGTTGCACGAGCGCCGCTTCTACCGCGCTCTCACCCTCGCCGCTCTCTCGGTCGCCTTTGGCGGAATCATCCTTGGCTCCATCCTGTTTTTCTTTTTTCCGCGCTTCAACGCTGGATTCCTCTCCAGCGCCGGCCTGCAAACCACCTTCATGAGCGGCTTCACCAACAGCGTCGAACTGGGAGAGATCGGCGAAATCAAGAAAGACTCCACCGTCGTTATGCGCGTTAAAACCGGCTCCCCGGTTCCCTATCCCATGTTGCGCTGGCGCGGCATCGCCCTCACCACCTTCGACGGGCATCGCTGGTTCTCCAACACCGGCCCCAAGGACAAGGTCTATCCCTCCGGCACCGGATGGATCCTCATCAATCCCCGGGCTTCGATGGAGGCGCCCACCTCGCTGGACCTTCGTTTCACTGTGCTCTTGCAGCCCATGGCCACCGATTCGCTCTTCGCTCCCGCCAATCTCCTCGCCATTCATCCTGCTTTCGTTGGCGCTGCTACCGGCTACAGTCCTTACCTGCACCGCGGCAATCTTTTGCGCGACTCCACCGGCTCGATCTTCAATTCCTTCCGCAATTTTGTGCAGATCGAGTACGAGGCCGAATCGCTTCTCCCCACGGTTCAGCCCAACGTCGCTCGCCTAGCTTCTACCAACTATTCCGACCAGATGCGCGCAACTTATCTCCAGCTTCCTCGCTCGCTCGATCCGCGCATTCCCGAACTCGCGCTGCAAATTACCCGCTCAGAGAACAATCCCTACGACCGCGCGGTTGCTCTGGAGTATTACCTCCGCCGCAATTTCGCCTACACCTTAAATCTCACCGGCCGAGCCGGCCAGGACCCTCTTGCTCATTTCCTTTTTGAATCGCGCGCCGGACACTGCGAATACTTCGCCTCCGCCATGGCTGTCATGCTCCGCACCCTGGGCATTCCTTCCCGCGAAGTCAACGGCTTCCTCCCCGGCGAATTCAACGATGTCGGCGGCGACTATATCGTTCGCGCCAGCGACGCCCACAGTTGGGTCGAGGCCTACTTTCCCGGCAGTGGCTGGATCACTTTCGATCCCACGCCCCCGGGGATTGACTTCGGCTCCGGCCTCTTCTCTCGCCTTGGTATGTACCTGGACTGGGTCCAGCTCAATTGGAATGAATGGGTCATCAACTACGACTTCGCTCATCAGACTGCTCTAGCGCAAAACGCTCAGCGCACTTCCCGCAATTGGAGTGGCCTGTTTCGCAACTGGCATCGCAAGCTTAGCGATCACACTATCGGCGCCATCACTCGCTGGCAGAAAAGGAACCCCTTGCTCGGCATTTTTCTCCCGGCCGCGCTAGTTCTCCTCCTCATCATTCTTCGCTTCGATTGGATTCGCTCGCTCTTCCGCTGGCTCAATCTTTCTCTGCAACTCCGCCGCACGCCATCCGGCCAATCCAATCCGCTGCTCGCTTCGCGCCTCTATGCCGAACTTCTTCGCCTTCTCGAAAAGCGCGGTTATGCTCGCCGCAGCACGCAAACTCCTCTCGAGTTCGCTTCTTCCGCCGGCCTCCAGTCCGAACTCGTCCCTGCCGTCTGTGAATTCACCCACTTGTACAGCGAAGCCCGCTTTGGCGACCGGCCCTGCGAGGCCCCCCGCCTGCGCTCTCTCCTCCAGCAAATCCGCTCCGCCCCCCGTCGCAGCTAATCCGCTATGTTCATGAGCGTCATGAGCTTGTCGTCCGGACCCTTCTCCGAAGCGCAGCAAAGGATCTCCGTCGCTCGGTTAGCTCCCAGCCCCTCCGCCACCTCCCAACGCGCTCAGCGACTCCATGCTAAAATGAACGCATTGCGCATCAGCGCAATTCCCAACTATGACCAAGGTAGGATTCATTTCACTCGGCTGCCCCAAAAACCTCGTCGACAGCGAGGTGATGATGGGCCTTCTTGCGCGCGAAGGTTACGAGCTAACGCCGCGCGCCGACGACGCCGAAATCCTGGTCGTCAACACCTGCAGCTTCATCGAGTCGGCACAAAAAGAATCCATCGAGACCATCCTGGAAATGGCCGAGCACAAGAAGTTCGGCGCTGCCAAGAAACTCGTCGTTGCCGGCTGTCTCGTTGAACGGTTCCGCGATCAAATCCTCGAACAAGTCCCGGAAGTCGACGCCGTCGTCGGCACTGGCGAACTGGAGCGCATCATTGAAGCGGTGCAGGGAGACCTCAAGGTCCTCCCCGCGCAGCCACCTTCTTTCCTGTATCACGACTTCACTCCGCGCATCGTCACCACTCCCAAGCATCAGGCCTACATCAAAATCGCCGAAGGTTGTGACCATCCCTGCACCTTCTGCATCATTCCGCAGCTTCGTGGCAATTTCCGCAGCCGCCGTTTTGCCTCCGTGATTCGCGAAGCCGAAAATCTCGCCGCGGCCGGAGCCCGCGAGATTACCTTGATTGGCCAGGACACCACCTCGTATGGCGAAGATCTCGGACTGCGCGACGGCCTTGCGCAGTTGCTGGAAAAACTCGCTGAAGTGGAAAACTTGCTGTGGGTCCGCTTCCTGTACGCCTACCCCAACCGTGTCACTCAGAAAATGTTGGAGACCATTGCAGCCCAGCCGCGCCTGGCCAGGTACATCGACATGCCCCTGCAGCATGCCAGCCGCAACGTTCTAGCGCGCATGAAGCGCGGCTCCCACGGTGACGCGTTCCTGAAACTCCTTGATCGCATGCGCAGTACAATTCCCGGTGTCGCCCTCCGCACCAGCTTCATCGTTGGCTTTCCCGGCGAGACTGACGCGGACTTTGAAGAACTCCTGCAGTTCGTTGCTGCAGCGGAACTCGATTGGGTCGGCGTCTTTGAATTCTCCGACGTCGACAATGCCGCCAGTTTCCCGCTCGACGGCAAAGTCGACTCCGCCACCATCGCCGATCGCCGCAATCGCCTCATGGCCCTGCAAAAGAAAATCTCGCGCGAAAAACTTCGCCGCCTGAAGGGCCGCACCGAAACCGCTCTGGTCGAAGGCCCCTCCAAGGACAATCCCCTCGTCTGGGAAGCTCGCCTGGAATCTATGGCCCCCGACATCGATGGCAAGCTCTATCTCACCGACATCGAACTTCCTTCCGGCGATGTTGCCTCTCCCGGCGACGTTGCACGAGTGGAAATTACCAAGACCGACGCCTATGATCTCATCGGCCGCGTCGTCGAGATGCTTCCTCGCCCAGCCGCACGCACTCTTCCGCCGATCCCCATCGCCCGGCCCCCGGAAACCCTCACCCGCATCTCCACCGGCGCACCCCTCCGCGTCCTGGGATGAGTCAGACGAATTGCCCATCGGTGCCGACCTGGCCTTCTCCGTCTTCTCCGTTCCCTCGGTGGCCCCGCGGCGCTCTCTGTACTACTAATCTGTAATTTCTTTCCTTCTGGCGATGAATTTCAGGTGGCCTGCGGGAGTAGTTCTCGCTTTGTGGAGCGCAAGGCGGTGAGTAAGGCGGCGATGGCTTTTCGCCCAGTGTCCGTGAGTTGGTAGCGCTAGGTACCGGGAGACTTTGCGGATTATTCCGTGCGCCCGGAGCAGCCGCAGTTTCCGACTGACCCACGCCGAGCGCCGACGGGCCTCGCGCTGATCCTGGGTCGCCTCAGGAAAAAAGAATTTCTGTAAATCTCGATTACGAAAACCGTTCAGGGTGAATTCCCCGCGGCGGATCACTTCTAGCAGTGGGCGATCGTCCCCCAGCGGACGCAACGCGCGCACTCGCCGCTGAACGGCTACATCTTATCGAGAATAGAAGCGCCTTCTACTTTTTGGTTGCGGCTGTGCCGCGCTGTGGTAAAACTTTATTTCCCCATGAAACACAAATGCCCGATCTGCAAGAAACCCACCGACTCCGAGCACGACGCGGACTTCCCGTTCTGTAGCGATCGCTGCCGCCTCGCCGATCTCGGCGCCTGGGCTTCAGAGAAATACGTTGTGTCGGAACCCATCTTCAATGAAGATGACCTCGCGGATTCTGAGCCTAAGACTTTCACACTCGATCTCGACGAGCCGAATGAACACAAAAACTGACCCCGTCGCCGCTGCTACTCCGGGCAAAAAGCCACTGTTCGCCTACGCTTTCGCCACGGCCCTCGGCGTCGGCTATCTCAAGCCTGCACCGGGAACCTGGGGCTCTCTCGTCGGTCTGGCGCTCGCCGTGGTTTCGCATCCCTTCGCATGGTTCCTCGTATTGGGCCGTGCCATCCTGCTCAGCTCTGGTAACGATGCGCCTTTGTGGTCGGGCCCATGGGGCAGCGCGCTCCTTCTGATCCCTTCGATCGTGGTTTGGCTGGTGGTGGCATGGCTCGGCCTTTGGAGCAGCACCCAGGTCGCGAACTATTCCGGCCTCCATGATCCCCAGTTCGTTGTCATCGACGAAGTCTCCGGCGTTCAACTGGCGCTCATTCTGGGGCTCGCGCCTCTGGCCGCTCCTGCCAGCTTGTTCAACTCCACCGACGCGGCTGCCTTCGCGCTGTACACCGGCATGAGCATCCTCAACTGGAAATATCTGCTCGCCGGCTTCGTGCTCTTCCGCATCTTCGACATTGCCAAGCCCTTTCCTTGCCGCCGCCTCGAAAGACTTCCCGGCGGTTGGGGTGTCATGGCAGACGATTGGATGGCTGGCGTGTACGCTGCCATTTGCTTGCGTCTCGCGCTACACTTTGAATTGTTGTCCAGGCACGTCTTATGAAATTCGGGTTTGGTGCTACGACAGAAAAGAACGGCATTCCCCGGATTGACCGCATCTTTCCCACTGCGGCCATTCCTGGCGGCGAAATCACCATCCATGGCAGCGGTTTCGCGTCGCGCCACGGAGCCCGCCCCGTCGTGCGCTTCGGTGAAGCAGAAGCTGCGCTTTCCCTGGTCAGCGGCAATCGCCTGGTGGTGCGCGTTCCGGAGAATCCCACGGGCAATTCGCTGCAGGTGGTGCAATCGGAGAACGAAAGCCAGCCCTTTCCCGTTAGCGTGGCCTTCCAGATCGCCGATAATCTCCATCCGGTTGCCAATCCGGTGGTCGATTCGAGCGGCAACATTTATGTCACCTTCAGCGGCCCTCGTGGCCAGCGCGTTCCCGTCTCGCTCTACAAGATTGGCTCGAACTACAGCGTAAAGCCGTACGTCACTTCACTCATCAATCCCACCGGCTTGGCCCTGGGACCCAATGGCGACCTCTTCGTCTCCTGCCGCCATGACGGCACCATCCATCGCGTTACGCCCGATGGCCGCTCGCAGCAATGGATCGAAGGCATGGGCGTGGCCACCGGCATCGCGTTCGATCGTGTCGGAAATTTGTTCGTCGGTGACCGCAGCGGCACGGTCTTCAAGATCAGCCCGGAGCGCGAGATTTTCGTCTTTGCCACCCTGGAGCCATCCGTTGCCGCTTATCACCTGGTATTTCATCCCAGTGGCGAACTGTTTGTCTCCGGCCCCACAACTTCCAGCTACGACCGCGTCTATCGCATTACACAAGGCGGCGAAGTACACGTCTTCTACCGCGGGCTGGGTCGCCCGCAAGGCATGGCCTTTGACCGCGAGTCGAATCTCTACATCGCCGCGTCTCTCGGCGGACGCCGCGGCATTGTGCGCATTTCGCCTGAGGGCCGCGCCGAGCATGTGCTGAACGGCCCCGCGCTGGTCGGCCTCGCTCTGCTCCCCAGCGGCCGAGCCATTGTCGCCGCCAACAGCGCCTTGTTCACTCTCGACTGGGACGTTCACGGCCTGCCCCTGCTGAGCTGATCCTCCGGCTGTTACTAGCAAATCCGCGCCCCTGGCAGGTGAGCTACAATAAATCTGTCCATGAAAGCTGAAATCATTGCCGTCGGTTCCGAACTGCTTACGCCGGATCGCATCGACACGAACTCCCTCTTCCTTACCGAGGAGCTGAACAAACTCGGCATCGAAGTCCTGCGCAAAACAATTGTGGGCGACAACCGCGAACTGCTTGCTGAAGCCTTTCGCGACGCCCTCCACCGTGTTCCCGTGGTCATCGCCAGCGGCGGCCTCGGTCCTACCGAAGACGACCTAACGCGCGAAACGGTCGCGGATCTTCTCAACCGCAAGCTTCGCCGCAACGACGATGTGGTGCGCGCTATCGAAGCGCGGTTCCGCAGCTTCAAACGCGACATGCCGGCCGTCAACCTGCGCCAAGCCATGGTTCCAGAAGGCGCGGAAGTCCTCGAGAATCCTCGCGGCACCGCTCCCGGCCTGTGGCTCGAGGACGACGGCCGGATGATTGCGCTGCTTCCCGGCCCCCCGCGCGAACTGAAGCCCCTGTTCCTCGAACAGGTGCTACCGCGCCTGCAGCGCCGTGTCTCCGGCATCCGCATGTTCAAACGCGAATTGCGCGTCACCGGGCTTGGCGAGTCGCATGTGGAAGAACGGATTCGCCCCATCTACACGCGCTACGGCGATGTGCATACCACGATCCTGGCCACACCCGGCGAAATCCAGATTCACCTGCGCGTCTGGACAGAAGACGCCATACACGCCGAATCCACACTCAATGAAATGGTCAGCACCTTTGAACTGGCCCTCGGCGATCGCATCTTCGCGCATTCCGCAACTCCGCTCGAACAGGTCATCGCCGAAATTCTCACCACCCATCGCGCCACCATCGCCGCCGCCGAAAGTTGCACCGGCGGCTTGCTTGCGGAACGCCTCACCCGCGTGCCCGGCAGCTCCAACTATTTTCTCGGCGGAGTGGTTTGCTACAGCAACGAATTGAAGACCGCGTGGGCCGGAGTGCCCGCGGAGGTCATCGCCGCGAAAGGCGCGGTCAGCAGCGAAGTCGCGGTGGCCCTCGCGAACGGCATTCGCCGCAGCGTTGGCACCACGCTGGGTGTCGGCATTACCGGCGTTGCGGGACCCGGCGGCGGCAGCGAGGAAAAACCTGTCGGTACCGTGCACATCGCGCTATCGTGTGCCGAGGGAGTGAAAGAGCGCCTCGTAAATCTGCCCGGCGATCGGGAAGCGATCCGCTTTTACGCCAGCCAAATCGCTCTCGATATGGTCCGCATCCACTTTCTTTACAACGGCAATCCGCAGCCTCGCCGTTGAACAAACACCATGCGCCTCTTCGTCGCCATCGAAGTCCCTTCCACTATCCGGTCCGCCATCGCCGCGTTTATTCGGGAGTTCCGGTCCGTCGCAACCCAGACGAAATGGGTGCGCGCGGAAACCATACACATCACCCTGAAATTTATTGGCGGAACGGACCCTGGGAACTTGCACCGCATCCAATCCGCCCTGGCCGCGATTCGTTCCGATCAACCGGTAACCCTGGAGTTCCGCGGCGTGGGTTTCTTTCCCAACGAAAAGCGCCCGCGTGTTTTCTGGATTGGCACGCAATCCTCGCCCAATCTAAAGACTCTCGCTGCCGACATCGATCGATCGCTCCACCAACTCGGATTTCCCATGGAAGACCGGCCGTTTATCCCGCACCTTACGCTCGCGCGCTTCAACGCTCCGGCGCTTCCGCCAAAATTGGCCGCCGCCGCAAAGGAAAACGCTGCCCGCTTTTTCGGCTCGCTCACCTCCCGCGAATTCCATCTCATCGAAAGCAAGCTGAAATCCACCGGAGCGGAGTACACTACTCTGCAATCATTTCCCTTTGTCGCGGAGGCATAGCCGTTCATGTCCAGGGTTTGGCTTTCAGGTCGAACGCCAGTTCTGATTGTTCTGGCCTACCTTCTCGGCTCCATTCCATTCGGCCTGATTCTGGCGCGAATATTCGCAAAGGCAGACGTGCGCCAGGCCGGCAGCGGCAACATTGGCGCCACCAACGTTGCGCGCGTCGCGGGTCCGCTTCCCGGCATCCTCACGCTGCTGCTCGACACCGCCAAGGGCGCCTTCGCGGTTTGGCTCGCGGGACACTTCACGGACCACCGCGCGAATGCGATGATGCTCGCGGGCCTCGCGGCATTGCTGGGCCATTGCTATCCCATGTGGCTGGGTTTCAACGGTGGCAAAGGTGTCGCGGCGGCGCTCGGAGTTTTTCTTGCGCTCACTCCCTTCGCCGCCCTGAGCGCCTTGGCCGTTTTTCTGCTCGTCGTTGCAATTTGGCGTTACGTTTCGCTCGGCTCCGTCGCCGCTGCGGCTGCCATGCCTTTGCTGATGTATCTTCTCTGGGCGCCGCCCTTAGCTCCTCCTCTGGTAATAACTTTCGGTACGCTCTTCGCCGCCGGCCTAGTCATCTTCAAACATCGCGCCAATCTTCAGCGACTTCTGGATGGCACCGAGCCGCGTTTGGCCTTCAGCAAATCCAAGGACATGTCTCAATGACAAAGATCGCGATTCTTGGTGCAGGCAGCTGGGGCACCGGGCTTGCGGTTGTCCTGGCCAGCAGCCGCCGCAGCCACGAGATCGCGCTGTGGGTGCGCGAACCTGCGATTGCTGAGTGCATCAAAACGGCGCGCGAAAATAGGACCTACCTTCCCGGCGTGGCCGTGCCTGGCTGCGTCGCGCCGACCGCAGAGCTTGGCGAAGCGCTTGGCCACGCCCACATCGTTGTCGGAGTGATTCCTTCCGCGCATGCGCGCGAAATTTTCACGCAAGCACTTCCGCACGTTTCGCCCGAAGCCATCATCGTGAGCGCCACCAAGGGGCTGGAGCCCGCCACGCACTTGCGCATCAGCCAAGTCCTGGAGCAGGTTTGTTCGATGCGGTTCGTCCCCAGCCTTGCTGTTCTTTCCGGCCCTTCTTTTGCCCTGGAAGCGGCACGAGGCGAGCCCACCGCTGTGGTTCTCGCTTCTCACGACCACTCCATCGCCACCTTTCTCCAGGAAGAATTCGCCGGGCCCACGTTTCGCCTGTACACCAACGACGACGTCCTCGGCGTGGAACTTGCCGGCGCTATGAAAAACGTCATGGCCATCGCCGCGGGCGCTTGCCAGGGACTTGGGTTTGGCGCCAACACACTCGCGGCGCTCATCACTCGCGGACTGGCGGAGATGACGCGCTTGGCGGTCAAACTGGGAGCCCGGCCGGAGACTCTCGGTGGATTGGCAGGTTTGGGCGATCTGGTGCTTACCTGCACCGGTGCGCTTAGCCGCAATCGCTACGTGGGGTTTGAATTGGGAAAGGGCCGCTCGCTTGAAGAAATCCTGGCCGGCATGACCATGATCGCCGAGGGCGTGGGCACCGCCGCCGCTCTGCTGGCGCTCGGCCGCGAGCACCACACGGAGCTACCCATCACCGAACAGGTCAACGCAATCCTGCAACAGTGGAAGTCGCCCGCAGAGGCGATCCGCGACATCATGGACCGGCCACTCAAGCGGGAGTAAAAAGTCTTCCGTTATCAGTTTTACGTAGGGCAAGCCCGCCCACGCAAGAACCTGAGCTGCGCTTCGTTTGCGCGGTGAAGGTTCTCAACCAAAACACCGCGCAAAAACAAGATGCTTGGACGCGGAGAGAACCCGCGCCTCAGCATGACAAGGCCCGAAGCGACGTGTCTCGATTTGAGCCTGCTTCGCTTAAAACTTAAAACGGATTGCTGCTCGTTTGGCCGCGGTACTGATCACTGCGCTTCGCTAGTACTTCCGTCCCAGTTGCACTTGCGCGCCTCCTGTCCTTTCGGCCAGCCCCGCCGCGACGCCTTAGTCTCGTAAAATCTATATGTTGCAATGGCCTCGCTCTCCATCCTGATTGCGCGCCTGCGCTCCGGTCGGGTGCGCATTCTCTGGCTTGTGCTCGGAGCGCTGCTGCTGGTCAGCGCCCTCCCTATTGGTTTGTACCATCGCCAGGTGCTTGAGCTTAGCCAGGAAAAGCTCGTCGACATGGAGCGGGTACAGCAAACTGAGCTGACCCGCGCGCTTTCCCAGGAAGTGCAGTTCTTTGAAGCTAACCTGACGCAGCAACTGATCAGCCAGCGCCAGATTCTCGATCTCACCGGGCTGAGCGAAAACGTGCAGGACCCGGTCGCGGAGCCCAAAGTCACCCGGCTGCTGGAAAACTTCGTCGAATCCAATCGAAATACCTTCATCTACCTCACCGCGGTGGGTCGCGACGGCAAAGGCACCACCGCCTCACAAGGGAATTTCCGCGCTGAACAGGACCCCTTCGTGGCCAAGGCGCTGCAGCGCGCGTTTGTCAGCTGCATGCAATCCACCAAATTCCGCAGCGATCCCCTGGCGCTGGCCCCCGACAATCGTCCGGCATTTGTCATCGCGGTGCCCTTGAAGGACATCCGCGACAATTTCACGGGGATGCTGGCCGCGGTGGTCTCGCTCGATCCGATTCTTCACCGCCTGCAGGATTCCAGCGTACGTGGGCGCACCGTGTTTGTTGTCGATCATTACGGGCACATCGTTGCGCATCCCGACACGAAAAACTTCGTGCCCGGCGAAGACTTGAGCGACAAGTCCACGCTCGTCGCCAAAATCAAATCCTTGCCCAAGGAACTGCGTAACACCGAAACGCTGCGTTTCCCGGAAAAAGACAAAAATCACCCCATCGAGATGGTCGGCACCTACAGCACGTTCCCCGAAGTGAACTGGGCCATTGTGGCGCAGCGCAGCTTGAATGAAGCCCGCGCCGACGCTGGTGTTACCGAGCTAAACCGCCAGGCGCTCGCGTTCGTCAGCATCGTCGTCCTGGTAGCCGTGCTCTTTGGTTACTTCTTCGCCGTGGGCATCAGCGAGCCGATCCGCGGACTGGCCGCCTCCACGCGCGCCATCAGCCGCGGAGAATTTCACCAGCGCACGCCTGTGCGTGGCGCCGCGGAAATCAGCGAGCTCGCTGAAAACTTCAACCTGATGGCCAGCGACATCGAGGAATACATCGAGCGGTTGAAGGAAGCCGCCGAGGAAAATCGCGAGCTGTTCATCGGCTCCATCCGCATGCTCTCCGCGGCCATCGACGAAAAGGACCCGTACACCCGCGGTCACTCCGGCCGCGTCGCCAAATATTCCACGCTGATTGCACAGGAAATGCGCTTGTCCGCCGATGAACTCGACAAGCTTAAAATCGCCGCGCTGCTCCACGACGTCGGCAAAATCGGCGTCGATGACCGCGTCCTCAAAAAGCCCGGCTCACTCACTCCCGAAGAATTCGACATCATGAAGACGCACACGACCCGCGGCGCCAACATCATGCGCCCGGTTTCGCAGCTGAAGGACATGCTGCCGGGCATCGAACTCCACCACGAGCATATGGACGGCCGCGGCTATCCCTACGGACTTTCTGGCCCGCAGATTCCGGTCATGGCGCGCATCATTGCCGTGGCCGACACGCTTGATGCCATGACCACCAACCGCCCGTATCAGTCCGCCATGGATCTGGAGTACGCGCTCGGCCGCATTAAGGCGCTTGCAGGATCGAAATTCGATCAGCACGTTGTCAGTGCTCTGGAGTCCGCCGTCACGGCCGGCAAGCTCCGCCTTTCCGCCGTAGAAGTCCACGTGTAGGCGTGTCGCCTATCTCCGTTTCGTTACTTCTGTAGCTCACCCAGGGGTGAGGCTTTCCGAACGACCTCACCCGTTCGATTCGCCGAATGCTGATTCTCCCGCGTTGGCCTTTATGCCCCCGCACTTCCTTCTGCTACACTTTTCTTTGGCACCTTTCTACCGGCGCGAACCCGTATGATTACACTCTTCGGCAAACCCGAACCCACGCTGCTCGAGCGCCTGAAGGAATCCGTCAGCAAGACCAAAGACGCCCTCGCCGACACCCTCGACACAATTACTCAGGGGGGCCGGCAGATCGATCCCTCGGTGCTCAAGGAAGTTGAGAACGCACTGCTGTCCGCCGATCTTGGCGTGAAGACTACGCGCGAAATCCTGGACTCGGTGAAGGAACAGATGGCGCGCAACGCTTTGAACAATGGCGATCAGCTGAAGCGCGAAATCAAGGCCCACGTCTTCCGCACGCTGAATGTCTTCGGCGGTTCCCCGAAACTTGCCGATGCCGCAAATGGCAACGATCCCCGCGTGATTTTTATTGTCGGCGTCAACGGCGCTGGAAAGACCACCAGCATCGGCAAGCTCGCCAATCGTCTTCGCCAGGAAGGTCGCAGTGTGGTGCTCTGTGCAGCGGACACCTTTCGCGCCGCTGCGGTGGAGCAACTGGAAATCTGGGCGCAGCGCAACGGAATTGACGTTATCAAGCAAAAATCGGGGGCCGATCCCGCCGCGGTTGTGTTCGACGCGATGACCGCTGCCAAGGCGCGCGGCGCCGACGCGGTGATTGTCGACACCGCTGGGCGCTTGCACACCAAATCCAATCTCATGGCCGAGCTGGAAAAAATGAAGCGGACCGCGGCCAAAGTGATCCCCGGCGCGCCGCACGATGTTCTGCTCGTGCTTGACGCCACCACTGGGCAGAACGGCCTGGCCCAGGCGCGCGAGTTCACTTCCAGTGTCGGGGTCACAGGCATTGTCCTTACGAAACTGGACGGCACCGCGAAGGGCGGCATCGTCGTCGCTATTTCGCGCGAACTGGGCTTGCCCATTCGCTTCGTCGGCACCGGCGAGCAACTCAACGACCTCGTGCCCTTCGACGCGCAGACGTACGCCGACTCACTGTTCAACTGACGCCGTGAATACTCACGATCAACACTTCATGGAACACGCGCTGGACCTTGCCGCGAAAGGTGTCGGGCTGGCTAGCCCCAATCCCACGGTTGGTTGCGTGATCGTTAAAGACGGCGCCATCCTCGGCGAAGGCTTCCATCAATACGACTGGCGCGACCACGCGGAAATCGTCGCACTGCAACAATGCGGAGATCGCGCGCCGGGCGCCACGATGTACGTCACGCTGGAGCCTTGCAACCACACCGGGCGCACCGGTCCGTGCACCGAAGCAATTCTGAATGCGGGAATCGCGCGCCTCGTCGCGGCAATGGAAGATCCCAATCCCAAGACGCGCGGCACCGGCTTCGCGAAACTGCGCACCAACGGCGTTGAAGTCGTCACCGGGGTTATGGAATCCGAAGCACAAAAGCTCAACGAAGCTTTCGCTTGCTGGATCAAAATGCATCGGCCGTTCATTACTCTGAAATCGGCACTAACGCTGGATGGACAGCTGGCTTTGCCGGAATCGCGCAAAGGCAAAAAGCGCGTGTGGATTACCAGCGAAGAATCGCGCAGCGAAGTGCAGCGCATGCGGCACGCCTCGGACGCGCTGCTCACCGGCATCGGCACGATCCTCGCAGACAATCCCCTGCTGACGGATCGCAGCGGCCTTCACCGGCGCCGCAGGCTTCGCCGCGTGATTCTCGACAGCAAGCTACGCCTGCCACTCAAGTCGCGCATCGTGGAAAGCGCCGACGATGATCTGCTGGTCTTTACTGCCGCCTCGCTGAAATCGCCGAAAGCGCGCAAGCTGCAAAGCGCGGGCGTCGAACTGATCCATCTAAGAGCTCGTGAGAGCAGGATGGATCTGAATGCGGTGTTGAAGGAACTGGGCCGGCGCGAAATTCTTAGCGTCTTGCTGGAAGCCGGGCCGCGCCTGAACGCTGCGGCGCTTGCTGAGGGCATCGTGAACCGAATGGTTCTGTTCTACGCGCCCAAGTTCGCGGGACAAACCAAGGTGCCTTTCGCGCCCCTTCACTCTGCCAACGTTCCGCAGATTCGCCTCCGCTCGTTTCAACAATTCGGCGCAGACCTCGCCGCTGAATTTATCCTCCATCAGTAGCACACGTTTCAGCCTGTGTCGGCCTACACGGCATCGATCACTCTGCCCGTGGCAGCGCACAATACCTAGAAAAAGAGCTACTCAATCGGCCCATTCTTTGCGACCATTCATCGAACTGTTTTGTACGTTCCGCATTCCCCGGAGGTCAATTTCGGGATGAACAACGCTCCCCGCTCCTGGCGAGTCGGCTTCTGGAGTCTGATCGCCACGCAGTTTCAGGGCGCCTTCAACGACAACGCCCTGAAATTCCTCGTGATCTTTCTGATCATCGGAAAAAACCTAACTCCTGAAGAAGAGGAACTGAAGGTCCTGCTCGTTGGCATCCTCTTCGCCTTGCCGTTCATCCTGTTTTCGATGACCGGCGGGTATTTTGCCGACCGCTACAGCAAGCGCAGCGTCACCATTGCCACCAAAGTTTTCGAAATCGCGGTGATGATTTTTGCGATCGCCAGCTTTGCGCTTCACAACCTGCAACTCTCCCTGGTGGCGCTATTTCTTGCCAGCACGCAAGGCGCGCTCTTTGGCCCTTCCAAATACGGTCTGCTGCCAGAACTCTTGCCAGAAAAGAAACTCTCCTGGGGCAACGGCGTCATCGAACTCGGCACATTTCTCGCCGCCATTTCCGGAACCGTCATCGGCGCGTATCTTTCCGATGCTTTCGCGGGACGTCAGGAAATTTCCGGCTTCATCTTTCTGGGCTGTTCGATTGCCGGACTGATCACCAGCCTGGGCATCAGCAAAGTTACCGCTGCCGACCCAGCGCGAAAATTCAAATTCAATTTCCTCACGGATCTTTGGGCTCAGGGCAAGCTCATCCGCCAGGATCGCGTGTTGTGGCTAGCCGTCGCCGGCAACACGTATTTCTTTTTTCTCGCCGCCCTGCTGCAATTTGACATCGTCTTCTACGGCAGAGACCTGCTGCATCTGTCCGCCACGCACGGCGGTTTTCTTCAGGCGTCCATCGCTATCGGCATCGGGCTTGGCAGCCTGGCAGCAGGCTATCTCTCCGGAGGCAAAATCGAGTACGGACTGATCCCCCTCGGCGCCACTGGGATCACCGTATTTGGTTTTCTGTTGGCCCTGCACGGGCTGCAGTTCCACACTGTTCTGTGGCTTCTGGCGGCGCTAGGATTCTTCGGCGGCTTCTTCATCGTACCCATCAGCGCGCTGATCCAGCACCGCCCGGAAGAGCAACATCGCGGCGGCGTGCTGGCCGCGGCGAATCTGCTTTCGTTTATCGGCTTTTTTGCCGCCTCCGCCGTGTACTACGCCGTGAAGCATTACCTGCGCATCGGTCCCGCGGGCATTTTCTTCTGGAGTGCGCTCGCCACCGTTGCCGCGCTCGCCTACGTTTTGTGGCTGCTGCCCGACTCGCTGATTCGCCTGGTCCTATGGATCGCCGCGCACACCATTTACCGGCTGGACCTGAAGGGGCAGGAAAATATTCCCGCCCGCGGCGGCGCGCTGTTAACGCCGAACCACTCCTCTTGGGTCGACGCTGTTCTGCTGATTGCCGCCACCGATCGCCCGATTCGCTTCCTGATGTTCCGTGGCGTGTACGAACATCCGCTGATCAAGCCATTCGCGAAAATTTTGAAATTTATTCCCATCGCCTCGGATCAAGGCCCGCGCGAAATGATTCATTCCCTGCGCGAAGCTTCCGAAGCATTGCGCAACGGCGAGGTTGTGTGCATCTTTCCCGAAGGCGAAATCACGCGGATCGGGCAGATGCTGCCGTTCCGCCGCGGCTTCGAGCGCATTGTCAAGGGCATCGACGTCCCCATCATCCCGGTAAATATCGACGGCATCTGGGGTTCCATTTTCAGCTTCTCCGGCGGCCACTTCCTGTGGAAATGGCCGCGGCGCATTCCGTATCCCGTTCGGCTTACATTCGGCAAGCCGCTTCCGCCCACGTCCTCTGCCACGGAGGTGCGGCAAGCCGTGCAGCAGCTGGGCGTCGACGCTTTCCAACGCCGTCGCCGCTACATGCGGCCGCTCTCGCGTTCGTTCATGCGCGCGGCGCGCCGCAATCCTCGCCACTTCGCGATGGCTGACGGCCACACCCCCAAACTTTCTTTCGGCGATTCCCTGACCAAGACGGTTTTCCTGGCGCGTCGACTTCACCCGCTCTGGAAAGACCAGAAGATGGTCGGCGTGCTGCTGCCTCCATCGATCCCCGGCGCGCTGGTCAATTGGGCAGCGCTGCTGCTTGGCAAGATACCCATCAATCTGAACTACACGTCTTCCAAGGAATCGATGGCTTCGTGCGCGAGCCAGTGCGGGCTGAAAACGGTAGTCACTTCGCGGCTGTTTCTTGAGAAAGTAAAACTCGAGCCTCCTGGAGAACTCATTTACGCCGAGGATCTTGCGGAGAATCCGCGGACGGGCGAAAAGCTGGCTGCGCTTTTGAGCGCAAAGCTTTTCCCCGCGCGGCTCCTGGAACTTTTCCTGGGCGTCTCTCACCCGCCGAGCCTCGATGACACCGCCACGATCATTTTCTCCAGCGGTTCCACGGGCGAACCCAAGGGCGTGGTGCTTTCGCATTTCAATCTCGCTTCCAACGTTGAGCAAATCGAGCAGGTCTTCCATCTCCACGACGGCGACCGCATCCTCGGCATTCTTCCGTTCTTCCACTCCTTCGGGTTTACCGGCACGCTGTGCTTGCCGGCGCTCACCGGCATCGGGGTGGTGTTCCATGTCAGCCCGCTGGACGCGCAAGTGATCGGTGCTCTGGTCAGCAAGTATTCCGTCAGCATGCTGCTTTCGACGCCGACGTTTCTGAATTCCTACGCGCGGCGCTGTCCTCCGGAAGCTTTTGGCAGCTTGCGCATCGTGATGGCTGGCGCGGAAAAACTTCCTGAGCGCATCGCGCAATCGTTCGAAGATCATTTCGGGATCCGCCCGCTGGAGGGCTACGGCTGCACGGAATGTTCGCCGGTGGTCGCGGTGAATACCTACGATTTTCGCGCCGCGTACTTCCGCCAGGTTGGAGCGAAACGCGGCACCATCGGCCATCCGTTGCCAGGCATTGGCGTGCGCATCATTGATCCCGAGTCTGGCGAGACGCTGCCGGTCGACAAGCCCGGCTTGTTGCTGGTGCGCGGCCCAAACATCATGGTGGGTTACTTGAATCGTCCTGACAAAACGGACGACGTGATCAAGGACGGTTGGTACAACACCGGCGATGTCGCCACCGTCGACGAAGATGGTTTCCTGCGCATCACCGATCGCTTGAGCCGCTTCAGCAAAATCGGCGGCGAAATGGTGCCGCACATCAAAGTGGAGGAGAAACTTCACGAACTCTTGCAGGCCGACGGTCAAGTGCTTGCGATTACGGCCATTCCCGATGAAAAGAAAGGCGAGCGCCTGATCGTCGTGCACACCCTGTCGGAAGATGTGCTGCGCGATTGCGTGGAGCGCCTGGCGAAGAGCGATTTGCCGGCGTTGTGGAAACCGAAGCCCGACCAGTTCCTGCACGTGGAGCAACTTCCCTACCTTGGCACCGGGAAGCTCGACCTGCGCAAGCTACGCGAATTGGCGCTGGCCGGCGTTCCCGCCGCGTAGTCGGGCATTCGCGTCACAGGCCATTCGATAACGCTGCTGTAGCGGCGGTCATGCTGTGAGGTGCGGGGTTGCCGCACCGAAGCATTTCAAGTGTTCAAATCCCGCAAGGCCCATCCGTTCCCGAGCCTTCGGGCGCAAACTGCGGGCCTCAGGATGACAGCGAGTGGTGCGTGGTTCGAGGTACCTGTTTGGCGGGGACTACTCGTTTGGTCAGCACTACTTGGAGGGATCAATCGCTTTCAACAAACACGTCATGGCGCAATCGACTTCGCCGTCGGGCATCAGCGAGCATTCAATCACGGTCCAATCCGCATCATCCATGTGCAGCTTGGCAGCGGCAATCTTGGCAACTTTGTCTTTGTTCGGGCACATTACATTTCGGAACCGGTAGCTGCATGCTTGTAAAATACGGTCAATGAGTTCCGGGTCAGACATCGCGCTCCTCCGGCGACTTCGTTTGGATTGAACTCCAGCTGATGGCCCGTTCGCCTGGCAACATTCTCCCCAGTTTCGTTTTTCGCGCACACAACGCCACTGCCGGAGGGTGTGCGCCTTCCCCCGAGGCTATTTTCTGTCGATCCGCATCTGCGACAAGCAATCCATTCCGCAATTCATTGCTCCGCCCGGCAACAGCGAGCAGTCGATGATGCGCCAGTCGCTCCAGCCCTCTTCGCTGAACGGCCAGTTGGCGGCGACGACGTCTGCTTCGCAGTTCCTTTGCTTGCAGAAGACTTTTTGCGGATAGGTTTTTGCTGCTTCTGGATGGGGATCGGTCAGTTTGGGTTCAAACATAGACCACCTCCGACCAGGAGCGTGGTCATGCCCATATCTTCTTACCCCTTTTTGCAGCCGTCAAGGACTTCGCTCACGTTTCGGGGTATCCTAGGACATCGCGCCGGATCGGCAAGTTTGCCGCATTTAGCACCCGCTTTTTCGCGAGGTTTTCAATGTTTACGGGCATTATCGAGCATATTGGCACCGTGAATTCACTGAAGCTGCATGCGCACGGCGGCCGCCTGACGATTCACGCTCCGTCTGTCGCGCCGCATCTCGCTGTGGCTAACAGCGTCGCGGTGAATGGCTGCTGCCTTACAGTTGTCGCTCGGGAGAACCAGCAGTTTAGCGCTGATCTGTCCGCGGAAACCCTCCGCAAGACTTCCCTGGGCGAATGGAAAGCTGGCCTGCGCGTGAACCTGGAGCAACCGATGACCGCGGGCAAGGAATTTGGCGGGCACTTCGTGCTTGGCCACGTGGACACGATTGGACGCGTGGTGCGGCTGGAACCCGAAGGCGAAAATTGGTGGTACGGCGTCGAGGTCCCGGAATCGTTCGCGCGGTCGATCGTGCCGCAAGGATCGATTGCCATCGATGGGATTAGCCTGACGGTAGCGCGATGGAATGGCCGCACGGCGGAAATCGCGATTATTCCGTTTAGCTACGAGCACACCAACGTGCGCGAAAAGAAAATCGGCGATGCCGTGAATTTGGAAGGCGATGTTTTGGGCAAGTATGTGGAACGGTACCTGGAAGCACGCGGGAGGGCGAAGCCGGCGGCAGGTTTCAGTCTCGAGCAGCTCGTCGCCCAGGGTTTCTGACGGCCCGGTTGCGAGATTCGATTACGGTGTGCCAGATGCCTGTAACTCGCCCTTTCAGGAGGGCGAACGTTCCGATCGCACGGCAATCAAACTAACGAATTGTTGCTTTCTTCGCCCGGGCGCCGCGCCAGTACAACGTTAAACCAATGGCCAACGCACCAAGCACCCACCCGAGCGTTCGTAGAAGAAAGGCGATCCGGCTTGTGCTTTCTCCCGGGGGAAACATGGAAAGCAAGATCGAGAGCAAAGTAATCAGGAAGGCGATTCCGCTCGCGATCCACACGCCTGCTAGTCCGCCAGGAATCAGCACGGCGTGTTCGTTTTCCGCACGATCTTTGCGATACGCTAATCGAATGACCGCGGCAAACATGTACAGAAATGGAATGAAATACAGGATGATTGCGGCGTCGATCAGTTGCTGGTACGAATCGCGAGTTGACTGGTTGATTTGGCTGACGAGCAATACCACGCCGGAAATCACGGCTTGCACCAGAATCGAAACGTAGGGCGTCTTCCAACGCGAATGAATTTTGCCGAAAGCGGCGGGCAAATAACGATCGATGCCCACGACGAATGGTACACGGGCGATTCCCGCAACTGTGCTTCCCACTCCACCCGCATTTCCCACGGTAACCAGCAACGCCGCGAGGATTCCCAGGAACCCCACCTTCAGAGCCATCGATCCAATCGTGATGGCGTGGAATACGCCGCTTTTTGGATCGAGGTCCGCGGCAGGCACCAGCGTCAAAATCGCGAAGGTTCCCGCAATGTACATGAAGGCGATGAGCGCACCCGCGCCAAATACAGCGCGTGGCAATGTGCGGCGCGGATCGCGCACTTCTTCACTCATCGCGGAAACGAGCTCAAGACCCGTGAACGCAAACGCAATCTGCGACCAGAAGTTCACGGTATCCCAATTCCATGCCGGCGCCATGTTGGCCCAAGTGAAATGCGTTACCGAACCGTGTTTGAAATACACAAGCGCCGCAATGGCGGCAAGCATCAACAGCGGAGCATAGGTACCGACGCCGCCCGCGTTCTGCAACCACTTCCCAATATTTAATCCTACGATGTTCAGAACGACCGCAGTCAACAGCAGTCCCAGGGAAACCAGGAGAAGGAAGTTGCGGTCCTCCGAGAACGCCGCTCCTTTCTCGCCCAATACATAAGCGCTCATCGATGCGCTGGCGAGCAGGAGCCCTGGAAAGTAAAAGATCGTGTATACCCAGTAGGTCCATCCAGCGACAAAGCCGTGGAAGTCCCCAAAGGCTTCTTTGGCCCAGACGTACAGACCACCCTCTTCTGGAAAACGCGAAGACAATTCATTAATCACCAAGGCGCCGGGAACGAAAAAGAACACTGCCGCAATCACCCACAAACTTATAGAAGAAGTTCCGTTGTGGCCGGCGGCGGCGATCCAGCGAGGGCCGAGCACGGTTGCAATATTGAAAAGCAACACGTCCCAGAAGCCCATTGTTTTGCGAAGTTGAGATTTCGCGTCGCCAACCGCGGCGGCAGGCGTAGCAACGGAAGTGGTCACAGGGTCACATCCAGCGCCGGTATCAATTCATCCTGCATCCGGAAATTATGCAGAAACGGGTCTTTGGAGTTCTCAAAATCCTTCCAGGACGCGAAAACATGGGCTCTCCCGTCCTGCAAGAACACAATTGTGTCCGCCAATCGCCTGGCCAGGTGCGTGTCGTGCGTAACGACGATGGAAGTTTTGTGGAACATTTCTTTCAGGCGCAAAATTAAATCCCCCATGTGACCCGCCATGATGGGATCCACCATCGTTGTGGGCTCGTCGTAAAGGATCGCCTCGGGATTCAGCGCCAAGGCTCTGGCAATCGCCACGGCGCGCTTCATGCCGGTGGAAAGCTCGCTGGGAACCTTGTCCAGCACTTCTTCCACTTCCAGCATCTTCGCGAACTTGGCCACGTAGGCGTCGACATCCTCGCCCGTCAATCCCGGTTGATCTTCCAAGGGAAACGCAATGTTCTCGGCTACGGTCAGAGAGTCAAACAGGGCGCCCGACTGGAACACCATGGTCACTTTCCCGCGAATCACCTCAAACTCGCTCTCGGTTAAGTCCGTCACGTCCACGCCATCGATGAAAATGTGCCCCGAGTCGGCTTTCAAGAACCCCATGATGTGTTTCAGCGAGACGGATTTCCCCACACCGCTGCGCCCCATGATCACGCAAGTCTCGCCGCGCTTCACCTGGAAGCTGACATCAACCAGCACCGGGCGGTCGTCAAACGCCTTGTTCACATCGCGAAACTCAAAGTAATTTTCCGCCGCGTGTTCTTTGCGTTGGTTGGTTAAGCCGCCGGTATTTTGCGGATCTTCGGTCATGGGTTGCGGGCTTCCAGGATACGTTTGGCCTCTTCGTAATCCGCCGGGGTGTTCATGTTCCAGAACAAGCGGCCCTCCGTATCAAATCGTTTCCAGACGGACACGTCAAGCACTTCCATGGGCAGACGTTTCATAGCTTCGGTGACCTTGCGCACTCCGGAGTCGAAGGCTGCCTGAACCGCCGCCGCGGAGGCCGTTTTCCAGCAAGCGCAGAGCGGCTGCAGTCCATTTGCCGATTCCGCCACGACGACTTGCGCCGCACTTCGTTCTGCACGCTGGCACAAAGACTCCAGCCAGTCACGTGCGAGAAAAGGCAGGTCGCAACCTACGATCAAGTTCCACGTGGATGGCGTACCTCGCAGCGCCGATGATTGCAGCGCGGTCAGAATTCCGCCAAGGGGCCCTTGCCCGGGCCAACGATCCGCTAGCAGCGGTGCGGGCGGGTCGGGGTATTTCCCTGCCGCTGCGACGATGATCACCTGGCTGCACACGGAGGCAACAAGTTCGCTGGTTCGCGCCAGCATGGTGCGCCCGCCAAGTTCAACGAGCGCTTTATCCTTGCCAAATCTCGTACTGCCGCCGCCCGCTTGCACGTAACCCGAGACGCTCATTCGTCGTCCTCGGGAGCTTCCTGGCCCGGCCTGCGGATTCCCAACTCGCGCAAGCGTTCCTGCAGGCTCTGCCGGTGCAAGCCGATTGACGCCGCGGTGCGGGAAATATTCCAGCGATGCGCGCCCAATTGCCGCAACAGGTAAGCGACCTCAAACTTGCGCTTGGCGTCACGAAAATCTTTCTCTTGCAAGCCGTAGTCTGCCGCACCATCTCCGCTCTTCGGCAATACTGGCGAGCCGTGTACCACCTCTTCCGGAAAATCTCCCACGCCAATCTCTTCATTGCGGCACAAAACCAGGCTGCGTTCGAGGGCGTTCTTCAGTTCGCGCACATTTCCAGGCCAATCGTAGCGCTCCAGGGTTGTCAACGCCTGCTTGGTCAACCGACTGGTGCGCCCAAGCCGCGCGCCATGGATCTGCAGAAAAGCTTCCGCTAGCGCGGCGATATCTTCCTTGTGAGTACGCAGCGCGGGAAGCTCGATGGTTACGACGCGTAAACGGTAAAACAAATCCTCGCGAAATTTTCCGTCGCGGATGGCTTGGTTGAGGTTGCGATGCGTTGCGCTGATTACCCGCACGTCCACCGGAATGGACTGCGTGCCGCCGAGGCGCTCGATGGTGCGGTTCTCGAGCGCTCGCAGCACCTTCGATTGCGTTACCGGATTCATATCGCCGATCTCGTCGAGGAACAGTGTTCCGCCGCTGGCCTGCTCGAACTTGCCTTTCTTCTGCTGGGCCGCGCCGGTAAACGCGCCGCGTTCGTAGCCGAACAATTCGCTCTCGATCAGAGTTTCGGGCAGGGCCGCACAATTCACAGCCACGTAGGCCTTGCCGTTGCGCGGTGAACGCGCATGAATTTCCTGCGCCAACAGGTCCTTGCCCGTTCCGCTCTCACCGAGAACCAGCACTGTGGAATCGGTCGGCGCGACGCGGTCCGCGATTTCAAAGGCACGTCGCATCCCGGGAGACCGCCCGATCATTTGGCCAAAATTTCCTTCCGTGGCCAGCCGCCGGCGCAGGGAGACATTTTCCTGCTCCAGGGTCGCCAATTTCAGCAGATTGGCCACGCGCTGACGCAGTTCGTCCAAATCAAAACCTTTCACCAGATAATCCGCCGCGCCAAGTTGCAAGGCCTGCACCGCCGACTGCGCCGTGTCCAGGGCGGATACCATCAGCACGGGCAACTCATAGCCTTCCTGGCGCAGCCATTTCAGAAACGAAAGCCCATCCTCCTCCGGCAGCACCACGTCCAGCAGCAGAAGATCCGGTTTCTCCGACAACAGCGACGAGCGCCCGGCTGCCGCGGAGTCTGCCTCGACGATCCGGTAGCGGCTCTCCAAAGCCCGGCGCAGGCCATAACGCGCTGCCGGTTCGTCATCCACAATCAGGATTGTTCTCATGATCGACTATCCTTTGCCGCCAGCGGCAGCAATGCGCGGAACCTGCTGCCGCGCTGCTCTCGGATCGGGCTGTCTACGTTAAGCGTTCCGCCGATTTCCTGCAGGCGCCGCGAAACGATTGCCAAGCCTAGTCCGGTTCCTCGCGCCTTGGTGGTAAAAAAAGGCTGAAGAATTTTCTCTTTCAGCGCTGGCGGAATGCCCGTGCCGTCGTCCGCCACGGAAACGGAGCAGTGGCCATCCTGCATGCCGAGCGCCACGACAACGTGTCCACCTCGCGTAGTAGCCTCCAGCGCGTTCAGCATGAGGTTGCACAGAATATCGTTGGCAACTTCGGCGCTTGCTGCCACTTCGAGCGGCTGTCCGGCTATCACTACTTCCAGGGCAATGCCGCGATTTTCGGCTTCATGGCGAAGCATGCTGGCCACACTCTCCGCTACCTTGGTCGCGTCGCACGTGCCCGCTCCGCCGCGGTTGCGCACTCCCGGACGGCTGAACTGCAGCAATTGATTCAGCGTTTCGGAGAGCCGCCGGATCTCGTCCAAGACCATCCGGGTTTCCTGCTTCATCGGCGCAGGCAGCTCCGGGCTTTCCATTTGCACCTGCAAAATGGTCTTGATCGAGCCCAGCGGGTTTTTCAAGCTGTGCGAAATGCTTGCCGCCATTTGTCCCATCAGCGCCAGCCGCTCGCGCTCCGCCAGTTCCCTCTCCAGCTCCAGCTTTTCTTCGATCAGCCGACACAGGTCGAAGGCCGACGGCAATTGCTCCGCAAGGAATTCGAGCGCGGCGTAGATCTCGCCGGAAACCATCGCGCCATGGGGTCTCACGCGCAGCCGGCCCAGGTACTGTCCCGAACGTGCGATGACAAAGACTTCCTCTAAACTACTTTTTGCCACCATCCCATACTCGGCGGCGCTAACCGGCGGAGGCATTTCGAGCTGGACCTCCGCCAACTGCAACTGCTCCGCGATCCAGCGTTCGCTGAAGGACTGGAGCTTCTCCAGGTCCCCGCGCCGCGCTACTTCGTTGATCGGCCCCATGAGCCTTTGGGCGCGATCTACTTCCCTTTGTGCCGTCCTGCGCAGCAACTTTCCCATGACCCGCTGCAATGGTTCAAAAAATACCACCGGGAGAAACAGCAGCAGCGCGGCGGAGGCCTCGGGTGGAAGATAGGGCTCGAGCCACTGGCTCACGCGGCGCACGAAGCTTAGGTACAGTAACGCCACAAACACCAAGAACACGGCGTAGATGAGGTTCCTTTGCCGTCCAATCTGTAGGAAGTTGAACCGCTGCACCTGGCCGATTAAACCAACCAGCGGTACCAGCGCAAAAATCATGGCGAGCAGCGAACTCCAGGGTGCTTGTGCAGGACTAAAGCGCCCGAGTGCAACCACGATGACCAACAGGGCCGCTAGCAGAGCGAGAGTTCGCGCGAGGCTATTGTGGAAAGCTTGCTGCTCTCCATCCGGCGCAGCTTTCGCAAATCGCGTTTGCCAGTAAGCACCGCAGAGGACCGCCGCAATGAGGCAAATTTGAAACGCAAGGCCGAGTTCCCGGGAAGGACTGGAGAATGCAAATACCCGATTCGGCCGGAGCGCTGCGGCCAGGAGCGGAACCAGCAATATCGCCGGCAGCCACGCACACAACAGCCACGCAATCTTGCGCGGGCCGGGAGCAGGCAAATTCCGAATCGAGGCGTATTCGGCGTGCAGATGAACTACCAGCGGCGGAATAAACCACAGCCCGAGGCAGAGAAACGTCCAGGCGAAGCGAAGCAAGGCCGCCGGTGGAGTGCCGTAGTAGATTTGCGCGTTCAACGCCAGAAGACTGCTGCCGAAAAAAAGCGTCAGCGACAGACAGAGGAAAAAAAACACGCGCTCGAAATTCCGCTGGCGGCGGTGACCGAGAATCACCACCATCCAGAAGAATGGGAGCAGCGTTCCGGCGGTCAACAAAACGAGGCGGAGATTGAGAAGCACACGCATCAGGCGTTTCCGGGAAGTCTAAGCTCCAAGGAGGAGCAGGGCAATTGCCAAGTGCAGGGAAAATCTGGCAGGAGCAGTCTGCTGATAATAAGGCACTTAGCTAAACCCCGGGGAGCACGAAAATATGAGCGAGGTACACTCAGATTGCAAGGAATTTGCTTGACTTGATGCGTTTCTCTGCTATATTAGCACTCGGCTGTGAGGAGTGCTAAGTCCTGTTTTGCTCTCCCCCCAGTACCGTTGTCAGTCACATCGCTAGATCACTTATGGAGGTTTTTCGAGATGGCAGTCAATCTGACCCCGCTGCACGACCGTGTAATCGTGAAGCGCATTGAAGAAAAAGAAACCGTCAAGGGCGGGATCATCATCCCCGACTCCGCGAAAGAAAAGCCGCAAGAGGGCGAAGTAATTGCCGTCGGTGCGGGCAAACGGGAGAAGGGCGAGAGAATTCCCCTGGACGTCAACGTCGGCGATCGCGTGCTGTTCGGCAAGTATAGCGGCAGCGAAATCAAGATCGATGGCGAAGAGCTCCTGATCCTCCGGGAAGAAGAAATTCTCGCGAAGCTCGGCGGCGCCGCGAAAGCCGCCAAGAAGTAGTCCGTTGTCAGTTCGCAGTTATCAGTAAAGAATTCAGAAAACTACGCAATCGTTGTAGGTCAGGCCCCCCGGGCTTGAGAAGTTTTCCGAACAAATCTCAGGAGGAATGAAGCAATGGCGAAGCAGATTGTTACCGGAGAGAATTCCCGCCAGTCGATTCTACGCGGCGTGAATGCCCTCGCGGATGCAGTGAAAATCACCCTCGGCCCCAAGGGTCGCAATGCGGTGATTGAAAAGAAGTTCGGCGCTCCCATCATCACCAAGGACGGCGTCACGGTAGCCAAGGAAATCGAACTGCGGGATCCGCTCGAGAACATGGGCGCTCAGATGGTTCGTGAAGTGGCTTCCAAGACCAGCGACGTCGCCGGCGATGGCACCACCACCGCTACGGTTCTGGCTCAGGCGATCTTCCGCGAAGGCGTGAAGACGGTTGCGGCCGGCGCCAGCCCCACGGCCCTCAAGCGCGGCATCGACAAGGCCGTCGAAGTCGCCGTCGAGGAAATCAAGAAACTCCACAGAGACGTCAAGGGCGACATGATCGCCCAGGTTGGCACCATCTCCGCCAACAACGACCGTCAAATCGGCGGCATCATCGCCGAAGCCATGAAGAAAGTCGGCAAGGACGGCGTCATCACCGTGGAAGAGTCCAAGACCATGGAGACCACCCTGGAAGTCGTGGAAGGCATGCAGTTCGACCGCGGCTACCTCTCTCCCTATTTCGTTACCGACCCGGAACGCATGGAGTGTGCGCTGGAAAACGCGCTGATCCTGATCAACGAGAAGAAGATCAGCTCCATGAAGGACTTGCTGCCGTTGCTTGAGCAGATTGCCAAGCTCGGCAAGCCGCTGCTGATCATCGCGGAGGACGTTGAGGGCGAGGCCCTGGCGACCCTGGTCGTGAACAAGCTGCGCGGCACCTTGCAGTGCGCTGCCGTCAAGGCTCCTGGCTTTGGCGATCGCCGCAAGGCTATGCTGGAAGACATCGCGGTGCTGACCGGCGGTAAGGCCATCACCGAAGACCTCGGCATCAAGCTGGAGAACGTGAAGATCGAGGATCTCGGCAAGGCCAAGAAGGTCACCATCGACAAGGACAACACCACCATCGTGGAAGGCGCGGGCAAGGCCAGCGAAATCGAAGGCCGCGTCAAGCAGATCCGCCAGCAGATCGAGAACACCACTTCGGACTATGACCGCGAGAAGCTCCAGGAACGCCTGGCGAAGCTGGTTGGCGGCGTAGCCGTCATCAAGGTGGGCGCGGCAACCGAAACCGAGCTGAAGGAAAAGAAGGCTCGCGTAGAGGACGCTATGCACGCTACCCGTGCAGCCGTTGAGGAAGGCATCGTTCCCGGCGGCGGCGCTGCGCTGCTCCGTGCGCTCCCGGCTCTTGAGAAGATCAAGGCTGAGGGCGACGAACTCGTAGGCGTGGGCATCGTTCGCCGCGCTTTGGAAGAGCCAGCTCGGCAGATCGCGCACAACGCCGGCTTTGAAGGCGCGGTAGTGATCGGCAAGATCCGCGACTCCAAGGACGAGCACTTCGGCTTCAACGCAGATACTGGCGAGTATGTTGACCTGGTGAAGGCTGGCGTGATCGACCCGGCCAAGGTCACTCGTCTGGCGCTGCAAAACGCCGCGTCCATTGCCGGCCTGATGCTCACCACGGAAGCGCTCGTGGCCGAGCTGAAGGAAGACGACAAGAAGGCTGCTGCCGCCGGCGGTCCGGGCGGTCCGGGCGGCATGGGCGGAATGTACTAAGCTCATCCAGCTAGCCCAGAAACTCAATCCAAGAAAGGGCGACCGTTAACGCGGCCGCCCTTTTTGTTTTTTGTCATAAACTATATTAATATTCTAGTTATTTTATGTAGTGCTTATCTCTGACGCATCCGTCGTGCAAACTACAATGGGTAATAACGAAACCGTTTTTGTTGGCCTGCTTCCTGTACGAGAACTGTACTCGACCTAGCTTGACGCGTTGCGCCCGCCGGAATACTGTCCCGTGCAATTCTTCCCAGCCGATCATTCGTTCTCGCGCGTGACCGGGTCATTTCGGTGCCACCTATTCCCAGGCGTGTCGCGAATCAACAGCCCTCAGAAAGGCGGTTCGGCGGTCGATTCACAACTCAACTACCAGGTCCCTGAAAAACATTGGTTCAGCGTTTGGCGGAAAATGACGGTCTGAAACCCAGGTTCATTTCCGAACGTTCGATCCCCATTTGATTAACCCAACCCAGCTCGCAGCTTGGGGTGTGTCTGGCCCCGCTCGAAAACTCACAAGGGGTGAAAGATGAAAAGAATCGTTACGCTCGCGGTGTGTTTAGCCATTGGAACGCTGTTTGCCATGTTGTTGTTCTATCTACCGGCACTGGCGCAAAGTCAGCCCAGTTCGCAGGCGAAAGATCCCGGAGTGCGCGCCGGTAGCGTCAACGCCGGACAGGCGCTTTCCACGCTCAGCCCAAGCCAGTCGCAATTCTTCAGCGATGGCCAGACCCGCTTCAACCAAGTGGAGCAAGTGGCCACCGGTCTGGGCCCCACATTCAACTCCAACAGTTGTGCAAGCTGCCACGCGCAACCTTCCGTCGGCGGCACCAGCCCGGGGGCTGAGCAGTTTCCCAACCTCGGGCCCAATCCACAAATTGCAGCGGCTAGCGCCGGCGGCGCCACGAACCAAGTCCCGTTCTTTGTGACTGCGAACGGCCCTGTGCGTGAGGCGCGCTTCCCGTTCGTCGTCACTTCAGGCGGCTCCGTCACGGGAACGGCGGACGGCGGTGTGCACGCGCTGTTCACGATCACCGGGCGCAGCGACGCCGGGAGCTGTACTCTGGCGCAACCCAACTTCGAGCAAATGGCAGATCTCCACAATTTGATCTTTCGAATTCCCACGCCGGTTTTCGGCGCTGGGTTGATCGAAAACATTGCCGACGCCGCCATCCTGGCGAATATGAAGGCAAACTCCTCCCTCAAGCGGGTGTAATTGAAAGTGCGAGTTAACCGGCCAATCTTTCATCATTTGTTACTGGATCTTCTGCAGTTGTGAAGCAACACCGAGGAGGCGCTTGTCGAGACGCTGCAATGTACGACGGATTTTCTCATCGCCCAGCTGACGGCGATACATTTCCAGAAGATGACGTGTTGCCTCCAGTGCCTGACGGACGCCGGGGAGACCGGCGCTTGGCATGTCTTTGGGGAGTGCGAGCGTGGGCAGACGATGCGGATGAGCCGCATTCTGACGAGCCTGGTGGAATTCGCGCTGCAAATCCTGTTGAGTGACTTCCAAGTAGCGCAAGGTCATGCGGATGTCTTTGTGCCCGAGCAGCTTCATGAGAGCCGGAAGGCTCACTCCGAGCCGGAGCATTTCTGTCGCGAAGCTGTGCCTCAAACGATGCGGTGTCACATGGGTGAAGCAACCGGCGCGCTTGGCGGCCCGGGCTAACGCCGATTGCAGAGCCAACACCAGAGGGGAACGAGCACCCTGACGCGGCAGCAGGAAGCCTTGCGATTTGGCTAATCTTGTCGGCGGGGCCGAATTGCGCAGGGTGAGGATCCGCTCCACGAGCCGCCGCACCTCGGTATCAGCCGGAACCAAACGTTCCGTGTGCAGTTTGCCGAGGGGGACATGGAGCGCCCACTGTTCGGTTCCTACCTGGGGCAGGCAATCCAGCGGCAGGTGGATGCATTCGCCAAGACGGATTCCCGTAGCACGGATGAGCAGGAGTGCATTCGCGTAGAGATCATCGGTCCGGCGCAGCTCCTGCTGCACGACTTGATCCTCCTGCAGGGAAAGAGGTCTGGGAAGATGGTGAGGTTTTGGCGGGAAGTCTTCTCGACGAATGAGATCGGGCTGAACGGGGTGGCCATTGGCAGCTAGATCATCCAGCAACCGACAGAGAAGAATGAGGCAACCGATGCGGGTCGAGTTGCTCAGGGGAGGTTGTCGTTCACTCAGCCAGCGGAACCAGCCGAGTAGATGGGGATCCCGGCGCAGTTGGGAGAGTCGGCGAAGCTGCGGGAAAGCAGCGCGGAGATAGGCGAGGAAGCGGCGCGCGACATAACGATACTGGCCTACCGTGCCGGGCCGAAGGGTAAGGGCGAGCGTCTGGATTTGCGTTTCGAAGATCTGTTCCAGGCTGGTTCGGTCGCGAGTCATGACAGATGGGAAGAGTCCAACGCCTTCCGCTTCTCGATGGCGCGGGCATATTCGCGCCAGACGTCCTGCGGGGCGAGTTCGACGTAAAGCATGGTGGTCTGGATTTGGGAATGACCCATCAGCTGTTGCAGGGCGGGCAGGGACATCCCGGCTCGCACCATATCCGCCCCGAACGTGTGCCTCAGACGGTGCGGGTGGGCATGAGGGATTCGACTCTGCACTCGATGATGACGAAACAGCGAGCGGAGGCCGGCCGCGGTCATGGGCTGACCGCGTTGTCGACCTTTCAGGGAAATGAACAAAGCGGGGGAGTTGGTCAGTGGCCTTTCGTGGCGCAGATAATGTCCCAGGACTTCGAGGATATCCGGGGGCAGCGGCAGGAGGCGCTTCTTGTTTCCTTTGCCGTGGACGCGCATCTGGCCGTCGGCGAGTTGCACGTCTTCCAATTTCAGGCCCAAGATCTCGCAGGAGCGCAGGCCATCGAGGAGCATAATCCCGACCAGGACGAGATCACGGAAGGTGCGGAAGCTTTGCCAGAACTTGGCGACTTCTTCGGCCGAGAGCGGCACGATGACTCGCCGATCTTGTTTGAGGCGAAGTCCCCGGGCGATGGCGGGGCGGGGCCGACCGTAGCCGAGCGGGGATCGTTTGGTGTAGCGGCGCTGGAAATGCACGTGGCCGGTGGGAATTTCTTGCCCGGTGTGGAAGCGATAGCAGCAGCGCACTGTGCCCAGCCGATGATTCACGGTCTGCGAGGCGGGTTGGGGATCCTGCTCGAGTTGATGACGGACATAATCCACGAGCGTGGACTCAGTGATCTCGGCAAGCGGCTGATGTTGCGGTTCGAACCAGCGGGCGAAATCGAGCAGATCGTAGGCGTAGATGCGCAGCGAACGCGGGGAAAGTTGGCGAAGGCGCTGACCGTCCAGAAAGGCATTCGCCCACTCGATCTCTCCTCTCTTCTCGTCGCACAGACGATGCGGGGAAGCGCTGGCGGGCACGGCAGGCTGATAGATCACGGAGAGCATCATCGACGCACCCAGCCCCGCTGTTCCAGCAACTGCTTGACGCTCTCCAGATCGGAGGCCGCGTCGCGTGCGGTTCTGCGAACGGGTGGCAGAGAAAAACTTGACCGCAAAGCGTGGTCGGGCAGCGGTGAAGAACAGTCACGCGCTTTCCTGCGAGAGCAGGCGGGCAGGTCCAGCACTTGGTAAATCCCGCCTTCATAGGCAATCAGGTCTCGCGCCACCAGCTCCTTGCGGGCCCCGTCTAGTTCATGGGGAAAACGGATCTCCAGCAATTCCGTCAAACGCGCGTCGGAGTAAAAGCTGACTCCATCTTGATTGGAGACGGCCACCAGGATGAGGTAGAGCAACTTCTCCAAGCGAGTAAGGCCTTGATCGAATCCCTCGCGCAGGAAGCGGTGATCGATCCAGCTGAAGGACCCGCGGATGGAACGTCGGCGATCGGGTCGGGGCGGTTGGGGTCGGGACTTCGGCATTTTCCTCCCTCGGCAGGGTCAAGATAGGGGTAGAGAGCTGGGAAACACCATCGAATCTTGTGGGACTTACAGGGATACTTTCCCGCAATCCTTTGGAGGAGAACGGGTTACAAAGATATCGCGGCTTGTGGGACTTACAGGGATACTTTGTCGGAAGTCTTTTCCGACCCAACAGTTACGTGCGGATCAGAACTTGTGGGACTTACAGGCACCTGTCTCAGTTGCTGGCGCCGTTTTCGGACGAAAGCCGCGTTGCGCCGCACGTAGTCGGGATGCTGCTGGCGGTAGCGACGCTTGTCGTCGGAGCGCGTTCCATAGATTTCCTTTTGGTGCCCATAAGCACCTCGGAAGTAATCCGGGTGCTTGGTCCGCCATCGCCGATTGAACCTCCGCTTCTGCTTCTGGCGACACTCGGGCCGACCACAGGTCTTTTGCCGTTGTTTGAGCCGCGGATGGGGATGAAACCAACGACGACAGAAAGGACATCTCCGCCTTGGGAGCATACGTTCCTCCTCCAGCGAAAATCTTGAGGAGAAACAAACCGAGGAAGCGAGAAAGAGAAGGAGAAGAAGCAAAAGGGAAAGGCCATAGACACTGAACTCAAAAAACCAGAAGTAAATCAGAGGCTGGAAGAACAAACAAAAAATCAGAGCATAGAAGGTCGAAGTCCGATTATTGGCCGGTTAAGTGCGAGTCAAATTCTAGGCGAGCCGGGCTGGCGGGAGGTGATTTCGCAGGCTCTCCGAAGCGTTTAACTGGACATTTCCTTGAGAATCAGATAAGTAAATATGGGTCACTCCATCTCCAGGAGAACCCATGGCAGAACCTTTTTTGGAAATCGAGAAGTCTCTTACTGCTAAAGCGAGTTTGGAAGAAAGGCTGAGGGAATACCCGGAACTGAAAGCCAAGATGGAGAGGTTGCTGGGCATTATCGAGAACGCAGGCGGGGATATCGAGAAAGCGGCGGAAGCCGAGAGGCGCATCATCGAGGAATTGCGGCAAATGGGGAACGAGGTTCTGCATGGTTGGGCACGGCGTCAGCAACACAAAAAAGAGCAGGAGTACAACGCCAAGCCGGGCATCAATCGGAAGGAAAAAAAACCCTCTACTGGTATACCCGACTGGGAAAAATCGAAATAGGGGAGGAGATCTTCACCCAAGGTCGTGGTGGGCCGGAGATTCGACCGTTTTCCGAATCGGCGGAAGTGGAGTGCCGCAGGTGTTCGGAAGCCCTGCAACGAGCCATCACCGATTTGGGTGCAGATGATCCGTTTGCGGGCGCGTCGGCGAAGCTGAAAGAACATTATGGGATTGCGGTTCCGGCGAGCACCATCCGTACGGTCACGGAAAAACATGGGGCCGCGATGCTGGCGAGGCAGAAACCGGGAACGCCGGTGCCCGCTGGTGCGGGCGTGCCGCGGCTGATTGCCGAGATGGACGGCAGCATGGTGCCGGTGGTGGAAACCGCAGAATCGGTAGCAGAAGAAGCGCTAAGGATCACCGAAAGACGCGAAAATTGAGCTGGATGGAAGCCCGCCTGTCTCTGGCGCATGAACCGGGCTCGCTGACTCCTGTGTTTGGAGCGACGATGGGCAGCGTGAACGAAGCGGGAGAGCGCCTGTTGGTATGCGCCTTAGAGGCGGGAGCGGCAAGCCAGACGAAGATCCATGGATTGGGCGATGGAGCTCCCTGGATCTTAGAGCAGATGGATCTGCAGTTTGGAAGCCAAGCGGATTTTCTGGTCGATTTCTATCATCTTTGTGAGTACCTCTCGGCGGCAGCCGAAGTAGTCGCCGGCAAAGAGGGAATAGAGAAACAGGCCTGGATGGAGGAGAAGAAAGATGGGCTGAAAGACAATCGCTGGCCGGAGCTTCTGGAAACTCTGCGGCCTTACGTGGAGGATGCCAGTGTTCGCGACCAAGATGCTCCGGTTCGCGTCTGCTTTCGCTATATCTCCAACCGCTCGAATTTCCTGGATTACAAAGGCGCTTTGGCCGCTGGTCTGCCGATCGGTTCCGGTGAGATTGAGAGTGCCCATCGCTATGTCATCCAGAACCGGCTCAAAATCGCAGGAGCCTGGTGGAAGCTGGAAAATCTCAGCAAGATGCTCGCTCTGCGCGTGGTGCGAGCGAACCGAGATTGGGAAGATTACTGGAGCTGTGGACAGAAGGCTGCGTAAACTGACTCGCACTTTTGATTACACCCCCCTCAAGCAGCGCCTGGGAATTTCTGGGCACCCCAACTTCAGCGGGAACGATGGCACCATGACGCGGTTCGGGTGGAAGGCGCAAAACAAATCGCTGGAAGTCTTTGCCGGCGAAGCCTACAACGTCGAAATGGGAGTGACCAACGAACTGTTCCCGAATGAGCGCGGCACTCCGCCCGCGGCTTGTGTTCTTAATGCCACGCCTGAGGACGCTACCAACTTCACCTTTTCCGGCGACCAGATTCCCAGTGACATCGTGGAATTTGCCCATTTCATGCGATTCCTGGCTCCCCCGGCGCAGTCCTCGCAAGGCATTCCCGGGAATCCTCCAGCGTCGTCCATTCAAAATGGACAAGCACTCTTCAGCCAGATCCACTGCGACACATGCCACACCCCGGCGCTGCAGACCGCAGCTTCCAGTCTCACGCCAGGACTCAGCAACCAGTCCGCTGCCCTTTTCTCAGACCTTCTCGTTCACCATATGGGTACCGGCCTGGCCGACAACGTCTCGCAAGGCTCCGCCGGGCCGACGAATTCCGCACCGCGCCTCTGTGGGGTTTGGGGCAGCGCATCTTCTTCCTGCACGATGGCCGCTCCGGTCCCGCCAACGGCGGACTGCTGCACGCGATTGAACAGCACGCCAGCAGCGGCTCTGAAGGCAATGCGGTTATTTCCAACTTCAACGAACTCTCTGCTCAGCAGAAGCAAGACCTGCTGAACTTTCTTCGTTCGCTCTGAGCGGTAAGCCACGGGGGGGCGTGGGCGTGCAGGTCGCGTCACACGCTCCCCTCCTTTTGCCATCGAACCGACCCAAGCGTCTCGTCGGGCCGCTCGTGCCCGCTGATGGGAACTCGCTTCCTTGCCGCATCGTTCCCCGCTCCGTTACACTAGCTACGCTACCAATGCGCTCCTCAGGGGGGAGCGAGTTGCCATGCCAGGATTCTTGCAGAGGCTCATGCCTCACGACGGGGATTTCTTCGTCCTGTTCCAGAAACAAGCGGAAAATATTGTTGCCGGCGCGCAAGCTTTCACGAATATGTTGACCCACTATGCCGGTGTGCCCGAGCAGGTCCAGATCATCAAGGCGATCGAGCACAACGGCGATGAAATTACTCACCTGATCTTCCGCAAGCTGAACCGGACCTTCATCACGCCATTCGATCGCGAAGACATGCACGAGTTGTGCGGCACCATGGACGACGTGATCGACTTGATCGACGCCGCTGCCAGCCGCTTCGTTCTCTACCGCGTGGATTGCGTGCGCCCCGGCACGATCGAATTAACCAAGGTTCTCCATGCAGCAACCGTGGAATTAAACGCCGCCATCCACGCCATGGAAAATCCCGATAAAGCTTTGCAACACGTGATCGAAATCAATCGTTTTGAAAACGAGAGCGACCGCATTTGCCGGACGCTGATCGCGCAGCTGTTCGAGGAAGAAAAGGATCCCGTGCAGATCATCAAATGGAAAGAAATATTTGAAGTAATTGAAACCGCAGTGGATAAGTGCGAAGACGTTTCCAATGTAATTGAGAGCGTCATTCTGAAAAATGCCTGAGACCGGGTTTTCCTTGTCAACCGCAGCTCACAGCCGGTCAACCAGGGGGTGGTCCGGTATGCCCGCGCTTGTGCGAGGCTGCCGACCGTGAGCAGCTTCCATCTCGTCATCCTCACGGTATTCCTTACGTTAGCTTTCGAGTTCTCCAATGGATGGCACGACGCCGCCAACTCCATCGCTACGGTTGTCTCGACGCGCGTGTTGACGCCATTTCGCGCCGTGCTGTGGGCCGCCTTTTGGAATTTCATTGCCGCTTTCGTTTTTGGAACGGCCGTGGCCGCAACCATCGGCAAAGGCATGGTGCACATCGAGATGGTGAACGAAAAAGTGCTGCTCGCGGGACTCCTCGGCGCCATCACCTGGAATCTCATCACCCTCACGCTGGGCTTGCCTACCAGCTCCTCGCACGCATTGATGGGTGGATACGGCGGCGCGGCGGTGGCTTTTGCGGGGTTCAAGACGCTGATCCTGAGCGGGTGGAAACTGCCGGTGTTGTTTATTTTTTTGTCTCCGGTGATCGGCATGGTGGTTGGAATTTCCGTAACCATTGCGACGACCTGGATCGTGAAGGACCAACGGCCGAAAAAGGTTGACCGCTGGTTTCGCCGGCTACAATTGCTGTCGGCCGCGGGCTACAGCCTCGGGCACGGCACCAACGACGCGCAAAAGGGTATGGGCATCATTACGGCAACCCTGGTGGCCGGCGGGATGATGAAGAGTTATCACGTTCCGTATTGGGTGATCGTCTGCTGCCACCTGGCGATGGGCGGCGGAACCATGGCAGGCGGCTGGCGAATCATCAAGACCATGGGTCAGCGCATCACCAAACTCACGCCCTTCGGCGGATTCGCCGCGGAAACTGCCGGGGCAATCACGCTGATGGGCACGGCGCACTTCGGTATTCCGGTCAGCACGACGCATACGATTACTGGGGCGATCGTGGGTGTGGGAGCTTCGCGGCGGCTGACCGCGGTGCGATGGGGCGTCACCCGACGCATTGTGTGGGCCTGGGTGCTGACGATTCCGGGCGCCGCGCTGCTCGGAGCGGGCATTTTCCATCTGCTGGCGCCGCTGCTGCGCTAGTGCGGCGCAGCCTGGTCCCCAGATTTATCGATAGCTCGAATTCAAATTCCAGCGCCCGGGGATTTCTCGAGTCAATCCTGTATGAAAATTCCAAGTTTTGCATCCCTAATGGACGGATTTACCTCCCCGAAAAACCCGTGACTCATTCGCGGCAACGGCCTGAAAAAAGCCGCCCTAAGTGCTTGATTCTAACCCCTGTTCTCAGGGCTGGGAGACAACCGCCCCACCAGGGCTAGGCGGGGTTTGGCCCATGAAGTGCTCCTCGCCTGGCGACCTGGCGGGCACTGATTAGGGCGATACCGGAAGAGAGTCTGAAAGATGCAGGCCACGCAAAAAGTACGAGCCATCGCAACACATTTCCAACGTCTCCTGGCAATTCTGGGCGCATTGGCGCTGCTCGCCGTCATCACGGTGTTTTTCTTCTTTCTCGGTGTTGGTCACTGGCTGGTAAAGGAAGATCCACTGCAGAAGGCCGACGCGATTGCGGTGTTGAGCGGCAATTTTCCCGCTCGAGCTATGGAAGCAGCCAAACTCTACCACGAGGGCTACGCCAAGGAGATCTGGTTGACGCACCCGGGAACTCGTTCAGACCCTATGAAGCAATTTGGCGTTCGCTATCCCAGCGAAGATGACTGCAATTATCAGGTCCTGCGGAAGCAGGGAGTTCCGGCAAAATCAATTCACGTTCTCGAAACATCGATAAAGAACACGGCCGACGAGCTGGATGTAATCAGTGCCGCGCTGCAGGACACCGGCAGCCAATCGGTGATTGTCGTGACGGACAAGCCCCACACGCGGCGGGTACACACGCTGTGGAAGGAATTCGCCGCCGATCGCGGTAGTGCCATCGTTCACGGCGTCAACGATGGATCGTACAATCCATCGCGCTGGTGGAAAACGTCTAGCGGGACGACGCAGGTGATGCATGAAGTTCTGGGTATGATCAATGCTTCGGCGGGATTGCCGGTGCAAACCGGGATTCGCCTGCAGCGCTCCGTGGCAGAGAATAATTCTCGCGATTCGCAACAAGACGAGCAACCGCTCAAGACCCAACAGCCCGTCGATTCCGACTAACGGCGGCGGCGATCTCGCGAGCCACTACCCCTAGCTCGGTTCAACCAGTCAACGAGCCTTTGCTGAGGGCGGCAGTGCGCTGCTGGACAGGCGCGCGTCAACATCTGTCCTTAGACGCGCGCTATTGGCTGACAAAACGGAATTTTGGACGGGCTGGGGCTTGTCGTGACGTCAGGAACTGTGCGCGCCGAACTTCTTTGTCTCGGTTCCCGGCACCTTCGACGCGAGAACGTTCAACTGCAGCACTGCGGGGTCGCTTTCCATCAACTCCCGGCCCTTGCCGAATAGGGCCTTGGCGATCGCGCCGTTTAGATGGGCATCTCGTCCCGCCTCATCGGCAAACGTGTCGAAAATCGCGTACTTGGAAGGGGCCAGCTTTACGGCGTACCACGTCTGCGTTCCCGGCTCGTTTTCTGCCAAGGGTTGCGCCGACTTCAGGAACTCCTCCAGCTCCTTCTCCTTACCGGCTTTACTCTCGAGAACCACCCACAAAGCAAACTTTGCCATGATGTCACCTCCCAATCCTGAGATGCCGCAGGCCGCCGTTCGGTTCCCAATTTCGCCCTGGCCCTCCAAAAATATTCAGGGGATACCGTATACTGGGGAGAGGATTTCTTCCTATGAGCGAAACACGTTTGCCCTTCTGTACCGTCGAAGAAGCGGCCGAAGAAATTCGCCAAGGCCGCATGATCGTCCTGGTGGACGACGAGGACCGCGAAAACGAAGGCGACCTGACCATGGCCGCCGAGAAGATCACCCCCGAGGCGATCAACTTCATGGCCAAATATGGCCGCGGGCTGATCTGTCTCACGCTGACCGAGCAGCGCTGCGAAGAGCTGAACCTGCCGCTGATGTCGCCCATCAACACTTCGCTGCACCGCACCGCTTTCTGTGAAGCCATCGATGCGCGTGTCGGTGTCACCACGGGTATCAGCGCCTCGGACCGCGCCATCACCATTCTGACCGCCATCGACCCGAAGACCCGCCCTCAGGACCTGGCGCGCCCCGGTCACATGTTCCCCTTGCGCGCTCGCAATGGGGGCGTGCTGGTGCGTGCCGGGCAGACCGAGGCTTCCGTGGACTTGTCGCGGATCGCGGGACTGAATCCCTCCGGGGTGATCTGCGAAATCATGAATGAAGACGGCACCATGTCGCGCGTGCCGCAACTGGCTGAGTTTTGCCGGGAGCACAATCTGAAAATGGCGACGGTGGCGGACCTGATCCGCTATCGCATGCAGCACGAGCGCTACGTGCGCCGGATTGCGGAGACGGTCCTGCCGACGCGCTACGGCGATTTCCGCATGATTGCGTATGCCAGCGACGTCGATCACGACCAGCATATCGCGCTGATTCGCGGCGAACTGGAAGGTCCCACGCCTCCGCTGGTTCGCGTTCACTCGCACTGCCTGACGGGAGATGTATTTGGCTCAACCTCGTGCGATTGCCCGGACCTGGTTGCCAAGTCGCTGCTGAAAATTGCCGAGGAAAATCGCGGCGTCTTCCTGTATCTCCACCATACCGGCCGCGGCTACACCATCGACACGCCGGAAACTCCCGGCACCCTGCCCAAGATTCATTTCCACTCTCGCGGGCAACTCGATCGCGAGCCGGCGCGCCAGCGCATGGTGCAACACGAAAGCGGCATCGGCGCGCAAGTGTTGATTGACCTCGGTCTCAAAGATATCCGCGTGATCACCAACCATCCGAAGAAAGTGGTCGCTCTGGAAGGCTACGGCATTCGCATCGCCGATCAGGTTCCGCTGGAGTTCACTTCGCCCAAGGTCACGCATCAACACTTCTAGGTAGCGCTGGCTTTTAATTGGCATGGCGCCAAGGTGCAGCGCTCTGCCTGCATTTTGCCGTGCCTACGACAGCCGCGTGGCTGAGAGTCGGTGTTCGCGACTCGGTGGACGACCGCGCCAGCTGCGCGGAGTCTCCGCTACATCATCCCGCGATTTCAGCCGCCCCGGGCCCACCCCCGGGTCCATACTGACCGAAGTTCTTCACCCGATGTCACTTACCGGGCAGAGCCGGCGCGAAATTTGTTATGCTGAGGCGCGGCGCCGAAGCATCGCAACATTGCGAGCAGGCACGACATTTTGCGTTGAGATCCTTCGCGACGCTAACGCACGCATCTCTCAGCATGACAGCGTTTTGCGGTATGCGTGATGCACCAACCTTGGCCAGAGAAAAGCTCCAACTACTCCCAGCAGCTCTGTTTCTCGCGCGGCGAAGCGCTATCGTTTACTTGTCCAGGCGCTGGCCTTGGGTGTCGAAGACCTCGATGTCTCCAAAGAGCGCGGCCTGCTCCTGAATCTGCTCGCGATCGCCGACCACAACGATCGGCATATTCGCAGAATCGAAATATTTGCGCGCGGTTGCCATTAAATCCTCGGGCGTCAAAGCTCGAACTTTTTCGCGATAGGTTTCCAGATAATCGGCGGGCAATTCATTCAGCTCCACGGTGGAGAACTGCGACAGCAATCCCTCCTGCGTGGCCAGTCCCATCGAGAACACTCCCGTAAGATAATTCTGCGCGTCGGCCAGCTCCGCTTCCGGAACAGGTAAGGAGCGCAGCCTATCGATCTCGTAGAAAATCTCGGTCAACGACGCTGCCACGACTTCGTTTCGGACCGCGGCAGAAACCGAGAAGTATCCATGCTGCTTCAGTGGATTCACGCTGCTGCGCGGGCTGTAGGTGTAGCCTTTGTCTTCGCGGATATTCATCACCAGGCGCGAATTAAAGGCGCCGCCATATAAGCTATTCGTCAATCCCAGCCTGATCCAGTCGGGATGCTTTCTGGTGATGGCGTGGCAACCGGCGAGGATTTGCGTCTGCACGGAACCGGGATTGTGCACCAGGAAAACGCGGCGGGCGTGCAATTGCGCCAGCGCGGCGGTTTCCCTGGCCGCCGGCTTCTTTCCTCTCCAGGCGCCGAATACTTTCTCGATGGTGTTGAGCATCGCTTGCGGATCGAAATCGCCCACCATCATCAGCAAGCCGTTTTCGGGCGTGTAGATCTGGCTATAGACGGACTGCAGATCTTCGCGCTTGTAAGCCGCAACCTGCCCTTCGCTGGGCGAAATCTGCGCGTACGGGTGCGCGCCAAACAATACTTTTCGCAATCGTTCGCCGGCGAGGAAACCCGGCGAGGTGCGCTCGAGTTTCACTTCTTCCAACTTTTGCCGGCGTTCCCGTTCAAATTCGCCTTCCGGAAAAGATGCTTCGCGCGCCAGTTCGTTCACCAGTTGCAGCAAGGGCTCGGCAAATTCGCTTAGTCCGGCAAATGAAACGGCGCTGGTGTCCTGTCCGGCGCTCGTGCCCAGGTCCGCACCCAACCGGCGCAGATCCTCTTCGATCTGGCGGCTCGCGCGTTTGGCGGTTCCCGTGCGCACAACTGTCGCGGTCATTTCCGCCAGCGACGGCGCGCGATCAACGACCAGCGCATTTCCCGCGCGGAAAAACAGTTCCCCGTGAAACTTGGGAATCGAGTGCGCCTCTGCCAATACCACCTGAAGCCCGTTCGACAGCTGCGCCCGTGTTCGCTTCGGCCAGGTTACAGGGCGTTCGGCCGTCAGTGCCGGCACCAGATTCGAAACCTCCGCCGCTTTCGTCGCCATCACGCTGCCTCCTTCACTTCGCACTTCACCGGCATACGGAATACAATCGCGCGATTTTCCGGCCGCAGGTATTTCTTCGCCACTTCCTGAACTTGTTCGCGAGTCACGGCAAGGAATCCGTCCAGGATGCTGTTCACGAGCTGGGGCTCGTTATCAAAGAGCGTGAAGCATGCCAGCAAGTGCATCAGCCCGTAGCGCGGCATGTAGCCGCCGCGTCCGCCTTCGAGCGTCGAGTAATAATCCGAGCGCCACTTCACCTTCAATTGTTGTAATTCATCCTCGCTGATGCCTGTTTCCTGCACTTCGCGAATCACGGCGTCGAATTCGGCCAGCGTCGCTTCACTGGAATATTCCGGCTTGTGCAGGACCCGCGTGGTCATCTGCGTTGGCCCGTTGTAGCCGAAGATGTCGTCGATACCGCCGTCGGCTTCTACGGCCACCTGTTTCTCCAGCACCAGTACACGATGGATTCGCCCAGCCCTGCCGCCGTGCAGTGCCTGATCCAGCAGCGCCATGGCATACCATTCCGTGGTCCTTCGTTGCGGCATTACGTAACCGATCGCCATGGCCGGCAGCGTTCCGAATTTCTCCTCGACATGCCCGCGCCGCTCTTCTTTCTGCGGCGGCTCAGCGGGATCGGCAAATGGCGGCGTCGCGCCTCTGGGGATTTCCGCGAAGTACTTCTCTGCCAGCGCCGCGCCTTCCTCTGGTTTGATGTCGCCCAACAACAGCAGCACCGCGTTGTTCGGCACGTAGTAGGTTCTGAAAAACTTTTGCACGTCCACCAGCGTTGCGGCATCCAGATCCGCAAAATCGCCATAGAAATTGTGCGCGTTGGCCCAGTTGCGGAACGCCACGGGCGGCATATCCAGCCAGGGAAATCCGCCATAAGGCTGGTTCATCACATTGACGCGGACTTCTTCTTTGACGACGTCGCGCTGATTACGGAGATTCTCATCGTCGACCTTCAGCGCGCGCATACGATCCGCCTCGAGCCACAAGACGCGCTCGAGAGCGTTGGAAGGGACCGCTTCATAGTAGTTGGTGACGTCGTACATCGTCGAGCCGTTCAGCACGCCGCCACTCGAATTGATGAGCTTAATGTGTTGCATCTTTGGGGCATTCTCCGAGCCTTGAAACATCATGTGCTCGAACAGGTGCGCGAAACCGCTGCGCCCCTGCGGCTCCAGGCGAAATCCAATCTTGTAATAAATGCCCACGGTAACCACCGGGGCCGTCGTATCCGGCGCGATAACTACTCGCAAACCGTTTTTCAAGGTGCTGCTGTGAATAGGCACTTGCAATCGATTCACGCTTTATCTCCCTTTGCTTTTGGCGAAACTTCCGCACGTTCCGAAATCGTCTCCAGCTCGTTCAGCATCGTCTCCGTTTCCTGAGACAATACGCGCGCCGCCAGCCGGCTCACCGACTCGTAGGCTTCCAGAAATTCCGGCCGGTGTTGCTCTAGCGCCTGCTGGTGCGATGCCACCACTCCATAATCGCCGCGCGAGAGTGGCCCGGTCCATGCATAATGGGGCCCCAGCTTCTCGTAATTGTCCAGCACCTGCCGGGACAATGAAAGCAGCGCTTTCGTGGCAGCGGCGCGCTTAATACCGGCGTTCATCAGCAGCTGAACCCCGGTCTCTTCCAGCGCCAGAAGATGCCCCGCGGCGAACGCTCCCGCCGCATGATAAAGCGCCTTCTTCTCCGCCGTCAGTTTTACCGGCGTTCCTTCCAGGGCTCGCGCAATATGGCGCGCGACGCGCACTGCCGGTTCATCGCCTTCAATTCCAAAAACCCTACCTTGCAGCGGCGGGATTGCAATTCCACTGAACGACTGTAGTGGATGCATCGAGCCCACCGCGGCGCCGCACGATTTCAGCGACGAGAGCACCGTGGAACCCAGCGCCCCGCTGGTGTGCAAGACGACCAGTCCGCGCCACTCGTCGCCGCCGATGCGAGCGAGCTCGCTGGCGACCGCCAGTATCGCATCGTCGGGCAGCGTGAGCAGCACAACCTTGCTCGCCAGCACCTGCACGCTTAGTCCAGCCTGAGGCTTTCCCGCGCCGATAAATCGCACGGCCTTGCGCGCGCTGGATTCGCTGCTGGTGCAAACCACACCAATCTTCCAACCCAACTCATGCAACCGCCGGCCCAATGCGCGTCCCACGCGCCCGGCTCCGACGATCGAGAGGCTTTCAGGCATTCGTGCTAGGATACCTCGAGGCTGGGCTGCGACTCCAATTTACATGCATCTCTTCGTAACGGTTTTCTTCGGACTGATTGCCCTCTTCTGGCTGACCTACGGATTGAAAGTTGCCTACGGAGCTGTTCGCTTGCCTTGGCTGAAGAAGTGCGCTCCGGCCGCCGATGGCGAGTGCCCGAGTATCTCGTTGATCTTCGCCGCCCGCGACGAGCAGCAGAAGCTCCCCGGCGCGCTCGCGACGCTCATCGCCATCGATTATCCCAAACTTGAGATTATCGCGGTCGACGATCGCTCCAGCGACGCCACTCCCCGCATCCTCGACGAATTCGCCGCCGCGCACGACCGCCTCAAGGCCGTGCATGTGGGTGAATTGCCTGCCGGCTGGCTGGGCAAGCCGCACGCACTGCAAAAGGCTTACGAAATGTCCACAGGCGAGTATCTCGTTTTTACCGACGCCGACGTGAAATTCCAGTCCGACGCGCTGCGCCGCGCGATCACACTGTTGCGCGAGCGAGGACTGGATCATCTCACGCTCTTCGGCGACGTCGAGCGCAGCAACTTCTGGGACACCTTGCTGATCACATTTTTTGGCATGGGATTTCAATTGGCCACCGATCCCTATCAGGTCAGCAACCCGAATTCGCGTTCCTACGCGGGCATCGGCGCGTTCCAGATTGTAAAACGCGGCACCTATGAAGTTCTGGGAACACATCGCCGCCTCGCCATGGAAGTAATTGACGACATGAAGCTTGGCAAGCTCGTCAAACACGCGGGCTTCCGCTCCGGCATCGCCGTCGCGCAAGACGCCATCTCCGTGGAATGGCACCTCGGAATGAGCAATCTGATTCGAGGCCTGGAGAAAAACTTCTTTGCTGCTGCGCAATATAGCCCTTTCCTGGTGACAGGTCAGATTCTCAGCCTGCTGATCTTCAACGTGCTTCCCTTTGCGGGACTTTTCTTCGATCACGGCTGGGCACGTATTTTCTCCGCCATTGCCGTGTTTATCGCCCTGTGCTTTCACGCCGGCGTGGATATCGTGATGCGCGTCTCGCCGCTCTATTGTTTGACGCTGCCCATTGGCGCGGTGTTGTTCGCGTTTATCCTTTTCCGCTCGATGGTGGTCACGCTCCGCCAGCGGGGGATCTTCTGGCGCGGAACTTTCTATCCGCTAGATGAACTGCGTCGCGGCAGCGTTTGATCCGGATCGGAAAGGCCTCGCCCTCACGAGGGTTCACGCGCTGGTTGCCGGTTCAGCGCTCTCTTTCCCGAACATGCCTGCCAGGTCCTGCTGCTTCAAGGAGCGGATGCGATCGCGCAGCTGCGCGGCCTTCTCGAACTCGAATTTCTTCGCTGCTTCGCGCATCTGCGTTTCCATCTGGTGCAGCAATTCCGCCAGTTGCGCTTCGGATCTCACATTCGACGCCGCCGCATCCAGTTTGGCATCGTCCAACGGCACCGTCACGTAATCCGCTTCCACGATGCGCGCCAGTTCCATGTCCACGCCCTTCACAATCGATTGCGGCGTAATATTGTTTTCCTTGTTGTACTCCCGCTGCTTCTCGCGGCGGCGGTTGGTTTCCGCAATGGCTTCATTCATTGAATTTGTGCGGGTATCGGCATACAGAATGGCTTTGCCCGAAAGATGGCGCGCGCATCGGCCCATGGTCTGGATCAGCGATGTCGTGCTGCGCAAAAAACCTTCTTTGTCGGCGTCCAGAATTGCTACCAGTGATACTTCCGGCAGGTCCAGGCCTTCGCGCAACAGGTTTATACCAATCAGCGCGTCGAACTCGCCTCTCCGCAAATCGCGCAAGATTTTGATGCGGTCCAGCGTCTCCACTTCCGAATGCAGGTAGCGGCTGCGCACGCCAATCTCCGTAAAATACTCGCTTAAATCTTCCGCCATGCGCTTGGTAAGCGTTGTTACCAGCACGCGTTCGTTCTTTTGCGCGCGAACGCGTATCTCCTCCAGAAGATCATCCACTTGGCCCTTCACCGGACGAATCTCCACTTCCGGATCGATCAGCCCGGTGGGACGAATCACCTGCTCCACAACTACGCCGCCGGACTTCGTCAGTTCGTACGGCCCCGGCGTCGCCGAAACGTAAATCACCTGATTCGTGCGGTGCTCAAACTCCTCGAAGGTCAATGGGCGGTTGTCCAGCGCCGACGGCATGCGAAAGCCGTAGTCCACCAGCGTCTGCTTGCGCGACCGATCGCCGTGAAACATTCCGCGCACCTGCGGCACAGTGACGTGCGCCTCGTCGATGAACAACAGATAATCCTGCGGGACATAGTCCAGCAAAGTTGGCGGCGCTTCTCCTGGCAGTCGGCCGCTCAAGTGCCGCGAATAATTCTCGACGCCGTGGCAATATCCGATTGTGCGCATCATTTCGATGTCGAACATGGTGCGCTGAACCACTCTTTGCGCTTCCACGAATTTCCCTTGCTTCTCCAACTCTTTCTTCCACCACTCGAGTTCTTCCTGGATGGTGATGATCGCGCGATCGCGCTGCTCCTGCGGCATCACGTAATGCGTCTTGGGGTAAATCGTCACTCGCCCTAAATTTTCCTGGCCGCTTCGGATTTCACCCGTCAACGGATCGAATTGCCGGATGGTGTCAATCTGATCGCCCCACATCTCGATGCGATACGCCTGGTCCTCGTAGGTTGGATAGATTTCGATAATGTCGCCGCGTACGCGAAACGACCCACGCCGCATATCCTCCGAGCGCTCATACTGAATATCCACAAAACGGCGCAGCAGGGCCTCGCGCGTTGTCTGATGCCCCTTCTCGAGTACTACGAGCATCCCGTAGTAGGCTTCGGGCGAGCCGATGCCGTAGATGCACGAGACCGATGCCACGATCACGACATCGCGCCGTTCGAACAGCGAACGCGTGGCGCTCATGCGCAGCTTATCCAGCTCATCGTTAATCGTGGCTTCCTTATCGATGTAGATGTCGGCCGCCGGCACGTACGCTTCCGGCTGGTAATAATCGTAGTAGCTGACAAAATATTCGACCGCATTCTCGGGGAAAAAACCTTTGAACTCGTGATACAGCTGCGCCGCCAGCGTTTTGTTGTGCGCCAGGACTAGTGCCGGCCGGTTGGCTTGCTCGATTACCTTGGCCATGGTGAAGGTTTTGCCCGAGCCGGTGACGCCCAGGAGGACCTGATGCTTGTCGCCAGATTCCAGGCCGCCGGTTAGCAGCTCAATCGCGGCGGGCTGGTCACCACGAGGTTGGTAGTTACTCTTCAGCTTGAAATTCATGGCTAGCGTCTCCTGCAGCTTTTGCGGCCTCCGCCGAAACGTTCATTATACTCTGCTTGGCAAGCTCCCTCCGTTCGCAAAGATTGTCGACTGAGCTGACTACTACTGCGTGTCCCATGTATGGTACATACAACAAGAGCAGGCAGCAGCAGGCCCCCAGGCGAAGGATGAGATAGAAATGAAACGGCGAAGAAATCGCAAGACAACAAGCTACGATGGTTCGACCTTCGATAGTTTCCTTGAAGAACAGGGATCCGCGAAGAGGCCGAGGCGGTCGCCATCAAGAGGGTGTGCTGGCATGGCAATTGGAGCAAGCAATGCCGGAACAGCAGAAGACCAGCAGGTCGCAGTTGAATCGCGTCTGCTCGCTCCGCAGAACACTTCGGTGACGCTTGATACCATGGCGCGCGCGGCAGGTGCGCTTGGCAAGCGCGTAATCATTCGAGTCGCGGACCTGAAGGCCAAACCAGCTTAGTGCCGTTGGTTAGCGCTTTGACATGCTTGCGTCGGGCACCATCACCATCTCGAAACGGCTGGTGACATCCAGCTTGTAGTGAACCGAGTTGCTCTTATCGATTTTGGCGATTTCGACGTCCATCGACTGCTTTCCGTCTTCCGTCGCGCGCAGAACCAGGCCGGTCTTCAGCGATATTGACGTGAAAATCTCGTTCGTGCCGCTGGTGGTGCCGCTGGTCTTCAATTCATGAAGTTTGTACTCCTCTGGTGTTGCGTCTTTTGGGGAGGACTTTTGTTTCAGCTTGGCGGTAGTTAAGAAAACCGCACACTTCTCTGAAGGCAGGGTCGCGCACTTGTCGTTTTGTCCGTAGGTGGTCTGCTGATCCCACACCAGATTGGCGATGGGCCCGGGAGTGCGCTCCGGTTCTTCGGTTTTCCAGGTTTGTCCGGGCTTGACACCGTCCGCAGGCAAGGTCCAGCCGTAGGCAAATCGCGCAATCCAGAACTGCCAGACCAGGCGCTGTTCCGGCTCCAGATTGTCGAGGCCTTGCACTTTCTGCACTTGGCCTGCGACGTCGATGGTGAAGTCCACGCCGGGGTTCGCAGCCGGCGCATGGTTACCCGCGGCATCGTTTGGGAGCTGGAATTCTCCGTGAGCGACGATCACAGGACGAGCACTCTCCATGCGAATTTCTTTGATGGTGATGTGCAACTCCAGTGAAATGTCTTCCTTCAAATCTGCCGGCTTCGCCAGGGAAGTGACGCGGCTCTCCGTGGTTACGTCGCGCTGCACCCGTCCATGAATCTGGTAATGCAGCGCCTGGCCTGTGTGCAGACGCGGAAGCAGAGTGATTCGACGATCAGCGGCAGAATCTCTTGCAGCGGTAACGCACAGCGCAATGCCGGCCAGGACCAGCCAGGCTTTTCCGCCGGCGAACCCTCCTGGCTTGTGTTTCTGTGCGCTCATTCCTGGTGCATGGCAAATTGCCGGTCAAAGAAATCGCTTGTGGCGTGATAGGCCTTCAGCCAATTGCTGTGCAGCAGGAAGTCGTGCACTTCATCGGGAAGCACCAGTTGCTCGATGAACACTCCTTGGGGACGAAGGCGCGCGACTAGATCGACGGTCTGCGAGAAGATCACGTTGCGGTCGTCGTCGCCATGAATGAAGAGCACGGGAGATTTCCACGTGTCCACAAAGTTCACGGGAGAAGAATCATGGGCCAGCTTGGTCATCTCCGGCTTGATGTTCTTGCCTTCCCAGTTGTCTGTTGGCCAGTCGTGCACGCCGTGCATATCGACGCCCGCCGCAAACAGTGCGGAGTCGCGCCCCAAGCCCAGGGCCGTCAGGTAACCGCCATAGCTTCCGCCCCACAGCCCGATATGCTTGGCATCGACGTCGCTGCGCGCCTGCAGCCATTTGCCGGCAGCCACAATGTCCTGATATTCGCTCGCCCCACGCCCGGCTCGACCCGCGGCCTCACGAAAGGCGCGCCCGTAGCCAATCCCGCTGCGATAGTTCACCGCCAGCACAATGTAGCCACGGCTCGCCAGATACTGGTTCATGCCGTACGCATTCGAGTAGTAGTACATGTAATGCCAGCCCAGCAGCATCTGCCGCATCGGACCGCCATGCAGAAAAATCAGCGCCGCACGTCTCTCTCCCAGCTTCAAATTCTTTGGCAGGAACAATTGCCCATGCAACTCCAAGCCGTCAGCCGATTTGAAGATCGCCTGCTGCGGGGTTATCAACTTTTCCGTCGGATAGGTGGAAGGCACCGCTCCTGGCAGCATTGCTACGGGCTTCGCGTCGTTTCCTGCCGCGAGAACGAAGGCCTCGCCGCGGTGACGCGCGTCGGATCCGAGGTAGGCAGCGTGCTGGTCATCGCCCACAAAGACGCCGCCCCATTCAATCCCTTCTCCCGTGGTCAATTGTTGCGGGCCGCTGCCCGTCAGCCCTGTTCGCCACAGATGCCGCCGGTCGATGTCGCCGCAATTGGAATTGAACAGGATCGTCGCTTTGTCACGCGAAAACGACCACTGCTCCACTTCGCAATTCCCCGGCGTCAACAGTTTCGCGCTGCCGCCTTGCGCGGAAATTGCGTACAGCTGCTGCCATCCGTCCTCTTCGCTGGCGAATACCAGATTGTTTTGCGCCGCCCAATTCAGTACACCGCCGCCCGTACCATTCGCCATATACGGGTACGACCCTTGCAGTGACGCACTGCTATGCCAAACGTCGTGTCCCTTGGCTGTCTGCGCATCTGCCACCCAGATTGCCCAAGGATGAGGCCGATCCGGTTCAATAAAGTAGCCATCCGGCGTATCGCGCGTCACGGCCGGTTGACGCACAAAGGCCACGTGCTTTCCATCCACCGACCAGACAGGATCGGAATCCGAATCCACGCTCGGCTCAACAAACATTACTTTCTGGTTCGTGGCATCGTAAATCACGATGAAACTGTGATCGCCGCGATCGGAGACCACCAGTAGCCGCGTCCCATCCGGCGACCACGCGACCGGAGAATTCTTCCCACGCAACACGATCTGCTTCGGCTTCTCGCCGCCTTGTGTCGCGGCTAGCCAGATATTTCCGTCGCGCTGGTACGCAAGCGTTCCCTTCACGGATACCACGGGAGAATTGCCCGCGTCGATCTTCGTTGGCGTCCCGCCGTTCCAGCCCATTATCCACACGGACTGTTCCACGCCGGCGGGATTGCTGGTGGGATTGGCGTATTGCCCCGACGAATTCTTGCCTTCGCCGCGCGTAAAAACGACCGAGTTGCCGTCTTCGGTAAATTGCACGTCCGAGAGTTCCCCGCCATCATCCTCGTTGTAGGTGCTCAATTGCCGTGCCGCGAACGACGGCGCTTCTGCCACCCAAATGTTTCGTTTCCCTTCCTGATTCAGCGTCCAGGCGAGGCGGCTTCCGTTTTTCGCGGCCACCAAACTCGAAACGAAAGGCGCGCTCAGCACCTGCTGCAACGTGAACGTCTCCTGCGCCACCGCTTTCACACCAAACATCAGGCCCAGCACGATCGCACCCAACGCCACTCTTCTCATCGCGTCTCCCCGCCCTGATTTACGTGCAACCCTTGAACCCATCAGCGTTTCGCCTGCTCCGCAATCGTCGCCTTCATGACCACTTGCGGCGCATCCAGCGGCCCCTTCAATTCCAGGTGATGCCCGGGAAGCGGGCTGGCAGCCGCGCGTTTATCCGCTGCTTCGGAAAACGTCAAATTCGCCGCCTGCGCGAAATCAATGGTGCCGGCCAGCAAGGTTTTCCCCCGCGGCGCGCTCAAGCGAATGGCCTCCAGAGTGATGACGCGATCCTTCAGCAAGAACTGTCCGTCGGCGTTTGTCCACCGCGACGCGCCCGTTCGCAGTGCTCCCGCATCCAGGCTTCCTGCGACGTCCCATCCGCGAAACTCCACGTTTTTGGCGGTGAATTCACCGTTGCCGGCAAGTTGTTTGAGCAAGTCCTCGCGCCCGACTCCTCCCGTCCTCAGATGAATATTCCCCGAGGCCGTTCCTCCCCATCGTTCGGCCCAACGCGCCGCCCACGGCAATTGCCCCAGGCTGACCTGTTCGATCTCGGCTGAAATCTCGTACTTCGGCGCCGCTCCAAAAACCGCCAGCATCGATCCGCGAACTTCTCCTCCAGCCCACTGCGCTTCCGCTTCACGCACATCCAAATGCAAATCCATCAGCAGTAAATTCGCATGCGCCTTGGAAAGCTTGATCTTCTCAATCACCACCGTGTCGGCGAAGAGGTCGCCGTCAGCCGACACGCGGCGCAAAAGTTCGCTTGCCTTGGCCTGCGTGTTCGACTTTCCCAGTAACGACGGCAACAGTCGTTGCAACCAGTTGGGACGCGCCCGCGGCCCAACCCAGCGGTCCAGTTCCGCGGCATCCAGCCGGTCGGCATGCAGTTGGAATTTCCATCGCGGCAGTTCCCTGCCATCCACCGGAAGAGTCTCGCTGATGGTTCCATTCCAGGTGGCGCCGAACGCTCCCGCTTTGTTCACCGTGGTGTTGCGCTGCCCTTTGTCCCATTCCAATCGCGTATCGTCCAAACGGATCGGCAGGTTCAATCCCGCGACCTGCAACTCCGTCTTCACGGCATTGATGGAACCGCTGCGGCGAATGTTGCGGAGCAGGCCATGGTCCCATTGCACTTCAGTCGTGCCGGTCAGTCCGCCTGTCAATTCCCAACCATGATTCAGAGTTTTTCCGAATGCCGCGGCCAGCTTGAAGAAGTTCTGCGCTTTCTCCAATCGCGCATCGACGCGCAACGTTCCGGCCCCAGCGGCAAAGTCGTGGGACGCGCGAATCTCCGCGAAGTCCTGCGTTTCGGCCAGCGCCGGGCGCGATGGCTTCGCGGCGGTTTTCTCCGCTTTTCCGGCGGCCGGTTGCTCCACTTTCGCTTCACTCAACGACAAGCGCAGCGGTTCGACCGCGAATATCGCCTTTCGCAATTCGCCGTGCAGTTCGCCAATTCGCACCGCCCTCGTAAATCCCGGCACGCTCAGCGTTCCCGTGGTGCCGGCAACGTGCGCATCCTCCAGCTTGAGCGGCCAGCCACTCACCGTGGCGTTTCCCGTCAACAAATCGTCGATCGCCAAGTCTTCGGCAACGTCTGGCTGAAACGCCCGGTACCAGGCCAGCAGATCTTCAGCTTGCACCGCCGCGCTGGTAACATGCGCGCTCCACGAGCGCATCTCCGAAACTCGCAATTTACCCGACGCTTGCAGATTCGAGTGCGGCAAATCGATGCGCAATTCTTCGGCGCTTCCCTCGCCCGCGGCAAGATCCCATTTACCCTTGGCATTAACGTCGATCCGAGGATTGTCGTCCCGCTCCGTCAGATCCCAGCGGTGTATCTGCGAAGCCCGCACCTGCAGCGCAAATTGCCATTTCCCTTCTTCATAGCTTTGCCCCGCAACCAGCTTCCCGACGTTCGCCGTTGCATCCAGTGCCAGCTGCCCGCGCACGCCGTAGTCATTCCCGGTGATTAGACGGAACAAGTCCGCCAAGGACACTTTTTCCCAATGCACCTGGATCTCCGCCGGTTGCAAGCGTGCCAGCGTTCCGGCCACGTCGCCGCTGACCTGCACTGTTCCCGTCGATTGCAGTTGCACGCCGCTGCGCCACGGAACAGCCTCAATTTGCAGCCGCCATCGTCCCGTGCCCAACTGTTCTACGCTTCCGGAGACGTTGGTGAACGCGAAGGGCCGCTTGTCGGCGCCGAATTTGAAATTGATGCGGCCTTCGTCAAACTCGATTTTCTGCAGATGATGAGTGGATTCAGCCGGGAGCTGCGGCCCATAGGTAACGTAGTTACCCGCCGCCTTCCAGGCCGGAGGAGGCAGCCAGCCCTCCAGGTTCCATAAGCCCGAGCTGTTACGAACCAGGATCAGGTGCGGGCGCGTCAGAGACATGGTGCCAAACTCAAAGTCGCCTTTGAGCAGACCCCACCAGCGCAAACTGGCGGTCATGCCCTCGGCCCTCAGGAAATATTCGTTTCCAAACGCGGGATCTTCGCCCACGGTGATGGCGTCAACGTCCAAGCGCGGAATCGGCAGCAATTGCGCGGAAAAACTGCCCACGGTGACTGGCCTTCCAAACGCTCTCGACAGATGCGCCACCAGATACTCTCGCACGCCATGCGTCTTCACCAGCAAAGATACTCCGGCTTGAGCCGCCAGCAGCAGCACCAAGAGCACGGCGGCGATTTTCAGGTATTTGCGGAAACGATTCATGCCGAGGTGAATTCCTGAGACCGGCAAGAAAAAAGGTACAGCCTTGCCATTTGTCCGCTTGTGCTAATGCACCGTGTGCAACATCCGCCCCCATCGCGTACGCGCCGGCAGATGCATTAGCGTATCAAAAATTCCCAGAATCCTTTGTGCAAACGAAGTCTCACCGTAATCCGTGCTATTGGCGTCCACCGACCAATAAATCAAGAAAGGCCGCCCCATGATGGCATCGCGGTCCACAAATCCCCAGTAGCGGCTATCGAGGCTGTGATCGCGGTTATCGCCCATCGCAAAATAGCGGTCGGACGGCACCACCAGTTCGTCACCCTGAATATATTTGCGGATTTCGTGGGCCCACTCGGGTTGCACCGGCGACATGTAGATCTGGCTGCCGACGGGAGGGAACGAATAGTTTAGCGGATCGTACCCGGACGAAGCATCGTGCACCACGTAAGGCTCGTTCAGTGGCTTGCCGTTGATGTACACCTGCTGATCCACGATTTTCAGGTGGTCTCCGGGTAAGCCGATCACGCGTTTCACAAAGTGCGGATGATCCTGAAAGGGATATTTGAAAACGATGATGTCGCCGCGCTGCAATGGCCGGTACGGCAGAAACTTGTCGTACCACTGGCCGCGCCCGCCAAAAACAAACTTGTTCACCAACAGATGATCGCCGACGAGCAGGGTCCTTTCCATCGATTGTGAGGGAATCTTGAAAGCTTGCACCACGAAGCTGGTACCGAACAGCGCCAGAATCACTGTTACCAGCAACGATTCCAGATATTCGCTGATGGTGGTCTGATTTGCGTGGGATTCCGGCGCTTCCTGTGCTTCCTTGGGCGCCGCCTCCGCCCCCAGTGGTTCTACTTGCACCTCATTCAGCGGCGGGGCCGCTACCGTGGGGAGCGGTTCATCCGGCATTCGGACCTGCCTGTTCGCTATGGGAAGGCACCATCAGTTTCTCCAGCGCGCTGCGAGCAGCTTTCTGTTCCGCTTCCTTTTTCGTGCTGCCTTCCGCGCTCGCCATCCGTTCTCCCTTGATCCACACTTCCACCAGAAAAGTTTTCTGATGATCCGGCCCGGTTTCGCCCGCCAGACGATATTCTGCCGGCTGGTCACCTTTCCCCTGCAAAAACTCCTGCAGCGCGCTTTTCCTGTCGGACTCGGAAATGCGTTCGCCATTTTCCAGCGCCTGCAAAAACACGGTGCGTTTCAGCAGTTCCCGAACGGGGTGCAACCCGCCGTCCAGGTACATGGCCGCAACGACAGCTTCGAAGGCGTCGGCCAGCAGTGCGGGCTTGTCTCTTCCGCCAGTTTTTTCTTCTCCGCGCCCCAGGCGTAAATGCTCGCCAATCCCCAAGCCGCGGGCGGCAATCTCCAGGGAGTGGGCATTCACAATCCGGGCGCGGCTCTTGGAGAGTTGCCCTTCGCTCCACTCCGGAAAATTTGTCAGCAGGTATTCGCTGGTAAGCAATTCCAGGACAGCGTCTCCCAAAAACTCAAGCCGCTCATTGTCCTGGACCACCGACGCGGTGAAAGTTATTTCCTCACCGCGCGCGGAACGCAACTCCGGTACCGCCGAACTGTGTGTCAGAGCGCGTTCCAGCAAGCCCGGGTTCCGGAACTCGTAGCCGAGCCGCCCCACCAGTTGTTCGTCACTAACGCGGGCCATGTTTCTTACCTCCGCCTTGCGGCGGCACGCGCGGTCCTATTTGGGGACACTCAGTTGCGTGGTGCTGAGTTTCTTCGCTTCGTCAATTCCCTTTTTGCAGGTGTCCTGCAAGCCGCTCTGGATCGCAGCGCATTTCGTGAACGCCGTGACCGCGTCGTCGAAATGGGAAGCCTTTTCATTGGACAACGCCAACACGTAATAATTCACGGGGTCGGGCTCCGGCTCGAGTCCCACGGATTTCTCCAGGTTCGGTATGGCGTCGGAGAACTTGCCGCGGCGGAAGGCCACCAGCCCCAAGCCGCTATACGCCATTGCCAGCGTCTGGTTCTTTGCTCCGATGAACATGTCGTCGGGCATTCCCGCCGGCTTGGTGATCGTTGGCGCCAGTTCGATGGCCTTGTTGGAGTACTGCTCGGCCTGCGTCAGGACCTTTTCCTTTTCCTCGGGCGTGAGATTGGAAGGCAGGGATCGTGGCAAGGCCGAACCCAGAATCGCCAGGATCTGCACGTCGTTAGGATTCAATTCCAGATCTTTTTCTCCTGCGGCTTCCATCTTTGAGACGTCACCCGCGGTCATGTAACCCTTCACCAGCCAGTTGTAGACCTCAGCGCGGTAACGGCTGGTCGGATATTTCTGCACAAAATCATTGCCGGCCTGAATCTTCTTTTGCACATCGGCGGGATTATTTGAAATATCGCGAAACGCCTTGATCGCGGCGTCTTCTTCCGCGTTCACCGGCGGAGCCGCAGGAGTCATCGTGAGCGGTTGTACTTGATCCTTTGGCTTGTCCGGTTGCGACGCAGGTGGCGTCTGCTGCTGCCCCGGCGCCGGCGTGGGTGCCTGCGCCCATGTATTCGTGGCCGCGGCCCATGCCCCCACCAGTATCAGGGTTCCCATTATTCTTGCTGTATTCTTGCCCATCGCAATCATCCCCATGCTCCTTCTCCTTAGGGCCGCTCCGTCGGCTTCCTGGTGTCTAGTTCCCCAAGCCCCTTTTGTGCCGCCTGATGCGCCTGCTCCGGGGCCCCACTCACTGCAAGCGCCGCCTGAAATTCCGTTTTGGCATTCTCCAACTGGCCTTCATCATCGTAAATTCGCCCAAGGTAAATATGAGACCACGCCAGCACCATGGGATCCTGGGTCGCCGCGTGTTCCCCGCTGGTGAGCCGGCCAAACACGAACTTCGCCCGATCCGCATCATGATCCAGCAGGGCCACCAAACCGAGTCCATACCACGCGCGCGCTGCCTCCGGATACTTCGTCAGCACGCTCTTGAAGGAAGCCTCCGCGGCCCGCGGATTGCGTTCTGCAATGCGCCGTTCTCCCTCGGTCAGCAGCGTGATCGCTTCCTGGTCATTCGGTACCGTCGTTACGGGAGGCGCCTCGGCTTTCCGAGTGCGCGCCACTTCCTCGGCGCTTAGTTGCTCGGAATCTTGCGGGCTTCTCGCTGGCGCGAACTGGATGGCCGATTCGCGCGGCAACTCCGTTTTCACATCGATGCCGCGCACTAACTCCGGGAAATAGATCTTCATCGACGACGCGGAGTTCTCAAATGCCGTAAGCCCGGTAAAAATCGGGCGCACCAGGGTGTAGCCGTCCGTGTCATCGCCATTCAATGCCGTTTCCCGCTCGCCAGGTGACATGCGTTTCAATTTCAGTTCCACCGCCCGCACCAGGCACTCCGAAAACCAGGAAAAGAAGTCGTCGCGCAGGTCTGCCTGCAAGCGCGGAGCCTTCGCCGCGTTTACGAACAACGGTTCCTTCACGATCGCAACGTGCGAATACGTCAGCGGCAAAGGGTCCAGCAAAAAGTGCAAAAAGGCGTGCCGCACCACGCCCATCGGAACATCCTGGGCGCCGCTCAAAATGATGGCATAGTGATCGCCGAAATTACGCACATTGGTGATACGTCCCACGAGTGGGTCCACGATGATGTTGAAGGTGCGTTCCTCGGCGGGGTTCAGCACATCGCGCAAGTAAGCGGTCGAGACCATCACGACCTGGGAAACGCTCTCATGAATCTGCTCGATTTCGCGGTTGTACACCGGTTGGGCTTGTCTCCACAGCATGCCGATGTTCTGCTCTTTGTAGTAAGCCGACAGAATTTCGCTGAATCCTTCCAGTTGGATTACTTCGGGCGGGAGTTGATCGCGCGTCAACACGGGCTGAAAGTCCGGCGCGGGCCCGGAAACTAGCCCGAACCAGATGTAGCGAGAGAGTGTGGAGCCGGGATCCTTCAATTGGTGCTGGCGATAGAATTCCCGCGCGGCTTCAACCGCAGGCCCTTTCTGCGTTCTTGCTTTTTCGCGCATTTGGGCCCGAAAAGTCGTCCAGGTATCCGCGTTAACATCGGCCTCGAATCCCGAAGCGTACAGCAGGCACATGGTCGTGAACATGGCCTCGCTGCCATCCAGGCGCACCGGGGTGTTCGCCGCCACCGGTCGACGTACGCGTTCCGGAGGCTTCTGCGCCAGGACTGCTGTGGCGCCGACCGCAAGCAAGAGCAAAGCCATACCGAATTTTGATACCGTCTGTTTCATCGAGCTATGCGCGGTGCAGCAGTTCCTACGAATCAGAGGCACTTCAGGCCGGATCATGAGGGGTCTCTGGCGGTGAAGCCTGCACGTAAGGACGACCATGAACGACGCTGCTGCGGCCATCTGTCAATGTACAGGCGCCCATTCGATGAGTCAAGGAAACGCACTTGCCGGGAACGCGGCCAGGGCCCCTGCCATTAGGAGTTGGATGGTCGCGCCGGGGTCCAGGGTGGCCCGCCAGTCCCCGGCTTCAAGCGTGCAATTGTGGTTCTCCGTGGCCCTAAGTCAGACCGTGCGGCTCACCTCGACTCGCCGCTTGTACCCTACATCGCAGTTTTGCATACAATAGGGAATCTGCCCTGCACGAAAGGATCGACGCGATGAAAAGAGTCGGCAGATGCGCAGCCTCACTTTCTAAGGTTGCATTGCTGCTATGGTTGGCTGGCGCCATTCCCGTCGCCGCCCAACTTGTAGGCGACACACCTCCTCCCGCCGCAGCATCCCCCGCTGCCAGTGTCGGAGCGGCTGGCAAACAACTGCACTCCAAGGAATTCACGCTGGAGGGCAGCAAGATCTGGACCGACACCGGCATCACTCTGGAGCCTGGGCAGCGCATCGTGGTCACCGCGACAGGCACGCTTCGTTATAGCGATGCAAAGGCCGACAACGGTCCACAAGGCCTTGCCCGCAATTTCAAAGACCTCCTTCGCATCTTGCCGCTAAATGAGGCGGGCCGCGGCGCTCTGATCGGGCGCATCGGCGACGCAGACGTTACGCAGCCATTTCTTCTGGGCGCCAAAAAAGAGGTGGTTTCGCCCATCACGGGAAAACTTTTTCTGGGGATTAACCAGGCCGGCAGCGACACGGGAGATGGATCGTACAAGGTGACTTTGCTGGTGTACGCGTCCAGCGACAGCGCTCCGCGCGTAGTCGCACGCGTGGTTCAAATGATGCCGGGCATTGACAACTCTTTGTTCGCGAAGATTCCCCGGCGAATTGGTGATAAGGAGGGCAACCCGGGGGACATGGTCAACTTCCTGATTTTGGGCGATGAAGATCAGATGAAGAAAGTGTTCACGACGGCAGGCTGGGTGAGGGTCGACGCCAACGTGCAATCCGCCGTCTTGGCCGGGGTTATCGCCAGCATATCCAAAGAGTCCTACCTGACCATGCCCATGAGCCCGCTGTACCTTTTCGGGCGCACCCAGGACTATGGCTGGGCCCATGCCGAGCCCATTACCGTGGTCGCTTCACGCAACCACCTTCGGATCTGGAAGGCTCCGTTTACGCTCAATGGACAGATACTCTGGGTAGGCGCCGCGACTCACGACATCGGCTTCGAAAAAGATCAGCGCAACAATGGCATTACCCACAAAATCGATCCTGATATCGACCTGGAGCGCGACTACGTCGAAAAGACACTTTCCAGCACCGGCTTGGTGACGGAGGTCTCGCACTTCACGCCCAGCAATCCCTTGAAGGAAGCGCGAACCGCGACGGGTGGCTCGTTCCATTCCAATGGGCAGGTCTTGATTCTTAAGCTTGCTGATAAGGTAAAGGACGCTGCCTCCGCGAGCAAATAGAGCCGCGGAAGAGCACGCTTTCGCAAAGCTTATCCGGCCGCTCGTCCCAGCGATTTCATCTCCACCAGCGCCGTTCGTCCGTAGTGCTCCCCGTCCATGATTCTCACTTCGCACCACTGCGCCTGGTCTTCCGCCGCCAGCACGCGCACGCGATGCCCGCCCTCTATCAGCATCAATCGCTTTTCCGCGATCATCACTGCGATACCGACATCATCTTCCAGCGATTGCAGCCGTTCCCATTCCTTGCGGCAGTTTTCATCCATGGGCGCCATGACGCAGGGGATTCCCTTCTGCGATTCCAGCGTGAACACTTTTCCCGCGAGTTGCCCCGGCCGCGCGACGCTCGTGCCAGGACTCGCGGCAACCGTCGAGCCGGCTCTTTCGCCGCTCGCTTCCACCTTTCCCCGGAAGCGGTAGCCCCTTCGCGGCAGGGTCTCAATATATCTGGGTTGCGCGGCGTTATCTCCCAGTGCGTGCCGTAGTTTCTTGATCGCGGTGTTCAAGCTGTGTTCGAAATCCACAAAGGTGCCGGCGGGCCAGATCTTCTCGCGTAACTCCTCGCGCGTCACCACTTCACCGGCGTTCTCCAAAAGTGACACGAGCACCTGCAGCGGCTGGGGTTGCACCCCCAGCTTCTTGCCCTTTTTGAAGATTTCTCCAGCGCGTGCGTTGACGCTGAAAGAACCGAATCTGAGCATCATCTGTGCTTTTCCCTGAACGTGTCCCCGGGAATGCGCCCACGCCGAGAGGTTCGAGCGACTATAGCAAACTCGGCGCGAAGGTTGCACCCTTACCTGTTGCCCCCCTGCTTAATTTATTCAGTTTCAACAGCTTGTGGAGAGCTACATGTTCACCTCGCGTCCACCCGCAGTTCACCCCGCGTGCATTGTGCTCTTTCGCGTTCTCTCATAAAGTGCGCGCATTGGTCACCCAATGACCGACCGTAAAACCCACCCGAAGGTGGCGTACCATTCCCTGGCGCCGCTCTTCGGTCCCTGAACCAGACAAAGCCCGGGCCCACCCCGGGCTTTGATCTTTCTAAGAGAGACTCTTCCAGTATACGCATAGACGGCCGCAGCAGTTCCAAAGCTCGGAGTTTGCGAATTTCTTGCAAATCTTCTGCTGCCGGGGTTCTTAGTTCGGCGAACTCGTCGGCCAGCTGGTTCCGGAAGGGTTCGGAGCGGGATACAACTGATCAAATTCCGCATCGCCATGCAGGATCGCCAGATCGGGATCCCGGCGAGCCCACGTGGAGTCCTTGAAACCCGCTTCCCAAGCCTTGCGCAGGGTGTCGATGGCTTCCCCTTTACGCTTCAACAGGGCGAACGTGCAGGCTGCGTTGTAGAGGATGGATGCTTCATTGGCGCGCAGGGTGATCGCCAGGTTCAGTTCCTTGATGGCATCTTCCACGCGATCGAGTTCCGCATAGTCCGCGGCCAGCAGGATCCGTGCTCGCGCATCTTCCGGCACTTGTTTGAGATGATTTTCCAGCGCTACGATCCTCCGCAGCAGCAAATTGCGGTATTCGTCCTTTTTTCCCATCGCGCCCAAGGCATTGGCGATCGGCACGTAGACGTTGTAATCCTCGCCGCCCACTTCCAGCGCCGCGTCCATCACGTCCACCACTTCCTGATAGCGTCCCGCGGAAAACAGCGCCCGGCATAACAGGTAGTACGCGCCTTCGCAGTCTTTCTTCCGCTCGATGGCTTTCCGTACCATGCGCACGGACTCGTCGTGCAATTCCGTCGCGTACAGCACCCACGCCTGGCTCACCTGCACTTCGGGCAAATCCCAGCGCAGCGCCACGGCTTTCCCCGAAGCGTTCCTCGCGCGCTCCACCCAGATCACTTCGCGGCTGTAATTGCAGTAAAACATGGCGCAGGCATTGGCGCAGGCCGCATAAGCCAGCGCAAAACTCGGGTCCATGGCCACAGCATTTTCGAACATCTGCAGCGCAAATTCCAAGTCCTGCCGGGTTTGCCGCCGCGCATAACGCTTGCCTCGCAGATATAAATCGTAGGCCTGCAAATTCTCCGTCGGCTTCACCGCCAGCGCTTCCAGTTCCTGTGGCGACAGGGTGACGCGCAGCGCTTCCGCAATCTTTCGGGCAATTTCGTCCTGAACCTCAAACACGTCCTTCATTTCGCGGTCATATCGTTCAGACCACAACGGAAAATCAGTCTGGGCGTCCACGAGTTGCGTGGTAATCCGCAATCGGCTGCCACTCCGCCTCAGGCTTCCCGTCAGCACGTACGCTGCATTCAATTGCTGTCCGATTTGCGATGGGGTCACCTGCTTGTCGCGAAACGCCAGCACCGTAGGCCTAGAATAGGTATTCAGGCCGCGAATCTTCGAGAGTTCCGTGATGATGTCTTCGGTAATTCCATCGCGCAGGTACTCGTCTTCTTTCGCGCCACTCAAATTCTCGAAGTACAAAACCGCCACGGACTTGATGTTTAGCTTGCTGCTGCCCGATTTCGAATCCGTCACTTCCGCGGCGCGTTTGCTGCCCGAGTCCAGGTTGCGCTTCAGCCGGTTCAGATCGGTTTTCAGTTCCGAGGCGGTCTGACAGCGCAAATTCCTGTCCTTTTCGAGCAGTTTCGAGAGGATCCTGCCAAACTCTGGTGGCACCGCGGAATTCGTCTCCTCTACCGGTTTCGGATCGCGATTCAAAATCGCGTCGAACACAACCGCCGCGGTGTCTCCCTTGAACGGGAGCACGCCGCCGGCCAACTGATACAGCACTGTGCCGAGCGAAAACAGATCCGTGCGCGCATCCACCAATTGCCCGCGCGCCTGTTCTGGCGACATATAGGAAACGGTGCCAACGGCTGATCCCGGAGATGTCAGATCTGTGCCGCCAAGCAGGGTGTTTTCCATCTTCGAGGAAGTTTCCTCGGCCACTCGCAGATCCTTGCCTCCTTCCACTTTCGCCAGCCCGAAATCCAGCACCTTTACCTGGCCGCGATCCGTCACGAACAAGTTTGCGGGCTTAATGTCGCGATGGATGATGCCGCGGGCATGCGCCGATTCCAAAGCATCCGCGATCTGAATGGCCATGGGGAGGAGCCGGTCGATGGGAAAGGGCTGCTTGTCCATCAGTTGCGCCAGCGTCTGCCCCTCGAGCAGTTCCATCACCAGGAAATGCTCGCGCTCATATTGTTCGATGGCGTGAATCGTGCAGATATTGGGATGGTTTAGAGCGGAGGCGGCACGCGCTTCGCGCTGGAATCGCTCAATCAGTTGAGAATCCTGCGCCATCTCCGCAGGAAGGAACTTCACCGCCACGCGCCTGCCGAGCCGCATGTCCTCGGCTTCATAAACCACACCCATCCCGCCACTGCCGATTTTCCGCGTTACCTTGTAATGGGAAATTACCTGCCCAATCAGCGAACCGTTATCCGTCATGGTCCGTCGATACTAGCCTTCAGCGCCGCAAACGGTCAAGCCGCGTGGGTCCCTTTTGATCAATTTCCTATCCTATTGTCATGGCGTTTTGGTTGCAATCATGTCGCTGCGCAGTCCCTAGCTGAACGACCAGCCTAGCAGTGTGAGCGTGAGGAACAACGCAAGCACGCCGAGGCTTACGAGTGATAGGACTTTGCCTTTGCCGAGGAGCATGTCGCGGGTCTCGGCCTTGACGCACAGAACGACGGCCACGATCAGGACGGCGCCCCAGGAAATTCCGGACGGCAACCCTGGGTACTGCGCCAGCGCGGCAAGCGTACGCTCCGACGGTTGATTAGCGGGAATCCACCACGGCAAGATGGGAGCGAATCCGGCCGCCAGTACGAAGGCAAGAATCTTGCGGCTGACCCAGCCCTTGATCTTGGTTACGGGTTTTAGCTTGCGCATCTTGCGCCAGACAAAAAACTCCCACAGCAACAGCGCGGCGGCCATCGGCATCCATCCGTACAGCGAACTTTCCCGGTCGGCCCACAGCCATCCACGAAAAAAGATCGCTGACGGATGCGCGGCCGATACTTTCGGCAGCAAAAACAGGCTGGCAACGGAATTGCCGATGGTGGCCAGCAGAAGTATGGACAAGCTGAACAGCTGAACCCATTCATGCGAAGGCGCTCGGCCACAACGCGTGCACACCGGTCGCTCTGGCAGGATCTTTAATCCGCAATGCTCGCAATACACGGCGACCTCACTTCGTTCCCCGAAGACAGCACCGCCAAGCGAACAAAGCCTATCCGAATGAAACAGCTCAGCCTACTGGCCCGAAGGGCAGCCTCGGCAAACGAGTGGCCAATGAACCAAAGACGGGCGCTCTGGTCGCGCTCGTCCCCGCTATGGCTTCTGGGCTGCGCGAGCTTGCGCGGAAACTGCCAGCAGATACCAGGAGTCGTGCGGCAACCATTGTTCCTGCCAGCGCCAATCGTTGTCCGCGCCGGTTTGTTTGTAGGTGAGATTGAAATCGATGTCATCCTCGTCGTGAAAGCCGCTGGTGATGCCGTTGGAGATTCCGCCGGGTGCGTTGGTGAATTCCCAAGAGTCGAAAAAGAGGTAGTCGACGTTGTTGTGGCCCACTCCGTAGAGCATGCAAGCGTCATACGGATTCAGCCCCAGGATCCAGTTGAGTTGGTTGGCGCCAAATGCATCGAGTTGCCGCGAAAACTCCGCGTCATCTTCAAAATGAGGCTTCGCCAGTCGCGCTGCTGCCGCCAGTGAAGCTAGCCGGGCATTTTCTCCCTGCCACCACGGCGCGGCATCCGAATTGTGGGGAAAGAAAAACCCCGTGTGGCGATTTCCAGTTTTGTCCTGCACCAACTGCCTGCCGTAGCCGAACGGATTGTTCACTTCAGCTGTTACCGCAAGTTCATGCTGCAGCGACTTCTTTACGGCATCCAACACGTCCTTCTTCATGGTGGAATCCGCGATCTCCGTGTAGTAGAGAAGGCTCACCACCGGAAACCCCGCGTCAGAAGCGTGGAAGAACGGCCGCGTGGCATCGTCGGCACGCCAATAATTTGGGTACGGCCCGGCTGACACCAAGCGCGAGGCCAGGCTCTTGGCGCGGCGATCCGCGGCTTGCTTGTATAACTCCTTTTTCGTGGCCTTGTAGAGTTCGGTGGCTGCGGCCAACGCGCAATAATCGTCAACGATGTTTTCCTTGCCGTCGTTCACCATTTTCAGATTGTTCTTCTCCAAAAACGCGAACGCGTCTTCGGCCGCCTTCAAGTAGGCCGCGTTCGCGAATTCGCCGGAGACCGGAACCTTGCTGGCCATCGCCAGCGCCGCGATTGCCAACCCTCCCCCCGACCGGTAACTCACTTCGTATTCCATTTCGTTGTTGGCCTGCTCCACCATCCCGCCAGGCTTCTGCGCGCTGTTCTGGTAGATCCCGAAGCTCTTCATCTCGCCCGCAACTTTTCGCTCTGACGGGACCTGATTCACTCCGCCGTTGGAAATGGAGCGGTAGAACGAGGCGGCCGGATCCTTGAGCCGGACAAGATAGTCCGCGCCAAACAAAGCTTCGTCCATCAGCCGCGTTTTATAACGGGCAAACTCCGGGACTCCACTGGTCTCTAATAGTTCGTGACTTTTTAGCAGCGAGTATACCGTGAAGGGAATTTGTTGCGGATTGAAGTACGTCGAAAACGATAAGTGCGACAAGTGTTTGCCGTAATCCCCGGTGGCATCCCACCAGCCGCCGTGCGCGTCGAGCGTACCTGTTTTCTTTCCGTCAAACGGCAGGTGCCGGTCCGCCTTGTCAAACTGGCCGGAGCTTCGCTCTTCTTTGAAAAAGTAGATCACGTCGGAGAGGGTTTGCCGCTCCAGGAGCAGCGATTCAACCTTGAATGGATACGAGCGCACCGGTCCCTGTCCCGTCGTGCAACCGATGTAGTACTTTCCTTCCTTGTCAAAGGGATCGAAATCGATGGTCCAGAACGTCCAGTCCTTCCACTTTTTCACCGGGCCTACTGGCTTTGCGGTCAGAGCCAGCACCGATTCGCTGCTTCCCTCGCGCTTTAGAGCGCACTCGGAGACGCTATCACCCGCCTTGCCCTGGACCACTGCCCGCTTCGGCCCCGTTCGTTCATACCCCACGTGATTGGTCAAGACTTTTGCTTCGTCAGCCATCGCTGCCGCGGCAACAGGCAGCAAGGCAGCAAGCAACACCGCAACTTTCGTCAGGTTTCGCATGTTCTTGTTTTCTCTTTTCCAATTCTGAGCGTGTATTGGATGAAGTTTGAGCGTGTCTGAGTGTAGTCACGCCGTCCCCAGCAGTTCAAGTACATCGGTCGACAATTCTGAAGTGGCCAGCCTTCAGGTTGGTTCAGCGGAATGTTGACACGCCTTGGAAGTGCGGCGGCTCGCCGCCGCTTTTGCGCATGTGCGGAGCGCTGCTAGGTGTGACTTGCGAGAAACGGCTTACACCGTAGAAGCGTGAGCAAACTCCCGCACTCCGAAACCTTGGGGCCGGTCATCCTAAGCGTTGTAGTTCGCCACAACTCGAGTCACTTTGCCATTCGTCGAGAGCTCCATGAACTCCGCCGTGCGCGTCCCCTTTTGATTTGTGTAGTACAGCACCACGCTATTCAGGCCCCAAAGCACGTCCTCCAAGCGAAAGCGGAGGTCCGGGTAAGCTTGCAGCCCGCGCCGAAAATAAGCCCTCAAATTTGCCGTTCCGGTGACCTTGCCATCAGCCTTGTCCAACAATCGGGCGGCAACAGGCGAAGTCAACTCGACCGCATCGTCATAGTGCGTCATGATCAAGTCCAGATCATGAGCGTTCCAAGCCGCCACCCAATGCCTGGCCAGATCCCAAGCCTCGTCTTTGATCACTGCCGATTCTCCATTTGGCGTTGCACCTCTGGAGCAATCGTACGTTGAGAGTCGCGCTGACCATAGCGAAGATTTCAAGTGGCAATAGTGGTTTTGTAGTATTGCGATGCCCTTCGCCAGCCAGCAAAGTACCGCACGACCTGCAGTTGTGTGCCTGCGCGCGCGCCAGACGCTGATGCACGGCCTTGGCCAGAGTTCAGGGCCGGAAGAGGAGCCTACCGAATCATGTCCATACCTACCGAACCGATTGGAAGCATACCGCGGTCGAAAGAACTGCTCGCGGCAATCACCGCTCACGCTGCGGGTCGAATGTCCGAAGAGCAATTCCGTGCTGCCGAGGAAACCGCGCTGCGCGACACCATCTCGCGTTTTGAGCAGACCGGCTCTCCCGTGATCAGCGATGGGGAACAAAGCAAATCCAGTTTCGCCACTTATCCGCTTGCAGGTCTCGCAAATCTCGCGCCCGATGGCGTGGTTATCCCGTTTGCGGATGGGCACACGCGGCAGCTCCCTCGGCTGACGGCCGGGCCTTTTCGTTATGGCGTGCACGCCGCTTCATTTTTGCAGGCGGCTCGTCGCCTTTCCAAGCGGCCGTTGAAGCAAGCGGTCATCTCCGTGTCCGCTCTCAGCCTGCTTTATCCGGCGGACGAATTGCCGGCCTACCCACGAGAGAAGTTTTTGGATGATCTGGTAACCGAGGGGGAACGCGACATCCGGGAGTGCCTCACGGCCGGCGCACATTGCGTGCAGGTGGATTTCACCGAGGGACGCCTGGCCCTGAAGCTTGATCAATCCGGCGGACTCTTGAACTCTTTCATCGAGCTGAACAACCGGGTGCTGAATCGCTTCAATGGAGAGGAGCGCAGCAAAATTGGGGTGCACACTTGCCCAGGAGGCGACAAGGATTCCACGCATAGCGCCGACGTGGACTACGCATTGCTCCTGCCGCATCTATTTCGTCTGAACGCCGGGCGCTTTTATCTGCAATTGGCCAGCGAACCTGACCGCCGGCGCGTGTTGCGGCTGCTGCGCGATCATCTACCGCCGGCCACGATGCTGTTTATCGGCGTCACCGATCCCATTAATGCCCGGGTGGAGTCTGCCGGCGAAGTGCGAGACCGCGTCATCGAGGCAGCGGATTTTCTCTCCATCAAATCCCTCGGAACCACCGACGACTGTGGTTTTTCTCCGTTCTGCGACGATGCCTCCACCTCTCGCGAGACTGCCTTTGCAAAGATACGGAGCCGCGTTGAAGGAACCGGTCTCGCCGCGGATGTTTTAAAAGCCTGAGCTGTCAATTACGCAGAATTTAGGGTCAGCGGGTGAACGAGACGAAGATCAGCTGGCCGTAGCGCTCGATCTGCAGAACGACGGCCGTAGCGGGCTTCTGTTTGTCCAGTGCCGCGCGCAATGCGTCCAAAGTCGTGATCGTCGTCCCGTTCAAGGCGTGAATCACGTCTCCGGTTTGCAGAGGAATCTCCGCCGTCCGCGACCCCAATGTTCTGGCGGCCACAATCACGCCCGTGGGAATACGCAGGTCCGGCAGCGTCTGGGCCAAATCAAGAGTGAGCTCGATGCCAAGAATACTCAGCGGCCTGACGAGATTCTTCTCCGGGTCGGTCATATCCACGAGGCTGTCTGCTTTGTGGGGCCGCTCGGCAAGAATAATGTCCAACTGCGCACGCTCCGATCCGCGGAGCACCACGACCTTGGCATGTTCGCCGGTCTTGTGAAGATTCAAGCTGTGAGAAAAGAGCGGGAGGCTGCCGATGGGAGCGCCGTCTACGCTAACGATCACATCTTGAATTTTCAGGCCGGCGTTATCCGCAGGACCGCCCGGGGTGACGTCAGACACGACGACGCCAAAATCTCGCGCCAGGTGCAGCCCTTCGGCCAGCTCTGGAGTAATGGTTTGAACGAGGGCGCCGATCGATGGTTGGTGAATGTGACCGAACTTCAACAACTGGGGATATGCGGAAGCCACAAGTGCGGCAGGAATGGCAAAGCCCAAGCCCTGATTGCCGCCGGATGAGGACAGAATGAAGGTGGTGATTCCCACCAGTTCGCCATCCGCGTTCACCAGCGCACCGCCGCTGTTCCCGGGATTGATGGGCGTGTCGGTTTGTACGTACACCAACGGGCTATCGGGATCGGGCTGCCGCGCGATGGCGCTCACTACTCCCATGGTCACCGTGTTGCGCAAGCCCTCGGGACTTCCAAATGCAAAGACCATCTCGCCCTGCCGGACTGGCGCGGGGGAACCGTGAATCGATAAAGCGGGCAAGCCGTGGGCCGCGATCCGGATGACCGCAAGATCGATCTCTTTCGCCACACCAACGATGTGCGCCTGATAGCTTTTCGCCTGACTGTCTAGATCGGCATCCGGCGTTGCAGCGGATGCTGGTCGGGCCGGCACAATTACCTCGATATTCTCCGCGCCGGTTACAACGTGAGCGTTCGTCACGATGTAGCCCTCGGGATCGACGATCACCCCAGACCCGATGGCTCGCCGTCTCCCGATAATCGCGCTGGTAAGGCCTCGTTCGTTGTCGTCGGTGGCGCCGTAGCCCGTGACCTGGATTTGAACAACCGTCGGAGAAACGCGTCGAATCAGTTGTTCGACGGAATTATTCAGTTGATGCAAGACGTCGGAGGGTGGGGTGCCTGGTGGAGTTTGGCCGGCCACCACTCTTGGCGACAGGAGCTCCACGGCGATCAGAAACGCCAAAACCCAAGCGTGGCCGTGGCATTGCACCCGCGGCATAAACAACGAACCCAAGCTTTCGCTTCGTTTCATGCTACTGAACTCTACCAGAGAACGAACTTCGGGTGAGCGCAGGTCACGGTTACCGCGCGGTTGCCAGTTGCACTTGACGAGACTGGCCCCACAATGCAATGTAGGGCTTCAAATCTTCCATCATTTTCGCGAACTGCGTCAGGTCCAGAGACTGCGCGCCGTCACTGATTGCTTTTTCCGGAGCGGGATGCGCTTCGATAATTAATCCGTCGGCGCCAATGGCAACGCCCGCCTTCGCCAGGGCTGGCACCAGGCTGCGCTTCCCGGTCGCGTGGCTCGGGTCCAGCACGACGGGCAGGTGCGTCAATTCATTGAGCACCGGAATCGCCGAGATGTCGCAGGTGTTGCGCGTGGCCGTCTCAAACGTGCGGATTCCGCGCTCGCAGAGAATCACTTCCGGATTGCCGTGCGCCACGATGTATTCCGCGCTCATCAGCAATTCCTTGATGCTGCTGCTGAGGCCGCGCTTCAACAGCACCGGCCGCCCGCATTTTCCCAGTGCTTTCAAGAGCATGAAGTTCTGCATATTTCGTGCGCCGACCTGCATCACGTCGGCGTAATTGGCCACAAGATCCACATCGCGGTCGCCCATCACTTCCGTCACGATAGCCAGCCCGGTGGCCTTCTTGGCCTTCTGCAGCAGCTTCAGCCCTTCTTCTTCCATGCCCTGGAAATCGTACGGAGAAGTACGCGGCTTGAACGCGCCGCCGCGCAGCAATTTCGCACCCGCCTTGGCCACCGCTTCCGCGGAACGCATAATCTGCTCTTCGCTTTCCACGGAGCATGGACCCGCGATCACGATGAACTCATCGCCGCCAATCTCCGTGCCGTTCACCTTGATGCGCGTTTTGCCCTTGCGGAATTCCTTGCTGACGAATTTGTAGGGCGCAGTGATGCGCACAACATTGTCCACCTGAGGCATGGCCTCGACCGACTCCAGGCAGGCGGTTACATCGCCAACGCCAACGACGCCGATAACCACGCGTTCCTCCCCCTCGATGGAGTGCACCTTGTAGCCAAAGTGTTTGACGATGGCGCAGACATCGTCGATCTCTTCGCGTGTGGAGTGCAGCTTCATCGAAATAATCATGTCGGTCCCCTCGGCCCTGCGGGCCAGCCTTTTTGTGCCCCAAAAACAAAAAAGCCCACTCGTTGCGAGTGGGCCGAAGCTTTTTGATTTCACTCTGCCTAGACGATGGCCCCTCGCTGCCGGTTGTAGGTCCGGTACGTAAATCGCCACCAATAAGAATAGGCCGTGAACGTCATGGAGGGCAGTTTACCGGGTTGCGCGTAAAACGCAAGCCAGAAATCATTTATGCCAGCGATTCGAGGAGCGAATAAATCAAGGCCAGGCGATAGGGAAGAATTGAGATTCTTCGACAGCGTCTAGAAGAGCAGAATGGCGATGCGGAAACGCGTGAAACCAGCTGACGAGCCGGCGTCGCAGGCACCCACAGCCGCGGTACGGAATTTGCCGCTTTGCAGTTTCTGCGCAACGTCGTCGGGCAAATGGCTCAGGTCTGACGTTTCGTAGCGTACCACGCTCGCCGGCCGCGGTCCTGACCAGCCGCGGTCCATGTCGCAAGTCTTGCGCGCATCGGCAGTGTCATTAACCAAGCGCAAGCCAAGCGAGGATAACTGTGACGCTACCTGCAGTTCCTGTGCGTCGAGGTTCAACGCAGGAACAGCGGTGGAGAAGTCTTCGACGGCGAAGAGCGTTCCCCCGCTCTGTACCACGGCAATGCCGACGGCGTTCAATTCCGGATCCAAAAGGTTGGCGCGATGCGGCGGAGAATTCATCCACTGCTGGTGAAGGTGGGCGGCACTTGGGCCTTCGGCGACATTCTCTGCGATCAGGCTGAAGCGCGCTCCTGCCTGCGTGGCACGCCGCTGAAGCGGCAACTCGCCGGGAAACTGGTGCGACAGCGTATTTGCCTGCGCCATGCGCTGCGCGTGCTGACGAGCGGCGGCAGCTAGCGACAGGTCCCACTGAAGAGCGGGCAACCCAGCGGAGGCGCGGTCACGATTCGCGGCTTCGAGCAGCTGCGATTCCGGCGCACCGGCTTGCGGGCGTGAGGAACCGGTGGGGGAACCGGAGGCGTGCGAGGTCGAGGTTACGAACAGCGCCAGTAGAGCGAGCGCGGTGAGAATGGCGCAGCGGCGGACCATGGTGGACATTTGGCGAACTCCTGCTTCCATTGAACACGGGAGCGGAGGAAAAAGTTAGGGGTTCAAGGTACAGGACAGGACAAAAGATGAAGCTGGTCGGGCGGACAGGATTCGGGTGCGCCTTGTTTTCAGATATTTATGAGAGGACCGCTTGGCGCGCGGATAGATGAATTAACCGCGAACGTACACGGAGCTGAAGCTGAGAACCACATGCCCGCCAGGGGTAGGCCGCCCGAAGCTGAGCATCGGCCGGAAGCGCGAGAAAATCAGGATTTGATCCAGGTGATGCCGGACTTGAGGAGTGTCGTCACCATTGAGGATCTCGTACTTGGTCATTTGACCTTGCGCGTCCACGGTGACGTCGATGCGCAAGTCCTGTTCCAGGGCCACGTCGGGATGGAGAAGCTCCGGAGTGATTCCACCGGGATAATCCGCCAGGGAAATCAGTTCGGCCGGGCGCAGCAAACCCAGAGGCACATCGTTCGGATCGGCTTGCACGGTGATGCCGGGCATGATCAAGTGCAGAACAAAAACGAAAATCAGGAAGGCGCTGAATAGTCCCCCGGTAGCAGGCACAGTTAGCGGCCGAAAGGAATTTTCCATTACAAGCTCGAGGCGAACCTTGAAGCGCTCCCAACGGCCCGGCCAATCTTTGGTAATTTGCGCTTGCGCTGCGGCAACTTTGATTCTGACCGCCAAATCGGCGGGGGGAACCGAGCGGGGCATACGCGAAAGCAACATGCTCAATTTACGGTAGCGCTGCAATTCCTCGCGGCAAGAAGCGCAGGATTCCAAATGGTCGCGCATCTCGTTGCGATCACCGGGACGAGTAGCCGTTGCCACGGCGTCGTCCAGGTAGCCAGCGAGCCGGCTATGAACCTTCTCGCAAGTCATGAGAGTTCCTCGCGCGTCGACAAGGGACGCGACATTCCCTGAGCTGTGATTCCCGTTGAATTCTGCACGTAAGCGAGCGGCAGCCCAATCTGCGCGCCAGACGTGTTGTGGACCGCGGTAGGGGGAGAGGGTTGCGAGCGGACTTCGCGCCGCCGCGACGTTTCCTTCTCTCCGAGTAGCGGTTCCAGGATATCCTTCAGAGCGCGGCGGCCGCGCAGGATGCGCGACTTAACGGTGCCGACGCTGCAATCAAGCACTTCAGCAACTTCCTCGTAACTCAAACCTTCCAGGTCGCGCAGAATGACCGCACTGCGGAAAACATCGGGCACCTGCTGCAGAGCGCTTTGCACGGCTTGCTGGATTTCGTGTGCCGCGAGCTGATCGAAAGGAGTGCCGGCAAGATCTTCGATTTCGATGTGCGCCGCGCCTTCTTCGGGTTCTGCGTCGATGGAAACGTTCTTCTGGAGATGCCGCTTGAACCAGCGGCGATTGTTGAGAGCTTCGCGAATGGCAATGCGATAGAGCCAGGTCTTGAGGGAGCTGCCCTGGCGAAAATTGCGAATTCCTTTGAACGCTTTCAAGAAAACTTCCTGAGCGGCATCGGCGGCGTCTGCCGTATCACCGAGCATTCCCAGGATGAGGTTGTAAACCGGTCCGTGATAGTGGGTGACGAGCCAGTCGAATGCGGTTTCCGAGCCCGCTTGCAACTCGGAGACGAGTTCGCTTTCGTCGCGGCCCCAAGAAAGGGCACTAGCCCAATCGGACACGGTTTGCCTTTCTGGCCAACCTCGCGTGCGGCCTGATGGCTCAGCTGGTTGGCGGGAACTGCCCAACCTTGGTCCGCTCATCACATTAGACACCGTGGGGGGCGGACTGGTTCCCTGCGTTTGGCAGCAGCACCGAAAGTAGCCGGCGCGGGTGCTTCCTCGCGGGGCAAGCTGCGCCCCACGAGTGCATTGTGGCACCAGGTGGGAATGGGCGCAATGGGTCTGCGGTACCCCCGGTACCCCCGATCCGTCGATAACGAGGACGTGCGGTAGCCCGGTGGTCGGCGAAAAGGGTGTTAGAGCCTATGGATAGACCCAAAAGGCGCCCCAACAAGAGAACACATTTGCTCAGCAATTCACACCCGTCAGGTGCGTGATTCGCGTGCGATGGCGGGCATGCGCCGAATGCAGAAGCCTTCCCCAACCGAGTCCCCGTTACTGTTCGAAGTGGATCCCAAGCCGCTCGAAGAGACCTTGACCGCCTTGGGCGGGATCCCGCTGGTGGTGCAAGCGTTCCGTTCTTTGGGGTTGCCGGGCAGCGTGCAGCAACACGTGACCGTCAAGGAACGCGAGCGGGGCTACGACGAAGCCACGTTCGTTGAGAGTTTTCTGATTCTGAACGCGGCCGGGGGAGAGTGCGTGGACGATTTCGCACACCTGCGAAGGATGCGGGTTTGATGAGCTCATTGGACATAGCTGCCTTCTCCGGAAGCGGCGCGGAAGTTTTTGAAGGCCTTCACGAAGAGGAAAAGATTAGGAAGCACAGCAGCGGCGTCTACCGGATGCGCTAGCCTACATTCCCGAGGAGAGCAGCGCGCTCGAGGGACTGGGGCGCGTCAACCGAGATCTGATTCAGCGGTTGGGGGAACGCTGTGCAGATCAGAAGATCTTCACGGTCGATCAAGACGCCACGATTATCGAGAGCCGCAAGCGAGAAGCGCTGTACACCTATGAGGGCTCGCGCGGCTACCAACCGATGCTGGCGGTGTGGGCAGAGATGGATGTGGTGTTGGCGGACGAGCCGCGACGGGAATGTGCCGGCACAGATGGCTCCTTTGACCGTGGCCAAAGCGGCCTTCGCGGCGGCGCCTACAACGGTGACGAGCTATTACTTTCGGGGCGACTCCGCCTGCCACGAGAACAAGTTGTTGCGCTGGTTGTTGAGCGAGAAACGAAGGCGGGCCGGCCGGATTCATTGGTTTTGCGGTGAGCGCGCGGATCAGTGATGCGTTACACGCGGCGATTCTGGAAGTGCCGGAGATGGGATGCAAGACGGAAGCCGGCGCCGGATGTGGATCGGAATGTGCCGAGGTGGTATTCATCTCGAACGAGGAATGGAGCCGAAAGGGGCGAGACCGCTGCGCTACGTGGCCATCCGGTTGCGCAAGCGGCAGGGAGGATTATTTGCGGACGGCAGTAGCGTCTTACACTTTGCGGTGCTCAGCAATTTGGGACTGGCAGCCGGTGAAACTGATCGAGTGGCATCGCGAAAAAGCCGGCACGATCGAACGGACCCACGATGTGCTGAAAAATGAGTTGGCGACGGGAGTGTTGCCGTCGAAATACTTTGGGGCCAACGCCGCTTGGTTGCGGCTGGCGGTGATCTCCTACAACGTGCTGACGGCCCTGAAGCGCTTGGCGTTGCCTGCAGATTAATTGCGGGCCCGCCCGAAGCGACTGCGGTTTTTGATCTTCTCACGGCGGGTCGGCTGGTGCATCACGCCCGACAGTTGTGCTTGCGACTGGCAAGGAAGGCGGAGGGCATCGTTGTGGTTGGACGCCTGCGATTCCTACCGCTTCGTACCTAACGCGAACATAGGGGGGAGAGCTTATCGACGGATTTGCAGAGCCCCTTTTGGAGGGCTCCTCGGAAAACTGTTGCCCGATGGTTTACCGATCGGCTCTGTACACCGCCTTCTTAACGAAACTCAACCGAGGGTTCTTGCAGCGCCTCAGGCTGCCACAAACCCGAATCCGGACCGTGTACGCCAGTTTCTGCTACCTTACCGACGGATTGGGTACGGGGAGGGTTGAAAGGTAATGGGACGGGAAGGGTGGGTTAACCATAACTGAGAGGGCACTCCCCTCCCCAGTGTGCAAGTGGCTGAAGGTGAGAGGGATAGCAGGCACGGCGGTGTAAGTGGCCAGAGAATTCTGATTTGTGGTCGGGCAAGTTGTTTCGCACCTCCGGCGGTGAGAGATATTCGAGGATCGCGCTCGGATCACAGACAGATGACGAGACGACCATCCCTCTGCAGACCTGGCCTTTGCGTCAGCCGCATTGATTCGGTTTGCTTCTTCTGCGGTAATTGGGAACCGCCGGGGTGGGCGTTGAAACACGGTGAAGGATCCCTCCGATCCTCACCGCGAGAACATGAATCGGACCCGGCCAAACATCGTACTTCCTCCTTGCGTGGGGTGCTGCAAGCCTTTGTGACACAACGTTTGTGACCAGATTGACAACCTGGTAATGAGGGGGGGCGGGGGCGTTTGAACTCGCACACAAATACCCAGCGCAACCGGCAGATGGTTGGACCCCTTGCCGGCGACGATACCTACATGTGATCGGGTTTTTCGGCGGGTGACACTGCGTCGTTCAGTTTCTGCAATCTTGCCAACTGTACGCGTACCTCATCGACGTTTTGGGCATGCGGAGCTAACTGCAAGTAAATTTGTAACTCGGAGATCGCAGTGGCGTAGTCGCCTTTCCGAGCAAAGATTTCAGCCAGCAAGAGATGCAACTGCGGAAAAGTATTGAGCATGGCCATGTGTTCGGCCTTAAGCGCGCTCTTTTCCGCCTCCGCGACGTTGTGGAGCTCGTAATTTGCGAGCGCGTTGTAGAAATAGGCGTTGGCACAATTGAATGGATCGGAATCCACGATGTAAGCAGTGAGAGGCGTGTGATTCAAGGGATCAAGGTCCAGGATATGACCGGTAAGACGAAGGACTTCAGTCCAATTCTCTTCCTGGAACGCCATCGACGCGAGTGACATAAAGGGCGCCAGGAACCTGTTATCGATGGTCGTGGCCCGGGTATACGCTGCACGCGCTGCATCGTTCTGGTTGTCCTTCTCTAAAACAGTGCCCAACTGGAACCAGGCGTTCACGTAAGTGGGATAGATCTCCACCGCGGTTGCGAAATATTTGCGAGCATTCGCAAGTTTGCCGCGTTTTTCGGCGTCGAGGCCTTTCTCGTAAGCCTTTCTGGCATCTTTCGGGGCCCGGTAGGGAGTGGCGCTCAGCGTGACGCCCGCAATCTTCGCGGCTCTCTTTACAACGATGACTCCGACGTCGACATTGCTACCGGAAGTATCAAGGCTCACAAGGCTGATGCTACCGTCGCGAAAACCAGAGGCGGAGGCCCGTAGCTCGCATTTCCTCAGGTCGCTTCGCGGAATTCCCATGGTCGAGTTCTTGGCGGCGACGCCAGATTGGGAGGTCGGATCGCCGCTAGCGTCCACGAAAGAATCACTTCGCGATCCCAATTGCATACTGAAATCGCCGCGAAGAGATGCATACAACTGTTGATGCACCTTGTTGTCGCAAACCCGCTCAACCAACACATCGCTTGGAACAGGCGTGCCGTCGTTGGTGGCAACGCGTCCTCGAAGAAACATCACAAGATCCCCTGGTGATTCAATCGGCTCCGAATTGAGGAGCGGGGGGGTCGCAGAACGGCTCGGAGGTGTCGAAGTGGGAGGCGCAGGTGCCGGAGCCGGGGGCTTCTGCGCCATCGCCACGGGTATGAGCAGTGGCATTGCGAGCGCCAGCGCGACGAAGATGCGCATGCGGTGGCTCATAAAGCGTTTCCAAATGGAAACTGCGAGATTCTAGGGCGCACGTCAGTGCAAGTCAAGGCTACCGAATTGATAAAGGGGAGCGCTTAGGAAGCGCGGGCAAGGGATTTTGCTGGGCTCAAAACAGAGCAGGAGGTGACGCGTCGACGGCGCTTGTCGGAATTCTTCATGGTGCACTGACCGGAGCTGGCCGCGCGGCCCACGCCGGCAACTGGACATCATACGTGGTTATTCCTTGGACCAAGGCGGAGCGACGCCGGTCATGCGGGCGTACGCGATCAGTTGCCCCATATGCTCGTTCGCGTGAACGATAATACGGAGATACATGCCATCGACAGTCGCTTCCCGGTCGGCGATTTTGACTTTTCGTTCAAGATCTTTGGGTGCGATTCGTGAGGTTTTACTCTACGTTTGAGACTCCTTGCCTCTTTTGTTTTTCGGCACTGGAAAAATCTCCTATTGCTGTACCTCCTACCCCCCGGGGTCCCCCCGCCCCCCCCCCCCCCCCCCCCCCCCCCCCCACCGTCGTCAACGGGGTCGACTGTGAAAATTCCCGCTAGCATAACTTGTTTGCTTGTTCCGATGGCTATTGCCGCTGGTTTGACGGCGGCCACGTCATTGCGGGCGCAAGACTACGTGCGCGACTCGCAACCTAAGTTGCTCTCTTACGACGAACTGGTGCAGTTAAGCCTGGACCAGGAGATCAGCCCGGAACTGGCAGAGAAGCTGCGGGTGATCACGACGACTCCGTTCATCAACAATGAAGCTTATTTAAGCGGGGCACGCGCCAAACCGCTGGAAGTTGCCGGGCTGGGGCCTTCGCTGCGCGTAGCGCTCTGGAACATTGAGCGCGGACTGGAACTCGACTACATTGAGCTGTTTCTGACCAACAAAGACGCGTTTATGGCCAAGGTAGAAGAGGAACGGAAAGAGGCAAAAGAGAACAAGAAGAGCATCCGCGGCGTGCAACTGGACCAAATCCCGGAGGAAATCGAAATTCTGAAGTCCGCTGACGTGTGGATTTTGAATGAAGTCGATTGGGGAGTGAAGCGCACAAAATACCGGGAAGTCGTGCGGGAACTGGGTAAGACCCTGAACATGAATTGGGCTTACGGAGTGGAGTTTCTGGAGATCGATCCAAAACAACTGGGCACGGACAAATTTGATGACGGCGAAAGCAAAGAGGATCAGCAGCAACTTGAGGAAGTGTTCGCGGTGGACAAAGATCGGCTGCGGGCACTGCACGGAAATGCTGTGCTGTCGCGCTATCCGATCCGCGGTGCGCGGTTAGTTCCCTTCACGGTAGGTTACGACTGGTTCAAAGAGAGCAAGATTCGGCCGCTGGAAAAAGCAAAGCGCAAGGCAGCCTTATTGATTGGCGAAGATCTGCTGCGCGAAACGCGCCGAGGGCAGCGAATGACACTATACGTGGACCTGGACGTGCCCGAGGCTCCGGGTCATCGCGTGACGATTGCGTGCACGCATCTGGAAAACCGCGCCAAGCCGAAGATCCGCCGCCAACAAATGGAGGAACTGCTGAACAATGTACGCGATACCGCGAATCCGGTGGTCATAGCCGGTGACATGAATACGACAGGATCGGATTCGACGCCAACCAGCGTGGAGAACATGCTGTATAAGCGTTATGGCAGTCTGGATTTCTGGACGACCAAAGGAGTTCAATGGGCGACCGGCGTTGGCATGATTTACAGCGGAGCCAAAGCGGCACTGAGTCTTTCCGGCATTCAGTACCGGATTGATCCTACTTCCGCAAATATCCCGGGCGCTTCCGCGAATCTGGAGCGCGGTTTTTTCACGACGCTGGAGAAATTCCGCTTTACGGATGGAAAGGCCATCGATTTTCGCGGTGTCCCGCAGCGCACCGTCAACGGAACCTCGGGCACGCTGGCGGACTCGAATCAAAGGCAAGGCAAGGGATTCAAACCGACATTTGCGGCGGAACTGATATGGGGGAATGTAAAGCTGGCGAAATTCAAGCTGGATTGGTTTTTCGTGAAGGCGGCCATTGATACGCCGCGCGACACGAAAGGACCGTACCTGTTTGCACCGCACTTCGCGCGAACGCTCGTTAACCTCAATAACTGCCCGCCGGAGCCGATTGCGGATCATAGCCCAATGACCATGGACCTGCCATTCAGCGAGCCCACCGAACTGCCCGACAAAGTGAAAGCGCCGTGAACTGCGAGCGCATCTCGCTTGATGCCCCGCTATGAAGCGCCATGGCAATCCTGAGAAAAGAGTCGAGCGGGGCACGAAGTCCACGGTTCTCGGCATCGGCGTAAATCTGGGACTAGGCTTTGCAAAATGCTGCGCCGGTTTACTTGGGAATTCTTTTGCACTGCTTGCGGACGGGGTCGAATCGATCAGCGATGTGCTCAGCGGGTTAGTCGTTTACTTTGGGCTGAAAATTGCGGCGAAGCCACCGGACGCAGACCATCCCTATGGCCACGGGAAAGCCGAACCCCTAGCAGCGTTCGTTGTCAGTCTGGCCTTGATGGCGGCCGCCTGCGGCATTATTTATCAAGGTATTCGCGAAATAACCGCACCACACGCCGCACCTGCGCCCTATACCCTTGTCGCGCTGGCGGGAGTACTGATCATCAAGGAGCTGCTGTTCCGGCACGTACATTCGGTGGGAGAATCAACGGGAAGCTTGGCCGTGAAAAGTGACGCGTGGCATCATCGAACTGATGCCCTCACGTCGGCGTTTGCTTTCGTTGGCATTTCCATCGCGATACTGGGAGGACCTGGGTGGGAGGCGGCCGATGGTTGGGCAGCCGTGTGTGCTGCGCTGGTAATTCTTTACAACGCTTGGAAGCAACTGCGACCCGCGATGCTTGAACTAGGTGACATAGCGCCGGACGGTACGCTGGAATCGCGGGTAAGAGAAACAGCGGAGCGGGTGACGGGCGTACTTGGGTTGGATAAGTGCCTGGTTCGGAAAATGGGATTCACGTACTACGTCGATCTGCATATTGTGGTGCAGGGGGAAATGAGCGTGCGCGAAGGACATCGATTGTCACACCACGTGGAGGACGAGGTTCTGAGGACGTTGCCGCAAGTTGCGGAGGTTCTTGTGCATGTTGAACCAGAAGAAGGATTGAAGATCAAGACTGAGCGGTAAGCAGCGAAAAACCCCTAATATGACTAGAAAACGAGACCTCACACGGCCAGCTCCAACTTGCCTGCGGGATATTTGTCAAAACTGCTAGGATGCAAGCCCCAGCTCTGCGCCGAGCGCCGAATCGCTGGATCTACGGTCTACCGGTCTACGGGTGGCTCTTGTTTTGGCGGCTTCTGTGGAGTAGGCTTACCATCCCAGACTAGCCCGACAGGTTAGACGAACCTTTGTTAGGAGGGCCCCCCCATGACCATCCCTCGGTTCGATATCTTCAGAATAGATAAAGATGGCGGCCTGTTTTGGATTGGAGCGGCGGACGATGTTGCGGAAGCGCAGAAGCTTGTCACACAACAGCAACCCGGTTCAAGGGACTTCATTCTGTTTGATCTGAGAACGGGAGCGAAGAAGATAATGAAGTCAGGGGAGTTGCAAGAACTGAGCCACTAGCTGACGGCCGGTGCGGATGCTCTCGATGGTATTGAGAACAGCGCGTCGCCGGTCGCACGGCAATTCTTCGCATGAAAAGAAAACAACTCACGGAGACACAGTTGCTATCGGTCGGGTGTCCCACCTGCGGTGTCGCCGCGGGGATACGTTGCGTGCTGTATGCAGGCGGTGCTCGGTCAGCGCCGCACGTAGAACGGGGGCTTTCTGCTTTGAGCATCAGTGAGCGGAAGTCCAGCAACGATGATCGAAAGGCCAGATCGTCGACTCACGACGGCGGGAATTTCGACGCTTAAATTCGGTGAGAGATGAGACCTACTTTTTGAGAACGGCACGACTGGGATTCGATCATTGGTCGGCAGCCGATTTACATCTGGCCATAGCACTGTGGGGAGCGCCAGAGGTGACTCGATTTATCGGTGGTCCGTTGACGAATCGAGAGATACAAGCCAGGCTGGACAGAGAAATTGCATTGTCACGCGAGTACCAGGTACAGTATTGGCCGATTTTCTTACTGGAAGATCGCGAGCACGTCGGTTGCGCCGGTCTGCGGCCTTATAGGATGGAAGATCTGGTGTACGAATTGGGGATTCATCTGCGATCGCCCTATTGGGGTCGGGGTTTGGCAGAGGAGGCGGGGCGTGGAGTTATCCAATTTGCCTTCGAGGGGATCGGTGCGAGGGCACTCTTCGCTGGACATCATCCGGAGAATTCTGCATCGCAACGGCTATTAGTAAAACTCGGTTTCCGGCCGACGCATGAGGAGTTCTATGCGCCAACCGGCTTGAAGCATCCTTCGTATCTGCTTGCGTCCTCGCTGCACGCTTAACAGAAACGATGAGACGCGGCGAGACGTGTTCAGGTCGGTGCAATCTGCGCCCGCCCACGATCTAAAGAAAAATCAAGAACCCGCACCCTTTATGTACCAAACGCAAGAGTGCGGCACGCAAAGGCGTTTCCAGGCTTACCTCTGTGCCACCTACCCGATTTTCTTGTTCTGCGGACAGAGGAAGAGCGGATCCGCGCTTTGCAAAACCGGCAAAAGGTAGGCCGCCCGGGCTAATCGCGAGAGCGGAATACAGTGATTCTATCCGTTTCTAACGGGCCAATGACGCTTAACCACTGCTCTTCGGCGACGACCGGCATGCACGGGCCAAACGTGCAGATTCGAATCTCTCGGCGAACGGCTTCGTGTCGCAGGGAGTTCAGCACATCTCGCAGGATGGTGCCGACAAAGGGCGTAAACAAATAGAAGACGGTGCCGCAGGACAAGTCCGCCGCGCGGGCATCGCCCTGGACAAACTTGGCGTCGCTCAGGTTTAGTGACTGAGCGCACTTGCGGGCACACTCGACATAGGAAGGCTCGAGCTCGATGCCAGTGCAACTAGCGCGGGTGCAGATGGAAGCCATCAACGTAACATGGCCCAGGCCGGAACCAAGATCGATGAGGGAGTCGCGTTCGTTGATCGCTGTTCGACGGATGAGATCAAAGATATGCCGCGCCGGAGTAGGCTGATAAGCCACCATTTCCGACTGTAGCTGCCTGAGCTCAGCCGCTGGCTCTTCAAACTGCAAGACTCCGCAGATCAATTCGTCCAGATGATCATAACCTGTGCGATTCATGAGACTAGCTGAGGTGTGGCAATTGGGCATCCACTCAAGGAGGCTAGCTGCGCCAGCGCCGCGCTGAATATCTCTACGGATCGTGTCGTAGAGTCGGAAATTAAGAGACTCCAACTGACCGTAAATGGTCTTGGCGCGGTGATGAAGCGGTGTTGTGATGGGTGGTCCATCCGCGAGGTAGGCGTCCAGGTGGTCGAGGGCCGCGAACCGTTGAGGCAGATGCCGCGGTTCGTGCAGCGAACAATCCTGTTCCAACTGCCCAACGAGGCTCGCGAGCGCATTTTCGAGCAGACTAAGGATGGTTCTACCTTTTTTGCCAAGAATCCCAAAACAATTTTACTGTGTCGGGGCCGTGTCCGGAAAAGTGATTATTTGCGTAAGCGTAAACTTTAAGATTTCTCGATACGAATTGGCGGAATAACTCGGCCCAGTTCCTCAGATCCTCAGTACGATCGACGATTGTCTTGTCCCACGTGGTCGTCAAAGCCTCAATTCCCTTTCGGTCTCCAAGCCAGCGCACATAAACGAAATCAGTTGTTGCTAGATCGAGTCCATCTTTGCGTTCCCACGGTCTGGGCATGTAGGAATGGTCCGTCAACGCGAGCGCGACATTGTATTCGCGGAGCAAATCGACAAGTTTTCTATCGAGCCAAGCCTTGTTGCGTATTTCGACGGCAAAGCGAACGGCCGGCAGATCCTTCACGCGATTCAAGAAGAGGCGGAGGCGACGGCGGAACTCATTCACCGGAATGTCATTTTTGTCGAACCATGGAAATTGGAGTAGCAGCGGACCGAGCTTCCCGGCCAGCAAGTTCATTCGATCGAGGAATTCACCGAACTCCGCTTCACAGTTCACCAGCAACTTTTCGTGCGTAATCACCTGCGGGACTTTCGCCGCGAAGGTGAAGTCTGGCGGTGTGCGCTCGTACCAGTTGGTGACTGCGGATGCGCTGGGAGTTCCATAGTAGGTGCTGTCAATTTCGACAGTGTTGAATTGTGTTGCGTAGTAAGAGAGGAAGTTGCGCGGCTGCGTTCCGGGTGGATAAAAGGAATCTTGCCAGCCGGCCGCGGTAAACGATGAAGTGCCAAGCAGAAGCGCAGGCGCGAAGTACGGCCGCCCGACTTTGACCTTATTTACGGGCTGACTTGGCTGTTCCAGCTTGTTCATTTCGAACAAGGTCGGGTGGAGGATTGGACCGGCCTTTGGGCGTCGGGGCATGGCGTACTATAGAATGCCGCAACCGTGCCGGGAGATAAAGCCGGCCTTGCGGTGCTTGCGGCAGCGACTGCCTGCGTTTGGTTTCAGAATTTGTCAGGAGGAAACCAAGCAAGAGAAGAGCGGACCCACCCTTAGCAAAAACCGCAAAGGATAGGCCACCCGACCGGTCTCAGGGACGGGGACCATTGACGAGCGTTTGGTATCGGGAAATCTGGAGGCTATTATGTATGGATACATTCGCGAATCGGCATGATGGTCCTTGGGGAGGCAAACTATGCCTTTGGAAATAGAACAGCGTGAGATGAATGGAATCTACCTTCTGGCGCTCAATGGGCGTCTTGTGCTCGGACAAGAGAGCAGCGGATTACTTACGGTGATCGACAATCTCCTGGCCTCCGGCGCTGCACGGATTGTGATCAATCTGGAACACGTCAATTATGTTGACAGCGCGGGCTTGGGAGCACTCATTGAAACGCATCGAAAGACAAAGGCTAAAGGCGGAGGGCTGAAGCTTTGTAATCTGGGGCCGAGCTTGAAGCGAGCCCTGGAGATTTCGCGGCTGCTGCCAATATTCGAAACGTGCCCGAGCGAAACCGCAGCGGTTGCGAGCTTCTGAGGACGGCGGACGACGCCATAATCCGCTGGGCGCATTTTCCTGATCACGCGGTATACTTCCAGAATTCGACATCCTGTCGATATCGGCGTTTTTGCCGAGAAGGAGGTGATCCAGTGAGGTACGGTTTACGTTGACGCAGTAGAGGAGGCGCTTGTGAAGTTGCCGAGCGCCTCTCTCCTTTTGTTCCGCCTGGTATTGCTCCCTGCGCAGTCGCGAACGACTATTTGTCGCCATCGCCATCATAGTTGCTACCTGTGCTGCTGGATTTTTGTACCTAAGACATGCGCAACGGACAAGGGAGGCAATGTCGTCCAAACCCTGCACCTTTCTTATCTCAGGTCCGAAGAACAGATCGCTTTCTCCAAAATGCGTGTTCCAGCCCATTTGCGGGCAGACCGGGTCCGCAGGACTCTCATACAGGTAGTGAAGGCGAACCAAACCTTCCAGCGATGGCGGCGCCTGCTCTTCGTACATCGTGCGGTTCTCTATCGCTTCGCGCATGGTTCGGAGGTTCTCCTTGAGATGTCACAACACTGGCAGCAATGGGAAGCTTACGATACGTGGTAGCCGCAGCGGGCTCACCCCCTGCAAGAACCGCAAAGTGGTAGGCCACCGCGCCTAGAGTAGTTTGAGCGTCCTGAGCAGGAGGTAGATTCCTCCGATGCCGGCACAGAAGAATTTGTACCCGCATATGCGCCAGGAAAGTGGGAGTATTTGTTGTTCCCATTCCGGGGTCTCGTGCAACGTAGTCGCCGATCGCGACTCGACTGTACAGTCGCGCATAGAGTTTTGAATTGAACGCCCAAAGACCGCCCGCAAGAATAAACACCGTCGAAAGTAGGGCCCACCCAATAGCGAATCCGAATGAACGCTTCGCTTGCTCAGAAATCGGGAGCAAAAGCTGTCTCCCGATATTCCCCACTGAGCTCACTCTGAGTTTGGCCTTCACATTCACGAAGCAATGCGATCCAGAAAAGTAGTCAATGAGATACTTCGCTGATTCTGTGTATGCAATCGCGAATCGTCAAAAAAAGTCCGATCCAATAGAAAAAACCGCGAGGCGAATTCGAACGGATTTTACAGTTGCGAACAGCGGCCCTCGAATAGAAGGCTCCAGTAATGGCACCGTTGACGAGGCCCACTCCGACACTGACAGAGAGTATGTAAAGTCAGGTCAGAGTCATCTATCTCTAAGACCGCTAGCCGCAGGATAGCGATAGCAAGTTTCTCGCCGAAGACGCAGGCAGTTCGTGGATAAATCCCAGAGGGCTGATTCCTGGTTCGATCGTGTGTCGTCGCCTGCGGACGGAACCCCGGCCGGATCCCTGCCCTGTATTGCCCTGCGCTGAGAATTGAAGTCCGGAAACGTCCAACGTTGATTTGGAAATCAGCTAGTGTGCCTCTGCGGTGCAAGCGGTGCCCGGAGTCGATTGCCCTTTTTCGGCAGAATCTCATCTCGCAGCCCACGTGATAGCAGAGGGGCGCATCCTGCTCCGGGCCGGAAAACAAGTAATGAGGAGAAACCATGAGAACGCGAATATTGATTTGTACAAGCTTAATGAGCTTGCTGGCGGCATTGGCATTTTCGATTGGACTGAGTGCACAAGAGCGTCACGAGCCTAGCCATTACCGTGTGATTGATCTGGGTACGCTTGGGGGAACGGTGAGCGCCGGGAATGCGATTAACAATGTCGACTGGGTCACAGGCTTCTCAAACGAGGCCGACGGAGTGCAGCTAGCGACACTGTGGGTCAATGGATTGCAAATCCCGCTGGGCACGCTCGGCGGTCCCAGCAGCGACGTGGCCTGGCCGGTGAAGAATAACTTCGGGCTGATTTCTGGCGTGACGGAAAACGGCAAGCACGATCCCTTGAACGAATCGTTTTCTTGCCCGGCGTTCGGGCTGGTTAGCGGGAATTCCTGCGTGGCATTTGCTTGGCAACACGGCGCGATGACGCAGCTGCCAGGGCTCGGGGGCAACAATTCCATTGGCGCCGGTAACAATAATGCCGGGCAGATCGTGGGTTGGGCCGAGAACACAACTCAGGACCCAACTTGCGCGTCTCCCCCGGTGGGAAACCAGTTTCTGCAGTTTGAGGCGACGCTGTGGCAGCAAGACCACAGCGGGAATTGGGAGGTGCGCGGGTTGCCACCGTATCCGGGCGACCCCGACTCCGCCGCAACAGCGATTAATGACCGGGGCCAGGCGGTCGGCATATCGGGGCAATGCGACGTTGCGATTGGCGCGTACAGCGCCATCCACGCCGTGCTCTGGGAACACGGCAAGCCGATTGACCTCGGCAATCTGGGTGGTCACGGCTGGAACACGCCGGCGGCGATCAATGATCGCGGCGTGATCGCAGGATTCGCAAATGGCAAAGACGATGTCGTAAATAACCAGCTGCAGTTCCGGTGGCAAGCGTTCCTTTGGACGAGGGAGCGGGGCATGGTGAGCCTCGGGACATTGCCGGGGATTAATGGCACGCCTGATGCGATGAGTCAAGCCACGGACATCAACGACGAAAATCAGGTGGTCGGCGTGTCGTATGTGGATTTTGAGTTCGACGGTCCGCGCGCGTTTATCTATCAGGACGGTACGATTACGGCACTGAACGCGCTGATCGGCGCGGCCAGCGCAAATTGGGATATTTCGTCCACGGGCGGCATCAATGATCGCGGAGAGATCGCGGCGCAGGCGAATGCCGTTACAGATGGCGTCGTAACCGCTGTAGCGCATGCGGTGTTGCTGATTCCTTGCGGGCCAGACGATCCCGTGGCGTACGGAGAAACGAAGAACTTTACGATTCCGGACGAGGTGCAAAAGCAGATGCGTCAGCACGTCAACGTAGGCCATTTCTCTTTGCCAGCACAGCAACAATGAGCAGCTAAGCAGAGCGGACAGTGAAGTGGCAACGCATGCCTACAAGAAAAAAGGCGCCTGAATGAATCGAAAGGCTCTGTGGTTGACGGTTGTGGTTTTTTGGCTGGCAGGTTCGGCGATGATGATGGGGTGTCGGCCCGCCGGTCGTGGCCTTGAGCAGGCGTCCGCGCATTCGGCGGCGTGCTCGGCACCCGAGTATCGCCAGTTCGATTTCTGGATCGGCGATTGGGAGGTGTTCGATGCCGACAGCCAGAGCAATGTGGCGCATGCGCGGGTCGACTCCATACTCGACGGATGCGTTTTGCAGGAAGACTATCAAGGAATCGATGGACACAAGGGCCGGAGTTTCACAATCTACGACGCAAGCAGAAACATCTGGCATCAGACCTGGGTGACGAATCGCGGAGAGCTGCTGGAGATCGAGGGGAAAATAGAAACCGGGGAAATGGTGCTCAGCGGAAGGAACCGGGAGGGCGCGCTGGTTCGCGGAAGATGGAAGCCAGGGAAAGGCGGGGTTCGGGAAATTGCCGCGAAATCGAGGGATGGGGGCAGGAGTTGGGAGCCATGGTTTGATTTGATGTTTCGTGGAGCGGAGGGAAAGAAGTGACCGACGTAACGCCCTTGGCGAAACGACAAGCCTAGTCGCCGAGTGAGAACTGACGGCCTGGTCGATAGCATTTCACGAGAAAAACCTCAGGCCTGAAGGGCCTGAGCTACAGGAATAACCCATCTGTTTCTCTTCGGGTTACGTCCGTACTCGTGAAACGCTGCTCCACGGGTCTATGTCTATCCTTACGGCGCGACTCAGAGTCGCGATGAATGAGATCGGAAGACTGATGAAGACCATTGCTGCGATCGCGTAGGACACTGCCGCGACCACATGAGCAACAAAATAGCGAGTTTCGCCCGCGTCGGCACCCACCCTGGTGCTGCCAGTAGCTTGCTGGACCACGACGAGTTCGCTATCAGCCAAGTAGCTCCGGACGAGGGAAAGTATCTTGTCGCCAAGGCGAAGTTTAGCGCGTGGCATCCTGAGCAACGGTTGTAGGCGATACCAGAACAGCTATTTCGGAATGATTCCGATCGTCCCAAGCCACGTTTCGACCAACTGAGGCCACGCCGTTGTCGGAAACTCGGTGCGCCGTAGCCCGAACGCGTGTCCACCCTGCGCATACAAATGCATCTCCACCGGAACCCCAGCGGTCTTCAGAGCAATGTAGTACGCCAACGAGTCGTCCACGTTGTCCACGTGGTCGTCCTCCGCCTGCAGCAAAAATGTAGGCGGCGTCTCCTTGGCGACAGGAATATCCGGATTCAACGCAAGTTCTTTATCGGCATTCGGCGAATGGCGAACGACAAACTTCTTGGTGCCTTGCTTAGCATCCCATTCCGCCGCGGAAAGCGACAGGTGTCCCGGATAAATAGCCACCGCAAAGTCCGGACGGCAGCTTTCTTTGTCGGCGGCATCGACAGCCGGGTACAAGCGTTTCGCGAAATGCGTGCTGATTGCTGCCGACAGATGTCCGCCTGCCGAAAACCCAAGCACCCCAATCTTGCGCGGATCGATGTGCCACTCCTCGGCGTGAAAACGCACCAGTCCCACCGTCCTCTGCGCATCTTCCAACGCCATCGGTGATTCCGGATACGGCCCCGATTTAGGGTATCGCCCCACATCGGTCACGCGATATTTCAGCAGCACACACGTGATGCCTTTGGGCGTCAGCCAATCACAGACTTCCGTGCCTTCCAGATCGATGGCTAGCCCTTGATAGCCGCCGCCAGGGAAAACGACGACCGCGGCGCCGGTATTCTTCGCCGTTGGCGAATAGACCGTCATCGTGGGCCGCGTCACGTTGCGCACGCCAGCCACCGGCCTCCCAGCAACAAGAAAGTCCTTTCCTGACGTCTCGGCGGCCTCTGGTCCCGCGACAGGCTGCGGATCAGGCACGGCCCCCGGCCATATCGGAATCTGCGCATGTCCCGGCGATGGCTGCCAGCCAGTGTGCTGCGCGCGCAATCCGCCGAACGCAAACACAACACAGAGAGCAAAGACCAAAGGCTTCATGGCAATCCCCACAAGTTCGGCTATGCGACTGACGAGGAGTTCTGTCGTGAACGTGGAGTATAATCTGTCTCGCCGTCGAAGTTAAAAAGGAGATTTGCATGAAATATCTCCTGGCTGCGTTGCTATGTTTTGCTCTCGCATCGACCTCGAACATCTTCGCTCAGTCCAAAACAGATGAAGAAGCAGTGAGCAAACTGCCGCGGGAATTTTGCGACGCATGGGCCAAACACGATGGGCACGCGCTGGCAACAATTATGGCTCCGGACGTCGATTTCGTGACGGTTGCCAGCACCTACTTGCATGGCAGGTCCGACTTCGAAACATTCCATGTGCGGCTGTTGAGCGGTCGCTTCAAAGACTCCACACTCACGGCTCTTGAAAGCACAACCCGTTTTCTACGACCGGATATGGCGGTTGTTCATTGGAGCTGGAAAATGGAGGGAGATAAGAATCCTGATGGCACGACGCGTCAGCCCCGCTATGGGATGATGACCCTCGTCGCGGAAAAGAAAAATGGGAATTGGCTGGTCGTTGTGGGCCAGAACACCAACGCCATTCTTGGCATACCTCCTGAACTTCAAGACATCAAGACGCCCATTGCGATTCCTGGAACTGCCCCCGGACGCTAGCTGCGCATCCGACAGCTGACGAGCCGTCGGGCCGTGTGGAACGCGTATGGCAGGAAATCGGTGACGAGTTTATTTCCGAGTAGCGCGTCGCCCGGAATCGGTGGCAAGTTCCTCTCTTCGCTTCCGCGCATCCGATTTCTGATTATCTCTTCCCCTCTACTCCTTCATATGCGCCAATGGAACCTGCGAAAACAATTGCAAATCGACGATCATGGACAGCCGCCGATCCAATTGAAAAAACGTGGCTGCCTTCTTCCCCGGCAACGCCTGGGTCACCGCCGGCACATACTTCAGCCGCAACGCCTGCGCATCAGCGTCCATCTCCATCCAGTGCCGCACATAAATCAGCGCGTCTTGGTCCGTCATCGTTGCCCACGTCTCCGCGTACTGCTTCAACAGGGCATACTTCGAGTTGTTCAGTTCATGCAAGTCGTCCGCGTAGTGTTTGTAGATGGGCCAGAACTTCTGCGCCTCGGTATCCGACAGCGACATATTCTGCCCAATCACCTCCATTTTCATTGCCCGCACGTCTTTCCGCAGCAGAGCAATGTCCTCGTCCGTCACTGTGGGGCTGAAGACCCTCTGCAGGGTAACTTGCTGCCCCTGCGCCGCCGCCACCGTCTTCGCCCCAGCCGCAGCCATCCCCCCACTCAACGCCGTCGCCACTACCATGCCCGCAACAAAGGCCCCAGCCAATCCCGCCGCTCCCGTCATTTTGTACTTCATAATCTTTCTCCTTACGTTTGTCCTCTTGCCACAAAGAACCACTGAGAACGGCAAGTCCGAGCATGTTAATACAGTTGGGCCGCTAATGGATTGCTATCAGCATCAGGCGAGAGTCAACTCCTGATGGACTCGGTTCACGCGCAAGTGGCACATAGTGCCCATATGGAGGATTATCCAACTTATCAGGACCGGTGTAGAGTAAAGGGCGCGCACAGGAGGAATGAAATGAAAAAGTCATGGATCTGGGCGGGAATGATTACTGCGGGGGGCATGGCAGCGTTGGCGGCGGGGCAGGGTCTGCCGCCAGGACCGATGCCCCTGCCAACGGCAACGGTAAATATAGGTCCGGTAGCGGCGGCGAAGGCGGCGAATCCCACGCCGAGTCCAGCGGCAAAAAATCAAAGCCAAAAAACAACGATCGGAACTGGGGCGGCGTCGGTGAAGGCTTCCGCGCCGTCGGCGTACTGGACGGACCTTGTGGACATCGACGGCGATGGAGTGGAAGAGGACACCCAGTTCCTGTTCGATAAGAAGCGTGGAATCCTCTACACCTACAAACAGGACAATTATCAGTGTGCCGACGGAAGCTCACAAAATGGCGACGTGCTGATGGGGATTTACACTCAGGGAAATAACGCGGGACAGCCCTCGGGGTCAGGATGGTTCGTGGTGGCGGTGAAGGCGGGGCAATGCGGCGAAAAAAAGGCGGGATTGTTCGGTTGCCGATTCGGCGCGAATGGAAAGCCGACGAACTGCGGCACGGCGAAGGTGAATGAAGAATCCGGTGAGGTAGACGTGGTGGTCAAAAAGTAGAGAATGCGTCGTCATGCAAACTCGGAATGTCCGGAGACCTAGGACAATGTTCAGATTGTTCAGACCTATGACGGCGATGGCAATCCTTGTAGCTTTCGCGGTCGCACTTCCCTGCCGAGCGCAGACGTCTTCGCCTCGTTCGCCCGACATAACCGTAGTAAAGCCAGAAAGCGTGGGATTCTCCAGCGAGCGCCTGGAGCGCCTGCATAGGCTGATTCAAGGGGAGGTTGACAAGAAACAACTGGCTGGCGCCGCGACGATCCTGGCGCGACACGGAAAGGTGGTGGAGTATCGCATCTATGGCCAGCGGGACCTGGCCAGCGGCGCCCCCATGACGAAGGACGTGATCTTCCGCGACTACTCCATGACCAAGCCGGTTACCGGTGTGGCGATGATGATCCTGTATGAGGAAGGAAAATGGCTGCCATCGGACCCGATAGCGAAATACATTCCGGAATTTGCGCAGCTGAAGGTTTTCAAAGGGGTAAGCCCAGATGGCAAGATAATCCTTGTCGATCCCGATCATCCACCGACGATACAGGAGCTGATGACACACTCTGCGGGATTCTCGTATGGCAACGGACACTCGGTAGTCGACGCCATGTACCAGGAGAAGAAGCCGATGCAATCGGCGAACCTCCAGGAAATGATCAATAAGCTGGCGACGATTCCACTGAATTACCAGCCCGGCGAGGGCTGGACCTACAGCGTGTCGATGGACATCGAGGGCTATCTTGTGGAGAAGCTGTCCGGCCAGACGTTGCCGGACTTCATGCGCGATCACATCTTTGTCCCGTTGGAGATGAAAGATGCCGGTTTCTTTGTTCCGGAGGAAAAGCGATCGCGCTTGGCCACGAATTACCGCGTAGATGCACAAGGACAGCTTGTGCCGACAGCCGCCGCGGGCGCTCCGCCAGACTACGCGACGCAGCCTACCGTGCCTTCGGGAGGCGGCGGCATGGTGTCAACGGCTGAGGACTACTATCACTTTGCGCAAATGCTTGGCAACGGCGGGAAACTCGGAGATAAACGCATTTTGGCACCTGCCACGGTTAAGCTGATGGCGTCGAATCATCTGCCGGCAAATCTTCTTACAGGACAATTCGGAATCGGGCAGCACATCATGCGGCCGGGCTTCGGCTATGGTTTCAACTGCGCGGTAATCTTCGATCCTCCTGAAGCTAGCATGCCGGACGGCAAGGGAACGTTTTTTTGGGATGGCGCGGCGGGAACGTGGTTTTGGGTGGATCCAACGAACGATATCGTTTTCGTCGGCATGATTCAGCGAATGCCCAATCCTGATAATCACACGTTGCTGTACCGGAGCCACGCGGCCGTGTATCAGGCACTAGTGGACCCTGCGAAATAATGGGCTGAATCGCGATAGACGTAGTCACCGGAAAAGCGGGTTTGGTTGCGAACGTGTGCGACCGGGTGAGCTGTAGATTTAGGATTTGCAGCTCGTCTGGTGGACAGCGATTCCCTGAAAGGACAGATGAACGCCTCGCACATTGTTTTCAGGACGAATCGATTCAACCTCTCAAAGGCGGGAGAACATTTCATCAATTCGTGTTGCTTTGGAGAGGATTTGGCTGCATGGCTTCGAACTAAACTCATCGAGCGAGGCGTCGAAGCCAACCTGCCCTATCAGGAAGACTGGGGCTGGGAACTCCCGGCGATGCTTGGAAGCAATTCTTATTATCTCTGCATGAGCGGCAACTCAGACAAATCAAGCACGAATTTGGACGAGGGTGAGTGGCGAATCATGGTGGAGAAGAGACGTTCATTTGGACAGCGACTGAGAGGGCCGTCGAAGATCACCGCAAATGACGAAATGATGAGGACAATTGAAGAGCTTCTCCGGGCAGAACCCACGATGGGAGAAGTGCACCGCGAAGAATAGGGCGTTGAACGCGGATTTGCAAGGATCGCGGGGATTGGGATTGGGTATAAGCTCATCGGCATGGAATTAGTGAACCATTTTCAGATGCTGGCGCGGTACAACCGCATGGCGAACGAGCGACTGTTTGCGAAATGCGCGCAACTGGACGATGCGGAGTACCGCAGGGCGTGCGTGGGATCTTTCCTCAGCATTCACGGATTGAATCACATCTCGCTCGGCGATCGAAGAGTTTCGTCGAGAGGGGCGAACGAGCGACGCCGCCGCTAAATCAATCACATTCTGTACGATGATTTTCCCGGACTGCAAAGCGCACGGGTGCGGGAAGACGCGCGGATTGAGGCGTTCTTCGCGGGGCTTGACGCAACGTTTTGGAGCCGAACATTCGCTTACACGAATAAGCAGGTCAAGGACTACGTGGAGACGCCGCAACTGGCCTGCAGTCATAGGTTCAATCACCAAACACACCACCGAGGCAGGTACACGTGATGCTGAGTCAAACGCAGGTAGCTCCGCCATCACTCGATTTGCACCGCATCGTCAATCCTTAGAGAAGTAAGCACCGATGTCGTCTTTGCAGCCCGGGTGATGGCACTCGCAGGCCAAGTCCGGCGTGTCTTTCGATGGCCTCACGTGGCGCGCTGTAAGCTGGAATTAGCGCAGCTGGCGTGATTTGATTGCGCTGCACGATTTCGTCCGTGGGGATGCCCGTCCTTCTGGAACATTCATGCGGTTACGGAGTATTCATGCCATCGATTTGATTCAGACCACACAATCAAAAACGGTGGTTTTGTTGATCATGCCCGCGCTAATTACCCAATTGCGTGAGGGCGGCATGCAGCGGCGCGGTCGATATCGTAATTAGTCCTTGGTACGGCGAATACAACTCCAGGATCAAGAAAATCGCGCCAGATACGGAAAGCGCGGAAACTAACAGAGCAGTGACCGCCGTCGCATTGGGAGGGGCGAAGAGGCCAAAGCTGATGAACAGAGTAGTGAGCCAGCAAAGCAAGATCATGAGCATTGGCATGGAGATGGATGTGGATTCCTGTTCGAACATCAGCCAGCGGGTCTCTTGCAGCGAAGTCAGTATGCCCAAAGCCCGTGCTTGGATGGAGCGCTGCCTGTCATCCATCGGCAAGAGTTCCTGAATCCTTTCGTATAGAGAATCCACCTCGCGGGTGGACACGCGCAATCGCGCGGAATTCGCTGACTTTTTCGACTCCATGCTGTCGAGCACACCGGCGATGGAACCGCGGAGCTGATTGCGGACCTCCTTGGTCTCCGGGCCATAAAGGGCCAACGCCCGGTCCAGGAGAATGATTTTGGAAGACGCTCCCGTCATCTCATTGCTCAGCGCATCGAACGAGCTTTTTGCTGATGAGATCACCAAACCAAGAACAAGGGCAGTCATTGTAGCGACCAGCCCCATTCCCAACCTCACGACATCCTTCGAGTCGTCACTCAGATGATCCTTGGGCAAAACTTTGCGGAGATACATCCCCAGCAGTCCGCCGCCGAACACAAACGCGGACACAATGGAACTGGTTATGATGGGACTCATAGTCACTCCGTCTATTGCCGCATGAGAAATCGCAGGAAAAACTGCGGAAGCCAACTTTGCCGCTGAACTGCCAGCGCAAGTCCACTTGTGCGAGGATGCGCCGCCGGGGGCAAGGAATGGAATTGTCAAAACTAACAGGTAGTGCGCTCGGACAAAGGATTCAAGCCAGGACATTCATTCAGCGAATAGTCAGGGTGCGATGGAAACGGAGACCGCCATGGCGGTCTCCGTGCCCGAGTTTCTGGCACGCGACTTGGCTGGGGTTGGTCTGACAGATACAGGATTTTGTGACACTATGCGACAAAGACAGCGGGAGGTGCCGCATGAAATACCGAATTGGAGTATGGGCGGCCGCGGGCTTTCTCGTTGCGAGCGGGTGGGCGGTTTATTTCTTAGCGAGAAACAAAGACCTTCCGATAGAGCCGCTGGTGTCCACTCTTATTCGGCTAACCTGCCCTGTTGCGATTGTCGGCTCGTATTACCCCGTGAGCTTCTATTTGGCTCTCATTGCAAACGTAGCCACATATGCACTGGTCGGCCTGGTGGCGGAAGTCTTGCGGCGGCAATTGAGCCACTCAGACTAATTCAATGCAATTGGCGACATAAGTCCGGAGTGACGCAGCGCCGGCCAATGTTAATCTTTCCGTTCGTTGAGCATTGCGCCGGTAGCCTTTTCGAGCTTGTCTTCAAGGGTAGCAGCCCTTTCTATGGCCTCACGCAGTGCTCTGCGCCATTCGTCGGGTGAATAAGCAGGGTCGCTGCGCCCACGGCGTCCCACTTCCATGCCGAAAGCCACTCCGGCGGAGAAAATCTCGACAATTTCGGGGTCGGCGACAACCCACGCTTCGCTCAAGCGGCCTTCCGATTTCCAACTCGCGGTCATTTTTGCCTGCTCCGCTTGCATCTCTACGAAACGCCGTCTTCGTACCATTTGTAAGCCTCCTGAATATCGATCGTAAAAAAAACGCGCGTGACGCGAAGACCTTCGTTCCACCAGCCCGGTTAGCTGTCCACTTATACTAGTTAGGACGAGCGTTGTGAATGGGTGTTGGCAGCGGCGATGTGCTTAGTCCTCCACCTTGTGTTGGACCATCGGATCGGGCAACTCCTTTAGCGAGTGCTTAGTTTTCAGTTATCAGTTAGCAGCAGATCCCTCGCTTCGCTCGGGATGACAATCGATCGAAATTCGGGAGCGGCCGACAGTGGGCGAGCAGCGCGACCTTATAGGCGAGAAACCTGGGTGCGCCATTCAGAGCCACTTCTGTCAGCCCGCACGATTACACAAGGCAGATCACGCAGCGATTGACATGTACAAGGGCTACAAGAGGAAGTCAGAAGAGGTCTTCGCGGACGGTGGTGAGAGATTTGTCGGGGAGGAATTGGCTGCCGAAGAGGCGGAAGTTCGCTACTTGCTTGAGGGAAAAGGCCGGAGTGGAAGGTGGATGAGGCGCGCGCACACGGAACAGGTCCGCGCCGTCGACGTCGATCAGGGCAAAGGCGGGGCGCATGTCGGGCTGTTGCGTGGCAATCTCGATGTTGCTGAGTTCGAGATTTTTGACGTGGCGGACGAAGAAGCCCGTGGCAGGAAGCTGGCCGAACATCGTTGGCTCAGGATATTCCTTCTCGCGCTCCGGGGGCTGCAGGCGCGCCATCTCCGCGGTGCCGCCGCCAACCTGATGCAGATAGACATCGCTGATTTTCACGTCTTCGATGAAGTATCCGGGCACGCCGCTGAGGATGGAAGGCAGTTGAGCCGCAGCGTAGCTGGTGATATTGCTGATGAGGATGCGCTTGAGCGTACCCACAGCGGCGTCTTTTGGACCGCGCATGCGCTGGCCGAGACGTAGAAAGAGCGGCGAGTTTACGGTGCCGCGCATGCTAATACCGGTGATGGTGATGTCCTCGCACTGCGCGCCGTCGACGGTCTCGATGGCAATTCCCCGGGAATATTCGAAAGCACAATTGGAAATGGTGATGTTGCGGAAGCCGCCGTTGGATTCTGTGCCGCACTTGATGCGGCCTGTGGCCCGAATGTTAAAGCTATCAGGCATGCGCTTCCAGGTGGCGTCGAGCATGGTGCCAATTTCATAGCTGCCGGTGAGAAAACAGTTGGTTATGGTGAGGTTTTCCGTGGGACGAGGATAGCCAAGGGCAAAAGAACTCTTGGGACAGATGCCATCATCGTAGGGTGAATTCACGGCGCAATTGGAGACACGAACATTGCGGCAGCAGTCGATGTCGATGCCGTCGCGGTTGGTGTCGATCTTGAGATTGTCGATGGTAAGGTTGTCGACGCCCGTGGCAAGAATGGCAAACCATCCACCCGTAAGAATGGAGAAGTCCCGGAGGATGACATTGTGGCAATTCTTGAGGGAGATGGCTTTGTTGCCCACACCGGGGTTGGTGGTATCGGGCAAGTCGGTATCGTTGGAGTGGCCGCGGCTAAGCCCCTTACCCCAGATACGCCCCGGGCCGAGGATGGAAATATCTTGTATGCCTTCGCCCCAGAGCAGGCTATTGTGCCAGTGGTTATGACCGTAGTCCTGGTAAGGGTCCCAGGCGCCTTGCGGTTCCGCAGCGTCGTAACCACCGGTGGTGGTGCCCTGCAAAGGAGTGGATGCCGCGAGGATCGTGGCGCCCTGGTCAAGATAGAGGCACACCTGGCTCCTTAGATGAATTGAGTAGCTGGCATAGGTTCCGGCGGGAAAATAAACTGTGCCGCCGCCTGCGGCCGCGGCGGCATCAATCGCTCGATTAATCGCGGGAGTGTCGATGGTCTGGCCGTCGCCGGTAGCACCAAAGGCTTTCACACTGAGGATGCCCGCATTGGCGAGCACTTCGCTGGAAGGCGAAGGAGTTGTGGCCATGCCGCCGCTTAGCGATGGAGCTGCAGCGAGGACGGCGCCGCGTCCGGCCATTGAGAATAAGTGTCTGCGATCGAACAGAGAGATTCCTCCAGTCGGATGAAAGGATGCGGCAAACGCAAACCTTTATATTGTGCTCAGCCGGGGCTGTCAATGCTGCGGCAGCAGAGAGTGAAACGCGGGTTCGCTCAGGTCAGGCGCGAAATTCTGCCGAGTGATCCGTCACCCAATCAGCGAAGGATCGCGCGGGAGCTCCCGTGATGTCTGCAACCGTCGATGTGACGAACGCCGCTAGGCCGATTGCGGCAGCCCATGCATTGAGCAGCATGTTCGCGACGGGCGCAGGCATGATATTGAGCAATTCATGACGCGCTTCATCTGGCGAAATTTCTTCGATGCGCAGCGAGCGGCCAATCACGCGGCCGATTGTCGAGAGCTGTTCGAACTGGGTCAGCGATTGCGGCCCGGTTAAAACGTAATCGGCTCCGGCGTGCCGGTCCTCGCACAAAGCGCAGACCGCCACGCGAGCTATATCTCGTTCGTCAATCGGGGCGGTTGGGACGGAAAGATGCGGCCAGCGCACGAGATCGCCGGCGCGAATCTGTGGAGCCCACCATCGCAGGGCGTTCGCGGCGAACATGCCAGGGCGCAGGAAGGTCCACTGGAGTCCCGAGGTTTCGATCAGGCGCTCGATTTGAGCGGCAAGCTGTTGCGCCGGATTGGGCTGCTGAAAGAAGGGGTGCGGTGTTTTGTGCGGGGCCGAAAGGAACACGATGCGCCGGGCGTGCTTCGCGATGCGCTGCAACGCAGGAGCAACGGCGGTCGCGGGGGCAGCCCATACAAGGAATACGGTGTCGATACCATCGAGGCAGGAATCAAGCGTTTCGGGGAGGGTGAGATCTCCGCGCACCACCTGGATGTGCCGCGGTAGGTGATTTGCGTCGGGTTTGCGAGTGAGCGCGCGGACTGGTGCGCCTTTGGCGGACAACCGGGAAAGCACATGGCGGCCAACGGTGCCGGTGCCGCCAATGACGAGGACGCGATTCATCGAAGATCCTGGCGCGAGAGTGCGGCTACGCACGGGCGGCAAATGGCTGGCATGCTGATCGCTTCGGCGGAGCCAACGCGAGCAGCGCTACCAATAACAACGAGCACAGCCGAGGCGATGAAGAAACCGGTGCGTTGGACCTGGAGGTGGAGTCCCAGGATGGTCATCACAACAGCTTGAGCGAAACTCGACCAGGCCGCAAACGCGATCAAGCTGCGATGCGCCGAGGGCTTACGCGCCGCCAGAAGCAAGAAAATCCCCAACGTGAAATATAGGCTCATCATCATTGTGTCGCAGGTATCATGTGACGGACTAGGAGGCCATAAAGACATCACCACCGGATAAATCGCCGCCGCAAAAAGCAAGCCCGAGCGCGTTCTCGCCACGTGGCGCCCTCACCGCGAAATAAGAGCCGTGACTTGGTTCACGCTCCTGACTGAGCTCTGCACTTACTATAAGTCGAACATTCTAATACGTAGTCTCGCGGTTCATAATTGAATTCGTTCACACAAACGTGCTCTCTCACCCCGGCAAACGCGTATGCGGCACCTGTTCGAACAGTGAACTGCTGGGCGCGCTCATCCGGTGCCATCAGTGCGAAACGCGAGAGCAAGTGACGGCGGAGGATATGGAGGAAATAGGAATCAAACCAAATACTTTCATGGGCAGCCTATGGGTCGCAGCATGGCTCTTCGCTATCGGGTTCTACACCTCAGCTCTTGGAAAGGGGTCCTTGCGATTGTGCTCTGGCCGTACTATCTCGCCGTCCATCTTAGCTTGCTCTCGCACTAATCCCTCGGGACATTCGTGGCGTGCTGTTACTTCGAACTTCATCGGGCTCTACCCTTGCCCGCAGCAGGTTCGGAGCCTCGTGAATGACCAACGTTGAAGCAGCGGCCGGGACAAACGGACTGCAAGCGCGAACTCACAGAGAGAGAGAGATTGCATGTCGCGTTCGACAGGGCCAGATTTCCTGGGCGGGATCACTAATGGTCACGACGGGCCGCAGCTCTGTTTTCCTTTTTTTGATCCTAGCCCAAGCGCTTGTTGCCGCTATCTACTGGCTGCACGGCCCTCCATCCGCTTGTAACGCAGCGCCTAAAACTGGACGGCGTACGGGACGCTACTGGACCTGGCATGATTTGTCTGGGTTTCCGGCCTATCGCGAATTTCAGATTGCATCGGCGAAAAGGACTTGGCAACGAATTCACTTTTCAGCCTGTTCGTTTATTTTGCCGAACGTCTGATTCGAGCGCGACCGACTGGCATTGTTTCTTGCGCCTCGTGCCAATCCCGAGGCCAATCAGGCCCGTGCCAAGTAGGGTGAGGCTGGCAGGTTCCGGTACCCCTGTGCCGCCGCCGCCCTTTCCGATGTCCTCGATCAGTGTCCACGGCTCCGTCTCATTGCCGCCAGGGACTCCTTCAAGAATGCTGGCGGAATCGGTCACCGTGTAGCTTGTGCCGTTGATGCTGAAAAGTATCGTTGAATCACTCAGCGGGACATCACTGCCATCAAAGGAGTTGGTTGTGGTACCTGAGAGAATCACGCTATCGCCTGGCCCGATCGACAACCCTCCCGCGCCAATCAGACTGTCCCAGATCGTATACGTGTTCGAACCCGAAGTGACGGTAACTCCAGGTTCCAGCGTGACTGCCGTAGTACCCGTGTTCGTGAAGAGAATCGCCGATTCATCGGGGTCGCTCGACGTTGCCTGGCTTGAACTCCCCAAAAAAATGTCGTGTTTGCGCTCCCAAACCACGGATTTGGAAGCGCATTGCAATTGCTGGCAGCGCACGGCGGCAAATCGTAATAACCAACATAGACCTTAGTGTCGGCTTTCGCGGCGGTTCCGGCGACTAGCAGACACGCCGCGCAGAGAAGGGCCTTTCCTAGTAGATTCATTTGATTTCCCTCCGATCGACGCTTGAAGGATATTTTTCGTCTCCACTTCAAGATGTCTCGTTGGCTGGGCGCGAGCACTTCTACAGGCAATGGAGCGAGGTCAGCGGGCAGGCCGGGCAATTTGCTTGCCTAGGCGACTTTGTATGAAAAGAGACGACTTCAGTGCGGCTTAGCCCTTACTCTGGGCAAGGAAGGACAAGAAGTATGCAACTTTTTTCCTCCTACTGTTCGGTGGGCCACTTCTCAGGGCGGCAGTTGGTCGCGCCAGTCCCCTTTGAAGTCGTCACCAAAGCAGTCCCGGTACCAATAAGAAAGGGGAGAACGCCGGAACCGTATCTCTCCAAGAATGCCTAGCTTTGGACGAGCATCAGGGCTTGGGTGTGGCGTGTGGGGTGGGTTGCTGGCTTAGGGCGCGAATGTACTTTACCAGGGCCTGGATTTGCTCCTCGGTTAGTCCGGTGTGCAGGAAGGCGTGAGGGTATTCCTTGTGCTGCGTGCCTTGGGCGATGGAATTGTAGATGTCGGCGTCGCTCATGTCCTTGATGCCTTTCGATCGAAGGTCGGGCACGGCGAGCTTCGTTGCCACGGCGGTGTGGCCGCTGCCGTCCTTGGCATGACAATTGGCGCATTTTTTTGTGTACAGCGCCGCGGAATCTTGGGCAAGTACACTAGTTCCGTTTAGCACCAGAACGAGGAATCCGAGAACCACCACCATCCGTATGATCTTTCGCACGGACACTCCCTTCGAGGTACGCCGTCCACCTATCGCGGTTCACTATCAGACTAATCTGAAATCTTTGATTCAGAAAATATAGCTGACGCATTGGTGTTCAGAAGGCAAATGTATTGGCGAGTTTGTCTACTGACGAGACATGTCAAGAGGCATGGTAAACGTTTAGGGGAGAAGAGCGTGCCAGGATCAACACGTCGCGTTACGGGCGCTTTGATTTGGCTTGAGCATCCAGTGCAGCGAGAATCCAGGCTTGCAAGACTTTCCGAAAAGGCGGCTCCATGTTGCCGAACACTAAGCCGACGCCATTGGGCCGGACATAAATTACTTCGGCAGAAGATTCGAAGAAGTCGTCGGAATGGAAGATCTTCACTCGAATGCGCTGTTTTTCCTGCAATATGGTGGAAATCTCAAGGAAACATCCGCGAAAGCTCAGTTCCGTGACACGAGCAGGAATCTTATCAGGGCCGCTCGGCAGAACCGCCTCGGCATCCGCCTTGAAGGCAAACCGTAGACCACGCTTGTCTTCGAGTTGACGTTGCTCCTGGGTCATAGCGACAGCATATCACCATCAAGTGTCGTCCAGAATTGCGTTGAACAGTGTGGGTTAGCTCGTGGTAAACGCTGTGATCGGAGAGATGCGTCTCACTAAAGAAAGCCTCTAGAAGCCAACACTGTCAGTATTGACAATTTTAGGCCTACGAGACAGCAACGCACACTGGGGTAACCTGGAATTCGGGGGTGTTATCAAGCGCTTCTCCGAACTGACCTTCAGGGATTGCTGACGAGAATTGGAGGGCAGCATGAGTGCCGAAAATTCCTACGAAACCACCTTGAAGCAGAAAGCTGTCCACGAGGCCAAGGAAATCACCCTGGTCTTTTTGTATCTAGCTCTTTTCTTTTGCGCGCTGGCCACCTACAGCATGCTGTTGTTGAAGAAATTCGAAATCTCGTATTTCACTTACGGAGCTGCGCTGCTCAACGCGTTAATCATCACGAAGATCATTCTCATCGGAGAAGCGGTGCACTTTGGCAAAAAGCATGAAGCCAAGCCATTGTTCTATTCATGCATCTATAAAGCGTTTGCCTATGGGCTGCTTGTGTTCGCCTTTCATATCGTCGAAGAAGTGATCAAGCGGCTGATCCACGGAAAAGATATCATTGGAGCGTTTCGCGACGTACGCTTCGACGACCTGCTCGCCCGGAGCTTGATCATTTTCTTAGCGTTCATTCCCTTCTTCGCGTTCAGGGAGTTGGGGCGAGTGATGGGACCGGAGAAACTCCGAGACCTGTTCTTCCGAACCGGGGCGTCGTCGAAATCCGTGTAAATCAGCCGGCGACGGGATGCGATCGCACTTCGTCTGCTTGGTGAGAATCGGGTCAGAGAAGAACCCCAAGACCCAGGTTCGGTAAAGCTGAACCTGGGACACCCCCGTCTCTCCTTGCCTGCAGGTTTTCGTTTGACAATTGCATTCGCTGGGCTAAATCTAGAGGTCCGCGCAAATTTGATGATGATAATGAATACTTACCTGGGTTGAATCACATGCACCTACCTGTTGGCACATTGCATCGGACTTCCCTTCTCTTGAGCGCTGCTTTGGCACTCGCGGCGATCGGCTGTAACAGCTCCGGATCCGGAAGCAATCCGATGATGACCGCGCCGACCATTACCACGCAGCCGGCGAATGCGAGCGTGATCGTGGGACAGACGGCGACTTTCAGTGTGATGGCAACGGGCAGCGTACCGCTAAGTTACCAGTGGTTTCAGGGGAGCGCGGCCATCAGTGGCGCAGCTTCGGCAAGCTATACGACGCCTCCGACAACCGCGGCAAACTCGGGCGAGCAGTTCCAGGTGAAGGTAAGTAACCCGGCGGGCAGCATCACCAGCAGCATGGCGACGTTGACGGTGACTGGAAATACCACCGCATCGACCGACGTGGTGACACATCACTATGACATTTCACGGAGTGGAGTGAATTCCGCGGAAACAACTTTGACAACCAGCAACGTGAATTCGACGACCTTCGGCAAGGTGGGTGAGTTCAGCGTGGATGGGCAAATCGATGGCCAGACGCTTTATCTGAGCCAGCTAGCGATTCCGGGGCAAGGAACGAAAAACGTGCTGTACGTGGCGACGGAAAACGACAGCGTGTACGCGGTGGATGCGGACAGCATCAGCGGCACGAACGGCACGATCCTATGGAAATCGTCGGTATTGCTGAGTGGAGAAGCGCCAGCCGACTCCGCTAGCTTGCCGTGCGGAAACATCAACCCCAATGGAATTACATCGACGCCGGTGATCGACCGGGGGCGCAATGCGATTTATGTGGAGGCGATGTCCAAGTCGTCCACCGGAAGTATCATCCACCGGCTGCATGCGTTGGACTTAACCACGGGTAAAGAACTTTTCGGCGGCCCGACGACGATTACCGCGACCTATCCGGGAGCCGGCGGGAACAGCCAAGGCGGCACGGTCACGTTCGATCCACACGTGCACCACGACAGGGCGGCGCTGCTGGAAAGTGGCGGCAACATTTACACCGCGTGGTCGGGGCTGGACGGGGATTGCGGCGAATATTCCGCATGGGTGATCGCGTACAGCGCGGATACGCTGGCACAGACCGGCGTAATCGATCTGGTTCCCAACAACCATGGCGGCGGAATGTGGATGGGCGGAGGAGGTCCCGCAGCGGACGCGGCGGGAAGCGTGTACGTGATCAGCGGCAACGGATTTGGAGACACGCCGGGAACGAACAGCAGTTACGGGAATTCCTTTGTACGGCTGACATTGTCGAGTGGACTGCAGGTGGCGGATTATTTCACCCCCTACAACACCATCAACGAGGACAACGGGGATGTGGATTTTGGATCGGCGGCGCCGCTGCTGCTGCCAGACATGATGGACGCGAACGGCACCACGCGGCATCTGGCGCTGGGAGCGGGCAAAGACGGGAACCTGTACGTGGTGGACCGCGACAATATGGGGCAGTTCAACGCCACGAAGAACGATGTGTTCCAGCAGATGCAGATCAGCTCGAATGAAAATCACTCGTCGCCGATCTTTTTTAACGGGACTGTTTATATTTGTCCGACGGGCGACACGCTGAAGGCGTTCACGGTGACGAAGGCACAGCTAAGCACATCCCCATCGTCGCAGAGCAGCCATGTGTTTGGGAGCAACGGAGCGGTGGTGAGTATTTCGGCGAATGGCACGTCGAACGGGATCGTGTGGGCGCTGGACTGGGGTGCCGGGACGCTGTTCGCGTACGATGCCACAAACCTGGGGAAGGAACTGTACGATTCGAGTCAGGCCGCTAATAATCGCGATCACTTTTCGGCGGTGGGGGGGCATTTCATTACGCCGATGGTGGTGAATGGCCGGGTCTATATCGGGACGGCAAGTAGTGTTGCGGTGTTTGGGTTGTCGCCGCAGTGATCCGGCGAATCTGGGATCGGAAGCTCGGTTTTACTTCAAATCATACCCCCGAGGCCGGACAATCAGGGGAGCTGTAGCTTCAGCGTTTCGCCCTTCACCACGTATTCAACGCGATATTTCGTATCTTTCTTCTGTTTGGGAACGGAAAAGTACAGATAACCCGACACCGGAATAACTACCTTCGCTTCAGGGAGTCCCTTCCCGCGCAACTCGCGCTCTATCACTTCGCGTTCGTGCTCAGCAAGCGCCGGTGGCACGACATCTCCCACGCCCACACCCACGCCAGCAGAAGTCGTTGTGCCATGAACATGGACGGGCTGACCGGTAACAGGGTCACTGTACGTGCCCGACTCATATCCGATGCTTGCGCTCTCTGAAGTTGCAACACCGCCCTTTAAGCCCTGCTTTTCCAGTTTGGCCGAAATCACCGTGGCGTTCTGCGGTCTGACGGGTGTGTCGGTGTCTCCAACAATCAGCGTGAAATCATCCAGGGAAACTTCGAGCGGTTCATCCTTTTTGGGATACACGGCCACTTGCACCACAAGGCAGCAGCGATTCAGAGGCGCAGCAAATTCCTGCGAGACTTGCTTGCGAGTCAGCAGTTCGGCCCCGATGCTCACACCGTCATTTGTCGCGTGCGAATGGTATTGGTCAGCCGAACTCCGCGGCGCAGTTCCTCTCTGCCCGGCAGATGAGTCATCCGCGTCTTGCGCCGCAAAGGACATTGGAGGAAAAGTCAGAGTGGTAAGCAGCAGAAAAGCAAAGACTCGGAGCTTTGTCAGGCGCATGGCGCACCCCGTTGTCCGTCAGCGGGCGCAACGTTCGCTAGTATACCGCTTCCTACGTGACTGGGTCGCTTACTATTTATCGTCGTTGCCGAAGATTCGCGCGACATATTAGTTCGAGGTTGCGGCGGCTTTTGGTGGCGGCTGGTTGGCGTAGTAGCCTTTGCGGGCGTAGACCTTGTAGCCTTTCTCGGCGGCGGAAATCTCTATCTTGCGGAACTTGCCGTCCCAATTCTTGTTTTCGGGATAGTAGCCGAGGCTGTACTGGTGGTGTAGTTCGTCGGAGATTTCGTCGAGCGCGGCTTCGAGTTTATCGATGCCGCGGACTTCGAGCATGCGCCCGCCGGTAGCCTCGGCTAGCTTCTTGAGCAGGGACTCGCCGTGGCTGTCCTTCTCAAAGACGTGGAGGACATCGCATTTGTCATGCTTCGAGCCGTCGTAAATCTGCAGGACGTAGGCGATCACGTCGTTTTCGAGTAGCGCTTGCAGGGCGTCTGCCATGGTCGATTCGCTGTGGGAATCGCCGGAGAGGGCCACAATAACCACGGCTTTGCGTCCCACCTCGCCCTCGAGGTAGCGATGCGTGGAAACGCGGATCGCGTCGTAGAGGTGGGCCTGACGGTCCTGATTCAAAGGTCGTTTGCCGTTGGTGCCTACCGTGCCTCCGCCCGGAAGCGAGACGCTCGGCTCCGAGCCCTCGTCAGGGTATTCACTCGGCGCTTGCGCGCTGCCAATGGTGGCGGTTGCTTGCCGCAGTAGCCCAATGTCTGAAGTCGGCAATTGCACGATATCCACGTGCGAGCCGTAGCTGACAAGGAAGCCGAGATCCGTTTGGCGCACGACGTGCTTCAGGAAGAGGGCCGAGGCTTGCGCCTCTTCGCCCAGAATCCAGGGCATCTTCGTGCCCGTGTCGAGGAGCACACCCACGTTGAGGACCACGTCGCTGTGGTGGGCAAAGAACTTCACGGATTGCGGCTGGCCGTCTTCCGCGACACTGAAACTTTCCTGCGGCAGATCGCTGACGAGGCGTTTGTTGTCGTCGCGCACGGTGAAGTAGACGGAGACCAAATCCACCTGGCTTTGGTAGGTGCGTGCCGGGCCGGCGTTATCCTGCCCGAAAGCCGATAGGGGCGAACCCAGGGGGAGCAATGCCAAGACCAGAACCGCTGAGGACGGGCCGACTCGAGTAGGCATAAGCAGGCTCCTTGCGCGCTGCAATGAAGGTGCAGAGTTGGATGCAAGCGGGGTGGGGAAGAGTTGTCGTGCGAGCGTCCTCAAGGAGAAAGACGTACGTGCAGGTTCGATAGTTTCAGCGCTGCAAAGCCCAAGCCGCTAATCGGAAGCCGGCGGAGATGCCACGACTTTTACCCACGAAATACCCCAGCCATCTTCATACCTCTGCACTACCAGTTGATCTCCATCCGCGCCCCAGAGCTCTTCGATCGTTTCGTCCGGGAGGACACCGCGTCGCTCATGCCGCGAGAGTGTTCCGTCAACTGGCACGAGACCGGCAACGGAAATTCCGGTTTTGGTTTTCAATTCGTACAATCCGTGCGTCACAGTGTTGTCCGGGTCACTGAAACCCAGGAAACTCACAAAAATTCTTCCCTCTTCGGTCACTGCAAATCCAGTTGCCCTTCCGCCAGCGATTGGAGATAGGGCGACATTCCAGCGCGCGATTTTTCCATTCGAGGCATCCACTTCGATGTACTGGGCAGCAGAGCCGAAGAAAACTGAAACACGGTCTTTGCTACAGCGAAGAAAACTATTCCCTGCCAAGCTAACGTTCGAAGTCGCGTCCCGTGATTTGGAAATGGAATCGAGGGCAACGAGACTTTCGAGCAGACCCTTCTCGAAACTATAGTGGCGCAGGACGTTCTTATCCGCGTCGGGCGAATCGCGGTAATCCCTGGCGTATCCGAGAATCCAGACGGTTCCATCACTCGCCTCGCAAACCTGATGCGGCGAGAATTGCCCCGTGCGTAGCGATTGAGTTGTGCGCCCTGTACGGTCGCTCTTGGCAATGAATCCTTGGATCGACCCATCGGTCATGATGCCTCCGCCAACCGCAAGAATTCCGCCCGCGTGGGTTGCCGCCGCTGCGGAGAGAGAGATCTTGGCAGCGTCCAGCGGCTCCAGGCGTGCTTCGAGGACTTTCTTTCCATCCCTGTCGTACATCGTGACCACCGCAGGGTCTTTATCAAACTCCCGATGAAGAATATAGCCGCGGTCCCACTGGGGAACGATGCAGTGAACGCACATCACTTCCGGATAAAGGGCCGAGTGCACAGCTGAAGAGAGTGTGGGAAGGTCTTGTCGCTGCTGGGAGGATTGTTGTGCTGCGGTGCCCGCGGCAAAGCGCGATAACAGGAAAACCGCGACAACTAGGTCACGAAATCGGTATGGGATTCTCATCGCAGCGGACCTCCTGCGTAGTTGCGATTGTAGCTCAATCTACCGGATTCAGCACCCGCCAGTCGGGGCTTCAATCCAAGGTTCACGAAATCTTAACAAAGTGGCAACGCGGAAAACGCTTCTGGCGTGGCAGGATTCCTGCGCCTTGGAGGGCCAACACGTGAACAAACGCATTACTGTAGGATTTGTGGCGCTAGCCGCAACGTTCGGGCTAGCAGGAACATTCATCAGCAAACAGTCCGCTGACGAGCAGCGCTTTAAATTTCAACCAGATTCGATTGTGCTGAGCCGCAGCGTGTATCTGGGGACGGCCTCGACAGTCACGTTCGGCGAGACTTTGCCACGGGGATGTGCCGGAGGTCCAAACGGCAGCACCGTCGTGGCGGTGCCAACCACTGCGAACGGGACGACGAACGTCACGGTTCCCTGCGGGGTCGCGACGGACAACGGGGAAGCTCCAAACCTTTCCGACTCGCACAATGTGTGGAATAACTCCATCTCCGACGGCAGTTTTGGCGTCACGTCTCCGATCTTCCTGGACAACCTGACGAGCGATGGTTGGTTATTGGGTATTCTGCCAATCCCAAGCCATCAGATTGTTACCAGCTTCAGTTCGAAATCAGAATTGGCGCTGAACCGCTCGATTGACGGAAGGTCCATCACCTTCATGGGTTACCAAGGCGGTCCGGGCTGCGGAGGTTTTCCGGTTTCGCCGACCGCGCCGAACCTGATCGACGTTTCCGCTTCCAATACCCCGGCGGTGTGCGACCCGAGCAATCCCGTGATCACAAGTTATGTCAGCAACCCGATTGTACCCACGGCGTACTATCGAGCCGTAGCGGAGGTGGATGCAGACGGGCACCTGAACATCACCAATGGGAATGCGTATAGCGGGGATAACGGGCGCGCAGCGATAAAGGGCGGAAACGGACTTTATTACATGGTGGGAAACGACAATAGCGGGAACCTGTCCAAGAAACAACTGACGACCACGCAGATTGGGATTGATCTGGTCAACGCGACGGGTTCTGAACTGCTCGTGCCCGGGCAGGCCCCGCCGGTGCCGCCAAACATCACTATGATTGGACGCCTGCTATTCGGCTCGGACAAACCGGGTAAGGATACGAACTTCCGGGGGATGACAATTTTTCACAATACGCTGTACATCACCAAAGGGAGCGGCGGAAATGGCATCAACACCGTGTACCAAGTGGGTAGCACCGGGACACTGCCAACCGGCACAGCAGCCGATCTTGCAAACGTACGAATTACGATTCTGCCGGGATTCCCCAACACTACGGCGAGCACGTCAACCGCGTTTCCTTTCGGCATTTGGTTCGCCAACGGAACTACCCTGTATGTTTGCGACGAGGGCGACGGAACACTCGTCTCTCCCGCGGTGAACGGGAATGTGGCGGACGCGCAAACGCTGGCCACGGCCGGACTGCAGAAGTGGAGTCTGGTAGACGGAACGTGGAAGATGGACTACGTGCTGCAAGATGGCTTGAACATTGGCATGCCGTACAGCATTGCGAACTATCCCGCGGCGCTGAACCCCGCAACGGACGGATGCCGGAATATTACCGGACAGCACAACCACGACGGAACAGTGACCATCTATGCGGTGACCTCAACGATCAGCACCAATGGAGATCAGGGAGCCGACCCGAACAAGCTTGTTAAAGTGACGGACCTGCTGTCCGCCACGACTCTGCCGACGGGCGATGGAGACCATGACGGCGATGATCGCATCGGCCATTTCGTGACGATCCGCTCGGCAAAGGCAGGCGAGGTGTTTCGCGGAGTGGCATTAGCGCCCAAGGATCACGACGACAATGATGATCGCTGGTAGGAGGTAAGCGCCAACATCGCAGCACAATCTCTAAAAAGACTCCCCGGTGTGGGTCCAGGCCGGGGAGTCTTTGTTTAGCAAAATCGGCAAACGGTAGGCCACTGGCCTTTTTCATGGACTTTGGCTCCCCTTTCCCGGTGGAGTCCAAGATTCGCAGGGTGGCCAGTTCTCACGAGGGTTGCTAGGGAAATATGCGTTCCAATCCATGTTCGCGAATTGCCCGGTGTGGTTTGGATCGCGGACGCCGAGACCAACCAGGTCATTCCAGCGCATTCCATCGATGAAGTGGAACTGAAGTCGTCGAATGGCAATCCTCGTGACCTGCGTGAAGCATATCTTCTGTTCAACACTAGAGTGTATCTCATCGACGTAGTCTCCAACGCGAACGAGGCAGCCACAAAAGGAACTGTTTATCAGGTTCTGGCGGGCGTTTCTGACCGTGACTTGTGAAAGACTCAGCATCGGGCCGCCTGCCAATTGTCATGATATAGCCGGTTACGGGTCGGAAGGGACTACCGTCAACGGTGTCTGGCAAAAAGAGTTCGACTTCGGCACGACGATTACCATGTCCGTGCGGTTCATGAGGACAATAAGCATATTTTTCAGCCAGTCGTCATCTGCCTGAAATGGCGTGCCGGGTTATCCTCGCGCGCACCCGTGCTCAGTCCAGGCTGAATCTCCTGGTCCCCTACCGGTAGTGTGCGTCGATGTACACGAATTTGGTTCCCAGAGATTACCATCCGGAGAGGACGAGACCGGCCAATGATGCAAGCATAGCGATGACCGGTTTCGTGTGTTGCTTTGCGTGGGACATGAACGCCTTCCTCTCGAATGCCTACCTGGGAGCTGATCAGCTTGCCGAGCGCTTCAGTTCGCCGCCCAAAACCGGACTGAACAGAAAGTCGTGGAACTCGCCTCGCAGACCGGCGAAGCGGCACAAGGTGGCGATCTGTGCCCAGTGGCGGACCTCATGAATCAGGACGTGGGCAACAAGTTTTCTGGGCGTGGCCTTCAGAGAATTGTTCACTACACTGAAATCCTGCGCGACATCCCAATCCGCGGCGGGATAGGCTTCCACGAAGGCCTTCAGATCGGCGCGGCTTTGCCGGCCAAATTCAAAGAGCGATTCGACGCCATTGCTGGGAATTGAGGATGTATCGGTTAAAGGCCGGCTCGAAAGTCTGTCAATGTAGCGCTTCTCGGCCGAAAAAATGTGCCGCACCACATCACCGACGGTCTTAAAGCGACCATCGCCATGCGGCCCGGCGCTGGTGGTTAAGGCGTCGTCACCGCGCTGGCGAAGCCAGTCGTACCACTTGCCGCGCTCCCAGTCGGTGTATTCGATGAGTTCGCTGAAGCTGAGACTCGTAGACATTCCCCCCTCACACTCGCGGACAAATTCCGCAAAGGCCCCAAAAAGGAGCATTCCTGGCGAGTGTAGTTCACTTCGCGAGGGGAGTGAACGCAATTTTCGCGAGCTTCGGAGCTACGCGCCGATGGCCTTGAGGTCATCCTTCGCTTGCTGCTCCGCGTCCTTTGTGGCTTGCTTGGCGTCGGCATCGGGCTTGAGTTGATGGATCGCCTTGTTCAGACCTTGCGGTTTGTCTCCCTCAGCGACCTTGCAGCCGGAGGTGTCCGCAGAGGTGTGCACACCCGTGACGTCGGCGCGGAGGCAATTGAAATTCACGCCGAGATTGTAGCTGGCGTGAAGAGCAGCAAGGCATCCATCCAATGACGAGAACGGCGCACACGCTTCGGTAGTGGTGGAGTTGGCCGCCAACACACCTTGGGATTGCAGAGTCGGGGTAAGCTTTTTCTCCGCGTCGGTTCTGCCGGCGGGCGCAGCAGCGGAATCCTTGGAGTCTTTTTTGATCCACTTGATGGGGTTGAGGGAGTGCGGGGAATGCGAGCTATCCTGCGCGGCAGCGGTCGCGCCCACGCCCGCGGGCCCTTGCGCGTTCGCCGATTTCGGAGTGACGGTCAAAGAAATCGAAACGCCGAAAAGCAGGATCGCGCCAACAGAAAGAGTTTTGTTCATAGGTGCTCCTCGTTGCAGATAGCTGTCAAAGAAGAGGCTGCTGGACGTGGCCTCCACACTCAGTTGGCCACATCGGCGATGCCGCGAAACACCCAACCGAGACGGTACTACTCCAATCGGTCACGTTGACCCTTCGAACAGGTGGGGCACGCTGTTAGACGAGCCGGAGCCAGGGTGTGCCAACAAACTTTCGTTGCGCCAAACGTTTTCTTGCACTAGAGTAGCGCGGCAATTGCTCTCGGAAACCAGGCTGCTAATGCGGGGAAAGAGGCGGGTAATGCGCGTCGGTTGCAGAGAATTTGCGTTGGGTGCTGTTTTAGCGTTGGGACTCGCCGGTTGCGGAGGCGCAGGATCTGAGCCCACGGAAGCCCAAATGAAGGAAGCGATGGACTACGCGATGAATCACCCGCCGGGTGAGAAGGTCAGCGACCCGATCAAGATCGTTTTTTTCAAGAAGGAGGCTTGCGACGCTCCGACACCGCAGGGTTTCCGATGCACGTTCGACGTAAAGGTCGAATCCAGGAATATTGGAGCCTCAATGTATAACAACATCCCGTTCGGGGTGTTTTATAAGGATAAGGAATCGGGCAAGTGGATGATGCGACCACCGTTCTGAAGAACGCTCATTAATTGCGAAATTCGTTTCGTGAGTTTAGGGAACAGTCTCGGACCGCAGATGTCGTTCGCGATGCTGCCCGCCGACGGTTACAGAGGTGCCCAAATGAAGACCAGACCAGGCTCCTTCGCATTCGTTGCAATCTTCGGTTTGCTCTCGACGGCAGCCGCTTCCGGTCAAGACGTGCAGAAAAATGTTGCGTATGTCTGCAACGGCGAGCGCCTAGTGATCGATAGCTGCAACATGCGCGATCTTTCGGACTCCTCCAAGTGCATGGTGGGGTACCCCGACACTGTTCTCGCCAACGGGCTGATGAAGTACACGTACGAGACACGCGGGGATCTGAAGAAGCTTCTGCCCACGTGCAAGCAGCCCACCGCGGAACAAGTTGCGCGCGCGAACGCCTTCGAGAAGAAACAGAACGACCTTTATGAGGCCAATGTCAAGAAGGCCAACGAAGAAAACGATGCCATTGAGGCCCGCGCGCAACAGGTGATCACCGGGAAGCAGCCGCAAACGCCGGAGCAGCGCGCGATCACCCGCTGTATCACTTCTGGCAGACTTCCCGCGTCGTGCACAGGCAATGCCCTGCTCGGTGCGTTTAGTCAGATGGTCTCGCAAGTTCTTCCCGACGCTGACAAACAGCCTCGTCCCGGGCCGGTGATGGCGGGTGTGTTCCAGGGCGCGGGCAATTGGCGACTCGATTTCATTGATGGTGGGGTGCTCGTTAACTGCGCCATCCTGTCTCCCGACCAACATAACTACGAGCTCGAATTCAAGAACAACCGGACCGCGCTCGTTATCGACACCACTCCGAAGCCGCTGGTGCTGACTCTGCGGGCTGATGGAACAATCGTGGGGCCGGGGCCGCTGGTAATCGATGGAGTGATTGCGACGGGATACACGGGTGGAGGGTCCAACCCGAGCGGCTACAAAGACCGAAACGGCATGTCGCTGACGGAGAGTCAGGTGGCCGCCGGAGCCACAGCCTACGATTCGAGCGGCAATCGTGTGTATGGCGCAGTGGGTTCCAGCGCCGGTCATGCCACGTTCACGCCCAAGACAGTCACCTGCCCCGCGGTGAATCTTTCGTCAAAGGGCGCGGGTGTTGGCGTGCAGACAATGCAAACGGATTTGCTGAAGACCATGTTCGGCGGCGAAAAAGGCGCGCCGACACCGCCCGGCGTTCGCATGCAGGGCATCTTCGCGACCGCCACAGGCTTCAGCGTGCAGTTCTTCCCGGAGTCTGCTGTTCTGGGCTGCGGACCGGACGCCGCCCGTGCGTATCCTTATATGCTCACGGCGGATGGAACGAACGCAGTGATCCAGGTTGGCGCTCCCGATCATCCGCTCCGCCTTACGTTTAAGCCCGACGGGTCGCTGGACCCCGGAGGCACTGGCGCGTATCAGGTGCACGGACGCAGGGTTACGGGACAAAACAACGACGGCGACTTCACCTTTGCGCCCATGGAGCAGACCTGCAACCTCGCCGTTCTGGCGCCGAGCAAGACAATTCCTTCCACTGGTGGAACCGCCGCAACCATGACTGCATCGGCGGGAACTCGCGGAACAGCGCCGGACAACGGAGGTGGCACCCTTTCCGTTCCGGCCGCGCCGCTAGGCAACGCCACTCTGTCAATTGTATCGGGACTCCCTGCGCAGCCGGGCACACCTAACCCGCTCGCCGGGCGACCCTTCGTAATTCTGCGCGACAGCTACGGAGACGCGCTGGCAAAAGGCGGCGTGTCTGTCCCTCCGGGAATGTCGCCCTACAAATATGTGGCCAGCCTGTGTGTGAGCCGGACGCCGGAATGTCAGAAGGCCATGGACGCTATCAAGGTAAACGCGGCCTCGGCGGCGCGGGGCGACGCGAACGGCGGTGGAACCTTGCCGGGCGTGCCGCCAGGGACCTACTACCTGATGATCTCGACACGCTACAACAACCAGGCGCTCATCTGGGAACAAGCGGTGCAACTCAAAGCTGGGCAAAACTCGTTGAAGCTTGAGCAGAGCAATGCGTCAACCTTGAAGTGAAGGCTAGATCATCGAGGCAATTCGAAGACAGCTAGAACTGACTTGTCAGAAAGGTTCGGAACTTGTCAGAACGATACGTACTCTTCCACGAGCTTCCCTTGATGGGATACATGACAGCAAAATGGACACCTTCTCCGCCCTGCCCGCGGCCATACTATTTACTTCCTCGCTCCTCTTTGCTGGAGAAGCAAGAACACAACAGAAATGTCTAGCCCCGCCGGCGCTTAGCGCGCCGACAGGCGAGAACATGTTCACTGCCCAGCAAGAACTGGATCTTGGAGATGTTGAAGCAGAGTTGCTCGAGAAAAACTACCGCGTCATTCATGATGACGAACTTGCGGCGCGATTGAACCGGATCAGCAACCGCATTTTGGAGCAACCTCCCCCACGCAACTGAAATTCCGCATCATCCTGACCGATACACCGAGCGTGAACTCGTTCAGTGTCGGCGCCGGACGGATCCTTGGGAGCTACTCGATGCTTTCCACCGCTGCAGGAATCCTAGCGGTCGAGAATGAGCTTGGTCAGATCGACGTTTACGACTTGAAGCCCCTCGAGAAGCGAAACCTGCTGACTTTTCCTTATTGCATTTCTGCGTGGTCATGCAGCGCGGATGGAAAACGGCTGTTTGTTCTCACCGCCAACCAGTTGGCATATATTTTTGACTGTCGATCACTGGACAAGGCAGAATCGACGGTAGCCGTCGGTCCTTAGCCAGGAAGAAGAGAAGACCGCCGGAGGTGGTAATGAAGTTGCCTTCTCGATGATGCTATTGGAGCGCGTCTAATGGCTCAAGTACCTCGAGTTCCGGACCTTGAAGCGCAGCGCGAGGCGATGAAAAAGCTCGGCTTTGTGGTGGGAAAGTGGGCCGGAGAGGCGCGCTTGTTGCGTGGAGCCGGTGAGTGGGCAGAATTGCTCCAGACGGAGGAAGCGCAGTACAAACTCGACGGCTTGATCATGGTGATCGAGGGAGTCGGCCGGACAAAATCCGATGGCCGACCGGTTCTCCAGGCGTTTGGAATCATCTCCTACGAAGACGAAAGCGGAACATATCACTTCCGTGCATTTAACGATGGCCGTTTTCTTAAAACCACAACGAAACTGCTGGAGGAAGGTAGCGGGATGAGTTGGAGCTTTGACCTGGGAGAGATCAGAACAAACGCTGTGTTGCGAGTCAACGAACGCGGCGAGTGGACGGAAGTCGGAGAAATATCAATCGGTTCGCAAGCTGCGAAGAAATTCTGGGAACTCAGCGTCCAACGGCTACGGTGATTGGATCGGAAAGAGTGGCGCCGGGAGATTCGAACTCCCAACCTCTTGCTCCGGGAGCCAATGTAGTTGGTCTGTCTAGCATTTGGTCACGTATTACGGTCTTGTATGCTGACGTCTCAGCTGCACATTCTCTCCTCAACTCATAAAGCGAACCGAATACGATTTTAGTCTTTAGACTCCTGCACCTAGAGTTCAAGTTTAGTGTTGCTTCGACCCTTGAGACCACCCGCACTACCGGAAAGTGCCGGCTAGAGATACCCACTTCAGGTTCATGGTTTCACATCCCGCGGCACGTTCGTCGTCAACCGCTTGGGGAGGAATTCTCGGATTAAATTCCCGCCCACTCGCCCGGCGAGGCCAACGGCGGCCCTGTTGAAGACCAGACTCACCCCCCGGTTCGCTGGGGGATAGTACAGATTGGACAGTGCTCCTGAGCACATGTCGCCAAGCAAAAAAGAGTAGTTGGGCACAGTTCGCCCACTATCGCTGCGTGTGACAAATGCGGAGCCGACCGCGTGGAGGAAGCGGGACTTAAAAGAGCCGGAGCCCTGGTAGTAGTAGCGCGGGTCCTGGTGAAAGAGCGATGGGAACACCGCGTGAGTCAGGAAATCACTGGTGCGTCCGTCGACAAACTTCGCCGCAAAACGCTTGCTGTATCCGGCGGCGCCTTGTCCATATCCGGGATAGGAGTTATTGGCCTGCTCGAGGCCAGCCGCGAAGCCAACTCCGATCATGGAAACCGGATCGAATGTGCCTCGTGCAGCGAGCGAGAATTTCTGTCTCGAAGTGAGTGGGGCGGCGTCATAAATGTAGCTTGTATAGAAGTTTGGGATAATGCCGATCAGACGCTGCTTCTCTTCCGTTTTGATCTGTTCAGCGGCGATCAGGTCGGTTGGACGGACCGTCACCTCTATGCTTGCGATCGCAACTGATAATGAGACGTCGGGAACCTCATAGGCCTGCTGCACCGTGACCGCGAACTCGGCGGACGTAAAGGGCGCAAAACCCCTAGCGTTGACCATCAGCAGATAGGAACCGGCAGGAATTTTTGCAAAACTAAATTCGCCGTTCGCCTCGGATACCATCGTGTACAACTGCGTTCCGTCCTCATGTGCCAAGCTCACCTCTGCGCCGGGAACGGTGCCTCCGCTTACGTCCAGCACGGTGCCTCCGACGCTGGCTGATCCGTCCGTAGCGGGTGTCCTGGCTAGAGGTGCTCCTGGGAGGGAAATGCGACGCACCCCCACCTCCGCAGTTTGTTGCTGAGCGAGTGCGCTCGCAGGAATCATACATAACAGAAGTGACGCGCTGGCGAGTATCGCATGGAGACGGAAGCACGGCGCCTTTCTCGAAACGCGCTTCCAAGGCAGAGGGGAAGCCGCAGCGCGAGGCTCAGTCAGACCCATGAGGTTCGTGCGGCTCGTGCGGAAGGAAGTAGGCGGACACATTAGCAAGTCACAGCAGGTCAGCCCTTGCTGATTCAACTCTAATCGCGGATTTGTCACCTGTGAAATTGCCGCGTCGGGGCTCCCCTGCTCGATCATTAGCGCATAGAGAGAATCGAGATGGCTGTTCCCTATTGCACACTCAGCGGCGATTCGGGAGTTGGTCTTCGCTGCGGTGGGAGTTTCCAGAAGACCGTCCAAAAGTGAACAGCGCGGCGTCACCGGGAGAGCTAAAACCCATCACCTGCTCGGTGCAAAGAAGGTCTGGCTCTTTGCGCGATTGAAACGTTCTTTACAACGTTTGCTAGCCAAGCTGAAATTCAATCCAGGGAATTGCTAACTTTTTGCAATAAATCAGACGAACTCTTTCTCAGCTACAACAATTGGCGAATAGTGCCAACGGGCAATTTCCAATCCGAAATTAGCGCTCGTCAACTATCTTGCCTCGAAGCAATCCAGCAAGAATTTGGACGGATTCGTGAGTCCTGGACTGATGGTGCAGTTAACAATTCGGCGGAATGGGACAGATCCGCCGACTGTCAAACACAGCCCTGGAAGCGTTCCGTGGGTCACATTAGAAGCTTTGCGTAACCCCAATTCACCTTCAATGGAATCAACGAGTTAGCTTGGTTATGCAATAGGCTCTAGACAAAACGTCGGTAGCGCAGTCGAGCAATGAGGAACCCCCATTGCTCGCCAAATGACGCGAAGCGGAATCTCCCATGAGTGAATAAGCTAAGTCCTTGGAAACGCCGTCGAGCGACCATGCAAATCCTCCGGTAGATTTTTCCCTTTCCAAACCACATACGTCGGCATAGATTGGCAGCAGGGCCTCATTGGCGAAAGCAAGAATCGAGTATGCCGAAAGTGCCCAAGAAATCGAAGACTCCGGAACCCGAGTGGGCGAGACCAATTCGGGGGCTGCGCCATAAACTCGGTTTGAGTCAGGTTGAGCTCGGACTGAGACTACACTATTCGGCGATGGCTATCTCCCGCTGGGAACGAGGGGACCAGGAACCGACAGATCGCGGCTACATTGAACTTGGGAATCTCGCGGGAGATCCCAATTGTTGGTATTTTTGGGGACGCGCCGGTTTGCACAGTGAAAACTTGCTGCGCGTCATACCCGCGATGCGAGAAAGTCTACAGAAAAGCAGGTTCCCGGACCTTGAGATTGTGCGTGCAGGTAGCGGGGCTCGAAGAACTCAATTAAAGAAGGAAAAACTTGTCGCAATTCCCCTTTTGAAAGTCGTGGCTGCCGCGCACGGTGAACCAGGTGGCCACCCGTCTAGTCTTTTATCGGGACCTGTAGAAAGCTTGATTGCTGCTCCCAAGGACTGGTGTCCCAATCCGGCCACGACAAGCTGTCTGCGGGTTCGAGGCAATTCGATGAGTCCGCTAATCCAGGACGGCTGTATCCTTGCCGTGGATTCTTCGCAAAACGATCAAACACAGTTGAACGGAAAAATCGTCATCGCTTGGCAGAAAGATCGAGGCTTAACGGTCTCTCGTCTTAGACGTTTTGATCACACTGAACTTCTCGAGCCTGAAAATCACGGATACGAATCAATTATGCTAAGCGCCAAGCACCGGTGGACGATTCTCGCAAAAGTGCTTTGGTGGATAGCAAAGGCTCCGTGAGCGCGCGCTTAGAAGCTAGCCCGCGACTGCCATTTCGCACCGGGCAACGTATTCTTGCGAGTCCCTCGGCACGGTCGATTCAGGGACGCTGTTCTTTCCTCTGCTCGTCACTGGCAGCCGCTACTCTGTCTCCGGATGGCTACCCCGCGAGCTGAAAGCTCTCTAAGTAATTGCGCCACTCCTGGAGAGGTCTCACGGTCGCCTGGGACAACGACTGCCCATTCCAGGTTCTCTCGAAACTCTTTCGACCTAATCTGCCACTGCCCGAAAGACGACGACTTCACTTCGCCAATTCGGACAATGGACCAGTGCCGTACCAGCGCCAACGCGGCTGCCTCGTCAGGCAGCGGTCCGGAGAGAATGAAGTGGTTGTTTCCGTATACCAGGATACCGACCATACGTTCTCAAACCCCCAGGCGCGGATCAGCAACCGGGTAACCGATTGCGAAATGGTAGACGACTTGTCCTTGCTCAGATGATAGGCCCAGATATCGGTTCACTTCTTCATCAAGAAATGCTCCGATGCCTGTTGCTCCCAGTCCGAGAGCCTCGGCAGCGAGATACATTCGTTGGCCAATTGCTCCCGCCTCGAAATGCACGTATCGATACCCGCGATCCCCGTACCTGCTGGCAGCATTCTCAAAATCGCCGATCATGGAAAATGCCACGCAGGCGTTACCCGCCAGGTCTTGTCCCAAACTGAGAGCTGCCGCAGCCAGGCGTTGGTCTCCTGCTTTGATTCTTTCCAACTCTGAATGCTCCGGCCAGAAGCGATAGACACCCGGCTCCAAGCCTTCGACGCGATGGACGTAAAGATAAAGATGCACGTAACGATGTGTAGCGAAATCGGCGAAGAGACCTTCCCTTGTCGTGGACAGGACAGTCGCAAGTTGCTCGAAGGAGATCGACTCGCGCCCACCCTTGAAGTCAAGAGCAGAACGCCGTGTACGAACGACGTCACCGAAACTTTGGTTTGTGGAGACAGGCGGCGGCAGGCTGACTTCCCCGCGTCCGGACACCTTCGGCTCGCTAAAAGAGGGAATGGGGGATTCCGTGCTGAGCTTCGTGGCAGTGTGAACGCGTTCGATCAGGGGGTAAGTTTTTTGCTCCTCCGACAGGCAGTTGGCTTGCCCGCCAAACACAAACGCCTGGTCTGCAGTCAACCTGTTCACCGGAATGGATGGGCCATGAAGCTCGACGATTAGCATGGGCCACTCATCGGTACTGAGGAGACACGATTCAGCCACCCTGTCATCCGAAAAATGCCCAAGCGCAAAGCTCTCGCATCCGATGGATCGAGCGGCCAGCGTTAGAGCCTGCCACGCGTGCCCGATGTCGTGCAAGCAATACCGATAGGCCCGCTCCCGATATTTCCAGGCTTCGCGCCAAGCAATACTGGTCAGAGCGAAAACGAGTGGGGCGGAGTTGTTGACAAGATTCGCGGCAAAATCTCCGATGGCGCGTTGTTCCGCCATGTGCGATGAGGGACGGTAATGATAGAGGCCATCGGGCCAATCGACCAGACCTCCCGTGCAAAAGTGAAATTCGGTGGGATGGAGATTGCCGGAGGAAGGATTGACGCGCAGAGAGTAGATCGCTCCGGTGGACGGGACTCGCTTGGACGCGCTAATCGAGGCTGAATAGAACATCAACTGCGAAAGGAATTCCGCACCGTCCCTCGCCCGAGTATTTCCTGTTTTGCCCTCGAGTACTTCGAGAGCCGAAATCTGTGGAGCCGGCGGGTCGGCAGGCAGATCCAGGACAGGGACGCCTTCGTAGTGCCGAAACGGATTGGGCATATTGGCCCAATCGAGGTAGTGCTGAGTTCGTCGCAGCGACTCGGCACTGTGTTTCGTCAATTCATGATATTCGAGCCAGGTCATGTACCGTGAATTCAGAGGTCACTCTACTCGCACTACAGGAATTTGGGTAATGGTCGATTTCAATTGTCAGCCAAGAGAGCGTATCAAAGGTCGAGGGACATGTCCGATTGCCAGGCGCTGAGTCCATTAGCTGGTATAACCTGCTATCCCGTACGGGCGATGGGGTCTCGTCAACCCCCGCTGCTAAAGAGAAAGGGCCGGCGAAATCGCCGGCCCTTTGCTGCTTGGTCTTCGGTCTGGGTCTCTTCAGCGAGCTCCTGCCGCGGCCGCAATCGCCGCTTTTTCCACGTTTACCTTGATTTGCTTCGGCTTTGCTTCCTCGCGCTTCGGAATGCTGAGCATCAGCACACCATTCTGATAGTCGGCTTTAATTGCGTCCGAGTTCACAGAGTTCGCCAGCGAGAAACTCCGACTGAACGAGCCATACGAGCGCTCGATGCGCAGGTAGTTTTCCTCGTTCACCGTATTCTCAAACTTGCGCTCGCCGCGAATTGTGAGAATGTTGTTCTCGACGTGAATATCCAGGTCCTGGGGATTCACGTCCGGCAGGTCGGCCTTCACGACCAGCTCATGCTCGGTCTCGTAGATGTCGACGGGCGGGGCCCAAGGGGTCAAGTTCGATTCCTCGCCCGTGCGTCCCACTAAATCGCCAAACACGCGATTAATCTGTTCCTGCAGGGTGGTAACCCCGCGGAAAGGTTGTTCCAAACGATTCATCATTCTCATTGTAGCCACCTCATTAGAGCTTTACGCATCTGTCTCAGCCAGAGCAATGTCAGTTAACGCATGTCAGCTCAGATTGCCATCTGGTTCTATTGGTATTTAACCAGCATGCTCCACTTTACTTACATTGTCAAGCTTAATGTCGGAGCAGCTTTGCAGCTTTACCTGTTTAGTTAATCTTGCAGGCAAGGTTCGTACGGATCTCCTGGTTTCGAGTTCTCTTAGCTACAGTTCAAAAATTGCTGACTCATGAAACTGTTGAGAGTCATTTCAGGGGAGTACTTGCAAAGAAGTAGTATCGCTGACCAGAGTGAACTGACTTTTTTTCGAGGACCTCGATAGCGGCGAGCTTCCGGTCTACATGAGGTTCTAAGCGCTTGCCACCTGAATGCAACACACACGGCATTCCGATAGCGACACCGCAGGTAGGACAGGGGACGGTGGATACTTGTTTGAGCGTGAGTTCGCTCTTCTTCATTCTCACAGAATGCGACTGTAGCCAGTCGCGAAGCTGTTCAATTTCGGACAATTCCCGTCTTAGTGTCAATGCCGATCGAGAGTTCTCCGTTGTACCGGTCGAAAATTCCCCACCCCTGAACCTCATCGATGGGCTCCTTGGCCTCGGACGGAGTGGAGCCCGGCGCCGTCTTTTGGCGCGCTTTGGGCGGAACGGAGTCCGAGGCCAAGGAACGAGCCGCGGCCTCCGACCCTTCCTATCCTCGCGGCGGCACCAGGCGGGCCTTGAAATACACTCCCAGTCCCGAGCGGATGGCCTCCTCCGCCAGCACCCCGCTCACTTACTGGAATCCGTTCGCCAAGCACTTTATCGATGGCGGACCCACGAGGTTTTGGGTCGTAAATCATGGAAGTTACTGTGGCACCTCCACCCGTGAAGAGGCAAATCAGCATATGGCTGCGTTGGAAGCGGGTCAGAGCTGGTCTAGAGAATTCGAGATACTGTGCAAAAAAAGAGAGTATTTGCCGGCGGTAATAACTCTCTCTCCGGTACCCCACGAAGAGGGCGTTTCAATCGGCACTTTCGGAATTAGCCGAGAAATTGCGCTGTTCAGAATCATCCCAGAGGCGCCTTGGAAATTCTTGAACTATGACCCAGGGCGGGGTCTACCCGTTGTTGATGATAGGCAAACAAACCACGGAGTCGGAATCCAAGACTATGCAAGAACGGTTGCGGCCCTTCGGTGGCCATCTGGAGATCGAATCAACGAACACCGGCACGACCGTTAGCGCCATTCTACCTGCTCCGGTTTAGGCGAGAGCGCAGCCTCGTCGCAATTGCCGCTTCGCTGTTCGTTGTCGTGTCTGACAAACGCGGCCTATTCGAGAGTCTTGGCGTCGAAACTTGCGAGCGCATCGTCCTGTACGCTGTAACTGACCTCGATTGGGTTGCAGCACACTTCACAGTCTTCGACGTAGCTTTGCCGGTGAACCGACAGGTCGAGAACCATCGAAATCTCTTCTCCGCAATAGGGGCAACTGAAGGAGTGTTCCACCGGAACAGTATGTTACAGCAGGCCCTTGCAACGCTCTGTGAAAAGGTAGTTTCCGCCTATGCGAGTAGGCAATAGCTATTCTTTTTTCTCTACAGCATCCGAATCTGCGTTGATGGTCACTTCTATGTGTGCGCCTCGTTTTAAAGTGACGCTATCACCCGATTCGTTTTTTAGAGTGTTCTCAACGCGAAGTTCAGAGAAGAGTTCATCGCATCCATCGACTGAAATCTGAATTTTCTCCGGTTCCGCGTCCCTCGCAGGAAGGACTTTCTCCACGGTCGCGGGAAGGGTCACGGACACATCATTTTCATTCGCCACGATTGTTCCTCCAAAAAACCTCACGATTGAAAGGCTCTTCGCCCAGGGTCGCCTGTAGATAAAGACCAATTAGGCCGTGAGATCGATCCATAAAATGCCAACAGATCTCACACTCTACCAACATCGATTCGGTGATGCTGTACAAAAAGGAACAAATATGAAGTAGCAAACCGGAAGCTGATTCGGTTTGCTAAATAAAGCGTTCCTTGAACTATTGCGTATCAGAGTGAACAGCAATAGGCGAATAAAACCAGCAAGATGATGAGGACATGCATTCAGCGCACGGCACATCGCAGAGAAGCATGGCGCTGCCATCGCGCTTCCTCTTTCGCATTTTGGGCACCTTGGCACTGCTTGGATCAACCACAGGTTTAGTGATTCTGCTCGGTGCAGGAAAATGGCTGGTCAGAGAAGACCCGCTAGAACAGGCCACCGCAATTGCGGTACTGAGCGGAAACATACCTACTCGCGCGCTAGAGGCAGCACGGCTCTATCACGACGGATACGCCAAGGAGATCTGGCTGACCCATCCCCGCGCGCACGCGGATGCGCTGAACGTGCTCGGCTTTACTATCCCCGGGAATCCGATTTCAACGTCTGGGTGCTCCAGGATCAAGGTGTACCTGCAAAGGCGCTCCACATCCTGGATTCCCCGATCACCAACACAGCCGAGGAACTGGATGTGATAAGCGCAGCGCTGAAAGCTGCGGGCGGACAGAGGGTCATCGTCGTCACGAATAAGGCCCACACGCGGCGCGTCCATATTCTGTGGAACATGTATTTCGGATCGCGCGGAGAGCTAATCGCTCATGCCGTCTCCAACGATGACTTCGAGGCGTCCCATTGGTGGCGAACCTCTGGAGGCCGGGCGCAAATGAATCATGAGCGCCTGGGAATCATGAACGCCTGGGCGGGGTTGCCAGTTCAACGGGTCCGCCACCCGACGGATGCGATTTTAGCGGCTACGATCCGGTAATTCGGAACACAACACAGTATGGGTTGAGAAGATGTCGCCGTTTGGATGACGACCAGCACGGCAATGATGATTGCGTCGTAATGCAAGGCCCGGCCGCTTGGCGACTCAATGTGCTGGCAGCCGGTCCATTTCGGTTCGTACACCCTGGGCGTTTAGCGTCCCTGGCTCTGCTCTAACGCGA